>CAVZVB010000016.1:0-546846 GCA_963778625.1 uncultured Alphaproteobacteria bacterium
CGTGAGCGGGCGGATCGATCGGCTTCTTCGCGATGCCGCGGGCTGGCACCTGGTCGATTTCAAGACCGACCGGCGAATCCCGGCGGCGCCGGCCGAGATCGACCCGGCCTATGTCCTTCAGCTTGCGCTCTATCGCCGGCTTCTGATGGACATGGAGCCGGGCGTGGCGGTCTCCGCGACCCTGGTTTTCAGCGGGGACCCGGAGGGCGCGCCGAAGGTCATGCCAATTCCACCGGAGACGATGGAACAGGCGCTGGCGGGCCTTCAGATCTGCGCCAATCCGTTTCCTTGACCGGGAAAGGTCGGCTTCCTACCTTCTGGTCAACGAATCCCTCAGGAGACCCAAATGACCGCCGCCGTAACCGACAGCAACTTCGCCGCCGACGTCCTTGCCTCGAAAGAGCCGGTCGTCGTGGATTTCTGGGCGGAGTGGTGCGGCCCCTGCAAGATGATCGCACCCCACCTGGAGGAGCTTTCGAGCGAGCTCAACGGCAAGGTGAAGATCGTCAAGCTCAACATCGACGAGAACCAGCAGACCACGATCAAGTACGGCGTGCGCTCGATCCCGACCCTGATCCTCTTCAAGAACGGCGAGCCGGTCGACATGAAGGTCGGTGCCGGGCCGAAGAGCGATCTGCAGAAGTGGATCCAGAACGCCGCGGCCTAGCTGTGGCGTCTAAGGAGGTTGTTCATCCGATCTGACGGTCTGAAGGTGGTCGTTGCGAGACGATTCACTGAAGACCGCGAGGATGAACAACCCGCACCAGAATGCCCGCCAGAATGCCCGGATGACAGCGCTCGGTCGAACGGCGATGGTGAGACGGATTGTCGAGGAGGGCCGGCCGGTCGCTGAGGTGGCGGCCGGCTTCGGAGTAAGCGAGCGCGTGGCGCCGAAAGCGTAAGGTGAACCGTACGGGGCACCTGCTACGCCTCTACCGGGTCTTTCCAAACGAACTCTTCGTTGCTGGCCAGAACCTGACCAGCGAGAACCAATGATCCGCAGATTAAGATTCGCACTGGTCCGTTGGCCATATCCCTGACGCCGACGAGCGCGGTTGTGACGCTGTCCATCGCAATTGCATCGAGACCTGCAAGCTTTGCTTTCTCGGCGAGCGCGACGTCAGTATATGCCTCATCGGCGTCGGCAATGTTTACCGTCAGCACCTTCTTTGCCAGTCCGACGAATTGTACGAAGAATGCGAATGCATCCTTCCGCTCCATCATTCCACAAACTAGGTACAGCGGAAGGGGTCGTTGCGCTTCTGCATCTGCCATGGCCTCCGCAACTACTGCCGCAGCGGCGGCGTTATGCGCACCATCGAGCCAGACCTCGCTGCCCGGGGGAGCAGAGTTGTGGAGGGGGCCCGTCCGAAGCAGTGCAAGACGCGCCGGCCAGTACACCGTGCGGAGGCCGAATTCCAAGTCTCGCCTTGTAACCTTGAACTCGGCCAACTGCGTGGCCGCAGCAACAGCTACGCCCGCGTTCAGTATCTGGTGGCGCCCACGAAGGCGAGGCACAGGCAAATCAAAAAGCAGAGACTCGTCCCGGTAGACAAAGCGGCCCGACTGCTCAACAGAGTTCCAATCACGACCTTGAACAAAAGTACGAGAATGCTGCGATCGTGCTACGCTATCTATAACAGAATATACGGCGTCAGTTCTGAGCGGAAACAACGCAGGGAACACCCGATTTTATTATGCCGGCCTTGTCGTAGGCAATACCTGTGATACTTTCGCCGAGGAATTCCGTGTGATCTATACCTATTGGTGTAATCACAGTCAAGGCGGGAGCGTCAACAACATTTGTCGAGTCGAAACGGCCGCCAAGTCCGACCTCCAGCAGCAAAATGTCCGCGGGAACTTCAGAAAAAGCGAGAAGTCCAACAGCAGTGGCGGCCTCGAAGAATGTTATCGGGCGGCCGTCGTTGACGGTTTCGACTTTCGAGAGGAGAGCCAATAGATAGTCGTCAGAGATCGGTAGAGTCAGCGTGCTGTCAGCAAGGCGTATATACTCATTATAACGTTGTAGATAAGGAGATGAAAAGGCGTGTACTCGCTGACCGGCGGAATGTAATATCGCCTCCAAATAGGCAAGAACGCTTCCTTTTCCGTTCGTTCCCGCGATGTGTATGACTGGCGGGAGGCGCTTCTCCGGGTTGTCGAGGTCGACAAGAAGCCGCCGTATGCGGTTCAGCGAAAGGTCGATTTTTTGGGGGTGGAGACCCGAAATTCGCTCAAGGATGGAAGCAATATCGCTCATTTACTAAGCCTCTGACGTGTTGGGTTGACGCCGAAAGCGCTAGGTGGACCTTCAGGCGGCGCACTGCCAGACTCCGTTGTTGTGCTAGTTTGCAGCGGCGGGAGTTTGATCCGCTTTCGGGGGCGCGACCTCCGGTTCTCCGGCGGCGCCATTGCCTGCGCCGTTCCAGGCACCGTTCCCCGAGCCGTACTCGAGCGGCGGATGGTTGGGCGGCGGCAGCTTCATCATCAGTCGGCAGAGGCGGGCGACGGTCTCCCTGAGCTTGTGCCTGTGCACGACGATGTCGACCATGCCGTGTTCGAGCAGGTACTCGGAGCGCTGGAAGCCCTCCGGCAGCTTCTCCCGGATCGTCTGCTCGATGACGCGCGGGCCGGCAAAGCCGACGAGCGCGCCGGGCTCCGCCAGATGCACGTCTCCCAGCATGGCGTAGGACGCGGTGACGCCGCCCGTCGTCGGATTGGTGAGGACGACGATATAGGGAAGCCCGGCTTCCTTCACCTGGTCGATGGCGATCGTCGTGCGCGGCAGCTGCATCAGGGAAAGAATGCCCTCCTGCATGCGCGCGCCGCCCGATCCGGCGAAGACCAGATAGGGCTGATGGCGCTCGATCGCAGCCCCGGCGCCGGCGATGATTGCCTCGGCGGCGGCCATGCCGAGCGAGCCGCCCATGAAGTCGAAATCCTGCACCGCGGCGACGAGCCCGACGCCGTCGACGGTGCCGGTGCCAAGCAGAACCGCGTCATCGAGCCCGGTCTTCGCCTTTGCCGCCTTGAGCCGCTCCGTGTAGCGGCGCTCGTCGCGGAAACGCAGCGGGTCGACGGCGACTTGCCGCAGCGGCAGCGTGTCGAAGCGCCCGTCGTCGAAGAACAGGCGGAGGCGCGTGCGCGCGTCGATCCGCTGGTGATAGCCGGAGTTCGGGAAGACGAACTGGTTCGCCTCAAGGTCCTTGTGGAACACCATCTCGCCCGTCTCCGGGCATTTGACCCAGAGGTTCTCGGCCGTCTCGCGCTTTTGCCACAGCGAACGGATGCGCGGGCGGACGACGTTTTCGATCCAGTTTGCCAACCCAATATCCTCTATTCCGCCGCCATCAGGCGGGAGGCGCGCACGCTCTGGGCGAGCGCCGCCACAAGATCGGTCACCGCACGAACGGTGCTTTCCGTCGCGCGTTTGTCCGCGCCGAGGCTCTTTTCGACGGCCCTGACCAAGCGCCGAGCCGACGACGACGCCATCGGCGTTGCGGCCGATCGCGGCCGCCTGCTCCGGCGTATTTACGCCGAAGCCGACCGCAACCGGTAGATCGGTATGCCGCTTGATACGGTCAACCGCCTCCGCGACGCGCAGCCGGTCCGGCGTCTTCGTGCCGGTGATGCCGGTTATCGAAACGTAATAGACGAAGCCGGATGTGTTCCTAAGCACCGCCGGAAGCCGTCGGTCGTCGGTGGTCGGCGTCGCGAGGCGGATGAAATTCAGCCCCGCCTTCATGGTCGGCAGGCAAAGCTCCTCGTCCTCCTCCGGAGGCAGGTCGACGACGATGAGCCCGTCGACGCCGGCCGCCTTTGCATCGGCGAGAAAGCGGTCGTTGCCGTAGATGTAGATCGGGTTGTAGTAGCCCATCAGAACGATCGGCGTGTCTTGATCCGCTTCGCGGAAGGCGCGCACCATCTTAAGCGTCTTCACCATCGTCTGCCCGTTGTCGAGCGCACGCTTGCCGGACGCCTGGATCGCCGGTCCGTCGGCCATCGGATCGGAGAACGGCATGCCGAGCTCGACGATGTCGGCGCCGGCGGACGGCAGCGCCTTCAGGATCTTGAGCGACGTGTCGTAGTCCGGGTCGCCGGCGGTGACGAACGTCACCAGCCCCGGCCTTGCGGCCTTTTTCAGCTCGGCGAAACGGCGGTCGATGCGGGTCATAGGTGTCGGTATCACACTCCCGCATGGCCGGAAAAGGCGGGTCGTCGCTCGGCCGCGGTTTCGGCTTGCGGCGGTTCGCGTCGCGCGGACGCGATTTCGCGCCTGTGATAAAACTGATTATCTTCGGCCTAATTGAAGATTCTCGCGACGAGGAGACCGCAATGTTCACCCGCCTGAGCAAGCTTGCCGGCTCTCGCCGGCGCTGCCGCCCTTGCATCAATTGCGCTTACGCCGGCGCAAGCAGAAACCGTCAAGCTGACCATTCTCGGCGTCGGCGACATCTACAATTTTGCCGGCGTGAAGGACTCGGGCGGGTTCGCCCGTCTGAACGCCGTGGCCAAGGCTGGAAAGGCGAACAATCCGAACACGCTCTACGTCTTCGACGGCGACATGCTGTCGCCCTCGCTGCTGTCGGGCCTGGACAAGGGCGCGAACACGATCGAGCTGACCAATCTCGTGCCGTTCGACATCGCCGTGCCGGGCAACCACGAATTCGACTTCGGCCCGGACAACTTCCTCGACAAGGTGAAGATGTCGAAATACCCGTGGGCGGCGATCAATGTGACGCACGCCGACGGAACGCCGATCGACGGCCTCGGCGGCACGATGGTGAAGGAGATCGCCGGCCTCAAGGTCGCGCTCGTCCCGGTCGCGCAGGACACGACGCCGGAAGTGTCGAGCCCCGGCGACTGGAAGTTCGGCGATACCGTCCAGTCTGCGATCGACGGCGCCAAGGCGGCGCGCGCCGATGGCGCCGACCTCGTCATAGGTGTGATCCAGGGCGACCACGCCTATGACCGCGCCATCATGGCGAGCCATGCCTTCGACGTGATCGTCTCCGGCGACGATCACGATTACATGACCGGCTATGACGGCATCACCGCCTATGTCGAGACGTCGACGGAGGCGAAATACCTCTCCCCGGTCGACCTGACGGTGGACATCACGGAGAAGGACGGCAAGCGCTCGATTTCCTGGGAGCCGTCGTTCCGCTTCATCAACACCCGTTCCGTGACGCCGGACCCTGAGACCCAGAAGCTGGTCGACGATTTCAAGGCGAAGCTCGACGAGAGCCTGAACGTCGAGATCGGCGCCACCGACGGCCCGCTCGATTCGCGCCGCAACATCGTGCGCAGCGAGGAATCGGCGATCGGCGACCTGATCGCCGACGCCATGCGCGCCGCCACCAAGGCCGACATCGCGATCACCAATGGCGGCGGCATCCGCGCCGACCGGCAATACGATGCCGGCACGGTGCTGACGCGCAGCGACATCCTGACCGAGCTGCCGTTCGGCAATGTCACCGTGGTGACCGAGGTGACCGGCCAGCAGGTGCACGACGCGCTGGAGAACGGCTTCAGCCAGGTCGAGGACGGCGCCGGCCGGTTCCCGCAGGTTTCCGGGCTGAAGGTGGTGGCCGATCTCAAGCAGCCGGCGGGAAGCCGCGTCGTCTCGGTGATGGTCGGCGACAAGCCGCTCGATCCGGCGGCGACCTACAAGTGGCGACGAACGACTTCATGATGAACGGCGGCGACGGCTATACGGCGCTCGCCGGCGGCAAGGTCCTGATCGGCGCGCGCGGCGGCAAGCTGATGGCGAGCGACGTCATCGACTACATCGCCGCGGCCGGGAAGGTCGACGCCAAGGTCGAGGGGCGCATTACCTTCCAGTGATCGTCAAGCATAGAGAAGCGCCGGCCGGCGCCGACGCTTTACAAGCGCGCTGTTGTTCACCGGGCGGCAACCACGTCCCTTATCCCGCCGCTCACGATCTGCGCTCGACACTCATGAGTGCGAGAAGCAGAGCGGCTTCAGCCGTGGACGACACGGAATCTCATGCGTTCGAACAGCAGCCACGATGACCTTCAGGCCGGCCGGATGTCGTGGCTCTGGTGCCTGCTGCTTGGACCGATCTACTTCCTGATAAAGGGAAAATGGCGGCACGCGCTTGCTGCGATCCTTTTGACGATTGTTACCGGAGCGCTGTCGTCGTGGCTTTATGGGCTTCTCGCCGCCTGGCTGCTCTACCCGCTCGTTGTTGAGGCCGTAAACGCTTCGATCCGTCCGCGCGAAAGCTGGAGCGTGGCGACTGGGAGCGCGGAAGGTTCGAGACGATTCTTCCCGTCCGCCGCCCTGGATGATGATCCGGAGGATTCCGATGCCGACAGCATCGACGCGATGATCGCTCGTCAGAAGGCTCGGCTGGAGAGCGAACGAGCCGAACGGAGAGAGGCCGAAACGCCCCGCGCAGTCACCCGGAATCAGCCCTCGGAACGACCTCGAGGCTTCGGAAAGCGCCGGAGCATCTGAACGGCACTCTCCGCTTAAAGCTCAAACCCGAGAATCTTCCCGACCGTGAACACGTCCTTGTCGCCGCGGCCGCACATGTTCATGACAATGATCTTGTCGCGCTCCATCTCCGGCGCGAGCTTGATCACCTGCGCCAGCGCGTGCGCCGGCTCCAGCGCCGGGATGATGCCTTCGAGCTTGGTGCAGAGCTGGAAGGCGTCGAGCGCCTCCCGGTCCGTCGCCGGCACGTAGGTGACGCGGCCCGTGTCCTTCAGCCACGAATGCTCCGGCCCGACGCCGGGATAATCGAGGCCCGGCGGAGATCGAGTGGCCTTCCAGGATTTGCCCGTCTCCATCCTGAAGAAGATAGGTGCGGTTGCCGTGGAGCACGCCCGGTGAGCCGCCGGTCATCGAGGCGGCATGGCCGTTCGGCACGTCGAGCCCGTGCCCGCCCGCTTCGACGCCGTAGATCGCGACCTCGCGGTCGTCGAGGAAGGGATGGAAGAGGCCGATCGCGTTCGAGCCGCCGCCGATCGCGGCGACGAGCGCGTCGGGAAGCCGGCCCTCCGCGTCCATGATCTGCTCGCGCACCTCGTTGCCGATCACCGACTGGAAGTCGCGCAC
This sequence comes from uncultured Alphaproteobacteria bacterium, assembly GCA_963778625.1. Lineage (GTDB taxonomy): Bacteria > Pseudomonadota > Alphaproteobacteria > Rhizobiales > Afifellaceae > DASWJZ01. The sequence goes on from CAVZVB010000016.1 coordinate 7,087, forward strand.
CATCGCCGGATAGGGATGCGGGCCGGCCGCCGTGCCGATGATGTAGTAGGTGGTCTCGACATTCGTGACCCAGTCGCGCAGCGCCTCGTTCAGGGCGTCCTTCAAGCGTGCCGGCGCCGGAGGTGACGGGCACGACCTCGGCGCCGAGGAGCTTCATGCGGAAGACGTTCGGCTTCTGCCGCTCGATGTCGGTCGCGCCCATGTAGACGATGCAGGGAAGCCCGAAGCGCGCCGAGACCGTGGCGGCGGCGACGCCGTGCTGGCCGGCGCCGGTCTCCGCGATGATGCGCGTCTTCCCCATGCGCCGCGCGAGCAGGATCTGGCCGAGGCAGTTGTTGATCTTGTGGCTGCCGGTGTGGTTCAGCTCGTCGCGCTTGAAGTAGATCTTGGCGCCGCCGCTTCGGCCTGACGCCGCCGAGACCTCACGCAGATGCTCCGTCAGCCGCTCGGCGAAATAGAGCGGGCTCGGCCGGCCCGTGTAGTGCGTGCCGAGGCCGGTCAGCTCTTTCTCGAAGGCCGGATCGTTCTTCGCGTCCTCATAGGCTTTTTCGAGCTCGAGGATCGAGCGGCATCAGCGTCTCGGCGACGAAGCGCCCGCCGAAAAGGCCAAAGCGGCCGCGCTCGTCGGGGCCGGAACGGTAGGTGTTGGGCTGCGGGACGTTCATTGCAAAGCTCCGTCAGCCGGCCATGCGCCGCGCCGGTTGCGCGACGCGGTCGTGGTCGCGCACGGCGCGGACGAAGGCGCGGATGCGGTCTACGCTCTTCTTGCCCGGCGCGCTTTCAACGCCGGAGGAGACGTCGACGCCGGGCGCTCCGGTCAGCCGCAGCGCGGCGGCGACGTTGTCGGGGTCGAGCCCGCCGGCAAGGAGCCATGGCCTTGCCGGCGCGAAGCCTTCGAGAATCGACCAGTCGAAGGCGACGGCGTTGCCGCCGGGACGTGTCGCGTCCTTGGGCGGCTTGGCGTCGATCAGGAAGCGCTCGGACCGCTGCATAGCTTGCTGCGGCGTCAAGGTCGGCGCGGGTCGCGACCAGGAGCGCCTTCATCACGGCGCACCCGGTCAGCGCCTGCACTGCCGCGACGCGCTCCGGCGTCTCGCGTCCGTGCAGCTGGAGGAGATCGGGGCGAAGCGTCTCGGAGATAGCCCGGAGCAGTGCGTCGTCCGCGTCGACGGTGAGCGCCACGATCTGCGCCTTGCCGCGCGCACGCTTCGCAAGTGCGGCCGCGCGCTCCGGCGCGAGGTTCCGCGGGCTTGGCGGAAAGAACACGAAGCCGACGAAATCGGCCCCCGCCTCAAGCGCGGCGTCGACGCTTTCCTCCTCGGAAAGCCCGCAGATTTTGACCTCTGTCGGCATGCCGGTTCCGTGCGCACGAAACGCCGGAAAAGTCGAATCCTCCGCCGGTTTGGGAACCCGAAGCGCAGCCGATTGTTTCTTGCCGAAGAGTTCGGAGAAACAAACCGACGAGCCGACGAAACCTTTTTCGCCGCGATGACGGCAAATGCCGGAAACGCTTCGCGCGCTAATCTGGGCACAACGAATTTCGGGGGACGTGTCATGACCACCAAGACCAGCATCGTGAAGTATTTGGCGATCCGCACCGCGGCGTTTGTCGGCCTGACCGCCGTTTCGACCGCCGTCATGGCGCTGCCCTACCTCGCCTAACAGCCACCTAGACCCTCCAGTCCAGTGGCGCGGCGGAGCGGAAACGCTCCGCCGCTTTCGCGTTTCGTCAGCCCTCGACCAACGTCGCGACCGCGCGGATCATCCGCGCGATGTCCTCCGGCCGCGATAGCCGGTGGTCGCCGTCGCGCACCAGCGTCAGCACGGCGTCGTCGAAGGCGAGGTGCTCCATGAGCTTGACCGCGTGGCCCCACGGCACGTCGGGGTCCTGCATGCCCTGGATGACGTGGACCGGGCAGCCGGTCTCGATCGGATGCTCCCCGAAGAGGTGCGTCTTGCCGTCTTCGATCAGCGCCAGCGTGATGATGTCTGGCTCGTCGGAATATTCGGAAGGCTGCGCGAGAAAGCCGTTCTTCTTCATGCGCCGCTTTTCCGCGGCGCTCATTTCGTCCCACATCAGGTCCTTGGTCATGTCGACGGCGGGTGCGAGGAGCACGACATGCCTTCAGCCGCTCGCCCGCGCCGCGCTCGGTGAGGCGCTTTGCGAGAAGCAGCGCGATCCATCCCCCCATCGACGAGCCGACGAGCACCTGCGGGCCTTTGGTCGCGGAATCGAAAACCGCTTCCGCCTCTTCCAGCCAGCGCGAGATGGTGCCGTCCTCGAAGCGCCCGCCCGACTGGCCGTGCCCGGAATAGTCGAAGCGCGTCGCCGCGCGACCTTCTTCTGCCGCCCAGGCATCGAGCGCCGCCGCCTTCGACCCCTGCATGTCGGAGCGGAAGCCGCCGAGCCAGAAGAGTGCCGGCGGCTTGCCCGGCCGCTCGATCAGCGCGATGTCGCGCTCCGCGACGCCCGCGCCGACCGTCAAATGTTTCAATCGCGCCCGGCTCATCCTATTCCTTGCCCCAAGCGACGCCTCCGCAAGCGACGTAACCGAGGTGCGGGAAGCCTGAAATGCCGTCAAGCCCATGCCGCCTAGTTGAGCGCGCCGCGTGCTGAGCGTGCTTCAGGTCATTCCGTCGCTCGACACCGGCGGAGCGGAGCGCGCCGCAATCGACATTGCGGCAGCGCTTTCGGCGCGCGGCGATCGCGCGCTCGTGGCAAGCGAAGGCGGCCGGCTCGAGTCTGATCTCACAAGGGCCGGCGGCGTGCTCTATCGCCTGCCGGTCGGATCGAAAAATCCGCTGGTCATGGCCGCGAACGTCGCGCGGCTCGCTGCGCTGATCCGGCGCGAAAGGGTCGACATCGTCCACGCGCGAAGCCGCGCGCCAGCCTGGTCGGCGCGGCTCGCCTCTCGGCTGACCCGCGTCTCCTTCGTCACCACCTACCACGGCATCTACGCCGAAAGCGGTACTGCGAAGCGCTTCTACAATTCGGTGATGGCGGCAGGCAGACATCGTCATCGCCAATTCGGAGTTCACTGCCCGGCTGATCCGCGAGCGCTACGCGACGCCCGCGTCGCGGATCGCAATGATTCCGCGCGGCATCGACCTCGCGCGCTTCGATCCGAAGGCCGTCGACGAAGAGCGCCGCGCCGCGCTCCGCCGCGCCTTCGGGCTCGCCGGCGGCGAGCGCGTCATCCTGCAGCTCGCGCGGCTCACCGGATGGAAGGGCCAGCGTGTTCTGATCGAGGCGCTTTCGCTGCCGCCGCTTGCCGGACGCGCCGACCTCGTCGCCGTGCTCGTCGGCGATGCGCAGGGCCGCGACGATTACCGGCGCGAGCTTCAAGCGCTGACGGAAGCGCGCGGCGTCGACGAGTCGCGTCAGGATCGTCGGCCATCGCGACGACGCGCCGGCGGCTTTTGCGCTCGCCGACGTCGCCGTCGTTGCCTCGACCGAGGCGGAGGCCTTCGGCCGCACGGCCGTGGAAGCCGCCGCGATGGGCGTGCCGGTCGTGGCGACGGCGCTTGGCGCGACGGATGAGACGGTGCTCGCGCCGCCGCGCGTCGCTGAGGGCGAGCGCACCGGCTGGCTCGTGCCGCCGGGCGACGCGGCGGCGCTTGCCGCGGCGATCGACGCGGCGTTGCGGCTCACGGCGGAATCGGCGAGCGCGCTCGGCGCGCGCGCGCCGCCACGCGCGAGGATTTCGCGACCGATGCGATGCAGGCAAGGACGCTCGCCGCTCTACGACCGGCTGCTTCGCCGCGCGCCGACAGCTTCTCGAAACGATAAACGACCCGCGCGAGTTGACTTGTGGATGATTTCCCCGGATTCTGCCGGTGAGGTGGCAGCCGCGCCCGGCGCCGCCTATCTATCATCGTATGCAACAACGTAAGGAGAACTGACCATTCGCCGACCCTATCGTGCCGCCCCAACCGTCAAGGAGGGGCCCCGCATCAACGACGAGATCCGGATCCCGCAGGTTCAGCTCGTCGACGCCGAAGGACAGAACCGCGGCATCGTCGATACCGAAGAGGCGCGCCAGCTCGCCGAGGACGCAGGCCTCGATCTGGTGGAGATATCCCCCAATTCGCAGCCGCCCGTGGTCAAGATCCTCGACTACGGAAAGTACAAGTTCCAGGCGCAGAAGAAGGCGGCCGAGGCGCGCAAGAAGCAGAAGACCGTCGAGGTCAAGGAAATCAAGATGCGCCCGAGCATCGATACCCATGACTACGACACCAAGATGAAGGCGGCGCGGCGCTTCCTCGACGAAGGCGACAAGGTGAAGATGACCCTGCGCTTCCGTGGCCGCGAGATGGCGCATCAGGAACTCGGGCTCCAGCTTCTGTTCCGCGTCCGCGACGACCTGACCGAAATGGCCAAGGTCGAGGCCGAGCCGAAGCTCGAGGGCCGGCAGATGATCATGATCCTCGCCCCGACGGTGAAAGGCGCGCGGTGCGGGCGCAATCGGCGGCCAGCCAACTGAACGCCCGGGCGGCGGGCAAGCGCCGGCCGCCCCGTTTCGCGGCCCGCTCCCGGCTCCCGCCCGCTCCGCTTGAAATTGCCGGGCCGATTGAATTAGGGTCCGGCCGCGCCGAGATGGCGCATCTGTGCAGCCGTAGCTCAGCTGGTTAGAGCGTCGGATTGTGGATCCGAAGGTCCTCGGTTCAATTCCGAGCGGCTGTACCAATTTTCAAAGTCAAAATACGGACGCCGGCGAACGGATTCGCCGAGGCAAATTAGACCCGCACCCAATACCGTCTGGTACTAACGAGGGCTGACCGGGCTCGGCCCTGCCTTCACGCACTCCGTGAATGATAAGGCAGTCACATGCCAAAAGGTCAGATTGCCGTGCTTCATCTCATCTTTGGCGATCCACCAATACCGGTTCGTCTTGTAACATTTGCCGTCATGCCAAGCATAACCCCAGGCGGTGGTCTGGGCCGACGCCGGCGCCAGCCCGACATGAAAGCTTGAGACGATCGACACCAGCACGAGAGCTATCAGATAACGTGCGCGCTGCTTGGAGTAGCTGTTTCTTCTGAACATTCTCTCGCTCCTTTTTGGTCACCTACCGATCGTCGCGCCCGCGGAAGCTTTCCCGTCGGGTAGTGCCGGCGGAAAGAGCCCCGGGCCCAATGCCGGCCCGGGCGCATCGCAAGGACGATCGTCTCACACGAGGATCAGCGCGGGAGGGTATTCGAGTGCCGGGGTATCTTTTGGAGTTCCGCACCGCTTTGAATGGCCCCGTGGACTCCAACAATTCCGCAATTGGCGACGACGGCGAATCCGCCCGCCGTCGATTGGTCGTGGCTGCAGGCGATATTGTTCCAGCTCGCCATGTTGGCCCAGCCGAGCATCTGAAGCAGCTTGGGCCGTAGGCGACCTGATTACAGGTCGGTGCTGCAATTGTGCTAGTTGAAGAAGTAATAATCATGGCACAGATAGCAACTGCCAAATATAGAGTTTTCATTTAATATCTCCATAGTTTGCAAAGATTCGCCGCAAGTACAATTGCGAGATTGCGAATTTTCGGGAACTACTTTCAGTAGTGCTCTACAATTTTGCTAATAGCAATCTTTGATTTTGCAAGAAGGCGGCGCAGTCGAGGGTTTATTTTCGCGCGCCCTTTTTTCCGCCGGCTGGTGGCGGCCTGTGCGGCCCGCGAGGTCGTCGCCCACATCCTGGCGCTGAAGCCGGAAAGGATGAAACGACCCGCGGAAGCGCCTGCCCCGATGCTTCAGAATCGTTCCAAATACCTGACGTCGTTGAGGCTTCGGTTCACGAGGCGTCGACTTATGGCGTCTCGCCCGCCAAACCTTGATTTCTCTCAATTCCGAACGTCCCGCCCCGGTGCAGTCTGCTCGGTGTTGCGCCCGCGTGCGCAAAAGGCCGAGGCCTCCATGCGCGTCTTGGCATCGCTGATCTTCGCTTTTTCTGCTTCGGCGCGACCGCGGCAGCCGCCCAGGACGATGTCGGCAACGCGGAGGAGGGGCATGCATTTGCCCGCACGATCTGCGCCGACTGTCACGCGGTCGATGCCGATCAGGCGCTCTCGCCGCATCCGAGCGCGCCGACCTTCAAGCGCATCGCCGCCGAGCCCGGCATGACCGCCACGGCGCTCTCCGTCATCCTGCAGAATCCGCATCGGGAGATGCCCGACCTGATCCTGAAGCGCGAAGAGATGGCGAAACGTCATCGCCTACATCCTGACGCTGCAAGCCGACGAACTGAGCGCGCTGCAGGTTTAGAACAGTTCTAAATATCTGAGAACATTGCGGTTTTAGTTGACGATAAACAGAGTCTACTTATATTGGCCATGCCTGTCTGGGCCTTGAACCCATTCGAGGGAGAATGCGATGCCGATGAGCTGGAGCGCCCTTGCCGGGCGCGCCGCTCTTGTTGCGACCGTTGCCTCTTGCCGCCGGCGTGGCTCTTGCCGCCGACGACGAGGTCAACGTCTACACGACCCGCGAGCCGGGGCTGATCCAGCCGCTCCTCGACACCTTCACCAAAGAGACCGGGATCAAGGCGAACACCGTCTTCATCGAGAGCGGGATCGCCGAGCGTCTTGCGGCGGAGGGCGAGAACTCGCCGGCCGACATCATCATGGTCGTCGACTACGGCATGCTTGAAGACATGGTCGAGCGCGGGCTGACGCAGGCGGTGAAATCCGACGTGCTCGACGCGGCCGTTCCGGCGAATTTGCGCGATCCCGACGGCCATTGGTTCGCGATGTCGATGCGCGCGCGCGTGATCTACGCCTCCAAGGAGCGGGTCAAGGAAGACTCCATGACCTACGAGGATCTCGCCGACCCGAAATGGAAGGGCCGCGTCTGCATCCGCTCCGGCCAGCACCCGTACAACAACGCGCTTTTCGCCGCGATGATCGCCAAGGACGGCGAGGCGAAGACGGAAGAATATCTGACCGCGCTGCGGGACAATCTCGGCGCGCACCGCCGGCGGCGGCGACCGCGACGTGGCGCGCGATATCCTCGCCGACATCTGCGACATCGGGCTCGGCAATTCCTACTATGTCGGCCTCATGCGCTCCGGCACCGGCGGCCCCGAGCAGCAGGAATGGGGCAACGCCATCAAGGTGATCCTGCCGACCTTCGCCGATCATGCCGGCACGCACGTCAACATCTCCGGCGCCGCGGTCGCCAAATACGCGCCGCACCGCGACAACGCCGTGAAGCTGCTCGAATTCCTCGTCTCGCCGGAGGCGCAGGCGGTCTATGCGAGCGGCAACTACGAATATCCGGTGCTTGCCGGCGCGAAGATCGATCCGATCGTCGCCGCGTTCGGCGATCTGAAGATCGATCCGCTGCCGCTGCACGAGATCTACGCGCACCGCCGCGCCGCAAGCGAGCTCGTCGACAAGGTCGGCTTCGATCACGAGATGTGATGTCGGAGAGCTGGGCCGGCAGATGACCTTCGCCGCGATGACGGCAATCGTCAGCCGCGCGCGCGCCGGCCGCCCGCCGCGCGCTGCCCGGCCGATTTCGGCTGGCTCGCCGGCTCTCTCGCAATCCTCGCCGTCGTGGCGGCGCCGCTCGGCGGCCTCGCCTTTTTCGCGGCGCGCGGCTCCGGCGACGTATGGCCGAACCTCGTCGCCAACGTGCTGCCGCACGCGATCTATACGACCGTGCTGCTTCTCGCCGGCGTCGGCGCCATGACCATCGTGATCGGCGTCGGCACGGCGTGGCTCGTCACGATGTTCCGCTTTCCGGGAAAGCGCGTCTTCGACTGGGCGCTGCTCCTGCCGCTGGCGGTCCCGACCTACATCATCGCCTACGCCTATCTCGACGTGATGCATCCGATCGGCCCGGTGCAGACGACGCTTCGGGAAATCCTCGGCATCACGCGCCCGCGCGACCTCTGGTTTCCGGAGATACGCTCGCTCCACGGCTGCATCTTCCTGCTCGGCGTCGTGCTCTACCCCTATGTCTATCTGCCGGTGCGCGCGCTCTTCCTGATGCAGTCGGCGGCGACGCTGGAGGTCGCGCGCACGCTCGGCGCTAACCGCCTGCGCGTCTTCCTGCGCGTCGCCGTGCCGCTCGCGCGTCCCGCGATCGCCGTCGGCGCGAGCCTCGCGTCTGATGGAGGCGCTGAACGACATCGGCGCCGCGGAATTCCTCGGCATCCGCACGCTGACCGTCGCTGTCTATACGACCTGGGTCGTGCGCATGAGCATCGAGGGTGCGGCGCAGATCGCGCTCGTCATGCTCGCCGTCGTGATCGCGCTCGTGCTCATCGAGCGCTGGGCAAGGCGGCGGCGCATCTTCTCGGCACCTTCGCGCCGGCACCATGCGGCGGAGCCGCAGCCGCTCTCCCGCGCAGCCGGTATCGGTGCGTCGCTCGCCTGCTTCCTGCCGATCTTCTTCGGCTTCCTGGTGCCGGCGAGCTATCTGGTCGTCGCCTCGTGGAAGCGCGTGAAGGTCGCCGGGCTGCCGGCTGCGCTCCCGGTCTGGATCGGGAACAGCGTGACGCTCGCCGCAATCGCGACGATCGTCGCGATCCTCGTCGGCCTCGTGCTCGCCTATTCCGTCCGCGTTTCGAAGAACCCGGCCGCGCCGCTCATCGTCAGGCTCGCCTCGACCGGCTACGCGGTGCCGGGCACGGTGCTTGCCGTCGGCCTTCTGGTGCCGCTCGCCTCGCTCGACAACGCGGTCGACGCTTTCATGCGCGCCACGTTCGGCGTCTCGACCGGCTTGATCCTGACCGGCTCCGGCGCTGCGCTGATCCTCGCATACGTGATCCGCTTCCTTGCGATCTCCGCCGGCGGCATCGAATCCGGCCTCGCCAAGGTCAGCCCGCATCTCGACATGGCGGCGCGCTCGCTCGGCTCACGGCCGGCGAAGATTCTGGCCGTCATCCACCTGCCGCTGATCGCGCCGGCGATCGCCGCCGCGGCGATGCTCGTCTTCGTCGACGTGATGAAGGAGCTTCCCGCGACGCTCCTCTTGCAGCCCTTCAACTTCACGACGCTTGCGACCGCGCTCTACGGCGAGGCGAAGCGCGGCACATACGAGGACGGCGCGATCGCCGCGCTGGCGATAGTCGCGGTGGGGCTCATCCCGGTGATTGTGCTGGCGCGGGTGAATGCGGGGATAGGGGAACGCAGGAGCAAGCAGGCATCCCCCTCGATCTCCGCCGAAGTCGGCGGGCCCATTTGATCGATCCTCGCCATTCCTAACGAGGGGACGCAGATCACCCGGGCACCCTTTGCCATCACCGAGCGAATCGTGTCCTGCGAAGTGACTAGCCGGTCGTATTCCGGGGGCCGCAGCTCGCCGCCCATGAACACGTGGGTTCGGCGATAGTGCATCGCGCTCGACTCGGTTTCGAGCGCGGCGAAATGAATCTCGCGCGGCCGGGCGGCGCTGACGATCCGCTCGACATTGCGCGCCGTGATGCCGCCGCCCGGCATGACGATGATCCGCTCGCCGGCGCGCCTGACGAGCTCGGTCACCAGCGGCAGACCTTCGAGCACGCTTGCCTCCTGACCGGAGGTAAGGACGCGCTCGGCGCCCAGCCCGATCAGCGTCTCCAGCGCCTCGAAGGGATTCGGCGTCATGTCGAAGGCGCGGTGAAAGGTGACGGAGAGCGGCCGCGCCTGCGCGATCAGTGCTTTCGTGCGCGCCACGTCGATCTCGCCATTAGCTAAAAGAAGCCCGATCACGACGCCGTCGGCGCCCTCGGTTTTGGCGGTATCGATGTCGGCTTCCATCACCGCGAACTCGTCGGCGTCGAAGAGGAAATCGCCGCCGCGCGGCCGGATCATCACGTTGAGCCCGATGTCTCCAACGCTCCGCGCCTTCTGGATCATGCCGCGGCTTGGCGTGATGCCACCCTCGAGAAGATCGCCGCAGAGCTCCACGCGGTCGGCCCCGGCGTCTTTCGCGGCGCGGACGCCGGCGACCGAATCCACGCATATCTCGTAGATCACTTCGGCGTGCTCCTATCCCTGCAGCTCCGCCAGCCCCCGGTAAAGCTCCAGCGCCTCCGGGTTCGCCAGCGCTTCCTTGTTCTTCACCTCGCGCCCGTGCACCACGTCGCGCACGGCAAGCTCGGTGATCTTGCCCGATTTCGTGCGCGGGATGTCGGCGACCGCGAAGATCTTCGCCGGCACGTGGCGCGGCGAGGCGCCGGTGCGGATCTTCGTCTTGATCGCGCGTTGCAGATCGTTGCGTCAGCGTCACGCCTTCGTGCGAGCCGCACGAAAAGCACGACGCGCACGTCGCCCTCGAAATCCTGGCCGATGGCGAGCGCTTCGAGAACCTCCGGCATGCCCTCGACCTGCGCGTAGATTTCCGCCGTGCCGATGCGGACGCCGCCGGGGTTGAGCGTCGCGTCGGAGCGGCCGTGGATGATGATGCCGCCGTGCTCGGTCCACTCGGCGAAGTCGCCATGCGCCCAGATGCCGGGGAAGCGCTCGAAATAGGCGGCGGAATATTTGGCGCCGTCGGGATCGTTCCAGAACATCACCGGCATCGACACGAACGGCTTGGTGCAGACGAGCTCGCCCTTCTCTCCGCGCACCGGCTTGCCCGCTTTCGTCATAGACGTCGACCGCCATGCCGAGGCCCGGCCCCTGGATCTCGCCGCGCCAGACCGGCTTGTTCGGTATGCCGAGCACGAAGCAGGAGACGATGTCCGTGCCGCCGGAGATCGAGGCGAGATGGATGTCGGGCTTGATCGCCTCGTAGACGAAATCGAAATTCTCCGGCGCGAGCGGCGAGCCGGTCGAGGTCAGCATGCGCACGCTCGTGAGATCGTGGCTGTCGCGCGGCCGAAGCCCGGCCTTCTTCACCGCGTCGATGAATTTCGCCGACGTGCCGAAGATCGTCATCGTCTCGGCTGCCGCATAGTCGAAGAGGACGTTGCCGCTCGGATAGAACGGCGAGCCGTCATAGAGGAGCAGCGTCGCGCCGGTGGCGAGGCCGCTGACGCGAGCCAGTTCCACATCATCCAGCCGCAGGTGGTGAAGTAGAAGAGCTTCTCGCCGGGTTGAAGCGAGCAGTGCAGCCGGTGCTCCTTCAGATGCTGAAGAAGCGTGCCGCCGGCGCCGTGCACGATGCATTTCGGCGCGCCGGTCGTGCCGGAGGAGAAGAGGATATAGAGCGGATGGTTGAAGGGGAGCCGCTCGAAGTGAGCGGCGCCGGCGCGAAGGCGTCGAGGAATGCGTCGAGCGAGACGCCGCGCGACGCCTCTGCCGCGACCGCCTCGGCTCGGCCGAGATAGGGCACGACGACCGTCTTCCTGGCGCTTGGAAGCTGCGCCGTGATCGGCCTTGAGCTTGTCGGCGACCTCGACCTTCTTGCCGTTGTACCAATAGCCGTCGCAGGCGAAGAAGAGCTTTGGGTCGATCTGGCCGAAGCGGTCGAGCACGCCGCGCTCGCCGAAATCCGGCGAGCAGGAGGAGAAGGTCGCGCCGAGCGAGGCCGCCGCGAGCATGACCGCGATCGTCTCCGGCATGTTCGGAAGCATCGCCGCGACGCGGTCGCCGACGGTGACGCCTTCCGCCTTCATCGCCTGCTGCAGGCGCGAGACGAGCGCGCGGAGCTCGTCCCAGCTGAGGCGCCGCTCGACCTTGTCCTCGCCGCGAAAGACGATCGCCGTCGCCGCCGCCGGTCTGGCGCAGCAGGTTCTCCGCGAAATTGAGCCGCGCGTCCGGGAAGAAGCGCGCCTCGCGCATCGAGTCGCCCGCGGCGAGCCGCCGCGCGCCCTTCTCGCCGATGACGCCGCAGAAGTCCCAGACGAGGTCCCAGAAGGCGCCCGGATCCGACACCGACCAGGCATGCAGCGCATCGTAGTCGGCGAGCGCCCGGCCGCAGCGGCGCTCGGCCTCCGCGGCGAAGGCGGTGATCGGCAGCGCCGCAAGCGTCTTCGGATCGGGAGTCCAGAGCGGGCCTTCGCGCATGGTCGATAATGCCGGTTTCGGATGGCCCGAAGCATTGCCACAGGCGCGCGAATGCGCCAAGCCGAGAGCCGCGATTGCGGTCGATCGGCCGCGGCTGGCACAAGGCTTGGATGTCGAGTGGAATGAAGCGCCTCGCCTGGTTCGTTGCGGCAGCCGCGCTGATCGGTGGCGGCGGATCTTCTGCTGATCGTCGTTCTTCTGCCCCGCGACGTGCTGAAGACGCGCATCGGCGAGCAGATCGCCGGCTGGACCGGGCGCGAGGTTTCGCTCCGCGGCGATCCCAAGATCGGCCTCTTCCCGCTCCGCGTGACGCTGGACGATGTCGAGGTCGGCGGGCCGGCCGGGATGGACGACGCGCAGATCCTGTCGATGGACCGCCTGACCGGCAGGATTCGCCTGCTCCCGCTCATCATCGGCCGCGTCGAGGTCAGTTCGTTCACGCATGGTGCGGCCCTCTGATCCGCCTCGTGCGCGACCAACGAGGGCGCCGCAACTGGGAGTTCGATTCCGGCGCCGCGGCCCTGCAACTCGCCTTCTCCGGCGACGTTCCGCTCGGCGAGTTCCGCCTCGAAGGCGGCACGGTCGTCTACGAGGACCGCAAGACCGGCGACAGCGAGCGGCTCGATTCCGTCGACCTCACGATCGAGTGGACGAGCGTTCGCAATCCGATCGCGATCGAAGGCTCCGGCATCTGGCGCGGCGAGCAGGTGACGTTCTCCGGCGGCGCCACCAGCCCCTTCGCCTATCTGAACGGCGCGGCGACGCCGATACGAGGCGCGCATCGACGCGGCGCCGATCAGCGTGATTCTGACCGGCGAGGCGAGAGACTATCCGCGCATGCGCCTTTCCGGTGCGCTGAAGCTCTCGACGCCGTCGCTCCGCCGCTTCGCCGTCATGGCTCGGAAGCGCGCTCGGCCCCGGCTCGACGCTCGGCCAAGCGAGCCTCTTCGGCACGGCGGCGTTCGCCGACAACGTTCTTTCCGTCGCCGATGCGCAGTTCACGCTCGACGGGAACCAGGCCTCCGGCGCGCTCAAGATCGCCGCCGGCCCGCAACCCGACATCGCCGGCACGCTCGCCTTCGCGCGCTCGACCTGACGCCGTATTTCGCCGGCCTCTCGCTGGCGCTTTCGCTTGGGCCGGACTGGCGCCGCGTGACGCTTCCGACCGACTGGTTCGCGCGAGATGAACGCCGACATCAGGCTCTCCGCGGATTCCGTCAAGCTCGGCGCCTTCAGCGCCGGCAGCACGGCGGCAAGCGTCTCGCTTCGCGATCGGCGGCTTGAGGTCGGAGCTCGCCCGCGCGGCGTTCGAGACGGGGAGCCTCTCCGGCGACCTGACGGTGACCGATTTGCCGGCGGCACCCGGGGCCGAGGTCGCTGCGCAGCTCCGCGCGACCGAGGTCAGCCTCGCCGAGACCGCTCCCTTTCTCGGGCTGCCGAAGACGCTTTCCGGGACCGCCTCGGTAGTCGTCGACGTGACCGCGCATGGCGGCGACCTCGGGTCGCTTGTCGAATCGCTTGGCGGGACGGCGGAGCTCCGCGTCGACGACGGTGTGGTTCCGCTCTTCGGTCTCGCGGAGATCGCGGCGGCGGGAAGCGGAGCGTCCGCGCCCCGCGGAAGAAGGGCAGTCCGCTCCGACGGCGGTGCAGTCCGCGGCGGTCGGTCTCTCTTTCCTCGACGGCGCGGCCACGATCGAGCGCGCAAACGTGGTGACGCAGTCTTATTCCGCGAGCGCGGGCGGTTGGGTCGGGCTTCTCGACGGCGGGCTCAACGTGAACGGCACGCTGAAGCCCGGTGCGCCAAGCGCGCCCGGCGCTTCCGAGGCGCCTTTCATCATCGAGGGGACGCTGGCAAGCCCGGTTGCGCGGCTGCAGGCGCTCGCGAATTAGCCGACGCCGCGGCCGCTGCTAGGCGATTGCCCGGCCGGCCACGCGCGTGCGCGTTCCGATGGTCGCGATCGAGACGCCGAGCGTCACGAGCCCGATCAGGATCGTGCAGACGGCGTTGATCTCCGGCGTCACGCCGAGCCGGACCTGGCTGTAGATCTTCATCGGCAGCGTGGTCGCGCCGGGTCCGGTGGTGAAGCTCGCGATGACGAGATCGTCGAGCGACAGCGTGAAGGCGAGCATCCATCCGGCAGCGACAGCCGGGAAGATGACCGGCAACGTGACCAGGAAGAAGGCCTTCATCGGCGGTGCGCCGAGATCGAGCGCCGCTTCTTCGAGGCTCATGTCGAAGGTGACGAGCCGCGACTGCACCACGACGGCGACGAAGCACATCGAGAAGCTGATATGCGCGAGCGTCACCGTCCAGAAGCCGCGGTCGAAGCCGATCGCCACGAAAAGCAGAAGAAGCGAGAGCCCGGTGATGACGTCGGGCATGACGAGCGGCGCCATGACCATGCCGGTGAAAAGCGTGCGGCCAACGAAGCGGCTGCGCCTGACGAGCGCCACTGCCGCCATGGTGCCAAGCACGGTCGCGACCGACGCGGAGAGCAGCCCGACGCGGAGGGTCACCCAGGCGGCGTCGAGGATCGCCTGGTTGTGCATCAGCGACACGTACCATTTTGTGGAGAAGCCGCCCCACACCGTCACGAGCTTCGAAGCGTTGAAGGAATAGATGACGAGAAGCACGATCGGCAGATAGAGGAACGCGAAGCCGAGCGTGACGGAGATGAGATTGAAGGCGGAGAAGCGGCGCATCACCTTTGCTCCCGCGCGCGCGCCTGGGCGTTCTGGAAGAGGACGATCGGCACGACAAGGACGAGGAGAAGAACGATCGCGACCGCGCTCGCCACCGGCCAGTCGCGGTTCAGGAAGAACTCGTTCCAGAGCGTCCGCCCGATCATCAGCGTCGACGAGCCGCCGAGAAGGTCGGGGATGACGAATTCGCCGGTCGCCGGGATGAAGACCAGAAGAGCGCCGGCGAAAACGCCGGGAAGCGATAGCGGGAAGGTGATCTGCCAGAACGAGCGGAATGGCGTCGACCCGAGGTCGGCCGCGGCTTCAAGCAGTGTCCGATCGAGCCGTTCGAGCGACGCGTAGAGCGGCAGCACCATGAACGGCAGGTAGGAATAGACGATGCCGATATAGACGGCGATGTTGGTGTTCAAGATCACGAGCGGCTGGTGGATCAGCCCGACCGACAGGAGCAGCTGGTTCAGAAGACCCTCTGGCTTCAGGATGCCGATCCACGCGTAGACGCGGATCAGAAACGAGGTCCAGAACGGCAGGATGACAAGCATCACCAGGAGCGCGCGAATAGAGACCGGCGCGCGCGCCATGCCATAGGCGAGCGGGTAGCCGATCAGGAGCGTAAGCAGGGTCGAGAAGAACGCGATCCAGAAGCTCGACAGGAAGGCGTGGAAGTAGAGCGGGTCGCCGGTCAGCCAGACATAATTGTCGAAGGAAAGATCGCGAATCTTCTCCCCGATCTCGGCGATCGAGTTGAACACCGGGACATAAGGCGGCATCGCGATCGTCGTCTCGGAAAGCGAGATCTTGGCGACGATCGCAAACGGCGCGAGGAAGAAGATAAGCAGCCAGACGAAGGGGATCCAGGTGGTGATCCGGCGCTGCAGCGGCGTGCGCGTCTTCTCCGCCATCGCGTCTAGTCCGCCCGGCCGAACGGGCGGATCGGGTCCTTCAGCTCGAAGAACTCGACGCCGTCTTCGCCTGACATCCGGAGATAGCGCTTGCCGATATCCGGATAGTCGACGACCTCGAGCGGCAGGTCCTCACCGCCCATCAGGTAGACGAGATCCTCCTCGAAGGGGTTCTTCAGATGATGCGCGACGGAGGGCGTCGGAAAGCCCATGAAGTCGCCGGGCCCGACTTCCTGGATCTTGCCGTCGATTTCCGCGATGCCGCGGCCGGAGAGGATGTAGACCCACTCTTCCTCTTGGCTGTGCGAGTGATAGGCGAACGAGTTCCCTCCCCGGCGGCACCCTGCCGATCGCCACATGCGCGCGGCTCATGCCGGCGCGGCGGGAAAGGGCGGCGCGCATGAGGTAGGAGTTCGGGTTGAGGCGCTGGCTGTAGGCCCGCATCCCGGCTTCGATCTCCGCCGCCCTCCACAAGCACTTGATCTCTCGCGCCATGGCCCGCGCTAGCTCGCCAACACCACGCCGGCATCCGGCGTCCAGGAGAGCCAGACTCGATCTTGCCAAGTGATCGCATTCTCCAGCGAGCGCTCCGCGTTGAGACGGCTGGCGCGCACGGACGTGCCGGAATCGATCCGGACGTTGTAGAGCGTCATGTCGCCGAAATAGGCGATGTCGACCACTTCGCCTTCGATCGCGTTGCGCGCGCGATCGGGGGGCTCCTCGTGCGCGATCCGCACCTTCTCCGGACGCACGGCGAACCACACGACGCTCCCGTTGGCGACGTCGAGGGCGCTCTCCGCTTCGATGACGAAACCGTCCTTGGCGGCAATGCGGGCGAGGCCCGGCGCCGCCCGCCCGATCGGGCCCGCGAAGATGTTCACCGATCCGATGAAGTCGGCGACGTAGCGCGAGTTTGGCGCTTCGTAGATTTCCGCCGGCGTCGCCACCTGGACGATCTTGCCCTGATCCATGACCGAGATGCGGTCGGAGACGGTCATCGCCTCTTCCTGGTCGTGGGTGACGATGACGAAGGTCAGGCCGAGGTCGTATTGCAGGTCGACCAGCTCGAACTGGGTCTCTTCCCTGAGCTTCTTGTCGAGCGCGCCGAGCGGCTCGTCGAGCAGCAGCACCTTCGGCCGTTTGGCGATGGCGCGGGCGAGCGCGACGCGCTGCCGTTGACCGCCTGAGAGCTGGTCGGGCTTGCGCTTGGCGAACTGTTCCATCTTGACGAGCTTCAGGACGTCGTCGACGCGCGCGGCGATTTCATCCTTCGGCATCTTGTCCTGCTTGAGCCCGAAGGCGACGTTCCCCTCCACCGTCATGTGCGGGAAGAGGGCGTAGGACTGGAACATCATGTTGACCGGCCGCTTGTGCGGCGGCACGCCGGAAAGCGGCTTGCCGTCGAGCCAGATCGAGCCTTCGCTCGGCTCCTCGAAGCCGGCGAGCATGCGTAAGAGCGTGGTCTTGCCGCAGCCCGAAGGGCCGAGCAGCGCATGGAATTCGCGCTCGTAGATCGCAAGCGACTGGTTGTCGACGGCGACGAACGTGCCGAAGCGCTTCGTCACGTTGCGGAACTCGATGAAGGGCTTTGCCGCCGGGTCGTTCCAGGGCTGGAACTGGCGGCGGACGGCGCCGACGACGTTTCTCAAAACCCTGCCCCCATCGCTGCCCGGGGCCGCCGGAATGGCTGTCCCCGGGCCCGCACCAAAAAGTCTACTGGCCGGTCTTCACTTCCGTCCAGATGCGCGTCACTTCGCGCTGCATCTTCGGATCGTTCGGCGTCGTCGTGTAGAGCTTGGCGATCGTCGCATCGCTCGGATAGATCGCCGGGTCACCGATCACGTCGTCGTTCAGGAACTTCTGCGAGCCCTTGCTGCCGTTGGCGTAGTAGACGTAGTTGGAATTGCGCGCGGCGATCTCCGGCTTCAGCATGAAGTTGATGAAGGCATGCGCGGCGTCGACATGCGGCGCGTCGGCCGGAATCGCGAAGCTGTCGAGCCACATCAGCGCCCCTTCCTTGGGGATCGAATACTCGACGTTGACGCCGTTATCGGCCTCCGACGCGCGGTCGCGCGCCTGCAGCACGTCGCCGGAATAGCCGACCGCCAGGCAGATATCGCCGTTGGCGAGCGCGTTGATGTATTCGGAGGAGTGGAACTTTTGGATATGCGCGCGCACGCTTTTCAGAAGGTCGCCCGCCTTCTGCAGGTCCTCCGACTTCTTCGAGTTCGGGCGGAGCCCGAGATAGTTCAACGCCGCTGGCAGCATGTCGTCGGCGGAATCGAGGACATGCACGCCGCAATCGGCGAACCTTGAGATCACCGCCGGATCGAAAATCATCGCCCAGGAATCGACAGGCGCGTCGGGCATGCGCTCCTTGATCTTGTCGACGTTGTAGCCGATGCCGGTCGTGCCCCACATGTAGTTGGTGGCGTGCTCGAGGCCGGGATCATAGGTCTCGAGCCGGTCGGCGATCTCCTTCCACTGGTATTGCAGGTTCGGGATCTTCGACTTGTCGAGCTTCTGCACGACGCCCGCCTGGATCAGCCTGGCGAGGTTGCGGTCGGTCGGAACGATGATGTCGTAGCCGGAGCCGCCGGCGAGCAGCTTCGTCTCCATCATCTCCATGGAATCGTAGACGTCGTAAACGACCTTGATGCCGGTCTCTTTGGTGAAGTCGTCGAGCACACCGTCGCCGACGTAGTCGGACCAGTTGTAGACGTTGACGACCTGGTCCTGTGCGGACGCCGCGAGCGGCAGAGCGATGAGGGTGGCGGCCGCCAGAAGCTTGGCGAGGGTCGAGTTCACGTCTTTGTCCTCCGTGCGAAGAGAAACCTCAGTCTTGGGCTGAGCTTAGGTTCCGGGCGCGGGCGCTTCAACCCGAGAGTTCGTAGTCCGCCGGGCCGACGACATGCTCGTGGAAGGTGCTCGGCTGCGCTACCGGCGGGGTGTGCCGGTGGGCGCAGTCGAGCCGCTCGCAGAGCCGGCAGGTGACGCCGACCGGTCGCGGCGGGCCGGGCGCGGTGCTGAGCGCGTCGGCGATATCGGCGCTGCGCCAGCCGATCAGCGAAAGCCGGCGGGGGGCCGGCAGCGCCCCCGTCATCGGCCCTTCCTCCGAAAACGCAATCGCGCGGTAGATATTGTCGTCGGCGATCTGGAGCGTTGCATGCACCGGCTGCCCGCCGGCCGCCGGCGGGTCGAAGATCGGCAGCCTTGCGCAGAGCGGCGCACGCCGCGGCAGCGGGAACCCGGCGCCGGCGATCCTGGCGATCACCGCGCCCGAAGCGTCGAGCGTTACCAGGAAGGCCGGCGGCAGCGAATGCGCGCCGCCGGCGCCGAGCGCCGTCAGCCGTTGCGCGATGCGCGATGGTCTTAGTGCGAAGCGTCGCGACATCAGCATCAGGTCGAAGCCGCTTTCGCGCGCCGCGGCGGCAAGCCGCCCGCCCGGCGCAAGGATCGCTTCCGCGAGACGGCGCGCGAAGCCGCTGCGGCAGATGCGCGCCGCCTCCGGCTCCTTGATCCCGGCTTCGGCGACGAGTTGGTCGAGCAGGCTGCGGTGGCCGAGAAAGGCGATCTGCCGCGCGACGAGGAAGGGGCGCTCAAGCTGCGGCACGCGCTCGGAGAGAAAGAGGCGGAGCGTGTGCCGGTCGTAGCGAAGCTGCTCGTTCGGCATGATCTGGTCGGGGAGGATGCGAACCTCAACGCCGTGCCGCTCTTTGATGTGCGCCTTCAACGCTTCGTGCGGATCGTCGCGCGGTGTCAGCGCCGCGGCGACCGCTTCGGCTTCCGTCTCCAGCGCCGGGAAGAAGGGCCCCGCCTCCTCGAAATACGCTGCGACCTGCGCCGCCGGCAGGCGCGGGCTCCTTTCGCTCGCCGGCTCGCCGCTCTTCGCCAGCGAGTGCGACAGGTCGGAGAGCCGCTCGAGCGACTCGCGGTAGGCTTCGAAGAGCCGCGTCATCGCACGCGCGGCGTTGGGCGCCGTCTCCGCGAACTCGGAGAGCTCGGTCGGCGAAGCGATCTCGCCGGTTAGAAGCGGATCGGCGAAAACCTCCTTCAGCGCCTCCACCGCTTCTTCGCTGTCGCCCGCCGACAGCTCGGCAACGTCGATGCCGTAGACGCCGGAGAGCTTCAGGAGCACCTGCACGGTGAGCGGCCTCTGATTGCGCTCGATCAGGTTCAGATAGCTCGGGGACACGCCGATGGCAGCGGCCATCTGCGTTTGTGTGAGATTGAGGCGTTGTCTCAGCCTCTTCAGCCGCGCTCCGGCGAAGATTTTTCGCTCGGCCATGAGGACGTCTCCGCTTGTTACAAGAATTTACATCCGTTGCGGCGGATTGTGCAAGCTTCTACAATATGACCTCTTTCTGCCTGTTACTCGGGTGAATCGATTCGACTTCCGCATCGCAATGTAAAATACCTCCACACCGCTTTCTGGCGTGGAGATCGACCGTGACGACAATTGCCAAGCTGGTGCCCGGCGCGGCGCCGCAAAGGTTCGACGGGATCGAACGGCCCTATCGGCCGGAAGACGTGACGCGTCTGCGCGGCTCGCTGCCGATCCGCCATACGCTCGCCGAGCATGCCGCCGACCGGCTTTGGAAGCTGCTCAGCGAAGAGCCTTACGTCAACGCGCTCGGCGCTCTCTCCGGCAACCAGGCCATGCAGATGGTGCGCGCCGGACTGAAGGCGATCTACCTCTCCGGCTGGCAGGTTGCCGCCGACGCCAACACCGCCGGCGCGATGTACCCGGACCAGTCGCTTTACCCGGCGAACTCCGGCCCGGAGCTCGTCAGGAAGATCAATCGCACGCTGCAGCGCGCCGATCAGATCGAGACGATGGAGGGGAAGCGCTCCGTCGAGACCTGGTTCGCGCCGATCGTCGCCGATGCGGAAGCCGGCTTCGGCGGACCGCTCAACGTCTTCGAGATCATGAAGGCCTACATCGAAGCGGGAGCGGCCGGCGTCCATTTCGAGGACCAGCTCGCCTCGGAGAAGAAGTGCGGCCACATGGGCGGCAAAGTGCTGATCCCGATGGCGGCCCATATCCGCAACCTCGTCGCCGCGCGGCTTGCCGCCGACGTGATGGGCGTTCCGACCCTGGTCATCGCGCGCACCGACGCGGAGGCGGCGAAGCTCATCACCTCCGACGTCGACGAGCGCGACCGCGAGTTCATCATCCCGGCGGAACGTACCGCGGAAGGCTTCTATTGGGTGAAGAACGGGCTTGAGCCGTGCATCGCCCGCGCCAAGGCCTACGCGCCCTATGCCGACCTGATCTGGTGCGAGACGTCGAAGCCCGACCTGAACCAGGCGAAGCACTTCGCCGAGGGTGTCCGCCGCGACTTCCCCGACAAGATGCTCGCCTACAACTGCTCGCCGAGCTTCAATTGGAGGAAGCATCTCGACGACGCGACGATCGCCAAGTTCCAGCACGAGCTCGGCGCCATGGGCTATCGCTTCCAGTTCATCACGCTCGCCGGGTTCCATCAGTTGAACCACGGCATGTTCGAGCTCGCGCGCGACTATCGCGAGCGCCAGATGGCGGCCTATGCCGAATTGCAGGAGGCGGAGTTTGTATCGGAGGCGGACGGCTACACGGCGACGCGCCATCAGCGCGAGGTCGGCACGTCCTATTTCGACGCCGTGTCGATGACCATTTCCGGCGGTCGCGCCTCGACGACCGCGATGACCGGATCGACGGAAGCCGCGCAATTCGACAAAGGCGGCAGCCGGCGCCGGGCTGCGTGAAGGAGACGACGATGATCAAGACCAGGGTGAAGGAACGCACCGAGGAGCAGACCTCGACCATGTCGGACACGCAGACTTCCGCGCTCCGTTCGCTCGGAAACGATCTGCATCGCCTGAACCAGTCGGTGATGCGCTGCGTGGATTCAGGGCTTTCGGTGGAATTGCAGCGGACCGCCCGCCATCACGCGGAAGGCGGCTATTGGGGCGATCTCCTGGTGCCGATCGTCGTTAAGCAGCGCTGACGGCACCTGCCGCGAGCCTTCGCCGGCGTGGCGCCCGAGGCGCCACTGCCGGCCTTTTGCCTTGCGCTTCCGCGACTTAAGGGCGCGTGCTTGGTCGCGAAATTGCCCTAGTTTCCTGCTTTTGCCCCCCTGTCGCGCCCCTTTATGCTCCGGGTGCAGACCCGCAATTCGCTTGCGGACCAATGCGCGCCGCGATAGCGGGTGCCGCTCTCCACGGAAAACGGCAAAGGATTTCTATGTCGGCAATGGAATTGACTGCGCCTTCCGGGGTGGCGGGCCTGACCGGCCGGGGCCGCACGATCGCGACCCTCGTTGTCCTCCTTGCGTTCTTCATGGACATCCTCGATTCGACGATCGTCAACGTGGCGATCCCGTCGATCCGCACGAGCCTCGATGCAAGCTATTCCGGGATCCAGTGGATCATTGCCGGCTATCAGCTCGCCTTCGCGCTCTTCCTCATTACCGGCGGCCGGCTCGGCGACATCATCGGCTACAAGAAGATGTTTCTGATCGGCGTTGCCGGCTTCACGGTCGCCTCGACACTGTCGGGTCTTGCCACGTCGACGGAGATGCTGATCGGCGCGCGCCTCCTGCAGGGCGTGATGGCCGCGCTGATGGTCCCGCAGATTCTTTCCAACATCCAGATCATGTACACGACGACGAAGGAGCGGCAGGGGATCTCGGCCTTGTACGGCGGCATCGCCGGCATCGCCACTGTGCTCGGCCCGATCATCGGTGCGCTCCTCATCACCGGCAATGTCTGGGATCTCGGGTGGCGCACGATCTTCCTCGTCAACATCCCGGTCGGGATCGGCGCCATGTTTCTCGCCTGGATCTACCTGCCGGACGCGAAGTCCCCGCACCCGCTGAAGCTTGATCTTGTCGGCGTCGGCGTCGTGCTCGTCGCTACGCTGATGCTGATGTTCCCGCTCATCCAGGGGCGGCAGCTCGACTGGCCGGCCTGGGTCATCGCCTCGATGATCGTCTCGGTCCCGGTCTTCGTGTTCTTCGCCTTCACCCAGATCTGGAAGGACAAGCACGACGCCTCGCCGCTCGTCGTGCCGTCGCTCTTCCGCCGCCGCTCTTTTGTCGCGGGCGTCATCCTAAGTCTGTGCTTCTTTTCGGTGATCTTCGGATTCTTCTTCATCTTCACGATCTACCTGCAGATCGGGCTCGGCTACTCGATCCTGAAGGCGGGGCTGACCGGCATCCCCTTCTCGCTCGGCGTGAGTCTCGCGGCAGGCATGTCCGGCCCGGTGCTGGTGCCGCGCTTCGGCCGCAAGATCATCTCCGCGGGGCCGCTCGTGATGGGCGCAGGCTACGCACTGTTCCTCTATACGATCCACCACTTCGGCAACGACGTGACGCCGTGGGAGTTCATTCCGGCGCTGCTCATCTCCGGTCTCGGCATGGGCTGCGTGGTCGCACCGATCTATTCCTTCATCCTCGCCGAGGTGCCGATCAACGATGCCGGCTCCGCCTCGGGCGTCGTCAACACGACGCAGCAGATCGGCGGCGCGATCGGTGTCGCGATCGTCGGCGTGGTCTTCTTCGGGCTGCTCGGTAGCCAGGCGCAAGTGAGCGTGGAGAGCGTGCGCGCGGATCTCGTGGCCGACCTGACGGAGATCGGCGTGCCCCCGTCGCAGCTCCCGAAGGTGACCACAAACTTCGAGTCCTGTTTCGTCGACCGCTCCAACTCGAAGGACCTCGCGGCGGTGCCCGAGAGCTGCCAGCGAGGCGAGGCCGCGCTCGCCAAGAACGAGTCCGCCGATCCGGAGTCGGTCAACGCGGTCCGCGCAGCGATGCAGAAGCGAGGCGTCGAGGCCAATCAACGGAACTTCACCCGCACCATGGAAGGCACGCTGCTTTTCCAGCTTGGTGCGTTGGTGGTGATCTTCTTCCTGAGTTTCGCGCTTCCCGCGACGCCGCGCACGCGTGAGGAGATGGAAAAGCTCGCGGCGGAGGGCGTGATCGGCGTCTGACCGGCCACGCGGCAGTCTTCATCGACCGACCGACCGGGCACCGGGGGCCCGCATCCGCCCACCGCTGACGCTTGATTAACTGCGTCAAAACATCTGTTTGAAACAGACGTTTGAACATGTTACGTGTCTGTCTCGCTCCAGTCGAGGCAGATGCAAGTGCTTGAAAAAACAGAAAAACCGGGAGACCCTACGCGCGAGCGCATCCTCGATGGCGCGCTCGATCTCTTCGGCGAGCGCGGCCTGACCGGCACGACCGTGCGCGACATCGCCGCGCGCGCCAAGGTCAACGTCGCTGCGATTTCCTACCATTTCGGCGGCAAGGAAGAGCTCTACCGCGCCGTCGCCGAGATGGTGATCGGATCGATCGCGGGACGCGTGCGAAGCCGCATCGGGCCGCTCATCACCACACCGCCGAGCGATCCGGAGCGCGCGCTTCATGTCCTCGAAGAGCTTTTCACCACCTTCGTCGACGTGATCGTCGGGCCCGAAGAGATGCGCCGCGTCGCCCGTTTCGTCATCCGCGAGCAGATGCAGCCGACCTCCGCGTTCGAGGTGCTCTTCGCCATGCTTTCGGAGTTCCACGGAATGGCGACGCGCCTCTTCGCGATGGCGGGCGGCTGCGATCCGAACGCGGACGACAGCAAGCTGCGCGTCTTCATGGTCTTCGGCCAAGTGCTCGTCTTCCGCATCGCCGAGCCCGCGATCCTCCGCCGGCTCGGCCGCGAACGCTACGACACCGCCCTGCTCGATCGCATCAAGGCCGACATACGGAAGAACGTTCGTGCGATGGTCGCCGCTGCGCGGGAGGACCGGCCGTGAGAAAGCTCGTTCTCCTTCTGGCGCTTTTCCTTTCCGCTTGCGGCGATCCGCAGAGCCCCGTCTTCCAGGGCTACGTCGAAGGCGATTTCGTCGAGGTCGCGCCGGAGGTCTCCGGCCGCATCGTGGAGCTTGCGGTGCGCCGCGGCAGCGACGTCGCGGCAGGCGACCTCCTCTTCAAAATCGACGACGCGGAAGCCTCCTCCGCCGTTACGCAGGCGAAGGCGGAGATGGCGCGCGCCGAGGCTCAGCTTGCCAATCTCAAGCAAGGTCAGCGCCCGCCGGAAATCGCCGTGCTTGAGGCGCAGATTGCCGAGGCCGAGGCGGCGCTCGACAAGGCGCGCCGCGATTTTGGGCGGCAGAAGTCGCTCTTCGATAGCAAGGTCGCCTCCGAGGCGCAGCTCGATCAGGCGCGCGAGGCGATCACCATCGCCGAGGCACGCGTCACCGCAGCGCACCGCCAGCGCGAGGTTGCGGCAATGCCAGCGCGCACGCCGGAGATCGATGCCGGCGAGCGGGCCGTCGACGCTGCGCGTGCCGGCCTCGCGCAGGCAGAGACGCGCGCTTCCAAATACGGGGTCAATGCGCCGGTCGCCGGGCGCATCGAGGACACCTATTACGAGGCCGGCGAGGTCGCTTTGGCCGGCCAGCCGGTGCTTGAGCTTCTTCCCGCCGACAAACGCAAGGTGATCTTCTTCGTGCCCGAGGCGGCGCGGCCGGCGCTTTCGCCCGGGGGCACGGTGGCGGTGACCTGCGACGGATGCGCCGCCGGCCTGACGGGCGAGATTTCCTTCCTCGGTTCTGAGGCGGAATACACGCCGCCCATCATCTTCAGCCGCGAGAACCGCGGCAAGCTCATGTTCCGCGCCGAGGCACGGCTCTCCGGCGAGGCGGCGCAACTGCCGCTCGGTCAGCCGGTCGATGTGGCGCCTGGACTTCGGGGCACGCAATGAACGGCGAATCGACCGTCATCGACGTGCACGGCCTGACCAAGCGCTTCGGTGACAAGACGGCGGTCAAGGAGGTCGACCTCAAAGTCTCGGAGGGCGAGATCGTCGGCTTCCTCGGCCCGAACGGCTCCGGCAAGACGACGACGATCCGCATGATCTGCGGCCTGCTTCGCCCGACCGGCGGCGAGGGCACCTGCCTTGGCCACGACATCCTGAGCGAGGCGGAGGCGATCAAGCTCGAGGTCGGCTACATGACGCAGCGGTTCTCGCTCTACGAGGACCTGACGATCCGCGAGAACCTCGAGTTTGTCGGCCGCCTCTATGCGCTCTCCGATCTCGGCCGCACGGTCGACGCGACGCTTGAAGGCCTCGGCCTGAAGAACCGCCAGCGCCAACTCGCCGGCACGCTCTCCGGCGGCTGGAAGCAGCGCCTGGCGCTTGCCGCCTGCATCATGCACAAGCCGCGGCTGCTTCTTCTCGACGAGCCGACCGCCGGCGTCGATCCCAAGGCCCGCCGCGAGTTCTGGGATGAGATTCACCGCCTCGCGGAGGACGGCCTGACCGTGCTTGTCTCCACCCATTACATGGACGAGGCGGAGCGCTGCCACCGCATCGTCTATATCGCCTACGGCTCCGTCGTGGCGCGCGGGACGGCGGCGGAGATCATCGAGCATTCCGGCCTGCAGACCTTTGTGCTGTCCGGGCGCGGCGCCGCGCACGCGGCGCGCGAGCTTGAAGGCATGCCGGGCGTGGAGCAGATCGCAGCCTTCGGTCAGGCCATCCACGTCGTCGGCTCGGACCCGGCCGCGTTGGCGAAGTCCGTCAAGGCCGTCGCCGCCCGCTACCCGGTCGAGGTGGAGCCCGGCGAAACGACGCTTGAGGACGTCTTCATCCGTCTCATGACCGAGGCGCAAGTGGGTGCGAACGGCAAATGAGCGCGCCTTCCTCCTCGCTTCGCATTCGCGCCGTGCTCATCAAGGAGTTCATCCAGATGCGGCGCGATCGGCTGACCTTCGCGATGATCCTCGGCATCCCGATCCTCCAGCTCGTGCTGTTCGGCTACGCCATCAACACCGATCCGAAGCATCTGCCGACCGGCGTCGTCGTCGGCGATTCCGGACCGGTCGCGCGCGCCATTATCGCCGGCATGCAGACCTCCAATTATTTTCGCATTGACCGCCTCTTGAGCGAGGACCAGGCGCGCCAGGAGCTTGCGGACGGCACGCTCGCCTTCGTCGTTACCGTGCCGCACGATTTCTATCGCGACGTGAGACGCGGTCGCCGTCCTGCGATCGTGATCGAGGCGGACGCCTCCGATCCGACCGCGTCCGCCAATGCGCTGGCGGCAATGCCGGAGATCGTGAACCGCGCCGTCGCCGCCGCGATCGACGCTCCGCCGTCGCCTTCGTCCAGCGGCGCCGGCGTCATCGTGC
Source organism: uncultured Alphaproteobacteria bacterium (assembly GCA_963778625.1). Taxonomy (GTDB): domain Bacteria; phylum Pseudomonadota; class Alphaproteobacteria; order Rhizobiales; family Afifellaceae; genus DASWJZ01. The sequence goes on from CAVZVB010000016.1 coordinate 33,787, forward strand.
ACCGCCTCTACAATCCGGAAGCCGTCAACACCTACAACATCGTGCCGGGCCTGATCGGCACGATCCTCACCCTGACGACGACGCTGATGACGGCGCTGGCGCTGACCCGCGAGATCGAGCGCGGCACCATGGAGAGCTTGCTCGCCATGCCGCTCAGGCCGCTGGAGATCATGATCGGCAAGATCATCCCCTATATCGGCATCGGCTTTGCCCAGGTCCTCGTCATTCTGGTCGCCTCCTATGCGCTGTTCGCGGTTCCGCTGGAGGGCTCGCTCGCGCTTCTGCTCTTTGCGGTGCTCCTCTTCATCGCCGCCAATGTGACGCTCGGCTACACGTTTTCCACGCTGGCGCGCTCGCAGCTGCAGGCCATGCAGATGACGTTCTTCTTCTTCCTGCCTTCGATCCTGCTTTCCGGCTTCATGTTCCCGTTCCGCGGCATGCCGGTCTGGGCACAGGCGATCGGCAACGTGCTGCCGCTGACGCATTTTCTGCGCGCCGTGCGCGGCATCATGCTGAAGGGCAACGACACCCTGCAGGTCCTGCCGTTTCTCTGGCCGGTGGCGGTCTTCCTGCTCGTGATCGGCGGAATTGCGCTGCTCCGCTTCCGCCGCACCCTGGATTAACGGCGTCGCGGGCCCGGCTTCGCGAACGGCCGGAAAACGGCTAAGTATCGGGAATGAGCGCAGCAGTAGAGACCCTGGCGGGCGAAAGACCGCAATTGATGCGTGGCGTGGCCGACGAGGCGGCGGCGCGGCAGTGGTGCCGCGAGCGGCGCATCGACGACATCGAGTGCATCATCCCCGATCAGGCCGGCGTGGCACGCGGCAAGCTGATGCCGACGCAGAAGTTCTTCGGCAGCAACCCGATGACCTTGCCGGCCTCCATGTTCACCCAGACGATCACCGGCGAATATCCGGAGGAGGAGGAGGCCTTCATCGAGGGCCTGACCGATTCCGACCTGATCTTCCGCCCCGATTATTCGACGCTCGCCGTCGTCCCCTGGGCGAGCGATCCGACGGCGCAGGTGCTCCACGACGCCTTCCACAAGGACGGAACGCTCTTCGAGATCGCGCCGCGGAACGTCCTGAAGCGCGTGATGCAGCTTTACGCCGATCGCGGCTGGAAGCCGGTCGTCGCGCCGGAGATGGAGTTCTATCTCGTCAAGCCGAACATCGATCCGGACTATCCGCTCGAGCCGCCGGTCGGCCGCTCCGGCCGGCCGGAGCGCGCGCGCCAGGCCTATTCGATTACCGCTGTGAACGAGTTCGAGGAGCTCTTCGACGACATCTACCGGTTCTCCGAGGCGCAGGGGCTTGAGATCGACACCCTGAACCACGAAGACGGCACCGCGCAGATGGAGATCAATCTGCGCCACGGCGATCCCGTCGAGCTCGCCGATCAGGTGTTCTTGTTCAAGCGGACGATCCGCGAGGCGGCGCTCCGCCACAAGATGTACGCGACGTTCATGGCGAAGCCCATCGCCACGGAGCCCGGCTCGGCGATGCACATCCACCATTCGGTGAACGACGTGGCGACCGGCCGCAACATCTTCGCCGACGGCGGCATCAACGCGCTTGAGCCGCGCTTCTTGAACTACGTCGCCGGCATGCAGACCTATCTGCCGCGCGTCATGTGCATGCTCGCGCCGTATGTGAACTCCTATCGGCGCCTGGTCAGGAACACGAGCGCGCCGATCAACGTGCGCTGGGGCTTCGACAACCGCACGGTCGGCCTGCGCGTGCCGCTATCGGACGGGGCGAACCGGCGCGTGGAGAACCGCGTTCCCTCTTCCGACGCCAATCCCTATCTCGCCATCGCCGCTTCGCTCGCCTGCGGCTATCTCGGCCTCGTCAAGGAGCTGCAGCCGGACCGGGCGATCGAAGGCGCCAGCCGCGACCCGAGCTTCGCGCTGCCGCGCTCGATCCTCGACGCCGTCAGATTGCTGGAGGACACGCCGGAGCTGGTGGAGATATTCGGCGCGACTTTCGTGCGCACCTATCGCGCCATCAAGGAGACCGAATACGAGACCTTCATGGGCGTGATCAGCGCATGGGAGCGCGAGTACCTGCTGCTCAGCGTCTAGGCTGATGGCGCGCGCCTTCCCGCCGTCCTTCTTACCGGCTCGCGGCGGGCGACGCCGCCCGAATACCCGCCGCTCGAAGGCTCGCGCAAGGCGGATGTCCTGATCGTCGGCGGCGGCTTCACCGGCCTCTCCGCCGCGATCCATCTCGCCGAGGCCGGCGCCGACGTCGTGCTCATCGAGGCGGATCGGGTGGCGAGCGGCGCCTCGGGGCGGAACGGCGGGCAGATCCATTCCGGTCTCCGTCGCGACGTGATCTGGCTTGAGCAGCACTTCGGCCTCAAGCGTGCGCGCGAATTCTGGAACATGGCGGAGGAGGCGAAGGCGCTGGTCCGCGGGTTGATCGTGCGCTTCGCGATTTCGTGCGACCTCCGCGCCGGCATCATCGAAACGCAGCACAAGGCCGCGCTGATGCCGGAGGCCGCGGAGCTCGTCGCGCGTGCTGCGCGAGCGCTTCGGCTACGATCAGGCGCGTCTGCTCGATCGCGACGAGACGGTCGCGGCGATCGGCTCGGAGCGATTCTTCGGCGCCATCCAAGACAGCGGCGGCGGGTCATCTCGATCCTTACCGGTTCGCCCTCGGGCTTGCGCGCGCGGCAGGTTTGCTCGGCGCGACGATCCACGAGCGGACGCCGGCGCTTGCGTTGCGGCACGAACAGTCGCCCGTCGTGCACACACCGACGGGCGATATCCGCGCCGACCACATCATCGTGGCGACCGACGGACGCTCCGGCCGCTTCGAGCGGTTCACGCGCCGCCGCATGCTCGGTCTCAACAGCTTCATCGTTGCGACCGAGCCGCTCGGCGCCGCCGGCGACGCAATCCTTCCCGGCGGCGAGGCGGCGGCCGACAGCCGCTTCGTCGTGCGCTACTGGCGCAAGACGGCCGACGGACGGCTCCTCTTCGGCGGCGGCGAAAGCAATGCCGGACGCATCCCCGCCGACATCGCCGCCTTCGTGCGTCCGCATCTCTCGGAGATCTACCCGCAGCTCGCCGAGCGTCCCGATCGTGCATGGCTGGGGCGGCGTTGTCTCGGTGACCGGCCCGCGTCTTCCCTTCGTGCGCGAGGTCGCGCCGGCCGTGTGGGCAGCCGGCGGCTATTCCGGGCAAGGCGTCGCGCTCGCGCCCTTCGTCGGCAAGCTCCTGGCTGAGAGCGCGCTCGGCCGCGGCGAGCGCATCGCGGCCTTCACCACATTGGCCATCCCGCCGCTTCCGCTCGCGTCCTGGTTGCGCCGACCGCTCGTCAGCCTCGCCCTTATGCGCGGCCGCCTCTCCGATCGTCTTTAGTTCGCGGTCGCCATTTACCCGATCTTCAGCATGGTCTTGTGAAGAGAGGCGGGGACGGCAGAGCGAAACAGTTTCTTAGCCGCGGCCCAGAATTGTGACCGGCGCAACTAACGGTCTGGGGGATGGCCGCGATGGTAGCCTTGCTACGCCCGCTCGCTCTGCTTGCGGCTGGATTGATCGCGCTTGTCGGGCACGGTTTCGCGGCGCAGATCGCCAGCCCCAAGGGCGATCCGATCCTCGTCGTCAGCGGACGCATCGCCAACACCAACGACGGCGGCGTCGCGCGCTTCGACCGCGCGATGCTGGAAGCGATCGGGACCGTCACGCTGACGACGCTGACGCCCTGGTACGACCATCCGACGAGAATTCGAAGGCGTCTCCATGCGCGCGCTCATGGCGTTCGTCGGCGCCGAGGGGACCGAGGTCGTCGCCAGCGCGCTCAACGACTATGAGAGCGCGATACCGATGTCCGACTTCGATCGCTACGACGTCGTGCTTGCGATGAAGCGCGACGGCGAGCTGATGCCGATCCGCGACAAGGGTCCGCTCTTCATCGTCTATCCCTTCGATTCCGATCCGGAGCTCAGGACCGAGCAGTATTACAGCCGCGCCGTCTGGCAGGTGAAGGAGCTGAATGTCCGCTAGCGGCCCGGACGTGCTCTGGCCATGACCTCAAGCAAGCTCGTCCGGATCTATCTTGGGGCGATGATCGCGGCGCTCGTCGCCGCCGCCCTCTACACCTACTCGATGATCGACCGCCGCCAGGATTCGCTCGAAAGCTTCTCCCGCTACAACGTCGCCTATTCGGCGAGCCAGGCCGTCATCGAGTTCCAGCGCTTGCAGAAGGCGCTGCTCGCCTTCGCCGCGAGCCGCACGCAGGCCGATCTGACCGAGGCGAAGCTTCGCTACGAGATTCTCTACAACCGCGCTTCGATTGCTGAATCAGGGCGAGTTTCGCAGCTTCACCAGAGCCGACCCGCAGCATGCGGCCGTGGTGGCCGATCTTCAGGCGACGATCCGCGCCCTCGACCCGGCATTCGCCGCATGCGAGCCTCGGTCTCGACGTTGAGCCGGTCCTCGCGATGCTGGCGCCGCTTGAGCCGCGCATCATCGCACTGACCGCCGAAGCGAACCGCTACGGCGCCGATCTCCTCTCCGTCGACCGCCAGTCGCTTCTGTCTCTGCATCAGCAATTCTCGACGCTGTCTTTCGCGCTGATCATCTGCGGCCTCTGTCTGGTCGGTGCGCTCACTTGGCACAACCGCATGCTGCACGCGCGCACGCATGACGAGCTCGCCGCCGCCAGCCGCGCCGTCGAAGACGCCAACGCGGAGCTCACGCAAAAGAACGAGCGGCTGGTCGAGAAGGAGCGCGCGCTTCAGTCGCAGAACGTGCTCTTCGACGCCGCTTTGAACCACATGTCGCAGGGTCTCTGCATGTTCGACGAGGCGCTGCGGCCGATGGTCTGCAATCGGCAGTTCGAGCAGCTCTTCCGACCCGTCGCCGCCGTCGCGGAAAGCGACGGCGCGCCGGATGCGCGCCGCCTCGCGCTGCACGAGCATCTCCCGGAGTCTGGCTGCCGAGATCGAGCATAACATCCACCGCGAACAGCCGACGGCGTTCGAGATCGAGCGCGACGACGGCCGCATCGATCGCCGTTGCGCAGCGGCGCATGGCGGACGGCGCGCTGGGTGGCGACCTTCGAGGACGTGACGGAGCGAGCGCCGGGCGCAGGCGCGCATCGCCCACATGGCGCGCCACGACGGCCTCACCAACCTCCCGAACCGCTATGCCTTCCGCGAGCGTATTCAGGAGGCGCTGGAGGAATCGGACGAGCCGGCGGCACGATGCTCGCGGTGATGTGCGTCGACCTCGACAACTTCAAGGGCGTGAACGATTCGCTCGGCCATCCGACCGGCGACGCGCTGCTTTGCGCCGCTGCGGAGCGGCTCGCCCGCGAGCGTCCGCGAAACCGACATGGTCGCGCGCTTCGGCGGCGACGAGTTTGCCATCCTGCAGCCGCGCATCACCCGGATCGACGACGCCGACCGCCTCGCCGCGCGCCTGATGGACGAGCTGCGCAAGCCTTTCCTGATCAACGGCGAGCTGGTCTATGCGACCGGCAGCATCGGCATCGCGATCTCGCCCAAGCACGGCAACGATCCCGACATGCTGCAGAAGAACGCCGATCTCGCGCTCTATGCGGCGAAGGCCGACGGCAAGCGCACCTACCGCTTCTTCGAGAGCGCCATGGACGAGCGCCTTGTCAACCGCCACATCCTGGAGCGCGACCTTCGGCGCGCGATCGCGGCGGACGAGCTGGAGCTCTACTACCAGCCGATCGTCGACCTCCGCACCATGCGCATGACCGGGCTCGAGGCGTTGTTGCGCTGGACGCATCCGGTGCACGGCGTCGTTCCGCCGAGCACCTTCATTCCCGTCGCCGAGGATGCCGGCCTGATCAACGAGATCGGTCGCTGGGTGCTGATGCAAGCCTGCGCCGACGCCGCGCGCTGGCCGTCGCATCTGCGCGTCGCGGTCAACCTTTCGGTCGCGCAGTTCACGCAGGGCGACATCGTCGAGGATATCCGCGCGGCGCTGAGCCGCGCCGGGCTCAGGCCCGAGCGGCTGACGGTCGAGATCACCGAATCGCTGCTTCTGACCGAGAGCATCGCGACGCTCGACACGCTTGCACCGCCTGAAGGCGCTCGGCGTCGAGATCGCGATGGACGATTTCGGCACCGGCTATTCGTCGCTGAATTATCTGCGGAAATATCGCCTTCGACCGGATCAAGATCGACCGCGACTTCGTCAGCAGCGCGCGCCACGGCGAGAAGAACGCCGCGATCATCCAGGCGATCGTGCAGCTCGGGCAGTCGCTCGGCATGACGACCGTCGCGGAGGGCGTCGAGAGCGAGGACGACCTTCAGATGCTGCGCGCGGCCGGCTGCGCCGAGGGGCAGGGCTATCTGTTCAGCCGGCCGGTGCCGCGCGAGAAGGTGCTGGAGACGATTGCCGCCGACGCACGTGCGGCGGCGCGCGAACGAGCGGATGGCAGCCGCTTAGGCCGGTGCCCGGGCGCTGAGCCAGGCCGGCAGGTCGCGCACGCTCTCGAGCACCACGTCGGCGAGCGGCGACAAGCTCTTCGCCGCTCGCCGTTGCCGCTGAGGACGCCGATCGCCGCGCCCGCGCCGGCTGCGCGCGCCATCTCCAGATCGTGCAGGTTGTCGCCGATCACGGCGATCTGCTTCGACCGGGATGCCGGTCGCCGCGGCGAAGGCGTGCACGATGTCGGGCGCCGGCTTCGGTCGCTCGACGGAATCGTAGCCGAAGACGTGCGGCAGGAAGCGCGCGAGGTCGAGCGCGGCGAGCGCCGCCTTGCGTCGCCGCAGTCCCGTCATTGGTGGCGACGCCCATGGCGAAGCCGGCGTCGTGCGAGCGTCGGTCGAGCGTCTCTGCAGAGGCCGGGAACCGGCACCGAGCAGGTGACGCCGTTCTTGCAGAAGACCTTGTCGATCCGCTCGACCATGGCTCGTTGCTCCGCTCCGGCGAGCGCCGGATACCAGATGCGGACGATGTCGCACGGTGTGGCCCGCCGCAAGCGCGCCGCCGGCGCGGAAGCGCCCGGTCGCAGGATCGAAGCCGCCGGCGACGAGCATGGCCTCCGCCGCCGCGCTCGTCGCCTTCCGCAAGGTCGAGGCAGAGCTCGCGATAGACGCGCGACCAGCTCGCCTCGAAATCGAGGAGCGTGCCGTCCTTGTCGAAGAGAAGACCGCGCATGGCCGCTCCCGTGCCCGAGACGGGGGAGGTCGGTCAAGGCCGGCGGCGCGCCGCCGCTTGTCCGCTCCGCATGCGCCCGGCACTATGACGGCGCCGGCCCGCGATGGCCGCAGCCCGAGGGGACAGGCCGACGATGAGCGAGCGCAAGCCGGAGCGCACTTATTCCGATGCTGAGGTCGTCGAGCGCTTGAAGGCCGAGCTGCCGCACTGGACGCTTTCGCAGACGGCTACGATCGTGCGCCGCTACAGGACCTCCGGCTGGAAGGCGACGCTGATGGTGGTCGAACGCGGTCGGCCATCTGGCGGAGGCGGCGTGGCATCACCCCGATCTGAAGGTGTCCTACGCCTCGGTCGAGGTGGCCTTGCGGACCCATTCCGCCAAGGGGATCACCGACAAGGATTTCGCGCTCGCCAGGAAGATCGAAGAGGTCGTCGCGTGGCAGCCGGGAAAGGAAGGCGGAGCGCTTGAAGGAACGCCGCAACGACCCGCGCTTCGCCTACCTGAAATACGATTCCTGACGCAACGGGAGACGGACCTCACGCCTGCTTGTGCCAGCCCGGCGCCGCCAGGATCTGCATGCCCTGCCTGTCGCTGGCCGCGACCCAGTCGGCGATGGCGCGGCCGCCGATGACGGCGTCCGGCATCACGTCCTTAAGCGGCACCAGCGCGAAGGCCCGCTCGCTCAGCTGCGCGATGCGGGATATGCAGCCCCGGCTCGTCCATCTCGACGGAGCCGAAGAGAAGGATGTCGATGTCGATCCGGCGCGGGCCCCAGCGCTCAATCCGCTCGCGCCCGAGCTGCCGCTCGATGTCGAGGACCGTCTCGAGGAGCTGGCGCGGCGAGAGCGAGGTATCGATGCCGACGGCGGCGTTCAGGAAGGCCGGCTGGTCGATCTTTCCCCAGGGCGGCGTCAGATAGAGCGCGGAAACAGCCTCGACTGCGATCCCGGGATTTGCGGCAAGGCGCTCGATCGCCGCGGCGATCAGCTTGCGGCTGTCGCCGATGTTTCCGCCAAGGCCGAGCACGGCGCGCGTCATCGGGCTGCGCCGCCTGCGCCGGCGAGCCGAGGATTGCCGCCGACCATCCGCATCGCCTCGACATGCTCGCGACGTCATGGACACGCACGATCGCGGCGCCGGCAAGCGCGGCGACGACGCTCGTCGCAAGCGTTCCCGCGAGCCGGTTCGGATTGTCGCGGCCGGTCGCCTTGCCGATGAAGGATTTGCGCGAGGTACCGACGAGGATCGGATAGCCGAGCGCGGTCAGCTCCGGGAGCCGGTGGAGAAGCTCGAAGTTCTGCTCCGGCGACTTGCCGAATCCGAAACCCGGGTCGAGCGCGATGCGATCCTCGCGAATGCCGGCGCTTCGGGCGATGTCGAGCGTGCGCTCGAAATAGGCGCGGCAAATCGCGACCGGGTCGCCCGGCAGCGGCTCGGCGGAGCCAAGAATGCCGGGATTGTGCATGGCGATCACCCCGGCGCCGAAGTGCGCCGCGACCGCCGCCATGTCTTTGTCGCCCTGCAGCCCGCGGATGTCGTTGACGATCGTCGCGCCCGCGCCGAGCGCCGCCTCGGCGACCGCCGCCTTCATCGTGTCGATGGAGACCGGCACGCCGGTCGCGGCCGCCGCCTCGACGACGGGGAGGACGCGCTGCATCTCCTCGACCGCCGTGACCCCGGGTGCGCCCTTGCGGGTCGATTCGCCGCCGATGTCGAGGATATGCGCGCCTTCGCGCGCCAGCCGCATCGCGTGCTCCACGGCCGCTGCGGCCTCGCCGAAGCGCCCGCCGTCATAGAAGGAATTCGGGCGTCACGTTCACGATGCCCATGACGAAAGGCACGCCGCCCGGCCCGGCCGAGCGCCATGCCTTCAGCATCGCTGCGAAGTGGGAGCCGACGTCGGAGCGCACGGCGCGACCGCTCTCGCGCGGCGCTTCGGGAGGGACCATTCGAGACTGCTAATGCCGTCTGTCTTGCAAGACAATGCGCGGCGATCGCCGTGCCGACCAAAGGTTGGGGTCAGGTCACGTGATAGCGGTACCACAGTCGCACTAATTCGCCGACGAAACCCGTTTGCGGTCTGGACGAAAGCAACCGGCAACAAATCCGCTCTATCCACGTCCGTGTCGATAAGAAAACCATCGATAGGGAAGCGTCTCGTCCACGCACAAGCATGATGTTCCGCAGGATCGTCCAGGCCATCCCGAAAGGCGTCCTTCGCCTTATCCAGTCGCGCTACCGGCCGGAGCGCCACTACATGCGCGGCTCTGGTCCGGCGTGCGCCGCTCGCAAGATCGTTAACCACTAGCCTCCGCCAGCGACGCCGCGCGGCCGCAGTAGCGCAACCAGCGATCGGCCAGGAACAGTTTCTTAACGGACGATAAGCATGTTGGAGTGTGGAGGCTCAAGGAGGCGCGCTCTTGGTCGCGCTTCGGCGGTCTTCGTGCGTCGATCGGAGTTATCGCGTTGGCAGGGAAATGAGTTCGCTCGCCCCGATCGCTGCGGATGAACACTGCGAGTGTGTCGTCATCGACGACGACCCGGACATTTGCGCGCTCATCTCCCGTGTGCTGGCCAAGATCGGCATCTCGAGCGTCGGCCTTTCGAGCGCCGATGCCCTTGCCGGTGCGCTGAAAAAGGTTCGGCCCTCGGTCATCTTCCTCGACGTCGCGCTCGATCGCTCCGATGCGATCGACGGAATCCGCATCCTGCGCCAGAGCGGCTTCGAGGGCGCGGTGCAGCTTATCAGCGGCAAGGACACCGAGCTTCTGAACAACATCAAGGCGATCGGCGAGCGGAACGGGCTGAAGATGCTCGACCCGCTGCGCAAGCCGTTCCGCTCGGAGCACTTGCGCAAGCTCTTCACCGGCGGCGATATCGCCGCACAGGTTGCGCCGGATTCCAAGGCCCGCGAGTTCATCACCGTAGAAGAGCGCACGGCCGTGCCGGTGATCGATCTCGCTGAAGCTCTCGACGCGCATTGGCTCGACATGCACTACCAGCCGAAGGTCGACCTGGTGCAAAATCGCGTGGTCGGCGCGGAAGGATTGGCGCGGGTAAACCACCCGGTGCACGGAATTCTGGGACCGATTTCGTTCTTGCCGGGCGCGTCCGTCGAGGCGCTCCGAAGGCTCACGGAATTCGTCGTCAAGAAGGCTTTCCTCGACTGGGAAGTGATGAAGCGCGCCGGGCGAAATCTGCAGCTATCGGTGAATTCGCCCGTGAAATCGCTGACCGGAACCGGGCTTGCCGACCTGGTTCGCGAATTCAAGCCGCGCGATGAAGATTGGCCGGGCCTCGTCATCGAGGTCACCGAGGACGAGGCGGTGCGAGAGTTCGACGCCGTCGCCGAGGCAGCGGTGCAGCTCAGAATTTACAACGTGACGCTGGCGATCGACGATTTCGGCTCCGGCTATTCGTCGTTCGCCCGTCTGAAGCAATTCCCGTTCTCGGAGATCAAGCTCGACCGCTCCTTCGTGCAAAATTGCGCCACCGATACGGTCAATGCCAGCATCTGCCAGAGCATCGTCGACCTCGCGCGGGCCTCGCGCGCCATCTGCGTCGCCGAAGGGATCGAGACCGATGCCGATCGCCTGGCCCTGATCCGCATGGGCTGCAACATCGGCCAGGGCTACTATTTCGGCCGGCCGATGAGCGTCGGCCAGCTCATCGAGCGAAGCGCGAACTAATCCGGCCTGCCTCGACCTCCAAAGTGTCTCGCCCGGCAATAAAGAAAGCCGCGGCGGCTGCCGCGGCTCCTTCAGCGACTTGATAGCGGTTCGATTCAGTGCGGCGAATATTGAATCGCGCAGTGCTGCGAGAGCTCCTGGAAAAGGGCGTCCGTGTCGAGCGGTTTGCGGAAAAACTTCACTGCCCCGGAGCGGCCGGTCGAATCGCGCGTGACCGAATATTCCGTGCCGGACGCGAAGGTCTGGCCGGTCATCATGATGATCGGGATGTGCTTGGTCAATTCGGTGCTCTTCAGCCGCCACAGCAGGTAGTGGCCGCCGCCTTCCGGCATGACGTAGTCGGCGATGATCGCGTCCGGGAGCTCCTTGATCGCCATGCGATAGGCCTCGACCCCGTTTGAAGCGATCAGCGTCTCCGCCCCGCACTTCTTCAGGCGCCGTTCCAGAGCGCGCGCGAGGTCGGCGTCGTCGTCGACGATCAGGATCTTGTTGTGCTTCTCGCGGGTCAGCGTGTCTTCGGTTCCGAACACCCTCGGCGGCGCTGCGGCGTCGAGCGTGCTTTCGTCGATATCCAGGACCTCGCCTATGATCGACTTTATGGTGCCCCAAGTGTCTTGGTTCTTGGGCACGTAGAACGCGCCGAACGAGTCGCAGCGCACCAGCGTCTCCGAATCGTCGCGCCCCGTGAGCATGACCACGTCGACGGGCGGACGCTGCGGGTCGAGCAGCCACTCGCAGACGCGGAAGCCATCGGCTTCCGGCATGTTGATGTCGAGGATCAGTAGGCGGGGCGGGTTGCGCGACGCTTTCAAGATCGCCTGCAGGCCGTTGTCGGCCGTTTCGACGTCGAGGCCGAGCTTCCTGCAGCGCACAGAGAGCGCTCGCACGACGGCCGGGTCATCATCGGCGATCAGTACCTCTGCGGTTGTCATCTGGGGCTCGTATCGGTTCTGGCATTGCCATTTTTCGCTCCCGCGTCTCAGAAGGAAAGAAAGTCTCGATCGCCGCCTGCCTGCGATGCAGGGAGGTGCCGAGGGCATCGAGGAGGTCCTTGGCTCGGTAGGGCTTTTCGACGAAGTGGGTGGCGCCGGCGCGCAGCGCTTTGAGCCGCGCCCGGTCGGCGGCGTCGGCGGAAAGGATGATCGCCGGGATGTTTCGCGTGTGAACGGAATTCTGCAGCCGCTCGAGCAACTCGAAGCCGTCCATGACCGGCATGCGCAGATCGAGCACGATCGCGTCGGGCGGGTCGCGCTGCGCGATTGCGAATCCCGCGGCTCCGTCAAAGGCCGTGTTCGTGCGAAAGCCGGCCTTACGCAGCCGAAGCTCGACTGCCCGGGTGATCTCCCGGTCATCGTCCACGATCAGGACATTCTGGTTGACCAAGGCCGCTATTCCTTCGTGCCGCTCCGCGTCCACGGCTATTGGACCGCGGGCCGCTCGGGGCCCGGATCGTAGACGCCGTGGATGACGTCGCGGATCGCTTCAGGCTGGCTTGCGAGCGCCCACGTCCCGATCGAGCGGAAGCGGACATCCGGCAACGGCTTCTCGGGGCGAGCGTGGCTGCTCTCCGAATAGGCGGTGAGAATGCGGTCGCTGATCTGCGAGAACTCGCCGTCATCGCAGGCCACGCAGACGAGCCAGTTCCCGGGGCGCACGCGCAAGAGGAGGTCGTAGGAGCGGAGCTGCCGGTTCAACAACCGCTCGACGTCGCCGTAGGAGGTGTCGTCGGTCTCTCCGGCTGTCGCCAACGCGATTGCGACTTGCTGGAAGCTGTGGCGCGACGTCTTCAGGAAATCGAAGTAGAGAGGAACGAGGCGGTCGATGTCAAAGGCGGGAAGCGTGAAGGCGAAGGTGCTTCCCTTCTTGGGCTCGCTCTCGACGGTGAGCGTGCCAAAGTTGACGCGGACGAATTCGCTCGCGATGTGCAGCCCAAGGCCGAACCCGTCCTTCTGGCGTTTCTTGTCGTCCGGGATCTGATGGAAACGGTCGAAGATCAGCTTCACGTGCTCAGGCGCGATACCCGGGCCGCTGTCGGTGACCCCGACGGTCACGTGGTGCGTCTGCGGATTGTAGCGCGCCCACACCCGGATGTTGCCGTTCTCGCCGGCATATTTCGCAGCGTTTGTGCCGAGATTGACGATGACGCGGCCGATGCTTTCGGCGTCGGCAAAGACCAGCGGAAGCGAGTTCGGGAACGTCGAACTCGATGGCGACGTTGCTTGCTACCGCCTTCTGCTCGAGCGTAGGCCGGACCTTCTCCACCAGACTTGCGACCGATTGTTCTTCGCGCTTTACGCCGATCAGGTCGGATTCCAGCCGGCTCGCGTCGAGAATGCCGTCGACCATTTGGCTCAGCTGATCGACTCGGGTGAGGATAATCTGCAGGAATTCCGTCTGTTCCTCGTTGATCTCGCCGGTCAGGCCCTCCTCGATGATCGCCGCGAATTCCTTGATGACGGTGAGCGGCGAGCGGAAATCGTGGCAAGCGTTCTCGACGAATTGATGGTTCGCGTCGCGCAATATGTTGAGGCGCGTCTTTTCACCGGTCAGGCCTGCGATTTCCTGTAGCGCCTTGGCGAAGCGGGCTTGGCGGATCAGCGCGTGGCGGATAGAGCGTTCCAACGCGCCCGCCGTGAGGCCGTCCAAGATCATGTAGTCGTCGGCGCCTGCCTCGACCATCTTCAAGTCGAAATCGGCATTGGCGGCGGGTGCGAGCAGGATGACCGCCGCCGTATTGCCGGCGTCGACGCTCGCGCGCACGAGCGCGAGGGCGTCACCGCCCTGCGGTCCGTCGACGCAGAGGTGGACGTCATGGCTGCCCACCCGGATCTGCTCTGCCGCCTCCTCGCGGTCGCTCACCCAGTCGCAGACGCAGCCATCGCCGAATGCCTCGTGCAGCACTCCACGGATCGTCGCGGCCGAAGTCGGGTCTTCGTCGAAGAGCAGAATGCGGATGTCTTGAGCCGCGAAGGACTCGCGGTCGGGCTGCTGCGGCTGGTCGACCGGTGGCGTCGGCTGCGGCAACGGCGATTTTTCCGCCGCGGCGTTGCCAAACTTCGCGAATTCTGCGCGTGACATGGCTTATTTGTCCCCCGCAAGCCTGCGGTCTTGAGCGACTACGGGACGGCCTGCGCGCGGCTCTCCCTCCAGGAAAAGCAAGAACCGACCAGCCCAAAAGCAGTACAGCCTTGAATCCCTAATTTTCAGTTTAGCGCTGAGGTGGAAGGGCGTCGGGAACACCCCGTCAACACCTTGGTTTCTCATTGAAAACGGGGTGTCTTCCGGCATTGCCGAGCTGGTGCGATGAAGGCGGGCGAACAAGAGCCGGCGCTGAGCGCGCCGGCAGCCCGTTCGCCCACGCGAAAATCCCGGCTAAGCGGCGCCTTCGGGCGCGGCGAAGCCCAGGCCGATGACGAGCTCCTTGACCACGCCCATCCGAAACGGCTTTTCCAGAGCCGGCAACATCGTCAGCCCATACTCCTCGCCGACCGCGACGATCTCGTCGAGGACGGCCTGGCTGCGACCGCTCATCAGCTGGACCGGGCCTTCGTAGCCGTGTTGCGAGAGGATCGGCAGGACATCCATGGCCCCCGTCTGACCGAGACCGAGGTCGAGGAAGATCAGATCGGGGATCTGCGTTTCGATCGCCGCTTCCACCCCGTCCGGCGTCGCGATCTCGCTGGTCGCGAAGCCGAGCCTCCGCAACGTGAACGACAGCGCCTTGCAGATGCCGGCATCGTCGTCGATGACAAAACAGTTTCGCTGCGCGGACGCGGGCGGCGGCGCAGCATCGGCGGTATCCGCCTGCTGGCTTGGTTCGGACACGGACGGCCTCCATGAATTCTTGGAGCGCGGGTTCGATGCACGCTGCCCGCGTTTTCATCGCTTCAGCCTGACAGAAAATCCTTAACAGACCTGACCAGAGGAACCGCTCCCCCGGCCAGTCCGCCCTCCCGGCGCCGCCTAGGCAGCCTTCTCGAACACGCTTCTCAGCGCCTCGGCGAGCTGCTGTTTCTTGTAGGGCTTCTTCAGAATCGGGTCCCTCACGTCGGCAAGCATGCTGTCCGTCTCGGCCGCATAGCCCGTGGTGAGGAGCACCTTCAGGTGCGGCGCGAATTCGCGCGCGCGCTGCACAAGGTCGAAGCCGCTCATTCCGCCGGGCATCAGAAGATCGGTGAACAAGAGGTCGAAGTCGGGCGTGGAGCGCAGGATATCGAGCGCCGGCGCGCCGGCGTCCGCTTCCACCACAGAGTAACCAAGGCCGGCAAGCTGGGTGGAGACGAAGCGGCGGACGTGCGGCTCGTCCTCGACCAGAAGAATCTTCTCGTGACCGCCTGTCGTCGGCTGATCGCTGTGCGTCTCGATGCGCTTTGCGGCGCTAGCCTTCGACGCGACCGGAAGGAAGACGTGCACGGTCGTCCCGCACCCCAGCCGGCTTTCGATGGCGACGTGGCCGCCGGACTGCTTGGCAAATCCATAGACCATGGAGAGGCCCATGCCGGAGCCCTTGCCGACACCCTTGGTCGTAAAGAAGGGGTCGAAGGCGCGATCGAGCACGTCCTTTTCCATGCCGACGCCGGTGTCTTTCACCGTCATGCGGACATAGGCCCCGGGCTTCAGATCCCCAGCCCATCCTTCCGCGGTCTCGACGATCGCCGTGTCGATGCTGAGAACGCCGCCGTTCGGCATGGCGTCGCGCGCGTTGAGCACGAGGTTGAGGATCGCCGATTCGAAGAGACCCCGGTCGACATAGGCCGGCTTGTCGGCGGTCGTGTGCGTCTCGAGCGTAATGTGAGTGCCGAGCGTGCGGTGGAGCATGTCGGAGAACGAGTTCGAGCGCCGCGCCGAGATCGAGTGCTTCGGGGTGCAGTGCCTGTCGGCGCCCGAACGCAAGCAGACGCTGCGTCAGGTCGGCGCCCTTCTCGGCAGTCGTCATCACCAGCTCGGCGGTCGTCTTGAGCTCCGGATCGGTGATCTCCTCGTAGAGAATCTCCGAGTTGCCGAGGATCACTGCGAGCAGGTTGTTGAAATCGTGCGCGACGCCGCCGGTCAGGTGGCCGAGCGCTTCCATCTTCTGCGCCTGGCGAAGTTGCGATGCCATCTGGACGCGTTCGGTCTCATCGGAGAGAACGCCGACAAAGTGCGTCGTGGTGCCGCTGTCGTCGCGGATCGGGGAAATCGTGAGGTTGTTCCAGAAGCTCTGTCCGTCCTTGCGATAGTTGAGGATGGAGCCGCGGAACAGCGTTTCGCTTTCCACTGCCGTCCGTATCGTCTGCACCAGGCCCGGATCTGTATCGCCGCCCTGCAAGAAGCGCGCGTTGCGGCCGAGCGCCTCATCCTTGCCGTAGCCGGTCAGACGCTCGAACGCGGGATTGACGTAGGTGATCGGCGTGTCGAACTCTGCCGCGTCGGTGATCATGATGCCTTCGCCGATCGCCTCCAGCGCGCGGTCCCTGAGGTGCAGTGTTGCCGCCGACTTGCGCTGCTCGGCATCGGCCGCGAGCACGAATGAAACCGCCCTTAGGAAGTTGATGTCGGTCTCGCTGAAGGCACGGAATCCGTCCGAGCACACGACGATGACACCGAGCCGGAACGCCTTCTCGCCGATCGGCAGGACAACGCCTGAGCCCTTGTCGTTCTGCAGTCCGGGAATGAGGTTGAAATTGCGCCGCGAGAAATGCACCGGCACGTCGGAGCTGATGCCGCGCGCAAGCGGCGGACAGTAGTCGACCGGCACGGCGCGGATGTTGACCGATTGCGCCGGCCAGCCGCTGCCGGCGCGCAGCCTGAGCACGCGCTTGTCGGCGGAAAGCTCGAGAATCCCGACCAGCTCGACCCCGAGCGTCCGCGCGACCAGGTCCACGGCGACCTGATACAAGTCTTCGCGCGGCACGCCCTGAAGCGCGAGCTGGCTCAAGACCGCCGCCGCCTGCTGCTGGCGCGCGCTCGACGCCAGCTTGGCCTCGGCGTGCTTGCGTCCGGCGATGTTCGTCGAGGCGCCGCGGAAGCCGAGGAAATTGCCGTGCTCGTCGAAATACGGGCGGCCGTTCGTCGATATCCAGCGGGTGGCGCCGTTTCGGTCGGCGATCTGATATTCGAAGTTCCTGAACGGCTGGCGCGTCTCGTGGTCGAGAACGTGTTGCTTCCATTCCGGCGCCTTCACGTCGGCCTTGGCGATTTCCCAAGCGGTGCGCCCGATCAGCTCTTCTTCAGGAATGCCGAACACCCCGCGGGAATCGCCCACGATCGCGGTAATCCGGAAGCGCTGGTCGGTCTCCCACATGAGATCCGAGCCGACCTCGGCGAAATCGCGGAAGCGCCCCTCGCTCTTGTTGAGCGATTCCTCCGCCTTTCGCCGCGTCTCGATTTCCTGCTGCGCGGCTTCGAAGAGGCTCGCCTTCTCGATCGCAATCGCCCCATGCGAGGCGATACCTTCGATCAGCCGCTCGGAGCGCTCGTTGAAGACCCCCGGCTCTTTGTGGCCAAGGAACAGGGCGCCGATCACCCTCCCGGAACGCGCGACCAGCGGCACCGCGAGATAGCTGCGGACCGGCGATGCGCCCGGCTGGAGCTGATGGTTCGCGAGCGCCTCCGCGTATCTTGGATCCTGGGTGACGTCTTCCCAACGGAAGATCTTCTCGTCGTGGAGAATGGGCCCGACGACCTCGTCCTCGATCGGCAGAGGCAGCGCCTCGAAGGACTGGCGGTCGATTCCGGAGAGCGCGTAGAGCCCGAAATGGTCGTCCTGCGGCCGGCTGCCCGAGAAAAGCGCGCCGAACTCGGCGCCGGTCAGCTCGACGCTTGCATCGATCACCGCCTGCATCAATGCGCTGAGGTCGAGCTCGGCATTCAGCTTTCCGGCGGTGCGGTTCAGGACCGCGAGCGTGCGTTGCTCCTCGAGAAGCGCGAGCTGCGAGCGCCTTTCTTCGGTGATATCGGTCGCTACCGTGACGACGGCGACGGCGACGCCGTTCTCGTCCTTCACCGGCGAACATGAGGCGTGGAGGAGAATCGTGGACGCGTCCCGGCGCTCCAGCACGAGGTCCCCCGACCAGCTTTCGCCGGCCGCGAGGCGGGCGCGGAGATCGGTAGCCTCGAACTGCCCTTTGATCGACGGCAGCAGCGCGACGATGTTGCGCCCTGACACCACGCGCGCCGACCATCCGCAGAGCTTTTCGGCAAAGCGGTTCCAAAAGATGATCGACCCGTTCATGTCGGTCGCGATGACCGCTTCTTCGACGGATTCCAGCAGCTCCGCCTGGAAACGGATCTTCTCTTCGCCGTGCTTCTGCTCGGTGATGTCCTGGATCATCACGAACTTGTAGGTGGTCTCGTCCGCGTCCGAACGGACCACGGCCGTCGAGCGCAGCCCGCAGACGAACGTCCCGTCTTTACGGCGGTAGCGCCGCGCGCCGTCCTTGGGCGGCAGACCGGTCGCCGCCTGTTCTGCGCGGACGCGGAAATAGTCCTCGCGGTCCTCCGGCGCGAGCAGGTCCTCGTAGCGCATCGCCTCCAATTCGCTGACGGCATAGCCGACGAAGTCGTACATGCGCTGGTTTGCGTTGAGGATGCGCCCGTCCTCCTCCATCCACATCATGGCGACGCTGGAGGACTGGAAGATCGCGCTGAAACGCGCATCACGCGCCGCCAGTTCGCGGATATCGGTCTGCAGGTCCGCCGTCTGGCCCGCGCGCCTCCCCTCGAAGTGCAGAAAGACTCCCCATCGCGACGATGCCGGCGGGATAGAAGAGCGCTGTGAAGGGAAAGATCTCGGTGAACAAGGAATGCACGGCTGGCGGATCGAGCCAGCCGGTCCACCGCGTGACAAGGGTGAGAATGGGGCGCAGCACCGCGAGCGCCACGCCGATCGCCAGCAGACCTCGGAACGAGGTTCCAATGCCCATCGCCCAAGCGGCGACGCCGAACGCCGCGAACATCGGCATGGCCATGCCGATGAAAACATGGTTCGCCCCGCCCATCGCGAAGCGCGCCGCCGTTGCCAATGCCGCGGCGATTATCGCGGCGAGCGGACCACCGAGAAGGCCGGCCATCACCAGCGGGGCGCTGCGGAGATCGATGAGGATGCCGACATGATCGTCGAATGACGCGAGCATCAGGATCACGGCGATGCCGCCCATCGCCAAGCCGAACGGGCCGCCCCATAGTGCCATGCGGAACGTTGGCTCCGCCGCCTCGAGCCGGCTCAACAGATAGGTGAGACCGACCAGAATCAGCAGGTTGCACGACATGCTGAGGAGCGGGAGGAGCGTCGTCATCTGGGCTCAGGCGACATTGGACCACGCACAGGCCTGGCAACGGCAGCCGTGGATTTTTCGGCAGCAAAACTCAACTGACTTGCCCCCCAAGGCACGTGCGTCGACACTTGTTCTTGCGTTGCTGCCCAGTACCGCAACAAAAGGTTGAGGAAGGAATAAACAGATCGATCGCCTTTGACGTTGGTGGCGGAAAATATCCTTTCTAAACTGTGACTTATGGGGACCGCGATCCGACGCGGTCTCGCGCAATCCGAAATGTGCGGCGGGTGGGAAGCCCGCCGGCGAAAGATATCGGCGGCATCGAGGGCGTAGTGCGTTAGGAGATTAGGAACGGTGTAGAAGGTCGGCGCCGTGTCCACGAATTATGGGCGCTCCGGGCGCCAAGGAACCTTGTTGAGGTACGTCGCATGAAAAACATCGTCGGCATCGGCCACATCGCAATCCGCGTGAGCGACATCGACCGCACTTTGGATTTCTACCGCGACAAGCTCGGCTTCGAGGAGATGTTCCGGCTTAACCGCGACGGCAAGCTCTGGCTCATGTATCTGCGCGTGACGGACGCGCAGTATATCGAGCTCTTTCCCGACGCGGCCGGCGACCGCGCGCCGGGCCGCGAGGCGAACGGCCTGAACCACCTCTGCCTGGAGGTCGACAGTCTCGACGGAGCGCTCGAAGAGCTGGCCAAGGCCGGCGTGACGATTGCGCGGGAAAAGCAGATGGGCGCCGACGGCAATCTGCAGGCCTGGATCGAGGATCCCGACGGCAACCGCATCGAGCTGATGCAAATGGACCCGGCGAACATGCAGAACGCTGCGCTGAAGCGCCTCCGCGCGGGGTAAGCCATGGTCCTAACGGCGCCGTGAAGGGCGCCGCGCCGCCGCCTCTAATCCGGCTTCGCCAATTCCTTGCGGAGCGATCCGAGCTCCTTCAGGCGACTGGCGCTGGTCTCCGGATAGCTGAGGTGCATGGCCTGAAGCGCCTCAAGGACGATCTCTGAGACGATGAGCCGGGCGTTCTCCTTGTCGTCGGCGGGAACGACGAACCATGGCGCATGCTTCGTGCTCGTGGCCGAAAGGCAATCTTCGTAGGCATCTTGATAGCGCTTCCAGAATTGCCGCTCGGTCACGTCGGCTATCGAGAACTTCCAGTTCTTCTCAGGCTCGTCGATGCGCGAGAGGAAGCGCTTGCGCTGCTCCTCCTTGGAAAGGTGCAGGAAGAGCTTGATGATGCGAGTCCCGTTCTCGTCGAGATGCCGCTCGAAATCGACGATCGAGCGATACCGCTCCGCCCAGAATTTCTTGCTGTCGCCGGCGCTCGCCGTCAGGCCGGCGTTGACGAGAAGCTCGGGGTGGACGCGCACGACGAGCACGTCCTCGTAATAGGAGCGGTTGAAGATGCCGATCCGTCCGCGCTCCGGCAGCCGCGCATGGCAGCGCCACAAGAAATCGTGCTGAAGCTCCTCCGCGCTCGGCTGCTTGAAGCTGTGCACTTCGCACCCTTGCGGGTTCACGCCCGACATGACGTGGCGGATCACGCCGTCCTTTCCGGCGCTGTCCATGCCCTGAAGGATGAGGAGGAGCGCTAGAGAGTTCGGAGGCGTAGAGGAGACGCTGCTCTTCGCTCAGCCGCGCGACATCCTGGCGGAGGAGCGTGCCGTATTCCTTCTTCGAGGTGTAGACCGGCTTCGCTAGTGTCGGCCGCTTCGCAAGGTCGACTTTCTCGCCCGCGCGAACGCAAAAATCGGAAGTCTTGATCGTCATCGCTTCATAAGAATGCATGCCGGCGACGGTCCGTGAAGCTTGTTCGAAAACACGTCTCAGGACCGCTGACGCGCCGCCGCTTTCAGCTCCCATTCATACATCTGCCGTATTTTAGCTATTCTAGAACTATTCGTAAGCCGTACGAGTGAGATAGCGGGCCATGCGGGCGGCAAAGCCAAAAGCAAACTCAGAACAACATCAGCTGCACCCCGGTATCCTGCTTCCTTCCAGCCGTCCTGCCGTGGCTGCCGCGATGATGGCGGCGATGTTCTTCGCGTGCCCGTCCGCGCGGGCCGACGGCGCAGCCGACATCAAGAGCCGGATCGAGGCGGCCTTCGCATTGATGCCGAGCGACTTGCCGGAGCTGTCGTTCCAGTTGACGCGCAGGGCATTGCTGCGCCGGTCTGTCGGTCCCGATGGCGGCGCGGCACAGTTGTCCTACGCCGAGACCGGGGCGGAGATGCTCGCTCCGCAAATGGCCGCGCTGGAGTCTCAGGCCGCGGGCCTTCTCGGCAGCACGCGGTTTGAAAGCGGCACTGAATTGGCACGGCTGCCGCGACCGCGTCCGGAACCCGGCAACGCGATCATCACCGGAAGTATCGCCCCTCCGGCGTCGACCTCGGAGGCGGAATTCTTCGGCAGGTTCGCGGGCTCGTTCTCTGGTTCCGGACAGGTTCGGCGCAGCGCGAACGCAAGTCCCAACCAGGTCCAGTGCATGATGACCGGCCAGCCGTCCGAGAATCGCATCGCGATTTCCGGTCGCTGCGGCATCGGCATGTTCTCAAGAGAGATCAGCGCCGACATCCGCTACGATCCGGCGTCGGGCCGTTATTCCGGAACCTATGTCGGCGCCTCCGTTGGCCCGGCGCAGCTTTCCGGCACAAGGCACGGCGATGCGGTGGTGCTCACCATCAGATGGCCGAAGCCGGTGAACGGCGACACCAAGGCGACGATGACGATCCGCAACTCGGGCAACCGCCAGCTTGCGATCGTCGTGACCGACGAGTTTCAGCCGGGTGGCGCAAGGACCGAGGTCACGCAGCTCGCGCTGAACCAGATCTAAGCCGCCGATCCGCCCTGCGTCGGCGTGGGGGGTAGAGCCTTGATGAAGGCGGCTTTCTCAAGAGCACCGAAGGTCGCATCCGCCTGCGCGGCAGGGTCGCTTTGCCTATTCTTGGGTGGGTGCTTTGGGACACCGGACAGGCCGTTCTCGCCCGATGCCGGCGATACGCCGCACCTGAAGACCGGCACGCTGTCTTGCACCGACCCCTCCGGTGACGACGCGGCGAAGGCCGAACGGAAGCAATTTGCCGAAGTCCGCTACGGCACGGTCGATCAGTACATCTTGGTGGGCGATACGGACGTTTCGGTGCAGCCGTTTGTCTTCTACCAGGTGAAGGGAGACCGATACATTTTGGTAGAGGCGACTGGGGGCGGGGGAGAAAACCTCTATGTCGCGGACGTCACCGATTTATCGGCGGTAATTCTCGACGATTCCGTTGAGGCGGAGAAAGATACCGTGATGAGCGCTGCGAAGAAGTACGGCGTCGACGTGGAGTTCAATAATCAGTCCTGGAGCATCAGCGGGCCGCCCGACGCGCAAAGGCAATTCATGATCGACATCGCCTACGGGTGGCCCGCGACCAAGGCCGTCTTCAAGTGCGTCCCGGCCGGAGACTGATTGCGGGCAAATGGTTCCGAGGGGCGGACTTGAACCACCGACACGCGGATTTAGCGCATTAGATCGCGTCCGCCCTTCCCAATCTCAGGTGTTCTTCTGAGGCTTCACGTAAGGCTTCACATAACTCGGCGGCATCAGCCGAACCTCATGGCCAAGCGCCGCCAGCACCCGCGCCCAATGATGGGGGTCAGACGCGGCCGAACATGATGGCGCCGGCTATGATCGTGTCGAGCACATTGCGGACATTCAGCGCTTGGTATCTATTCGGATCCGCCATGACTGACGATCAGCGTTCCAAGCTTCACGCTTTCGCTTTGGGCGAAACACCTGGATTGGAGTTTGAGCGGTGGTTTCTCGCGCAACACGCGCTTGAAGGGCAGCTCGGAAAAGATCTGCACTGGAAGCTGACTTCCTACGATTACAAGGATCGCGATGAAGTCTGGGAGCTTCGCCAGTTGCTCGCTGCGAAACTGGAGACAATCAGGCAATGCGAATGCCCGGTTATTCGAACTGTCGTTCCGATGAGCTCAGACTTGTATTTTGAGAAGGTCTTTGGGTCGATGGAGCGGGTCATCGAATACGGACCCGAAAAATGGTGGCTCTACATCTCCCGATGCAAGGCCTGCGGAACGAATTGGTTGATCGCGCAAGATGACCGCATTTACGATGATTTCTTTCTGACGCTAATTAGCGATGCGGATGTCGTTGAAGCACGGTCGGGAAGATGGCCAGACCAGTTCCAGACCTACGAGGCTGTGCTTGCTCTCGGTCGCCAGACCCGTAATCCACCGCGATTTTTCGATCCAATGGCGGCAAGCCTCATATGGACGGTGGAAGACCTCCTGAAGGAGCGGCCGAGCATAAGAGTTGAGGAGATAGCGGAGTTGCTCGGCCTTTCCAACGAACACGCAGCGAAGCTGGTTAGGAAAGCCCGCGCGCGCACCGGCTTTGCGATTTTCAGATGGTTCTCGAAGAAGTGCGTAGGGCGATAGTGACAGAACCCCGAACCGGACCAAGGCAGGGTCAAGCCGGCGGTGCCCAACAGGTACTGAGATCGAGGTGCTTTGCGCTTATCTCTGCTAATCGCGCGGCCGGAGCACGCCTGGGAAGTTCCATGCACGAGGTAAGAGCGCTAATTGCCAAGAGCAACGAGTTGGCGGTGAGCGCCCGTCAGTTCCAAAGCGCAATTGTATGCCCTCTGGTGCAGGGATTTTCACTATTGCCAATTACAGACGCTCTCGAAAAAGAGCTTGATGCTTATCCGTCGGAATCGAAGGTGGCACTCACCAAGCCGATGCGGGGCCTTTCAGACGGATTGCACGCCCTCGCTATTGAGCTCTCCCATGGCTCTCCTGTTGCCTACATCGCTACTTTTTATTTCGGCGGGCAGGGCGGGCAAAATGCGTTCGTCTGGGAGAAAGGCAGCCTGCGATTTTCACCGACCGCGCAAGGCTATAACCAAGGATGGCCCAACTCACCCATCAGCCAAGCTCTTAGAATGATCGGGGTTGTCGCAGAGAAAGGAATGGATGCGTTCGATACCGTTGGCCTGGGGAAACATCGCGAAACGCATCGCTGGGCTAAGTCGGCAAAATGAACGGCGCGAGCGCGTCTAACCAAGCCCGCCGAGTGCACCGCGTCTGCGCAGGAGCGGGCGTACGGCGCCGATCTATTCGAACTCGCGATAGACGGTCTTCGAGAGACCCTTGGCTTCGGTCAAATCGGCCTCACCGCTCTTGTCGCCCTTTTTCAGCTTGGCCAACCCGCGGCCGTATAGCAGATAAGCTTTGTCGTAGGGATCAAGATCCGAAAAACCAAGTGCAGAAGTATAATTGGCAATAGCCTCGTCATACTTGCCCATCTGGTAATAGACGAAGCCTAGGCCCCCAACGGCGTAGGGATCATTCGGGTGTTGCTGCAGACCCTTTTGGCAGTCCGCCAGGGCCGCATCGAATTCCCCCTTACGTGCGAGAATATCGCAGCGGTTGAGTATCGCTTCGCCGGCGTCGGACGGATCCAACCGCAGCGCTTCGGCGATGTCCGAGAGGGCATGAGCGTAGTCGCGCTTGTCGACGTAAACATTGCTTCGATCTATGAAATAGA
This sequence comes from uncultured Alphaproteobacteria bacterium, assembly GCA_963778625.1. Taxonomy (GTDB): domain Bacteria; phylum Pseudomonadota; class Alphaproteobacteria; order Rhizobiales; family Afifellaceae; genus DASWJZ01. The sequence continues at coordinate 58,444 of CAVZVB010000016.1, forward strand.
CCGGCACATTCGGGTCGAGCTGTATCGCCGTGTTGAAATCCTGAAGAGCCGAGTCGACATGATCCGTCGCTTTGTAAATGTCGCCGCGACGGAAAAATGCCATTGCCGAGCTGGGATCAAGAGCCACTGCCTGGTTGGCGTCGGCGAGGGCGCGGTCGAAATCTTCCTTCCCTTGAAGGGCGCTCGCCCGGCCACGGTATGCTTCGGCCAATTCCTTCGGATCAAGACTACCCGATTCAATAATCGTCGTGCACGCCGCTACGCGCTGATCGTCGGCAGTGTCGTCGCTCGCGCAAAGAGCTTGATCGTTTGTCGCCGCATGGATCGGAGGCGCCGAGGCCACGAGGACGCCCGGGATCACAACGAGACTGACGGCGGAGAGGACGGATATGTGGATGCAAGTCATGCGAAACATGAGTGCCCTCCAGACCCGGTGCCCAGGGCGCGAATGCCCGAAGCCTTTGGGCCAACGAGTTTACACAATAATCTTCGACACCACTACGCGCACGCACGCGCGTGGCGTTCGTGCAATCCCAAGCTTGCCAGCGGCAATGGACGAGCACGGGAGCGGGATGTCCGCGTTAGGTTAGAGTCGGACGTCAAGCGTGGCGGCGCCAGCGTCTGCTTTACCCCCACAATCGCTTCGACGCGATGGCGGCGCCTTCGCTGAGCGACTTGAGCTTCGCCCAAACCACGTCCTCAGCGACCCACTCCCAGCCGACGAACGTGCCGAAGCCGCAATCGACGCCTGCGATCACGCGCTCCTTGTCGCCAAGCGCGTCAACCACCGCCTCGATGCGCTGGGCAACCACTTCGGGGTGCTCGACGAAATTGCTCTTGGAATCGATCACGCCGGGGATGACGGCCATGTCCTTGGGCGGTTTGTTCGCCTTGAGCGCCGCGGTCTCGTGCTGACGGCGCGGGTTGGCGAACTCAAGGCCGATCGCGCCGACCTTCGCCTGATAGATCGGCGGCAGCACCACCTCCATCGGCACGTCGTGGTTATGCGGTCCTTCCCAGTTGCCCCAGCAAACATGGAGCCGGACGCGGTCGCGCGGAATGTCTTCAAGCGCCTTGTTCAGCGCATCGACATGTTTTTGCACCTGCTCCGCGAACTCGGCGTCGGTCAAATCCTGATACAAGAGCACCCGCTCCATGGCGAGATCGGGCGCGTCGACCTGCAGGACGTAGCCGGCATCGACGACGGCTTTGTATTCCTTAGATATCTCGCGCGCGATCGCATCGAGATAGGCTTCGTCGGTATCGTAATATGCGTTCAGCATGGTACACGCGATGATGCCGGGCGACGGCGCGTTCATAAACCATTCGGCAACGTGCGCGTTGGTCTTCTCCGCCTGAAGCTTCGAGCGGTCGATCTCTTTCTGCAACTCGCCTTCGCCGTGGTAATGAACTTCGCCAATCGCTTCGGGCGCGTCGAACACTCTGCCGGTCTTCGGGATGCGAGCCATCATTCGTTCGGTGAACTTCGGGAACTCGACGAATTCCTTGCCATATGGGCGGCTCGACTTGCCACCAAAGCCGCTCCAGCGTTGCGGCACATAGGTCTGAAATCCGACCCGCCCCTGCTCGCCGTCATTGGCAATGTCGACGCCAGCTTCGGCCTCTTTTTTTATGATGTAGGCGACGCGGTCGTCGGTGACCTCGTCGATCTTCCTCCGATCAACTCTTTTGCCGTCCTCCTGGTCGATCAGCATCGAGCTGAGCGGCTCCCCGCGCGGCATGCTGCCGGCGTGGGTGGTAAGAATCCTTTCCGTGCTGAGTTTCATTGAACGCCCACTCCCCGCAAAATCACATCGCTGGTTGGAAAACCAATTTTTCTTAAACTATAGTAGCGTGGTCGCTATAGCGGTACGTCGGGTCAATAAAAATCGCAAACAGAAACCGTCCCGACGATATCGATGGGAGGAACATATGGCATTACAAATGCGACTTATCGGTGCAGCCGCAGTGGCACTCGCTTGGCAAATGGCGGCTGCGACGCCGTCGAGTGCCCAGAACGCCTTCGCTGACCTCGATATGGCGCCCGACAAGATCGGCGGCATCGAGGACATGCAGGACATGACCGCGTATTGCGGCACCAAGCCGATCAAAGTGGCCTATTCCGACGGCTGGGGCGGCAATTACTGGCGTCAGATCACCCGCCGCGAGTTCGAGGACGAGGCGAAGAAGTGCCCGAACATCACCGAGGTCCGCTACACCGACGGGGAGTTCAAGGCGGAGAAGCAGATCGCCGATATCCAGGGGCTGATTGCCCAGAAGTTCGACGTCATCATCGTGTTCGCCGACACCGGCGTCGCGCAGCTCAAGGTCATGCGGCAGGCAACGCAGGCGGGCATCGCCGTCGTGCCGTTCACCACCGGCGACGCGCCCTTCGGCGACATGGGCAAGGACTACCTGGTGCGCGTGACGGAGACGCAGATCGGGCTCGGCAAGATGCTCGCTGAGTGGATGGTCAAGACGCTCGACGGCAAGGGCAACGTGATCGTGCAAGGCGGCACGCCCGGCAACCCGATGACGGCGTCGCAGCAAGTCGGCTGGCAGGAGGTCTTTGCCGCGAACCCGGGGATCAAAGTTCTCGAGGGCCCGGTTGATACCAACTGGGATCCGGCGCTGGCGCAGAAGGTGACCGCCGGAGAGATCGCCAAGTATCCGCAGATCGACGGCATGATGGCTGAGACCACCGGCCCGATCCGTGCGTTCCTTGCGGCCGGCCGTCCCATCCCGGCTTGGGCGGGCCAGGACCTCAACGAGCTGAGCTGCCTGTGGCAGGACAATCACGCGGACAACCCGACCTTCAAGCTGGCGACCGCGAGCGCACACACCTGGCTGGCGCGCCTGGCGTTGCGTAAGGGTGTGGCTGCGGCTGAGGGCATGGACAACACCGAGCCGAGCCTCATCAACCTGCCATTCTCCGAAGACAGCACGTCGAGCGATCCGGCCCTTGCGGTGAAATGCGACAAGGACCTGCCGCCGACCGCGATTCCCTCGGCAATGGTGTCCGGTCAGGAGATGAAGGAGATCCTGTCCAAGTAATCTTTGCTTTCGGCGACTGCGGCGATGATACCGCCTAGAGGTGCGGCTGAAACGCTATCGGAGCGGCGGCGGCCGGAGCGCTCTTGGACGAGGCGCGAGTACAAGGGGCGAAAAAAGCCGCTCCACCGGCTGCTGATCGTGACGATTGCCACGGTTGCGCTGCTGGTGGGCGGCGGCATTGTTGCGCCCAGCACCGTCTCGCTCAGCGCGCTGCAACTGATGCTGCCGTTCTTCGCGGTCCTGGCGGTCGCGTCGATCGGCCAGCATCTGGTGATCCAGCAGCGCGGACTCGACCTATCGGTCGCCGGCATCATGTCGTTTGCGGCAGTTATCGTTTCGGCACTGCCGAGCTCGGAGGCCGGAGTCCCCGAGACGCTGGCCTACGTTGGGCTCGCGCTGGCGATGGGACTTGGGGTCGGCGCGGTGAACGGCACGCTTGTCGCGCTGCTCCGTGTCAACTCGCTGGTCACCACCATCGGCATGAATTCGCTGATGCTGGGGATCACCATGCACGTCACCAGGGGGTTCTCGCAGCAAGCGCCGCCGCCGCTCAACAAGTTCGGCGTCGGCAAGTTCCTCGAAGTGCCGTTGACCCTCTACGTGTTGATCGTCATCGCCGCGGTCGCGATTTTTGTCCTTGAGAAAACGACCCTTGGGCGGCGTTTCATCGCGTCCAGCGTCAATCCGGATGCAGCGCTCACCGTGGGTATCCCGCTCAACTGGTATCGCGTCGCAACCTACGCGCTTGCCGGCTTTTGTTATGCGGCGGCGGGCGTGCTGTTGGCGGGCTATGTGCTGTCGCCGACTGTGTTCAGCGGCATGCCCTACTTGCTGGCGACCGTTGCGGCAGTAGTGGTCGGCGGCAATCCCATCGGCGGCGGCTTGCGCGGCAGCGTGACCGCAACCATTGTCGGCGCGCTCTTCCTTACCTATCTCGGCCAGCTCGTGCTCGCCGTCGGCTTCCAGACATCAGCCCAGAATATCGTTCAGGCCATCATCATCATCGCCAGCGTCGGCATTGTCGAAGCGGGCCGGCGCATTCGCTTCGAATGGATCCGCTTCAAGTTCTGGGTCACCTCGCCTGATGTCGAGTTTCGAATTCGAACGACCTTTACGCGAACCATGACGCGGCTGGGCCTATCGAAATTGCTGGACGTCGCGCCCGAGGTCAGGTGGCGCTGGCGCGCCGCCTACCTCCGGCTGAAGAAGCGACTCGAAATCACAGAATGAGCGCCGGCAAACGGAATCTATTGGGCGCCCCGGTCATGGGTATCGTGGGGGCCACAAAGTATTACGGGCCGGTGGAGGCGCTTAAGTCGGTCAGCCTCACCATCCGGCGTGGCCAGGTGCACGCCGTCGTCGGTGAGAACGGCGCGGGAAAATCCACGCTCATCGGCATTGCCGCCGGGGCCGTGCCGCCGGACTTTGCGGTCATTCGCGTAACCGGCAGGGAAATCAAGAGACCGAACGCCAAGAAACTGCACCGGGCCGGCGTGGCGGTGACCTTCCAGCACCCCGAGCTGGCCGAGGAAATGACGGTTTTCGAAAATCTCCAGCTTGCGGCGCCGTCGCTCATCGGCGCTGCCGGCCGGGCGGAAGCCGAGCGGCTGCTCGCGGCCGTGGGATCCGAACAACATGCCATGTCCCTCGACGTCCGGGTTCGCGATCTGACGCTGGCGCAATTTCACATCATCGAGATCGCTGGTGCGATCGCGTCGAAGCCCAAGGTGCTGTTTCTCGACGAGCCGACAGAGCCGTTCCAGCAAGCCGACATCGTCAAGCTTTTCGAGCTCATCAATCGGCTGCGCGAGGAAGGAGTGGCGATTGTCTACGTCTCGCATCGGCTGCGCGAGATCGAGCAGATCGCCGATCACATCACCGTATTGCGCGACGGCAAGGTCATCGACAGCCGCCCGGCGGCGCGAATTACCACCGACCAGATCATCACCATGATCGCGGGCCGTCCGCTCGGACAGGTGTTTCCGGACAAGGGACGGGGCAGAGGCGAAATCATCCTTGAGGTCGAAAATCTCGCCGGGTCCGGTTTTGCGAGTGTCGGCTTTGCCGCGCATGCCGGCGAGATCGTCGGCGTGACCGGCATCGAAGGCGAGGGCCAGCGCGAGTTCTTGCGCACCATCGCCGGACTGGAACGGCGCACCGCCGGATCGGTGCGCATCAAGGGCAAAGCTGTCGAGGGCGACACCACCGCGGCGGCGCGGCACGCCGGCATCGGATTTGTCACCGACGATCGCCATGAAGAAGGACTGTTTCTAACGCTCAGGCTGCGCGAGAACATCGGTATCGGCGCGCTCGACCGCATTTCCACCGCCGGCGTGATCCAGCGGAAGCGCGACCGCGCCTTGACCAGGGAAGTGATGGAGAGGCTCGGCATATACACCGGATACCGCATCAAGGAGTACGACGACACCACGGCTGCGGAACTTTCCGGCGGCAACCAGCAGAAGACGCTGATCGGACGCGAAATTGCCGGCGAGCCTGAGGTTGTCCTGATCGACGAGCCCACCAAGGGTGTCGATGTCGGCGCGCGTACGGAGATCTACGAACGCTTGCGCGAACTCGCCCATAGCGGCGTCGCGGTGGTGGTCTCGTCGTCTGACGGCATCGAGCTTGAGGGCCTGTGCGACAGGGTTGTTGTGTTCGCGCGCGGCCAGATCGTGAAAGAGCTTGAAGGCGAAAGCCTTACCGACGAAGCCATCACCGAGGCGAACATGACCGCCACGGTGGCGCGCGAAGGTGGCCCGGCCCGCACCAGGAAAGGAGACGAAGAACTCCTGGCGCCGCGTCATGGCAGCCGACTGGTTTCCCGCAGCGGTGCTGAGTGGGCTGACCGCCATCGTGCTCCTCGGCACCAATTCGATCAGCGAGTATTTCCTCTCTGCCTTCAATATCGGGACCATGCTGACCTTCCTGGCGATCCTGGCTTTCATCTCGATCGCCCAATTGGGCACCATCCTGGTCGGCCGGATCGACCTCTCGGTCGGCGCCCTGGCCGGATTCGTCGTCGTGCTCGCATCGTTCCTGACGCCTGACGGCGCGGGGCCAGGTGAGGCTCTGTGGGGTACGACGCTGATCTTGGCGATAACGGCGGGGTTCGGTCTGTTTCAGGGCTGGCTGGTTACCTGGCTCAACATACCGGCGATCGTGGTGACGCTGGCCACATTCATCGGCCTGCAAGGCATGTCGCTCGCCCTGCGGCCGCAGGCGGGCGGCGCGATTACCGATTACATCTCCGACGTGACGCAATGGGGGTTCTTCTCGGTGCCTGCCTGTTTCCTCGCGATCGTATTCATCGTCGCAGTGTTCGAATTCGGCTTGTTCCGCACGGCGCTGGGCCGGCGGCTGCGTGCCGTGGGGTCCAATCCGCTCGCCGCAACTCGTGTGGGCGTCAATGCCAACCGGCATATCCTGCTGGCCTTCACTCTGTCAGGGTTGCTGACCGGGATCGGCGGGCTGATTTTGGCGGGCCAAGTCGGCATCGGTTCACCTGCCACCGGAATCGACTACACGCTGATGAGCATCACCGCGGTCGTGCTCGGGGGCACCAGAATTGCGGGCGGGCGCGGCTCGGTCCTATCCGTCCTGATGGGCGCGGCCCTGGTGCAGTCGCTGTCGAGCGCGTCCTCCTTCATCAACCAGGATTCCGCGATCCATTTGACCGTTTTGGGCGCGGTCACCCTGGTTGCAGCGACTTTCTTCAGCGTCGCGCGGAGAGAGCGAGCCGGATAGAGGAGCAGAGCGCGACACTTGGGCTGAGGCGGCACAGCGCTGTAGGGAGCCGACGCAAGCGCGTGGGCGAGCCGCCGTGTCACTCTGTTCCGGCCCGTGTGCGTCTGCGCGGTGCAGTCCGCCTGGATTGGCGTGCGCTTGCAGATGGGGCCGCCGCCGGGCGGCCCGTCGACGCCCTGACGACCAGTGTGACCGGACGCACGATGTGGCGCGGGCAGCGGAGATCGGCGGGCAACTCGACCAAGTGAACAAGCGCTCCGGCGGCCTCGAAGCCCACCTCGTATTGCTGGATGCGTACGGTCGTCAGAGCGGGGGAAAGGCGATCGACAAGCGGCATGTCGTTGTAGCCCGTGACGGAGATGTCACGGGGACAATCGAGATCATGCCGGCGCAGCGCGGCGATGGCGCCGATCGCCAACCGGTCGTTCGCCGCGACCAGCGCCGTAAACTTCCCTTTGCGCGCCAGCAAGGATTCCGTCTTCTCGTAACCTTCCTCTTCGTTGAAGCCTGCGGCGAAGACGACAAGGTCCGCGTCGGAATCGAGCTTCAGCGCGCGGCGGTGGCGCTCGAAGGCAAGATAGCGGTCGACGCCGGTCGAGATCGCCTGCGGTCCGGCGAGATTGGCGATGCGTTTGTGACCGAGCGAGATCAGATGGCGAAGCACTTCGAGAATGCCGGAATCCTCGTCATTGACGACGGAGGACACGGCAGGATCGTCAACGCGACGATTCACCGTGACGATCGGCAGACCGTCCGCCGCGAGCCGTGACACTGTGGCGTCTTCCCGCTCGACGCTCGCGAGGATCAGCCCGTCCACGCCACGCGCGCGCAGGAGGTCGACGATCTCCGTCTCTTGCGCGAGATGGCCGTCGGTGTTGGCAAGGATCGCGAAATAGCCGCGTTTGGCGAGCGCGTCCTCGATGCCGCGGATGATCGGTGGAAAGACCGGGTTGGTGATGTCGGGAACGACCACGCCGATGGTGCGCGTGCGGTTCGTGCGCAGCGAATGTGCGGCGGCGTTCGGACGGTAGTCGAGCTCGCGGCTGATCTTGCGGATCTGCTCAACGACAGCCGGCGTCAAGCGGTGCTCGGTCCGAGGATTGAGCGCCCGCGACACGGTCGAAAGGTGGACGCCCGCCACCCTTGCGACATCCTTGAGCGTGGCGCGTCGTTTCATCGGCCGCTCGCCGCCCGCATTCCTCGTCTCCTGATAACCCATGTCGCGGATTGACATATGCCGGCAATGTGTCAGCATACGTGCAAACGTTTGCACAGACAATGCGGTGATACGAAAAGACCGCAGGAGGAGCGCCGATGAATGATGTCAGGGCTGAACCGCGTTCGGTCGCGTCGGTGGACGCGCCCGATGCGCTTGCGCCGCAATGGCGGTGGAACCGTGTGCTTCCTGCGCCCGGCCACACCAATGTCGACTTCGAGGTTCGGGTCGATTTCCGCCGCCTGCACGCCTATCGGCTGGCCCGCATCCGCCAGGCGCTGAAGAGTTCCAAACTGGGCGCGCTGCTTCTCTTCGACGTCAACAACATCCGCTACGTCACCTCCACCAAGATCGGGGAGTGGGAGCGCGACAAGCTCTGCCGCTTCGCGCTGCTATCCGGCGACGCCGACCCGATCCTTTGGGACTTCGGCTCCGCCGCCGTCCACCACCGGCTCTACTGCGACTGGATGCCGAGCGAGAATTTCCGCGCCGGCATGCTCGGCATGCGCGGCACTGTTCCTCCTTCCGCCGGGCTCATGAAGCGGCACGCGGAGGAGATCAAGGCGCTCCTCGTCGAAGCCGGGGTCGCCGACATGCCGCTCGGCCTCGATCTCGTCGAGCCCGGCATGTGGCACGAGTTGGAGAAGGTGGGGCTGAAGCTCGTCGACGGGCAGCAGGTCATGCTCGATGCGCGCGAGATCAAGAACATCGACGAGATCACGCTCCTGAACCAGGCCGCGGCCATGGTCGACGGCGTCTATCACATGATCTGGGAGGAGCTGAAGCCGGGCGTGCGCGAGAACGACATCGTCGCGAAAGCCAACAAGATGCTCTACGAGATGGGCTCCGACGACGTTGAGGCGATCAACGCCATCTCCGGCGAGCGCTGCAACCCGCATCCGCACAACTTCACCGACCGGCTGATCCGCCCCGGCGACCAGGCGTTCTTCGACATCCTGCAGTCCTATATGGGCTATCGCACCTGCTACTACCGCACCTTCAACGTCGGGCGGGCGACGGCGGCGCAGCACGACGCCTACAAGAAATGCCGCGAGTGGCTGGAAAGCGCCATCGACCTGATCCGCCCGGGCATGTCGACCGACCGTGTCGCCTCGGTGTGGCCGAAGGCGGAGGAGTTCGGCTTCCCCAGCGAGATGGCGGCCTTCGGTTTGCAGTTCGGCCACGGCCTCGGGCTAGCGCTGCACGAGCGGCCGATCATCTCGCGTCTCGTGTCGCTCGATCAGCCGATGGAGCTGAAGACCGGCATGGTGTTCGCGCTTGAGACCTATTGCCCGGCTTCCGACGGCTATTCGGCCGCGCGCATCGAGGAGGAGGTCGTGGTCACCGACAAGGGCTGCCAGGTGATCACCCACTTCCCGGCGGAAGAGCTCCCGATCGCCAACGCTTATTGAAGTGCGCTGCCATCAAAGGCTTGAGGACCGCAGAGCATGGAATCGAATACGCATCGGATTGGTTGGATCGGCATCGGTCGCATGGGATTCCCGATGGCGGAGCGGCTGCTCGATGCCGGGCACACGGTCCACGTCTGGAACCGCACCCGCTCAAAGGCCGAGCCGCTGGCGGAAAAAGGCGCCGTCCTGACCGACCGCCCCTCCGATCTTGCGAGCGTCGACATCCTCTTCACGATGGTCTCGACCGCCGCCGACGTCGAACAGGTGCTTTTCGGCGACGGCGGCGTGATTGACGGCGCGGCGAAGAGCGTGCCGCGGATCGTGGTCGACTGCTCAAGCATCGGCGCCGACGAATCCGCCGACATCCGTAAGCGGATCGAGGCGCGCGGATCGGCGTTCCTCGCGTCACCCGTCAGCGGCAACGGAAAGACGATCAAGGTCGGCAAGCTCAGCGCCGTCGTCTCCGGTCCACGCGACGCGTTCGACGTGGTGAAGCCCTACCTTGAGACGTTCGCAGCAAACGGCGTCGCCTATGTGGGGGAGGGGGAGCTCGCGCGCTTCTGCAAGATCGCGCACAACGTCATGCTCGGCGTCGTCATCCAGACCCTTTGCGAGATAACGGTGCTCGCGGAGAAGGCCGGCGTCCCGCGCCACGCCTTCCTCGAATTCATCAACAACTCCGTGGTCGGCTCGATCTTCTCGCGCTACAAGTCGCCGGCGCTCGTCAACCTCGATTTTACCACGACGTTCACGCCGGCGCTGCTTCGCAAAGATCTTGATCTCGGCCTGACCGCGGCGCGCGAGCTCGACGTGGCGATGCCGGTCACTGCGGCCACGCGCGAGGCGCTGCAGGCACATTTCGGCGCGTCGACGCTCAAGCCGGACCCGGCCGCCTATCTCGAAAAGGATTTCGCCGCGTTGATCGAGACGGTCGCGCTTGCGGCCGGCATCAAGCTGACCAGTGAAAACAAGCCCGTGAAAAGCGGCCTTGAGACGACCGACTGAGGCGAAGACATCGCCTCGAGACAGCACAGGGAGGAAGACATGAAACGTCTACAATCGCCGGCGAAGGCGCCGATCATGCGGTTGCTGAAGCTGTTCACGACCGTTGCCGCAGCGACAATGTTTGTCGCGAGTGCAGCAGCAGCCGACGCACCGCTCAAGATCGGCATCTCGCTGTCGCTCACCGGAGATTTCGCCGACCCGGGCAAAGCCGCGCAGCGCGGCTATGAACTGTGGGCCGACGAAGTCAACAAGGCGGGCGGCGTTCTCGGGCGACAAGTCGAGATCAAGATCGTCAACGACGCATCGAGCCCGGACCAGGTCGTGACGAACTACCAGAACCTCATCACGCAGGACAAAGTCGACATCGTTTTCGGACCGTTCTCCAGCCTGTTGACGATCCCCGCAGCGCGTGTCGCAAAACGCTACGGCTACGCCTTCATCGAGCCCGCCGGCGGCGGACCGAAGGTTTTCGACCAGCACCTCGATAACCTCTTCTTCGTGCAGCCGGCGCCCGTGGTGAAGGGCGGCGACGTGTTCGCCAAATACATTCTGTCTCTGCCGGAAGATCAGCGCCCGAAGACCGCGGCCTACGCGAAACTCGACGACCCGTTCGCAGCGCCGATCGCCGACTACGTGAAGAACGAGTTCGAGAAAGCCGGGATCAAGACGGTTTACGATCAGACCTATCCGGCCGAGTTGGCTGACCTCACCCCGATCGTCGCCGGCTACGCTGCGGCAAATCCAGACGTTGTCGTTGGGGGGACGCAGTCGCTTGATGCGTTCGCCCAGGTCAAGGCGATGATCCAGTTGAAGTTCAATCCGAAATGGCTCTTCCTGTCGAACGGCGCCAGCTCGCCAACCGAATTCCCGGACAAGGTCGGTGCCAATAACACGGCGGGTGTGTTCACCAGTGGCGACTGGTATCCGGATTCGCCTATCGCCGGGAGCAAGGAGTTTATCGCCGCCTACATCGCGAAGTACGGTGGCGATGCGTATGGCATCGATGCCACGTCTGCCGAGGCGTACTCCGCCGGGCTCGTCCTGGAGCAGGTCGCCAAGAAGATCGGGAATGTCGACAACGCAACCATCATCAAGACGTTGCACAGCGGAACCTGGCCGACACTTGTCGGCGACTTGAGCTGGGATGCCGACGGCGCGCCGCAGGGCGAATACCTGTTGACCCAGTGGATCGACGGTAAGCTCACGACTGTGTTCCCGCCCGACAAGGCGCAGCACGCGCCCGTGACGCCCAAGCCCGACTGGGGCGGATAAGAAGTAGTGGGATAGGCGCGGTGCATGCCTTCATCCGGGCATGCACCGCGCCAAACCTTAGCCGCGAGCAGGAATAGGGAACGGCCATGCACGCTTTGGTCCAGGCCGTCATCCTCGGCATGCTGACCGGTGGCGTCTATGCCCTGATGGCGAGCGGTCAGACGCTGATTTTCGGAATCATGAAGGTGGTCAATCTTGCCCAGGCGGCTTTCGTGGTCGTGGCGGCCTATTTGACGTTCAGCCTCTTCACCCTCACCGGCATCGATCCGTTCCTGTCGATCCTGATTACGACACCCATCTTGTTCGTGCTCGGCGCGGCGATCCAATGGACGCTCCTGCGCCCGCTGCGCCCCGATGAAGCCTCGCAGCTCTCACTGCTCGTTACCTTCGCCGTGGCGCTCGGTCTCGAGGGCGTGCTTGCGATGGTCTACAACACGACCTTTCGGTCGATTCAGCCAGGCTACGAGAACTTCAGCTGGACCGTGTTCGGGTATCAGGTGAACGCGGTTCGATTCTATGCCTTCCTGCTTTCGCTTGCGATGCTCGGCGTCCTCTATTTGATCATGCAGCGCACCAAGTTCGGGTGGGCAATCCGGGCGACGATACAAAATCCGATGTCGGCACAGCTGCTCGGCGTCAACTCCAGAATGGTCGCGGCGTTCGGCTTCGGTCTCGGCGCCGCGACGGCAGCGGCGGCGGGCGCCGTCTTCGGACTCATCTCGCCGTTCAACCCGGGCAGCCATTACGATCTGATCAGCCGCCTGCTGACGATCGTCGTGCTCGGCGGACTCGGCAGCATCGGTGGATCGATCGTCGCGGCGATGGTGATGGGCGTCGGCTCGGCAATCATTGCAGCGCTCCTGTCTCCGATTTGGTCGGACTTCTCGTTCTTCGTAGTGCTGCTCCTGGTGCTGCTCTTCCGTCCCACCGGGCTCTTCGGTGCGCGCATGCGGGGCGCGATATGAGCGCTGCGGGTTTCGCGCGTGCCATCGTCTTCTTCGGCGCGTTTACGCTGTTGCCGTTTGGCCTCGGCACGCCGTGGATCGTGAACATGCTGATATTCACGCTGATGTATGCCGGCTTGGCGAGCGCGTGGAACCTGCTGGGTGGCTATGCCGGCTACCCCTCGCTTGGGCACGCCGCTTTCTTCGGGGTGGGTGCATACGCGATCGCCATCGCCTTTGAGAACAGCGTCGGCGACGGATACCAGCCCTTCCTTTTTCTTCCGCTGATCGGAGTGGGAGCTGCCCTGGTGAGCGTGCCCATCGGCTGGATCGCGATGCGGACACGCGCCGATGTCTTTGCCATCGTCACGATCACCCTGCTTTTCATCGTGCAGACGCTTGCGTTCAATCTGAGGTCGGTCACCGACGGAGCACAGGGCAAAGCCGTGGCGATACCGCCGTTTCCGGTCGAGACCTACGGCTGGCCGTTCTATTACGCGATGCTGGCGCTGCTTGCCCTCGCCATGGGGATCTCGTTCTACTTCCGCCGGTCCAAGATTGGCCTGTCGTTGTTGGCTCTGCGCGCCGATGAGGACAAGGCGCACGGTGTCGGAGTGCGCGTGACCGGGGTCAAACTGATCGCGTTTGCGGCAAGCGTCGGCACTACGGCGATGATCGGCGGGGTGTGGGCCTATTACGTTGGGTTCGTCTATCCGCAGTTCGCGGTCGATCCTCTGGTCACGATCGGCATGGTGTTGATGGCGTTCCTGGGCGGACGCGCAACATTGTGGGGCCCGGTCATCGGGGCGTTCATTCTGGTGCCAGCGCAAGAATATTTCGCCTACCAGTACGGGGCGAGCCGGCTCTATCTGATCGCCTACGCCGCAATCTTCCTGATCATCATGCTGCTGTTGCCGCGTGGAATCCTGCCGACGATCACCGACCGCTTGCGCAAGCGAGGCAAGCAGCGACAGGCGGGGCAACGGGAAACCGCGTTGTCGTCCGCAGAGGACAGGATCCAGGACGCCGGAATGATCGACGAATTGCGAGCAGCGCAAAGATGACCGCGTTGCTGGAAGTCGAAAGGTTGAGCAAGCACTTCGGTGGCGTCAGAGCGGTGGACGGCTGCACTTTCTCGGTCGAGGAGGGAACGATCACCGGTCTGATTGGGCCGAACGGCTCGGGCAAGACAACCGTCTTCAACATTGTCACCGGATATCTGCAATCCGATTCGGGGGTCATCCGCTTCGGCGGTGACCAGGTGAAGAAGCCGGATCCCGCACGGCTCTACCGGCAGGGACTGTCGCGCACGTTCCAGCAGGCGCGAATCTTTCCGGAGCTTTCGGTCGAAGAGAACCTGGTCGTTGCCGCAGGATGCACCTGGCGCGCCCTCTTCGGTGCCCGACTCACGGAGACCGACCGGGAGCGGGCGCGCGCGATGCTTGAGGAGTTCCGGCTCTCGGGCCTCGCCGATCTACCGGCCGCCGATCTCTCATACGGCCAGCGCAAACTGCTTGAGTTCGCTGCGCTTCTGATGAGCCGTCCAAAGCTCGTGCTGCTTGACGAACCGACGGCCGGCGTCAATCCCGTGATGATCGAGACGATGGAACATCACATCCGCGCCCGGCATAAGGAGGGCGTGACTTTCCTCATCGTCGAACACGACATGTCGTTGGTGATGCGGCTTTGCGATCCTGTGGTCGTCCTCGACCGTGGGGCGGCGATCGCCATGGGTACACCGGCCGATGTGCAGACCAATCCGCTCGTCCTAGACGCGTACCTCGGCGGCTGAGGTGAACGCAATGCCGCCGGTGCTCAACGCAACTGAATGCACGGACAAAGGAAGCCGCGGGGAATCGACCATCCTCGCGCTCTCCGGCGTGACCGCCGGCTACGGCGCGGGGTTGATCCTGAAGGGCGTCGACCTGAGCGTCGAAACCGGCAAGATCACGTGCCTGATCGGACCCAACGGTTCCGGAAAGTCGACCGTCCTCAAGACGATCAGTGGGCTTCTCTATCCCGCAGACGGTCAGGTCATGCTTCGCGGCGAGGACATCAGCCGCCTGTCATCGAAGCAGCGGCTGACCCGGGGCGTGGTTCATGTGCCGCAGGATCGCAGCCTCTTCCCCGGAATGACGGTTTGGGAGAACGTGCTGATGGGCGCCTTCATCCTTTCCGATCAAAAGCTGGTCCGAAACCGCATAGAAGAGGTCGCGGAGCTCTTTCCCATCATTGCCGAACGGCGCTACGAAGCCGCGGGTTCGCTTTCCGGAGGAGAGCAGAAGCAGGTCGAGCTCGCGCGCTCGTTGATGCTCGACCCGGCCGTGGTCCTGCTCGACGAACCGTCGATTGGGCTCGACCCGAAAGCGCGGAAGTCGGTTTTTGCGTCGATCGCGGCCCTCGCGAAGGACGGGCGGACCGTTCTTCTTGTCGAGCAGAACGCGCGATCGGGCTTGGCGGTGGCGCACAAGGCCGCGGTCCTCGAGGCCGGTCGTATCGCGCTCGTCGGCACGGGGGCCGATCTTCTCGACGATCCGGAGGTCGCCCGGCTCTATCTTGGCCGTCACGGCAAGCGGAAGGAGACGGACGATTGAAGGTCACCCTAGAACAAGAGAATTGGGAGCTTAGGTGACGCCGTATGAGCTCGCGCGCAAAGAGATCTCGCCCCGCAGGCCGCACGGCAAGGAAAAAGGCCTCGAATGCGGCTGACTATCTGCGCATGTATCGCCAGATGTTGCGCATCCGCACCTTCGAGGACAACGCCAACCAGCTTTATCTCTCGGCAAAGATGCCGGGGCTGACGCACATGTATTCGGGCCAGGAGGCCGTCGCCGTCGGCATCTGCGAGGCCCTGGAGGTAAGCGACAGGATCACCTCGACGCATCGCGGCCACGGCCACTGCGTCGCCAAGGGCGCCGAGTTCAAGGAGATGTTCTGCGAATTGCTCGGCAAGGCGGAAGGCTACTGCCGCGGAAAGGGCGGATCGATGCACATCGCCGACCAGAGCCATGGCAATCTCGGCGCCAACGCGATCGTCGGCGGCTCGATGGGCATCGCCACAGGGTCCGCGCTGTCGGCGAAGATGCTCGAGACGAAGGATGTGACGGTCTGCTTCTTCGGCGACGGCGCCACTGCCCAGGGCCTGTGGTACGAGGTGATGAACATGGCGGCGCTATGGAAGCTGCCGGTCATCTACGCCTGCGAGAACAACGGCTATTCCGAATACACGCCGATTGCGGAGGTGGCCGCCGGTTCGATCATCGCCCGCGCCGAGGCGTTCGGGATCGAGAGCCACAGAGTGAACGGGCAGGACGTGCTCGCTGTGAACGATCTCGCCCAGAAGCTGGTCGCGCGCTGCCGCAAGGGCGAGGGGCCATTCTTCGTCGAGCTGATCACCTATCGCTACCACGGCCACCACGTGGGCGACATCAACCGCGATTACTACCGCTCCAAGGACGAGGAGGCCGAGTGGAAGGCCAACCGCGACCCGATCGTCAATTTCGGCAAGTGGATCATTGCCGAGGGCATCGCCACCGACGCGGAGCTCGCGGACATCAAGGAGGAGGTGCGCGCTGAGGCAGCGGACGCCGTCTCCTACGCGCTCGACGCGCCGTACCCTCCCCCCGAAGAGGTCGCGATGCACGTTCACGCGGGGTCGTGATGCGCGAGATCACGCTTTCCAAAGCCGTTAACGAGGCGATCGCCGAGGAGATGCGGCGCGACCCCACCGTCTTTGTGATCGGCGAGGACGTCGCCGAGGCGGGCTCGCCGTTCAAGGTCCTGTCAGGGTTGGTCGAGGAGTTCGGAACCAGCCGGGTGATCGACGCGCCGATCTCCGAGCCCGGTTTCATGGGCATCGCCGTCGGCGCCGCGATGACCGGCATGCGGCCCATCGTCGACCTTATGTTCGGCGATTTCCTCTATCTGGCGATGGATCAGCTCTGCAATCAGGCCGCCAAGACGCATTACATGTCGGGCGGCAAGCTCAAGGTGCCGCTGGTGTTGCGCACAAACCTCGGCGCAACGCGCCGCTCGGCGGCGCAGCACAGTCAGTCGCTGCATGCGCTTGTCGCCCATATCCCGGGGCTCAAGGTTGCGCTCCCCTCGTCGGCCTACGAGGCGAAGGGGTTGATGAAGACCGCGATCCGCGACGACAACCCGGTAGTCATCTTCGAAGACAAGCTGATGTACCAGGACAAGGCGCCGGTCCCGGAGGGCGAATACACGATCCCCTTCGGCGAGGCCAAGGTGCTGCGCGAGGGCCGCGACGTGACCATCGTCGCCACCTCGTCGATGGTGCAGGTTTGCCTCAAGGCCGCCGAGATCCTCGAGGGCGACGGCGTCAGTGCCGAAGTTATCGACCCGCGCACGATCGTGCCGCTCGACGAGGCGACGATCCTCAACTCGGTGCGCAAGACTTCGCGCGCCATGGTCGTCGACGAGGGGCACCAGAGCTTTGGCGTGACCGCCGAGATCGGCGCCCGCATCGCCGAGAAGGCCTTCTACCACCTCGACGCGCCGGTCATCCGGATGGGCGCCATGGACGTTCCGGTGCCCTTCTCGCCGGTGCTTGAGGACCTCACCGTGCCGACGCCGGAGAGGGTTGCCGACAAGGCGCGCCGAATTTGCCGCGGAGAGCTCGTCCATGATGTTTGACGTCATCATGCCGGCTCTGGGGATGGCTCAGGACATGGGGCTGCTCGTCGCTTGGCGTAAGGCGCCGGGCGATATCGTCACGGCCGACGAGGTGCTGATGGAGGTGGAGACGGACAAGTCCACCATAGAGGTTCCAGCCGGCCACAACGGTTATGTCGCCGAGCTGCGCGCGAGTGCCGGCGAGAGCGTTCCGGTGGGCCAGGTGGTCGCGGTCATCACCGCCGAGAAACCCGACCTGACGGCGGCCGGCGCGCGCCCCGCCGCTGCATCGGCGCCGGAACCCAATTCGGTCCGGCCATCTATGCCTGCTCCAGCGCTTACCGCCGAGCGTCCAGCACCCGGCGTGACTTCGGCGCCTTCTGCTGCTGTCGCGCCTGGCCGCGTGCTGGCGTCGCCGAAGGCGCGGCGCGCAGCCTCCGAAAGGAATATCGACCTCGCCGCGCTCGTCGCCCGCGGCATCTCGCAACCGATCCACGTCAAGGATCTTGACATGCTGCCGGGGGGCGCGACGCGGGCAACCACCTCGGCGGGGCTTTCCCTGGTCACAGCCCGGTGCAAATCCGCCGCCTTCGAGAGTCTCATCGACCGGTTCGGGACAGCTTTGGATCCACATGTGCTGGCGGCCGGATTCTGTGCGGCCTCCCTGCGCGCCGTGAAACAGGCCGAAAGCATTGTGGTGCTGGTTGAGATCGGTTTGGGCGGACGCCGCGTCACCTATTGCGACCCTGACCTTTGCCGTGCCTCGAGGCCGCACCTCGCCGGCAGCAACGCGATGCCCAGCTTGATCTTGCGCGACTTCACGCAGAGCCGGATCACGGGTATCGCGGTCGCCAACGACGCGGTGCCGGCGATCGCCATTGGCGAAGCCGAGGGCTGCTTCGAACTCAGCCTTGCGTTCCGCGAGGATCAGCTTGCTGTGAACGCCGCGATCGTGCTGCTATCCTCGCTGGCCAACCGCCTGGAAAACCCCCTCGACAAGCTGACCTAGGGCGCTTGGCGCATCGCATGTGGCCAGCCGCTGCTGCGGGGATGTCGGCTTCCGGTTATGGCGCTTTACTGAAGTCGGGGCTGACGCGGAGCGTGTCTGCTTTAGAGGGTGAAGCGGACATTCTGACCGCGCTGTCGGCGCCCGCTTCTGACCCAATCGAGACATTGCGGGCAGAGCGTTTTTTGCGAGATCATCCGCCGGCAAGCCTTGGTAGCAGGAACACCTCTGCATCCGGTTTCAGCGGCACAAACAAGGAATCTCGGTAGATCTGGCCATCAACGGCAATGGAAACGTTTTCGGCCAGGTGAGTTCGAAGGCCGGGAAAGTCCGCGCCCAGCCGGGAGACGACTTCGTGGATGGTTGTCGCCTCCACCTCCAATTCTGAAGCGCCATCGGCGAGATTACGAAGGCCACCCCACAGGACGACCTTGACCATCAGCTTGCGCCATTCGCTTTTTCGATCGCCTGCAACACGATTGGCGGCGTCATGGGTATTTCGTCGATGCGCAGGCCGATCGCGGAGCGCACGGCATTACCGATTGTTGCGAGCGGCGGCACGATTGCCGTCTCTCCGACGCCGCGGACGCCGTATGGGTGCCCCCTGTTCGGTATCTCGATGATCTTTGCATCGATCATCGGCACGTCCGAGGCGACGGGCATCCGATAGTCAAGGAAGCTGGGGTTTTGCAGCTTTCCGTCCTTCCCGTAGCAATAGCCTTCGTTGATGGCCCAGCCGATGCCCTGCACCGCACCGCCCTGGTACTGCCCCTCGACATAATCCGGGTGGATCGCCTTACCGGCGTCCTGAACGACGGTGTAGCGGGACACGGAAATCCGTCCCGTTTCCTGGTCGACCTCGACGTCCGCGATATGTACGCTGAAGCTGACGCCGGCGCCCTCGGCGTTGACCTCATGATGGCCCGCGATCGGTCCGCCCGTCTTTTCGGCGGTTTTGGCGAGATCGGCGATGGTCATCGGCTCGAACTCTCCTGCATTGGGCCCGGCCGGCCGCGCCGCGCCGTCTTCCCAAATCACCGCGTCTTCCGGAATCCCCCACAGTCTGGCGGCCCTGCCGCACATGTCCTGGATGGCGGAACGAGCAGCCTCGATGATTGCAATGCCGTTGGCAAACGTAGTGCGGCTTCCGTCGGTGGTGTCATTGAATCCCAGGGAGCTGGTATCCGCGATAATCGTGCGCACATTGTCATAGGGAATACCGAGCTCCTCGGCGGCCATCTGACACATCGCTGCGCGTGATCCGCCGATATCGGGACGGCCGACCGAGAGTGTTACCGTGCCGTCGATATTCACGTTGAGGGACACACAGGTCAGCCCGCCGAAATTGAACCAGAATCCGGCGGCGACGCCGCGCCCAATTCCGGCCGCGACCGGCGCGGAATAGTGCGGATGGGCTTTGGCGGCTTCGAGCGCCGATATAAGCCCGATCTCCGGATAGACCGGGCCGTAGGACGCCCGGTCGCCCTTCTTGGCGGCGTTCTTCAGCCGGAACTCCAGTGGATCCATGTCGATCGCGCGCGCGATCTCGTCGACAACGCTTTCAACCGCAAACGCAGCGATCGGCGCGCCCGGTGCCCGGTAGGCGGCGCACATCGGCCGGTTCGCGAGAACTTCGTAGCCGACCGCCCGGACATTCTCCAAACCGTAACAGGCAAACGCGCACATGGCGCCGAGCTGGGCAAACACCTCCGCGAATGCGCCAGTCTGGTAATAAAGCTCAGCATCCGCCGCCGTGATCCGGCCGTCCTTGGTGGCGCCGATCTTAACGCGCATATGCGAGCTCGACGTCGGGCCGGTTGCCTTGAAGATCTCGGCCCGGCTCATGGTCATTTTGACAGGCCGCCCTGCCTTGCGTGAAAGCGCAAGCGCCAGGGGCTCAAGGTAGACGACCGTCTTGCCGCCAAATCCGCCCCCGATTTCCGATGCCGTTACCCGCAGGCGCGAAACATCGATCCCCAAGAGTTCGGCACACGTGTCTCTGACCAGGAAATGCCCCTGTGTGCAGCACCACAAGTCGGCGCTGCCATCGCTGTTGAAACTCGCGACACAGGCGTGGGGTTCGATATAGCCTTGGTGAGCCGCCTCGGTCTTGAAGGTCCGTTCGATCACAACGTCGGCCGCGGCAAACCCCGCTTCTATGTCGCCATGACCAAATTCGCTGCGCGCAGCGATGTTGGAGGGCTTGGTCGGTTTCGGATCGGCGCCCGCCGTATAGAGGCCCTCATTGACGAGCGGCGCATCCGGTCTGATCGCCT
Organism: uncultured Alphaproteobacteria bacterium; assembly: GCA_963778625.1. Lineage (GTDB taxonomy): Bacteria > Pseudomonadota > Alphaproteobacteria > Rhizobiales > Afifellaceae > DASWJZ01. The sequence goes on from CAVZVB010000016.1 coordinate 79,011, forward strand.
CTTCCACATCGATGACGTGGGGCAGAACGGCATACTCGACGTCGATGAGCTTCAGAGCTTGCTTCGCGACCGACTTGTCGGTTGCGGCAACGGCGGCAACCGCGTGGCCCTCGTACAGGACTTTCTCGTGTGCGATCACATTGTGCAGACGGTCGCGATGACGCGGGGGAGCTTCGCCGAAATCTGAAGCCGTGATGACCGCCTTCACTCCCTGAAGCGCCTCCGCCCTCGATGTATCGATGGATACGATGCGCGCATGCGGGTGTGGGCTTCTCAACACCGATCCGACCAGCATGCCAGGCGCGACGGCGTCGGCGCCGAAGCGGGCCCGACCGGTGACTTTCTCAACTCCGTCGGGACGGACCGGGCGGGTTCCGACAACCTTGAAACCGGATGTCTTCGTCAATCGATCGAGATCAGACATTTCACATTGCCCTCATCTCAGCGGCGGCAGCCAGTACGGCGCGAACGATCTTGTCGTAGCCGGTGCACCGGCAAAGATTGCCTGCCAGCCAGTATCTGACCTCGGTTTCCGTCGGGTCCGGGTTGCGTTCCAAGAGCGCTTTCGCCGCAACGATGAAGCCGGGGGTGCAGATTCCGCATTGGAGCGCGGCGTGTTCGAGAAATTTCTGTTGCAGCGGGTGGAGCCTTTCCCCCTGCGCGATGCCTTCGATCGTGCCGATGGACCGGCCGTCCGCTTCGGCGCCCAAAACCAGACAGGAACAAACAAGGCGCCCGTCGAGCGTAATCGTACAAGCGCCGCAGTCGCCGGTCCCGCAGCCCTCCTTGGAGCCGGTCAAGCCAATCCGATCGCGCAACGCGTCGAGGAGCGTTTCTTCGGGTCGGCAAAGGTACCTCGACCGGATCCCCATTGACCGTCGCCGTGACGCGAATGCTGCTCATGACTTGCCTCCCGCGCGATCGAAGGCAACCATCGCGACGCGGCGCGCGAGCACTCCTGCAACCTTCTTTCTGAATGCTATCGTGCCGCGTTTGTCGTCGATCGGCCGGCACGCATCGGACACCGCCTGAGCGAGTTCGTCCATCTTCGCTGTGTCGAGCGTAGAGCCGATCAGTACCTTTGCGGCTTCGGGCACGAGGATGACGGTCGGGGCGGCGGCGCCCAAGGTCACGCGCGCGGCGGTGCAGGCTCCGCCTTCATCGAGGGTGAGACTGACGCCGACGCCGACCACCGCGATGTCCATCTCGGTGCGCGGTATGAAACGCTGATAGGCGTCTGCCGATCGTGGCGGACGCGCAGGCAGGAAGACCAACTCTATGATCTCCGACCGGCCCAGCACCGTCTTTCCCGGGCCGGAAGGAATGGCGGCGACGGCCAGTTCGCGGCGGCCAGCCAGCGCCGACTATGGTCGCTACGGCATCGGCAGCCACCAGCGCCGGAACGCTGTCGGCGGCTGGCGAGCCGTTGCAAAGATTGCCGACGATTGTCGCACGCCCCTGGATTTGTGTGGAACCGATCAGCGCGGCCGCTTCCACGACCCCCGGCCATAGCGCTTTCAAGCCAGGATGCTCGCTCATTTCGGCGCAAGGAACCGCCGCTCCGATGCGGTAGCCGCCATTTTCCGCGGTAATGTCCCGAAAACCCGGCAGGCCTTTGATATCAATGACCAAATCCGGTTCAACAAATCCGGAGTTCAATTGAGCGATGACGTCAGTCCCCCCCGCGAGGATGCGGATGACGCCCTCTTCCCCCGACAGAAGACGGGCAACCTCCTCGACGGCTCCCGGCATTTCATAGCGCACGTTTACGGCTCCCCCAAGTTTGAGCGACCGGAGACTTTACGGTGCCCGCGATCAATCTAACCCAAAGCCATCTTTGATGCCCGATTGGCGCGCAATCCGATCGATCACTTTAGCTCTGCCTATCGATTTTTGTCTGTTTGTAGCGCATCTCGGAAGTGGCTCGGAAGGGCGCCTATGTCCGCATTGGGCGAAGCGGACGTCGCACATCCAGCGCGCCGTTTATGAGTTCACGCCCTAGCCAGTTCATGGCCGCAGCATCGGAGCAAAGCTCCGCCCGCGGCGCTGTTGATACATAAGACGGGAGATATGCCGGCCGTAGCCCATGATGTTACCTAACGACGATTGGACCGGCTGCCGAGCGACGTAACTCATTGAAAAGATTGGTGCCCAGGGGCGGATTTGAACCACCGACACGCGGATTTTCAGTCCGCTGCTCTACCAACTGAGCTACCTGGGCTGGCTTCCCGGCCGCTCGCGCCGCGCGCCTCGGGCGGCAAGGCGGGCGGGTTATATCGGCTCGCCGAAAGGCTGTCCACACTCGGCCGCCGGCCGGGGTGTGGCGATTCCGCACGTGTACCGGATCGCGCAAAAAGCTACGACTGCCAAGTTGTTGCCGAAACGGGGAGGATGAGGCTATCGTCGGTTTCGAGGGGACAATTCGGAAGAGCGGGCTCAAATCCGCTAAGCCGATACGGCTGCGCGGAAACCACCTGCAATCAAAGGGGGCAGGGGATCATGGCTTTTTGCTCGAAGGCGCGATTTCTTGTGTTCTCCAAGGTCGCCGTTGCGGCGGCGCTTCTCGCGTCCTCCTGGGCGATCGCCGCGCCGGAAGTCTTGGCGGCCGGCCTTTTCACGGGGCTCGCCGGCGCGTGGCGCGGCGACGGCTCGATCGGCTGGTCGACGGGTGAGACGGAGCGCATTCGCTGCACCGCCAACTACGAGGTAGGCGGGGACGGTAACAGGCTCGTCCAGACGCTGACCTGCGCGACCGACAGCACCCGGCTGATCGTGAAGAGCGACATCAGATACAATCCGGCCGCCGGCGCCATCACCGGCACCTGGAGTGAGGCCAATTACGGCATCACCGGACGGGTCACAGGCCGCGCTAGCAGCGGGACGATCAAGGCGATCGTCGCAAGCACCGACAAGCGTTTCACCGCGCGCGTGACGGTCATCACCAGCGGCAGCAACCAGACCGTCACCATCACGCCGAATGGCCTTGAGGTGACGGAGGTTTCGGTAAAGCTTAAGCGGACGGGCTGACCGCTATTCGGCGGCGGCCGTCGCGACCGGCCGGCGGATACGGCGTCCAAGCCGAAACAGGAACATCGCCGTCGGCCGAAGGATCAGAAGGTCGGCGACGAGTGCCGCGATCATGGCGAAGGCGCTGAGCCAGCCGAACGTCCTGAGCGACGGCAGGTCTGAAAGCACCGTCACGGCCAAGCCCGCAGGCGAGCACCACCGAAGTCAGGATCAGCGCCGGTCCGACGAGCACGGTCGCCCGCTCCACGCCGACGCCGGGATCGGCGTCGGGGTCGATCCTCGAGCCTGAGCCGGTTGAGGAAATGGATCGTCGCGGAAAGACCGAGGCCGAAGGATACGATCAGCGCCACGACCGCCGCGAAATTCAGCCCGTCGCCCAAGGCCCACAGCACGCGTGCCGGAGAGCACGATCGGGAAGATGCCCGGCAGGATCGACAGGCAGCATCACGATGACCGAGCGGAAGGCGAGGCCGATGAAGGCGGCCACGAAGACGATCTCGATGGTCAGCGCGCGATTCAGCTTGCCGATCATGTTGGCGCTGTTCCGCGCCGCGATCGCCGAAAGGCCGGTCACCGCGATCTGATAGCCCGGATGCGCCTTGCGCACCGCGTTGAGCGTTTCGTCGAGGTGGTCGATGACGGGAAGGAGCTGGCTCGCGTCGACGTCGGGAATGCGGCCGGAGACGACGACGGAATCCTCGTTCGCCGAGATGAAGCGGCGGACCAGGTGCTCAGGCAGGATGTCGACGTATTCCTTGAGCGTGGCGACGTCGGTGATGCCGGCCTTCTCCTGCAGCCAGCGCCTCAGCGTCTCGAGCGACCAGACGTTGCCGACGCCCGCCTGCTCTTCGACGGCCGAATGCACCGCGGCGATCGTGTCGAGCGTTTCCGGCGCGTAGAGCGAGGCGCCTTTCGGGAACTCGATCAGGACGTCGATCGGGTTGGCGCCGGTGAGCTTGGCGTCGAGCCGGCTCGACGCCGCGACCGCCTGTTCCTTGTCCGGCACCTGGTCGGCGAGCCGGTAGCGCGGCTCGAGCGTGGCGTAGACGGTGGCGAGGCCGCCGACGACGAGAACGCCGATCAGGCTGTAGAGGCCGGGACGGCTCACCATGCGGACCGCGACCCAGCGACAGAAGCGGCGGAGCGCGTTCACGCCTGCATCGCCGGCGCGGACCTTGGCGGCGAAGACCGATTCCTTGCGGATGAGAAGCACGCCGAGAAGCGGCACCAGCATGAGCACGCCGAGAAGCGCGATGACGGTTGCGACCAGCCCCGCCTCGCCGAAAGTGCGGATCAGGTCGGAGGAGGAAAACTGCAGCGCAATGAACGAGATGCCCGCCGTGCCATGGGTCAGCACGCAGGCCGGCCCGACCACCAGCACGGCATTGCGGAAGGCGGTGTATTTGTCCTCGCCGGCGATCAGCCGGTCGCGCGCGGCGAACGTCAGCTGCATCGAATCGGCGAAGCTGATGACCATGATGAGCGGCGTCATCACGTTCAGGAACATGTTCAGGCGGAAATCGAGCCAGCCGAGCGCGCCGAGCGCGAGCAGGATGGCGATCAGAGGCGGGCCCGCCGCGATGATCATGAAGGAGACGCGGCGGAAGAAGATGATGGCGATCAGGCAGCCGGCGGCGAAACCGAAGGCGTTGTAGATCAGCCGGTCGCGCTCGACCGCGTTCCTGATCTCAAGCTGCATGATCGGCACGCCGGAAAGCTGCGCCGTCAGCCCGGAGCCTTCGAGGTCGAACGACATTGCGTCGCGGATCTGCTTGACGACGCCGTTCATCTCGCCGCTTCCCGCGACCGACGGCTCGAGCGCAAGCACGATCAGCGCCAGCGTGCCGTCCTCGGAGAGAAGCTTGCCGCGCAGGATCTCGTTCGATTTCACCCGTTCGATGAGCTGGTCGTAGGCGGGGCCCTCGGGCAGCGTCTCGGGGAAGAGCGGGCCGGGCAGGTGCCCCGCTTCCGGCGGCGTGCGCGCCGAGAACAGCGAGATGATGCCGCGCGTGCCGTCGATGAGCTGCAGGTCGGTGACGAGGTCGCGTAGTCTTTTCCAGCGACTCGCGCTCAAGCAGCGACTTGCCCTCGACCACGACGAGGACGTCGAACTCGCTCGACGGGAAGCGCTCCGTCACGTCGACGAATTGCTTGAACTCCGGCGTGTTCGAGCGGAACAGCTGCGAGAGCGAATCGTCGACCTTGAGCCGCGTCACGCCGAACGCTGCGGCGACGCCAAGCGCGATCAGGACAACAGGCTCAGATACGGGAAGCGCAGCGGAATCAGGCCGATGCGCTCGATGCCGTAGGCCAGGCGATGCTGCTTGCGCGCCGGGGCCGCCGGCTGCGCCGCGGCGTCCCCGGGCTGCCCTTTCTCGGAATTCTCGGCCGACACACGACCTCCCGCCCCTCATCCTGGCGGAAGATAGAGACTCTTTTCCCGGGCTCGTCAAACCGCCGAAATGGCGCATCCAAATGTGATTTGCCGCTATTTCGCCGGCGTCCTCGTCCTCCGCCGGCTCCTCCTCGGGCGCGGGGATGACGTAGGTCCCGGAAAGCCAGCGGTTCAGGTCGACGTTGGCGCAGCGGCGCGAGCAGAAGGGGCGGGCGTCCTCGCTCGCCGGTTTGCCGCAGATCGGGCATTTGCGGCGCGGTCGCTCGGCGGCAGGATTTGGTGGTTCGCGGCCTGCGCCCGTCACGACGGGATCGCCCAGCGGTCGTAGACCGGGTAGCCCTCGCCGGCGAGAAGCGCCATCGTCTCGTAGAGCGGCAGCCCCACGACGTTGGTGTAGGAGCCGACGAGCCGGCTGACGAAGGCGCCGGCGCGCCCCTGGATCGCGTAGCCGCCGGCCTTGCCCTCCCATTCACCGGAGGCGAGGTAGGTCTCGATCTCCTCGCGCGACAGCCGCTTGAAGCGGAGCTTGGTCTCCACGATGCGGTTCCTGACCTTGCCGCTCGGCGTGATCAGGCAAAGCGCGCCGTAGACGCGATGGCCGCGACCGGAAAGGAGCCGAAGGCAGGCGGCGGCCTCATCGGTGAATTGCGGGTTGGGGAGGATGCGCCGTCCGACGCTGACCACCGTATCGGCGCCGAGGATGAAGGAGCCGCGGAGTGCCGGGTCGCGCTCGGCGATGCGCCTTGCCGTCTCCGCCTTGGTGTAGGCGAGCCGTCGCCCGAGCGCGCGCGGCAGCTCCCGGCGCTGCGGCATCTCGTCGATGTCGGCGGGAAGCAGCTTGTCGGGTTCGATGCCGACCTGGCCGAGCAGCTGCAGGCGCCGCGGAGAAGCAGACGCGAGAATGAGGCGGGGGCGATCGTTGGCGACTTTGAGCATTGCGGTACCCGGACGGGTCGAACCTTCGAAAACGCGGTCGGCGACGCGACCTCCTAACGCATGACGCGAACTCTGTGAACTCAAGAACCGGCCGGCGAATCCGTCGGCGAGCCGGTTGGCGCGCCGAAGCGCTCCCTTAGCCGGGCGGCGATGCGTTCGCGCAGATCGCGGTAGGCGAAGAGGATCTGGTCGCGCGATCCGAACGCGGTGGTCGGATCGGGCGTCGACCAGTATTCGACGGCGATCGGCTGTGTGCGCGTCAGCTCAAGCGCGCGGTGATGCGCCTCCGGCGAAAGCGTCACCGCGAGGTCGAAGTCGAGATCGTCGAGCGCTTCGAGCCCGATCGGCTGGTGCTCGCCGAGACTGACCCCGATCTCCGCAAGGACGGCGTCGACGAAGGGGTCGCGGTCGCCCGGGGCGACGCCGGCGGAAGCGGTGCGGAAGCGTCCGGGATAGAAGCTCTCCGTCAGCGCGCGGGCGATCGGCGAGCGCACGGCGTTCCGTCCGCAGAGGAAGAGCACCGATTCGACTTCGCCGCCGGACAAGATCAGCCGCGCCAGTGGAGCACGCAGATCAGCGTGAACAGCCGGCGCGCGGTGTCGAAATCGAGCTCGACCTTCCCCTTCAGCCGCGCCTTCAGGATTTCGGAGCCCTCGTTGTGGACGCCGCGCCGGCCCATGTCGATCGCCTCGATGCGACTCGGCGATCCGGAGCGGATGGCCTGGCGGTAGCTGTCGCAGATCAGGAAGTAATCCTTCACGATTCTGCGGAAGGGCGTGAGCGAGAGCGCATGCGCGATGAGCGGCGCATCGTCGGCCGCGCGCACGTCGAAGACGAGGCGCTGATCGACGAGCTTGAGCACCAGCTTGTAGGGCCCGGCATGCTCGGGAAGCGCGAAGCTGCTCTCCTCGACGAGATCGTAGATGGCGACCGCGCGCTCGTGCTCGATGTCCGGCGATGCGCGTCCGAACGAGGCATCGTCGAGAGTGACGGCGATCAGGCGCTCCTGTTTTGCGGCGCTCATCGCGCGAACCGATCAGCGATTGAGGCGGATCGCGACCGAGCGCGCATGCGCATCGAATCCCTCCGCCTCGGCAAGCGTGATCGCCGGCTCGGCGAGCGCACGGAGTTGTTCGGGCCCGAGCTTCAGGATCGATGTGCGCTTGACGAAGTCGAGCACGGAGAGGCCCGAGGCGAAGCGTGCCGCGCGCGCGGTCGGGAGCACATGGTTCGTTCCGCCGACATAGTCGCCGATCACTTCCGGCGTGAGGCGTCCGAGGAAGACGGCGCCGGCGTTTCTGACCTGCGGCAAGAGCGCTTCGGGGTCGGCCACGGCAAGCTCCAGGTGCTCGGGCGCGACGCGGTTCGAAAGGTCGAGCGCCTGTGTGAGCGATGAAACGACGATGATCGCACCGAAGTCGCGCCAGCTCGCGGCGGCGGTTTTTCCGCGCGGCAGCGTGGCGAGCTGCTTCTCGACGGCGCTGGCGACCCGGTCTGCGAGATCTGCGGAATCGGTGATCAGGATCGACTGCGCGACGGCGTCGTGCTCCGCCTGCGCCAGAAGATCGGCGGCGATCCAGTCGGGGTCGTTGTCGGCATCGGCGACGACCAGCACCTCCGACGGCCCGGCGATCATGTCGATGCCGACCGTTCCGAAGACCAGCCGCTTGGCCGCGGCGACATAGTCGCGGCCCGGGCCGACGACCTTGAAGACCGGGGCGATGGTCTTGGTGCCGTAGGCGAGCGCGGCGATCGCCTGCGCGCCGCCGATCCGATAGATCTCGTCGACGCCGGCAAGCCGCGCGGCGTGAAGCACGAGCGGATTCAAGATTCCGTCCGGCGTCGGCACGGCCATGACGATGCGCGGAACCCCAGCCACCTTGGCCGGCACCGCGTTCATCAGCAGCGAGCTCGGATAGGCGGCCGTCCCGCCCGGCACGTAGAGCCCGACCGCGTCGATCGGCGTCCAGCGGTGGCCGAGCTCGACCCCGAGCGCGTCCGTGTAGCGGTCGTCCTTCGGCAATTGGCGACGATGAAACGCCTCGATGCGGTCGCGCGCGACGGCGAGCGCTTCGCGCGATGCGGGCTCCACCGCGCGTTCCGCTTCGTCGATCTCCGCATCCGTGATGCGCAGACGCTCGGCCGTGAGCGCGAAGCGGTCGAATTTTTCCGTGTAGGCGAGGAGTGCCGCGTCGCCGCGGCTGCGCACGTCCTCGACGATCGCGCGCGCCGTCGCCTCGACGTCCTCCGCCACCTCGCGCTTCGCCGCAAGCAGCGCCGAGAAGCGCGTCTCGAAGTCGGGATCGCTGGAATCGAGGCGGATCGCCATCGTCTCAGGCGAGCATGTGCCGCGGCGCATGCGGCGTGGACCATGCGGGTCCGAGATCGGTCAGCTCCGCCTCGAGCACCTCGACGAAAAGCCGCATTGCGGCGCCGCCCGCGAATTCGAGCACGACCTCGCCCGACGGGCTCTCGCCGGGCTCGAAGCGGACAGCGAGGAGATTGAGCACCGCCTCCGGGTTTCCCCGGCCGATCCCCGTCGACTGCACCTTGGTGACGCGCGCGAAATGCAGCGCCGCGCGGCGGCGTATGTATTCGCGTCGGCGCCGGGCGGCGGCGCCCGTCGCTTCCCAGACGAAGCGGTTCATGACGAGCACGAAGTGGCGGTCGCCCGAAAGCCAGTGCAGGTCCCTGACCTTCAGCACCGCGTCCTGGACGTGCGCGGAAAGGATCGCCAGATCTTCCGTGTCGAGTGCGATGAGGCGAAGCAGATCGTCATCCGGCATGGCGTGGTCCGCGCGTCGGTCGCCGACGTGGTAGGGCGTCGCTGCGGCAAGGGCAAGCGCAGCTGGAAAGCGGCGTAAACGTCGGCGTGCGATTCCGAAAAATCGAGAACCGGTGTTGCGGGGCCGCTAGCTCCGCAGGCGCTCGATCTCCGCGCCGCAGGCGGAAAGCTTCTGCTCCAGCCGCTCGAAACCGCGGTCGAGGTGATAGACGCGATTGACCAGCGTCTCGCCCTCCGCGACGAGGCCGGCGATGACGAGCGAGACGGAGGCGCGAAGGTCGGTCGCCATGACCGGCGCGCCGGTCAGCCGCTTCACGCCCGTCACCGTCGCCGTCTGGCCGTCGAGGTGGATGTCGGCGCCGAGGCGGGCGAGCTCCTGCACATGCATGAAGCGGTTTTCGAAGATCGTCTCGCGGATCTCCGACGTGCCTCCGGCGCGCGTCATCAGCGCCATGAACTGCGCCTGCAGATCGGTAGGAAAGCCCGGAAACGGCGCGGTGGCGATGTCGACGGGCGAAAGGCCGGCGCCGTTTCTGGCGATGCGGATGCCGGCATTGGTCTCGCTGATCTCCGCTCCGGCGGCGGCGAGCGTATCGAGCGCGCTTCGCAGGAGATCGGGCTCCGCCCCCTGCAGCAGCACGTCGCCGCCGGTCGCCGCGACGGCCATCGCGTAGGTGCCGGTCTCGATCCGGTCGGGAAGCACGCGGTGCGTGGCGCCGCCGAGGCGGTCGACGCCGACGACGGGGATCGTATCGGTGCCGGCGCCCTCGATCTTGGCGCCCATCTTGATCAGGCACTCCGCGAGGTTGCGGACTTCCGGCTCGCGGGCGGCGTTCTCGATGACGCTTTCGCCCTTCGCCAAGGCGCGCCGCCATCATGATCGTGTGGGTCGCGCCGACCGAGGCGTGCGGGAAGCGGACGCGCCCGCCGATCAGCCCGCGCGGTGCCTTCGCCAGGACGTAGCCCGCTTCGATCGCGATCTCGGCGCCGAGCGCCTCGAGCCCCATCAGGAAGAAATCGACCGGCCGCGTGCCGATGGCGCAGCCGCCCGGCAGCGACACGCGCGCCTCGTGCATGCGTGCGAGCAGCGGCCCGACGACCCAGAAGCTCGCGCGCATGCGCGAGACCAGCTCGTAGGGCGCCGTCGTGTCGACGATGTTCTCGGCGGAAAGCGTCAGCGTCTCGCCGGCATTCGGGCTGTCGGTGGCGCGCTTGCCGCTCACCATGTAGTCGACGCCGTGATTGGCGAGGATGCGCTTCAGGAGCCCCACGTCGGCGAGATCGGGGACGTTCTCGAGCGTCAGCCGCTGATCCGTGAGCAGGCTCGCGATCATCAGCGGCAGCGTGGCGTTCTTAGCGCCCGAGATCGGGATTGAGCCGACCAGCCGGCGCCCGCCGGCAATTCGAATGCGATCCATCAGCCGGACTCCTTCGCCGCCGTCGTTTCGCCCCGCGTCGTCGGCCGGAGATCGGCCGAACGCTCGCGCTTCTGCGCCTTACGGCGCTTCAGATTGGCCCTTAGGGCCTCTGCGAGCCGCCTCTGACGCTCGCCCCGTGCGTCATCACCCATTCGCTGCTCTCTAGACGAGCCTTGCGGCGCTTCAAAGGCGGGTCCCCGTCCGAACCGCCTTTCCCGCCTGCCGTGGCCCGAAAGGCACAACCGGCGAACGGCCACTTTCCCGCAGAAGGCGCAAGAAATCACTACCAAAGCGCAACGAAAACGGGAATTGTATCGGAAAGCGGTGCAAGCAGCGGGGGCCGGCTTGCAGATTTCAGCGCGAAGAGGGTTTTTGTCGGCGTGGCCGGCACGCGGCCGAGAGGGGCGCGTCCGCCTCGTCTTCGACGCGCAATCGGCCGAAATCCTCGCGCCGGAGTTGGAATTCCTCGCGCGGCGCGGCGTGCCGGAATCGATGCTGAGAGAGGCGCTGCGGCGGGCAGCGTCGAACGGCACGGAAGCGACGCAAGAGCTCTTCGCGCTCGGCTTCGACAAGAGACTCTATTGGTCGCTGCTCGCCGACGATCTCGGCCTTGTCTTCCTCGAGGACCTCTCGGGTGCGACGCCGATTGCCAATGCCGGCATGCTCGCGACCGAGGCGGTGCGCGTCGCCTCTTCGGCGCTGGTGCGGATCGAAGACGCGACCATCCTCCTGCTTGCGCCGCGGCCAGCGGAAATCTTGGTTCTGAGACGCCGCCTCCAGGCGAGGCCCGCGCTCTCCGCGCGCCTTCGCATCGCCATGCCCGAGGCGATCCGCGGCCTGATCGCGACGCGCCGCCATCAGGCACTGACGCATTACGCCGTCAACCGGCTGGCGCGCGCCCTGCCGCAGCTTTCTTCAGGCCGCGAGCGGCCGGCCGGCATAAGCGGGCACAAGGCGCTCGCCGCGGCGCTGCTTGCGCTTGCCCTCGTCGCGCCGCTTACGACGCTCGACGCGATATGGCTCCTCTTCACGCTGTTCTTTTTGAACTGCAGCTATTGGAAGCTCGCGGCGGCGCTTCCGCCGGACGCGCGCGCTTCGCGTCGAGCCACTCTCCGACGCGCGCCTTCCGCGCTACAGCGTGCTCGTCCCGCTCTATCGCGAAGCGGCGGTGGTTCCCGAGCTCGTCGGATCACCTTTCGCGTCTCGACTACCCGAAGACCAAGCTCGAAGTCCTCCTGATCGTCGAGGCCGACGATTGCGCGACGCGCGCTGCGGTCGCGCGCGCGGCAGCGTCGTCACGGTTCGAGGTTGTGGTCGTGCCGCCCGGCGGGCCGCGCACCAAGCCGAAGGCGCTCGCCTATGCGCTCTCTTTCGCGCGCGGCGACTACGTCGTCGTGTTCGATGCGGAGGACCGGCCGGAACTCGACCAGCTGCGCCGGGCGGCGGCGGCGTTTCGCGAGCGGCCGGAGCTCGGCTGCGTGCAGGCGCGGCTTATCCCCGACAATGAGGGAAGCTGGCTCGCCCGCATGTTCACCGTCGAATACGCCGCGAATTTCGAGGTGCTCCTGCCGGCGCTCGCGGATTGGGGCGCGCCGCTGCCGCTTGGCGGCACGTCCAACCATTTTCCGCGCGCGGTCCTGGAGAAGGTCGGAGCGTGGGATCCCTTCAACGTCACCGAGGACGCGGACCTCGGCATCCGGCTCGCCCGCTTCGGCTATCCCTGCGCCACCATCCTCTCGCACACCTATGAGGAAGCGCCGGTCGCGTTTCGCCAGTGGCTGCCGCAGCGCCGCCGCTGGATCAAAGGCTGGATACAGACGGTCGCCCTATGCCTTCGTCGCGACATCTCGCCGGGCCTCAGGCTGCCGCTTCGCCAGCGCCTCGCCGTCCACGGCGTGCTCTCCGCCGGCGTTCTCGGCCTGCTTCTCTATCCGATCTCGCTCTGGTTCATCGCGCTCGCAATCATCGCCGACGTCGATGGCAGCTATCCGACCGGCCCGCTCGCCATCGCGCTTCTTGCTTTGAACCTCGGCAACCTCTTGGCGGTTCTCATCGCGGCGGCGGTTTCGGCCTTGCGCGGCGTCGTCGCGGCGCGGGTCGTGCATCTTGCGCTGAACATCCCGCTGTTGCCGCTCTACTGGGCGCTGATGTCGCTCGCCGCGTGGCAGGCGCTCTTTCAGTTCTTCCGCAAGCCTTCGGCCTGGGAGAAGACGGCGCACGGCGTTGCGCATGACCGCCGGGCGCCGCGCGCCTTTCGGCTCTTTTAGTCGGGGCGTTTCGGCAAGCGCAGCCCCAGCCGCTCGAGGCGCCCGCGCACCATCTGCGCGAAGTCGAGGGCGGCGCCGACAACCGGCCAGAGCGCCGGGCCGGGCGCCGGCTCCGGCGCGACGGCAAGCCCGGCGCCGGTCACGCTGCCGCTTTCGTCGGTGTCGCGCACGATGAGCTCCAGATAGCCGACCGGCACGCGGTCGCCGACCTCCGCCTGGCCGCCGAGCTGCTCCAGCATGAAGACGCCGATCGGCGTCGCCGGATCGCCGGCGGGCTCGATGCCGTAGGCCCGCGAAAGCTCCGCCAGCGTGTGTTCGGTGTCGATGAAGAAGGCGCCGAAGAAGTCCTTGTCGTCGTCCTCGACCGGCGCGGGGCTGGCGAACAGGCGATCGAGCAGGCGGATGTTGCGCGGCGCCGTGAAGAGATAGAGCCGGTCGTCCGCCTCGATGCGGCCGGCATATTGCGGTCGCATCGACTGGCCTTTCCTGACGACGAGCGAAGGCCGCGCCCAGCGCGGGATGCGCTCGCCGCGCGCGACGGGACTATCTGGCACCACGTGATAGACCACGAGCTCGTGGTTCTCGGTGCCGGGGAGCTCAAGCTCCACCTTGTCGACGGGGCCGAGCGTCGGCGGGATGATGAGCCCGAGCTGCCGCGCCATCGGCCGGATCGTCCAGCCCTGCAGCACCAGCGACACGAGCACGACGATGAAGGCGGCGTTGAAGATCGTCTGGCCGCTCGAAAGCTGCGACAGGAGCGGCAGGATGCCGAGGAGAAGCGAGACGGCGCCGCGCAGCCCCACCCACGCTACGAAAGTCTTCTCCGCATGCTGGAAGCGGAACGGTGAGAGGCAGAGCCATATCGCGATCGGCCGCGCCACGAAGATCAGGAAAATGCCGAGCGCGATTCCCGGCAACAGAAGGTGCGGGAATTCCGACGGCGTGGCGAGCAGGCCGAAGACGACGAACATGCCGATCTGCGCGAGCCAGGTCATGCCGTCCTGGAAGCGGCGAAGCAGAAGCGCCTGCCGGATCCGCCGGTTGCCGGCGATCAGGCCGGCGACGTAGACGGCGAGGAAGCCGCTGCAATGGAGCACGCCGGCGATGCCGAAAAGCACCAGCGAGGCGGCGAGCACGACCACGGGATAGAGCCCGGATTCAAGGTCGAGCCGGTTGACCAGCCTGACGATGGCCAGCCCACCGCCGAGGCCGAGCAGGAATCCAAGCCCCATCTCGCGCACGAAGGCGAACGCGAAGGCAAGCGTCACGCCTTCTTCCGGCGTCCCCATGACGATGAGCTCGACCAGCGTCACGGTGATGAAGATCGCCATCGGGTCGTTGCAGCCCGAATTCCACTTCGAGCACCGCGCGCACGCGGTCGCGAAGATGGATGCCCCCGACGCGAAGCAGGAAGAATACCGCCGCCGCGTCGGTGGAGCTCACCACGGCGCCGAGCAGGAACGATTGCAGCCACGCCAGGCGAAGCACGAAATGCGCCGCGACGCCGACCAGAGCGGTCGTCAGCACGACGCCGATTGTGGCGAGCGTGATCGCCGGCAGCGCCGCCTGCCGGAAGGCGGAAAGCCGTGTGCCGAAGCCGGAATCGAAGAGGATGATGGCGAGCGCCAGGCTGCCGAGGAAGTAGGCGGCGCCGGCGTTGTCGAACTGGAGCCCGAGCCCGTCCTCGCCGGCGAGAAGCCCGACGGACAGAAAGATCAGCAGGATCGGCGCGCCGAAGCGGAACGCGATCCAGCTCGTGAAGACCGCCGCCATGACGAGCCCGGCGCCGATCAGGATCGCCAGGTACATCGTCTCAAGCATCGCGCCGCCTCTCAGCCCGAGTCAGTTCCCCTGATACGGGCTAAGGCAAGAACGGGTCCAGGGGCTTGCCGCGGTCGTCGGTGCGCAGGACCGGCAGTGCTCGGCGGCTAGATCGTCACCTGCGCGCCGATCTCCACCACGCGTTCCGCCGGGATGTGGAAATAATCGGTCGCCGAATCGGCGGACCCGGCGAGCGCGATGAACACCTTGTCCTGCCAGACCGGCATGCCGGAATGCGGTGACGCCTTGAGGCTGCGCCGCGACATGAAGAAGGAAGTCGACATGATGTCGAAGGTGAGCCCGAGCTTGCGGCAGGCGGCGATGCCTTTGAGGATATTCGGCGTCTCCATGTAGCCGAAAGTCATGGTGATCTGCTGGAAGGACGGCGACAGCTCGGCGATCGTCGCCCGTTGCTCGGGCCCGACGCGCGGCATCTGCTCGGTGCGGATCGTGAGGATGATGTTCCGCTCGTGGATGATCTTGTTGTGCTTGAGGTTGTGAAGGAGCGCCGTCGGCGCTCCCTCCGGGTTGCCGGTCAGGAAGATGGCGGTGCCCGGCACCCGATGTGGCGGCTTGGAGTCGAGTCGGTGGACGAGATCGCTGAGCGACACCTCGATGCGGCGCGTCTTCTCCGCCAGGATGGCGGTGCCCCGCCGCCAGGTGAGCATGACGAGGACGAGCGCGCAGCCGAAGAGGATCGGCAGCCAGCCGCCGCTCGGGATCTTGAGAGAGTTGGCTGACAAGAACATCGTGGCGATGAGCACGAACGGGCCGAGCGTCGCCAGCGCCGAGGGCAGACGCCAGTGCCAGCAGCATCGAAGCACGATGATGCCGAGCGTCGCGTCGACGACCATCGTGCCTGCCACCGCGATGCCGTAAGCCGAAGCCAGGTTCGCCGACGATTCGAAGAGCAGCGTGAGCAGCACCACCGCCGTGAACAGGAGCCAGTTGATGCGCGGAACGTAGATCTGTCCGGTCGTCGTCTCCGACGTGAACAGGATGCGCATGCGCGGAAGCAGCCCGAGCTGAATCGCCTGCCGGGTCAGCGAATAGGTGCCGCTGATCACCGCCTGGCTGGCGATCACGGTCGCCGCCGTCGCGAGGACGACCACCGGCACGACCGCCCAGTCCGGGAAGAGCAGGAAGAACGGATTCTCGCGTGCGCTCGGGTCGCTCAGGATCAGCGCGCCCTGGCCGAGATAGTTGAGCGCCAGCGCCGGAAAGACCACGCAGTACCAGGCGAATTGAATCGGCCGCCGTCCGAAATGTCCGAGATCGGCGTAGAGCGCCTCAGCACCCGTCACCACCAGGAACACGGCGCCGAGCGTCACGAACGCGATGAATTTGTGGGTGACGAGGAAGCTCACCGCATAATAGGGATTGATGGCGAAGAGGACGGACGGCGCGCGCGCCAGTGCGAAGAGTCCCGAGATCGCCAGCACGGCGAACCATAGTGCCGTGACCGGGCCGAAGAAGCTGGAGACGCGCCCGGTGCCGGTACGCTGCACCGAGAAGAGGCCGATCAGGATCACGATCGTCAACGGTACCACGATGCTTTCGAGGCGCGGTGTGGCGACGGCGAGACCCTCCACCGCCGACAGCACCGAGATCGCCGGTGTGATCGTCGCGTCGCCGTAGAAGAGCGCCGCCCCGATGATTCCGAGGAGCACGATCCACCGCGAGGGCTTGGAGAGCCCGCGCTGCGCGAGCGCCATCAGCGAGAGCGTGCCGCCCTCGCCGTGGTTGTCGGCGCGCAGGAGAACGAGCACGTATTTGATCGAGACGATGAGCGTCAGCGTCCACAGGATCAGCGAGAGCACGCCGAGAACGGCGCCGCGGCCGGGGATCACATCGCCGCCCGTCGTCGCCGCGATCGCCTCGCGGAAGGCGTAAAGCGGGCTCGTGCCGATGTCGCCGAAGACAACGCCGAGCGAGCCGAGCGCGAGCGTCATGAGGCCGGGCCGGGCGGCAGCCCCGTCGGCCGCGTCCAGTCCGTTCTCCGACACGTTGTTGCGCGCTGGGGAGGTCAATGCCATCGCTGGGCTAATAGGCGCATGGGTCGCGGCTTTTAGCAGAGCCTTTACCGCGTTGCACCCTTTTCAGTTGCCCGCGTGACGTCGGGCTACCTCTTGCCGGGGGTCCCGCCGTCCCCACCGCTGTCCGTCCCGCCGCCGCTTTCGGAAGACCCGCCACCTCCTGTGCTTCTATCCCCGTGCGTCTCCATGGGGTCGCGGAACGGCGCCGTATTGGTGCGGCAGGCCGAAACGTCGAGACGAAAATCGGGAAGCAGCGAAGCCTGCGAGCCGGCAAAGGGGAAGCGCAAGGCGCGCGAGCCCGGGGTCGGCTCTTGAAAGCCGCCGCCCCGCGAGATGGTGATGCCGCAGGTCTTGCCGAAGTCTCTGCATTGACCGTTCGCGTCGCAGAGCTGCACCGCGCCCTCGTATACGGCAATCGTCGTGCGGCCCGTCCCCGGCTCCACGAATCCGTCGAGCCCGGTTCCGCGCACGCCGACCGCCACGACCGGGGTCCTGATGAGATAGGCCTGCTTGCGGCTGCTGCCGGTGATGAAACGGAACGCGCCGCGCACCGCGTTGAGCGTCACCGTCTTTGCCGTCTTGCCGCTGAAGACGAAGGCGTCGATCGTCAGGTGAGCGCCCGGGCCGACGACGACGCGCGTATTGTCGACGAAGCGGATCTGCGCCTCGCCGGAGCGGTCGGTGCGGATATCGTCGCCCTGGAAGATGGCGCCGTTGTCTTCAAGCGCGCGCGCGCCGCCCGTGCCCGCCGCTTGCGCCGATTGCGTGACTTTCTCCGCCGTGCCGCTCGCAGCCGGTGCGGCGTTGCCAATCGATGCGGCGGCCGCAACCGCCATGACGACGGCCGACGCGACGATCCGATACCGAGCCATAAGCTCTCCTCCTCGCGATCGCCCCGCCCGTTTTCGATGTTAGGCCATCGCGCCGGGGGCGTCGACCTTCGCTCTCGGCAGGCGAGCGTGGCGCTTTAGGCAAATACAGAGCGGCGCGGGAGGGTGCTGGAGCGGGCGATCGGGATCGAACCGACGACATTCAGCTTGGGAAGCTGACGTTCTACCACTGAACTACGCCCGCGCTCAAAAGCCAGAATCGGGTGGGCGGCCGATGCTGTCAAGCGGCGACGTCCGCTCTTGAGGTGTGAGCGGTGTGCGCCGTTTCCGTGCTAGGCCGTAAAGCGTTCGCCGGCGTTGACGGTTACCGGGAGCCCGCCGGATCGGATGTGTAGGTCGCGCTGCGGGAACGGGATCTCGATCCCGTACTTCTTGAGAGCGGTCTCGATCGCCCAATTGTAGTCGGCGGCCACCTTGGCCGGCCGCTTCACTGCGTCGGGATTCAGCCAGACGACCAACTCGAAATCGAGACTGCTGTCGCCAAAGCCAACGAGCCAAACCTGCGCCTCGCTTGCCCTCGCCCCCGTAAGCTGGTGCGGGAGCGAGGCGGCTGCTTCGAGCGCAGCCGTCCGTACCAGCTCCTTGTCGGTGCCGTATGCGACTCCGAATGGAATTCGGACGCGGCGGATAGCCTCGCGCAAAGTCCAGTTGGTGACCCGATTGTTCACGAACTCGGAATTCGGCACCAAGATGTCGATATTATCGTTTGTCGTGATCAGGGTGCTTCGGATGTTGATCTCGCGCACTTCGCCGGTGATGCCGCCCTCTATCTCGACGAAGTCGCCGACCGTTACGCTGCGCTCGAACAGCATGATTATGCCGGCGACCAGATTAGAGAAGATCGACTGCAAGCCGAATCCAATGCCGACGCCAATCGCGCCGGAGAACACGGCCAGAGTCGTAAGGTCGATGCCAACGGCATTTAGAGCGATTGTTATGGCGGCAAACAGGAGGGCCAGTCGGATCGTCTGAACGATCAGGCTCTGCACCGAGGGCGTCAGTCGCTCGGTCTTTTGGATGCGCGACTGTGCGACGCGGGCCGCCGTCGATGCGATCCAAAGGAGGACTACCGCGAGCACGCCCCCCTTTAGGGCAAGATAGAGCGAGAAACGCGTGTTGCCGAAGGTGATCGCCGCGCTGTCGAGCAGACTGATTGTCGGGCCGAGCAGATGAAGGATGTTGAGGGCCGCCACGATCCAGGCAACCACGGCAAAAGCACGTGACCAGAACGGGTCGGATACCACGCCGGAGAAGATCCTGATGACGATCCAGGCGTTCAGCAGGCTGGCGGCGCTGCGTACGAGGGCGTTGCCCCAACCGAGGCCGACAAGCGCCGCCGAAGCAATCCACAGGCCGACGACCCATAGCGTGGGGAGCGCCAGCTGGTCGAGGATCACGCGCACCCGCGCCCAGCGCGTCGTGGGCTCCCTCGGCAACAGCCGAGCGATCACTGCGTGCACCGGGCGCGAGACGGCGATCGCGGCGAGGCCAGCGAGGAGGATCGCGCACAGCTGAGCGACACCGGTCGCCGACAGGAGCTGGTGCGCGAGCGTTGCGTACACCCCGTGCAGGTAGTCGAGGATTTGTGCAGCCGGTGCCCAGAGATCGGCGGGCAACGCCGACTGAAGATCTTCCGGGGTGCCTGTCTGCGCGTGTGCGGAGCTGAACATGGCGGCGCTTCCTATAGCCACTTTAGGCGCCGGAACAGCACCACCTCGAAAATCAGCACGACGACAAGCAGGCCACAGATAATCCAGAACGCACTGTGGCTCTCGGTCCCGGGCATCCCGCCCACGTTGATGCCGAGCAACCCGGTGAGGAAACTGATCGGAAGGAACACGGCTGCGACGATCGCCAGCGCATACATGGTTCGGTTCGTCGACTCCGAGAGCCGGTTGGCGATTTCGTCGCGAATGACGACCGCGCGGTCACGCGCGGAATCGAGATCTTCGATGTAGCGCTGCAGTTGGTCGGCAGACTCGCGGAGCGCGTTCTGAAGATCATGGTCGAGCCAAGAGGGTCGATCGGTCTGTAGCCGAGCCATCGCCTCCCGCTGCGGCCCAATGTATCGCCGCAAGCCGACGCAGCTCTGACGCAAGTCGGTAAGCTCGCGCCGCAGCGGGCCCAAATCGGCCGTTTCTAGTCTCTCCTCGATCTCATCGAGCCGTTCGTCGAGCGCGATGATCACAGTGTTCATTCGTTGCGTGAGTCGTACGGCTAGCTCCACGAACAACTCGGGTGCATTTCGCGGGCCGGTATGGCGCTCGACCAATTCGCTCAGAATGTCGCGCGGTGTCATCAGCCGCCGCTGCCGCAGGGTAATCACGTGGTGGGCGTCCGCCCAAATGCGAACCGCCACCATGTCGTCGGGCTCGGCGCCGGCGTTGAAGTTGATTCCGCGCAGGATCGCGACAGCCCCGGAGTCGACGGTGAAGGCTCTTGGTCGCGTCTCTTCCGCGAGCAACGCGGTGCGGGCGGTTTTTGGGATGTTGTCGCGCTCCGAAAGCCATTTGCGGACGCGTGGCGATGCCCGGTCAAGATGAACCCACAAGGCGCCGTCGCCGGGTGACCAGTCCTCGACGCCAGCCCAATTGAGGGAGCTCGCAGCGCCTGCGCCGTCAAGTAGACAAGCGAAGGCAAGTCCATCCTGATCGGGCGGGGTCACCGGCATTGGCTTCGACTCGGAAATCATTCACGCATCGCGGCATGCCCCAAGGATAAGACTTTGTTAACTCAACGAAAGTTAACAACTTCCTACCGGTGACCGACCCTCGCAGCCAGGCGAACGGAGAGCGATCCCGTTCCGGTTCTCCGGTCGGCCGGGTAGAGGCGGCTGACAGGGCGCATCGCTTGCGAAGTGCCGATCCCCAGCACTTTGCGGGGCGCTCTACGGTGTTGGCGTCCCGTCGCAATTCCGTCAAATTCGAGTTGATCTTTAGGAACTTCTTTTCGGAAGGGCTAAAAGTTTCGACCGAGGCTGGCACCAGCAGACAAGCCCACGCGCGAAATGTGGGAGGTTGCCCCCTTGTTTCGGACGCTCAGGCTCATTTTGGCGTCGATGCTGATCGCGACCTTCGCCAGCGCCACCAGCGCCGGCGACGGCAGTGCGTGGTCGATCGTCCAGGCATCCGGGCGGATTTTGATCCAGACCACCGGCGCCAAAGCCGTCTCCCTCGGCGACACGCGGACGATCGTGCCCGGCACCATGCTTGCAACCGGCGCGAACGCCCGCGCGCTGCTTCAGCGCGGCGATGAGACGATGATCGTCGGGCCGAACACGATCATGCAGGTGCCGCCGGAACTCGAGCCGGCTGTTCACCACCGTGATCGAGGTGATGGGCGTGGTCGAGGTCGACGTTGAGAAGCGAAACGTCAAGCACTTCGCCGTCAAGACCTCCAACCTCGCGGCCGTCGTGAAGGGCACGCACTTTGCCGTCCGCGCCGGCGCGAACGGCGACTCTGTCTCCGTTACGCGCGGGATCGTCGAGGTCGTGGTGCTGAGGACAGGTAAGCGGGTGGATGTTCTGCCCGGCCAAAGAGCCGAGGTATCCGGCGGCAATCTCGTCGTATTCGAAGGCAGCCGGCGCGCCGACGCAGGTTCGGGCGCAGTCGACACCGCTTCCGCGGAAGACTCAGGCGCGGTCGCGGCAGGCAGCGGCGGCGGCGACGGGATCGGCGCCAGCATTGGAGGCTCGAACGGCGTGAGCGCCGGCGCCGGCGGCGGCAACGGGGTCAGCGCGAGTGTCGGAGGCTCGAACGGCGTCAGCGCCAGCGTCGGCGGCGGCAATGGGGTCAGCGCGAGTGTCGGCGGCTCGAACGGCGTCGGCGTCAGTGTCGGAGGCGGAAGCGGTGTGAATGTGCACGTCGGCGGCCTCGGCCTTGGCCTTGGCGGGCATTAGCGGTCGGCCTTCGGGGTCGGCGTTCGAACGGCAGGTGGTGTGAGATCATGCTTCGCTCCTTGCCCGCGACGCTCGCCGTCGGACCGGCTGTCCTGGTGGCGATGCTTGCCGGATGGCTGGCCCCGCTCGATCATTCCCTCGCCGATCTTCGCTTCCTTTTGACCAAGCGGCAGCCGACCGGCGACATCGTCCTCGTCGACATCGACGCGAAGAGCATCCTGGCGGAAGGCCGCTGGCCGTGGCCGCGCCACATCCATGCCGATCTCGTCGATGATCTGCGCGCGCTCGGCGCCTCCGAGATCGCTTTCGACGTCGATTTCAGTGCGCGCTCCGATCCTGCGGACGACGCGGCGTTCGCCGCCGCGCTGGAGCGCGCAGGGGGCACGGTCATCCTTGCGGCGCTGGACCAGAGCCGCACGTCGAGGCCCGGCGAGACGGCTCTCGTGCACAATCGTCCGATCGATGTCTTCGCGCGCCACGCCTGGATCGCCAGCCTGAACGTCGACGTCGATTCCGACGGCAAGGCGCGGCGCCTGAAATTCGCGGATCGGAGCAATGGCGAGGTGCTGCCGACCTTGGCGGCGCTGCTTGGTGGTAGCGCGGGCACCGTCGATCGAAGCTTCGCCGTCGACTTCGGCATACGCGCGGACCACATCGACCGCGTTTCGGTGGTCGATGTCCTGCGCGGCGACGTCGTGGCCGACCGCATCGCCGGAAAGAAGATCATCGTCGGCGCAAGCGCGGTCGAGCTCCGCGATTTCTTCAACGTGCCGATCTACGGGTCGATCTCGGGCTCGCTTCTACAGGCGTTGAGCGCCGAGAGCATCGCCGAGGGCCGCGCGCTCACCGGCACCGGCAAGCTCGTTTCGATTGCAGGCATCCTGGCGATCTCGCTTCTCTTTCTCGCTGTCGGCCGGCTTCGATGGACATATCTGCTCGGCCTTCTCGCGCTGTCGTCGCTTGCGGTCGAGGTCGTCGCCTTCGCGGTTCAAAGGTTCTGGCCCATCCTGCCGGCCACCGGCGCCTGGCAGGCGACGCTCTGCGGTTTTGCCTTGCTTACGCTTCTGCGCGAGATCGACTTCCGCCGCATCCTGATCCTGATCGCGCACAACCGGGCTGAGAACACCCAGACGATCCTCGATCGCGTGGTGGAGGACAATTTCGCCGGTGTCGTCGTGGCGGATGAAAGCGGTACGATACGCGCCGCGAGCCGCTCGGCCGCGCGCATCCTGGAGACGCCCTCCGATCTCGTCGGCCGTAAGGCGGCCGCGTTCCTTCCCGCGCACCTTCGCGATGCGATGCGGGCCGCAATCGATGCGACGCGCCGCGGAGATTGGCGCGCGGCAAAGAATCAGGAATTCCGCTATCGGCGGCGCAACGGCCAGGCGGCGGTACTCGAATATGTCGTTACGCCGTCGCGCCTCGCCGGGGGCCTCGACCGTTCCGGAGTGGCGCTGCCGGACACGTTCGTCGCCGCGCTGACCTTCGTCGACGCGACGGAGGAGCGTGAGGCGGAGGCGCGCATCGCTTACCTCGCGCGCTTCGATACGTTGACCGGCTTACCCAATCGCAACCAGTTCCTCGAGGCGCTCGACGTCGCGCTTCGTCGCATGCGCTCGAGCGGCGCTTCCTGCGCGGTGATCTGCTTCGACGTCGACCGGTTCAAGAACATCAACGACACGCTCGGGCACGACGTCGGCGACCTCGCGCTGAAGGCCGTCGCCGGGCGAACGCGCAGGCTTCTGCCGCCGGGCGATCTGGTCGCCCGCTTCGGCGCCGATGATTTCGCGATCGTCTGCTCCGGCGGCGATGCTGGTGCACGGGCACGCGCCCTTGCCGAGAATCTCATCGCCAATGTCGACGAGCCCTACGATCTCTCCGGCCGCCGCCAGATCGTGGCGATGAGCTTCGGTATCGCCGAGGCGGAAGCGGCCGACGAGGATCCGCTCGCCGTGCTGAAGCGCGCGGACACGGCGCTCTATGCCGCCAAGGCGAATGGCGGCAACCGGCTGGCGTGCTTCGACCCGAAAATGGCGGTCGGCCTCGCCAAGCGCCAGAACCTCGAATCGGAGCTCTGGGAAGCGTTCGAGCGGCGCGACTTCGAGCTCTATTATCAGCCGCAGGTCGATCTTTGCGACGAGCGCCTCACCGGCTTCGAGGCGCTTCTTCGCTGGAATCATCCGCGGCTCGGCTTCATCTCGCCGGCCGAGTTCGTTCCGATCGCCGAGGCGTCGGGCTTGATCCAGCGGCTTGGCGCGTGGGTGCTGGAGGAGGCATGTGCCACCGCGGCGGCCTGGCCGCCAACGATCAAGCTCGCGGTGAATGTGTCGCCCGTTCAGTTCGCTCGCGGCGACCTGGTGCGGACGATAGAGCATGCGCTCACGCGGTCCGGCCTGCCCGCCGAGCGGCTGGAGCTTGAGATCACCGAATCGGTGCTCCTGCACGAGAACCAGGGCGTCCGAAGGACGATCGACGAGGTACTCGGCATGGGCGTGAACTTCGCGCTCGATGATTTCGGCACCGGCTATTCCTCGCTCACCTACATCCACAAATTCCCGATCGCCAAGATCAAGATCGACCGCTCCTTCGTTTCCGAGATTCCGTTGAGCCAGGAAGCGGCTGCGATCGTCAGCGCCGTTGCGGCGCTTGCCCGCAGCCTCGACATTCGTCTGAACGCCGAAGGCATCGAGACGCGCGAGCAGCTGGAGCTGCTTAGGCTTCTCGGCTGCGCCGAAGGGCAGGGCTACCTCTTCGGGAAGCCCAAGCCGGCCGAGGCCGCCGCCCAGCTCATCGAGTCGCGCCGGCCGCTGCCGCGCGCGGCCAACTGGGCTTGAGCCTCGGGCTCCGGCGCCGGCGCATCTGGAAGCGGCGCGAAATGTTCCGCCGCACTTCGCAACAATCACGGGAAGACTGAAACGTTATTGCCCGAAGTGCGCAATAACGTCGAAACGGCAGAAGCCCATCCTCCCACCCGATTTTGGCGACGGCCGCTTGTCAAAACGCATCGGCCGGCAGGCAAAGATGGAGAGAGCCGTGACGAAGATCGCTATGATTGCCGCCACCGCTTTGTTGGCTTTGGTCGGCGCCTCAGCCTCTACGCCCTCCGCTGCGACGGAGCCGACGACCGAAATGTCGGGTCAGCAGACCGCAGCCGCGGCGTGCCTCTCGTTCAACGAATACCGGCCCGGCCAGGTCACGCAGGTCGCCGGGGACGGCCTCGGCGACTGGATCGTCTGGGTGCGCGACAAGGACAACGATCTGTGGCTCTGCAATGCGAGCTCGCAGGGGAACGTTTTCGCCAATTCCCTGATCCGCGGCGACATGCTGCACGGCAAAGGCGAACAAATGTTCGCGCTGATGTCCGTGGCGCACACGCTCTCCGGCAACCCCGGGCAAGAGAACGCCGAGCGGCTTTGCACAATGGGCGGCCATAGGGTCGGTGCAACGCAGATCGTCGCGACGGTCGAGGATGGAACCGGCGACTACGTCGTATGGCTGAAGGGGAGCGATCAGTCCTACTGGCTGTGCAACGCCTCTGCCAAGGCCGAGCTCTACGTGTTCGAGCACGTTGCTTCCGCGCTGAACTCGGCGCCGATCGATCCGAATTTCCGCGGCGCCTGAGGTTCCAAGAATCGCATCGAGACGCGCCGCTTCGGCGGCGCGTTTCTCTTTCAGGGCGACGTGACCGCCGCTCGGAAATGCTTGGAGAGCTTCAATCCCTGCGCCTGGTAGTTGGAGCCGAGCGCCGTTCCGTAAAGCGCGTCCGGCGCGGCGGCGAGCTTCTCGTAGACGAGCCGGCCGATCGTCTGCCCGTGCTCAAGGATGAAGGGCACCTCGTGGCTTCTGACTTCGAGCACCGCGCGGCTCCCGTGCCCGCCGGCCGGCGCGTGCCCGAAGCCGGGATCGAAGAAGCCGGCATAGTGCACGCGGAACTCGCCGACCAGCGGATCGAACGGTACCATCTCGGCGGCGTAGAGCGCCGGCACGTGCACCGCCTCGGCCGAGACGAGGATGTAGAATTGCTGCGGATCGAGCACGATCTCCGGCCGCGCTCCGCGGCGGATCGGCTCCCAGAAATCGGCAACGTCGTAGGCGCCGACGCGATCGACGTCGATGACGCCCGTATAGCGCTTGGCGCGATAGCCGACGAGACCCCCGCGATGACCTGACGCGTCGCCCTCAAGATCGATCGAGAGCGCCAGCCCGTCGACGAAGCGTGGCTTGCCTGTCGCCAGCGTCTCTTTCGCGTGGAGCTCCGTCAGCGCCGCGTCGTCGAGGAGCGCACCGCCGCGGCGGAATCTGATCTGCGAAAGCCGCGAGCCGGTGCGCACGAGGATCGGGAAGGTGCGTGGGCTGACCTCGAGATAGAGCGGCCCCGAATAGCCCTCCGGCATCTTGTCGAACGCGCGCGCGGAATCGGTGATGACGCGGGTGAAGACGTCGAGCCTGCCGGTTGAGCTTTTCGGGTTGGCGCTTGCGGCGACATCGGCCCGCAGGTCGAGGCTCTCGAGCAGCGGCACGATATAGACGCAGCCGGTCTCCAGCACCGCGCCTTCGGAGAGATCGAATTCGTGCAGCGCGAGCTGGCGGAGCTTCTCGGCGACGGAGAAATCCGGCCCGGGCAGAAAGCTCGCGCGCACGCGCGTCGCATGCCGCCCGAGGCGGAGGTCGAGGCTCGCCGGCTGCACCTGATTGTCGGCCGCGGGCTCGGCGAGCCGGATCGCGCCGTCGGCGATCAATTGCCTGATCGCCGCGTCGGGAAGAATGCCTTGTTGTGACCGCGTCATTCGATCGCCAGCCCGTACCTCACCGCTGCGCCAACCGAGTAACCTCCCCTTGAGGGGAGGTTACGCAGCTTCGCCGCCCGAGCCCGGTTTCGTCTATCGGACGCCGGCATTGACGCCAAGGCCGTGGAGCGCTAACTCAGGCTTGTTCCGTGGTGAATTTGAGCCGGCCGGCTTGCAGCCACGTTAAATCAAGTTGCTAAAAGGCCGGAGGTGGAAACCCCCGGTCTTGCTTTTCGAGGAAAGCGCGGCCGGGTTTTTGTTGGAGGTTTCCCCATGGCGTCAAAGCCCACGTTGAAATCGAACGATCCGAAGAAGAAGCGCTACCGCCCCGCGACCGAGATGGTGCACGGCGGCACGATGCGCTCGCAATTCGCCGAGACCTCAGAGGCGCTGTTCCTGACGCAGGGCTTCGTCTATCCCGACGCCGAGGCGGCGGAGGCGCGTTTCAAGGGCGAGGACCCGGGATTCGTCTATTCGCGCTACGCCAATCCGACTGTCGCGATGTTCGAGCAGCGCATGTGCCTGCTTGAAGGCGCGGAGGCAGCAATCGGCGTCGCAAGCGGCATGGCCGCCGTCAGCGCCTCGCTGCTTTGCGATCTTAAGGCCGGCGACCACGTGCTCTCCTCGCGCGCGCTCTTCGGGTCCTGCGACTACGTGATCGGCACCATCCTGCCGCGGCTCGGCATCGCGTCGACGCTGATCGACGGGCGCGACGTCGACGCGTGGAAGAAAGCGGTCAGGCCGGAGACGAAGGCCTTCTTCCTGGAAAGCCCGTCCAACCCGACGCTGGAGCTGATCGACATCGCCGCCGTCGCCGCGATTGCGCGCGATGCCGGTGCGCGGCTTATCGTCGACAACGTCTTCTCCACGCCGCTCTTCCAGCATCCGCTAAAGCTCGGCGCCGACACCGTCGTCTATTCCGCGACCAAGCACATCGACGGCCAGGGCCGCTGCCTCGGCGGTGTGGTGCTCTCCGACGAGGAGTGGGTCGAGCAGAAGCTCTTCCCCTATCTGAAGCACACCGGCCCCTCGCTCAGTCCGTTCAACGCCTGGGTGCTCTTGAAGGCGCTGGAGACGCTTGAGGTGCGCGTGACGCGGCAGGCGGAATCGGCGGCAAAGCTCGCCGAGGTTCTGGCCGAGCATCCGGCGGTCGAGCGCATCTACTATCCCGGCCACGCGAGCCATCCGCAGCACGCGCTCGCGAAGCGGCAGATGTCGTCAGGCGGGACCATGATCGCCTTCGACGTGAAGGGCGGCAAGCGCGCCGCCTTCGACGTGCTGCGTGCGCTTCAGGTGATCAAGATCTCCAACAATCTCGGCGACGCCAAGAGCCTCGTCACGCATCCCGCGACGACGACGCATCAGCGGCTGAAGGAAGAGGAGCGCGCGCGGCTTGGAATCGGCGAGGGGCTCGTCCGCTTTTCGGTCGGCCTGGAAGACCCGCTCGACCTCGCCGAGGATTTGACCCAGGCGCTCGACGCTGCGGTGAAGGCTCCGACGCTGAGAGCTGTCTCGGCCTAGGCGAAGGCCGTCGGCATCTCCACTTTGTCATCCCGGCTTGGCCGACAGGCCAAGGCCGGGACCCATGAACACCGGGTTCTCAGGAAGGTGTCCTTCGGCTGGGCACGGTGTTCATAGGGCCCGGACAGGCGCGTTCCGCGCCTTCCGGGATGACGGTCGGGAGGGGTGTTCGTTACTCACTCGAACGTCTTCAGCGCCAGAAGAATCCTCGCCCCCGCCGTGACCAGCGTCAGCGCCGCGAACACGTAGGCGATCGGCGCAAATGCCGCAGGGAACAGGCAGAAGAGCACGAAGACGACGATCGTCTCCGTCGCCTCGGCGAGCCCGGCGGTGAAGAAGAGCGATTTCTCCCCGCGCGCCGCGCTGGTGAGCTTGCGCCTCTCCGCCATCACCGCATAGCCGAGGAAGCTCGCGCCGTTGGCATAGAACGAAAAGAGCAGCGTCGCCGCCGCGAGCGCGTTCTTCGCCGGATCGGCGAAGGCGAAGGCGAGCGGGACGGCGCCGTAGAAGGCGAAGTCGAGGACGATATCGAGGAAGCCGCCGCGGTCGGTCTTGGTGCTGGCGCGGGCGACCGCGCCGTCGAGCCCGTCGCAGAGCCGGCTCACAAGCACGAAGACGAGCGCGAGCGTGTAGAGCCGCACCGCGATCAGACCGGCCGCGACAAGACCGAGCGCAAACCCCGCCCAGGTGACGTGGTCGGCCTTGACGCCGCCGCTCGCCAGAAGCCGCCCGAGCCGATCGAGCGGCGGCACGATCAACGCCCTTGCGACGCCGTCGAGCACGTCTCCTCCAAATCTCGCTTCCGCCCTTTCCGTTTAGGGGAGAACGGGCGACAATGCGACGCTTCGCGATTCCCCGGAACCGAACGTGCGTCTTTCTCCTTTCCTCGCCGCTCTTTGCGTCCTCCTCCTCACCGCCGCGCAATCGCCTGCGCAGGCGCCGGCCGCGCAGGCGCCCGCCGCGGCGCCTTCGGCCGATTCCGTCGTCATCCCGAATTTCTGGGATCCGCGCTCGCGCATCGAGCGGCCGTCGACCGAGGAGATCGGCACGATCCGCTTCCTGACGACCGACGACTTCCCCCCCTTCGCCTTCCGCGACCGGCGCGGCATCCTGATCGGCTTCGACGTCGACCTTGCGCAGGCGGTGTGTGATGTCCTGAAAGTGCAGTGCGCGATTCAGACGCGCCCCTTCGACACGCTTGTCTCAGGACTGAAGGACGGGACCGGCAACGCCATCATCGCCGGGTTCGACGTGGAGAGGGCGCCCGCCGAAGGGCTGATCGCAAGCCAAGCCTACCTCAAGATCCCCGGCCGCTTCGTCGTGCGCAAGGACACGACCTTCAATCCCGGACCGCCGGCGCCGGAAGGCTTCGTCGGTACCATTTGCGGCTCCGCGCACGCCGCCTATCTCGCCCACTTCTTCCCCGACATCCACGTCGCCTGTTTCATGACCATGGCGACGCCGCTCGCGCAGCTGAAGGAAGGGACGGTCGACGCGGTCTTCGGCGACGCGCTCAGCCTTTCGTTCTGGCTGAACGGGCCGGAATCGGACGATTGCTGCCGCTTCTCCGGCGGCGCCTATCTCGACGACCGCTACTTCGGCGCCGGGCTTGCGATCGTCATGAAGGCGGAGGACCGCGACCTGAAATTCGCCATCGACTACGCCCTGCGCGAGGTCTACCGCGAGGGCACCTACGAGGAGCTTTACCTCAGGTATTTCCCCGTGGGGCTGTTCTAGGCCAAACGCTGAACAGCTTGCGGCTTTAGCCGCCTCACCCCCCGCCAGCCGTCGCGCGAATTCCGCCACCGTCTTCGCGTAGACCTGCGCCTTGTTCCAGGCGATGATGACGTTGAAGTTCGCAGTGCCCTCGGTCCACGGCTGTCCCGCCTTCCAGCCGTGGCCCTTCAGGAAATTCGCCGTCGAAGCGAGCACGTCGGCGCTGCTTCTCAAGAGATCGCGCTTGCCGTTGCCGTCGAAGTCGACGGCATAAGCCACGTAGTTGGACGGCAGGAACTGCGTCTGCCCGAGCTCGCCCGCCCAGCCGCCGCGCATCTGCGCCGGCGTCAGGTCGCCGCGGTCGACGATGCGGAGCGCATCGAGGAGCTGTGCGCGGAAAAAGTCGGAGCGGCGGCAATCGTAGGCGAGCGTTGCGAGCGAGCGGATGGTCGACAGCTTGCCGGAGACCGCGCCGAAATCCGTCTCCAGCCCCCAGATCGCGACGAGCACCGCACCGGGAACGCCGTACTGGCTCTCGATCTTGCTGAGCGTGCCGGCATGCTTCGCCAGCATCGATTTCGCGCGTCCCATGCGCGGCGGGATCATGCGGCCGGAGAACTGTGCAAAGCTCTGCTTGAAGACGTGCTGGTTGCGGTCGAGCCCGATGACATGGGTGTCGTAGGTGACGCCGGTGAGTGCCGCGTTGATCGCGCGCTTCGAGATGCCGGCGTCGGCCGCGTCGCTTCGGAAGCCTTGCAGCCACGCGGCGAAGCCCGATCCGGTATTGCTGCAGTTTGCCGCAAGCGCCGGCGGCGCGGCGCTGGCGAAAGCAAGCGCGAGCGAGAGGAGGAGAAGGCGGGGCCGGACGAGTCGCATTAAAACCACCGGAAACGATTTGGTGCGCGATGCTATGTCGGCGCCGCGCGAAAAAGCGCAAGAATTTCAGCGCTATCGTGAACGCCGCCGCCCCGGCGGAGCGCGGAAGGCGCGCGTTGATTCCCGCGGGTACGCCCTCTAAGGTCCGCCCGCCGCTTCACAAGATGCGGCGCGTTCACATCAAACCTGGGTCATGAGCGAATTTCCGGCCGAATGGCTCGAAGCCGCGCGCGTCTCCAAGGCCTGGCCTTTCGAGGAGGCGAGGAAGCTCGTCGAGCGTAGAAAGCGCCGCGGCCCCACCCGCGGCGGCGCAGGCGCCGCAAACGAGGAAGCGGCCGAAATGTTGTTCGAGACCGGCTACGGCCCTTCCGGCCTGCCGCATATCGGCACCTTCGGCGAGGTGGCGCGCACCACGATGGTGCGCCACGCCTTTCGCGTCCTCACCGACGATTCCATTCCGACGCGGCTCGTCTGCTTCTCCGACGACATGGACGGGCTCAGGAAAGTGCCCGACAACGTGCCGAACCCGGAAAGGCTGATGGCCTATCTCGGCAAGCCGCTGACCGAGGTGCCCGACCCCTTCACCGACAAGTATCCGTCCTTCGGCGCCGGCAACAACGCGCGGCTTCGCGCCTTCCTCGATCGCTTCGGCTTCGACTACGAGTTCATGAGCGCGACGGAGACCTATCGCTCCGGCCGCTTCGACGCGACGCTTGTGACGATGCTCGCGCACTACGATGAGGTGAAGGCGATCATCCTGCCGACGCTCGGGCCTGAGCGCCGCGCCACCTATTCGCCGTTCCTGCCGATTTCTCCGCGCACCGGCATCGTCTTGCAGGTGCCGACCGTCGCGCGCGACCCGAGTGCCGGCACCATCACCTACATCGATCCGGAGACCGGCGAGGAGGTGACGACGCTTGTCACCGGCGGGCGCGTGAAGTGCCAGTGGAAGGCGGACTGGGCGCTTCGCTGGGTGGCGCTCGGCGTCGACTACGAGATGTCGGGGAAGGACCTGATCGATTCCGTCACGCTCGCCTCGAAGGTCTGCAAGGCGCTCGGCGGCATGCCGCCCGACGGCTTCAATTACGAGCTCTTCCTCGACGAGCAGGGCCAGAAGATCTCAAAGTCCGTCGGCAACGGTCTCACCATCGACGAATGGTTGAACTACGCGTCGCCGGAGAGCCTGACGCTCTTCATGTTCCAGAAGCCGCGCGCGGCGAAGCGGCTTTATTTCGATGTGATCCCGCGCGCCGCCGACGAGTACTACCAGTTCCTCGACGCCTTTCCCGCGGCAGGACACGGCCGCGCGGCTGCAGAATCCGGTATGGCACATCCATGCCGGCCATCCGCCGCGCGAGACGATACCGGTGCCGTTCTCGATGCTCCTCAATCTTGCGAGCGCATCGAACACCGAGGATGCCGACATCCTCTGGGGCTTCATCACGCGGCATCGGCCCGGCGTGACCAAGAAGACGGAGCCGGTGCTCGACCGGCTCGTCCACTATGCGGTGCGCTACTATCATGACTTCGTGAAGCCGACGAAGCGCTTCCGCGCTCCCGACGCGGTCGAGAGCGATGCGCTGCGGGCACTCGATTCCACGCTCGCGGCGCTTCCTCCCGATGCCGACGCGCAGACGATCCAGATCGCGGTCTACGACGTCGGCCGCTCTTTCGAGCGCTACCAGACGCCGGCGAAGCAGGAAGACGAGCGGCCGGGCGTGGCGCTCACCTGGTTCTCCACCCTCTACGAGCTTCTGTTGGGCCAAGAGCGCGGCCCGCGCTTCGGCTCCTTCGTCGCGATCTACGGAATTCCGGAGACGCGCGCGCTGATCGAGAAGGCGCTTTCCGGCGCGCTCACTCAGCGCCGCGCCGCGACCTCGTCGGGCTGAGCGTCCGGCCGGCTTGCGGCGAAGAGGCCGAGCTCGCCGTCGCGCGCCGTCTTCTCGGCATCCGCGTAGTCGCCGCCGCTGCGCTTCGCCCAGCCCTGCGCGACCAGCCACTCGGCGATGTCGTCGCCGCCGACGAAGCAGCGCGCCGGGTCGGGGACCGAATCGGCGCCGGCCGGGATATCGCACTCGATAGCGCGTCTGCGGACGAAGCTGCGGAGCGCCGCGCGCGCCAACGCGCCCGCACGGCCACGCGTCGGACCCATCGCCGCAGCTTTGGTCGGGGTTAGTCACCGCGATGCCGGCGAGCCGGATCTCGCGGTCGCCGACCTTGATCGTGCCGGCCGAGACGACGAGCGGATTGAAGAGCCGCTCGCGCCGTGCCTGCCGCTCCGGTTGCGGCTTCGGCGCGGCGGACGGCTCGACCCGCGCGAGCGGGCCGATCACCGGCGGGGCGGCGGTCATGTTCGCCGGCGTGACGTTGCGAACCGGGTGGAAGGTCTCCGCCTCTTGCAGCGTAGGCGCCGGCAACACGGCGGCGCGGAGCGCAACCGGCATCGCGCCGGCGTCGATCGACACGGCGGCCTGCGGCGGCGGGCTCAGCGATGCGGCCGCAGGAGCCACGGCGACTTTCGGCTCACCCGGCGCCATCGCCCAATAGACCGCGGCGAACGAGACGGCGCAAAGCAGCGCAAGCGAAATCGCGCGAATCATTGCCCGCGATGATGCGCCGACGGCCGGGAATGTCCAGGGACGGGGAGCCGGCCTACTGGCTGGCCCAGAGAATGCGCGCCATCCAGTCGATGTCGGAAAGCGCGACAATGCGGTCCGTGTGCGCCGGGTTGAATGAGGCGAGCTCGATCTCGGCCTGCGTCTTCTTCTTCAGGATCTTCGCCATGACCTCCCCGTCGGTGGTTCTGACCACGATACGGTCGCCGCGCCGGATGCGGGCGGAAGGCGAGACGATGATCACGTCGCCGTCGCGATAGAGCGGCAGCATGGAATCGCCGGAGACTTCAAGCGCGTAGGCGGAATCGTCGGCAAGCCCCGGGAACGGGATCTCGTCCCAGCCCTGGCCGGCCGGAAAGCCGCCGTCGTCGAAGAACCCGCCGGCGCCCGCCTGCGCGAGGCCAAGCAGCGGCACGGGACGGAAGCCGTCGCGGAACGCGCTCTGTGCACTCGTCGGGCGGAGCGGGCTCTGCTCCTTCGACTTCGCGAGCCCGACAAAGCCCTCGAGCGTCTCGCCGGTCGCGGCGAGCACCTTGGCGATCGATTCCGTCGACGGCCAGCGCGGGCGCTTGTCCGCCCCATGGCGCTTGGAGGGATTGAAGGCGGTGGAATCGAGTCCGGACTTCTTGGCGAGCCCGGAGGGGCTCAATCCCTGCCGCGCGGCAAGCGCGTCGATCGCGGCCCAGACGGACTCGTGGCTCCACATGCGCTTCTCCCCGCAGCGCAGGAATATAGTCCTTTTCGCGGTGCCTGGAACCTCGGAAAGAAGAGCCTGTTGATTGTGGGACTAAAGGATTCAGGCAGCTTGCTTCGGAGCCGGCGCGAAGCGGCCGTAGAAAGTCTCGCCCTTCGCCGCCATCTCCTTCAGGAGCTTGTTCGGGCGGAAGCGATCGCCGTGCTTCTCCGTCAGCCGTTCTGCGAGCGAAACGAAATCCTTCACGCCCATGCCGTCGATGTAGCTGAGCGTGCCGCCGGTATAGGGCGCAAAGCCGAAGCCGAGGATCGAGCCGACATCCGCCTCGCGCGGATCGGTGACGACGCCCTCCTCGACGGTGCGCGACGCTTCGAGCGCCTGCGTCACAAGGAACCGCGCTTTCAACTCGCTGGCGTCGAATGCGTCGCCGCTTTTCGGGGGCGCGATTTCGGCGAGCCCCGGCCAGAGCGATTTCTCGCGGCCGGCATAGTCGTAGAAGCCCTTGGAATTCTTGCGGCCGAAGCGCTCGCGCTTCACAACGAGCTCTTCCAGAAGCTTCTCCTGGCGCGGGTCGATGAGGATCTCCGTGCCGGCGTCCTTCTTGGTGGCCTGCAAAATCTTCCAGGCCAGGTCGATACCAATCTCATCCGTAAGGGAAAGAGGTCCGACCGGCATGCCGGCGGCGCGCGCCGTGTTCTCGATCATCGCCGCCGGCACGCCTTCGCTCAGCATCACATGGCCCTCAAGCAGATAGGCCATCACGCAGCGGTTGGCGAAGAAGCCGCGGCTGTCGTTGACGACGATCGGCGTCTTCCTGATCTGGCGCACGTAGTCGAGCGCGGTCGCGAGCGCTTTGTCGCCTGTCTTCTTTCCCTTGATGATCTCGACCAGCATCATGCGGTCGACCGGCGAGAAGAAATGGATGCCGATGAACTTTTCCGGGTCCGTGTAGGTCTCCGCGAGCGAGGTGATCGGCAGCGTCGAGGTGTTCGA
This sequence comes from uncultured Alphaproteobacteria bacterium, assembly GCA_963778625.1. Classification (GTDB taxonomy): domain Bacteria; phylum Pseudomonadota; class Alphaproteobacteria; order Rhizobiales; family Afifellaceae; genus DASWJZ01. The sequence goes on from CAVZVB010000016.1 coordinate 113,687, forward strand.
TGCGAAGATCGCGTCGGCAGAAAGATGCGCCGCACTGTTCTTCGTCGCCTCGGCCTTGACGCCGCGATCCTCGAACACCGCTTCGATGATGAGATCGGCGCCGGCAAGGTCGGCGAAGTCCGCGGTCGGCTTGATGCGGGAGAGGAGCGCATCCTTCTCTTCTGCGCTCATCGAGCCGCGTTGCACCGCCTTGGCGCTGAGCGAATCGGAATGCGACTTCCCCTTCTCCGCCGACGGCATGTCGCGGTCGAGGAGCACGACCTCGATGCCGGCCTGCGCCGAGACATAGGCGATGCCGGCGCCCATGAAGCCGGCGCCGAGCACGCCGAGCTTCTTGATCGCGTGCTGCGGCTCCGCCGGCGGGCGCCGCGCCCCCTTGTTCAGCTCCTGCATGGAAACGAAGAGCGAGCGGATCATCGCCGCCGCCTCCTTCGTCTGCATGACATGCGCGAAGTAGCGGCTTTCGACCTTCAGCGCCGCATCGATCGGAAGCTGCAGGCCTTCGAATACCGACTGCAGCAGATATCGCGCTCCCGGATAATTATCGTAGGTCTCCTTGCGATAGAGCGCGTTCGCTGCCGGCCAGAGCTGGAAGCCTGCGGGTGAGAAGATTCTTGCGGCGCCCTCCGGCTTCCAGCCTTTCACGTCCCACGGCTTCACCGGCTTCAGCCCAGCGGCGAGCATCGCCTTCGCCGTCTCCACCAGCTTCTCGCGCGGCACGACTTCGTCGACGAGCTTCATTGCTTTCGCGCGCTTGGCGTCGGCGCCTGAGCCCTTCAGGAGATATTCGAGCCCGGCTTGCGCGTCGGCCATGCGCATCACGCGTTGCGTCCCCCCGGCGCCCGGGAAGATGCCGATCTTCACCTCCGGCAGCGCCATCCTGGTCGCCTTGTCGTCGGCCATGACGCGGCCGTGCGCGGCGAGCGCAAGCTCCGTCGCGCCGCCCATGCACACGCCCTCTACGCAGACCACGAACGGCTTGCCGCAGGTCTCAAGCCGCCGATAGAGCCGCGACATGCGGGCGGATTCGTGCAGGAGCTCTCCTTTGGCCGCCGTCGTGTCGCGCTTCGAGCGCGCGTGGAACTCCGACAGGAGCTTGTGGATCATGGTGATGTCGGCGCCGCCGGAAAGATCCTTCTTGCCCGACTTGATCACGACGCCCTTCAGGTTCGCGTCGCCGGCGACCTCTTCGACGATCGCCTCGAGCTCGTCCATCACCTTCTCGGTGAAGACGTTGAGCGAGCGGTTCGGCATGTCCCAGATGACGAGCGCGATGCCGTCGGCGTCGGTCTCGACACGGAAGTTCTCGTAGGCCATGGGCATCGTCTCCTGGGTCCTCGCCTCTCGCTGCGCTCGGCCGAGGATACGCTCGGAACAGGTTCAAGATGTCATTCTCGGGCGAGCGGAGCGAGACCCGAGAACCCAGATCGAGATGGTCCACTACACCCGCTCGATGATCGTCGCCGTGCCCATGCCGGCGCCGATGCACAGCGTCACGAGCGCGGTGGAAAGGTCGCGCCGCTCCAATTCGTCGAGCACGGTGCCGAGAATCATCGCGCCGGTCGCGCCGAGCGGGTGGCCCATGGCGATGGCGCCGCCGTTGACGTTGACCTTGTCGGCGTCGATCTCCATCGCCTGCATGTAGCGCAGAACGACGGACGCGAACGCCTCGTTGATCTCCACCAGGTCGATGTCGGAGATCGCCATGCCCGAGCGCTTCAGCACCTTCCGCGTCACGTCGATCGGCCCGGTCAGCATCAGCGCCGGGTCGGAGCCGATATTGGCGAAGGCGCGCACTTTTGCGCGTGGCTTCAGGCCCGCGGCCTTGCCGCCCGCTTCGTTGGCGACGAGCACGGCCGCCGCGCCGTCGACGATGCCGGAGGAGTTGCCGGCATGGTGCACGTGCTTCACTTTCTCGACCTCCGGGTGCGCCTGGACGGCGATGGCGTCGAAGCCGCCCATCTGGCCGACGATCTCGAAGGACGGGTTCAGCGCCGCGAGGCCCTGCATGTTGGTTTCGGGGCGCGGATGCTCGTCGCGCTCGAGGATGATCAGGTCGTTGATGTCGGTGACCGGCACGATCGATTTTTGGAAGCGGCCTTCGCCCCATGCCGCCGCCGTGCGCTTCTGGCTTTCGACGGCGTAAGCATCCACGTCATCGCGTGTAAAACCGTATTTGGTGGCGATCAGGTCGGCGGAGACGCCTTGCGGCATGAAATAGGAGGGCACCGCCACCTCCGGATCGACGGGCCAGGCGCCGCCCGACGTGCCGATGCCGACGCGCGACATCGATTCCACGCCGCCGGCGACGACGAGGTCGTGGTAGCCGGTCATCACCTGCGCCGCCGCGATGTTCACTGCGTCGAGGCCGGAGGCGCAGAAGCGGTTGATCTGCATGCCCGGCACATGCGTGCCGTAGTCGGCGGCGAACACCGCGGCGCGGGCCACGTCGCCGCCCGCCTCGCCGACCGGATCGACGCAGCCGAGGATCACGTCGTCGACGAGCTTGCGTGTCGAGCGCCGTTCCGGTCGCGGATCGCTTCGAGCGCCGTCGCGGCGAGCCGGACCGTCGGCACCTCGTGCAGCGCGCCGTCCGCCTTGCCGCGCCCGCGCGGCGTCCTGACTGCGTCGTAGATGAAGGCTTCGGCCATGAAGGGCCTCCTCAGCAGCCGCGTACTAGGCGGCTTCGACGGCGATATGAACCTTGCGACCGAGAATCGAAAGGGCTTCTTCCAGCCGGTCGGCCTTTGTCGCGGCGTCCGGATCGAGGATGCGCCGCGCCTCCTTCTCGTCGACGCCGAGCATTCTGGCGAACGCGGATTTCGAAATGCCGCTCTCTTGCCACGCTTCGACGACAGCGATCTTAAGCACGTCGGTTGCCTGCGGCGCCACGAAAGTGCCTGTCTTGCGCTTCGCAGCTGGTAGTTTGCGGCCTTCCTTCAGGTAGCCGAACAACGCGACTGCGAGCGCTTCTTGCGCACTGCGAAGGGCATCGTCACGGTCGTCGCCGTAGGTGATGGCCTCAGGAACGTCCGGGAAGGTTGCAAGTACGCCGCCGTCCGGGTCGTTCGCTAGCCTGACTGCAAATCGATAGTCTCTTTTCACAAGCTTTCAGCGCAGGTCATTCCAGACCGAGCTGCCTACGAACTAGCTTCATGTACCCAGGCTTGAGTTCGCCACTCTTCACCGTGCTGGCTCGGTTGCCGATATGCACTCGGTAGTGACTGCCCTTGCCTGCCGCCTTGTCGACCCGAAACTCCTTCTTCTGTTGTCCCGCCTCCTTCCGAAGGAGCTGGAGGAATTTCTCTCTCTTCATTGCAAATCCCGCCCCGGCGTTGCCGCCGAATCCCAAGTTCTGACCAGATAAGGGCTCGCTTCTGAGGCGAATGCGGGCGGACAAAAATGTCCGAGGCAGACGTATGACATCCCCACTGGGGATGTCAAGTGAGCTCGCTCAAAACGCCTCCGCCGGCAGCGCCATCATCGCCTCGGCGCCCGTGGAGATGCGCTGAAGGTGCGTCGCCGTCTCCGGCATCGCGCGCTCCATGAAGTAGCGCCCGAGCGCCAGCCGCGTCTCGTAGAAGCTCGCGCGCCCGTCTGCCCCTTCCCGCAGCTTCTCGTTCGCCGCCTTCGCGATTCTGGCCCACATGAAGCCGAGCGCCACGAGCCCGAAGAGATGCATGTAGTCGGTCGATCCGGCTCCGGCATTGTCGGGCTTCGCCATGGCGTTCTGCATGAACCACATCGTCGCCTGCTGCAGATGCTCCAGGCCCTGCTTGAGCGGCTTCAGATAAGGGCCAAGCGCCTGGTCGGCTTCGTTCTCCTTCACGAATGCGCCGACCTCGTTGAAGAAGGCCATGACCGCGCGTCCGCCGTCCTTCGGCAGCTTGCGGCCGACGAGGTCGAGCGCCTGGATGCCGTTCGCTCCCTCGTAGAGCATGGTGATGCGGGCATCGCGCACGAACTGCTCCATGCCGTGCTCGGCAATGTAGCCGTGGCCTCCGAAGACCTGCTGCGCCTGCACCGCGTTGGCGAAGCCGGTGTCGGTCAAGACGCCTTTCAGCACCGGCGTCATCAGGCCCATCTGGTCGTCGGCCGCGAGGCGATCCTTGTCGTCCTCGGAGCGATGCGCGACGTCACCCTTGAGCGCCGTCCACAGCACGAGCGCGCGCGCCGCCTCGTTGAAGGCGCCGATCGACATCAGGATGCGGCGCACGTCGGGATGCACGATGATCGGGTCGGCCTTCTCGCCCGGCTCCTTGGCGCCGGAGATCGCGCGCCCCGCGCGGCGGTCGCGCGCATAGAGCGCGGCGTTCTGATAGGCGACCTCCGAGAGCGCCAGCCCCTGCACGCCGACGCCGAGCCTGGCCTCGTTCATCATCGTGAACATGGCGCGCAGGCCCTTCTCCCGCTCGCCGACCAGCCAGCCGGTGGCGCCGTCATAGTTCATCACGCAGGTGGCGTTGCCGTGGATGCCCATCTTCTCTTCGAGCGAGCCGCAGGAGACGGCATTCCGCGCGCCAGGATTTCCATCAGCGTCGGGAATGAGCTTCGGCACGATGAAGAGCGAGATGCCCTTCGTTCCCTCCGGCGCCCCTTCGATGCGCGCGAGCACGAGATGGACGATGTTTTCGGAGAGATCGTGCTCGCCGGCGGAGATGAAGATCTTCTGCCCGGTGATCCGATAGGTTCCCTCGTCGGCCGGAACGGCTTTGGTCTTGATGAGCCCAAGATCGGTGCCGCATTGCGGCTCCGTCAGGTTCATCGTTCCAAGCCAGGCGCCGGAGATGAGTTTCGGCAGATAGAGCGCCTTCTGCTCCGCCGAGCCGTGCTGCGTGATGGCTGCGATGGCGCCCTGCGCAAGCCCTGGATACATCCCGAAGGCCATGTTTGCCGACGTCGTGAATTCGTTCACGGCTGCGGCGAGCGCGTAGGGCAGGCCCTGCCCGCCGAATTCGGGATCGGCGGAAAGCCCGATCCACCCCGCCTCGGAAAAGCTCTTGTAAGCTTCCTTAAAGCCGGTCGGCGTGGTGACCGAGCCGTCCTCGTTCCGTCGGCAGCCTTCCACGTCGCCGACCCGGTTCAGGGGCTGGAGCACGTCTTCGCAGAAGTGCGCTGCCGCGTCGAGGACCGCTTCGACCGTATCGAGCGGCGCGTCGGAGAATCCGGCGAGGTTCGAATAGCGCTCGTAGCCCAGCACCTCGCGGAGCAGGAAGAGCACGCTTTCGACGGGCGCTTTGTAGGTCGGCATTGTCCACCCTGACGTTACGCCAACGTTAGCGTCGCCGGCCGACGCTTGCGGAAGGCGCTTATTCTGCGGCCTGAAGCACGGGCTCTCCCGGCGGCGCGCCGTGCGTCTCGCGATCGTGCAACATTCCCTCAACCAGCGCCATTGTGCGCGTGAGCTCCGTGATCGCGGCCTCGATATCGGTCTTTCTGCGCCGCAACATATCGATCTGCGTGCCGAAGCCTGCGAGTGCCACCCTGAGCTGCGAGGCGCGCCCGTCCTTCAGGTCGTAGAGATCGAGCATGTCCTTGATCTCTTCGAGCGAGAAGCCGACCTTCTTGCCCAGGATTATGAGCCTGACCCGGGCCCGGTCGCGCCGGCCATAGATGCGGTTAAGTCCTTGCCGCTGCGGCCTGATCAGGCCCTTGTCCTCGTAGAAGCGCAAGGTCCTGAGCGTGACGCCGAACTCGTGGGCGAGTTCGCCAATGGTGAAGGTGGTCTGCATTTTCGTGTCCGCCGGCTTCAGGCGGCGTCGGGACCGGGGCACTTCGCTCTGGTTGTCGAGCCCGGCGGGGCGCTACCTGACGTTAACGTAAGAATCAAGGGCGCGGGTGTGGCCTCCGAGCCCGGGATGTTCATAAATCTAAAGAGTTGTGGTTAATTTTTAGGAAACGAGGTCGGCGGTTTAACCATCTATTTACCTTCGTTACGATCATCTTCACCTTGCGGCGGAGATTGGGGCGATTCGTGCCCACGGAAGCGTTTTCCTGCGCGGAGTTCGCTGAGGAGCACAGATGATTGCGCGATCCTTCTGGGGCGCAAAGGCGAACAAAGGCTCGGACGAAAAGAGCAATTCCCCCGAAGGGGTGACGCCGCCCGTCGACGATCTGCTTGATGCCCGCTTCGACGACGGTGGGACGTTGGCGCCGCCGCCTAAGGAGAGCAGCCCGGCCGTGGCCGAGGAGAGCCCCACGCTGGATGAGCTCGATCTCGCCGTCCAGAAGCTCTCCGAGGGGCTGGAGGCGATCGAGCGGCAGGGCCGCACCGCGCCGCCCTCCGCGCCCGAACTTGCGGAGCCCGAGGAGTTTGCCGAGGCGGAGCCCGATTTGGGCGGCGAGCGCGATTTCGTCGCGCACAGCCTGGATCGGCTCGAGGCACGCCTCGAGGCGCTGAGCAAGCGCCTGCAGCAGCGGAGCGCGGCGCCAGCCTCCGAGACGCGGCAAAGGCCGCGGCCGGCGCGTGCCGCGGATCCGATGCCGGCTGTTCCGATCGAAGCGGAGGAAGACGAAGATATCGCGGCCCAGCTCGCGGAATCGCGTCGTCTGGCGGAAGCCGAAGAGGCGGCCGAGCGCGCGCGTCGGGCCGAAGCCGAGGCGGCGAAGGCGCGGCGCGAAGCGGAAGCGAGCGCTGAGGAGCGACGGCGGCAGGCAATTCTTGCCGATGCGCGGCGGCACGCCGAGGCGATCGAGGTAAGGCGGCAGGCAGAGCTTGCGGAGGCGCGGCGCCAGGCGGCGGAGCTGGTGGAGGCAAAGCAGGAGGTCGAGGCGGCCGAGGCGCGGCGTCGCAGGGACGTTGCTGAGGCCAGGCGCGCGGCGGAGGCGGCGGAGATACGCCGGGAGGAAGAGCTTGCCGAGGCCTACAAGCATGCCGAGGCCGCCGAGGCGCGGCGGCTCGCCGAGGTAGCGGAAGCGAAGCGCCAGGCCGAGGCCGCTGAGGCTCGCCGTCTCGAGGAAGCGGAGGCGACCGCCGAAGAGCTTCGACGGCAGGCCGAGGAGGCCGCCGAAGAGCGCCGCCGCATGGCCGAGGAGGCGGCGGAGGAACGAAAGCGTCTGGTCGAGGAGGCGGAGTCGATCCGGCTTGCCGATCTCGCCGAGGCGCGCCGCCATGCGGAGGCGGGCGAAGCGCGCCGTCGCGCCGAGATGGAAGAATCGCGGCGCCAAGCCGAAATTGCCGCTGCGCGCCGCGAGGCGGAGATGGAAGAATCGCGGCGCCAGGCCGATATCGCCGCCGCGCGGCGCGAGGCGGATCTGGCCGCTGCGATCGAGCGGCAATTCTCCGAGGTCGAGCAGCGTCTCGATTCCTTGCAGCAGGGCCTCGACGAGAACCAGATCGAGCCGGTGCGGGCCGACCTTCTCGAGCTCGTGAAAGATATGTCGGAGCTCAGCCGCGGCGGCCGCACGACGGGCGACGCGCTTACCGCCATCGGATCGCGCATCGACGAGATGGAGATGAAGGTCAATGCCGCGCGCAACATGGCCGGCAACCGCCTCGGCGACATCCAGGATAGCCTGAGCGGCCTCGTCGAGCGGATCGATCAGATCGAAATTGAGATACCGGGCTTCGACGCGGTGCGCGAGAACCAGAGCGCGATCCTTGAGCGCTTCGATCGGATGGAGGGGCTGGTTCATCGCCTCGCCTCCGCCGAGGAGTTGCTCGACCGCGTCGACGGGCTGAAGCGCCAGTTGCAGACGGTGGCCTCGCAGCGTGAGGTCGCCGGCATCGAGGAGCGGCTGCTGAAGCTCGCCGAGCGCCTCGACGCGATGCCGGCCGAGCTCAGCGACGAGGATGCGCTCGGCCGCATCGAAGCGCATCTCGGCGGCGTCGCGTCCGATCTGATCGAGGCGCGGCGGCAGCGGAAATCCGTAGCGATCGCGCTTGAAGATCAGCTCACCGAGATTGCGTCGCAGCTCCGCGAGGTGGGCGAGACCGGGCGCACGCCCGACCTCTCCGGCATCGAGGAGCGGATTTCAGGAATCGGCACGCAGCTTGTCGACGATCGCCGCTCCGTCACCGATTCGCTGGCGCGGCTGGAGCGCCGGCTGGGCGACCTTGCCGCAGCAATCGAGGCGCAGGAAGACGACGCGACGGCAGAGGCTCTGTCGGGCCTGACGGAGAAGATGGACTCGCTCGCCGCAGCGATCGCCGAGCAGGACGCCTCGGGCGCACGGCGCGACATCGGCGGGCTCGACACCAAGCTCGATCAACTGGCCGAGCAGCTTGCCTCGCAGGCGGAGCGCTTGTCGCGGCGGCAGGTCGAGCCGCTCGAGGCGCGGCTCCAAGAGATGCATGCGCAGATCGAGCAGATCGCGGTGCGCGCGCAGGACACGAGCGCTCTCTTCAAGCCGCTCGTTCAGAAGCTGCGTGAGATTTCCGAGCGGCTTGCCGCACTCGGTGCGGAGGGAGCGGGGACGCCGCTTTCCGAACGGCTTGAGGCGATCGAGGAGCGGCTCGCCGGGCTTGCCGGCAAGAGCGCCGATCCGCGCAGCCTTCAGACGCAGCTCGAGGCGATCGTCAGCCGCCTGGAGCTTCTGAAGGGAAGAAGCATCGATCCGGCGCGTCTGAACGAGCTTTTCGACCGCGTCGAATACGCCATCCGCGCGCTCCCCGAGCCGCGTGAGGGTGGGGAGATCGAAGCGGGCGTGATCTCGCCCGATCGCCTTGACGCGATGGAGAGGCGGATCGTCGAGGCGGCTGCGAGCGGCGCGTCGAGCGAGCGCTTCGCGCGCCTGGAAGAGAAGCTCGACGACATCGGGCGCACCGTCGCGGCTGGCGGCGAGCTCCTGGCACAGGACGATCTGAGCGAGCTTCGCTCCGACATCACGTCGCTGAGGCGGGAGCTTCGCTCGCTCCCTGCCGCCACGGCGGGCCAGGACGAGCCCAATCTCGGCGAGCTCATGCGCGCCATCGCCAAGCGGCTCGACCGGTTTCCGCAGGAGGTCCCGTCGGCGATCGCCAATCTGGAGGCACAGGTCGGGCGGATCGCCCAGGTGCTCGACGATCCGGAGAACGGCCCGGCCGGCATTGCGCGCATCCACGCCAGCTTGAGGACGATCGAGAAGCGTCTCGACGATACCCGCCGTTCGCTCGGCTACCGGCCGCCGCGCGAAGTCGCGGAGGAGGTGTCGGAGGAGGAGCAGGAATTGGTCACCGGCCTCGCCCGCTCCCTTTCCGACGACGTCTCGACACTGAAGACTTCGACCGAGGCATCGGAGCGAAAGACCAAGGACGCGATCGACGCTGTCCAGGATACGCTCGAGGCCGTCGTCAAGCGCATGGCTTTCCTGGAGCGCGACACCGACGCGGTTGCCGCGCCGAGCCGCGCCGAGCCGGCGGCCGACGAGCCGGTGGCAGAAGTGCCGGCGGCGGAAGAGCCGAAGCCTGAGCCCCCCGCCGCGAGCGCGGCGGAGCCGGCTGAAGCTCCGTCGGGCGGGCTCCTGAGCCGCCTGACGTCGCGGCAATTGCTGCGGCGCGCGACTGGCGGCCGCGCCGAGTCTTTCTCGCCGGACGCGGAAGAAGCGGAGGACGCGTCCGATCTTCCGCTTGAGCCGGGCACGGATTCGCCGCTCGATTCCTCGCTCACCGGTGCGCCGAGCTCCGACACGGAGTTCATGTCCGGCGGGCGTAAGGGACGGGCGGCAAGGCCACGCCGGCGCGGCGATGACGACGAGCCGCCGATCGTCGATGATGACTTTCTGGCGGCGGCCCGGCGCGCGGCGCGCGCGGCTGCGGCGGAAGCCGACGGCTCGGATGTCGAGGCGGCGGACACACCGTTTGAAGAGGGAGCGCGCAAGACCAAGGGGTCGCGAGGGCGTGCCGTCGTCGCTACCCTTGTCGCTGCTGCGTTGATCGTCGCCGGCGTGCTGATGGTGCGCAACGACGTCTGGCCCGTCCAGCCGGTCGTGGCCTTCCTGAAGGACAAGGGCCTGTTGACCGAGCGGGCGACGCCGGAATTGCAGACGGCGACACTGCCGCCGGAAGAGGCGCCTGCGGCGCCGGCTCCTTCGATAGAAGCGGCAGCACCTGCAGCGGAAGCATCGCCGCCGCCGAGCGAGAACACCGATCTGACCGCCGCGCCGGCAGCACCTGCAGCGGAAGCATCGCCGCCGCCGAGCGAGAATACCGATCTGACCGCAGCGCCGGAGGCTCCGGCGAGCGAGCCTGAGCCCGAGGCCGCAACGGCGACGTCCGAGCTGCGTCCGGAAGACTCCGAGGGCATCGCCACCACGGCCGCGGCACCTTCTGCCGCAGCCACGCCCGCTTCTACCGAGGCACCATCGGCGCCGGCAGCCCCGACCGCCGAGGTCGCGTCGGCGGAGGCCGGCTCCGCGGCTCCCGAGACATCTCCTCCTTCGGGGGAAACGCCGGCTGCCGCGACGCTTCCGGAGTTGATCGGACCCGCCAATCTTCGCGAAGCCGCTCTTGGCGGCGATCGGATAGCCGAGTTCGAGGTCGGCGCGCGCTATGCCGAGGGCCGCGGCGTGCTGCAGGACATGCGGGAGGCCGTCTCCTGGTACGAGAAGTCGGCCGAAGCCGGCCTCGCGCCCGCGCAGTACCGCCTCGGCTCGATCTACGAGAAGGGGCTCGGCGTTCCGCGCGATCTGGCCAAGGCGCAGGATTGGTACACGCGCGCCGCCGACGCCGGCAACGTCAAGGCCATGCACAATCTGGCGGTGCTTTACGCCGAGGGTGCCGGCGGCGAGCCCGACCTTGAGCGCGCCGCCGAGCTCTTCCGCGAGGCGGCGGAGCATGGCGTCCGCGACAGCCAGTTCAACCTCGCGATCCTGCACGCCCGCGGCCTCGGCGTGCCGCAGGACCTGGTCGAGGCCTACAAGTGGTTCGCGGTCGCCGCGAGCTCCGGCGACGAGGAATCGGCCAAGCGGCGCGACATCATCGGCCAGGCGCTCTCCGATTCCGATCGCGCCAAGGCGCAGGCGGCCGCGGCGGCGTTCCAGCCGCTCCCGCTCGTTTCCGACGCGAACGAAGTCCTGATGCCCGACAACGGCTGGCAGTCCGACGACAACTCGACCAGCGTCGAGGTGAAATCGGACAACGAGCTGGTCGCGCTGGTGCAGAAGCTTCTCTGCCGAGAACGGCTACGATCCGGGGCCGACCGACGGGCTGCTCGGACAGAAGACGATCGAGGCGATTTCGCAGTTCCAGGGCAAAGCCGGGTTGCCGAGGACCGGTCAGATCGACACCCAGCTCGTCGCCGCGCTTCAAGAATCGATCGACCTAGGCCGATCGGGCGGCATCGAGTCGGCTCCTCGGCCGGCGAACGCGATTTGACAGCGCCGCCTCGGCGGCGCTTATTCGCCGCGGGGCCGCCGCAACGAAAAGACTTCCGACGGGCGCCGCGGGTGCAGCTTTACCTCCCCATCGCCGAGCTGACGGTGAACATGTTCCTCTTTTTGGGGATGGGCGGAGCCGTCGGTTTTATTTCGGGCATGTTCGGCGTCGGCGGCGGGTTTCTGCTGACGCCGCTGCTGATCTTCACCGGCATCCCGCCGGCCGTCGCGGTCGCGACCGTCACTCCGCAGATCGTCGCGTCGTCGACCTCCGCGGCGCTCTCCTATTGGAGCCGCCGCCTGATCGACGAGAAGATGACGCTGCTCCTCGCGGCCGGCGGCGTCAGCGGCTCGGCGCTCGGCGTATTCACCTTCCGGGCGCTGCGCTCGGTCGGCCAGCTCGACCTGATCATCTCGCTCGCTTACGTCGTTTTCCTCGGCTCGATCGGCGCGATCATGCTGCGGGAATCGGTGCGCGCGCTGCTGCGGACGCGCGCCGGGCGCGCTGCGCTTCCGCCGGGCCACCACAACTGGATCCACGGCCTGCCGCTCAAGATGCGCTTTCGCCGCTCGAAGCTCTACGTGAGCGTGATCCCGATCGTGGCGCTCGGCACGGGCATCGGCTTTCTCGGCTCCGTGCTCGGCCTCGGCGGCGGCTTCATCATGGTGCCGGCGCTGATCTATCTGCTGCGCGTCCCGACCAACGTCGTGATCGGCACGTCGCTCGCCTACACGCTGATCACGATGGCGGTGGCGACGGTGCTGCAGGCGACCGCCAACAAGACCGTCGACATCATGCTGGCGCTGCTTCTGATCATCGGCGGCGTGATCGGCGCGCAGTTCGGCGCACGCGTCGGGCAGGCGCTCCGCGGCGAGCAGCTCCGCGCGCTGCTTGCGCTGCTCGTGCTCCTGGTGGCGCTGCGCGTCCTCGTCAGCCTGTTCCTGACGCCCGACGAGATCTTTTCGCTGCGCATCTTGGGAGGCGCGACATGAGGGTCGGGCGCCTCCTGCTCCCCCTCTGGCTCGCGGCCGTCTGCGGTGCGGCGCGCGGCGAGAGCCTGGTCTCGACGCTCTCCGACAGCACAGTCGAGATCACCTCGAATTTCACCGGCGAGCAGATCGTCGTCTTCGGCGCCGTGCGCGGCGCGCCCGAAGGCGACCCCGGCTACGAGGTGGCGGTCGTCGTGCAGGGCCCGCCGCAGGACGTGGTCGTGCAGGCAGAAGGAGCGCCTTCTCGGCATCTGGGCGAACCGCACGTCGCGCGAGTTCGACGGCGTTCCCTCCTACTACGTCATGCATCTCAGCGAGAACTTCAGCGCCGTCTTGAATTCCGCCGAGCTCATGCAATACCGCCTCGGCGTCCCGAGCCTCGACTTCGTCCAGAATTCCAACCAGGAACCGACGGCGGCGCGCTTCGCCAAGGCGCTCGTCGACCTGAAGACTGAGCGCGGCCTTTATGCCGAGCGCAAGCGCGAGGTGATCTTCCTCGCGCCGAGCGTCTTCCGCACCACCTTCTTCCTGCCGAGCGACATCCCGACCGGGGAATACCGCGTCAGCGTCTATCTCTTTCGCGGCGAGGCATTTCTGGCCGGCGCGACCGAGACGTTGACCATCGAGAAAGGCGGCTTTTCGCAGCGCATCACCCGCGCCGCGCTCGATCTGCCCTTCCCCTACGGCCTTGCCTGCGTGGTGCTCGCGATCTTCACCGGCTGGCTCGCCGGCCTGGTGTTCAGAAGGCCCTAGCCGCCGACCTCTGTCGTCATTGCCGGGCTTGACCCGGCAATCCATGCCATCCCCGTCGAAACGGTCGGGGCGACGGAAATGGATGCCCGGACCAAGTCCGGGCATGACGGCAGGTTGAGGCGCCAGCCGGGGCCGCCCGCATCTTAATCCGGGCTGAGCGCGGCGAAGGCGATCGGGAAGAGCTTGCCGTTGCCGATCAGAAGGGCGCGCGAGAGTGCGCCGGTGAAGAGCCGCGAGAACGCGCCGTCGAGCACGTTCAACCCCCCGGTCAGGACGCCGAACGCCGGCAGCACCATGCGCGTCCCGTCGGTAGCGAAGGCGCGGCAGCGCACGCTTCGCCCGCGTCCGCGCACCTTGGCGGCGGGATGAAGATGCCCCGCGACCTCGCCCACGCGCTCGCCGTGAAGCGGCTCGTGGCGGAACGTCAAGCCTGTCGAGCGTGACCTCCGTCGGCAACGTCGCCGCCGATGTCGGCCGGGAGTTTCGGGTCGTGGTTGCCGCTGACCCAGATCCACTCGCGCCCGCGCTGCAGCGCCGTGAGCCGCGAGCCGGTCGGGCTCGGTGAGCCGCGTGTAGCCGTCGCAGTCGTGAAAGCTGTCGCCGAGCGAGACGACGCGCCGCGGGTCGCGCTTCAGCATCAGCGCGGCGAGAAGAACGAGCGTCGCGGCGGTGTCGTAGGGCGGCAGGAAGGTGCCGCGCCGCGCGAAGGCGGAGGCTTTCTCAAGGTGCAGGTCGGCGACGACGAGCGTGCGGCTCGCCGGCAGGAACAGCGCGCCGGAGGAATCGACGGCGACCGCGGTGTCGGCGATTTCGGTGCGGATCTCAGCCATGCCGCGCGGCTCTTCCGCGCGCCGTTGCGGCCTGGCTCTCGATGTGTGGCGGGGTGCGGTTGCGGGGCGTTCGCGAGCGCGCCCGATTGCGGCGTCAAATCGTGGCTCCCCACCCATGGCTTCGCGGATCAGCGCTTCCGCCGCATCCGCCAGAATATCCGTCTGCGCCTCGCCGAAGACCGGCTCCTTGCCGATCTGCAGCATGACCGGCACGGCGAGCGGCGAGACGCGCTCCAGCCTTTGATGCATGATTCGCCCCTTGACGCGAAACAGCATTTCGCCGAGCCGGCCGATGTCGAGAAGCCCGGTCGCCGCATCGGCGCGCGTCGCCTGCAGGAGGATGTGGTCCGGCTCGTGGCGTGCGCAGCACGTCGTAGACGAGGTCGGTCGAGACGGTGACCTGCCGGCCGGTCTTCTCTTCGCCCGGATGTCGCTTCTCGATCAGCCCGGCGATCAGCGCGCAGTTCCGGAAGGTGCGCTTCAGGAGATAGGAGTCCGCCATCCACGCTTCGAGGTCGTCGCCGAGCATGTCCTCGTCGAAGAGCGCTTCGAGCGATGGACGGCCTTGGCACGAAGAGCCGCGCCGAGATCGCGCAGCGCCCAGACCGCGAGCGAATAGTCGGTGGCGACGAAGCCGAGCGGGCGCGCCCCGGCGCGTTCGAGCCGCCGCGTCAGAAGCATGCCGAGCGTCTGATGCGCGAGCCGCCCCTCGAAGGGGAACGCCGCCATGTAGAACTTGTCCCGGTGCGGAAACGTCTCGACCAGAAGGTCGGACGGGACCCGGCAGCACCGAGCGCTCCTTCTGATAGCCGAGCCACTCGCGCACCTGCTCCGGCAGCGCCGACCAGCGCGTCGGGTCGGCGAGGATCGCGCGCACCTGTGAAGCGAGGTAGGTGGTGAGCGGGAACTTCCCGCCCTCGAAGGAGGGGATCGACGCGTCCTCCTTGTCGGCGGGGCTGGCGAAGGCCTCGTTCTCGCGGATGCCCTCGAAGCGCAGCACGCGGCCGGCGAAGCGGAAGGTGTCGCCCTGCGTGAGCTGCTCCAGGAAATATTCCTCGATCTGCCCGAGCACGCGCCCGCCGCGCGACCGACGCCGGCGCGCGGCTCGGCCGAGGCGCACCCTGAGCATCGGCTGCTCGATGATGGTGCCGACGTTCAGCCGGTATTGCTGCGCGATCCGCGGATGCGTGATGCCCGAAGCGCCCCTTGTCGGGCCCGTCCTTGCGCCGCCTGATCTTGGCGTAGCGCTCATAGCTTCGAAGCGCGTAGCCGCCGGTCGCGACGAAATCGACGGCGCGCTCGAACGTCTCCCAGTCGAGCTCGCGATAAGGCGCGGCGGTGGTGATCTCGTCGTGGAGCGCGACCGCATCGAACGGCTCGGCGACCGCCATGCCGAGGATGTGCTGGCAGAGCACGTCGAGCGTGCCGGCGCGAAGCGGCGGCGTGTCCTGGTGGCCGAGATAATTGGCGTCGAGCGCGGCGCGGCATTCGAGCACCTCGAAGCGGTTGCCGGGCACGAGCATGCCCTTCGACGGCTCGTCCATGCGGTGGTTGGCGCGGCCGATCCGCTGCGCGAGCCGGCTTGCGCCCTTCGGCGCGCCGACATGCACGACGAGGTCGACGTCGCCCCAGTCGATGCCGAGATCGAGCGTGGAGGTGGCGACGACGGCGCGGAGCTTTCCCGCCACCATCGCCGCTTCGACCTTCCGCCGCTGTCCCCGGTCGAGCGAGCCGTGATGCAGCGCGATCGCCAGCGAATCCTCGTTGACGCGCCAGAGCTCGGAGAAGAGCAGCTCCGCCTGCCAGCGCGTGTTGACGAAGAGGAGCGTCGTCTTGTGCGCCTTGATCTCCTCGTAGACGGCGGGAAGCGCGTAGAGCGCCGTATGCCCCTGCCAGGGGACGCGCGCCTCCTCCGGCTCGAGGATGGAGAGGTTCGGCTGCGCGCCGCCTTCGACCACGATCTTGTCGGCAAGCCTGCCGAGGCCCGCCCGGCTCCTGCGCAACAAGCCAGGCGCACAGCTCGTCGGGCTCGGCGACCGTGGCGGAAAGGCCGATCGTCTTCAGTCCCGGCGCGAGCTTCCTGAGCCGCGCGAGGCCGAGCGAAAGCAGGTCGCCGCGCTTCGACACGACGAGCGAATGAAGCTCGTCGAAGATCACCGTCTTGCAGCCGCGCGAAGAAGCGCGGCGCGTCCTTCGAGGCGATCAGCAGCGCCACCTGCTCCGGCGTCGTCAGCAGGATGTCGGGCGGGTCGAGCTTCTGCCGCTGCCGCTTATAGACCGGCGTGTCGCCGGTGCGCGTCTCAAGCCGGATCGGCAGGCCCATCTCGGCGACCGGCGTTTCGAGATTGCGGTGGATGTCGACGGCGAGCGCCTTCAAGGGCGAGACGTAGAGCGTATGCGGCCCGACAACCGGCATGCCGGGCCTCGCCACCCTGCGCGCGGGCGCTGCGCGAAAGATCGACGAGGCTCGGCAGGAAGCCGGCGAGCGTCTTGCCCGCGCCGGTCGGCGCGATCAGGAGCGCCGACTTCCCCGCCTGCGCCTTCTCAAGAGCGCGATCTGATGCGGCCGCGGCGTCCAGCCGCGTCGCGCGAACCAGGCGGCGAAGGCGGCGGGCAGGAGCGGCGCAGCGGCAATGGTTCGCGCGGGGGCGGTCACGGAACAAAGCTAGAACCGGCTCCGCCTCATGTCGAGTCGCTGCCTTTCTTATCAGGCAGCCGCGCGTTGTGCCCTGCGGTCGCGGCGCCGGGGCGTCGCGGCCTTTGCCTCAAGCGCAAGGCGTTTCGCTCAGTAGAGCGCGTCGAGCATCGACTTGCGGCGTGCCGCGCGGCTTCGCGCGGCGTCGTCTTGTGCTGCGCCTCGTGCTCCTCGATGTCGGAGAGCGCAAGCCCGGCGCTTTCGCCCTTCCGCCAGATCACCTTGGCGCGGTGCGTCTGGTCGTGGTGCGGGACGACGAGATTGAACTCGTCGGGGACGCGGAAAGCCTCCGGGAGCGTGATCTTGGCGCCCCAGGCGGAGATGTTGCGGACGGTGCAGTCCATCGTGGAATTGTGGTCGTCGAAGACGATGGTGCCGGAGAGCAGGCTTCTCAGCCGCGGCGCGCGCCGGCGGTCTGCGATCGGTGCCATCGGATGGCGGGTTTCGCCGTTCGGATCTTCGGTCATGGGGGCCTCCCACTTTGGTAAGTGAGCCGTTAATGCCGCCGCACGCGTCGGAAGAATCCAGCAAATGTCCGCAGTAAGCTTACCTGCGCCGCGCCGGGTGCCGGAACCGCCAGCGCGGCAGGCGCCAGCGCTACTGGCGCCCCCAGACTTCCACCGTGGCGCGGCCCTTCGGATTCGGCACCGAGCGGTATTCGAGCTGGACATAGCTGATCAGACGGGGAGCACCGGGCAGCAGGATCGCGCGCGTCTGGCCGCCGGCCGGAATGGAAGACCGCACCGGAAGGTTCACCGACTGCCTGTTCGAGAACGTCACCTTGAGCGCGTTCATGTAGATGCCGTTGCCTTTCACGCGGAGCTGCAGATGCGTGAACGTTCCGCGCAGAAGGGTCACCGGCACGATGTCGGTGTCGTTGACGAGGAGAACGGTCCGCGTCCCAAGCCGCACCCACCGGCGGCGGCCCATGCGGCTACGGGATTGAGAAGGGTGAGCGCCGCCGCTGCGAGGGCCCCCTTCACGAATGCCCGACGCGTATGATTCTCCAGTTCCATGATCTCCTCCCTGTCTCGGCCGGCGCGAAACCGGCGCGGATAACTGTGCCGTCGCCTTACCTCTGGCCCAAGAAATCGACCGTGGCGCGGCCGCGCCCGTTCGTCGTCGGCCGGTGGTAAAGCTGAATTAGGCTTATATAGCGGCTGCCGCCCGGAAGCGGGATCGCGCGCGTCTGCCCGCCGTCGCGGATGCGCGCGCGCACGGGAAGCGTCACCCACTCGCCATTCGAGAAGCGCACCTTGAGCTCCTTCATGGTGACGGCGTTGCCGTGCACGCGCAGCTGCAGGTGTGTGAACTCACCGGCGAGCCAGGTCACCGGAAGCGTATTGCGATCGGCCGCGAAGTTGACCGTGCGCGATCCGATCAAAATCCACTTCGCTGCGGCGGCTGCGGCTGCCGCCGCCCATGCCCTCGCCGGACCGAGAAGGGTGAGCGCCGACACGGCGAGCGCCCCCCGAACGAACGTGCGTCGCGAAAGATCTGTGGGTTCCATGGTCGTCTCCCTCCCCCGGACGTTGCCGGCGCGTCTCGCCGCATCTTCGAGCACTTCCCCATGCGGCCCGCGCGAGCCAGGTCCAACGGGCGGGGAGCATACTCCTTTGCGGAAAGCCGGTAAGCACGGAATCCGGTGGACGGCTCGCGGCGTGCGGCCGCAGCCTCAGTAGACGACGACGCTGCGGATCGACTCGCCCTCGTGCATCAGGTCGAAGCCCTTGTTGATGTCGTCGAGCGTCAGCGTGTGCGTGATCATCGGGTCGATCTCGATCTTCCCCTCCATGTACCAGTCGACGATCTTCGGCACGTCGGTGCGGCCCCTGGCGCCGCCGAAGGCCGTGCCCTTCCACACGCGTCCGGTGACGAGCTGGAACGGGCGCGTGGAAATCTCCGCGCCGGCCGGCGCGACGCCGATGATGACGGAGACGCCCCAGCCGCGATGCGCGCATTCCAGCGCCTGCCGCATCACGTTCGTGTTGCCGGTGCAGTCGAAGGTGTAGTCGGCGCCGCCGATCTGGTCGGCGCCCTTCTTGGTCAGGTTCACGAGATAGGGCACGAGGTCGCCGCCGACCTCCTTCGGGTTGACGAAATGCGTCATGCCGAAGCGCTCGCCCCATTCCTTCTTCGCCGTGGTTGAGGTCGACGCCGATGATCATGTCGGCGCCGGCGAGCCTCAGTCCCTGGATGACGTTGAGCCCGATGCCGCCGAGCCCGAAGACGATCGCCTTGGCGCCTTCCTCGACCTTCGCCGTGTTGATGACGGCGCCGATGCCGGTCGTGACGCCGCAGCCGACGTAGCAGACCTTGTCGAAGGGCGCGTCCTCGCGGATCTTCGCCACCGCGATCTCCGGCAGCACGGTGAAATTGGCGAAGGTCGAGCAGCCCATGTAGTGGTGCAGCGGCTTGCCGCCGATCGAGAAGCGCGAGGTGCCGTCGGGCATCACGCCTTGGCCCTGCGTCGAGCGGATCGCGGTGCAGAGATTGGTCTTGCGCGACAGGCAGGACGGGCACTCGCGGCATTCCGGCGTGTAGAGCGGGATGACGTGGTCGCCCTTCTTCACGCTGGTCACGCCGGCGCCGACGTCGACGACGATGCCGGCGCCCTCATGCCCGAGGATCGAAGGAAAGAGCCCTTCCGGATCGCCGCCGGAAAGCGTGAACTCGTCGGTGTGGCAGATGCCGGTCGCCTTGATCTCGACCAGCACTTCGCCCGCCTTCGGGCCTTCGAGCTGAACGTTCGTCACTTCGAGCGGCTTCCCGGCCGCGAATGCGATCGCCGCGCGCACGTCCATGATCGCTTCCTTCCTCTGCGATTGTCGTCATGCCCGGACTTGTTCCGGGCATCCATTCCGTAGCGGTCCAGTTTGATGAGTTGGTCGTCGGAATGGATTGCCAGGTCAAGTCCGGCAATGACGACAGCGCTACGAATACCTCTCAGTTTGTCATCCCGGTTTGCCGCGGAACGCGGCAAGACCGGGACCCATGCGCGCCGGAATATGGAGAGGGGCACGGAGCTTCGACGGATCCGCATTGTTCATGGGTCCCGGACTGCGCGTTCCGCGCATCCGGGATGACAACACGTGAGGTTGGAGACAGACCCGCCTATTGCGCCACGCGCACCGACACCGCCGCCACCCCCGCGCCGATCAAACACGAGCCGCCGACGCGGTTGACGATGCGGAGCGCCCGCGCGCTCTTCAGGAACCCGCGCGCCCGCGCCGCAACCAGCGCGTAGCCGAGCGCGTTGATGAAGGCGAGCGTCAGGAACGTCGCTTCGAGCACCGCCATCTGCGTCAGGAAGTCTGCGTGCGGCGAAAGGAACTGCGGCAGGAACGCGACGAAGAAGGTGATGCCCTTCGGGTTGAGCGCCGTCACCAGCCACGCATGCCCGAGCATTTTTGCTGCCGACACGCCGGTCGAGCGCGGCTCGGCAGCAAGCGATCCGCCGGCGCGCCAGAGCTTTATGCCGAGCCACACGAGATAAGCCGCGCCGATCCACTTCACGATCGTGAACACGGCCGCCGACGCGGCAAGCAGCGCGCCGACGCCGAGGAGCGACAGCGTCATCGCGGTGAAATCGCCGAGCGCCACGCCGACCGCCATCGGCAGCGCCGTCCGCAATCCCTGCCCGAGCGCGTAGGAGACGACGAGAAGCACCGTCGGCCCCGGGATCAGCAGAAGCACGATGGTGGCAAGCGTGAAGGCGAGCCAGAGTTCGAAGGCCATGGTGGAAAAGTCCCGCAGGCGAAACCGAGACGCAGCCACAGCCGCGAAAGGAAGTCCAGAGGCGCAGGGTTCCTCTCCCCCTTGCGGGGAGGGGCCAGGGGAGGGGCGCCAATCGTAGATCCCTGCGCGAAGGAGGCGCGCTCCCTCCCCCCTTGCGGGGGAGGGTCAGGGAGAGGGGAAAGAAACTGCCGCGGCCTTCATCTTCCCCCCTCTCCATCTCTCCCCCGCAAGGGGGGAGAGGGCACGCTAATCCTCGGCCATCTCATTCACGATCGTCGCTATCCGCCACGCCCCGTCCTGCTCGATCAGCAAATATTGACACGCGAACTCGTGCAGCAATTCACCCTTGTCGTCGCGCTGCCGCCAAATGACGGAGGCGAACGCGCTTGGCCCCGCGACGCGCACCTCCTTCACCTCCGGTTCGGTCGAGACGATCCCCGCCTCGTCGAAGACGTCGATCAGCGCGTCGACGTTTTCCGGAAGCTCCTCCGCGTCCTCGAAGACGTGGCCCGCGCCGAACTGCCAGATCGTCGCCGGCCAGGCGAAGAGCGCCGTCACCGCTCCCGCGTCCGCGTCGTCGAACCCCGCGGCGTAGGCGGCGAAGAGGGCGCGGATTTCCTCCTCGGCGTTCGTCACTGTCATGCACGCCCCCCGGGCCCGGCTGGCACTGGGAAAGCCATCCCCAATTGTCGTCATTGCCGGGCTTGACCCGGCAATCCATTCCGTGACCGTCGCGACTATGCAAGCGCTTCGGAATGGATGCCCGGATCAAGTCCGGGCATGACGACGGAGAGGTTTGCGATCGGGAGGCGTCGATGGAGCAGGTACAGAAAGTAGCAATCGTCACGGCCGGCGGCAGCGGCATGGGCGCGGGCGCGCGCGCCGGCTCGCGGCGGACGGCTACGCGGTCGCGATCCTCTCCTCCTCCGGCAAGGGCGAGGCGCTCGCGAAGGAGCTCGGCGGCGTCGGCGTCACCGGCTCCAACCAGTCGAACGACGATTTGAAGCGGCTCGTCGACCTGACGATGGAGCGCTTGGGCCGCATCGACGCGCTGGTCAATTCCGCCGGCCACGGCCCGCGCGCGGCAATCCTCGAACTCACCGATGAGGACTGGCAGCGCGGCATGGAGACCTATTTCCTCAACGTCGTCCGCCCGACGCGGCTCGTGACCCCGATCATGCAGAAGCAAAGAAGGGCGCGATCGTGAACATCTCCACCTTCGCCGCCTTCGAGCCGACCCGGCCTTCCCCACCTCCGCCGTCTTCCGCGCCGGGCTGGCGTCCTTCACCAAACTCTTCGCCGACAAATACGCGGCGGAGGGCATCCGCATGAACAACGTGCTCCCCGGCTTCATCGACAGCTTTCCGGAGAAGGACGAAATCCGCGCCCGCATTCCCATGCAGCGCTACGGCCACGTCGAGGAGATCGCCGACACGGTCGCGTTTCTTGTGTCGGATGCCGCGGGCTACATCACCGGGCAGAATTTGCGGGTGGATGGGGGGATAACGAGAGGGGTTTAGAGCATATTGCAGTCAATAAATGAGAATACAGACAAATATCAGTTGACTGGCTCGTTTGCATATGGCACATGCTGCGGCTCTAACCCCGGAGGCGAGCATGTCGGAATTTAGGACCATCGAAATCGATTTCGACATCCACAAGCGCATTGAAGCGGCGCGCAACAGCTTTGCTGAGAGCCCGAACGCGGTCTTGCGTCGCTTGCTTAACGTCAATGGTGCTGTTGCTGTCCCGTCCGCAAATGGTACGTCTGGGCGATCTTGGTCGAGCAAAGGTGTAACGCTGCCTCACGGGACGGAAGTTCGCATGGAATACGGAGGCCAAGTCCACGTCGGTGCCATCCGGCAGGGCACTTGGGTCGTGGAGGGCAAAGAGTATAAGAGTCCATCTGCTGCTGCAGGGGGTTCGGCTAGGACCAAGGAAGGGTCCTCTCCAAGTCTCGATGGATGGCTCTACTGGCAAGCCAAGCGCCCCGGCGATGCAGCGTGAACTCCTATTGCGTCGTTGCGTCCGGCAACCCCACCAAGAGAAGGTACCGCGAAGCGCCGTCTATTTGACGAATTCCGAATGAACGGAGCCGAGGCCGCCAAGGCGCTGGGTCAGGAGCTTGGCCTGACCAACGGGACGGTTGCCAGTTGGCTAAGCCGGTGGCGTCACCATCCGTGACGGTGCTGCTCGTGGTTCCAGGAGCGATCAATGCCAAAGGAAAATGCGCGGGGCCGGGGCAGATGCGTGCATTGCTTGAACGACGACGTCGAGTTGACCTCGGATCATGTGTTCCCGATCTCGTGGTATCCGCGCACGTCGGCCTTGAACGTTGAGAAATGGCAGGTGCCAAGCTGTCTCGACTGCAACCGCGATCTCGGAAAAGTGGAGGACGACTTCAAGCTCCGAATGGGGATGTGCTTGGATCCCAGCGATCCCGCTTCAGCCAGCGTTGTCGCGGACGCATTGCGCGCCCTGAACCCTGCGTCGGGCAAGAACCCTCGCGACGCCTTTATGAGGGCGGCTCGGCGGGAGAAGTTTCTTCGCGAAATGTTGCAGGGTAAGGCGATCCCGTCTGACGGGGTCTATCCCGGGTTCGAAGAGAAGTGGGACAGGTCGCGCGAGCAGCAGTCGGCAGTCCTCATGCCGCGAGCCTCAATTGTGCGCATTACCGAGAAAATCGTCCGCGGCATCTTCTTCATCGAAAACCGCAGGTTCATCGAGTTGCCGTTCAAGATTGGCACCTATGTTGTCGACCCCGGGACCGGCGTTCAGATACGTTCATTGATGGGACGAGCGAGGCGGGAATATGCTCGCGAGCCAGGAGT
Organism: uncultured Alphaproteobacteria bacterium; assembly: GCA_963778625.1. Classification (GTDB taxonomy): domain Bacteria; phylum Pseudomonadota; class Alphaproteobacteria; order Rhizobiales; family Afifellaceae; genus DASWJZ01. The sequence goes on from CAVZVB010000016.1 coordinate 136,816, forward strand.
GATTGTCCGTAGGGCAGTAGCTCAGGACGGATTGAGCTCGATCTTCGAGATCGAGCTTTGGCGCCAGTTGAGGGCCTACGCAGTGGTATCTGATCGGGATGAGAAACAGGCCAAAGCGGCCTAACAGGTGGCGTCGCCACCAATACTATTGATCCCCATTCTCAAATGCAGTGGCTTCGCCGGTATGCCTTGAAGCTCGCACCATCTGACCAGCGCCTCTTCGCGCCCGTGCGTCACCCATATCTCCTGCGGTGAGACCACTGCTTCGACCGCTCAGCATGCGACATAGCGCGCGAGGATGGCCCATTCTGATCGGCTCGGTTGCCACTTCGCTCTCGAAGTCACGCTGTTCTGCCCGTGTTCTACATCGAGCAATTTCGGCGAAAGTCGAGGCGGGTCCGGCGATTAGAGAAAGGGCCATTCCGAACATCGCGCCGAAATATCCGGCGGCGGACAACCCTACTCCGCCTCATCCTCGTACCCCATCAAATGCAGCGGCTTCGCCGGTATCCCCTGAAGCTCGCACCATCGGACCAGCGCCTCCTCGCGCCCGTGCGTCACCCACACCTCCTGCGGTGAGACTTCGCGGATCGTGTCGCAGAGCTCGTCCCAGTCGGCGTGGTCGGAGATGACGAGCGGCAGCTCGACGCCGCCCTGCTTGGCGCGCTGGCGGATGCGCATCCAGCCGGAGGCGAAGCACGAGACCGGATCGGCGAAGCGCCGCGCCCAGCGATCCTGAAAGGCCGACGGCGGGCCGACCACGATCGCGCCGGCGAAATCCTTCTTGCGGCCTTTCTCCAAAGTGGCGGGCTCCAGCACCCCGAGGTCGATCCCTTCCGCCGCATAGAGATCGCAGAGCTTTTGCAGCGCGCCGTGGATGTAGATCGGCGCGTCGTAACCCGCCTCGCGGATCAGCGCGATGACCCGCTGCGCCTTCCCCAGCGCATAGGCGCCGACGAGATGGGTGCGCTCGGGAAACTGCGCGACGGAGGCAAGCAGTTTCCTGATCTCCGCGCGGTCGTCGGGATGGCGGAAGACCGGCAGCGCGAACGTGGCCTCGGTGATGAAGACGTCGCATTTGACCGGCTCAAACGGCGCGCAGGTCGGATCGAGCCGCCGCTTGTAGTCGCCCGACGCGACGATCCGCGTGCCGTCCTTCTCCACCGCGATCTGCGCCGAGCCGAGCACATGCCCGGCCGGATGGAAGGTGACGGCAACGCCGTTGATGGTGCGCGTCTCGCCGAGCGTCGCCGCCTCCGCGCTCCCGGCGAAATCGCCGCCGTAGCGCTCCGCCATGATCTTCAGCGTCTCCGCCGTCGCCAGCACCGCGCCATGCCCGCGCCGCGCATGGTCGGAGTGCCCATGCGTGACCAGCGCGCGCGGAACCGCCCGCGTCGGGTCGATATAAAAATCCCCCGGCGGGCAATAGATCCCGGCCGGCGTCGCGCAGAGAAGCTCGGTGAAGCGCATCGGGCACATATAGAGCAGCGACGCGCGCGCCGCAGCGTTGGCGAAAGCCGCAACGCCGTAACCTCCCCCGCCACGGCCGGCCGTTAACCTTTGCAAACATTCTTAATGGATCGTTACCACTCCTGCGCGCGATAAACCCTTTGTTAACCCGGGTTAACGGCGTGAGGGAGCGGGCAATGGTCGCGGAAAGACGCAAGGAGCCCCGGCGGAAGAGCCTGCTCGGCGGCAAGGTGATTTTCGGCCGCCGGCAAAGCGTGATGGATTGCATCGTCAGGAACATCGGCCCGCACGGCGCGCTCGTCGTCTTCGCCCATACCTCGCTGACCCCGTCGGAGTTCACGCTGCACATCCCGCACCGGGAGGAGACCTACACGGCGAAGCTCATGTGGCGGAAGCACGACCGCGCCGGCGTAAGGCTGTCGGAGACGGAGGCCGGCGTCCCGATCGACGCCATGCAGCGCATCCGCGCGCTCGAGGTCGAGAACCGGCGGCTCAGAAAGCGGATCGACCCCGGCGCTTGGTAGACTTCGGGACTGGGGACGAGGACGGACTAGGGACTAGGGATTGGGATCAGAGAATAGCAGGCGCCAGCGCCTCCACCCCACCGTCGCCACTGCCGTCCCCAATCCCCCAATCCCTCATCCCCAGTCCCCATCCTATATTCCCTTCATGCAGGCCTTCGCCGCGCTTCTCGACCGCCTCGTCCTGACGCCCGCCCGGAACGGCAAGCTCAGGCTGCTTGCCGATTATTTCCGCGCCGCGCCCGATCCCGACCGCGGCTATGCGCTCGCGGCGCTGACCGGCGATCTCTCGATCGCGAGCGTCAAGCCGGCGATGCTGCGCGCGCTCGTCGTGGAGCGCATGGACGAAGTGCTCTTCGGCTATTCCTATGACTATGTCGGCGATCTCGCCGAGACGATCTCCCTCGTCTGGCCGGCGAAGAGCGAGGCGGGTGAGGTGCCGCGCCTCTCCGAGGTCGTCGAGCAGCTGCACGCCGCCTCGCGGCTGGAAGGCCCGCGGCTCGTCGAGCGCTGGCTCGACCGGCTCGATGCCTCCGGCCGCTACGCGCTTCTGAAGCTTGTTACCGGCGGCCTTCGCGTCGGCGTCACCGCGCGGCTCGCCAAGCAGGCGCTGGCTAAGATGGGCGGGAAGGACGTGACGGAGATCGAGGAGCTTTGGCACGGGCTGACGCCTCCTTACGCCCCCTTCTTCGCCTGGTTGGAGGGGACGGGCGAGCGCCCGGTGTCGGCTGCGCTCAGCGCCCTTCCGCCCGGTGATGCTGGCGCAGGCGCTCGACGAGAGCGAGTTCGAAAAGCTCGATCCGAAGGACTACGCGGCCGAGTGGAAGTGGGACGGTATCCGCGTGCAGGCCGTCGCCGAGCAGGGGGTCAGAAAGCTCTATTCGCGCACCGGCGACGATATTTCCGGCGCCTTCCCCGACATCCTCGAAGAGCTGGTCTTTGAAGGCGCACTCGATGGGGAACTGCTTGTTGCGCGCGAGGATCAGGGCTCGATCGCGATCGCACCATTCGGCGATCTGCAGCAGCGGCTCAATCGCAAGACCGTGTCGACGAAGCTTGTGCATTCGCATCCGGCCTTCATCCGCGCCTACGATCTTCTCGCCGACGGCGAGGACGATCCGCGCGCGCTTCCCTTCGTCGAGCGGCGCCAGCGCCTCGAAGCCTTCGTGGAAAAAATTGCGTCACCGCGGATCGACGTCTCGCCGCTTGTCGACTTCTCCACCTGGGACGAGCTTGCCGCGCTCCGTCAGAATCCGCCGACCCACGGCCGCCTGCATGAGGTCGCCGAAGGGCTGATGCTAAAGCGCTGGGATTCCGCCTACGTGCCCGGCCGGCCGAAAGGCCCGTGGTTCAAGTGGAAGCGCGATCCGCACGTGATCGACGCGGTGCTGATGTATGCGCAGCGCGGCCACGGCAAACGTTCGTCCTTCTATTCCGACTACACGTTCGGCGTCTGGACAGGAGCGGAGGATCGCGCCGGAGCTGGTGCCGGTCGGCAAGGCCTATTTCGGCTTCACCGACGAGGAGCTTCGCGAGCTCGATCGCTACGTCAGGAACAACACCACCGACCGTTTCGGCCCGGTCCGCGCCATTCGCGCCGAGCCGAACCACGGGCTCGTGCTCGAGGTCGCCTTCGAGGGTCTGAACCGCTCCACCCGCCACCAATCCGGCATCGCCATGCGCTTCCCGCGCATCAACCGCCTGCGCTGGGACAAGCCGCCGGCCGAGGCGGACCGACTTGAGACGCTGGAGAAGCTTTTGCCGGAGTAAGCGAAGGCGCCTGACGGAATCCCCGCCCGTTGCGGGGGAGGGGTTAGGGGAGGGGCGGCTCGGCGAAAAACCCCTTCGCTCCCCCATGGGAGAAGGTTTGGCGCCGTCAGGCACCTTGTCGACCCGCTCCCCGCGTTCTAACAAGGTCCGAGATCTCCGATCGGGATGAATCATGCAGGCCTGACGCGCTTTCTCGGCGACACGCCGCTTCGGGTCTTGGTCCGCCTCCTCGTGCTCTCCTTCGTCGTGGGGCTGGTGCTCTCCGCGCTCGGCCTGCGTCCCTACGACATCACTGGTGGATCAAGCGCGCGATCCTCCACATCTATGACATGGGCTTCGCCTTCTTCGCCGATTCGCTCGATTATCTGATCGGCGGCGCGCTGATCGTCGTGCCGCTCTTCGTCATCGCTCGGCTCTTCAGGCTCGGCGGCCGGCGCCGCCAGGAGTGAGCGACGCGCCGGAAAAGGCTCCGGTCCGCCCCTTCGACGTAACGCACCGTTCGGTCTTTCGCCTCGCCATGCCGATGACGCTCGCCTATCTCTCGGTGCCTATGATCGGTGTCGTCGACACGATCGTGATCGGTCAGCTCGGCGTCGCCGCGTTGATCGGCGGCATCGCCGTCGGCGCCATTGTTCTCGATATCCTGTTCACGACCTTCAATTTCCTGCGCTCCGGCACGACCGGCTTGACGGCGCAGGCGGTCGGCGCCGCCGACCGGGAGGAGATCGTCGCCGTGCTTGCCCGCGCGCTGATCGTAGCCGCGGTGAGCAGCGTTGCGATCCTCGTTCTACAGCTGCCGTTCATCGCGGCGAGCACCTGGTTCATGGATCCCGGGCCCGCAGTCGTCGATGCGATGCACGATTACCTTTACGTCCGCATCTGGGAGACGCCGCTGACGCTCGCCAACTACGCGCTGCTCGGCTGGTTCGTCGGTCTCGGCCGGTCGATGACGGTGCTCGGCGTGCAGACGCTTTTCGCCGCGCTGAACATCGTCTTCTCCATCTGGTTCGTTCTGGGTTTGCAGCTCGGCGTCACCGGCGTTGCCTGGGCCTCGGTGCTCGCGGAAGCGATCACGGTTCTGGCGCAGGTTCCGATCGTTCTTGCGCTTGCGCCGCTGTCGCAACGGTCGTGGCGGACGCGCGATCTTCGACCGCAAAGGCTTTGCGCGCCTCATCGGCGTCAATCGCGACATCATGATCCGCTCCTTCGCGCTGCTCTTCGCGTTCGCCTTCTTCACCCGTCAGGGCGCGCAGTTCGGCGCGGTCGTCCTCGCCGCCAATGCCATTTTGATGCACTTCTTCATTGTCGGCGGCTATTTCCTCGACGGTTTCGCCACCGCGGCGGAGCAGCTTGCCGGTCGCGCCGTCGGCGCGCGCTTCCGCCCCGCCTTCGAACGCGTCGTGCGGCTCACCACGCTTTGGGGGCTCGGCACCGGGTCTGGCGCTCAGTCTCGTCTATCTCGCCTCCGGCACGCTCATCATCGACGTGATGACGACGGCGCCGGACGTGCGCGAAGTGGCGCGGCGCTTCCTTCCCTGGGCGGTGCTCACCCCGATCGCCGGCGCCATCGCGTTCCAGATGGACGGCGTCTTCATCGGCGCCACCTGGTCGCGCGACATGCGCAACATGATGCTCCTCTCCGTCGCGATCTATCTTGCTGCGTGGGCGGTGCTCACGCCCTATTTCGGCAATCACGGCCTGTGGGCGGCGCTTCTGATCTTTCTCGGTGCGCGCAGCATCGCGTTTCATCTGCGCATGCGAAAGCTGTTGCCCGGGACCTTTCCGGCCGCACTTGGCTGACTTCGCCGCAGCCCTTTGCTAATGCGGCCAGGCTGCCGCCCAGCGGTCCGTTTCGATGCCGCGAACGTCGTTGATGCTCTTGATGTTGCGCTCCTCGAGCCGCTTCACGAGATCGGCGGCGATCCGTCGAGGCAGCGAGGGTCCCTCGTAGATGAGCGCCGTATAGAGCTGCACGAGATCGCCGCCCGCCGCGATCTTCGACCACGCCGCCGCCGCGCCGTCGACGCCACCGGCGCCGACCAGCACGAGCTCCGGCCCGGCGAGCTGGCGTGCTCTTGCGAGCATCGCCGTCGACAGCTCGAAGAGCGGCCGGCCGGAGAGCCCGCCGAGCTCCTGCGCATGACGCTTTGACTTCAGATCCGGCCGCTTCACCGTCGTGTTGGCGATGATGAGGCCGTCGACGCCGTGCTTCTTGGCGGTCTCGATCAGCGCCGCGAGCCCGGCATCGTCGAGGTCGGGCGCGATCTTGAGAAGCAGCGGCGTGCGCCGCCCGCATTCTTCGGCCGCGGCGCTGCGTGCCGAATCCAGTCGCTCGAGCAACGCCGTCAGCGCCTCGCCGCTTTGCAGCTCGCGCAGGCCCGGCGTGTTCGGCGAGGAGACGTTGACCGTCAGATAGCTGGCGATCGGCGCGAACAGGCGGACGCCGGCATAGTAGTCGTAGAGCCGGTCTTCGCTGTCGCGGTTCGCTCCGATATTGACGCCGACAATGCCGCTCCCGCCAGTGCGCCGATCGAGTCGGTCAAGCCTGTCGAGCGCAGCCTCGTGGCCCTCGTTGTTGAAGCCGAGCCGGTTGATGATCGCGCGGTCCGCGGCGAGGCGGAAGAGCCGGGGCGGCGGATTGCCCTCCTGCGGGAGCGGCGTCAGCGTTCCGATCTCCACGAAGCCGAAGCCCATGCCGAGCATCGCGTCCGCGATCTTGGCGTCTTTGTCGAGGCCGGCGGCGAGCCCGATCGGATTCGGAAAGTCGAGGCCGAGCGCGTGGACGGCAAGCCGCGGATCGGCCGTCACCGCTGGCGGACGGGTCGTGCGCCAGCGCGCGGCCTTGACCGCGAGCCGGTGCGCGCGCTCCGGCTCCAACAGCCGGAGCGCCTGTGTTGCGCGGTCGGCGATCGTCATGGAATGCCCGCGGGAAAGACGTGGCCGCCCTCTGCGAGCGGGAGAGGCGAGACGTCGCGCACGGCAGAGAGCGGGAGGCTCCCGTAAAGATGCGGGAAAAGCGCGCCGCCGCGCGAGGGCTCGAAGCGCAGTGCCCTGCCGAGCGCGTCCGCGTCGACCGCGACGAGCACGAGATCGCGCTCGCCGGCGAAATGTCGCGCCGCCGTCTCCCGCACCTGGCTCGCGGTGGAGAAATGGATGAAGCCGTCGGTCCGATCGACCGGCGCGCCGTCGAACCGGCCGGTGCGCTCCGCCTCGCGCCAGAGCGCGTGCGGGCAGATCTTGTAGATCAAGTCCGACATGTTCGGCCAAGGATAGAAGGCGAGGCGGCTGCGGCAAGCGCGCTTTCGCCACAGCCTTGGCCGCCCTATGCTCGGGCGGAACCGGGGGTAGCATGCGTCGTTTCCTCGCCTTTGCAATGCTGATTGCCATCGCCGGCCCGGCCGCGGCCGGAGATAGCGGCGAGGTCGGGCGCTACGCCTTCGTTCCGGCCGAAAACGGCGTGTTTCGGCTCGATACGGAGAGCGGCGAGGTGTCGCTCTGCATGGAGCGGGGCGGAACGCTGGTCTGCCTCCGCGCGCCCGGCCAGATGGCCGCCGGCCCGGCGCGCGGCACCGATCGGGTCGCCGCGCTTGAAGCGCGGATAGCGGCGCTTGAAGCCGGCAACGGCGCCGTGCACGCGCGCCGTCGCGAGGACGCGCTCCGGCGCGTCAGGACGCTGGCCGAGCGGATGATGGGCCGCGTCGTCGCCCTGGTGCGGGAGATTAAGGGCGAACCGGCGCGCGAGGACCTCTAGGCCGGCCGTTCGCGGGTCGGCACGCGCCCGCGCGGTCGCTCCGCGCCGCTTGCCAGATTCTGCGCCGCCTTGTCGGGCGGCGGCGTCGCCAGCGACAGGCCGACGGTGACGGCAAGCGACATCACGAGCCCCGCCAATGCTGCCGTCGGTGCGCTGACCTCCGCCCAGCCGCTGGTGACGATGGCGTCTGGGATCACGTGCTGGCGCAAGAGGAAGACGAGCCCGGTGAAGCCGAAGCCGGCGACCATGCCACCGACTGCGCCGATCTCGTTGCAGCGGCGCCACCAAAGGCCGAGGACGAGCGGCACGAAGCACCCGGCGGCGGCGAGCGTCAGCGCCCAGCCGGCCATCGACGCCGCATCTGCCGGCCACAGCGACGCGAGCATGACCCCGCCCGCGGCGACGCCGACGATGATCACGCGCGCCACCATGATGCGCCGCCCTTCCGGCCCGCGGCGGTCGATGATCTCGTCCCAGATGTCGTGGCTGATCGCCGTCGTCGCCGAGAAGAGCGCCGCCTGGCCGAGCGAAAGCAGCGCGGCGAGCGTGCCGGCGAGAAGCAGCCCCGCGAGCACTGCCGGAAGCAGCGCGAAGAGTGCTGCGAGCTGCATGGGCTCGCCGGCGGCGCCTTGCGGAGCGCCGGCCACGACCGCTTCGACGAGAAGCTCGAAGAGCACGAACCCGACGAGCACCAGCACGACGGAGAAGAGCACCGCCCAGATCGTGGACATGATGGCGTCCCGCCCGGAGGATGCCGCGAGCGCGCGGGCGCTCAAGTGCGGGAGCGACGCGGCGCCGAGCACGGAAACAAGGATCGGCAGTGCCCATCCGGCCGCACTGGCTTCGCTCCAGGCCGGCAGGCTTTGGCGGAGCGTCACGAATTGTTCGGCTAGGTCGCCCTGCGCGGTCGGTCCGCCCAACGCGAAAAAGACGGCGGGCACCAGGCAGGCAATTGCGATCACGAAATACTGGATCACTTGCGTCCAGGAGAGCGAGCGCATGCCGCCGGGGAGCAGCGGCCATCGCGGCGAGGCCCGCGACCGCGTAGAGCGCAAATATCGGCGTCACGCCGAAGAGCGTCGCCACCAGCGGCGCGGCGATCTTCATCTGCGCGACGAACAGAAGCAGCGACACCGCAAACGTGATTCCCGCCCACAAGAGCCGCGCCAGAATGCCGCCGAACCGCGCCGCGATGAAGTCGCCGGCGGTGTAGGCGCCGACGCTGCGCAGGCCCGGCGCGATCACGAGGCCGAGGACGAGATAGCCGATCGCGAAGCCGATCGCGGAAAGAAAGAAACTCGATCGCGCATCGTAGGCGCCGCCGGCCAGTCCGACGGCGAGAAGGCCGGCAAGCGCGCTTGCGCCGGCAAGGCCGTTGAAGCGGCCGGAAGCCTTGCGGTCGGCGACGTAGAAGTCCGTCGCACGGCGGCTGTGCGCGTAGAGCGCGGCAAGCACGAAGAGCACGAACGCGGCGCTGACGAGCGCGAAAGGCGCGAAGCTCGGAGCGGCCCCAATGCGGTCGAGCAGGCCGACGGCGAACAGAACGACGAGGAAGATTCCGGCAAGCGTCATGCTGGATCGAAGCGGCGCGCGCATCACGCCGATGTCTCTTTCCGGCGGCCGCATACTCACCCTCCTCACTCAACACGCTTGCTCACGCAAGAATGACCGGCAACGACGCCAAAGGCAATCGGTCGTTGCGTCGCGCAAGCCTGCCATGCGGCAGCGAATCGCTTTCAGCTTCGAGACTGCCGGGCTTCCGCGTTTTCGCGCGCCGGCTGGCGCTCGGAAGGTCGCCGACTGTGACGCGGATGCCATTGCATCGCTGATAGAGCGACGACAACATTCGCATGACAATCATGCGGCGAGACGTTCGCCATCGGGAGGGCGCGATGCTGAAGGAATTCAAGGAGTTCGCATTGAAGGGAAACGTTGTCGACCTCGCGGTCGGCATCATCATCGGCGCGGCGTTCACGGCGATCGTATCTTCGCTGGTCGACGACATCATCATGCCGCCGATCGGCCTCCTCACCGGCGGCGTGGACTTCTCGCAGATATTCGTGGTCCTTAAGGGCGACGGCCCCTTCAACACGGTGCAGCAGGCCAAGGAGGCGGGCGCCGTCACGTGGAACATCGGCCTGTTCATCAACGCGGTGATCAAGTTCTTGATCGTCGCCTTCGCCGTCTTCCTTTTGGTCAAGGGGATCAACAGGCTGTCGCGCAAGGAGGAAGCGAAGGCGCCGGCCGCACCGCCGCCGCCCGCCGGAGGATGTGGTGCTGCTTCGCGAGATCCGCGACCTTCTCGCCAAGCGCTAGCCTTTCGAGGCCGGAGTTACGCCGCGGCACCTGACCCGCTTCCCGCGATGGGGAAGTTGCGCTAGGCAGCCGCCGATGAGCAGTGCGGTCCTTTCGGCGCTTCGGCGCGAGGCGCGGGAAGCGCCGGATTCCGGCATCGTCGAGGTGTTCAACTACGGTCGCGGGCGGGAGGGGCTGATCCCGCTCTGGGCCGGCGAGGGCGATCTTCCGACGCCGGACTTCATCTGCGACGCTGCGGCGCGTTCGCTGCGCGCCGGCGAGACCTTCTACACGTGGCAGCGTGGCCTGCCGGAGCTTCGCGCGGCGCTCGCCCGCTATCACGCGCGCCAGTTCGGACGCGAATTCGAGCCTGAGCGCTTCTTCGTGACCGGCGGCGGCATGCAGGCGATCCAGATCGCCATCGCCGCGACCGCGGGAGCCGGCGACGAGGTCATCGTGCCGACGCCGGCCTGGCCGAATTTCGCCGCCGCCGTCGGGATCGGCGGCGCGCGGCCGGTTTCCGTGCCGCTTGACTTCGACGGGACGCGTTGGAGCCTCGATCTCGACCGGCTGTTTGCGGCAGCCGGACGAGCGGACGCGCGCGATCTTCATCAACTCACCCTCCAATCCGACGCGGCTGGACGGCAACGGAGGCGGAGCTGCGCGAAATCCTCCGCTTCGCGCGCGAGCGCGGGCTCTGGATCATCGCCGACGAGGTCTACAGCCGCTTCATCTATGACGGCGGCCCCGCGCGCGCCGTCCTTCTACGACCTGATCGAGGCCGACGACCGCGTCATCTTCGTCAACACCTTCTCCAAGAACTGGGCGATGACCGGCTGGCGCATCGGCTGGCTGTCGGCGCCGCCGGCGCTTGGGGACGTGATCGAGAACCTGATCCAGTATTCGACCTCCGGCGTCGCCGCCTTCATGCAGCGCGCCGCGATCGCCGCAATCGAGGAGGGGGAGGATTTCGTCCGCTTTCAGGTCGCCCGCGCTGCTGCCGGCCGCAGCATCGTCTGCGAGGGTCTTGCCGGCTCAAACCGCGTGCGCTTCGCCTGGCCGGACGGGCGCCTTCTATCTCTTCTTCACGGTCGAAGGCGCGCCCGACACCCGCAAGCTCGGGCTGACGCTGGTCGACGAGGCGAATATCGGCGTTGCCCCCGGCAGCGCCTTCGGGCCGGGCGGGGAGGAGTTCATGCGACTTTGCTTCGCGCGCAAGGCCGAGGATTTGAGCGAGGCGACGCGGCGTCTTCGCGCTTGGCTTGGAAGCTGATGCCGGCTTTCGCGCGGCCGTCTCTCGCGACCGTGCGGCGATTTGCGATCACGTTGGCGCTGAGCGCGGGCGGCGGGTTGCTTTTCCAGAGCCTCGGCATGCCGGCAGGGTGGATTTCCGGCGGCCTCCTCGCCGTTGCAATTGCCTCTCTTTCCGGCTTCGATTCGGAGGTTCCGCAGCCGATCCGCGCACCCGTCTATCTCGTGCTCGGCCTCTACGCCGGCGGCGGCGTCTCGCAACAGACAATCCACCAGATGGCGACCTGGCCGCTGAGCTTCGCCATTCTCGGCGTTTCCCTGGTGGCGTTGATCGCGAGCTCGTATTGGTGGCTACACACGCGTTGCGGCTGGGACCGCAACGCTGCGCTGCTCGCCTCCCTGCCGGGCGCGCTTTCCTTCGTGATGGCGGCGGCAGAGGGGCTCAAGGCCGACTTGAAGACCGTCGCGATCGCGCAAAGCCTTCGCCTGCTTATTCTGGTCGAAGGCATTCCGATCGTCGCCTTGGTGATCGGGCATCCGGCGCCGGCCGCGGTGACCGGGGCCGCAGTTTCCGCCGGTTTCTGGGAAATCGTCATTCTGTTGGCCGTCGGACTTGTCGCGGCGCTCGTCCTGCAGCGCCTGCAGGTGGTCGGCGGATGGATGCTCGGCGGGTTGTTGGCGAGTTCGGGGCTGCTTCTTTCCGGCGTCGTTCACGCGCGGCTGCCGTTCCCGCTCGTGCTTCCTTTCGTGATCACGCTCGCGGCGATCACCGGCAGCCGCTTCCGGCCGGGGGATATTTGGATCTTGCCGCGCATCTTGAAGCCGGCCCTGATCGCCTTCGTGCCTGGCTATTTGCATTTCCGTCGTCGGTGCGGGCTCCGTCAGCTTTCTGCTCGGCGTGAATTTCATCCAGACACTGCTCGCCTTCGCGCCCGGCGCACTCGATGCGCTGATCATTCTCGCCTATCAGATGAACGTCGATCCGGCTTATGTCGCCGCGCATCATGTGGCCCGCTTCTTGGCGATGGTGATCGCCGTGCCGATTCTGGCGCGCTGGCTTGAGCGCACGCGATAGCATCGCCAAAAATGGTGATCCGGGATATCTGCGACAAATGGCAATCGACGCTTCGCTTTTCGACAGCCGCGACTACCCGACCGCCTCCGCCGCCGGCGGCTATGGCGAGTGGGCGGCGACCTATGAGGAGACCGTGGCGGTCGGGCTCGACGCGCCGCTCCTGGCGCGCCTGACGCGCGATCGACTGGGGAGGCGTCGCGCGAGGCCGCGGACCTCGCCTGCGGCACCGGGCGCACGGGTCAGTGGTTGAAAGAGAAAGGCGTCGCGGCGATCGACGGTGTCGACATCACGCCGGAGATGCTGGCGCTCGCTGAGAAGCGCGGCGTCTATCGCACTTCTTCGGTCGGCGATGTCGGCGCGACGCCGCTTGCCGCCGCACGCTACGGGCTCGTGACGATGTCGCTCGCCGACGAGCATTTGGCTGAGCTTCTGCCGGCCTATCGCGAGGCGGCGCGCCTGTTAGCGCCCAGGCGGGAAATTCCTGCTCATCGGCTACCATCCGTTCTTTCTCATGAACGGCCTCGTCACGCACTTTCACCGCGCCGGCGGCGAAGCGGTCACCATCCAAAGCTACGTCCATCTCTTCAGCGACCATTTCCGCGCCGGCGTCGCGGCCGGCCTCGCGCTTGCCGCGCTCGACGAGTGCGTCATCGATGAGGATTGGCTGAAGACCAAGCCGAAATGGCGCCGCTACCTGAACTGGCCGGTCAGCTTCGCGATGGTCTGGGTGAAAGCCTAGCCGCCGGAAGCGGCAAAAATCTCGGCGCGTGCGGCGTGCTCGACCGTCGCCGGCGTCTCCAGCGGCAGCGCGAGCGCGTTCCACGTCTCCACCAGCGCCTCGGCGAGCGCCTCGATCAGCGCGTCGTCGTGGAAGGGCGTGGCGGTGATCCTGAGCCGCTCGCTGCCGCGCGGCACGGTCGGGTAGTTGATCGGCTGGATGTAGATGCCGTGCTTTTCGAGCAGGTGGTCGCTCGCCGCCTTGCAGGCCTCGGCGTCGCCGACGAGGATCGGGATGATCTGCGTCTCCGACGGCATGACCGGAAGGCCGGCGGCGCAAGAGCCGTGCGCGCGTGCGCGCCACCTGCCGCTGCTGCGCCCTCGCGCTCGGCGGAGGATTCTTTGAGATGCCGGATCGAGGCGCAGGCGGCGGCCGCGAGCCCGGGCGGCAGCGCAGTGGTGAAGATGAAGCCCGGCGCGTAGGAGCGCACGGCGTCGACGACCAGGCTTGAGCCGGCGATATAGCCGCCGAGCACGCCGAAGGCCTTGGCGAGCGTGCCCTCGATCACGTCGATGCGGTCCATGACGCCGTCGCGCTCGGCGATGCCGCCGCCGCGCGCACCGTACATGCCGACCGCGTGCACTTCGTCGAGATAGGTCATGGCGCCGTATTTCTCGGCGAGGTCGGCGATCGCGCCGATCGGAGCGACGTCGCCGTCCATCGAGTAGACCGACTCGAAGACGATGAGCTTGGCGCGTTCCTTGCCGCCGGCCTTGAGCAGCTCTTCCAGGTGCTCAAGATCGTTGTGGCGCCAGATCTGCTTCTGCCCGCCGGAGCGGCGCACGCCCTCGATCATCGAGGCGTGGTTCAATTGGTCGGAGAGGATCAGGCAGTCGGGGAGAAGCTTGGCGATCGTCGAGATCGCCGCCTCGTTGGAGACGAAGCCGGAGGTGAAGACCAGCGCCGATTCCTTGGCGTGCAGGTCGGCGAGCTCCGCTTCGAGCTCGACCAGCGGATGGTTGGTGCCGGAGATGTTGCGCGTGCCGCCGGCGCCGGCGCCCATGCGGCCGGCCGCCTCCTGCATCGCCGCCACGACCTTCGGATGGTGGCCCATGCCGAGATAGTCGTTGGAGCACCAGATGACGATTTCGCGGGTCGCATCGTCGCGCCGCATCACTGCGCGCGGGAAGCTGTCCGACCCGCCGCTCGAGGTCGGCAAAAACGCGGTAGCGGCGTTCGGCGCGGAGCGCGTCGAGGGCGCTCTCGAAACGCGATTTGTAGTCAAACATGCGCTGCTCCCGCCGCTTGTGACCTTCTTAGTCCGTATCTACGCAGCATTTCTAGTGTCAGCTTGCCGCGCCACTTCACCTTGTCGCGAAACCCGCCTCCCATCTCGCTCCCCCCGGCGCCGCGCGATTTATCGTAAATGCTTAGAATTAACAGGAAAATAGCCACGAAATCTGTCCGGAATTAACGCGGGTTAACGGCCGTTAAGCTATGTCAACGAAGCGTTAAAGGCGGCTGAGCGGTGGCCGCCGACAACAAGACTTCGGAGGCCGTCATGCTGAAACTGCCCTTCCGGGCGCTTAAGCGCTTTGACCAGGATCAACGGGGAAACGTCGCGGTTCTCTTCGCGTTTTCGATGGTTCCGCTGATCGGGCTGATGGGGGGCGCCGTCGATGTCTCGCGGCACCAGCGCTACAAGGTCGAGATCTCCAACGCGCTCGATGCGGCCGCGATCGCGCTCGTTCGCCGCGGCGCCAAGGACGACGCCGATGCCGACGCCTTTGTCGCCAACTACGTGTCGTCGATGCTGCCGGCCGCCGGAGCGGACAAGATGCTCCACCTCGAGCGCTTCGATGCCACGGCCGTCGAGGGCGGCTACCACGTGAGCGTGCGCGGCACCATGGACACGGCCTTCCTGCCCGTCGTCGGTATCGAGGAGATGCCGCTCGACGTGGAGTCGGAGGTGGTCGCGACGGGCGGCAAATACGAGGTCGCGTTGGCGCTCGACAACACCGGTTCGATGGCGGAGCACAACAAGATCGGTGCATTGAAGACGGCTGCCAATCACCTGATCGACAACCTCTACGCCGAGGCGGGCTCTGAGGATCGCGTGAAGATGGCGCTCGTCCCCTTCACCACCGCCGTCAACATCCGCGGCGAGGCCTTCAATCCGGACTGGCTCGACCCGACGGGGCAGGGCCTCGGCAGCCACCAGAACGACAATTTCAGCCGCACGGTGAGTCGCCTCGACATCTTCGACGCTCTGTCGAACGGCGCGGTGGGTTCCGACGGCCTGCCGACCGCTTGGAAGGGCTGCGTCGAAGCGCGCGCCGACGGCCACGACGTCGACGACGCGTCTCCTGATGGCGATGCGGCCACCCGCTGGACCCCCTATCTCTCGCCTGATGGCTCCGACAACGGCAGCGGCTGGGCGCACGCCAATTCCTACCTCGCCGACCAGACCGGCGGCCGGGGCAGCGCCATCGATCGCCTGAAGAACGTCGACAAGTATTTCACCCCGACCTACCTCGCCGGCTATCACGGCCCCTTCGACGAGGATACCGGTCCGAACCAGAGCTGCCGCGGCCCGATCGTGGAGCTCACCAACGACCAGAAGCGCATGCGCGACGCCATCACGGCCATGCAGCCCGGCGGTTACACGCACATCCCGCAAGGATTGGCGTGGGGTTGGCGCGTGCTCTCCCCGGGGGAGCCGTTCGACCAGGGCGTCGCCTACGACGATACGACGACCCAGAAGGCGCTCGTGCTTCTTTCCGACGGCAAGAACACCTTCCCGGAGACCTACACGAGCTACGGCTACCGCGCCGGCGGACGGCTTGCCTCGACCGAGCAGGGCGGCATCAACGCGCTGAACGACAAGGTCACGACGCTCTGCGAGGCGGTCAAGGCGAAGGGCATCCGCCTCTACATGATCCTGCTTGAGGAGAACGATCCGGCGACCAAACAGATTTTCGAAGATTGCGCCTCGCGCAACGGCGATGGCGAGGCGCTCTACTACGAAGTCCCGAACGCTTCGCAGCTCGACGCCGCCTTCGAGGACATCGGCAAGGACCTGACCACGCTGCGCATCACGCGCTGATCATCTGTCTGCAGTGGTGAGGGGACTTGGCCGGGCGCGAGCCCGGCCCTTTTTTCGTCGAGACACCAACGAGTTGAAGCTTGATCGGTCATTCCTCAAGAGTAGGCGCTGATCGCGCGTCCGGCACCGAATGGGCGACTGCCCTTGTGCCCTTGGATAACCGAGGCGAGTGTTACTCCTTCCGGCCGCGCCTATGCCGACATCTTTTGTTGGCGGCGCTCGTCCTGCTCGGCGTCCCGATCCGCCATTCCGATATCAGCTTCTTCGGCGATCTCGACGCGGTTCCGGCCGCTGTTCTTGGCCCTGTAGAGGGCACGATCCGCCGCGGTGATCAAATCCGCCGCCGACTCGTTCCCATCGCCTGAGATGGCTGCGCCGAAACTCGCTGAAATGGTCCTCACTTCGCCGCCGAGCTTGAAGGGTGAGGCCACGACCGCCTGGCGCAGGCGCTCGGCGACCACGCGCAGCGAATTCTGCGTGGCGCCGACCGCGATGATTAGGAACTCCTCGCCCCCGTAGCGGCCGAGCTGGTCGCCCTGGCGGAGCGCTCCAGCGATGCGACGGGTGAATTCCTTCAAGGCCGCGTCGCCGGCAGAATGACCCAGATCGTCATTGACCGCCTTGAAGTGATCGATGTCAGCCATGATCATTCCGACCCGCCTGCATTTGCGCGCCGCCTTCGCCAGCGCCTGGTCTCCCGCCTGCATGATGGCTCCGCGGCTCAGCGCCCCCGTCAGGGTGTCTCGGTTCACGGCCTTTTCGAGCTTCCGGCCCTCCTCGCGCAGCTGCCGATTAAGATCGATGATCCGCTGATAGACGCGGCTCTTGTCGATGACTGTCGAGACTTGGCTTGCGATCTGGCGGAAAATCGCCTCGTGCGCCTCTCGATAGGCGTCCTTGTGCCGGCTCGTGAAGAACAGGAATCCGATCCGTCGACCCTCGACCACCAGCGGGCAGGTAAGGCTGGAGCGCCCTCCCTCCTGCACGATCCGCCGGGTCGATCCCGATCGGGGCTTCGTCTCCAGGTAGCCTTCGAGATCGTTCAGAATCCTCGGCGCGCCGGTCTCCAGAATCCGTTCCAGGCTGCTGCCGGCAAGCGGCTGCGAGTACCCGGCGGGAATGCGCACCCGACCAAGCTCCGATCGCGCCCAATAGGCGATCGCACGGGAGCCGTCTTCCGACAGGAACGCACAACCGATGCGCTCGTAGGGGATGAGCCCGGCGAAGCCTTCAAAAATCCGGTTCAGGACGTCCTCGACGAGAACCCCGCGCTCCACCGTCCCGACCAGATCAAAAAGGTGGCGAAGCTCCTCTTCGCGCCGGTTAAGGGTATTGGCGAGGAGCTGCAGTTCCAGCCCGAGCCGCCCCAGCGGGTCCGCGCCGTCGGGGTGAAGATCGGGGACCGGCCCGCCGTTTCTCAGCAGCGCGACCCAGGCCGCGTAGGCGGCCACACGATCCCGCACCTGGTCGACCGTCTCAGACCGGTTCGCCACGGTTGCCTCGTCTGAGTTGCAAACCCGCGGACGGTGCGGCGGAATTGTTAATTCTTCGACCAACTACGGCTTGCAGTATTGAATTGATGCCGTCGGCACGCGCATTTCCCTGCGGATTTCGCTAGGCTAGCGGCGACAGCGCCTGGAACTCCACGATCCGATGCCCGCCTGGGACATTCTTGTCATCGTACTCCTGATCCTTCTGAACGGCTTCTTTGCGATGTCGGAGCTTGCGGTTCTCTCATCGCGTCGCGCGCTGCTTGAGCACCTGGCCGGCGAGAACGTGCGCGGCGCCGGCGCCGCGCTGAAGCTGCTTGAGGACCCGACCCGCTTCCTTTCGACCGCGCAGGCCGGCATCACGCTGATCGGCGTTTTCGCCGGGGCCTATTCCGGCGCCACCCTCGCCGGGCCGCTGAGCGAGGTGTTCTCCGGTCTCGGCAGTTCGGCCTATCCGGTCGCGCTCGCCGTCGTGGTCGTAGGCATCACTTATTTCTCGCTGCTTGTCGGCGAGCTCGTGCCGAAACGGATCGCCTTCAACAATCCCGAAAGGGTCGCCGCAGCCGTCGCCCCGATGATGTCGGGGCTCTCGGTCGCGGGCGCGCCGGTCGTCTATCTCCTGCGCGCCTCGACCGACACGCTGGTGCGGCTGCTTCGCATACCCGATCGGCCGGAGACTTCGGTGACCGAGGAGGAGGTGAAGCTGATGATCGCGGAGGGCGCGCGCGCCGGCGTCTTCCACGTCGCCGAGCGCGACATGATCAACGGCGTGCTCCGCCTTGCCGACCGCTCGGTCAGAAGCGTGATGACGCCGCGCGTTGAGGTGATGTGGCTCGATCTCGACGACCCGCCGGAGACGATCAAGCGCGAGATCGCGGAGAGCGAGCATTCGCGCTACCCGGCCGGGCGCAAGGGCCTCGACGAGCTGGCGGGCGTCGTCCACACCAAGCATCTTCTCGACCAGGTGGTGCGCACCGGCCGCCTCGACATCGCCGGCTCACTCAAACAGCCGCTCATCGTGCACGAAGCGACGCCGGTGCTGAGGTTGCTCGAAATGTTCCGCGAGAATCCGATCCACATGGCGGTGGTGGTCGACGAATACGGCGTCGTGGAAGGCATCGTGACGCCGACCGACATTTTGACGGCGATCGCCGGCGAGCTGCCCGAAGACGCCTCCGACATCGACGAGCCGTCCGCCGTGCGCCGCGAAGACGGCTCCTGGCTCATGGACGGCATGCTCGGCATTCACGAAGCGGAGCGGCTTCTGGAGCGCAAGGACATGCGCGGCGACGAGGATTTCGAGACGCTTGCCGGTTTCGTGCTCGCCCGTCTCGCGCGCATCCCGCAGATCGGCGACCATTTCGAGTGGGGCGGGCTCCGCTTCGAGATCGTCGACATGGACGGCCGCCGCGTCGACCGCATCCTCGTCGCGTCGACAACGCCGGCCACGGCGACGGAGAACGTCGTCAACGCCGACTTCAGCGATTAGCGGCTCACTCGCCTCATGCCTCGGCAAATCGCGAAGCGGCGTGTTCGTGGGTCCCGGACAGGCTCGCGGGCTCGCCTTCCGGGATGACAAACGGAAAGAGGGAAGGGTTCAGGCCGCCTCGGCCTCCGGGAAGAGCTTCGTCAGCCCTGCCTCCGACGCCTCCGAGATTCCGCGCTCGGTGATGAGCCCGGTGACGAGCCGCGCCGGCGTCACGTCGAAGGCGTAGTTCGCCGCCGGGCTTCCTTCCGGCGTGATGCGGATCGTGGCGATGTCGCCGTCGGCCGTCGCGCCGGTCATGTGCGTCACCTCCTCGGCGCTGCGCTCCTCGATCGGGATCTCCTTCACGCCGTCGCGGACGCGCCAGTCGATGGTGGAGGAGGGGAGCGCCACGTAGAACGGCACGGAATTGTCGTGCGCGGCGAGCGCCTTCAGGTAGGTGCCGATCTTGTTGGCGACGTCGCCCGAGCGCGTGGTGCGGTCGGTGCCGACGATGGCAAGGTCGACCATGCCGTGCTGCATCAGGTGTCCGCCGGCATTGTCGACGATGACGGTGTGCGGCACGCCCTCCTTGTTGAGCTCCCAGGCGGTCAGGCTCGCGCCCTGGTTCCTCGGCCGCGTCTCGTCGACCCATACATGCACGGGGATGCCGGCGCGATGCGCCTTGAACACCGGCGCAAGCGCCGTCCCCCAGTCGACGGTCGCAAGCCAGCCGGCGTTGCAATGCGTCAGCACGTTGACCGGCAGCCCGGCGGCGCGGCTCTCCGCGATGTCGGTGATCAGCGTCGCGCCGTTCTCGCCGATCGCTGAACACACCGCGACATCCTCGTCGGCGATGCGTGCGGCTTCCGCATAGGCCGCTTCGACGCGCTGCGTTTGCGGGAGCGCGAGGAGCTTCGCTTGCATGCGCTCCAGCGCCCAGCGCAGATTGACCGCCGTCGGCCGGCTCTTGAAGAGCAGATCGTAGGCGCGCCCGAGCGCGGCGTCGGAAGGGTCCCCGCGCGCGGCAAGCGCCATGCCGTAGGCGGCCGTCGCCCCGATCAGCGGCGCGCCGCGCACCACCATGCGCTTGATCGCGTCCGCCGCCTCCGCGGCCGAGTTGAGGGTCAGAATCTCAAAGCGGTGCGGCAGTTTGGTCTGGTCGATGACCTCGACCGCCTCGCCGTCCTCGCCGAGCCAGATGGTGCGGAAATCCTTGCCGTCAACGCGCATGCTTTTTCCTCTCTGCGCCAGTTTTCAAGCAACGGCGCATGAACGCAAGGCGCTTGATCCGTCTTTATGGATGAGGCGCTAGCGTCGGCCGAAACGGTCGAAGAACGAGCGGCGGAGCGCCGCCAACAGCCGATGCCCGAGTGCGGTCGGGTCGGCCGGGCCCATGCCGCTTCGGAGGTTCGGCAGCCTCAGCTGATCGCCGGCTTGCAGCGCAGCCAGATCTCCGCTTGGCTGCTGCCCTCCTGCACGTTCACTGTGTTCTCGTTCAGGAGGATCATCGCGACCGTTTCGCCGGCGTTCGCTTCGCCGTCGGGAACGACGTAGCTGAAATGGTGGCGCGAATAGTTGCCTTGCGTCTCGATGCCGCCGGGCGTGGTGATGGCTGGGCCCCGGATCGAGAAGGTGCGCCCGTCGGCGGCGCACCAGTCGCCGTCGATGGCGTCAGCTCTGGCCGGCGCGCTCAGGAGCGCCAACCCGGCCGCTGCGACTGCCAAGAACCCCGCAAAGCCTGATCTCGTCGCCATCCTCGTGCTCCTTTCAGGCGACCGGGCCTTCAGCCCAAGTCCCGGCTTCCCGCGCAAATCCCGTCGATCCCCCGCTGGCTCGCTATCCTAGCATTCCGGCGCGCGCATGACGCTTCACGCCGTCTGCCATCTAGCCGCCACGAGGATGCGTGCTCCGGCCGGCGTGCCCCCTTATTCCCGGCCCCAGCGGTCGCCGCGCGGCGAGCGTTGCGCGGCGATTTCGAGGGCTGCCTCGTCGATGGCGGCTTCCGATCGGGCGTTGGCCGCTTCCCTTGCCTTGATGGCAAGGACGATCGTCTCGTTCACCGGAACCTGGATGCCGAGTTCCTTCGCGCGTCGGACGAGCGCCCCGTTCAGCGCGTCGATCTCCGTGCGCCTGCCGCTTTGAAGGTGCTGCAGCATCGAGGGAGCGTTGTAGCGCTCCCAGCAATGGTCGCGGATATGCTTGCCGGGGTCGGCCTCGGGCAGCGCGATCCCGGCGGCCGCCACGACGGCGAGAATCTCTTCGAGCAGACCGTCGAGGATCGCGGCGGCGGCCTTCGTGCGGGCGATCTCGCCGGACCGCAAGCCCGTCAGGGCGGCGACCGGGTTGATCGCGCAATTGTGGACGAACTTGCTCCAGACATGCCCCACGACATTGTCGGAGACCTCGAGCGGCAGACCGGCTGCCTCGAAGCGGCGGGCGATTGCCAAGGCGCGTTCCGAGATATCGCCGTCGATCTCGCCGATCACGGTCGGGCCGAGATTGGTGTGCGCGGTTCGCCCCGGCCCGAGACTTGCGCCGCTGTTGAAGGTCGAGCCGGCGAGCACGCGGCCGGCGCCGAGCCGCTCCGCGAGCGCTTCCCAATTGCCGATCCCGTTCTGCAGCGTCAGCGCGTATCCCTTGGCGTCGAGGCACTGCGCCGCGATCTCTGCGACGTCGGCCGTCGCGGTCGAATTGACGAGCACCAGCGCCACGTCGACCTTGCCGAGGGCGCGCGCGTCGGTCGTCGCCGGAAGCTTCAGCGTGATGTCGCCGAGCACCCCGGAAAGCCGCAAGCCGTCGCGGTTGATCGCGTCTGCGACCTCCGGGCGGTTGTCGAAGAAGACCATTTCTGCGCCGGAGCGCGAGAGCGCCGCGCCGAAGATCGACCCCATGGCGCCTGCGCCGAGAACCGCGACCCGCATCTTCTCTGTCCCCTCAGTCATAGTTCGGCACCGCGAACGGCGCGTCCTCAGGCAAAGGCAGGTCCACCCAGGTACGCTTTTGCATCGAGAGATAGGCGCCCTGCACCACCTCCTGCGCCCTCAACCCGTCCATGCCGGTGATCGCCGCCGGCCGCCCTTCGCGGATGGCGGCGCAAAACTCCGCGAGCTGCGCGTCGTAGGGGTTTTTGCGCGGCGGCTTCAGCGTGATCCAGCCCCCCTCGAAACGTCTTCCACCAGGCGTCCGGATAGTGCGCCTCGCGCAGCACGTCGGGCAGGTCCTTCGCCGGCTTCTCCGTGTAGACGGCGAGCGGCGCGGCATGGAACGGGTTCAGCGTCTCCGTCGCGATGTGGATCGAGCCCTCTGAGCCGTAGAGGTCGGTGCCGTCGCCGATCGCCGGCGAGAAGCGGTCGCTGGACAGGCACCCGCGTGCGCCGCTCTTGAAGCGGGCGAGCAGCCAGACATTGTCGTCGACCTTGTCGGGAAGCACGCTGTGCGCGAGCTCCGCGAAGACGCCGGAGAAATCGCCGATCAGGTGACGCGCGAGATCGATCCGATGGATCGTGAGATCGATGATCGTCGCGCCGCCGGATTGCTTGAGATCGTAGCGATAGCGCGTGACGGCGGGGTAGGCGGTCGACTTCTCCGAATAGACGCTGCGGAAGCCGTGTACATCGCCGATGAAGCCGCAATCGACAAGCGCTTTGGCGATTTGCACCTGCGCCCAGAAACGCTGGTTGAAGCCGACCTGGAGCACCAGCTTCTCCGCCGCGCAGGCGTCCACCATCTTCCGCGCCGTCTTTATGTCGAGCGCCAGCGGCTTTTCGCAAAGCACGTGCTTCTCCGCCGCCGCCGCAGCGATCACAGCCTCACCATGGAAGAGGTTCGGCGTAGCGACGATGACGGCGTCGACGTCATCCTGGCCGAGCAGCGCGTCGAGCTCCGTGAAGGCTTTCGCGCCGTGCTCGTCCGCCAGCGCATTGGCCCGCTCCACGTCTTTGTCGAAAACTGCGACGAGCCTCGCGTCCTTGGATCGCGCGATCGTCGGCGCATGCGAGAGCCGCATGATCGCCCCCGCGCCGACGAGCCCGATCCCGACCGGCTTTTCGCTTCCGCCCATCACCGCGCTCCCCCCCGGAGACCCGCCCGACTTTGATTTTCTTCATTGATGCCACGGGAGACGGTGCCGCATCCACCGCCGGGTGCGTGTGCTTCATCGGGAACGGAACGGGTTCGAGTGGTGCTGCCGGGGAGGATTGAACTCACGACCTCTCCCTTACCAAGGGAGTGCTCTACCACTGAGCTACGGCAGCATCCGGGCGTCGAATGCGAGGCACGCGCCCGCATCGGCGCCGGGTGAATGCCACAGGCGGCAGGAGCGCGCAACCGAGGCGCGCCGGGCCGCTCCGCCTTGCTTCCCCCCGCCGCCTTGGCTATATGAGCGCCCTTCGGACGGCCCGGCTTTGGGGCTTTGCCCCTGGGCATGCCGTGGCAGTCCTGAACGCTCAATCCCGAGCACTCGGTGCGAGACCCGCCAAGGCGGACCTGTCTCGCGTCCACATGGAGAGCAAAATGCCCAAGATGAAGACCAAATCGGGCGCCAAGAAGCGCTTCCGGTTCACCGCTAACGGCCACGTGAAGGTCGGTCAGGCGGGCAAACGTCACGGCATGATCAAGCGGACCACGAAGTTCATCCGTAAGGCGCGCGGCACCATGGTGCTCGACGCGTCGGACGAGAAGATCGTCAAGGTCTACATGCCCTACAACCGCTGACGCTGACCGGAGTTTTTTGAAATGGCGCGTGTCAAACGCGGCGTGACGTCTCACGCCAAGCACAAAAAGGTTCTCGGCCAGGCCAAGGGCTATTACGGCCGCCGCAAGAACACCATCCGCATCGCCAAGCAGGCGGTGGAGAAGGCCAACCAATACGCCTATCGCGATCGCAAGAACCGCAAGCGGAATTTCCGCGCGCTTTGGATCCAGCGCATCAACGCGGCCTCGCGCGACCTCGGGCTGACCTACGGCCGCCTGATCGACGGGCTGTACCGCGCCGGCATCGAGGTCGACCGCAAGGTGCTTTCCGACCTCGCGATCCACGAGCCGGCGGCGTTCGCCGCGCTCGCCGAGCAGGCCAAGGCGGCGCTCGCCTACCTGAAGGACAATTCGGCGACCGAGCACGCCAAGGCGGTCGGCGAGAAGGCCTAGGGGCTCGACCCTCCAGAACCGTCGTCATGCCCGGGCTTGACCCGGGCAGCTATTCCGTTACGCCACGGCCGGCTGCGACCGTTCCGGAATGGATTGCCGGATCAAGTCCGGCAATGACGACACGTTAGACGACGGTGCCAAGCCTACCCATGTCCGACCTCGCGATCCTTGAATCCGAGATCACCGCGTCGATCGCCGCGGCGGCGGACGAGCGCGCGCTCGAAGAGGTGCGCGTCGCCGCGCTCGGCAAGAAAGGCGCGATCTCCGAGCGCCTGAAGGGGCTCGGCAAGATGACGCCGGAGGAGCGCAAGACCGCCGGCGCCGCCCTGAACACGTTGAAGGACAAGGTCGCCGCCGAGATCGAGGCGCGCCGCGCGACCCTCCGCGACGCCGGGCTTGAGGAGCGGCTCCGCTCCGAGACGCTCGACGTGACGTTGCCGGCGCGGCCGGAGGCGCGCGGCACCATCCATCCGGTGACGCAGGTCTGGCAGGAGGTGATCCAGGTTTTCGGCGACATGGGATTTTCGGTCGCCGAAGGGCCGCATATCGAGACCGACTGGTACAATTTCGGCGCGCTCAACATGCCGGAGGAGCATCCGGCAAGGCAGGAGCACGACACCTTCTATTTCCATCCGCGCCCCGGCTCGAACGAGCGCATGGTCTTAAGGACCCACACCTCGCCGGTGCAGATCAGGACCATGGAGACGACGAAGCCGCCGATCCGCATCATCGCGCCGGGCCGCACCTTCCGCTCCGATTCCGACCAGACGCACACGCCGATGTTCCATCAGGTGGAGGGGCTCGTCCTCGACGAGGAGACGCATCTCGGCCACCTGAAGGGCACGCTCGAAGCCTTCTGCAAGGCCTTCTTCGAGATCGACCAGGTGAAGATGCGCTTCCGCCCTTCGCACTTTCCCTTCACCGAGCCGTCGATGGAGGTCGACATCGGCTGCTCATGGGAGGGCGGCGAATTGAAGATCGGCGCCGGCGACGATTGGCTGGAGATTCTCGGCTCCGGCATGGTGCATCCGAACGTCATCCGCGCCGGCGGGCTCGACCCCGACAAGGTGCAGGGCTTCGCCTTCGGCATGGGGATCGATCGGATCGCCATGCTGAAATACGGCATTCCGGATCTGCGCGCCTTCTTCGAGGCCGATCTCCGCTGGCTCCGCCATTACGGCTTCTCGGCCCTCTCCGTGCCGAGCCTCGCGGAGGGCTTGAGCGGCTGAACGACAGGCGCGTGCCTGTTTTACGCCCGGCTCTCGCGAGCCCTTAGAGCGGCTGGCCCGTCGGCGGCTTTAATGCGTGACCGTTCACGGTGACCGAGCCGTCTTCCTTCGCTTCGATCAGATAGTGCATGGCGCCGTCGCCGGTTGGTTGTCCGTAGGCCTCGACAAGGCTCAGGAAAGCGACCGCCTTGCCCACCGCCGGATCGTCGGTGTGCTTCAACAACGACGCGACGGCGGCGTCGAGGCCCGTAGCCGTCACGTCCAAGGAGCCGATCGCCCCCGACATCGTCAACGTCAGTTCGCCGTCGTAGGTGACGCCGACGAGCGAGCCGCTGACGTGTCCCGGCTTGAGCGTGAACTTGGCCCCGCCTTCCGGCATTGCCAGCGCCGCAGCGGCGACGACGTCCGCTTGCTCGAGCACAGGCTTGTGGCCGACGTCGAGCTTCTCGATGAGCTGCCGCGCCGGGGCGTCGAGGTTGAAGCCGGAGAGGTCGAAGGCGAGCTCAAGCTCGGTCGGCACCAAGTCCTGCACCCACGGCGGTGTCCCTTCCTCCGGA
Source organism: uncultured Alphaproteobacteria bacterium (assembly GCA_963778625.1). Classification (GTDB taxonomy): domain Bacteria; phylum Pseudomonadota; class Alphaproteobacteria; order Rhizobiales; family Afifellaceae; genus DASWJZ01. The sequence goes on from CAVZVB010000016.1 coordinate 162,662, forward strand.
TAGGAGAGCCCCGAGAGCTTCAGCGAGAACTGCAAGTCGCCGTTCGATACGACACCCGTCAGCGCGGCGCCGCCGCTCAAATCCGCCGCGCCGAACGTGCCGAGCGGCGTCTCCACGCGCAGACCCTTCAGCGTCCCGCTTTCCTCCATGTGCTGATAGAGGGGCAGAAGGTCGGAAAGGCGTGTCTTGATTTCCGCGTTGTCGAGCGCCTGCGGGTCTTCCCCCGCATGCGCGACGGCGTAAGCCCAAAGGTCCAGCAGCTTCGGCCCCTGCAACGCATCGATCTTCCAATCGGCCGTGCCGGAATCGACGCCGTATGACAGCTCGAAGGACGGCGGCAATGGCGCGTCGGATTCGATCGCCGGTGTCGTCACCGTCTGGTGCGTCACGAAATCCTGCATGGTCTGCTGCATCACGACATTGACGGCGCCGGCTTCGGCGGCCGAGGCGGAGCCGCGAATGGTCTGCGCACCGTAATGCGCCGCCGCCTCTTGGTTGGGCCCGCTTGTCTCGCTGTCGGCGGCGCCGATCGTCTCGTCGAAATGCGCGAATCCCGCGAGCGCCGGATCGTAGACCCCGTCGAAGCTGAGATTCTCCCAGCGCGACGTCGTTTGCATTTCTCCCATGTGCATCGTCAGCGGGCTCGGCATGAGAACGTCGCCGACCTGCCAGGTTCCGTCGGGAAGCGGGCGGACGACCAGCGAGATCTCGCCCGTATCGACTGTGACGCCGAAGGATTCGAGCGGGCGCGCAAGCTGGCTCAAGGAGATCGACAGCCGGTAGCCTTCGCCCTGCGGCTCCGCTCGCACAAAGTCGGCGTCGCCGGCGCGCGGCATTCCCAAATATCTGTGAAACACATCGACGAGGCGCTGCGCCTCGGCGCTCGTGGCCTCCGCCGCAAGCCCCTGACTTGCGCCGGCGAGCAGGCAAAAACCGACGAGCATTGCGCGCCGCATGATAAGCCTCCAATGATCTTCCGCACACCAGCGGCAAAGTTTCTTCGACGTGAAGCCGTATCTGGCGCAGAGCTTTCCGAAAGGTTTCGCCGGCCGGACTCGTCTGCGTTTCGTTGCGCGCCGTCGGGGGGACGGCGCGCTATCGTGATCAGTCGTAGCGATGCGGGACGACCCGGATCTCGCGCGCGCCGTTCGTCCCCGTCAGGATGTCCATCTTCTCAAGACCCATGTCGGAAAGGACGTGATCCGGGAGCATCTGCAGCGTGCGCGCATCCCTGCCCATCCGTACCTGCCTCGAAATGAAGCTTCGGAACGGGCGGCCGAGCGCCATGACCGCTGAAAATGCGGCGATGATTCTCGACGGGTTGCGCGAAAGCGCAGCGGTACTCACGGCTTTCTCCTTCCTTGCGTTTGAGGGGGCGCGGGACCGGCGCCATCCGCCGGCGGATGCCGCGGCGAAGCGGGTCGAATAATGCTGGCCTGTTTCGTCGACGTTACGTCGCCCCCGCCAAACGGTTTCGTGGCAGGGTCATTTCCGCGGCCGAATTGCGGCTTGATGACCACCGGGCGGAATTCGGAAGCGCGGGTTGCAAATCCACCGGCCCTGCCGTTTGTTGCTTCGAAGCTGGAAAGGGGAGGCCCAATGAAGCTCGGAATTATAGTTGGCCACACGTCCTACCGGCCGGGTGCCTACTCGCAGCATCTGCAGAGCGCCGAATATCCGTGGAACCTCGATCTCGCCAAACGGATAGAGGCCTGCGCCGAGGAACTCGAGATCAAGACGTTCTTTCGCGATACGCAGGGCATCGCCGGCGCCTACGCGGACTCCGACCGCTGGGGCTCCGACGTCACCGTCGAGCTTCACTTCAACACGTCCGACAATGCCCATGCGACCGGCACTGGTGTGATCTACGATCCGGAATTCGCGTGAGAGCCGGGACATGGCGAAGCTGCTGTGCCAGGAAATCCGCGCTGCGTTGCAGCTGCCGGACTGGCCGCCCGGGACCGGGGGTGTGGTGACGCCGTTCCAGGCCTCGGGCGAGGAGCGCCGGGGCCAGCGCTCGGTGACGTCCGGTCGTGCGCCGGCGACGCTGATCGAGCCCTTCTTCGGGAGCCACCGGGGTGATTGCGAGGTCGCCCAGGCGAACAAGGATGCTCTGGCGCAGGCGATTGTAGCGGCGGTCAGGCGCTTCTAGCTGCCTCCAGCACCGATCCCGACGCAAGAAATAGGGCTTCGCTAGGCGGTGCCATCGCGAGGTCGCCGCCTTGCCACCTCTGACGTGCCCGGCTAGGTGGACGCACAAAAGGCGTCTCCCTCCCGAGAAAATCGCTGCAATGAAGTTCACCCTCTCCTGGCTGAAGGACTATCTCGACACCGACGCGTCGGCGGACCAGATCGCCGCTGCGCTGACCCATCTCGGGCTGGAGGTCGAGGGGGTCCACAACCCGGCCGAGACCCTGAAGCCCTTCGTCATCGCGAGCGTCGTGGAGGCGAGGCAGCACCCGAACGCCGACCGGCTGCGCGTCTGCTTCGTCGATTCCGGCGACGGCGTTCCGATCCAGGTCGTCTGCGGCGCGCCGAACGCGCGGACCGGCATGAAGGGCGTGTTCGCGCCCGCCGGCTCGCATATTCCCGGCACCGGCGTCGATCTCAAGGCCGGGCAGATCCGCGGCGAGGCGTCGAACGGCATGCTCCTTTCGGAGCGCGAGCTCGGCATCTCCGACGACCACGAGGGGATCGTCGACCTTCCCGCCGACGCGCCGGTCGGTACGCCCTATGCCGAATGGGTCGGGCTCGACGATCCGGTGATCGACGTCTCGGTCACGCCGAACCGGCCGGACGCGCTCGGCGTCTCGGCATCGCGCGCGACCTTGCGGCGAAGGGGATCGGCGGAGCTGAAGCCGCTCGATCGCGGTGACATCGTCGGCGGCTTCCGGAGCCCCATTACCGTCGAGCTCCGCTTCGACGACGAGGACAACAAGCCCTGTCCGCTCTTCGTCGGCCGCTATTTCCGCGGCGTGAAGAACGGGCCGTCGCCCGACTGGATGCAGCGGCGGCTTCGCGCCATCGGGCTCCGCCCGATCTCGGCGCTGGTCGACATCACCAATTACATCACCATGAGCTTTTCCCGTCCGCTCCACGTCTTCGACGCGGACAAGGTGAAGGGGATCATCCATGCGCGGCTCGCCCGCGACGGCGAGACGATCGACGCGCTCGACGGCAAGACCTACACGCTCGACGGCGAGATGACGGTGATCGCCGACGATTCCGGCCCGATAGGGATCGCCGGCATTATCGGCGGCGAGGCGACCGGTTGCGGGCCTGAGACGACGAACGTCTTCCTGGAGGCCGCCTATTTCGATCCGATCCGCACCGCGACGACCGGCCGCAAGCTCGGCATCGTCTCCGACGCGCGCTTCCGTTTCGAGCGCGGCGTCGATCCCGCCTTCGTCGAGCCGGGTGCTGAGATCGCGACCGACATGATCCTCGAATATTGCGGCGGCGAGACGTCGGAGCTGGTGATCGCCGGCGCGCCGCCGATCCGGCGGTTCTCGGTGCCCTTCCGGCTCGACCGCGTGAAGACGCTCGCCGGGGTCGATATCCGGCCTGAGCGGCAGCTCGACATCCTCGAAGCGCTCGGCTTCGCGATCGCCGGCGCCGGCGAGGAGGTCGTGGCCGACGTTCCGTCCTGGCGGCCCGACATCAACGGCGAGGCGGATCTCGTCGAAGAGGTCGTGCGCATCTACGGCCTCGACAGGGTCGCGCACGCCTCGCTGCCGCGGCTCGAGACCGTCACCGGGCGCCACGTCACGCGTGGCGCAGCGCCGGCGCTTCACCGCGGCGCGCGCGCTCGCCGCGCGCGGACATGAACGAGGCGATGACCTGGTCGTTTCTGCCGAAGGCGCAGGCGGAGCTTTTCGGCGGCGGCGCGCCGGCGCTTGCGCTCGCCAATCCGATCTCGTCGGAGCTTTCCGACATGCGCCCCTCGCTCATTCCCAATCTGATCGCCGCCGCCGGGCGCAACGTCGCGCGCGGCTTCTCCGACCTGGCGCTCTTCGAGGTCGGGCAGGTTTATGGCGGCGATCGGCCCGAGGACGAGCGCCTCAACGCCTCCGGCATCCGCCGCGGCATGGACGGCGCCGCGCCATTGGGCGAAGGCGCGCCGCGCCGTCGATGTCTTCGACGCGAAGGCCGATGCGGAGGCGGTTCTTGCCGCGATCGGCGCGCCGGTCGACCGCCTGCAGACCGTCGCGGAGGGCCCCGCCTGGTACCATCCCGGCCGCGTCGGCGAGTTCATGCTCGGGCCGAAGAACCGGCTCGCGATCTTCGGCGAGGTGCATCCGCGCGTGCTTGCCGCGATGGATGTCGCCGGCCCGCTCGTCGCCTTCGAGGTCGATTTGAACGCCGTGCCGCTGCCGAAAAGCGCACGCACGACGCGCTCGCGCGCTCGACGCGCCGCAGTTCCAGGCGGTGACGCGCGACTTCGCCTTCGTGGTCGCCGAAGAGGTGCCGGCGGAGAAGATCGTCCGCGCCGCCAAGGGCGCCGACAAGGCGCTGGTCGAGAGCGTCTCCGTCTTCGACGTCTTCTCCGGTGCAGCGATCGGCGAGGGGCGGAAATCGGTCGCGATCGAGGTGACGCTGCAGCCGCGCGAGCGCACGCTGACCGAGGAGGAGATCGACAAGGTCTCCGGCGCAATCGTTGCGGCCGTGGCGAAGCGCGACGGGCGGCGTGCTCCGGAGCTGACCCGAGGCATCGCCGGGCGCCCGGGGCGCTGTCGCTAGGCCATTGATATTCTTGGATAAACTGTGGATTGTCACGCTCTCGCCATGAGAAAAGCGAGCGGGCTCAGTGGCTTACGCCGCGTTGGCCCTTTGTTTCTCACCGAATTGCGACAAGGCCGCTTGCGAGACAGAACCGGAACGCAAGCCGCCTCAAATACTTAAGCCGCTACCGTCGTTTGGCATCAGCCCGCCGCCTCAGGCGATCGCCTCGAGCTGCTCTTCCGTCAGCGTCCCCGGCACGATGGTGATCGGCACCGGAAAGGTGCCCGAGCCGCGGCCGGCAATCGCCGCGACGAGCGGCCCCGGCCCCTCCGAGCTTGCGCCGGCGGCAAGCACCAGCACCGCGATGTCCTCGTCGTTTTCGATCAGGTCGAGGATCTCTTCCGCGCGCTTTCCTTCGCGGATCACCATCTCCGGGTCGAGGTTTGAGAGGTCGCGCGCCCGCGCGGCGAACTTGGCGAGGTCTGCTGCGCCTGCTCGCGCGCCTCCGCGCGCATGATGTCCTCAACGCCGGCAAAGCCCTGCGGCCCTTCCGGCTCGATGACGGAGAGAAGCACCACCGCGCCGCTCGTATGCGCCGCGCGCCGCGCCGCGAAAGAGAGCGCGATCAGGCACTCCGGCGTGTCGTCGATGACGACGAGGAATTTTCGCTTGTGCCCTTCTTCGCGGGCGCGTCTTGGCCGCATCATTTGATCATGCTGCCATTGCCGCTCACGGCGCGGCAAGCCGCGCGGTCCAATCGCTCATCGCTCCGTCCTGCAACAGGCCGACGACGTCCTTCACCTCGTCCATGTTCGGCGCGGCGATCGCGCTCGCGCGCGCGGCGCCGTCGGCAAGCACCGCGTCGATATGGTCGGGCGCATCGAGCAGGCGGCGCATCTCTTCGGCGATCGGCGCAAGCTTTGCGACCGCAAGCTCGGCGAGCGCCGGCTTGAAAGTCGAGAACTGCGCGCCGCCGAAATCCTTCAGCACCGCGTCGCGCGATTGCGCCGGAAAGCGCCGCATAGATGCCGACGAGGTTCTCCGCCTCCGGCCGGCCGGCAAGCCCCTTCGCTTCGGAGGGAAGCGGCTCCGGGTCGGTCTTCGCCTTCCTGATCTTCTGCGCGATCGCGTCGGCGTCGTCGGTCAGGTTGATGCGCGAATAGTCGGAGGGGTCCGACTTCGACATTTTCTTGGTGCCGTCGCGCAGTGCTCATGACGCGCGTCGCCGGTCCGGTGATCATCGGCTCCGGCAGCGGGAAGAACTGGTCGCCGTGCCCGTGCGCGGCAATCGACTCGGCGAAATCGTTGTTGAATTTCTGCGCGATGTCGCGGGCGAGCTCCAGATGCTGCTTCTGGTCCTCGCCGACCGGCACATGCGTGCCCTTGTAGACGCAGGATGTCGGCCGCCATCAGGTTCGGATAGGCGTAAAGGCCGACCGAGGCGTTCTCGCGGTCCTTGCCCGCCTTCTCCTTGAACTGCGTCATGCGGTTCAGCCAGCCGAGCCGCGCCACGCAGTTGAATATCCAGGCGAGCTCCGCGTGCTCGTGCACGCGGCTCTGGTTGAAGATGATGGAGCGCTTCGGGTCGAGGCCGCAGGCGAGATAGGCCGCGGTCACGCCGCGGGTGTTCTCGATGAGCTCCTTCGGGTCCTGGAAGATCGTCATCGCGTGCATGTCGACCACGCAGTAGATGCACGAATGCGTCTCCTGCATGGCGATCCAGTTCACCATCGCGCCGAGATAATTGCCGAGATGCAGCGCATGCGTCGGCTGCATGCCGGAGAAGACGCGTTCGGGAAATTTGGTCATCGGGTGCCGGTCGGGCGATGGGTGGAAGAAGGCCGCGCGCTTATCGCGAAACAGGCGCCGTCGCGCAAGCTCTGCTGCACCGGGCCGCGGGCCGGGCCGCTCACTTGCCGCCGGTCGGCGTCTCCTGCGGCGGGGCGGGGGGGCGCCTGCGGAAGTTCCGCGCCAGCATTTTGACGTCGGCGGCCCCGGTGATCTGGGCGGCGGCGAAATAGATGAGCGCGCCGCCGAGCGACGAGGAGGAAGAGCGCGCCCGCCTGTTCGAGGAGCCCCGTTTCCGGCTCAAATTGCGGCGCAAGCAGCCGTAAGCCCGACGATAGAGCGCAGCGCCCATGATGGCGCAGGAGAGGACGAGCCGCGGCAGCCGCCTGAGCAGCACGCCGTCGACGACGAAATGTCCGCGGCGCCTCAGCGTCAGAAACAAGAGCGAGGCGTTGATCCAGCCGGCGGTCGCTTCCGCCGTCGCGATCCCCGCCTCGTGGATCAGCGGGAAAAGCGAGAGCGCCAGCGCGATGTTCACGCCGACCGCGATGACTGCGAAACGCATCGGGGTGCGCGTGTCCTCGCGGGCGAAATAGCCGGGCGTGAACACCTTGATCATGACGAAGGCCGGAAGCCCGAGGCCGAAGATCGCGAGCGCGTGCGCGGTAATCGTGCGTCGTCTCGGGCGTGAACGCGCCGCGCTCGTAAAGCACGCGCACGATCGCCACCGCGATGACGGCGATTGCGGTCGCCGCCGGCAGCGTCAGGAACAGCGCGAACTCCAGCGCCCGGTTCTGCGTTGTGCGTCGCCTCGCGGAAATACCCGACCTTCAGCGTCCGCGACAGTTCCGGCAACAGCACCACGCCGATGGCGATCCCGACCACGCCGAGCGGCAGCTGATAGACGCGGTCGGCATATTGCAGGATGGCGATGGCGCCTTCCTTGGTGGAGGCGATGATCTGCCCGATGAAGAGATTGATCTGCGTGATGCCTCCGGTCGCGGCGGCGGGCGCGGCAAGCCAGAGGAGGCGCTTCACGCTCGGCGTCAGGCGCGGCCGCGTGAGCCGCGCCTTGAAGCCGATGTGGTGCGCCGCGACGGCGACCATGAGAGCTGCGCCACGCCTGGCGACCATCACCGACCAGGCGAGGAGCCGTCCGACCGCCGGCCCCTTCATTCCAAGGACGACGCCGGCAAAGAGCGCCGCGATGGTGATGACGTTGAGAAGCGTCGGCGCCAGCGCCGCGATGAAGAAGCGGCGATGCGCGTTCAGCACGCCCGACACCATCGCGGTCAGCGACATGCAGACGAGATAGGGAAACATCACGCGGAAGAGCTCGACCGTCAGGTCGAATTTCCCCGCGTCGGCCGTGAAGCCCGGCGCGAGCAGGGTCACGATCACGGGCGTCGCGACCATCACGATCGCGGTGATCGTGGCGAGCACCAGAAGCAGCGCGGCGAGCACGTCTTCGGCGAATTTCCGCGCCGCCTCCTCGCCTTCGCCTTCGAGCGTGCGGGCGTAGATCGGGATGAAGGCGGAGTTGAAGGCGCCCTCGGCGAAGAGCCGGCGGAAGAGATTGGGAAAGCGGAAGGCGGCGTAGAAGGCGTCGGCAACAGGCCCGGCGCCGAGCGCGCCGGCGATCATCGTTTCGCGGATGAAGCCGAGGAGCCGCGAGGCGAGCGTCGCTCCGCCGACATTCACGAACTGGCGGACGAGGCTCATGCGGAAGGGTGGTTCCTTGCTGCCGTCTTAGGCTTTGCGTCCTGCGAGGCCGCCGGATGCGCGCTGCGATTCGGTGTCCCGCATCCAGCGGCGCTCCTGCCTAATCCGCCGCCGCCGAAATTTGAAGCGTCAACCGCAGACGTGGCGAACGGGCCGGCCCGTCGCCCAGCAGCTTTGCGATGTCGGGCGGCACGCCGAGGCCGAGGAAGTTCCCGAAGTCCGCCTTTTCCACGATGCCGTCGGCGACGAGCGCACGCAGCGCCGCAGCGATCTCCTCGTTCATCTTCACCACCTCGCGCGTCGTCTGGTCGATGTCGTCCGTCATGACGCGCAGCTCGTCGCTGTTGGCACGGCGTCGGCGCCGCGCCCGCTCGCGCCAGGCTGACCTTCGTCCAGTAGGCCGACGTCGACACCGTGTCGAAAGTCGGCGGCGTAGACCTTGATCGCGCTCAAGCAGCCGGTCGTGCCAATAGTTCTGGCAGAAGTGGCGCGGCTTGCTGCGCGCGCTGCACAAGAGGAAGGCCGAGCGCTCCACCATCTTCGGATCAGGCGCGCCGAGGCCGACCCGGTCGGCGCTGACTGCGGCGAGCTTGCGCTTCGAGGCGGCAGTCGGCTGCCGCGGCCGCCTCCTCGCCGCAGCGCCGCAGGTCGGCGTCAGTCCAATTGCCGTCGTCGGCCTCGGGCAAGGGCGCGGGCGCGGCGGTGTCGCGTCGGCGCGGTCGCCGAGAGCACCACGTCGGCAGACCGAGGTCTGCGCCGGCGAAGATCGCCAGAAAAAGCCGGCGATGCCGATACCGACGCCGAGCGACGACCGTCGCCGCGGCGACCACGAGAAGCCGCCGCTGAACTGGCTTTCGCGCGGCAGCCGCGCGCGGCGCGTAGTCTCTCAGTCGGTTCGATGTCGCCATTCGGCATTGCCCGGATTCCGGCCGCGCGTCGGAAAACCTAGCCGCGAAAGGCTCAACGGCGGCTTAAGCAGCCGCAGGCAAACCTCAGGAAATGGCGATTTCGCGGACCGCATCCGTGCCGGACACGGCAAGTCCCGATCGCCTCCAGCGAGCTCGCGCCGGACGCGGCCCTGCCGCGATCTTGGAGACGAGCTTGTGGCCGACGAGATCGGTCACGTAGAACGTGTCGACGACGCGCTCGCCGAAGGTCGCGATGTGCGCCGAGGCGATGTCGAGGTTGAGCTCCGATATCGTGTGGGTCAGGTCGTAGAGCAGGCCGTTGCGGTCGAGGCACTCCACCTCGACGACGGTGAAGCGGTCGGAAAGCTCGTTGTCGAGCCTGACCTCCGGCTCGATCCTGAAGGCGTCGCGCCGGCGGCTCTTCTGCCGCTTGCCGGCGAGCGCCTCGTCGAGCCTGATGCGGCCTTCGAGCGCCTGCTCGATGATCTTGGCGATGCGCTTTCCGCGCCGCTCCTCGTCGTCGTCGCTGTCGAAGGCGCGGCTGACGATGACGGTGTCGAGCGCGCGGCCGTCGGTGGTGGTGAAGATCTGCGCATCGAGGATGTTGGCGTCGCAGGCGGCGCAGGCGCCGGCGATGACGGAGAGAAGCCGCGGGTGGTCGGGCGCGAGCACGGTCAGCTCGGTCGCCGCCTCGAACGCCATCGGGCGGATCTCGAAGGCGAGCCGCAGCTTCGTCCGCGTCGGCGTGCGCGCACGAAGGCGGCGTGGCGCACCTGGCGGTCCTCGTCGACGCGCAGCCAGTAGGCCGGGATAGTGGAGATCGAGATAGTGCTCGCGCTCCGCCTCCGGCCAATCGCTTGAGCCGCTCGGCAAGCGCTGCGCGCGCCGCTGCCAGCCGCGAGGTCTGCGACCCGGCGCTGAAGCCGCCGGTCAGGATCGGCTCGGTCTCGTAGTAGAGCGAGCGCAGGAGCTGCCCCTTCCAGCCGTTCCACACGCCGGGGCCGACGGCGCGGATGTCGCAGACCGTCAGCACCAGAAGCAGCTTCAGCCGGTCGAGCGTCTGCATGACGCCGGCGAAGTCGAGGATGGTGCGGCGGTCGGCAAGGTCGCGCGACTGCGCGACCCGCGACATCGTCAGATGCTCCTCGACGAGCCAGGCGACGAGCTCCGTCTGGTTGGCCGAGAGGCCGAGACGCGGACAAAGCCGCCGCGCCACCTTGGCGCCGGCGATCGAGTGGTCCTCCGGCCGGCCCTTGGCGATGTCGTGCAGGAAGAGCGCGACGGTCAGCACCGTCATGTGCTCCTTGATCGACGGCAGGATCTTGGCCGAGAGCGGATGATCCTCGATCAGGCGCCCGGTGCGGATCGCCGACGAGCACGCCGATCGCGCGGATCAGATGCTCGTCCACCGTATAATGGTGGTACATGTTGAACTGCATCATCGCGACGATCTTGCCGAAGTCGGGGATGAAGCGGCCGAGCACGCCGGCCTCGTTCATCTGCCTGAGCACCCGCTCGGCGTGTTTCGGCTCGCAAAGGATTTCGAGGAAAAGCCGGTTCGCTTCCGGGTCCTGCTGCACCTTGCGGTCGATGCGCTTCAAGCGACTTGGTGATGAGGCGAAGCGCGTCGGGGTGGAAGGGGAGGTCGTTTCGCCCCGCCACGTGGAAGATGCGGATCAAGTTGACCGGATCGCGCTCGAACACATCGTCGCCGGCGACGTTGATGCGCCCGTAGTCGGACGACGAAATCGGTCGAGCCCTTGATCGCGCGCCGGCGGCGCGAGCGGATGCCACGGAACAGGCGGTTCAGGCGCGGCGCGCTCTTCGCCTCGCGCTCCTCGAGCTCCGCGCAGACAATGCGCGTCAGGTCGCCGACGTCCTTGGCGACGAGGAAGTAGTGCTTCATGAAGCGCTCGGCGGCCTGCAGGCCGGGATGCATCTGGTAGCCGAGGCGGCGCGCGAGATCCGGCTGCAGGTCGAAGGAGAGCCGTTCCTCGGCGCGTCCTGTGATGAAGTGCATGTGGCAGCGTACCGCCCACAGAAAGTCGGCGCAGCGGCGGAAGAGCGCATATTCCCGACGCGACAGGAGCCCGGCGTCGACCAGCGCCTCGTTGGAGCTGACCCGGTAATAATATTTGGCGATCCAGAAGAGCGTCTGCAGATCGCGCTGGCCGCCTTTGCCCTCCTTGACGTGCGGCTCGACCAGATAGCGTGATTGGCCGACGCGGCGGTGGCGCTCGTCGCGCTCGGCGAGCTTCGCGGCGATGAACTCGCGCGCCGTGCCGGCGACGATCTCGTCCATGAAGCGGCGGTGCAGCTCGTCGAAGAGCGCTTCGTCGCCGGCGAGGAGGCGCGACTTCAGCAGCGCCGTCCTGATCGTAATGTCGTCGCGCGCCGCCTTCAGCGCTTCGTTGACGGTGCGCGTCGCGTGGCCGACCTTCAGCCTGAGGTCCCAGAGCATGTAGAGGATGTATTCCGTCACGCTCTCCGACCACGCCGTCTGCTTCCACGGAAACAGGAACAGCAGGTCGATGTCGGAGTAGGGCGCGAGCGTGCCCCGCCCGTAGCCGCCGACCGCGACCAGCGCCAGACGCTCGGCGGCGGACGGGTTGGAGGCCGGGAAGACGTGGCTGGCGGCGAAATCGAAGAGCGCTTCGATGATGGTGTCGGCAAGCGCCGCGAGGCGTTCGGCGGCGCGCTCACCGTGCCCGTCCTGCTCGAGGCGATGGCGGATGATCAGCCGGCCGTTCTCGAGCACTTCGCGCAACAGCTCGAGCACCGCCTTGCGCGCCGCCGGCGGTGGCCGCGCCGTGCCCTGCGGCGATGCCGGCGAGCTCCGAACTGAGCCTGTCCTCATCGACCGGGCTCTCGGCGATGCGCAAACGCTGCACGGAATTTCTTCCGCCTCTCGCGCGAATCCGCGCCCGCTTAGCATGGCCGCGGCGGAAATTGGCACTTCCGCGCGCATTTCGGCGTTTTGCAACGGGTAACGATATTCTGCTTAGCATCGCGCGGGGATGAAAGGGCTGGACGGCGGGGCCGTCGCATGCCGCCCTCGTCTTGCCAGAGACCGGAGAGTCTGACACGGGGTTAGCGTCCAAACGCGTGGAAAAGCGTCTCGACGACCGGTTCGACCTATCCCGGCCGAGCGCGCCCTACAGCTGGGCGCGGCGCCTCTTGCGCGACGCCATCCACTTCTTCTCCTACCACTTTATCCTGGCGCGCCAGTCGACGCGGCCGGCGCGCGCCGCCGGTTTCCGCTTCGTCGTCCGCCCGACGGTCTTTCACCCGCGCTTCTTCCTGACCAGCGAGTATTTCGCCTCCTTCATCGACCGGCTCGACCTCAAGGGAAAGACCGTAGCGGAGGTCGGCACCGGGTCGGGCATCCTGTCGCTCGCCGCCGCGCGCGCCGGCGCGGAGCGGGTCGTGGCGATCGACATCAATCCGAACGCGGCGCTTTCCGCCGCCGACAATGCGCGGCTCGAACGGTCTTGCGGACCGGGTCTTCCCGGTCTGCACGAATCTCCTCTCCGGCATCGCCGCGCGCCCGCTCTTCGACGTGATCTTGTCGAGCCCGCCCTCCTTCACCGGCGAGCCGCGCGACGTCGCCGATCGCGCCTGGCACGCCGGCCCAGGCTACCGCGACATCGCGGCGCTCTTCGCGCAGGCGCGCGAGCGGTTGAAGCCGGGGGGCCGCGTCTATCTTCTGCTCTCCTCCGATTCCGACCTCGGCGGGCTCGGCCGGCTGATCGCCGACGCCGGCTTCCATGCGGGCTACCGACGAGCGCTCGATCCTGATCGAGTCCTTCATCCTCTACGAGCTCGCTCGCGACTGATGCAACGCGGCTGCGCCTCAAGCCATGCGCTTTCGCATCACGATCATCCTGATGGCCGCGATCGGCGGCCTGACGGCGATCGCGGTCGGAACGGTGCTCTTCGTCTCGGCCTCCACGAGCATCCAGAACACGCTGGAGCTGATGCGAAACCGCGCCGAGCTGACGATCTCGGCGGTGGAGCGCGGTGTCTTCGACCACATGGAGCCGGCGCGGGACCTGATCGCGCGATCTGAGCCGCCGCGTCACCGAGGGCAAGCTCGACATGAACGACGGCAAGGCTGCTCGCCGCAGACGCTTTCCGGCGCGCTCGCCCCGGCGCCGCAGATCGGCGGTGTCGTTGTCTGGCGGCCGAACGGTCGCGGGCTTTGGGTCGAGCCGCCGGCAGCGACGGCATCCATGTCGAGACCGCAGGCGCAGCCCCGACCATGCCGAGCTCGTCGACTTTCCTCGCCCGCGCCGAGAAGACGGAAGGCGTGCAGTGGGGCGCGCCCGTACTATCGCGACGGGGCGACCTACATCACGATCGCCGGCCCGCTGTTCCAGCGACGGCAAGCTATGTCGGCGCCGTCGCCACCGGCGTGTCGGTGGTGGCAGCTGTCGAACTTCGTGCGCCACGAGCTGACCGCTTCCGACCGTGACCGCGTTCGTGCTCTACGGCAAGGACAAGGTGCTCGCGCATCCGGCCATGCTCGACCCGCAATATTCGGGGCAGCTGTCGGCCAAGAAGCCGCTGCTTTCCATCGACGAGATCGGCGATCCGGTGCTGGCGCAATTCCCCTCGCTGACGGTCGTCAATCTGCCGAGCAGCGCCGATTTCGACCTTCGCGACGACGGGCAACCGCGGCGAGCGGAGAGGTCATCTTGTCCGTTCCACCGACGCTCTTCGGCCCGGTGCCGTGGCAAATCGGCGTGCACATCCCCGTCGACGCCGTCAACCAGCAGTTCCGACGGCTGGCCGTGCTCGATTGCCATCAGCCTCGGCCTGCTCGATCGTAGCTTGGTCGCCGCGGCGCTCATTCTGGCGCGGCGCATCGCCCGTCCGATCCGCGCCGTCTCCGCCGCCGCGGGCAAGATCGAGCACCTCGATCTCGATGCCATCGAGCCGCTGCCGGGCTCGCGCATCCGCGAGCTCGACGAGCAGGCGCAATCCTTCAACCGCATGGTGAACGGCCTGCGATGGTTTCGCACCTACGTGCCGCATCAGCTCGTGCGCCGCCTGATGAGGCTGCCGGCGGCCCCGCCACCGAGGTGCGCGAGGCGGAGCTGACGGTGATGTTCACCGACATCGTCGGCTTCACGCCGCTGTCGGAAGACATGCCGCCGGCGGACGTCGCGGCGATGCTGAACCGCCACTTCGAGATGCTGAACGCCTGCATCGAGGCGGAGGACGGCACGCTCGACAAATTCATCGGCGACGCGACCATGGCGTTCTGGGGCGCGCCGGAGCCGACGCCCGATCACGCGGCGCGCGCCTGCCGCGCGGCGCTCGGCATCGCGCGGGCGCTGGAAGCGGACGCGGCGGCGAGCGAGACGCCGGTCAGCGTGAAGATCGCGCTGCACACCGGGCCGCTCATCGTCGGCAATATCGGGGCGCAGTCGCGCATGAACTACACCGTCGATCGGCGACACGGTGAACGTCTGCGCGCGCATCGAGACGCTCTGCCGGTGGGTTCGCGAGACGGCGCGGCGACGATCCTCGTCAGCGGCGAGGTGGTCGCCGCGGCCGGCGAAGGGCTTCCGCTTCGAGCCGATCGGCGATCGTCAGGTGAAGGGCCGCGCCCGTGCGGTGGAGATCTGGCACCTCGTCGGCGAGGCGTGAAAGCGATTCAAAGCGCGCCGATCGGGATTTTCAGATAGACGCGGCCGTTCGCCTCCGGCGCCGGCAGGCGACCGCCGTTCATGTTCACCTGCAGCGCGTGCAGGATCAGCCGCGGCATCGGCGAGCGCCGCGTCGAGCTTGTCGCGAAGCGCCACGAATTCCGCCTCGCTCGGATCGTCCTTGAAGTGGGGGTTCGTCCGCTTCTGCTCCAAGACCGTGCTCTCGAAGCGCACCTCGCGCCCGCCCGGCATGATAGTCGTGGCCGGTGAAGAGCCGCGTATCGTCGGGAAGTGCCAGGATCGCCTGATCGAGCGATAGAGCGCGCGCCGCGTTGCCGCCGGGAAAGTCGGCGCGAGCGCTCCCGTAGTCCGGCTGGAACAGCGTGTCGTGCACGAAGGCGGCGTCGCCGACGACATAGGTGATCGAGGCGAGCGTATGGCCGGGCGAGAACATCACGCGCGCGCTCGAGCGAGCCGACCTTGAACGTGTCGCCGTCGGCAAAGAGCCGGTCCCATTGCGAGCCGTCGGCGGGGAAGTCGGGCAGGTTGTAGATGCCTTTCCAGAGAAGCTGCACGTCTTTCACGTGCTCGCCGATCGCCGTCGGCGCGCCGAGCTTCTCCTTCAGATACGGCGCGGCGCTGAAATGGTCGGCATGCGGATGCGTGTCGAGGATCCACTCGACCTTTAGGCCCTTCTCCTTCACCGCGGCGAGCAGCGCGTCGGCGAATGCGTCGCCGACGCGCCCCGCGCGCTCGTCGTAGTCGAGCACCGGGTCGATGAACGCCGCGCGCTTCGTCGCCGGGTCGGCGACGATGTAGGCGATGGAGAAGGTGCGGGCGTGGAAGAAGCCGGTGACTTCGGGTCGTGCGGTCATCGGGGCCTCGTGCGCTCGCTTCACATATTCAAGTTTCGCGATACCTAGGCCGCCGCGCTGCGTCGAGAGCAAGCGCTGCTCGTCGCCGCCGCAGTCGAGCCGGCGCCGCGGCGATGGCGAAATCCGCTCAGAGCTTGCGGAAGAACGCATGTGCATGTCCTCTTGTAGCTGCGGCCGCCTGCCAGCTCCGAAACGATGTCTCGCCGAGCCGCCGGTAGCTCTCGAATTGCGATTCGCTGAACCACTGGTCGCCGGTCGATTCGTGCGGAAAGTCCGGATGTAGGTTCGCATAGGCGAGGATGTCGGCGGAGAGCTCGGTCGTCCAGCCCTTCGGCTGCGTCGTGAAGTAGCTCGGCTTGAAATAGAGGAGATGCCCGACTTCGCCGTTGCCGTAGTCGATCTCGGCTTCCGCGAACGTGACCGGCGTGCCGTTCTCCGCCTTGCGGGATTTCAGCTCCAGCTTGTCGAAATTGATGGCGACGCCGTCGAGGTCGTTCATCACTTTGCGCACGGCGTTGCCAAGGTCCTCGAACTGGCAGTCCGGGTCGCAGCCCGCGTCGCTGACCACGATGTAGCGGCAGCGCCGCCTGATCATCTCGTAGATGCCGAGATTCTCGAAATGCCCGCCGTCGGAGAGATAGATGTTGGGCGAGCTGGCGTCCGCGTGGCCGCTGAGCTCGCTCAGGAACGGGCGGAGCGCGTTGGCGGGCGCCGAGCGCGACATGTCGCTCTTGCTGTGCGGATAGGCGGGATTGGGAAGCCAGGCGCCGAGCCGGACGTTGAACAGCGTCAGCAGGAAGGCCGTCGCCGGCGAGGAATTGTAGCCCATGTTGGGGCTCGCGGCCGCGCCCGATATGGAGACGGCGGTGGCGAGCGATATGCCGGTGCCGTCCATGCCGGCGATCGGGCTCGCGGCCGGCATAGGCCTCGCTCTCGACATAGGCGCCCGGCGCCGCGTCGATGCCGCTCGCTCCGAGCGCGGCGCTGCCGCTGGCGAGCGGCGTCACGGTGAAGGAATGCGCCTTGCGCTCCTGCCAGGCGAGCCGCTCGCCGCCCACGAGGTTGAGTGCCAGGTTGACGACCGGGAAGAGCACCCGCCTTGGCTCGCCTTCGTCCGCCGTCGCATAGTCCTTGAGCTTGCTCATGCGGACATTGTCGGCCGGGTCGAAGCCGACGAACGGGTCGGGACTGCGCATCGGCGCCTTGTCGACGCCGCCGTCGTCCTTCCGCTCGTCCTGGCGTGCGCCGCCGAGGAAGGCGCGGCCGATACGGTTCCTGTAGACAGAATTCAGCGAGAAGCGGTTGACGTTGACGCGCGTCGAGGTGATCCACAGGAGGCCGCCGGCGGCGAGCACGACGACGAGGTGGCCGAGGAGCGGCACCCAATTCGGCGTCCGGTGCTCAAAGGTCGTAGTGGAGGGGCCGACGAGGACGTCGACGACGAGGCCCGCAAGCCTCTTCTCCGTCTCGGAGAACACGATCATCAGGAGCGCGATGAAAACCAGTGCCGCAAGGGTGACGATGCGGTCCATCGTCAGGGCCTGCTGCCACCCGCTCCCCGTGGCGTTGCCGCTCAGGTCGGACTTTCCGCCGAGCACCGCGGTCAGCCCCGAGCCGCCGCCGACCACGGTGATCAGCCACGCCTTGATCGCAACCCAGGTTGGCGAAGAACAGCAGCGGGCCAACCAGCACCAGCGCGGAATAGATCGCCGTGAGGACGGCGCATTTGAGCTTCAGCGCGCTCAGCCGCCCGAGCCATTCGCGATCGAGGTCGGGCGAGAGCCCGTCTTTCTCCCGCACGCGCCGGAACGCCGTGTAGTAGATGACGAGCAGAAGCTGCGAGATCACGATCCACAGCGGCGCCAGCGCCGCGAAGATGCCCTCGTGCCATGCGACATCCGGGACGACCGAACTTTGCGCGATGTGGATGCCGAGCCAGACGGAAAGGCCCGAAATCGCCGCGCCGATGGCCCAGATCCAGGAGTTGCGTAGGAAGGCCGGGTGCTTCGTGGCCACCCCGGCCATGATGTAGCCGGCGATCAGACCGACCGTCATCACCGCGCCGGCCGCGAGCGGCGTGCCAACGCCAAGCACCGCGAACGAAGGAGAATTCGTGCGAAAGACAGCGGGCGCGATCGCCAGCGTCAGCAGGAAAGAGGAGACCAGCGAAGGCACTGCGACGATCCAGAAGACCTGGTTGCCGTCGAACCGCTTCGCCGCGTGGCTCGGCAGGTCGCGGCCGGTGAAGTAGGTGGCGACCGCGACCAGCAGCAGGCAGAGGAGGAGAAGCGCCGGAGCGTAGCCGTCCGGCATGGCGCGCAGCAGCGCCAGATAGAGGTTCGGGATGCCTGCCGCGATCAGGAAGAACGGCACGAACACGAACCAGTTGATCAGCGTGTTGCGGACCCACAGCACCGCTGCCGCCCACGTGTCGGTCGAGGCGATGCCGGTGCGCGGCGTCAGGTAGTTGGAATATTCGCGCAGCCACTCTATCTGCCGCGGCTCCGGCACGCCGGGCGTCGCGGCGTTCTTCAGAGCGCGCTCGACCGTCGCGACGTCGCCCTTCGTCGCCTTGATCCAGCGGGTGATGAAGCCGCCGATGAAGCCGCCGCCTGAAACGGTCGAGACATAGTGGAACTTGGTGAGCAGGCCTTTCCCCGCGAGCGCCTCAATGACGCCGAGGCCGAAGGCTGCGCTGCGGACGCCGCCACCCGAAAGACAGAGAGCCGCCTGATTCTTCTGGAGCGCGGCGTCGCAGTAAGCCTGGAGCGAGAAGGATCGCTTTAGAGCGGCTCCCAAATTTCCTCGGAATTCGCGCCGGAGGACCTTAGCCGTGGAAAGCGGCTTGGCCGGCTCCTCGACGGCGCCTAGGACCGAAGCATGACCCGCCCGCCTGTCGGCCACGCATTATTCTTGGCGGATGCGCTCGCCACTAGCATAGGCGATCGCCTCGCTCTCTCGGCCCATACTCTATCACTTTAAGTTGAAATGCCAATGGGCACCGCCATCTCCGGCGGTGCCCGACGGAGCCTGGCCGATCGCTACTATGCTTCGCTCGCGCTTGAGGCCGTTTCAATTCATAAAGCCTCTCCAGCGCCTCTTTCGGCGAAAGCTCATCAGGATTGATCGCATCGAGCGCTTTCAGCGCCGGGCTCTCCTTCTCATCTTCCTTGTCCACCCGCGCCGCGGAAAAGAGCGGCAAATCGTCGATGATCGAGATCGGCCGCGCGCGGTCGCCTTTTTCGAGCATGTCGAGCACCTGTCTTGCCCGCGCGACGACGGCGGCGGGAAGGCCGGCGAGCTTCGCAACCTGGATGCCGTAGGAGCGGTCGGCAGCACCCGGCGCCACCTCGTGCAGGAAGACGACGTCGCCCTTCCATTCCTTCACGATCATCGTCGCGTTCACGAGACGCGGCAGCTTCGCGGAGAGCGCCGTCAGCTCGTGATAGTGGGTGGCGAAAAGCGCGCGCGAGAAATTCACGTCGTGGAGATGCTCGATCGTCGCCCAGGCGATCGAGAGCCCGTCGAAGGTCGCCGTGCCGCGCCCGATCTCGTCGAGGATGACGAGCGCCCTCGGCCCGGCCTGGTTCAGGATCGCCGCCGTCTCCACCATCTCCACCATGAAGGTCGAGCGCCCACGCGCGAGATCGTCCGCCGCGCCGACGCGGCTGAAGACGGCGTCGACGATGCCGATATGCGCCGCCCTTGCGGGCACGTAGCTTCCCGCCTGCGCCAGGATCGCGATCAGCGCGTTCTGCCGCAGGAACGTCGATTTCCCCGCCATGTTCGGCCCGGTGAGCAGCCAGATCGAGCCAGCGTCACCGGCGCCCTCATCCTGAGGTGCGACCCCGGACTCGATCCGGGGGAGCCTCGAAGGGCCCAAATCGCAGTCGTTCGCGACAAAGCTCTGCCCCTCGCGCTTCAGCGCCTGTTCCACGACCGGGTGGCGTCCGCCCTCGATCCTGAAGGCAAGGCTTTCGTCGACCTTCGGCCGCACATAATCCTCGCGCTCGGCCAGCTCGGCGAGCGCCGCCGCAACGTCGATCTCGGCGAGAGCGCGCGCGGCGACGCGAATCGCCGACTCCTGCCGCCGCTACGCGCGCGGAAAGATCGTCGAAGATCTGAAGCTCGATTTGAAGCGCGCGCTCCGCCGCGCTCGCTATTCTCTGCTCGAGCTGCGCCGAGCTCGGTCGTGGTGAAGCGCATGGCGCTTGCCATCGTCTGGCGATGGATGAATGTCTCCGCGCCGTTGCCCGTCGTGAGCGCCTGCGCCTGGCCGGCGGTCACCTCGACGTAGTAGCCGAGCACGTTGTTGTGCCGGATTTTGAGCGAGCGGACGCCGGTCTCCTCCGCGTAGCGTGCCTGCAGGCCGGCGATCACCCGCCGGCTTTCGTCGCGCAGGCCCCGCGCCTCGTCGAGCGTCGCATCGTAGCCGGCGCGCACGAACCCGCCGTCGCGTTTGAGAAGCGGCAGCTCGTCTGAAAGCGCAGCCGCCAGAGCGTCGGCGAGCTTCGTCAGTCTGTCGCGGACGTCGCCGAGCTGAGCACCCGGACGCGGTGGCGGGCGATCGGAGTCGGGCACTTCGCCATGCTCCGCGTCTTGAAGCGTCAGATATGTCTCCTCCGCCGCGAGAAGCCCCGCGCGGATCATCTCGAGATCGCGCGGCCCGCCGCGCTCGAGCCCGAGCCGCGAAAGTGCGCGCAGCATGTCGGGAGCGTGCGCCAGCGCCTTGCGAATTCCGCCGCGAAGTGCGGAGCGCTCGAGGAAGAACTGGACGCCGTCGAGCCGCCGGTCGATCTCCGCCGGGTCGAAGAGCGGGCTTGCCAGCCGCTCGGCGAGGAGCCGCGATCCGGCGGCGCTCATCGTGCGGTCGATCGCGGCAAGGAGCGTGCCCTCGCGTCCGCCCGAGATCGAGCGGAAGAGCTCGAGGTTGGCGCGCGTCGCCGCGTCGATCCGCATGGTCTCGCGGTCGCTCACCCGCTTCGGCGGCTCGATCGGCGGACGCTTGGCGACCTGCGTCTTCTCCACATAGGCGATGAGCGCGGCGCCGGCCGAAAGCTCCGCGCGGCTGAAGCCGCCGAACGCCTCCATCGTCTTGACCCCGAAGAGATCGGCGAGCCGCGCCTCCGCCCTGCCTGCGTCGAAGAACGCCGCCGGCAAGGGCGTGAGCGCCGCGCCCGATTCTGCGACCGTCGCGCAGCATCGCGGAATCCTCCGCCGCGCGTTCAGGCAGAAGCACTTCGCGCGGTTCGATTCGCGCGAGTGCCGCGGGAAGGCCGCCCGGCGCGCATTCGCTCATGCGGAACTCGCCGGTGGAAATATCGATCCAGGCGAGCGCGTGGCGATCGGCGCCGTCGCTCGCCGCGCTCCTGACGATTGCGGCGAGGTAGTTGTTGCGGTTCGAATCGAGCAGCCGGTCCTCGGTGATCGTGCCCGGCGTGACCAGCCGCGTTACCGCGCGCCTCACCACCGTCTTCGAGCCGCGGCGGCGTGCTTCGGCCGGATCCTCGATCTGCTCGCAGACGGCGACGCGGAAGCCGAGCGCGATCAGCTTCTGCAGATAGTCGTCGGCGGCGTGCACCGGCACGCCGCACATCGGGATGTCGTCGCCGAGATGCTTTCCCCGCTTGGTGAGCGCGATGCCGAGCGCGCGCGATGCCGTTGCCGCGTCGTCGAAGAAGAGCTCGTAGAAATCCCCCATGCGATAGAAGAGCAGGCAGTCCGGGTTGGCCGCCCGGATCTCGATATATTGCTCCATCATCGGCGTGACGCGGGCCGCCGCGTCGGCGTTTGGCTCGGCTGACGGCTCGCCCGGCTCGCGCTTGTTCATGGGCACCGAGGCTAGCAGATCGGATACCGCCGAGCCCACTCCCTCCGCGGGTGCGGCGGGCTCTCCCTCGGCGTCAGCAGGGTTTCCGCAGGTTGATGGTGAGCGACCGCAGCTCGTCGCTCCAGCCGGTCACTGTCAGCGACAGGCTGCAGCGGCCGATCTTTGCGTTCAGCGCGCCGTTGCCGGTGCCGCTGAGGAGGCGGAGGGAAAGGCTGCTCGATGTCGCTCGGCCCGACAGGGTGCCGGTCCGGTCCGGCCCGCGCCAATCGCCGCTCACCAGATTCCCCGAAAGCGTCAGCGACGTGGAGAAGCTGAAGTTCTTTCCGGTGCTGGCACAGGAGAAGGACTGGCGGACCTTTATGTCGCTGGCGGACGCTTTCCCGTGACAACGGATGCGTTCGCTCTTGCCGTTGGTCAGGGTCAGTCTGCCCGATCCGGACCAATCGCCCTCGAGCGCCTGGGTGATCGCATTTGCGGCGGCCGCCGGTCCCGCGCCCGTCAGCATGGCGCAAAGCGCGAGAAGGGCGAGCCGGAGGCGCATGGGGCGGTTTCGCATGATACGTTCCTTATGGAGCCTGCCGTCGGCGCGGCCCCGAAATCAAGATGAGCGCCGGGACGAAGAACAGGTCGGCGGCGAGCGCTGAAACGAGCGTGACCATGACGACCGAGCCGAACGTTCGCGTCTGCGGCATCTGTCCAAGCAGCGTCACGCCGACGCCGAAGATCAGGACGACGGTCGTGATGACGAGAACCGGGCCGACGTGTCGCGTCGCACCCGCGACGGCGGCTTGCATGTCCAACCCTTCGTTCCGCTCCAGTTGATAGCGCGCGATGAAATGAATCGTATCGTCGACGGCGAGTTCGAACGCCACCGTCAGCCCGATGATTTCGGCGTAATCGAGGCCGAAGTCGAAGAGATAGAGCAGCGCGCCGCTCGCGACCACGGGGAGGATGTTCGGCAGGAAGGCGATGAACGGGACTTTGAGGGAGCGAAACGCCACCCCGATCACCACCATGACGACGAGGATGGCCGACATCAGGCTGCGGTTCAGGTCGCGGATCATCGTGGAGGCGTGCAGCGCCGAGACGGCGGATATCCCGGTGACCTCGATCGAAAGATCGGAATTCGCCGCGCGGATCGGATCGAGCTTCGCCTCGATCTTCCCGATCGCATCGCGCATTTCCGTCGCGTCGAGATCGGGAAAATGCCCGGTGACGAGAAGCACCCGGTCGGGCTCGTTCATCAGCCGGCTGCGCAGGTTTTCGGGAAGGTCGGCGAGATAGCGCGTGAGCTTGTCTTCCGGGGCGTCGGCAAACTGCCGCTCAAGAAGAGCGAGCGACCAGACGTTGCCGACCCGGTTTCCGTCGGAGAGCGCGTCCTCGACTTGGGCGAGCACGCGGCGCAGGCGCTCGCTCGTCGCCTGCTCGCCCGCCGGATATCGGATGGCGACGTAGATCGGGCTTGAAGCGATGAAGCCGGCCACCTTCTCCGTGTCGGCGATGCGCTGGCGCAGCGCGTTCGGAACCTGCTCGCTCAGCCGAAAGCGGGGGTCGAGCGAGAGATACATCGCCGTGCACACCAGGCAGAGCGAGGTCGCGGTGATGGCAATGCCCCATGCATGCCGCGGATTCCAGCGTGCCAGCGCGTCGCAGGCGCGGGCGAGGCCGCTGTCGGTGGCAAGTCCGGCGAGCTTCAGGTTGCCGCGGCCTTCGTTTCCGCTGAGGATCAGGACGGCGAGTGACGGCACCACGAGCATGCTGACCGCGAAGATCGACATCACCGCCATGCCGCCGACGAATGCAAAATCGCGGATCGACTGCGAGCTGCTCACGGCAAGCGAGCTGAAGGCGATGGCCGTCGTCAGCGTGGTGAGCAGGCAGGCGGGCGCCACGTTGTCGACGGTCTTGGCGACGGCCTCGCGCACGCTGTCGCCGTCGTGGAGTCGCGTGCGGATGCCGAAGTTCAGATGCGCAGCGTCCGCGAACGAGATCACCATCACGAGCGGCGCGATCGAGTTCATGAGAAAGCTCATCGGAAAGCCGAACAGGCCTATGATTCCGAAGCTCCAGACGACGGCGATCGCCGGGCAGAGCGTTATGATGGCGACGAGCTTGATGCGTCCGAAGAAGACGAAGCAGGCGAGAAGCCCGATCAGGAAGCCGGCGAGATTGAAGGTGAGGCGGTCGAAATAGCTCGCCATCTGCACGTCGAGCTGCATCACTGGCGCGCCGAGAAGCTCATATTTCAGTCCGCTGTCGGCGAGCATCGAGCGCGTGGCCTGCGTGACGCTGTCGATGGTCTCGCGCAGGTTCGGCTTGTCAGTGGCCTCCGTCTTCAATCCGACGATCATGACGATCGCCTGCCCGCCGGTCGGCGTCGTGCGCAGAAGCTTGCCGGAGACGAACGGGTTCGACGCGACGCTCGCCATCAACGCGGTGAAAGCGTCCCCATCGGGCAAGTCGTCCGGTACGATCGGCGGCGCATAGCCGGTTTCGTCCGGTTGATCGCGGATCGAGAAGAGCGAGAGCACGCCTTCCGCCTGCGGCAGGAGCTGAAGCTCGAGGTGGAGATCGCGCAGCGTTTCGATTTCGTCCGGCGTGAACGGCTTCGGCGCCGTGGCGATGAGCAGCACGTCGCGCTCGTTCAGCGGAAACAGCGCGCGCAGTTCCTGATAGTGGCGGTATTCCGGCCTGTTGGACTGGAACAAAGCGTCGAGCGACGTGTTCACCTCGATGCGGCTGATGCCGAAGCCGGCAAGGGCGCAGAGCGCGATCACGATCGCGAGCGCGCGCCACGGCGAATTCGCAGCGAAATGGCCGAGGCGATGCAGCCCCCAAGCCAGATTCATCGCTTTTGGCTTCCCGGCGGATGGTTCGCCATGCGAATTGGCCTCGCCTTTTCCGCCGCTCATGCCGTCTCCTCAGAATCGCGACCCCGGAAGCAGGCGCGTTCCGTCCGAAAAGCGGGAAAAGCGGAACGGCGTCACGTCGACCACGGGCTCCGCGGCGGTCGCAAGGTCCGCCAGCACTTGCCCGGCGCCGAGCCCGAGGCCGAAACCATGGCCGGAAAAACCGGTGCCGAGAACAAGCCCCGGGATTTTCTCCACCGTCGAAATCACCGGCAGAGCGTCGGGCGTCACGTCCATGACCCCCGCCCAGCGCCGGCCGACGCGCGCATTAGCGAAAGCCGGGAAAGCATTTTTCAGTCGGCTCAGGGCATCGCCGAGGATTTCGCGGGAAGGAGCCGGATCGAGCACGCGCCGGCGCTCGTAGGGTGTCGTTGAGCTGATCCGCAACGGCTGCCAGTCGCGCCAGTCGTCGATCGCCAGCGCGTTCACTTTGGTTCGGACGTAGCCGCTCACAAAATTCCATTCCTGCAGCAGCGGGGGAAGGAAGCTCCGGGCGAAACGGAAGACTTCGGGCCCGAGCGGCAGCACGGCGTTGCTGCCGTGCCCGACGACGTAACCGCCGTCGCGCTGTCGGCCGAAGGTGAAGCCGTCGCCGAACACGCAGGCTTGCGGCGCCGCATCGACGGGTTCGGTCGCCAGCACCGACGAGACGACCTTGACCTGCGGCAGCGCAAGACCGTGCCTTGCGCAAAACAGCGAAGACCATGCGCCCGCGGCGACCACGATGCTGTCGCACGCGGTCTTGCCGTGTTCCGTCACGATCGCGGAGACCCGTCCCGCAATCGTCTCGAACCCACGCACGGCACAGCCGGGGAAGAGCCTCGCCCCTTCCTCCTCCGCTGCCGCCGCGAGCTCGGCAACCGCCAGATCCGGGTCGGCGCGTCCGTCGGTCGCGCTGTAGAGCGCGGACATCCAGGTCCTTGAGGCACCCGGCAGAAGCTCGGCGGTCTGGCCGTTGGTCAATTGCCGCGCGCCGCCGCAATCGTCGGCCTGGGTATCGTCCATGTAGCGGGCGTAGCGCTCCGCCTGCGCATCGTTCGCCGCGAGATAGAGTATCCCGCACGGATGAAAGACCGGCCTTGAGCTCCGCCGCGCACTGAGCTCGCGCCAGAGCTGCATCGATTTTGCTGCAAGCGGCAGCTCGCGGCGGTCGCGGCCAAGCTGACGGCACCAGCCCCAATTGCGCGTCGATTGCTCGCCGCCAAGCCGCCCCTTCTCAAACAGCGCGACGGAAACACGCCGGCGCGCCAGCGCCAGCGCCGTCGCAAGACCGACGATCCCGCCGCCGACGATTGCGACGTCCACCTTCTTGGGGGCGATTGGGCGTTCCGCGATGGAGGGCGGAGTGAGCTTGGAAACGCGCGGCGCCGCGTCGCGTGCGCGCAACCCCCAGCCGGCTAGCCGGCAACCGATTTCGAAGCTCGGCACAACCCCCCACAGGTGCGGCGGCCAACTCGCGGACGGCGGTGCCGCAAGGGTGGAAAGACTAGAACATGCCAGCGGGAATGCAATTCCCGCTGGCGCTATTTGCGTGTTCTGACAAGCGTTTGGCGATACAACCAGTAGTAAGAGTTCCGTGCGCCGGCACGACAGCGCCGCGCCGCGCGGGCGGCGTCGTCGAATCACGCCTGACGTTCCGCCTGCCGCTTTGCTATAGCGACTTCGATTAGACGGGTTTTTCGAGACAGTCCGAAGAGGCCGTGGCGAAGGAGGAGATCGCGATGGATACCGAAGCAATCCTGGAGCGCCGGCGCCTGCGCCGCCGCGCGAGCTTCTGGCGGGTCGCCGCCTTCGTGATCCTCGCCGTGGCGATCGTCGCCGGGGCGAGCGCTGTGTGGAACAAGGACGGCCTTGGCGCGGCCGCCCTCGGGCAAGTCGCCGACATCAAGGTCGACGGCTTCATCACCACGCGTCCCGATGCGGTGAAAGTGATCGACCGCGCTGCCGAGGCGAGCTCGGTCAAGGCGATCATGCTGCATATCGATTCGGGCGGCGGCGCCGCCTCCGGCGGCGAAGCGCTCTACAACGCCGTGCGCCGCGCGTCGGAGAAGAAGCCGGTCGTCGCCGTGATCGACGGTCTTGGCGCTTCCGCCGCCTATATGACCGCGATCGCCGCCGACCACATCGTCGCGCGCGAAAGCGCCATCACCGGCTCGATTGGTGTGATCTTCCAGTTTGGTCACTTCGAGGAGCTCCTGCAAAAGCTCGGCGTCCAATACGAGGAGGTGAAGAGCGCGCCACTAAAAGGTGAACCTTCGCTCTTCAGGGCCCCGGATCCCGCCGCGACCGCGATGCTGAAATCCGTGATCGACGACACCTATGACTGGTTCGTCGGCCTCGTCGCGGAGCGCCGCAACCTGCCGGAGGCGGACGCGCGCCGGTTGGCGGACGGCAGCATCTATACCGGCCGTCAGGCGCTCCGCCTGAAGCTCATCGACGACGTCGGCAGCGACAAGGAGGCGCGCGCCTGGCTCGCCTCCGCGAAGGACGTTTCGGAGGACCTGCCGCTCAAGGAATGGAAGCCCGACCAGTCATATTTCTCGATGTTGCAGGGGAACGCGCTCGCCGGCATTGCGCGCCTTTTGGGAATTGAGGCGGGTGCGACGGGAATTCTGCCGCGCCGACTTACAGTTGACGGTCTCCTGTCCGTTTGGCAGGCTCCACTTTTCGAGCGATCGGATCGCTAGGGGGGCCATCGGTGATCAAGTCGGAGCTCATCGAGCGGATTGCCTCGCGCAATCCGCATTTGTTTCAGCGCGACGTGGAGCACATCGTCAACGCCATCCTGGAGGAGATCGTGTCGGCGCTTGCGCACGGCGACAGGGTGGAGCTCCGAGGTTTCGGGGCGTTCTCGGTGAAGAATCGCCCGGCGCGCACCGGCCGCAACCCGCGCACCGGCGAGCAGGTGATCGTCTCGGAAAAATACGTGCCCTTCTTCAAGACGGGGAAGGACATGCGGGAGCGCCTGAATACCACCGGAGGGTGAGTTGTTCCGCGCCCTCGGAACGATTCTGAAGTGGGTTATCCTGCTGCCGATCCTGGCCGCCGTGCTGGCGCTTGCCGTCGCCAACGGCCAGAGCGTGACGGTGCATCTGAACCCCTTCGAGAGCGGCGATCCTGTGTTGAAATTCGACCTGCCGCTTTATCAGCTCGCTTTCGTTCTCTTCCTGCTCGGCGCCCTCGTTGGCGGCCTCGTCGCCTGGATGGGCCAGATGAAGCATCGGCGGCGCGAGCGGGCGCGGCGCGAAGCGGTCGCGCCTTTTCAGGGCCACGCGGAGCGGCCAAACCCCGTGCCGCCTGATACCGCCGGCTTCCTGCCTCGCCCAGGCCGCAGCTGATCGCACGCCGCATGCGGGTCGTCTCCGCCGAGGATCTTGCCCGAACCTTTACGTTCCCTGCCTTGATCGAAGCCCTCCGCCGGGCCTTTCAAAGCGAGATCGAGGCGCCGGCGCGGCATCACCATATGATCGAAAGGCCGGGCGAGCCGGCCGCGACGCTGCTTCTGATGCCGGCCTGGACCAAGGGCGATCGCGGCGACGCGGGCGGCGCCTTCGTCGGCGTGAAGGTCGTCTCCGTCTATCCGGGCAATTCCGCCCGCGGGCTGCCGAGCGTGATGGGCGCGTATCTGCTCCTCGACGGCGCCTGCGGCGCGCCGCTTGCGGCGATCGACGGGCAGGCGCTGACGCTGTGGCGGACGGCAGCCGCCTCCGCACTTGCCGCATCATATCTCGCGCGAGAAGACGCGCGCCGCCTGGTGATGGTCGGCGCCGGCGCGCTCGCCCCCTATCTCATTGCGGCGCATGCGAGCGTCCGCCCGCTCGCCGAGGTTCTCGTTTGGAACCGCAACCCCGGCCGCGCGAAGAGCCTCGCCGCCGATCTTCAAGGCCGTTCCTATTCCGTCGCTGCCACGCACGATCTCGAAGCGGCCGTGCGCGTGGCCGACATCGTCTCCTGCGCAACGCTTTCCGCCGAGCCGCTGGTGAAGGGCGCGTGGCTGAAGCCCGGCGCGCATCTCGATCTCGTCGGCGCCTTCACGCCGAAGATGCGCGAGAGCGACGACGAGGCCGTGCGGCGCGCGCGCGTCTTCGTCGACACGCGGGCCGGCGCGCTGCATGAAGCGGGAGATATCGTGGAGCCGCTTCGGGCGGGGATCATTCAGGAATCCGATATCGTCGGCGATCTCTTCGACCTCTGCCGCGGCAAGGCGGCCGGCCGGCAATCGGCGACCGATATCACGCTCTTCAAGTCGGTCGGCACGGCGATCGAGGATCTGGCGGCGGCGATGCTGGCCTTCGCTGCGCCCGCCAGGGCGAACTCATCGGCGGGAGCGTCCTAGTCGAACGCCGCGTCGTCTTTGAGCGCGATGTCGGCGCACGCTTTCGCGATGTTATGCTCCCATTCCGCGTGGTTGTCGTAGACCACTTTGCCGAAGCGGCGCTCCTGCTCCTCGAAGGTTTGGCCCTCCACGATGTAGCGCTTTTGCCCCGTCGGCAGCGGCGCCAGCGAGGCGACGACGCAATCGGTCATCGCGCTCCTTTTTGCCGGGCCCATCTGCGAAAGCGGCCCGTCGGTCTGGCTCTCGAGGATGTCCCTGACGATGGCCGGGAAATCTGCGGCGGCCATGGCCGACGCGCTGACGCAAAGCGTGGCGGCGGAAGCGGTCAGAACGATTGCGGCGTGAAGGTTCGGCATGGTCGTGCTCTACCTAGGGTGTCTACACAATTCGGCTACTCTAAGTCATTCGAAAGGCGATTCTGCGGCTTGCCAGGCGCACCCGGAGCGCCTATATCGCCTGCAACACACATCTCGAATCCAAATCGAGGGTGGGTCCCGCGGGGCCCGCTCTTTTTTGTTGCCCGAAGGGCCTGGGGCCCGGAGCCGGGCGAGGATTGAATGGACGGCCACCGTCTGACGCGTAAGTCCGGGCTCGAAGCCCGCATCGCCCATATCGTGGAGCCGATCGCCAACGATCTCGGCTACGACTTGGTGCGCATCAAGGTATCGGGGTTGAACGGCATGACCGTGCAGATCATGGCGGAGCGGCCCGACGGCACGATGACGGTGGAGGATTGCGAGCTTCTGTCGCGCAACGTCTCGCCGGCGATGGACGTCGCCGACCCGATCAACCGCGAATACCATTTGGAGATTTCTTCGCCCGGTATCGACCGTCCGCTGACCCGCGCCAAGGATTTCGATATTTGGGCCGGTCACGAAGCGAAGATCGAGATGGACGAGCCCGTGAACGGGCGCAGGCGCTTTCGCGGCGCTCTGCTCGGTGTGAAGGACGGTGCCGCCGGCATCCGGCTCACCGACACGCCCGCTGAGGGCGAAGAAGGCGAGGCGTGGCTGCCGATCGAATCGATCGGCGAGGCGCGGCTTGTCCTGACCGATGCCTTGGTCAAGGCGGCGCTGCGTCGGAGCGCCGCGACCCTGGAAAAGTCCGACGCATGAATTTTTGAGGAACGGAGCTGAAGCAAAATGGCTGTCAGTGCAAACAGACTGGAACTCCTGCAGATCGCGGATGCGGTCGCGCGCGAGAAGACGATCGATCGCCGCATCGTCATCGGCGCCATGGAGGACGCGATCCAGAAAGCGGCGAAGTCGCGCTATGGCGCCGAAACGGATGTGCGCGCCGAGATCGACGAGAAGACCGGAGAGATAAGGCTGCAGCGGCTGCTCGAAGTGGTCGAGACGGTGGAGAACGACTCCGCGCAGATATCGGTTGAGGAGGCGCGCTCCAGGAATCCCGCAGCGCAGGTCGGCGATTACATTTCCGAGCCGCTTCCACCCCTCGATTATGGCCGCATCGCCGCCCAGTCGGCGAAGCAGGTCATCATGCAGAAGGTGCGCGAGGCCGAGCGCGACCGTCAGTACGAGGATTACAAGGACAGGATCGGCGAGATCGTCAACGGCACGGTGAAGCGTGTCGAATACGGCAACGTCATCGTCGACCTCGGGCGCGGCGAGGCGATCATCCGCCGCGACGAGATGATCCCGCGCGAGACCTTCCGCTACGGCGACCGCGTACGCGCCTACGTCTACGACGTGCGCCGCGAGCAGCGCGGCCCGCAGATCTTCCTGTCGCGCACGCATCCGCAGTTCATGGCGAAGCTCTTCACCATGGAGGTGCCGGAGATTTACGACGGCATCATCGAGATCAAGTCGGTGGCGCGCGATCCGGGCTCGAGAGCGAAGATCGCGGTCGTCTCGCACGACACCTCGATCGATCCGGTCGGCGCCTGCGTCGGCATGCGCGGCAGCCGCGTGCAGGCGGTGGTGGGCGAGCTCGCCGGCGAGCGCATCGACATCATCCCGTGGAATCCGGACGCCGCCACCTTCATCGTCAACTCGCTGCAGCCGGCCGAGGTCACCAAGGTCGTGCTCGACGAAGAAGCCGAGCGCATCGAGGTGGTGGTGCCGGACGATCAATTGTCGCTGGCGATCGGCCGCCGCGGCCAGAACGTCAGGCTCGCCTCGCAATTGACCGGCTGGGACATCGACATCCTGACCGAGGACGAGGAATCGGAGCGTCGGCAGAAGGAATTCCAGGAGCGCTCGCAGCTCTTCATGAACGCACTCGACGTCGACGAGATGGTGGCGCAGCTCCTCGCTTCGGAGGGCTTTGCCAGCGTCGACGAGATCGCCTTGGTGGAGCGCGACGAGATCGCCTCGATCGAAGGCTTCGACGAGGACACGGCGGAAGAATTGCAGGCGCGCGCGCGCGAATATCTGGAGAAGGTGGAGGCAGAGCAGGACGAGGAGCGCAAGAAGCTCGGGGTCGAGGACACGTTGCGCGAGGTTCCCGGTGTCACCACCGCAATGATGGTCGCGCTCGGCAAGAACGACGTCCGCACGCTTGAGGACCTGGCTTATTGCGCCGCCGACGATCTTGTCGGCTGGACCGAGCGCAAGGACGGCGAGACTTCAGCGTTTCGAGGGCGCGCTCTCCGGCTTCGATATCCCGCGTCAGGAAGCGGAGGCGATCGTCATGGCGGCGCGGCTGAAGGCCGGGCTCGTCACCGAGGCCGATCTCGCGCCGCCGCCCGCCGAGGAGCCCGCACCAACCGAGACGGAGGCAGCCGCCGTTTGAGGGAAGCGCTGAAGGAGACAGAAGCCGCAACGAAGCGCTCGGAGGGCCGCACGCGTATGTGCGCGGTCACGCGCGCGGTCGCGCCGGAAGGCGAGCTGATCCGCTTCGTCGCCGCGCCCGACGGGACGGTCGTCGCCGATCTGAAGGCCAAGCTTCCCGGCCGCGGCATCTGGGTCGGCGCGACGCGCGCGACCGTCGCGGAGGCCGTGAAGCGGAACGTTTTTTCGCGCGGCTTGAAGCAGGACGCGCGGCCGCCCGCGGATCTCCCCGAGAGGATCGCGGCCAGGCTCAAAGATTATGCGCTCGGCCGGCTTGGGCTGGCGCGCAAGGCCGGCGCGGTCGTTGCCGGTTTCGCCAAGGTCGAGGCGGCGATTTCGGGCGGGCGCCCGGCGGCGCTGGTGATCGCCTCCGACGCCGCCGCGGACGGCGTTCGCAAGATGGCGCAGGCGCTCAGGCGGCGCTTCGCGGCCGCCGTTCCGATCCCCGTTATCCGCGCCTTCAGCGCTGCGGAATTGGGTTTGGCAATCGGTCGGCCAGATGTGATACATGCAGCCGTGCTTCAGGGCCCGGCTGGCGAAAGTTTCGTGGAAGCGGCCAACCGCCTCCAGCGCTACTCTAGCGCGAGCGACGGCGAGGTGGGTGAGCAGGCGGTCGAGCCCTTGGGATTTGATGGATGAGCGATACGACGAGTAAGGACAAGACGCTGCGCGTTGGGCGGAAGCCGCTTTCGCTCAAGCGTGACACCGATACGGTTCGCCAGAGCTTCTCCGGCGGCCGCTCGAAGGCGGTCACGGTTGAGCGCAAGCGGCGGCGCGCCACCGGGCCGGGAGAGCGGGCGGAATCCCCTCCGGTCGCGGAGGAGGCGCCGGTCGCACCGGCCGAGCCCGCGCGCTCGCGCGTCAGCCTGCGCCCGAAGGAGGATGGCGGCGAGTCCGCGCCGGCGCAGCCGCGCGCCCGTGTCGGCGGGGTCGTGCTGCGCACGCTCACCGACGAGGAGCGCGACGCGCGCGCCCACGCGCTCGCCGAGGCGCGTGTTCGGGAGGCCGAGGAGCGCCGGCTGGCCGAGATCGAGGCGCGCAGCCGCGCCGAGGAGGATGACCGTCTGACGCGCGAGCGCGCCGAGGCGGAGCGGCGGCAGGCCGAAGAGGAAGCCCGCAAGCAATACGAAGAGCAGGCCCGTCGTCGCGGCGAGGACGAGGCGCGCCGCCGCCTGGGCGAAGAAGTTGCGCCCGCCGCTGCCCGGACCGAGACCACCACCGCGGCGGCAGCGCCGGCTGGCCTCCGCCCGGCGCTTCGCCCGAAGCGCCTGGAGGTGCCGAAGCCGACGCGCACCAAAGCGGCGCCGGGTGGCGCGCGCCAGCGTGGCCGCCTGACCGTCACCAATGCGCTCGAGGCGTCTGAGAGCGAGCGCGAACGTTCGCTCGCCTCCGTCCGCCGCAAGCGCGAGAAGCAGCAGCGGCAGGCGCATGGCTTCACGCCGACGCAGGAGAAGATCGTCCGCGACGTCGTCATTCCGGAAGCGATCACCGTACAGGAGCTCGCCAACCGCATGGCCGAGCGCGCCGTCGACGTCATCCGCCTTCTCATGAAGGACGGCCAGTTGGTGAAGATCACCGACGTGCTCGATGCCGACACCGCCCAGATCGTCGCCGAAGAGATGGGCCATAA
Source organism: uncultured Alphaproteobacteria bacterium (assembly GCA_963778625.1). Lineage (GTDB taxonomy): Bacteria > Pseudomonadota > Alphaproteobacteria > Rhizobiales > Afifellaceae > DASWJZ01. The sequence continues at coordinate 195,828 of CAVZVB010000016.1, forward strand.
CGTTCGCCGCGTCGCCGCTGCCGACGTTGAGGAAGGGCTTTTCGATGCGCCCGATCCGGAGGCGACGCTGAAGCCGCGCCCGCCGGTCGTCACCATCATGGGTCACGTCGATCACGGTAAGACGTCGCTGCTCGACGCCATCCGCGAGGCCAACGTCGTCTCCACCGAGGCCGGCGGCATCACCCAGCACATCGGCGCCTACCAGATCGAGAAGAACGGGCAGAAGATCACCTTCATCGACACGCCCGGCCACGAGGCGTTCACCGCCATGCGCGCCCGCGGCGCGCAGGCGACCGATATCGCCGTTCTGGTCGTGGCGGCCGACGACGGCGTGATGCCGCAGACGGTGGAATCGATCAATCACGCACGCGCGGCCGGCGTTCCGATCATCGTCGCGATCAACAAGATCGACAAGCAGGGCGCCGATCCGAGCCGCGTCAGAACCGAGCTCTTGAGCCACGAGATCGTGGTCGAATCGATGGGCGGCGACACGCTCGAGGTCGAAGTCTCGGCGCTGAAACACACCAACCTCGACAAGCTGCTTGAGGCGATCCTGCTGCAGTCCGAGATTTTGAATCTCCGCGCCAATCCTGACCGCCCCGCGGAAGGCATCGTCGTTGAGGCGCAGCTCGATCGCGGCCGCGGGCCGGTGGCGACCGTGCTCGTGCAGCGCGGCACGCTTCGCGTCGGCGACATCATCGTCGCCGGCGCCGAATGGGGCCGCGTGCGCGCGCTGATCGACGATCATGGCGAGCAGGTGCGCGAGGCGGTGCCGTCGACCCCGGTGGAGGTGCTCGGCTTCCAGGCGACGCCGGAGGCCGGCGACCGGCTCGGCGTGGTGGAGAGCGAGGCACGCGCCCGCGAGGTCACCGAGTACCGCCAGCATCTGAAGCGCGAGAAGAGTGCCGCGCATGCCGCAGGCCTGCGCGGCTCGCTCGAGCAGATGATGAGCCGCCTTGGCACACAGGGGAAGAGCCTCTTCCCGATCCTGATCAAGGGCGACGTGCAGGGCTCGGTCGAGGCGATCGTGCAGGCGCTCGAAAAGCTCGGCACCGAGGAGGTGGCGGCGCAGGTCATGCATGCCGGCGTCGGCGGCATCACGAAGTCCGACGTCAATCTCGCGGCGACGTCGGAGGCGCCGATCATCGGCTTCAACGTCCGTGCCAATTCGCAGGCGCGCCAGGCGGCGGAGCGCGAAGGCATCGAGATCCGCTACTACAACATCATCTACGACCTGGTGAACGACATCAAAGCCGCGATGTCGGGTCTGCTCTCGCCGGAGCGTCGCGAGACCTTCCTCGGCAACGCCGAGATCCTGGAGATTTTCAACATCTCCAAGGTCGGCAAGGTGGCCGGCTGCCGCGTCACCGAAGGCAAGGTGGAGCGCGGCGCGAGCGTGCGCCTGATCCGCGACAACGTCGTCATCCACGAAGGCAAGCTCTCGACCTTGAAGCGCTTCAAGGACGAGGTGCGCGAGGTGCCGGTCGGGCAGGAATGCGGCATGGCGTTCGAGAAGTACGAGGACATGCGCGTCGGCGACGTGATCGAATGCTACCGCGTGGAGGAGATCGCGCGGACGCTTTAGTTTTGTTGGCACAGGGCGCTGGGTTCGTCCTGACAGCCTTGCTTTCATGTCGTCATCGCCGGACTTGATCCGGCGATCCATTCCGTAACACTTGCCGCGGCCTGCAACCGGTCCGGAATGGATGCCCGGGTCCAGCCCGGGCATGACGGCAATTTCAAAGGTCGAATACGATATCGATGCCTCATCTTGAGACCCGCAAATCCGGCCCCTCGCAGCGGCAGCTCCGCGTCGGCGAGCTGGTGCGCCATGCGCTGGCGGACGTCTTCTCGCGCGGCGAGGGCGGACCGGAATTCGACGGCGTGCTTCTCTCGTTTGCCGAAGTGCGCATGTCGGCCGATCTGAAGCATGCGACGGTGCTCGTCGCGCCGCTCGCCGCGAAGGACCCCGATGCGCTCATCGTCGCGCTCAACAAGCATACGCGCGCGTTGCGCGGAAAGATCACGCCGGCGCTCAGGCAGATGCGTTCCATGCCCGACCTGAAGTTCGTGCGCGACACGCGCTTCGAGGACGATGCGCGCATCGATGCGCTGCTCAGATCGCCGGAGGTCGCGCGCGACCTCGCGCATGACAAAGAGGGTGACGACTGATGGGCCGCCGCGACAGGGGCAGGAAGGTCGACGGCTGGCTGGTCCTCGACAAGCCGGTCGGCATGACGTCGACCGAAGCAGTCGCGCGCGTGAAACGTCTCTTCGACGCCGCCAAGGCCGGCCATGCGGGTACGCTCGATCCGCTCGCCTCAGGCTCGCTCCCGATCGCGCTCGGCGAGGCGACCAAGACCGTCAGCCTCGTCATGGACGGGCGCAAGGTCTACCGCTTCACCGTTCGCTGGGGCGTGGAGACGACGACCGACGATGCCGAAGGTCCGGCGGCCGAGACCTCCGAAATTCGCCCAACCGAAGACGAAATCCGCGCCCTGCTCCCGGAATTCACCGGCAAGATCAGCCAAGTCCCGCCGCGCTTCTCCGCGATCAAGATCGCCGGCGAGCGCGCCTACGACCTCGCGCGCGAGGGCGAGAAGGTGGAGCTTGAGCCGCGCGAGATCGTCATCCATCGGCTCGACCTCCTCGAATGCCCCGACGCCGACCACGCGGTCTTCCTCGCCGAATGCGGCAAGGGCGCCTATGTCCGGGCGCTGGCGCGCGACATGGGGCGGCGACTTGACACGCACGGCCACGTTGTCGCGCTGCGCCGGCTGGCGGTCGGACCGTTTGCCGAGGACGACATGATTTCGCTGGAAAAGCTGGAGGAGTTGCGCCATAAGGCCGGGACTTCCGGCGGCCTTATGGCCGAGGAAGCTCTGCTCTCGGTTGCGACGGCGCTGGACGACATCCCGGCGCTCGCCATGACCGAGCGGGATGCGGCGAGGCTGAGACGCGGCCAGGCCGTCATCCTGAGAGGACGGGATGCGCCCGTCATGTCCGGCCCTGCTTACGCGATATTCGGCGGTCTGCCCGTCGCGCTTGGCGAGGTCGACAAGGGCGCCTTCAATCCTAAGCGCGTGTTCAATCTGGGCGGGACGCGGGAGCGGCCCGGCACCGTAAATCGAGGATGACCGATGTCGATCACGTCTGATCGCAAACAGGAACTGATCAAGGAATACGCTACCAAGTCCGGCGACACGGGTTCACCCGAGGTACAGGTCGCCATCCTATCGGAGCGCATTTCCAATCTGACCGAGCATTTCAAGAGCCACGTGAAGGACAACCATTCGCGGCGTGGGCTCCTGAAGCTCGTTTCGCAGCGCCGTCGCCTTCTGGATTATCTGAAGACGAAGGATACCGAGCGCTATCAGGCGCTCATCTCGCGCCTCGGACTGCGCCGCTAAGGCGCAAGGCGCCTGCGCCCGCTTTTAGTGCGGGTCGCAACCGTCCGATGAACGCAGGAAAATGGCCATGGCAGGATCGCCGGTCGCTCTGAAGGTTCGTTACTGCGCCTGAGCGCCCAGCCGTCTTGCGCATGGCCTGTCCTGCTTGCCGAACGAAAGGACCAGGCATGTTTGATACGCAGAAAGTTGAGATCGATTGGGGCGGACGTACGCTCGTACTGGAGACCGGGCGCATGGCCCGCCAGGCCGACGGCGCGGTGCTTGCCACCTACGGCGAGACGACGGTTCTCGCGACCGTCGTTTCCATGAAAGAGCCGAAGCCGGGCTTCGACTTCTTCCCGCTCACAGTGAACTACCAGGAGCGCTACTACGCCGCCGGCCGCATTCCGGGCGGCTTCTTCAAGCGCGAAGGCCGCCCGACCGAGAAGGAGACGCTGACCTCGCGCCTGATCGACCGGCCGATCCGTCCGCTCTTCGCCGACGGCTACAAGAACGAGACGCAGGTGGTCGTCACCGTGCTTTCGCACGATCTTGAGAACGACCCCGACATCGTCGGCATGGTCGCCGCCTCCGCGGCGCTGACGCTTTCCGGCGTGCCCTTCATGGGGCCGATCGCCGCTGCCCGTGTCGGCTACGCGAACGGCAATTATGTCCTCAATCCTCTCGTGGAGGACGTGAAGACTTCGCAGCTCGACCTCGTCGTCGCCGGCACTGCCGATGCGGTGCTGATGGTCGAATCGGAGGCGCATGAGCTTGCCGAGGACGTCATGCTCGGCGCCGTCATGTTTGGCCATCGCTCGTTCCAGCCGGTGATCGACGCCATCATCCGGCTTGCCGAGCGCGCCGCCAAGGAGCCGCGCGATTTTGCGCCCTCCGACATCGAGGAGATCGAGAAGGCGGTGCTGGAGATCGCCGAGGGCGAGCTGCGCGACGCCTACAAGATCATCGTGAAGCAGGACCGCTACGCCGCCGTCGACGCGGTGAAGGCGAAGGTGATGGCGGCGCTCTTCCCCGAGGGCGGCGAGCCGCGTTTCAACAAGGAGCACGTTGCCGCGGCGTTCAAGGAGCTGCAGGCGAAGATCGTCCGCTGGAACATCCTCGACACCCACATACGCATCGACGGCCGCGACCTGAAGACGGTGCGCCCGATCCTCTCGGAGGTCGGCGTGCTGCCGCGCGCGCATGGCTCTGCGCTCTTCACCCGCGGCGAGACGCAGGCATTGGTGGTCGCGACGCTCGGCACAGGGGAAGACGAGCAGATGATCGACAGCCTGGAGGGGACCTACAAGTCGCCCTTCATGCTGCACTACAATTTCCCGCCCTACTCGGTGGGCGAGACCGGCCGCATGGGCTCGCCCGGCCGGCGCGAGATCGGCCACGGCAAGCTTGCCTGGCGCGCCGTCCACCCCGTGCTGCCGGCGACGCACGAGTTCCCCTACACGCTGCGCGTCGTCTCCGAGATCACCGAGTCGAACGGCTCCTCCTCGATGGCGACGGTGTGCGGCACCTCGCTCGCGCTGATGGACGCCGGCGTGCCCTTGAAGGCGCCGGTCGCCGGCATCGCCATGGGGCTGATCAAGGAGAGCGACCGCTTCGCCGTCCTTTCCGACATCCTCGGCGACGAGGATCATCTCGGCGACATGGACTTCAAGGTCGCCGGCACCGCGGGCGGCATCACCTCGCTGCAGATGGACATCAAGATCCAGGGCATCACCGAGGAGATCATGAAGGTGGCGCTCGACCAGGCGAAGGATGGGCGCCTGCACATCCTCGACGAGATGTCGAAGGCGCTTGGCCACGCGCGTGCCGAGCTCGGCGAGCATGCGCCGCGCATCGAGGTCATCAAGATCCCGGTCGACAAGATCCGCGAAGTGATCGGAACGGGCGGCAAGGTCATCCGTGAGATCGTCGAGAAGACCGGCGCCAAGATCAACGTCGAGGACGATGGCACCATCAAGATCGCCTCCGCGAAGGCGGAATCGATCAAGGCCGCGATGAAGTGGATTCAAGGTATCGCCGCGGAGCCGGAGCCCGGCCAAATCTACCAGGGCACGGTTGTGAAGATCGTCGACTTCGGCGCCTTTGTGAACTTCTTCGGTTCGCGCGACGGCCTCGTCCACGTGTCACAGCTCGCGCCGCATCGCGTCGCCAACGTCAAGGACGTGATCAAGGAAGGCGACAAGGTCTGGGTGAAGTTCATGGGCTCCGACGAGCGCGGCAAGGTGCGGCTCTCGATGAAGGTCGTGGATCAGGCGACCGGCCAGGAGATCAAGAGCGACGACGCCGCCGCCTGAGCGGCCGTCCGCTTCCGCAAATAAGAAGGGCGCCCTCGCGGCGCCCTTTTTGTTGAAGCACGGCGTCTGCCGCAACCCTCTCCTATGCAGACGCTCAGCCGGCTTGCGCGAGCCGCGGCTGGCTCTGCTCCTCTTCCGTCTTCAAGATCTGCTCGAGCGGCATCGGTGGCGCGAAATAGTAGCCCTGCGCCTCCGTGCAGCCGGCGGCGCGTAGAAGCTGCGCATGCTCAATCGTCTCCACCCCTTGCCCCGCGACCTGGAAGCCGAGCGAGTGGCCGAGGCTGCATATGGCGGAAAGCACCGCCGCGCTCTTCTGTTCGTCGTTGTTCATCAGGAACGAGCGGTCGATTTTGATCTTGTCGAAGGAGTAGCGGGAGAGCAGCCCGAGCGACAGCGTGCCGACGCCGAAGGAATCCATGACCACGCGCACGCCGGCGTCGCGGATAGCGGTAAGCCGCGTGAAGGCCGCGGTCTCGTTGCGGCCGAGGATCGTCTCGTTGACTTCGACTCTCGATCCGGCTCGGCGGGATCTTGTGGATCTTCAGCGTCATCGAGAATGAAGGTCTCGATGCCGTCGCGCTTCAGCTGCGTGGCGGAGAGGTTGATCGCGAGGCGGCGGTCCGCGGGCAGCTTCGCGCAGTCGCGCGCCGCCTGTCGGATCACCCATTCGCCGATCGGAACGACGAGGCCCGTCTCCTCGGCGATCGACACGAAGACGGAGGCCGGGACGAGCCCCTTTCCCGGCAGCCGCCATCGGAGCATCGCCTCGTAGCCGACGACCTTGCCGGTCGAAAGCTCGCACCTGCGGCTGGTAGAGCGAGCTCGAAATGGTCGTTCTCCAGCGCGTGGCGGAGGCCGTCCTCAAGCGTGCGCCGGCTGGCGAGGTCCTCCGCCATCTTCGGGTCGAAGAAGCGCCAGGTGCGGCGTCCCTCGCTCTTGGCCCGGTAGAGCGCGAAATCGGCGTTGCGCATCAGCGCGGCGAAGTCGGAGCCGTTGTCGGGAGCGACCGCGAGCCCGATCGAGCAGCCGACCTGGATCTCGTGCCCGTCGACCCGGAACGGGCTTGAAAGCAGGTTCAGGACGCGCTCGGCAAGCGGCGCGAGCATGGCCGGGTCGGAGACCCGCGGCACCACGATGACGAACTCGTCGCCGGAGAGCCGCGCCAGTAGGTCGCCGCCCCTGAGCGACGCCTTCAGCCGCTTGCCGCAGGCCTTCAAGAGCCCGTCGCCGACCGGATGGCCGAGCGTGTCGTTGACCGCCTTGAAGCCGTCGAGGTCGAGCACGAAAAGCGCCGCCTTGTGCCCGTCCTGCTCGACCCCGGCCAGCGTCTCCGCCATGAACTCCTCGAACTGCTTGCGGTTCGGCAGCCCGGTCAGCTCGTCGTGCAGCGCGAGGAAGCGGATGGCGGCGTTCTCGGCGGAGAGCTGGCGCTGGCGGTAGCTGAAGCCGGCCATGAAGGAGATGAAGGTGATGACGGCGACGCCGCCGCTGAACAGCACCTCGCGCGCGAAGGAGGCGATCAGCTCGGCGATGGCCGCGCGTCTGGTCGACGCGGACGGCGAGCCGCGGGCGCCCGGCCGCGCCGGCGGGAAGATCACCCAGCTATGGTACGGGTGTGCGGCGAGATCCAGCTGACGGAATCGAGCGTGTAGGCGCCGCTCGCGATCGTGTAGAGCGGCGCCGCCGATCCGCCGACCTTTGCAGTGACCTTTGCCAGCTCGCTCGCTGCGTTATTGCCCGCGATACCGATCGGGTCGCCATCGGAGGGGATGAGGAGCACGCCGTCGATCGAAGCGATGTGGAGCGTGCTCTCCAACGCGTCGGGGCTGGTCGCGGTGAGCGTCGCCTCGAGATCGCCGTGACGGCCGAGCGAGCGCGACCACAGATCCGCCGTGCTGACGGCGTCATCCCGCATCATCCGGCCGAGCGCATTCTGCCCGAGCCCGTAAACGGCTGCGAGAACGCCGCCGGCGACGAGGATGAGGGTGACGATGGTCGTTAGCGGCTTCTTCTTCCCGGTCTCTTTCAACTCCCCCCGCCTTTCGTCACAGACGCCTCCCACGCGCCTGCTTGACGCTCACCTCGCCGAGATAACAGCGTGCCCTTAGCCGGCGATGAAGTCCGTGCAAAAAATTCGAACGGATCACGCACTCGCTGCTGCCGCCGGCGCCTCCAAAGAGTCCTCTGCGGGCGTGCGGCTTTCCGCCTCGGCGCCGTCCGTCTTGCGTCTCGGGGCTCCGAACAGGAAACCCTGCACGATGCTGCAGCCGGCCGCCTTGAGCAGCGTGACCTGCTCGTTCGTTTCGACGCCCTCGGCGGTGACGTCGACGCTCAGCGTGCGGCCGAGCGCGACGATCGCGGCGACGATGGCCGCGACGTCTGCGTCCTCTGTGAGCTGGCTGACGAAGGTGCGGTCGATCTTGATCTTGTCGAAGGGGAAGCGGGCGAGCGCGGCAAGCCCGGTATAGCCGCCGCCGAAATCGTCCATCGCAACGCGAACGCCGAGCGCCTTGATGCGGTTCAACATTGCAATCGCCTCGGGCGGTTGGGTCAGGAACAGGTGTTCCGGCACCTCGATCTCCAGCCGGCCGGCGCGAAGGCCGGTCTCCTCCAAGCACCTTGGCGATCTTCTTGTCGACGTCCGGTGCGAACGGAACTGCGCGGCCGAGAAGTTCACGGCGACGACGTGCCGGAATCGAGCCACGAGGCGGCGTCCTCGCAGGCGCGGCGCAGCACCCAATCGCCGATGTCGCGGATCAGGCCGGTCTCCTCGGCGACGCGCCAGGAAATCGCGCGGCGCCAGAATGCCTTCGTCCGGGCGCTCCCAGCGCACCAGCGCCTCGTAGCCGCGCACCCGTCCCGTGGCGAGCTCGAGCTGCGGCTGATAGAAGACGACGAATTCGTCGCGCGACAGCGCCAGCCGCATGTCGCGCTCGAGCGTCGCGTTCCGCTCCATCCGCTCCTTCATCTCCGTGTCGAAGACGGCGAGCGCGTTGCGGCCCCGCGACTTCGCCTTGGAGAGCGCGCTGTCGGCGGCGCGGAAGAGGAACTGGCCGCTCTCCGCGTTGATCGGATAGAGCGCGGCGCCGATCGAGGCGCCGAGCAGGATGGAGCTGCCCCTCGACCTCGAACGGCTCGCCGATCGCCGCGCGGATGCTGTCGGCGATACTGGTGCATCGAATGCGACGTGTCGCCCTCGATGATGACGGCGAACTCGTCGCCGGCGACGCGCGCCACGCCGGCCGGTCCGCTTGCGAAGGGCTGCAGCCGCTCGGCCGGCGAACCGCAGCACCTCGTCGCCGGCAGCATGACCCCAGATGTCGTTCACCGCGCGGAAACCGTCGAGGCCGACGATCATCAGGGCGATCTGCTGGTCGGATTGCCGCCGCGCGTTCGACCGCGTCTTCGAGCGTCGCCGTCAGGCCGGAGCGCGTCGGCACGTCGGTCAGCGGGTCGCGCGGCAGCGTCGCCGGGTCGAAGGCTTCTTCCTGCCGCCCGAAGCCGCGGCCGCGCGTCACCACGAAGGCGACGGCGATCACCGCGAGCACGGCAAGGCCGATCGTCACCATGCCGACGACGCTGAAGGCGCGGGTGAGCGATCGAGCGATCGCGTCTGGTCGACCTCGACGAGCAGCGTTCCGACGCGGCTTGCCGTCGGCGACAACCGGGACGACCACCCGCTTGATCGGCGATCCGACAGTCCGAAGAGGCTCGGCAGCAGCGGCGCGTCGTCGATGACGGCGCCTTGCCGAACGCGACCTTGGCCAAGTCGGTCGACGATCGGATGGCGCTGAGCGATCGTCTGCGTTTCGCCTCGCGCACGGCGCGGCGCTCGCGACGACGTTGCCGTGCGAGGTCGAAATAGGTGTAGCGGATGACCGAGGAGAGCGCGCCGCTCGTCTCGATCGGCTTGTCCTGCGGCGAGCTGCGCGGCCAGCTCCTGCGGCGGCCGCGATCGCGTCGCTGTTGAGGACGGAGCGCACGAACAGCCGCGACGCGACGAAAACCGACAACCCGAGCGCGAAACCGACGAGGAAAACGACGATCGCGGCACGGAACTTGGAAATGGTCATGGAGCGATCCCGACTGACTACGGGGTCAGACAAAGCCCAATTCCTGTAAAGAATTCCCTTATCGGGTTGTGTTCACGCGGCCGTTACAAGGCCAGGTAAGGGCGAATGCTGCCTATTCCGCGGCGTCTCGGGCGGCCTTTTCGTCGTCTCTTGAGCAGGTCGAGGCGCGGCATGGCGACGATATTGTAGCCGCAATCGACATAATGGATCTCGCCGGTCACGGCCTTGCGAGAGGTCGCTCAGCAGGTAGAGCGCCGCGCCGCCGACGTCCTCGATGGTCGTCGCGCGGCGCAGCGGCGCGTTGTCCCGCTGGTAGCCGAACATGAGCCGCGCGTCGGAGACGCCGGCGCCGGCGAGCGTGCGGATCGGCCCGGCGGAGATGGCGTTGACGCGGATGCCGCGCTGCGCCGAAATCGGCGGCGAGGTAGCGCACCGAGGCTTCGAGCGCCGCCTTGGCGACGCCCATCACGTTGTAGTTCGGCATGACCCGCGTCGACCCGCCATAGGTGAGCGTGAGGAGGCTGCCGCCCTTCGGCATCAGCGTGGCCGCCAGCCGCGCCACCTCGGTGAAGGAGAAGCAGGAGATCAGCATGGTGCGGGCGAAGTTCTCGCGCGAGGTGTCGGCATAGCGGCCCTTGAGCTCCGCCTTGTCGGAGAAGGCGATGGCGTGGACGACGAAGTCGAGCGCTGCCCCAGGCCGTGCTTCGAGCGCGTCGAAGACCGCCTGCCATGGAGGCGGCGTCCTCCACGTCGCAATGGTAGAGCATGGTCGAGCCGAGCGAGGCGGCGAGCGGCTTCACGCGCCGCCCGAAATGCTCGCCCTGATAGGTGAAGGCGAGCTCCGCGCCTTCCGCCGCAAGCTGCTTGGCGATCCCCCAGGCGATCGAATGGTCGTTGGCGACGCCCATGATCAGGCCGCGCTTGCCGGCCATCAAATTGCTCATGTCGCGTCCTCAGCCGGCGTAGCGCTGGAATACCAGCGTGGCGTTGGTGCCGCCGAATCCGAAGGAATTCGAAAGCACCGCGTCGAGCTCCACCTCGTCGATGCCGCTCGCGCACGATCGGCATGTCGGCGAACTTCGGATCGAGCTCGTCGATATTGGCGCTCTCGCAGATGAAGCCGTTCTGCATCATCAACAGGCAGTAGATCGCCTCCTGCGCGCCGGTGGCGCCGAGCGAATGGCCGGTCAGCGACTTCGTCGCCGCGATCGGCGGGCATTTGTCGCCGGAGCCGAACACCTTGCGGATCGCGTCGATCTCCGGCCCGTCGCCGGCCGGCGTCGAGGTGGCGTGCGGGTTGATGTAGCCGATCTTCTCGTGCACCGTGGAAAGCGCCATGCGCATGCAGCGCTCGCCGCCTTCGCCGGACGGCGCCACCATGTCGTAGCCGTCGGAGGTGGCGCCGTAGCCGACGATCTCGCCGTAGATCTTGGCGCCGCGCGCCTTGGCGTGCTCCAGCTCCTCCAGCACCAGAACGCCGGCGCCGCCGGCGATGACGAAGCCGTCGCGCGCGCACGTCATAGGCGCGCGAGGCCTTGTCGCGGCGTGTCGTTGAATTTCGACGACATCGCGCCCATCGCGTCGAAGAGCACCGAGAGCGTCCAGTCGAGCTCCTCGCAGCCGCCGGCGAAGATCATGTCCTGCTTGCCGAGCTGGATGGTCTCGTAGGCGTTGCCGATGCAATGGTTGGAGGTCGCGCAGGCCGACGAGATCGTATAGTTCACGCCCTTGATCTTGAACCAGGTGGCAAGCGTCGCCGAGGCGGTCGACGACATCGCCTTCGGCACCGCGAACGGCCCGACGCGCTTCGGCCCCTTCTCGCGCGTGGCGTCGGCGGCCGCCACGATGGCGCGGGTGGAGGGGCCGCCGGAGCCCATGATGAGCCCGGTGCGCTCGTGCGAGATTTCGTCCGGCTCAAGCCCCGAATCGCGGATCGCCTGCTCCATGGCGACGTGGTTCCAGGCGGTGCCGCCGCCGTGGAAGCGCATGGCGCGGCGGTCGATCGCCTGCTCCGGCTCGCCCTGCGGCGCGCCGTGCACCTGGCAGCGGAAGCCGAGCTCCTTGTAGTTGCTCGGCAGACGACGACGCCGGAGCGCGCCTCCCTGAGGCTCGCCAGCACTTCCTGCGTGGTATTTCCGATCGATGAGACGATGCCCATGCCGGAGACGACGACCCGTCTCATGGCGATCTCCTTCTTCGTCACCGGCCGGCGGACGCGGCCGCGGCCGCTCCCGCGAGCCGTTGGCTCAGGTCTTGAACAGCCCGACCCTCAGGTCCGCCGCCTCGATAGATGGTCTCGCCGTCCGCCTTCAGCCAGCCGTCGCCGATGCCGAGCGTCAGCTTGGAGCGCACCACCCGCTTCAGGTCGACGCCGTATTCGACCAGCTTGATGTGCGGCAGCACCATGCCGGAGAACTTCACCTCGCCGACCGAGAGCGCGCGCCCGCGGCCCTCGCCGCCGAGCCAGCCGAGGAAGAAGCCGAGCAGCTGCCAGAGCGCGTCGAGGCCGAGGCAGCCCGGCATCACCGGGTCGCCCTTGAAGTGGCAGGAGAAGAACCAAAGGTCGGGCCTGACCGCGAGCTCGCGCGCGCATGAGCCCCTTGCCCTCGTCGCCGCCGGTCTCGGAGATCTCCGAGATGCGGTCGAACATCAGCATGGGCGGCAGCGGCAGCTGCGCGTTGCCTTCGCCGAAGAGCTCGCCTCGCCCGCAGGCGAGAAGCTCCTCGTATTCGAAACGCGTCTGGCGCTCTGTCATGCCTTTCCGCGGCCTCCCGGCCGGCGTCGCGATCACGGTTCGTTACAGTACCTAACACAGGCCGCCGCCGCGCGAAACGGCCGCGGAGCCGGCCGCCTCGGCTTGTGTCGATATGCGCCGATTCCATATAAGATGGCGAAGCAAATGCAACAATTCGGACGGGTCATGGCGGACGCGGCAATGCGCGTGTTGGCGACCAGATCGGATGGCGGCGCGAGCTTCGCCATGCCGGGCTCAGGCCGACGCGCCAGCGCGTCGAGCTCGGGCGCATGCTCTTCGCCAAGGGCCACCGCCACATCTCGGCGGAGGACTGCACGCCGAGGCGGAACTTGCCGGGCGTGCGCGTGTCGCTCGCCACCGTCTACAACGCGCTGCACCAGTTCACCGAGGCCGGGCTCCTGCGCGAAGTCGCGATCGACGGCAGCCGCACCTATTTCGACACCAACGTCAGCGACCACCATCATTTCTTCGTGGAAGGCGAGGGGCGGCTGATCGACATGAAGGACCACGTCGACATCGCCGAGCTGCCGGAGCCGCCCGAAGGCATGGAGATCACCGCCGTCGAGGTGGTGGTGCGCGTGCGCCGCAAAGAATCGCGTTGATCCGTCGCGCCGAACCGGCGAGTTGGGCGGCGGGAGCGGCTTCGGCCGCGCTACTGGCTCGAGGCTTTCGCCTGCGGCTCAGCAGCGGTGCGCTGCGAGCGCTAGCGCTGGCTCGCGCGGCGAGCGCTATTCCTTGAACTCCTCGTTCGGATAGACGCCCCACAGCCGGTCCTGCTCGATCCAGCCGTCGATAGCCGTTGCCGCTGACCCGGCACCAGCGCCAGTGGCATTCCTCCACGTCGGCGATCGACCTGTCGGCGTGAGATAGGCGACGACCGGCGCCTTCGCCTTCGGCTCGGCGCGGCCGGAAAGGGCCCGCTGTCGCCGCTCGTCTCCCAGGGCGCGACGAGCGCCGTGCGCTTGCCGGAAAGCAGGCTGTGGAAGACCCAGCCCTCGGCCCCTTCCGAGTCGCGGATTTTTCGCCAGTTGTCGAATTCCTGCGTGATCTCGACCGGCAGCCCGGCCTTCACGAAGGTGAAGGCGACCTCGTATTCCTGGCCGGGCCCGCGGCGGACATTGACGTTGTCCGACTTCAGGCTGACGAAGCGCGGCAGCGGCAGCCCGGTGCCGCGCACGCGGGTCCTGGGCCGCGGCGGCCCCGGCGCTCAGCAGCATCGCAGCGCGGCGAGAACGGCGATGCGGCGAGGCGAAGACGGAGCTCGGCGGGGATTCGCTGATCGCACGGCAGGTGGGACAAGCAAAATCGGCGGCTCCTCCGGAGATTCGCGGTTTGTTGCGTTTAGCCGACCTTTTGTTAAGAGCGTGTATCGCGTGAAAAGCGGCCGTAAGCGGGCAAGCGAGGGTGTCCCTGCCGATGACGAGAGCCAAGCCCCTGGTGATCGTGACGCGGCGGCTGCCCGAGCCGGTCGAGACGCGCATGCGCGAGCTCTTCCAGACCGAGCTCAACATCGACGACAAGCCGATGACGCAGGCGGAGCTGGTGGAGGCGATGAAGACGGCCGACGTCCTCGTTCCGACCGTCACCGACCGCATCGACGCCGGAGATGATCGCCGCAGGCCGGCGAAAAGCTGAAGCTCATCGCCAATTTCGGCAACGGCGTCGACAACATCGACGTCGACGCGGCGGTGAAGCGCGGCATCTTCGTCACCAACACGCCGGGCGTCCTGACCGAGGACACCGCCGACATGACGATGGCGCTGATCCTCTCCGTGCCGCGCCGGCTCGCCGAGGGCGCCGGCGGTGCTGCGCGAAGGGCAGAAATGGAGCGGCTGGTCGCCGACCTGGATGCTCGGCCACCGGATCGGCGGCAAGCGGCTCGGCATCCTCGGCATGGGGCGGATCGGCACGGCGGTGGCGCGCCGCGCCCGCCCCTTCGGCCTTTCGATCCACTACCACAACCGCCGCCCGGTCGAGGCGCGCGTCGAGGAGGAGCTCGAGGCGACCTACTGGGACAGCCTCGACCAGATGCTCGCCCGCATCGACATCCTCTCCGTCAACTGCCCGGCGACGCCTGCCACCTTTCATCTTCTCTCGCGCGCGCCGGCTGAAGCTGATGCGCCCCGGCGCCGTCATCGTGAACACCGCGCGCGGCTCCATCATCGACGAGGCGGCGCTGATCGACGGCGCTGGAGGACGGGCGCGCTCGCCGGCGCCGGCCTCGACGTCTTCGAGCACGAGCCGGCGGTCGATCCGCAGCTGATCAAGCTCGCCAAGGCCGGCAAGGTCGTGCTCCTGCCGCACATGGGCTCCGCCACGCTCGAAGGCCGCGTCGACATGGGCGAGACGGTGATCATCAACATCCGCACCTGGATGGACGGCCACAAGCCGCCCGACCGCGTCCTCCCGAGCTTCGCGTCCAGGAAGTTATGCACCACGGCATCGCGGCGGCCGGTCCACTCCCGCGCCAGCCCCTCGCTGACGAGGACGCCGCCGAGCGAGCGTCCGTCGCGCGCGACGACCCTGAGCTTCCGCCCGTAGCGGTCTTCGTCGCGGCCTTCGGCCTCGAGCGTGAATGGCCCTTCGTTCAGAAGCGCCGTGAGCCTTTGCGTCGCGGCGGCGCCGAGCTTTGCTTCGTATTCGCAACGCGCCGGATGCGTCTCCGGCGCGTCGATGTCGGCGATGCGGATCTTGATGCCGCCGGCCCAGAACGTGTCGCCGTCGACGACGCAATTGTCGCGGCGGGCCGGCGCCGCAAATCTGAAACGCCGCCGCGATTGCCGCGTCGCTCCCGCCGCTTGGCAGCGCCGCGGTCTCGACCCCGATCTTCGGCAGTGCGAGGAGCGGAGCGTCGTGGCCGCGCAAGAACTGGCCGGCGCCGACGACAAGCGCGCCGAGGAGGAACGCTGCGGCGATGCCGCTCGGGAAGGCCCGCGTACCGAAGCTCCGCCCGCGAATGTGGGTTTTGTAAGCGACGATCTTCGCCACGGCCTGTCGGCCTCGCTCTGCGTTCCGCGCACGACCATGCGGCGGCAGCGGTTAGCGAATCGTCGCCGCCGGCCAACAATCGTCGATTGTATCGTGAAAGAAATACTACTGAAAGGGGAAAACAGTCAGGCTTTCCGCCGCCGGTAGCGGATCTCGTCGAAACGCTGCGCCAGCCCGTCATAGAGGAGCAGCCGGCCGACCAGCGGCTCGCCGATCCCGGCGACGAGCTTCAGCACTTCCAGCGCCTGGATCGAGCCGATCACGCCGGTGAGCGCGCCCAAGATGCCCGCCTCCGCACAGGTCGGGAGCAGCCCGTCCGGCGGCGGCGCCGGGAAGACGTCGCGATAGCCGGGGTTCTCGCCCTCATAAGGCTTCAGCACCGTGACCGACCCGTCGAAGCGTCCGACCGCGGCGGTGACCAGCGGAATCTTCAGCGCCGCGCAGATATCCGCGATCAGATAGCGCGTGGAAAAATTGTCGGAGCCGTCGGCGACGATATCGTAGCCGGAGACGATGTCGCTTCGCGTTCTCCGCCGTCAGCCGCGTCTGGTGCGGGACGACCGCGACATGCGGGTTGATGCCGGCAAGCGTCGCCTTCGCGCTCTCCACTTTCGCCACGCCGATGCGCTCGCTCGTGTGGATGATCTGCCGCTGCAGATTGGAGAGGCTGACCACGTCGTCGTCGACGATGCCGAGCGTGCCGATGCCCGCGGCGGCGAGATAGAGCGCGACCGGCGCGCCGAGCCCGCCTGCGCCGACAACGAGCACGCGCGCCGCCTTGAACTTCTGCTGTCCGGGGCCGCCCACCTCGCCGAGCACGATGTGGCGCGCGTAGCGCTGAGCTCCTCCGACGAGAGCGGCGCGTCGGTCATCGTGGTTCGCAGCCTCGGATGATGTCGCGTGGGTGCGCCCAACCTCCTCCTAGGGCAGGTCGGCGTTTCAAGCCGAAGGCGCAGAACGCCGGAGGCGGAGCGTGTGCATCCCCCCTCCCGAATCGGCTTCGCTGCGCTTGCCGCTTCGACCTCCCCTCAAGGGGGAGGTTACTTCTGCATTCCCCGCGAGCTTCCATCGTCTCAGTCGCCCGGCTGCGGCCCGTCATAGCCCTCGACGATGACGATCTCGCCTTCCGTCACCGGGTCGCGGATCGCCTTCGCCGCCTGGTATTTCGGGTCGTTGAAGCAGTCGAGCGCCGCCTGGAAGCTCGGGAACTCGATGATGACGTTGCGCGCCCGCGCCTTGCCTTCGACCGCCTCCTGCTTGCCGCCGCGCGTCAGGAATTTCGCGCCGAAGCGGCCAAGCGGCTCGGCGTTCGCCTTGATGTAGTCCCCGTAGACATCGGTGTCCCGGACGTCGACGCGCACGATCCAATAGCCCTTCGCCATCCGTCTCCTCCCTTAGCGCCTAGGCGCTGTCTCGATCTCTTCGACCACCGCGTCGGCCGCCGCCGCCGGGTCGGCCGCCGCAATGACCGGCCGGCCGACCACGAGATAGTCGGCGCCCGCGGCGATCGCATCGCTTCGGCGTCATCGACCCGCCTCTGGTCGCCGGCGGCGGAGCCGGCCGGGCGGATGCCGGGCGTCACGATCGCCAGGTCCTTCCCGACGACTTTCCGCACGTTCGTCGCTTCGAGCGGCGAGCAGACGATGCCGTCCATCCCCGCATCGCGTGCCTCGCGGCGCGCCGCGCGACCAGCGCTGCGGCGTCTCAGCGTAGCCCGCGTCCTTCAAATCCGCGTCGTTCATCGAGGTCAGCGCGGTGACGGCGAGAAGCCCGGGCCCACCCGCCGCTTTGCCCTCGGCCTGCCGAAGGGCGGAGACCGCCGCGCGCATCGCCTTCGGGTAGGCATGGATCGTGGTGAAGGTGACGCCGAGCTTGGCAATGCTGTCGACGCCGCCCGCCACCTGGTTGTCGATGTCGAGGAGCTTCATGTCGAGGAAGATGCGCTTTTCCGTCGCGCTCAGCGCCTCGATCAGCTTGCAGCCCGCCGGCGAAGACGAGCTGCATGCCGATCTTGTAGAAGCTCGCCGCGTCGCCGAGCGCCGCGACGAGCCGCCGCGCCTGCGTCGACGCTCGCGACGTCGAGCGCGACGATCATCCGGTCGCGCGCGTCGCGGGGCTGAAGCTCGGCGCGCATGGTCCTAGAGCTTCCTCAGCGCGACTTCCTTCACCGCGTGGTCGGCGTCTTTTCGTCAGGATCAGGTCGGCGCGCGGCCGCGTCGGCAGGATGTTCTCGCGCAGATTGACGAGGTTGATGCGCTCCCAAAGCCCGACCGCGATCGCTCTTCGCCTCGCCGTCGCGAGAGCTCGGCATAGCCGTGGAAATAGGAGCGCGGGATCGCGGAAGCGCGTCTCCTTCAGCCGCATGAAGCGCTCGATATACCAGCCGCGGATCGCCTCCTCCTCGGCGTCGAGATAGATGGAGAAATCGAAGAAGTCGGAGACGAAGGGGATCGCCTTTCCGTCCTTCGGCAGGTCGCGCGGCTGCAGCACGTTCAAGCCCTTCGAGGATCAGGATGTCGGGCCGGTCGACGATCGATCGTCTCGCCCGGCACGATGTCGTAGGTCAGGTGCGAATAGACCGGCGCGGAGACGCGTTCCGTCGCCGGCCTTGATGTCGGTGAGGAAGGCAAGCAGCGCCGCCACGTCGTAGCTTTCCGGAAAGCCCTTGCGCTCCATCAGCCCCTCGGCCTGCAAGCACGGCGTTCGGGAAGAGGAAGCCGTCGGTGGTGACGAGCTCGACCTTCGGCGCCGACGGGCCAGCGCTGTCAGAAGCTCGCGCAGCACGCGCGCCGTCGTCGACTTGCCGACCGCGACCGAGCCGCCGATGCCGATGATGAACGGCACTTTGGCGTCGTTGGTGCCGAGGAATCGCCGCGTCGCCTGGAACACGCCCCTGCGTCGCCGTCACGTAGAAGGAGAGGAGGCGCGAGATCGGCAGATAGACGCGCTCCACTTCTTCCAGCGACACCGGATCGCCGAGCGAGCGGAGCGCGACGATCTCCTCCGCCGACAGCGTCATCGGCGTGTCGGCGCGAAGCTTCGCCCATTCCTCGATGGAGAAGACGCGGTAGGGCGAGAGGCTGGTGCGCGCGACCTGGTCCATCAGGCGTCCTTCCGCCCCGCCTTCTCTTCAAGCCCGGTCTGCAGCCGTGCGCCGCTGAAGCTCGCCTTCACCGCGTCGAAGGGGACGCCGGTTGACGTAGAGCAGAACCAGCAGGTGGTAGAGCACGTCGGCGGCCTCGCCTTCAAGCCCTCGCGGTCGCCTTTGACCGCCGCGATCGCCGCCTCGACCGCCTCCTCGCCGAGCTTCTTGGCGCAGGCGCCGACCCGGCATCCGCGAGCTTCGCCGTATAGGAAGTGGGATCGCCGGAGCGCGCGCGCGTCGCGACGATCTTCGCCAGGTCCTCGAGCGTGAAATCGGTCATTGCGGATTTCAGGCTGGCCCTGTTAGAGCATGTCCGAAAGGTCGGGAACCGCCTTCATTAGCCCGAAATCGCGACGGACCGGGTATCCAACGCGCATCGGCCCCGCCATCGCCGCCTTCGCCTCGGCGATCGTGTGGGTGCCGAAATGGAAGATCGAGGCGGCAAGCACAGCGCTCGCGTGCCCGTCGCGGATGCCTTCGACCAGGTGCTGAAGCGTGCCGACCCCGCCCGATGCGATCACCGGCACGCGCACCGCGTCGGCGACGGCGCGGGTGAGCGTCGATATCGAAGCCCTTTTTCGTGCCGTCGCGATCCATGGAGGTGAGCAGAAGCTCGCCCGCGCCGAGCGCCACCACCTCGCGCGCGTAGTCGACGGCGTCGAGCCCGGTCGGGCGGCGTCCGCCGTGCGTGAAGATCTCCCAGCGAAGTGAGGTGTTCCCCACTTCGTTGCCAAGAGAAGCGGGGCTTGGGCCTTTGTCCTCGCCCGCGACCCGGCGCGCGTCGATTGCAACGACGATGCACTGGTCGCCGAACTTCTCCGCCGCGCGGGCGACGAACGCTCGGTCGGCGACGGCCGCGGTGTTGATGGAGACCTTGTCGGCGCCGGCAAGAAGCAGCTTGCGGATGTCGTCGATCGTGCGCACTCCGCCGCCGACGGTGAGCGGCATGAAGCATTGGTCGGCGGTCCGCGCGACGACGTCCAAGATGGTGCCGCGGTCCTCGTGGCTCGCCGTGATGTCGAGGAAACAGAGCTCGTCGGCGCCGGCCGCGTCATAGGCCTTCGCCGCTTCCACCGGATCGCCGGCGTCGACGAGATCGACGAAGTTCACGCCCTTCACGACGCGGCCGTCCTTCACGTCGAGGCAGGGGATTACGCGGGCTTTGAGCATGGTGGGCGAAGGATGAGGAGATGTGGCGTCTCCTTAGCGCGCAAGGAAGCCGCATGACAGAGGCAACGCTTACGAAGATCGCTTAGGCTCGGCGCGCCTCGGCGGTCGCCGGCGCCGCCGGGGGTGCTTTCGGCATGGCGGAGCGGAAGTCCTTCAGGATCGCGCTGGCGACCCGCTCGGCCGGCATCGGGCGGCCGAGATAGAAGCCTTGCAATTCGTCGCAGCCGGCGCGGGCGAGGAACACCGCCTGCTCCTTCGTCTCCACGCCCTCCGCGTTGATCCTGATGCCGAGCGAGCGTCCGAGCGCGACGATCGCCTCGATGACGGAGGCCGGATGCTTCCGCGGTCGCCGGAAGCGCGCGCACGAAAGACTGGTCGATCTTCAGCTTGTCGAAGGGGAATTTCCACAGATAGCTCAGGCTCGAATAGCCGGTGCCGAAATCGTCCATCGCGATCCTGACGCCGAGCGCCTTCAGTTCCGCGAGCTGGCTCAGCACCGCTTCGGTGTGCGAGAGAAGCAGGCCCTCGGTGATCTCAAGTTCGAGCCGCTCGGCCGCGAGCCCGGTCGCGTTCAGCGCGTCACGCACCGTCTCCAGAGGCGCCGTCCTGGAACTGGGCCGGCGACAGGTTCACCGCGACCGAAAGCTTGCTCGGCCAGGTCGCGGCGGTCGCGCAGGCGCGGCGGATGACCCATTCGCCGATCTCGCCGATCAGCCCGAGCCGCTCGGCGACCGGCACGAAGAGCGCCGGCGACACGCTGCCGCCGTCTCCGTTCGGCAGCCTGAGCAGCGCCTCGAAGCCGGTGAGCCGGGTTCGGCGGCGCTGCGGCACGGCTGGAAATCAGCTCGAACGCTTCGTCGGCGACGGCGCTCTTGATGGCGTTTCAAGCGCGCGCCGGGCCTTGAGCTCTGCGTCCATCTCCGGCCGGAACAGGCTGCGCGTGCCGCGCCCGACGCTCTTGGCGTGGAAGAGCGCGATCTCGCCGCTCTTCACCAGGCCCGCGGCATCCTCGCCGTGCGCCGGCGCAACGGCGCTGCCGATCGAGACGGTGAGCTCGATTTCGCGGCCGCCCGGCCGGAAGGCCTCGCCGAGCGAGGCGATGATGCGCCGCGCCGTCCGCGAAATCTGCTTCGGCGTGCGCACGATCTCGGCGAGCGCGAAGTCGTCGCTGCCGAGGCGCGCGAGCAGGTTCTGCTTCTCGGTGATCAGCAGCAGGCGCCGCGCCACCTGGCGCAGAATCTCGTCACCGACCGCCTGTCCGTGCGTGTCGTTGATCTCATTGAATCCGTTGATGTCGACGATATGGACGGCGACCGGGCAGCCGAGGCGGATCGCCTCGTCGAGGTCCTGCATGAAGCGGGCGCGGTTGGCGACCTCGGTCAGCGCATCGTGCTGGGCGAGGAATTCGACGCGCGAGTCCGACTGCAGCTTCTGCCGCGTGCGCCAGGTGAAGCCGAGCGCCGGCAGCCCGAAAGCGAGCGCGATGATCCCGGCGAGCGAGAGCGCCACGCCGGCGATCCGCGCATGGAACGCAGCATGCTTCTTCGACTGATCGACATACGCCTCCATGATTCCAATGACGGCGCCTTCCGTCATCACCGGACGTAGGCCTCGGCATAAAATGCCGGGAGCGGCGTGCCGACTTCGTCTTCCTCCGCATCCCCGCCCGTCTTGCCGGCGCTCTTCACCTCCACGATCGTCTTGCCGGCAAGCACCGCATCGGCGG
This sequence comes from uncultured Alphaproteobacteria bacterium, assembly GCA_963778625.1. Lineage (GTDB taxonomy): Bacteria > Pseudomonadota > Alphaproteobacteria > Rhizobiales > Afifellaceae > DASWJZ01. The sequence continues at coordinate 217,389 of CAVZVB010000016.1, forward strand.
CTTCCGGGTTGTGGAGAACGATCGATTCCGTCTTCGGATCGGATTCGTCCAACGCGTGCGAGGAGAGCCTGAGGCTCCCGTCCGGCGCGTAGATTTTGTAGAGGAAGACGTCGCCGACCTTCTCGGCCTTCTCGAAGAAGTCCATGCTTTCGCCCGACGCCGGGGCTCCGGCGACGATCTGGCCGAGGTCCTTCACGTTGGCGGCGAGATAGCGCGCCCAGGTCTCGCCCTCCGCCTGCGCATCCTGGCGCAGAAGCTGCTCGACCGCCCGCGAAGTGACGGAGACGGCCGAAAGAACGGCGGCAACAAGCAGGATGGCGAGGCCCGCGATAATGACAAGATCGCGGCGAGGAATACGCATGAAAGGACGCCACAAGAACCGTCCGCGACAATGTATCAGAAGTCCTAAGGGAACCTTTCAATCCTTAATTTGCGTGGACACCGCCCAAAAGGGCTTTGGAGAAAAATCAAGCCCGATCAGGCACCTACGCCGACCCGCGCGCGGCCACCGACGAATCGAGGAACAGGGGCTGCATCCGGCTTTGGTCAGGCCGCGCCTTTGCTGAGAAGCGCCAGCGCCGCTTTCGGATCGATGCGGCCGTCATAAAGCGCGCGCCCTGAGATTGCGCCTTCGAGCTTGGCCGCGTCGGGCTGAAGCAGCCGCTTTATGTCAGCCATCGAGGCGAGGCCGCCCGAGGCGATGACGGGGATCGACACGGCGTCGGCGAGCGCGATCGTCGCCTCCCAGTTCACGCCGGAAAGCACGCCGTCGCGGTCGATGTCGGTGTAGATGATCGCGGCCACCCCAGCGTCTTCAAAAAGCCGCGCGAGGTCGAGCGCCGTCATATCGGAGGTCTCCGTCCAGCCCTCGACCGCGACCTTGCCCTTGCGCGCGTCGATACCGACGGCGATCTTCTCCGGATAATCCCGCGCGGCGTCGCGGACGAGATCGGGATCGCGCAGCGCCGCGGTCCCAAGGATGACGCGCGCAACGCCCTTCTTCGAGCCACCGCTCGATCGCCGCGCGGTCGCGGATGCCGCCGCCGATCTGCACCTTCATCGTCGTCGCCGACCGTGCCGAGGATGGCGTCGAGCGCCGCCTCGTTCTTCGTCGTGCCCGGAAACCGCGCCGTCGAGGTCGACGACGTGCAGCCACGGGAAAGCCGATCTCCTGAAGGCCAGCGCCTGCGCGCCGGGGTTTTCGTTGTAGACGGTCGCCTGGTCCATCGCGCCTTTGACGAGGCGCACGCACTTTCCCTCCTTCAGGTCGATGGCGGGGAAGAGGATCATGCGAGCTCGAACGCTCCCCGGCATTTGTCATCCCGGTTTGGCCGCAGGCCGAGACCGAGGAGCCGGATGAACGCCGGAGCGGGACGGAGGAATAGCCAGCGCTGCAGAAGCTCAGCGATGCGCGGCGTTCATGGTCCCGGACAGGCGCTGCGCGCCTTCCGGGATGACAAAGGTCTCGGGACTTCGGTCCTCATGGCCGCCACTTCAAGAAATTCGCGATGAGCGTCAGCCCGAGCGTCTGGCTCTTCTCCGGGTGGAACTGCGTGCCGACAAAATTGTCGCGCCCGACGATCGCGGTGAGCGGCCCGCCATAGTCCGTCGACGCCACGAGGTCGTCCGCCTCGCGCGGCGCAAGGTGGAACGAGTGCACGAAATAGGCGTCGAGCCCTCCGTCGCCGGTCGGGATGCCGGCGAGGATCGGGTGGTCGTGGACGACGTCGAGCGAGTTCCAGCCCATGTGCGGGATCTTGAGCTCCGGGTCGGTCGGCGTGATCTCCACCACGTCGCCGGCGATCCAGCCGAGACCCTCGCTCGTCTCCTTCTCAAGCCCGCGCTCGGCCATGAGCTGGCAGCCGACGCAGATGCCGAGGAACGGCTTGCCGCGTCCTGATCACCGCTTCGTTCAGCGTCTCGACCATGCCCGGGCACGGCGTCGAGCCCGCGGCGGCAGTCGGCGAAGGCGCCGACGCCCGGAAGCACGATGCGCTCCGCCTTGGCGACCATGTCGGCGTCGGCGGTGACCACGATCGTATCGCCCGTCTCGCGCGCCGCGCGCTCGAACGCCTTCGCCGCGGAGTGCAGGTTCCCGGAGCCGTAGTCGATGATGGCGACGCTCATTGCGCATGCTCATTGCTCCGGCTCCGGGAAAAGCCCGAGGATCGGCTCGTCGGCGCCATGCGCGCGCGCCTCCGGCGTATAGGCGGCGCGCGCAATCGCCTCGCGCTTCGGCCCGGCGTCCGGCCTCCGTCTCCGCGCCGCCGAAGAAGCGCGTCTCCGCCTCGTCGAGAGTTCCGCCCCGAGGCCTCCGCCGACCTCGTGCCAGCCGCGGCCTTCAAGCGACAGGCGGCGGAATGTCGTTCGCTTCGAGCGCGAAGAGCAGCGCCGCCGAAGATCGCGATCGTCGATGCCGCAGATCGTCGCCGCCGAGCCGCCCGGCCCAGGCGACGACCAGCACGAAGACGATGTAGTAGACGAGCGTCAGCCACATCCGGTGCCACAGGATCCACAGCAGCGGGAAGAAAAGCGCCGGCCAGGAGAAGCCGTCCTTCACGAAGCAGAAACTCTCCGGCGAGAGCGGGCTCTTCCGGCGGCGCATGGACTGTATAGACCCTCATGCGGAGCCTCTTAGCCCGTCAGCGTGCCCTTGGTCGAGGGGATCGCCCGGCGTTTCGTGGGATCGATGGCGAAGGCAGTGCGGAAAGCCCGCGCCACCGCCTTGAAGCAGGTCTCCGCGATGTGGTGGCAGTTCTCGCCGTAGAGGTTGACGATGTGGAGCGTGATGCCGGCGTTTTGCGCCAGCGCCTGGAAGAACTCGCGGAAAAGCTCGGTGTCGAAATCGCCGACCTTCGGCCGCGGGAACTCCACCTGCCAGATCAGGAACGGCCGCCCGGAAACGTCCACCGCTGCGCGCGTGCAGACCTCGTCCATCGGCAGGTCGATCGAGGCATAGCGGGTGATTCCCTTGCGCTCGCCGAGCGCCTTGCCGATCGCGGCCCCGAGCGCGATGCCGACGTCCTCCGTCGTGTGGTGGAGGTCGATATGGGTGTCGCCCTCCGCGCGGACCGTGAGGTCGATCAGCGAATGGCGGGAAAGCTGCTCCAGCATGTGGTCGAGGAAGCCGATGCCGGTCTTCACGTCGTAGCGCCCGCGACCCGTCGAGATCGACGGCGACGCTGATCTTGGTCTCCGTCGTGCTTGCGGGCGATTGTCGCCTTGCGCATGGGCTTGCGGTGCCGGCGGGCTTAACCGGATGCGCGCGCCCGCTAAGGTGACACGCCAGATTGCCAAGCGGTTAGCCGCGTCTGGCTGCCGGCTCTTTCGCCGTTTGCACGCGCCGCCCGATCGCGCCCTACATATCCACCCATCGTGATCAGGGGTGGGGCCGGCGCTTCCAAGGAGGGCCGGCTTTATCCGCTGGAGGAGTATCCGAGATTGGCTGAAAATTCCCCTTACGATTCCTGGCACGGCACGACGATCGTCTCGGTCAGGAAGGGCGGCAAGGTGGTCATCGCCGGCGACGGACAGGTGTCGATCGGCCAGACTGTCATGAAGCACAACGCCCGCAAGGTGCGCACCCTTTCCAAGGGCGACGTGATCGCCGGTTTTGCCGGCGCCACCGCCGATGCCTTCACGCTGCTTGAGCGGCTGGAGGCGAAGCTTGAGCAATATCCGGGGCAGCTCATGCGCGCCTGCGTGGAGCTTGCCAAGGACTGGCGCACCGACCGCTATCTGCGCCGCCTGGAGGCGATGATGATCGTCGCCGACAAGTCGACGACGCTGGTTCTCACCGGGAAACGGCGACGTGCTTGAGCCCGAGCACGGCGTCGCCGCCATCGGCTCGGGCGGCAACTACGCGCTCGCCGCGGCGCGCGCGCTCGCCGCAACCGACATGGATGCGGAGGCGATCGCCCGCCGCGCGATGCAGATCGCCGCCGAGATATGCGTCTATACGAATGGAAACGTGATCGTGGAGTCCCTCGATGCCGACCGCTAGCACTGCCCTGACGGAACCAGAGACGATGGCCCCTGGGTCAGGCGGCGAGAAGAAGGGGACCTTCTCGCCGCGCGAGACCGTCTCTGAGCTCGACCGCTTCATCATCGGCCAGAACGACGCCAAGCGCGCCGTTGCCATCGCGCTTCGCAACCGCTGGCGCCGCCAGCAGCTCACCGGCCCGATGCGCGAGGAGGTGCTGCCCAAGAACATCCTGATGATCGGCCCGACCGGCGTCGGCAAGACGGAGATCTCCCGCCGCCTCGCCAAGCTCGCAAACGCCCCCTTCATCAAGGTCGAGGCGACCAAGTTCACCGAGGTCGGCTATGTCGGCCGCGACGTCGAGCAGATCATCCGCGATCTGGTCGAGGCGGGGATTGGGCTGGTGCGCGCCGAGAAGCGCCGCGAGGTGCAGACGCGCGCGCATGCGCAGGCGGAGGAGCGGGTGCTCGACGCGCTGGTCGGCGAGCACGCGAGCCCGACCACGCGCGAAAGCTTCCGCAAGCGGCTTCGCGCCGGCGAGCTCGACGACAAGGAGATCGAGGTCCAGATCAAGGACACTTCGAATCCGATGGGCGCCTTCGACGTTCCGGGCATGCCCGGCGCCTCGATCGGCGTCATGAATGTCGGCGAGATGCTCGGCAAGGCGTTCGGCCAGAGCCGCACCAAGACCCGCAAGGTCTCGGTCAAGGAATCCTACACGCTCCTGATCGACGAGGAGGCCGACAAGCTGCTCGACGAGGAGGTGGTGGTCGCCGACGCGATTCGCGCGGTGGAGAACGACGGCATCGTCTTCCTCGACGAGATCGACAAGATCGCGTCGCGGAGCGACATGCGCGGCGCCGACGTTTCGCCGCGAGGGCGTGCAGCGCGATCTGCTGCCGCTGGTCGAGGGCACCACCGTCGCCACCAAGCACGGGCCGGTGAAGACGGACCACATCCTCTTCATCGCGTCCGGCGCCTTCCACGTGTCGAAGCCGTCGGACCTCTTGCCGGAGCTGCAGGGCCGGTTGCCGATCCGCGTGGAATTGAACGCGCTGACGGAGGACGATTTCCGCCGCATCCTGACGGAGACGGAGGCGAGCCTCATCAAGCAGTACAAGGCGCTGATGGAGACGGAAGGGGTGACGCTCGACTTCACGCCCGACGCCGTCGACGCGATCGCCCGCATCTCCGTCGAGGTCAACGCCTCGGTGGAGAACATCGGCGCGCGCCGTCTGCAGACGGTGATGGAGCGCATCCTCGACGACATCTCGTTCAACGCGACCGATCGCGCCGGCGAGACGATGGTGATCGACGCCGCCTACGTCGAAGAGCACATCGGCGACCTCGCCCGCAACGCCGACTTGAGCCGCTTCATTCTGTAATCAAAGCGGGCCGGCCTTCGCGGCCGGCTTGCTTCCCGTCGTGGATGGGCCTCCGTTCCTGTTTGCGTCTGGAAGACATATCCCGCGGATGGTAAGATGTTGCCATGAACACGACGCTTAAACTGGCTATTGCGAAGGTTTCGGAGCTTTCTGATGAGGCTCAGGAGCGCATAGGATTTGAGCTTCTGGATCGGTTCGCGGCTATCGAGAGGCTTCGTGCCGATATCGAGATCGGAACCAAGGAGCTCGATGCCGGATTGGGGCGGCCTCTTGATATTGAGGACGTGATCAGGCGCGGGAAGGAGCGCCTTGCCAAACGCTGAGCCGGATGCCGATTGGGCGCCTGCGGCCGAGCTCGATGTCGATGAGATATGGGACTACTATGCGGAGACGGCTTCGTCCGAAACCGCCGGTCGGCTTCTGACGAGCATCTTTGCCGCAGTCGCACGTGTAACGGCACACCCGTTCCAAGGCCGCCCGCGCACTGATATCCGCCGCGACCTCCGGTCCGTCAGGGCACCTCCCTACATGATCTTCTATCGCGTTCGGTCTGGCCGGGTTCAGATCCTTCGCGTCCTGCACGAGCGACGGGATATTGAGACGCTGCTAGCCGAAACTCCACAATAGCTCGTCCACGTCGGCAGGCCTGTGAGCGATGCCGGCGGAAGAGCCGTCACCCCTTAAGCGGAAAGCTCATCAAATCCGCGCCGACGACGATGTGCCCCGAAAAATGCTTCTTCACGCCCTCCGCCCACATCGCGTCTGTGATGGTCGGGTCGTCGCCGGGCACCAAGTGATTGAGCACCAGCGTCTTCACGCCCGCTTGCGCCGCGATTCTCCCGACGTCCTCGGTTGTCGTGTGCGCCGCGATCAGATGCGCCTTGAGCGACCCGGCGTTCGGGATGCGCGCAACGAGCGCGTCGACGCCCGGCTCGTAGAGCGCCTCGTGCACCAGGATGTCGGCGCCGGAAGCGAATTCCGCGAGCTTCGGATTGTATTGCGTGTCGCTGGAGAACACGACGACGGCGCCCTTCGTCGCGAACTTGTAGGCGAAGTTCTCGGTGATCGGCGGGTGCGGCGTCTTGAAGGCGGTAATCGTCACGTCGTCGTTTCGAAGCACGACGCCGCTCGCTGAAATCTCGTGCACGCTCACGAGCTTGCGGATGTCGGGCCGCCGCTCGTCCGCGACGCGGATCTCGATATCGAATTCGTTGAGCGCGAAGAAAAGCTCGCTCATCCGCTTGAGCCCGACCGGCCCGTAGGCGTCGACGGCGTCTCGCAATCCGCGCCCCCAGGCGTTCAGGATCAGGTTGCCGTATTCGAGATTGTGGTCGGAGTGGTGGTGCGTGATGAAGACGTGGCGGAGCGCCGTCAGCGGCAAGCCGATCCGCACCAATTGCCGCGTCACGCCGTAGCCGCAGTCGATGACGTAGGGCACGCCCGCGACGAGAAGAAGGTTCGCCGGATTGGCGCGGCCGCTCGCGACCCGCGGCCCGCCTTTCGTCCCAAGTAGCACGAGACGGTCGGGCTCCAAATCCGCGGGCGGCATTTCCGATTGCCGCTCCGGTTCCCTTTCCGGATTCATCGCGCCGGCCGCCATCGGCGGCTTATGCCGCGAGCCCGGCCTGGCCGGCGAGCTGCTTCAAGGATTCGACCGGCCGTGCGCCGACATGGCCGATCACTTCTGCCGCGGCGAGCGAGCCGAGGCGCCCGCAGACGTCAAGCGGAAAGTCGTGCGCTAGGCCAAAGAGAAAGCCGGCGGCGTATTGGTCGCCGGCGCCGGTCAGGTCGACGAGGTGCTCCACCATCGCCGCGGGAATCGACACGCGTTCGCCGCCGCAAAGCGCCATCGATCCCTCTTCGCTCATGGTGACGACGGCAAGCGGCACCTCGCGTTCGAGCGCCTCGATCGCCGTCTCGAAGTCGCTGGTCTGATAGAGCGACAGCACCTCGTGCCGGTTGGCGAAGACGACGTCGAGCGCGCCGGTGCGCATCAGGTCCAGGAACTCGTCGCGGAAGCGGTCGACGCAGAAGGAATCCGACAGCGTGATCGCGACCTTCCGCCCCGCGCCGTGCGCGATCTTTGCGGCGGCGCGGAACGCCTCCTTGGCTTTGGGCGGATCCCAGAGATAGCCCTCAAGATAGGTGATCGCCGCGCTCTCCACCGTCTTCTTGTCGATATCCGCCGGGGTCAGCTCCTGGCAGGCGGCGAGATGCGTGTTCATCGTGCGCTCGCCGTCCGGCGTGATCAGGATCATCGAGCGCGCGGTAGGCGTGCCGTCGGTCAGGGGCGCCGTCGGGAAGGCGATGCCGAGCGCCTTCAGGTCGTGGCGAAAGAAGCGGCCGAGCTCGTCCTCCGCCACTTTGCCGATGAAGCCGGCGCGTCCGCCGAAGGAGGCGATGCCCGCCGCCGTGTTCCCGGCGCAGCCGCCGGAGATGAGCTGTGCTGCGCCCATGTGGTCGTAGAGCCGGTCCGCCTCCGCGCCGTCGATCAGCCGCATCGAGCCTTTGACGAGGCCCTCGCTGACCAGAAAATCCTCTTCCGCGTGCGCCAGCACGTCGACGATGGCGTTGCCAATCGTCAGCACGTCGAGTTTCGGCTCCGCCATGCGTTCCCCGCCCAAGAAATGACCCGTCCGCCTAGCGAATCGCTGGGGGATTGGCAAATCGCCTGGAGTTGGATTTCTGCCACGGCCTATCCATTTGTCATCCCGGATAGCGTCGTGTCGCGCCGCTTCCGGGATGACAGATCTCGAGTGTTTGGCGAAGCTCAGCTGCTGAGGCCCGAAGGAACCCATGCTCGACGCCGCGATCCTTGCCCTGCGTGACATTCTCTCGCCGCCCTTCCGCGGCGTGCTTATGAAGGCGCTGGCGCTGACGCTTGCGCTGCTCGCGGCGCTCTGGGCCTTCGTCGAGTGGCTGGTCGCCCACTACGTCGCGACGCCCTGGCCCTGGCTCGACACGGCGCTCGACGTGATGACCGGCGTCGGGCTCCTGGTCGGGATCGGCTTTCTCGTCGCGCCGGTCGCCGCACTTTTCGCCGGCTTCTTTCTCGACGAGATCGCGGAGGTCGTAGAGCGGACGCATTATCCCGCCGACCCGCCGGGCCGTGCGCAGCCGCTTCTCCTCTCCGTCGTCACCGCGCTGAAATTCCTTGGGATCGTGCTCCTCGTGAATGCCGTCGCGCTGCCGCTCGTGCTTCTCCTCGGCTTCGGGTTCCTGATCTTCCTCGCCGCCAATGCCTATCTCCTCGGCCGCGAATATTTCGAGCTTGCAGCGCTTCGCCGCCACGACGAGCTGACCGCCCGGCGGCTCAGACGTGAGAATGCTGGCACGATCTTCGCGGCGGGGCTCCTGGTCGCGGTCTTTCTCGCGATCCCGATCGTGAATCTTCTCGGCCCGCTCTTCGCCACTGCCTTCATGGTGCATCTTGAGAGGCGGATCTCGGCCTCTTGCGGTTTTCCGCGCGGCGTGATCGAACTCTAAGCCGGCGAACGCATAATCCCCCTGTATCCGTTGCTGGGAGATCGCTCGTGCTGCCGAGACTTGCCGCCTTTTGGGAGCGCGTGCGCACCAGCCTCTGGTTCCTGCCGGTGCTGATGGTCGCGGGCGCGGTGCTCCTGGCTTGGTTTGCGCTCCAGGTCGACATCAACGTCGAGGCTTTCGGTTCCGTCTGGTGGATCAATCAGGGGAGCACGGTGGAGGCCGGGCGGCTTCTCTCAGCGCTTCTCGGCTCGCTCATCACCATGGCGACGCTGGTGATCTCCATCACCATGGTCGTGCTGACGCTCGCCGCCGGTCAGCTCGGGCCGCGGCTCATCCGCAGTTTCGTCGGCGACCGCCGCACACAAGGCGTGATCGGGCTCTTCATCGGCACGATCGTTTACATTCTGCTCATCTTCCGTCTGCTCGACAGCGAGCTCCCGAAAGAAGCCGTCCCGCATTTCGCGGTGACCATGGCGAGCGCGCTGGTCTTCGTCTGTCTTCTGACGCTGCTCTTCTACGTTCACCATCTGTCGCGCGCGATCGTCGCCGACACGGTGGTGAACCGCGTCGGCGACGATCTCGACCATGCGATCCGCAACGACCTTCGCGATGCGGAGGAGAGCGTCCCGACGGACTTCGTGCGCCGATCAGAGGAGCCGGCGCGCTTCGGCTTCGCGACGAGCGGCTACATCCAGACGATCGACTATCGCGGCCTTGTCGATGCGGCGGCGGAGCGCGACGCGGTGATCGAGCTTCTGGCGCGCCCGGGGCATCATGTGCTCGCCGGCCGCACGCACGCCTACGTCTGGCCGGCGAGCGCGCTCGACGATGCGTTTCGCGCCGAAATCGCCGACGCCGTCGCCATCGGCCGCGAGCGCACCGCCTATCAGGACGTTGAGTTCTCCATTCGGCAGCTCGTTGAGGTCGCGCTTCGCGCTCTGTCGCCGGGGATCAACGACCCCTTCACTGCGATCGCCGTCGTCGATCGGCTTGGAGCATCGCTGGCGCTTGCCATGCGGCGCGGTGAGCCGCAGGCGATCTGGAACGACGCGGAAGGCCGGGTGCGGCTCGTGGCGGCGACTTCGGATTTCGACGGCCTCGTCGATCTCGCCTTCAACCAGATCCGCCAGGCCGGCGCCATGCATCCCGCCGTGTTGATCAGCCTCGTGACGACGCTCGGTGCGCTCGCCGAAACGCCACGCACGGAGACGCAGAAGACGGCGCTCAAGCGTCACATGGACGCGGTCGTGGAGACGGCGCGCGCGTCGATCGCCCATCCCGGCGACCTCGCGGCGGTCGAGGCGCGCTGCCAGGCGGCGCAAGGATCGCCATAGCGGCGCCCGGACGCCGCAACTATGCTCCCGCCGCTTCGCCGGCGGAGCGGGTGCCATCCTCGCCGGCAAGCCGCGTGCGGGGAGATCGACGATGAAGGCCTTTTTCGGCGCGCTTTGTCTGGTCGGCTCCGCGCTTCTCGGAACAGCGAACGCGGCTGAGCCTGCCTCTGCCGGCCTGAGCGACGCGGCGCCGGGACATGCCGGAACCTACTTCGATCTCGTCAAGCAGATCGCGCCTGACCTTGCGCCCGTCGGAGACGGCAGCGCGGCCGGACATCTCGCGGCGGAGCTCCGCTTCTCCGACGGCGAGTGGAGCGCCGACGCCGGCGAGCCGGTGACGATCGACCGCGTGACCGCGCTCGCCCTACGCGCCGAGGGCGAGCAGCGTCTCATGCTCCTGGTCGATCTCGGCGACGGCGGCGACCGCGCCGAGAGCTTCACGGCGCTCGCGCTCTACGACGATGCGCCGACCCCGAAACTGCTCGACGTCGTCGACGCGAGCTACGACCAGTTCACTGTCTTCGGCGATCCGCCGCTTCTCGACCTGTCGCCGGACGATCAGGCGATCCTCGTGCGCAACACGCACTCGAACTCCAATCAGAGCTACGATTCGACGGTGCTTCTCTTCGTGCGCGACGGAAGGCTCTCGGAGATCGACAGTGTCCTCGCCTTCAGCGACTGGAACTGCGACCTCGAGCATCGGCAGGAAACCTCATTCGAGGTCGTACCCGATCCCGGCAAGCCCTATGCGGCGATCCGCGCCAGCGTCGTCGACGAAGTGATTGCGCGCGATCCGACGGAGGAGGGGATGTGCGGCGACGAAGAGAAGCATCCGGCGCCTTACCAGCGCGCGGTCTCGGCGACTTATCGCTGGGACGCGGGCGCCGAAAAGTTCGTCCCCAACTCCGATGCGCTCGACAAGCTTGCCGGAGACGACACGAACCGCTTCTAAGCGGCTACGCCTTCAGGCGAAGAGCGCGTGCAGGCCCCGATGCCGCTCGCTCGCCCGCGCTGCCCATTGGTCGAGCCCGACCACGTGCCCGGCGCGCGCCGCGACGAGGAAGGCGAGGATGATCGCGTAGACGAAGTGGAAGTCGATGATGAAATTGTCGGCGCCGCCGACATAGGGAAAGTCCATGTAGGCGGCCCAATAGAGCAGCATCAGGACTGCGCCGATCGTGGCGCTGACCCGCACCATCAGCCCGACCAGTAGCGAGAGCCCGATCAGAAGGTGCCCCCAGGCGACGAGGAGGCTCACGATCGCCGCGATCTGCGCGCCGGCGAAGACGCCGTAGGCATCGTGGAAAGTGGCCGTGTCCGGAGAGGAAACCCGAGACGTTCCAGTTCGGGTTCAGGACCTGCCGCGACGCCGCATAGAGGAAGGTCCACGCCATCGCCAGACGGAAGAGGAAGACGAAGGCTGGTTGAAGACGCGTGGACATGGATGAGCTCCGAGAAGGGCTTCTTGCCGAGTAGGGGGCGGCGCTGGCGACAGCCTTGATACAGCGCAATTCCGGCTTCGATAGGCCTTGAAGAGAATTCTAATCAAACACGTTCGCTGATGGCGACCTAAGAATGACTCCAAGTTTCAGTTCTTTTCACGGCGGCGCGCTCCGCCGAATAAGCTTCAAATTGGGCTGGCGATTGGCAGGAGGATCGTCATGCAAGGAATACCATTCGCGATTGAAGCGTTCGCAGCTGGGTTCGCCGCGGTCGACTGGCTCGTCTTCCACGGACACTACACGTCCATGGTCTTGGGTTGGCTGACCTAAGATTTACGCGACCGCGATCGGGGTCAAACCGAGGGAACGAGCCATCCCCGGTAGCGTACGAGCCGCCCGGCAAACGGCAGCGCGATGGTCACATCGAAGCGGAAGCGGCCGCGTTCGTCGACGTCCTCCCGCGCGAGGGTCGTGGGGCGAAGCGCGGCGGGCAACCGGATCGGACCGAGCCGCCAACCGGTGATCGACATCGTCAGGCGATCCGCGAAAGTCTGAACGTCGAGGTCGAAGGTCAGAAGCCCGAAGCGCTCGCTCAGACCGCCGCCGCTTCTCTCGCGAAGCCGTCGAGCACAACGGCGTTGGTCTCCGGATCGTCGGGGTCGATGCCGAGGCGCGCGGCCAATATCCGACCGCCTTCGCTTTGGATCGGCAGGAAACGAAATCTCTCCGCGCTGTCACGCCGAATGACGAAAGCGACCCATCGCGAGCAGAAAACGCAGACGCCGTCGAAGAGGATAAGGCCGGAAGCCACACCCTGGACAGGGGTCGAAGTCCAGCGCTTCGGCATCGAGTTCCCTCCCGGTTGGGCGTGTAAGCGCGCTCCGCCCCCTAATGCGCTTCTTCCCAATTGTCGGCGGCGCGCGCATCGACATGCAGCGGCACGCGCAGCGAAACGGCCGGTAGCGCAGCGTTCTCCATCACCTTGCGGATGACCGGGATCGTGTCGTCGACCTCAGCGTCCGGCACCTCGAACACCAGCTCGTCGTGCACTTGCAGGAGCATGCGCGCGCGAAGGCCCGCCTCCTCCAGCGCCTCGTCCATGCGGATCATGGCGCGGCGGATGATGTCGGCGGCGGAGCCCTGGATCGGCGCATTGATCGCCGCGCGCTCCTGGAACGCGCGCAGTGATGGCTGCGACGAGCGGATTTCGGGATAGTGTGCGCGCCGGCCGAACAGCGTCTCCACGTAAAGATGCTCGCGGCAGAACGCCTTGGTCGAATCCATGTAGCCGCGGATGCCGGGGAAGCGCTCGAAATAGCGGTTGATGTAGTCGGCCGCCTCGCCGCGCGGGATGCCGAGCTGCGCCGCGAGCCCGAAGGCGGAGATGCCGTAGATGATGCCGAAATTGATCGCCTTGGCGCGCCGCCTGACGTTCGGGTCCATGCCCTCGACCGGCACGCCGAACATCTCCGACGCCGTCATCGCGTGGATGTCGAGCCCCTCGTCGAAGGCCTTCACCAGCTGCGGGATATCAGCCATGTGCGCGAGCACGCGAAGCTCGATCTGGCTGTAATCGGCGGAGACGAGCTTGTTGCCCTCCTCGGCGATGAAGGCGCGGCGGATGGCGCGGCCCTCTTCGGTGCGGACCGGGATATTCTGCAAATTCGGCTCCGACGAGGAGAGCCGTCCGGTCGAGGTCGAGGCGAGCGCGTAGTCGGTGTGGACGCGGCCGGTTTCCGGATGAATGTAGCCGGGGAGCGCGTCTGTATAGGTGGACTTGAGCTTCGTCAGCTGCCGCCAGTCGACGATTTTTCGCGCGATCGGCACGCCTTCTTCCGCGAGTTCCTCGAGCACCTTCACGTCGGTCGCCCACTGGCCGGTCTTCGTCTTCTTGCCGCCGGCGAGACCCATCTTGCCGTAAAGGATGTCGCCGAGCTGCTTGGTCGAGCCGATGTTGAACTCCTGGCCGGCGAGCTCGTAGATTTCCGCCTCGGCCGCCGCCGCCTTCTGCGCGAAGCTGCCGGAGAGGCGCGACAGGATCTGCCGGTCGATTTTGATGCCGCGGCTCTCCATCTTGGCGAGCACCGGAATCATCGGCCGCTCCAGCCGCTCGTAGACGCGCGTCACCTGGGTCGCGGGAAGCCGCGCCTTCAGGACGCTCCAGACGCGGAGCGCGAGGTCGCAATCCTCCGCCGCGTATTCCGTCGCCTTGTCGATCGGCACGCGCTCGAACGTGACCTTGTCCTTGCCCGTGCCGGTCACGGCTTTGAAGTCGATGCGCTCGTGTCCGAAGAGCTCGCTCGCCAGCTCGCCGATGCCGTGCCCGTGCTTCATCGCGCCGGCATCGAGCGCGTAGGACATCAGCATCGTATCGTCGATCGGCGCCATCGCGATGCCGTGGCGCTGAAGCACCAGCCAGTCGTCCTTGATGTTCTGCCCGATCTTCATGACCGACGCGTCTTCAAGCAGCGGCTTCAGGGCGGAGAGCGCGGCGTTGAGCGCAATCTGATCCTTTTCCAGCCCGCCGCCGAAAATGTCGCCGTCGCCGGTACGGTGGCCGATCGGCACGTAGCAGGAGAAGCCGGCGTCGAGTGCGAGCGCGATGCCGCAAATCTCCGCAAGCATCGGACCGGCGCCGCTCGTCTCCACCTCGATCGCGACGAGCCCGCGCTCGTATGCGGCCGCGATCCAGCGCTTCAGCGCGTCGAGCGTTCTGATGCAGTGATATTTCCCGACCTCGATCTTCGCGCCCGCCGCCTCCTTCAGTCGCGCGGCGACGAGATCGGCGGGCTTCCCGAGCGCGCTCTTGACCTCGCGGTCCGCCGGCTTTTCGACGCCGCCGGTTCGGGGATCAGGCCCGAGCGGAAGGCGCCCCTGCGGCCCGGTTGCTGGAGCTGGGGCGTGACCGCTCCGAGACACCGATGTCGGGACCGTGCGCTGGCGCGCCGCCGCCCGGCGGCCATCCCTCGATGACGAGCGTCGCCGGCTCGATCTCTGCCGGGTCGACGCCGGTCTTGTCGGCGACGCGCTTCGTCAATGCAGCGAACTCCATCGCCTTGCAAAAAGCGACCGCCTTTGATCCGTCGATGGCTTCGACCGCGAGGTCGTTGAGCGGCACGTCGAGCGGCACGTCGGAGGAGAGCGTCACGAGCTTGCGCGAGATGCGCGCCTGTTCCGCGAACTCGATCAGGTTCTCGCGCCGCTTCTGCTGCTTGATCTCGCCCGCGCGTGAAAGCAGCGTTTCGAGGTCGCCATATTCGTCGAGGAGCTGCGCCGCCGTCTTCGGGCCGATGCCGGGCACGCCCGGCACGTTGTCGGTCGAATCGCCGACGAGCGACTGAAGCTCGATCATCTTCTCCGGATAGACGCCGAACTTCTCCTTCACCGCTTCGCGATCGATGACGACGTTCTTCATCGTGTCGACCATGGCGACGCCGGGCTTGATGATCTGCATCAGGTCCTTGTCGGAGGAGACGATGGTCACCGTCGCGCCGGCTTCCGTCGCCTGCTTCGCATAGGTCGCGATCAGGTCGTCGGCCTCCCAGCCCTCCTGCTCCAGGCAGGCGAGGTTGAACGCGCGTGTGGCTTGTCGAATGAGCCCGAATTGCGGGATCAGGTCGGAGGGCGGCTCAGGCCGGTGCGCTTTGTAGTCGGGGTAGATGTCCTTGCGAAAGGTCTTCGCCGAATAGTCGAAGATGACGGCGAAGTGCGTCGGCTCATCCCCCTTCTCCGGCGACGGCCCCTCCTGCAGCATCTTCCAGATCATGTTTGAGAAGCCGGCGACCGCGCCGACCGGCAGCGCGTCGGACTTTCGCGTCAGCGGCGGCAGCGCATGGAAGGCGCGGAAGATGAAGCCTGAGCCGTCGACCAGGATCAGATGGTCGCCGGCCTTGATCGGACCTTTGGCGACGGGGGCGCGAGCGGCTTTCGGCATGGCGGACATTTCGCCTGCCGCGCCCGTCATTTCAAGCGATTACTCAGCGCGCGCCGCGGTCTGCGGCGCGCTTCTGATCAGCCCCGGATGCCGATCGTCATCGTCGGCGTGCGGATCGAGTAGGCGCCGGCGGGGCTGTTGCCGCTGATGAAGCGGAACGTGCCCTTGAGGGCCGTCAACGTCACCTTCTTCGCGGTGTTGTCGGGGTTGAACACGAAGGTGTCGATGGTCAGGCGCGAGTTCGGCCCGATCACGATGCGTGTGTTGTCGATGAACTTGATCTGAGCGAGGCCGTTCGGGCTGGCGACGATTTCGTCGCCCATGAAGACGGCGCCTTCGAGCTCGATCAACCGTCGCCCACCGGTGCCGGTGGCGTTCACCGCCGGGTCGACGCGGACGGCGTGGCCGCTCGGCTCAGCCGCGGCTGCGGGGCCTGCGAACGCCATTGTGGCCGCGACGGTCGCGGCGGCGGCAAAGGCGAGGAAAAGCCGGGTCGTGGTCATTGTGCTGCCCTCCGTGCTGCAGGGATTTCTCCGTACAGCGAGGGGGCAGGTTGCAGCGTTGCCGTTTCGCGCGCGTGTCGCGCGACGGGCAATCGGGTTTCGCCGCCGATTCCGCGACGAAACCTGAAAACCCGCGCCGAAAGCGCTATTCCGCCGGAACCAGCGCCTCTTTTGGCTCTCCGCCGCGCCGCGGCGCCCCGTCGATATGCGCCCACCAGGGCCGCTCGAACAGGAATTTGCCGACGCCCGTCCACTGGACGAAGGCGTAGAGAAGCACGGGGCCGGCGACGCCCATCATCGTGACCAGGACCGAGATCGTCCCGATGTCGGTGATCACCCCGGTCTTCAGAAGCACCGTGCGGGAGAGCGCCATCGGCAGGAAGAAGGCGAGATAGACGACGATCGAGTGCTCGCCGAGCCAGCGAAGCGCCGGTGCCACGACCGTTCGCGTTAGAAGCGTGGCGGTGGTGACGACGGCAAGCGCGCCGGCAAGCCCGAGCCCGAGGCTGACGAAGGGAAGGTCGCCGAAGCCGCTGAACACGACGATCGCGTGCAGCACGCCCCAGAGCGCCAGCCCTGTCAGCGCCATGCCGCGATCGGCCGCCACCTCGTCGGCGAGCCTGAAGACGTGGCGCGCGAAGACGTAGCCGGAATAGAAGTAGACGAAGCGCGAGGCGAACTCGTCGATCAGCACCGAGCCGGTATTGATGTGCGCGATCTCAAGCGCCGCCGCGGCGAGCCATACGATGACCCACGGCACGTCCTTCAGAAGCCGCGTCACCAAGAGGAAGAGCGCCAGGTGATAGATGAACCAGAGCGTGCCCCACGGATCGACATAGGCGACGAGATACTGGCGGATGAGCCCTTCCCATCCGACCTCCGCGGCGATCCCCGGCGCCTTGAAGGCGAACTGGATGGTGAGCCACAGCGCATAGAAATAGAAGAAGTGCAGCACCTTGCGGTCGAGAAAGAGCCGCCACGGCGCGTCGATCCGCCGCGACAGGAAAAGGCCCGCGATCAGGAAGAAGTCCGGCATGCGGAAGGGGCGGGCGAATTCCACGAAATAGCCCATCCAGCCCGGCGCGTCGGCGGCCTTTTCGACGCCGAGCGTGGAGTGCATCATCACCACCATGATGATGCAAAGACCCTTGGCGACGTCGACCCAATCGACGCGTTCGTTCATGGCGGGACTCCTCGAAACTGCCGCTTGTCCGCCGTTGTGGGGAGTTCGCCCGCGCCTGTCGCGTCCTTCCTTAAGAGAAGGTAAACGCTAAAGGGGTATTAACGCCCCTCAATCGCCCAATTTGGCGCCGACACGCCCCCTGGGGCAGAGCTGGGACGAGAATGGCAGGCCGCAGGAAGCCGGGCAGGATCGAGCCGAAATTCGTGAGCGGTGGGCCGCAGGACTTCGCGGTTCAGGCGGAGGATCGTCCGGGCGAGGGGCGCAAGCGCGCGCCCCAGAAGACCTCGAAGCGCCGTGCCAAGCCGGGCAAGCGCAAGCGGGCCCCGCGCCAGCGCCGCCGTCGCTCGATCATCCTCCGGGCCGTCCGACTGGTCGTCATGCTCGGCATCTGGGTGGCGCTCGCCGGCGTCGGCCTGATCGCCTACTACGCCGCGGACCTTCGCAGTGCCTCCGATTGGAAGGTCCCCGACCGTCCGCCGAACATCCAGATTCTTGCCGTCGACGGCCGCCTGATCGGCAATCGTGGTGACACCGGCGGGGAGGCGGTCGCGCTCTCCGATCTGCCGTCCTACGTCCCGAACGCGGTGATCGCGATCGAAGACCGCCGCTTCCGCACCCACCATGGCGTCGATCCGATCGGGCTTCTGCGCGCCGTCGCCAAGAACGTCTTCGCCGGCGGCGTGGTGGAGGGCGGCTCGACGCTGACCCAGCAGCTCGCCAAGAACATGTTCCTGACGCCCGAGCGCTCTTTGAAGCGCAAGGTGCAGGAGGTGATCCTCGCGCTTTGGCTGGAGTCGAACTACACCAAGGACCAGATACTGGATATGTATCTGAACCGGGTCTATTTCGGTTCGGGCGCCTACGGCATCGAGGCCGCCGCCAACGTCTACTTCAACGTCAATGCGCGCGACCTGACGCTGCCGGAGGCGGCAACGCTCGCTGGCGTTCTGCCGGCGCCGAGCCGCTACGCGCCGAACAAGAACCCGCAAGCGGCGCACCAGCGCGCCGTGCTGGTCCTCGCCGCGATGGCCGACGAGGGTTTCATCACGGCCGACCAGGCCAAGGCCGCGCGCGACGCGCCGCCGCCGGCTTCGAACTATCAGCTGAAGCGGAGCGGCAACTACATCGCCGATTGGGTGATGGATGTGCTCCCCTATCACATCGGCAGCATCGAGCAGGACGTGGTGGTGGAGACCACCGTCGACCTCGATCTCCAGGGCGCGGCCGAGCATGCCGTCGCCGACACGC
This sequence comes from uncultured Alphaproteobacteria bacterium, assembly GCA_963778625.1. Taxonomy (GTDB): domain Bacteria; phylum Pseudomonadota; class Alphaproteobacteria; order Rhizobiales; family Afifellaceae; genus DASWJZ01. The sequence continues at coordinate 235,886 of CAVZVB010000016.1, forward strand.
TTGCGCAGGAGGGCGAGCAGATACGGCGTCGGCGAAGGCGCGATGGCCGTCATCGACGGCACCGGCGCGGTGCGCGCTCTGGTCGGCGGCAAGTCCTATGCCGAGAGCCAGTCCAACCGCGCGATAGACGCGCGCCGCCAGCCTGGCTCCGCCTTCAAGCCGTTCGTCTACCTGACCGCGATCGAGAAGCTCGGCTACCGTCCCGACACGGTGATGATCGACCAGCCCGTCACCATCGGCAACTGGTCGCCGCAGAACTACGACGGCAAGTTTCGCGGGCCGGTTACGCTGCTCGACGCGCTTTCGCATTCGATCAACACGGTCGCCGCACAGCTCGCCGACCAGGTGACGCCGGAAGCGGTGGTGCAGACCGCCAAGCGCATGGGCATCAACTCCGCGCTTGAAGCCGTGCCCTCGATCGCGCTCGGCACCTCGGAAGTCTCGCTGCTGGAGCTGACCGGCGCCTATGTGCCGTTCTCGAACGGCGGCTATTCGGTGCTCCCCTTCGTGGTGCAGCGCGTCAGGACGCCGAAGGGCGACATCCTCTACGATCGCTCGCAGGACCAGACGCCGCGGCGCGTGATCTCGATCGAGAGCGTCGCGCTCATGAACTACATGCTCCAGGCGACCGTCGAGATGGGCACGGGAACGCGCGCATCGCTCGCCGGATGGCCGGCGGGCGGCAAGACCGGAACGAGCCAGAATTTCCGCGACGCCTGGTTCGTCGGCTACACCGCGAACCTGACCGCCGGCGTCTGGGTCGGCAACGACACCGACGCGCCGACCAAGCACGCATCGGGGGCGAACGTTCCAGCCGAGATCTGGTCGAAATTCATGACCAAGGCGCATCAGGGCGTGCCGGTACAGCAGCTCCCCGGCACCGATCTCGTCGCCTACCTCCTCGGCCAGCCGCCGCCGCCGACGCCCGGCCCGGACTTCGGTTTCGGCCGAGCCACGCCCGACGAGCAGGCGGCGAACGAGCTGCGCATGCGCAACTGCATGCTGAACCGCAATACCTCCGAATGCAGGCAGCTCTCAGCGACGCCGCAGCAGCCGGAGCCGGCCCGCCATCGCGGCTTCTTCGAGCGCCTGTTCGGGGGCTAGGGGGCCGCCGCCCTTCGAGGGCAGCAGCCCGTGGAATCCCTCTGTCGCTGGACGCGAGACCTCAGCCGATCACGGGATTGGCCGGATGCCCGGCGGCTGGGTACTTGTAGAACCAGATCTGGTACATCGACACGATCCACTCGGTTGCAAAGCTGAGCCCCATCAACGCGCCGCCGACGATAACCGTCCAGGCGAAAGCGGGGTTGATCTTCGTCAGGTACCAGGAGCCGGTATCTATGATGATCGCAAGGAACGGCAGGGCGATAACGGCGCACTTGAACCACACCGGCCGCACATAGGCGTGGCTGAAGATCAGCCCCATGACGAAGAATATGAACGTCACGCCGAACATGTGGATATGCGGAGACTCTTCACCAGAGTCGCGATGCTCATGCCCGTATCGATTTGTGCGATCTTCGCGACGTCGTCGTAGCTACTGAGATTGGGGATATGAGGATTGCTGCCGTCGTGGCAGCCGGCGCACCGCTGGGCAATGATCGGGCCGATCTGCTTTTCGTATTCTGCCTTGTCAGCGCCGTCGTGCACCCATTTCGTGATGGCCGCGACATCGTCTGCCGAGAGTATCCCCGACATCGGCCCCGACAAGGCAAACTCCAGTTTGCTCCCGGTCTTGTTGCCGCCGTAGGCGATGGCGATGTCGCTTGCCGATAGGCCCGGCTTGCCGTCGCGCCCGGCGTCGACTTCGTAAATCTGGATCATGGCGAACAGGTAGCCGATGCCCATCACGAGAAGCGTCATCGTGTAGAGCGTACGCATGCTGAGCGGCAGCTCGCTGTAGTGGAAGAACATCCGGTGCGTTTGTGGCATGACCCCCTCGCTCCGATCCCTTGCCCTTCACGCTGCGCCACAGACGTAAGACTGCGGCACGACCGCTGCGACACCGGCCGCAGCGCGGCCGGCGCGCCGACCCCAAGCGTGTCCGACATCCAAAGCGATACTATATCCTCGGCGCGCGGGCTTGGCATCCGCGCGCCGGAACCTGTCAGCGCGAGCCGCGAATGGCTCGCGCGCGGTGAGTTCGAGACCGCACGAAGAAGCTTCGGGCGCGTCCCCGGCGCGCCGCCCTACGGCGCAAGCTTCAAAGGCGCCGGCGCGGTATCCGGCAGCTGGTACTCGATGAACGCAAATCCCTGCGAGGCATGACAGCCGTTGCAGCCCTTGACGCCATTGTTGAACGCCGTTTCGAACTGAGCGAAGTCCTTCGCTTTGATGGCTTCGTCGAGCTTCCCTAGGTAAGCGCCCTCGAAAAGCTTCAGAGCCTGCGCGCGCGCTGGCCTCGTCGCTTCGCCCACTTCCTGGATCTCAAGCGCTTCTTTCAGCTGATACGCGGCGAGATCCCAGTTGCCGGCTTTCGCGGCATAATAGGTGTTGGTGTAGCGGTTCGAGTACTCGATCATGACGGTTCCCAGCCCGGGCTGTATTCCGGCGAGGGTGGTCAATTTCTCCTCGGTGCTGCCCGTGAGCCAGTCCGACGCGGCGTAGGCGCCGCCTGCCGCAACCACCAAGCCCACCAGCGCAAGCGCCGTATTGCGAACTGAAATCATGCCCCAACTCCTTTTCTTCGCGGAAAGCGGCCGAACCGCCCGCCGCATGTTGCTCTTCTACGCCTCGGATTGCCGACCGACTTCCTCCACTGGACGCCCTAACACTCCTTGTTTAAGGCAGTTTTCGATTTGTAAGGCCTGTCGAATGCGTGTCCTGATCATCGAGGACGAAGCGCGGCTTGCTCGGCTGTTGGCCGATGCGTTGCTTCAGGCCGGTTTTGCGGCCGACACGAGCGGGCGGCTCGCGGATGCGCTCACGCTTGTCACCAGCGAGAATTTTGATGCACTGATCGTCGACCGTGCCTTGCCGGACGGCGACGCGCTCGATCTCGTGGCCGCTCTGAGGCGCGATGGGCGGGATATTCCAATCCTCATGCTGACCGCCCGCGACACCATCGAGGATCGTGTGGCCGGGCTCGAGGTCGGAGCGGACGACTATCTGATCAAGCCGTTCGCCATGGCGGAACTGGTGGCGCGTGTGCGCGCGTTGGTGCGCCGACCGGGCGCCGTCTTCGGACGCATCGAGACCATCGGGAACCTTGCCTTCGATTTCGCGTCGCGGGCGGCGATAGTGGCCGGCCAGCCGCTGCCTCTGCCGCGTCACGAGCTTGCCGTCTTGGAGCAACTCGTGCTTTCGGCCCGCTCCGTGGTCACGAAGGAGGCGCTCATCGACAAGGCCTACGGTCTCGACGTGCCGGAATCGAACGCGATCCCGGTGCATGTCCATCATCTGCGCCGACGCCTGGAGAGTGCGCAGGCGACCGTGCGCATTCATACCTTCCGCGGGCTTGGCTATATGCTTGCCCCGGCGGAGACGTCTGCGTGAACGCCCCGCGTTCCCTCGAAGCAGCATTGCTGTTGCGGTTGGGCTTGGTGCTGACGGTCGCGTTTGCCGTGATAGCGGGCTGGTTCGCGCTGCATGTCGGCCAGGTCCAGGAGCGCCCTACCCAGCTCACCGTGCACGAGGTCATGGGGGAGTTCTTCGTCCACATCGCTTGGACGGTGCCGCTTATTCTCGCAGTCACGCTCGCGCTCGCGGCGATCACGCTGCGTCGCAGCTTCGCGCCGCTGCGCTCGATCTCGGCGCGTGCCGCTGAGATTCGTCCAGACGCGCTCGACCAACGCCTGCCCGAAGCCGGCGTGCCTTCCGAAGTGCTGCCGCTCGTGCGCGGCACCAACGAGATGTTGGACCGAGTCGAAGCGGGCTTCGCTCAACAACGCCGCTTCACCGCGAATGTGGCGCACGAGTTGCGCACGCCCCTGCAACTTCTCGCCGCGGGACTCGAGGCCTTCGGTCCGGACAAGAGAATCGAGCCGCTTCGGGACGACGTGAAGCGCATCAGCCGCCTTGTCGCACAGCTGTTGGAGGTTTCTCGGCTTGACGCCCGCGTTGAGCCGATCTTGGGAACGGCGGACCTCGGAAAGATCGCCGCGGAGACGCTCGCGGCCCTTGCCCCGCTCGCCGTCGCCCGCGGCGCGACCGTCGCCTTGGAGCGCCCGGAGCGGCCGGTGGTCGTGCGCGGAGAGGCGCTGTTGATCGGCGATCTCATGCGAAACCTCGTCGAGAATGCGATTTCGGTGTCGCCTGAGGGAGCCGAGGTGACCGTAATTGTGGATGCCGGCGGAAAGCTTCAGGTGATCGACCGTGGACCGGGAATCGCGCCGGAGCACCGCCAGCGGGTCTTCGAGCGGTTCTGGCGGGCTCCAGGCGCGCCCTACGGGGGCAGCGGCCTCGGGCTTTCGATCGTCAAAGAGATTGCGGATATTTGCGCGGCACGCATCGGCATAGCCGACGCGGCGGGTGGCGGCGCGTGTGTCAGCGTCGCTTTCGATTGCTGTGAAGAGGCTGCGCCGATCGCGGCTCGGACCAAGGGCGCCGGAGCGTCGCCCGCGCGCGCCGCGCCCTAGCTCCGCATCCGCCCGACGGCGGAGAGCCCGACGCCCGTCTTGTTCAGCCACGCCCGCGCTATCGCATGGTCGCGGTCGAGCTCGTCGACCAGCGCCCAGAATTTCGGCCCGTGGTTCATGATCCTGAGGTGCGCCACCTCGTGGGCGGCGAGGTAGTCGAGGACGCGCGGCGGCGCGAGCACCAGCCGCCAGGAGAAGGTCAGCACGCGCTGCGAGGAGCAGGAGCCCCAGCGGCTTTTCGGGTCGGCGATGCGGATGCGCGCCGCCTTGCGGCCGACCGCCTTTTCGTGCCGGGCGACGGCGGCGGAGAGATCGCGCCGTGCCTCGCGGCGCAGGAAATCGGTGACCCGTCGCGCCAGGAACTCCGGCTCGCCCGGAACGGTGAGCACGTAGCCTTCGCCGCGCCGCTCCAGGCTGATCAGCCCGCGCCCGCCGCGGGCGCGGATGCGGCAGGGGAGCCCGCGCAGCGGAAATGTGGCGCCGTCCATGAAGGGGCAGGGCGGCGAAAGCAGCCTGAGACGCGCCTCGAGCCACGCGATGTGCTGGCGCAAGAAGCGCTCCGCCTCCGAAAGCGCCGTGCGGCTCGGAAGGGTCAGCACCGGCAGGCCGAGCGCCTCGTCGACCCTCAGAATCAGCCGCCGCGCCCGTGGGTTACGCTTGATTGCGACGGGAATCCTCCGCCCGGCAGCCGCAATCAGGAGCTTTTCCGGTGCGCGCTTCAGGGCGAGGGTCATAGTTAATGATTGCCTGGAAGCGCGCGACTCCGGAAGACACAAAAAATAGGCAGATGCGAAAACGGGGCCTTTTCGGCCCCGTCATTTTTCGTCAGTTGGCTTTTGGCATCAGGCGGCCGGGCTGTCGCCCTCGGTCCGGTTGCGGAAGGCCCGCATGAACCCCTCGAACTCCTCCTGATCCTTCGCGCGACGAAGCTCCTCCAGGAAGCTCTCGAATTCGGCACGCATGGCCTCCAGCTTACGGCGCTCCTCCTCGAGCCGGCGCAACTCTTGCGCCCGGTAATCGTCGAAGGCGGCGTTGCCGGTGCGGCCACGGAAGCCGTCCGCTCCTTGCCACCCTTGCGCGCGCTCGAAGAAGGAGCGGCAATGGTCCTTCATGCCTTCCGCCTTGGCGGCGATCTCCTCGCCCCAGATGATCCAGGCGAGCATGGCAAGGCCGAGCGGCCAGAACACCGCGAAGCCGACGACCATCAGCACGATATTGAGCGCCGTCCAGCGGCCGCGCGTCGAGGGACGGGTCGCGGTAGCGGTGTGGTTCATGGGACACCCCTTGATCTCAACGACAAGCGGGAAATGGGGAGCAAAAAAGCTCCGTTCAAGCAAAATCGGACGGCGTTGCAGCGTCCGCTTTCGGGGCTTGAATGCCGGCCCGCGCGGCGCGCTCGCCCTGAAGAAATCATCGCCTCTTCGAACGGCGCGCGGCTCGAATCACAGCCTCTGCGGGAATGCACGCCGAAGACCTGATTAATCAGAAAGACCCGGTTAATCGGCCGGAAACGTTCCCTCGGCAGATTGTGACAGCGTCTCGCTGCTCGTGCGGCGCGACCCGCGGGGGCGCTTGAAGGTCGGCGCCGCAAGGACGGACGAATGACCAAGGCTCGGTTGAAAAAGCGCGATGGCGGCTCGGCCGACACGATCGAGCCCCGGTTGGGTCGGCTGGTCTCGGCCAACGCGCGCGTGCAGGCGGATGTCGAGGGGCGGCTGAATTCGGGGCCGGGCCAGGACGTCGAGCACGCCCTGCTCGCGGCGATCGTCAACGAATTGTCCGAACTGGTCTACGCCAAGGACACCAGCGGCCGTTTCCTTGCGGCGAACGACGCCGTCGCGCGGGATAACGGCCTGGAGCGCGCCGCGGAGCTGATCGGCAAGACCGACTTCGATCTGTTCCCGCCGGACGTGGCGCAAGGCTTCTTCGACATCGAGCAGCGGATCATCGCGACCGGAGAACCGATGATCGACATGGAGGAGCGCAGGATCGACGCGTCCGGTGCGCCGAAATGGATGCTCACCACAAAAATGCCGATGCGAAACGATCACGGCAAGATCGTCGGGCTGATCGGCGTTGCCCGCAACATCACCGAGCGCAAGCTGGCCGAACAGGAATGGAAGGCGGAACGTGCCCTGTTCCGGGCCATGATCGACCAGGTGCCGGACTACCTCTTCATCAAAGACACCGACAGCCGTTTCGTCGTCGTCAACCGCGCCGTCGCCGCCGACCTTGGCCAGCGGCCGGGCGACTTGTTGGGCAGAACCGATTTCGAGCTTCACCGGCGCGAACTTGCCGCCAAGTTCTTCGCCGATGAGCAGAAGGTTATCAGTACCGGCGAGGCCCTCCTCAACATTGAAGAATACGTGGTCGACACCTCCGGCAAGAAGCAGTGGCTGTCGACCTCCAAGGTGCCGCTGCGCAACGAAGAGGACGAGGTCATCGGCATCGTCGGCATTTGCCGCAACATCAATGAACGCAAGCGCGCCGAGGACCAGATCCGCTTCATGGCCCTCCACGACGTTCTGACCAGCCTGCCGAACCGGTCACTGCTCATGGACCGGTTGACGCAGGCGCTCCTGCATGCGGAGCGCAACCACGTCCGCGCCACCGTGATCTTCATCGATCTCGACAACTTCAAGCTCGTCAACGACAGTCTCGGACACAATGCCGGCGACGCGCTTCTGAAGGTCATGGCCGAGCGCATGGTCGGCTGCGTGCGCGCGACCGACACGGTGGCGCGTCTTGGCGGCGACGAATTCGTCATTCTTTTGATCGATCAGGTGGCGAGCCCGGTCCCCCCCATTGCCATCCTCGACAAGCTGCGCGCCGCAATCGCAGAGCCGGTTCCGATCGAGGGACGGCTGTTTCATGTGACCTGCAGTATTGGTGTCGCGAATTTTCCCGAGGACGGGACGGACCCCGAAACGCTGCTGATGAATGCCGACGTCGCCATGTACCAGGCGAAAGAAAACGGACGCGATAGCTTCCAATTCTACACGACCGAGATGAACGAGGCGGCGTTTGAGCGGCGGCTGTTGCGGGAGGGTCTGCGCGACGCGATCACGAACAACGAGTTCGAGATCGCCTACCAGCCGCAGGTCGATCTCCATACCGGCGCCGTCTTTGCAGTCGAGGCGCTGGTGCGCTGGCGCCATCCGGAGCTCGGCATGATCATGCCGGCAAAGTTCATCCCGTTGGCGGAGGAAAACGGGCTGATCGTCCCGCTTGGCGACTGGGTGCTGCGTGAGGCGTGCCGGCAGAACAAGGCGTGGCAGGATGCCGGCATAGCGCCGATCTCCGTGTGCGTGAACGTGTCGGCGCGCCAATTCAGGGAGAAGAGTTGGGTGAAACGGGTTTCCGAAACGCTGCAGGAAACCGGGCTCGATCCCAAGTATCTGGAGTTGGAGCTGACCGAAAGCATGCTTATGCACGACGTTCCGGGGGCGATCGCAGCGATGGCCGAGCTTGGGGCGCTCGGCGTGCATTTCTCGATCGACGATTTCGGCACGGGCTATTCGAGCCTCAGCGCCTTGCGGAGCTTCCCGGTCGCGCGGTTGAAGATCGACCAGTCTTTCGTGCGCAATCTTGCCGGCGATGCGAACGACCGCAAGATTGCCAGGGCCGTCATCTCGCTCGGCCAGAAGCTGAACATGAAAGTCATCGCCGAAGGCGTGGAAACCGACGAGCAGCTCGCGTTCCTGGAGGAAAGCGAGTGCGACGAAATCCAGGGCTATCATTTCAGCCGGCCGATCGGATCGGAGGCGGTGGCCGCGATGTTGCGCAAGCAGGCGGCGACGACTGATTTACGCGCGCCCGGCATGAACGCCGCCGCTAAAAGAAAGTCGAAAGCGGCCACCGGGTCCGCCGCCGCCCGCGCCTAGAGCAACAGCGGTTGAAGAAATCCAAGCGCGACAGGTAGCGGCTTTTCGTCGGCTCAATCGCCGTCGTCGGAATTCGCGAGCTTTTTCGCCTGGCCGAACCAGTTTTCGCGGCTTGGGCGCCCGTTCATCTGCGCGTCGAGCGCACGCATTGCTTCGTCGGCCATCTCGGCGAGTTGGTTCACGTCGAAAATGCCGGCCTTGTTGAGCTCTTCCGCCATCTTCGGGCCGACGCCGGCGATCTCCGTCAGCTCGTTGGCAATGGCACTGGTCACGGCTGGCAGGCTCTTGCCGGAAAGCGCGGTGAACCCGAAGGCGTCGGCGAAGCGCGCCTCGAAAGACGATGAGTGCTTGCCCTTGCCGTTGATCGGCTTTGCCGCGCGCTCCAGGCTGCCGTTTGCGCCGCTGTGGTGCTTGCGGACGAAATCGCGGATGCGCGGCTGAATATCGGAGCGATAGCGCGAGCCGTTGAAGACGCCGTAATGGCCGACACCCTTCGCCAGGTAGTGCTGCTTCTTGTCGTAGGAGAGGTTGGTGCAGAGCGCGTGCGCCGCCTTGGTCTGACCGACGCCGGAAATGTCGTCGCGCTCGCCCTCGATGGTCTGCAGCGCGGTGCGGCGGATGGCTTCGGTTTTGATCGGGCGCCCGCGATGCGTCATCTTCCCGTTCGGCAGAAGGTGCTTGACGAAGACGAAGTCCACCGTCTGCAGATAGAACTCGGCGGTCAGGTCCATCACCGCCAGATACTCGTCATAGAACTCGCGATGCTTCTCCGCGCCGTCGCCGTCGCCGTCGACGAGGTGATTGTAGAACTCCTGGTGTGCGGTGACGTGGCGGTCCAGGTTCATGCTCATGAAGCCGGAGAGCTGCAGGAAGCCGGGATAGACCCTGCGCATGAAGCCTGGATGCGGGAACGGCACCGTCATGATCGTGCGGTTGCGGAACCAGGCGGTGCCGCGCGCCTCGGCGAGCTGGTTGACCGCCGTCGGCGCAAGCCGCGTGTCGATCGGCCCGCCCATCAATGTCATGGTGCTCGGCAGGTCGTCGTCGCGGTCCTCCGAAAGCAGCGCCACGCTGGCGAGCACCGGCACGGAAGGCTGGCACACCGCCATCACGTGCGCGTTGGGGCCGAGGTGGTGATAGATCTCGATCAAATAGTCGATGTAGTCGTCGAGATCGAAGGTGCCGTCGGAGACCGGCACCATGCGCGCATCGGCCCAGTCGGTCATGAAGACCTCGTGCTCCGGCAGCATCGCCTCGACCGTGCCGCGCAGAAGCGTCGCGTAGTGGCCGGAGAGCGGCGCGACGATGAGAAGCTTCGGGTCGTCTCTTGGCTTCTCGAGGTCACGGCGGAAGTGCAGCAGTGAGCAGAACGGTTTTTGCCAGACCACCTCTTCGTGCACCGCCACCTTCTTGTCGTCGATCGTGGTTTCCGTCAGTCCGAAAGCCGGCTTTCCGTAGCGGCGCGTCGTGCGCTCGAAGAGCTCGGCCCCCGCTGCGATCGATCGCCCGAATGGCGTGTCGGAGAATGGATTGAGCGGGTTTTGGAAGGTCAGCCGCGCTGCGTCGGCCATGGCGCGCCACGGTGCCATCGCTGCGTGATTGAGCTCGTAGAGCTGATAGATCGACAAGGCGCCCAGCCCTTCGCGGTTTTGTGCGTTGCGAAAATAATTCCGCACTGCAAATCTAGCGCTTGAAACCCCTATGACAACCCGGTTTCAGAAGAATGCCGGGATTTCGTTTGGAAATCTTAACCAAAAGCTGCGGTCACTCGCCGGTTTGCATGAGGGCGCCGTTGACTCGCGCGGAGCGCAAAAGCAGCCCAAAAGCGCCGCTAGCCGCCGCCAGATAGCCAAGATTGAGAAGAAGCGCGGTCAGAATGTCGCGGACATCGAGGCGGTGTTCGAGCACGAGCGCGCGCAGCCCCTCGAAAACGTGAGTCGGCGGCAAAGCCAGCGAAACCCATTGCAACCATCCCGGCAGGATGGCGACCGGGTAGTAGACGCAGCAAAGCGGCAGCAGGATGAAGGTCATCGACCAGGCGAGGCCCTCCGCGCCGAGGCCTTTCCTCAGCACCATGCCGGCGGAGATCAGCCCGATCGACCAGCTCGTCAGGATCAAATTGGCGAAGAAGAGGGGCACGGCGAGCCCGAGCGCCCAGAAGTTGAAACCGAAAAAGATGATCGCAAGGATCGTCACCGGCACGAGCCCGATCAGCACGCGCACCACGCTCATCACCATCAGCGCCGCGACCAGCTCGAAGGGGCGAAGCGGCGTCATCATCAAGTTGCCGAGGTTGCGCGACCACATCTCTTCAAGGAACGAGATCGAGAAGCCGATCTGTCCGCGAAAGAGTATGTCCCAGAGCAGCACTGCGCCGATGAAGGCGCCGCCCGCGCGCGCCGCCATGCTGGTCTTGTCGACGAGGTAGAGCTGCAGGAATCCCCACATCACCATCTGCACTGCCGGCCAGTAGATCAGGTCGACGACGCGCGGCCACGAATAGCGCAGCAGGTACCAGTATCTGAGCACCATCGCGCCGATGCGGCGAAACGATACGGCATGGTAGCCGGAACGCGCGGCGACGCTCATTCCGTCACCTCGCGGCCCGGCTGCTTTTGCTGCCGGTTGCGCGCGACGTCGAGGAACACTTCCTCCATCGTCTCTCGCCCGTAGCGCTGGATGAGATCGGCCGGTCCGCCGCGATCGACGATCTTGCCCGCCTTCATCATCAAGACGTCGTCGCAGAGCCGCTCCACCTCCGGCATGTTGTGCGAGGCGAGCAGGATCGCGGCGTTGCGCTCGCGCCGGTATCGCTCGAGATGCGAGCGCACCCAGTCGGCGGTGTCGGGATCGAGCGAGGCCGTCGGCTCGTCGAGGAGAAGCACGTCGGGCGCGTTGACCAGCGACTTGGCGAGCGCGACACGCGTCTTCTGTCCCGAGGAAAGCTCGCCGGAGGGCCGGTCGAGCAGGCTCTTCAGTTCGAGCTCGAAGGCGAGCGCATCGATCCGCTCGGCGAGGTCGTCGACCCCGTAGAGCATCCCGAAGACCTTGAGGTTCTGCCTGACGGTCAGCCGCTTCGGCATCTCCACGTAGGGGCTTTCGAAGTTGATGCGGTGCAACACCTTGTGGCGCCCATGCGCCATGTCGACGCCGAGCACCTTGGCGACGCCCGCGGTCGGCAGCACCAGCCCCATGATCATGGCGATCGTCGTCGTCTTGCCGGCGCCGTTGCCGCCGAGAAGGCCGACGATCGCCCCGCGCGGCACGGAAAAATCGATGCCGTCGACCGCCGTCACGTCGCGATAGGTTTTGACGAGGCCGGTGACGGCGATGGCGGGAATTTCCGCACGCATGCCGATCACATAGAGCCTCCGTGCCTCGGCGGCCAGTGGCCGCGCTGCAATGTCTTGTGGCGGCCGCAACGTGCCCTTAAAGGTCGATGGCAAAAGGGAGGAAAGGGCCGGCATGTCGGACGACAAGGGCTGGAAGGGGATCGTTTCGGTCACCGACCAGGAAGCGCTGGATTTTCACACGCGGGGACGGCCGGGGAAGATCGAGATCATCCCGACCAAGCCGATGGCGACGCAGCGCGATCTGTCGCTCGCCTATTCGCCCGGCGTCGCCGTCCCGGTGAAGCGCATCGCGGAAGACCCGAACGCCGCCTTCGACTACACGACGCGCGGCAATTTGGTGGCGGTCATCTCGAACGGCACCGCCATCCTCGGGCTCGGCAATCTCGGCGCGCTCGCCGCAAAGCCCGTGATGGAAGGCAAGGCGGTGCTGTTCAAGCGCTTTGCCGACATCGACGCGATCGACCTCGAGGTCGACACCGAGAACGTCGACGAATTCGTCAATGCCGTGCGTTTCCTCGGGCCGTCCTTCGGCGGCATCAATCTTGAGGACATTCGCGCACCGGACTGCTTCGTGATCGAGAGCCGGCTGCGTGAGCTCATGGACATTCCCGTCTTCCATGACGACCAGCACGGCACCGCCATCATCACGCTCGCCGGATTGATCAACGCGCTGCAGCTGACCGGGCGCGACATCAAGACGGCAAGGCTCGTATGCAACGGCGCCGGCGCGGCGGCGATCGCCTGCGTGGAGCTGGCGAAAGCCTACGGCATGGCGCACGAGAACGTCATCATCTGCGACACCAAGGGCGTGGTCTACAAGGGCCGCACCGAGGGCATGAACCAGTGGAAGTCGGCGCATGCGACGGAGACCAAGACGCGCACGCTTGAAGAAGCCATGCGCGGCGCCGACATCGCCCTCGGCCTTTCGGTGAAGGGCGCCTACACGCGCGAGATGATCGCATCGATGGCGAAGAACCCGATCATCTTCGCCATGGCCAATCCCGATCCGGAGATCACGCCGGAGGAGGTCGCCCAAGTGCGCAACGACGCGATCGTCGCCACCGGCCGTTCCGACTATGCGAACCAGGTGAACAACGTTCTCGGCTTTCCCTATATCTTCCGCGGCGCGCTCGACGCGCGCGCCACCACCATCAACGAGGCGATGAAGCTCGCCGCGGCGGAAGCGCTCGCCGCGCTCGCCCGCGAGGACGTGCCGGACGAGGTGGTCGCCGCCTACCAGGGCAATCGCCCGCGCTTCGGCTTCAACTACATCATCCCTGTTCCCTTCGACCCGCGTCTCATCTCCGCCATTCCACCCGCCGTCGCGCAAGCGGCGATCGATTCCGGCGTGGCGCGGCGTCCGATTGCCGACATGGAGGCCTACAGCCTGCAGCTCTCCGCGCGGCGCGATCCGGTCGTCGCTACGCTCGCCACCATCACCGCCCATGTGCGCCGGAATCCAAAGCGCGTTGTGTTCGCGGAGGGCGAGGAGGAGCACGTGATCCGCGCGGCGGTGAGCTTCGTCAACAGCCGGCTCGGCACGGCCATCCTCGTGGGCCGCGAGGACCTGGTGAAGGCTCAGGCTGCGGAGGGCGGCATCGAGCTGAAGAGCGGCATCGAGATCATGAATGCACGGCTTTCCACGCGCCGCGACGACTATGCCGACTATCTCTACAAGCGGCTGCGGCGGAAGGGCTTCCTCTATCGCGACTGCGTGCGGCTTGCCAACACCGACCGCAACCACTTCGCCGCCTGCATGGTGGCGCTCGGCGATGCCGACGCGCTCGTCACCGGCGTGACGCGCAACTACCCGGCGGTGCTGAAGGATATGCGGCGCTGCATCGACGCCAAGCCCGGCCATCACATCATCGGCGTCTCCGTGGCGCTCTGCCGCGGCCGCGCGGTTCTGATCGCCGACACGGCGGTGCACGATCAGCCGGATGCGGACCAGCTCGCCGACATTGCGGTGGAGGCGGCGGGGGTCGCCAGGCGGCTCGGCTTCGATCCGCGCGTCGCGATGCTCGCTTATTCGACATTCGGCGAGCCGACCGGCGAGCGCGCCGACAAGGTGCGCGAGGCCGTTAGGATACTCGACGGCCGCGACGTCGATTTCGAATACGACGGCGAGATGGGCGCCGACGTCGCGCTCAATGCGAGCGTGATGGCGACTTATCCGTTCTGCCGGCTTTCCGGCCCCGCCAACGTGCTCGTCATGCCGGCCCGGCACTCCGCGGCGATATCGACCAACATGCTGCATGAGCTCGGCGGCTCGACCGTGCTCGGGCCGCTTCTCGTCGGATTCAAGTGCTCGGTGCAGATCCTATCGATCTCGGCGCGCGATTCCGACATCGTCAACATGGCGGCGCTTGCCGCCTTCAACATCAGCGGGTGAGGCGGCCCCTTGTTTCTGGCGGCCTCGGCAGGATATACATTGTGGACGTTGTATATCCGAGGTCGCCGCCATGAAAGTCGCCAAGTGGGGCAACAGCCTTGCCATCCGGCTTCCTGCAGTCGTCGTCGAAGCGCTTGACCTCAAGGTCGGGGACGATGTCGAGATTCTCGCGTCCGGTCAGCGCTCGATGACGGTAGAGACGCGCAAAAGCCGCCGCGAGCTCGTCGAACGGCTGCGGAAGTACCGTGGCCGAATGCCGGCGGACTTCAGGTTCGATCGGCTCGAGGCACATGAGCGGGGCTGACGATCCGAAGAAGAGTGTCTTCTTCGATTCGAATGTCCTCCTCTATTTGACTTCCGGCGATGCTTCCAAAGCGAGCCGTGCCGAACAGCTCCTTTTGGCCGGTGGCGTCGTCAGCGTTCAGGTGCTGAACGAGGTCGCTGAAGTCTCCCGCCGTCGATTCAGGATGGACTGGCCGGAAGTGGACGAATTGCTGCTCGCAATTCGCTCCGCCTGCACGGTCTGGCCGCTATCGGCGGAGACTCACGAAAGCGGAATTCGTATCGCTCAGCGATTTGGCTTTGGTGTCTACGACAGCATGATCGTCGCTGCCGCCATCGAGGCGAACTGCACGACCCTCTTCTCCGAGGACATGCACCACGGCCAGCGAATCGAGCGAACGACGCTGCGAAATCCGTTCGTGCGAACCTGACGATGCCGCCGCCCGCCCGTGACCGAGCAGCGCATCGTGCGCTAATCCTCTTCGCCGAAGCCGTCGGCGATGAGGCTTGAGAGCGCGTCGAGCGCGGCTTCCGCTTGCGGGCCTTCCGCCTGCAGCTCGATGGTGCATCCGGTCGAAGCGGACAGCGTCATCAACCCCATGATCGACGTGCCGCCGACGCTCTGCCCGTCCTTCACGACCTTGACCTCGCAGTCGAAGCCCTCGGCGCATTTCACGAAGCGGGCCGAGGCACGGGCATGCAGGCCACGGCGGTTTACGATGGTGACGAGGCGCGATGCAGGCTCGTTCATTCGTTGGCGAGAAGCTTGCTGGCGACGTTGATGTATTTGCGCCCGGCGTCCTGGGCGCAGCAGGCGACGGCGTCGAGATTGGAATCGCCGCGCACGCTCGCGAGCTTGATCAGCATCGGCAGATTGACGCCGGCGACGACCTCGACGCGGCCGGGCTCCATCACCGAGATCGCGAGGTTCGACGGCGTGCCGCCGAACATGTCGGTCAACAGGATCACGCCCGATCCGTCGTTCACCTTGTCGACGGCGGCGACGATGTCGCGGCGTCGCTCCTCCATGTCGTCGTCCGGGCCGATCGACACGGCCTCGCACGCCTCCTGATGTCCGACCACGTGCTCGAGCGCGGCGCGAAATTCCGTCGCCAACTGCCCATGAGTGACAAGCACGAGACCGATCATGAAAATGCCGTAGAGGTGGGGAGGGCCGCCATCATCCCGAAACTGTTGCCGTTCGCAAGCCCTCTGTCGGGCTGCGACGAAAGGGCCCCGAGCGCCGTCTCCACGAGCACGACGGCACGCTCGGTGGCGGTCGGAACCGGCTGGCGGGGTAGCGCGATTCCGAGGAGCGTGGCGGTAAGCTGGTGCGCCTCCGGCATCCGTTCAAGCCCCTCCGGATCGCCGCCCCCGTTCTCCGCGACGATGTCGACGACAAGCCGGATCACGCCGCTTCGCTCATGCGGCACTTTGACGAGGCCGCGGCCCCTGAGCTCGATGAGCCCCGCGGTCGCGCTCGGCGCGCTGGCGACGAGCCGCCCGTGGCAACTTGAAAGCGTAAGCCGGTCGTCGGCGATGAGCCTGCCGCCGCGCCGGATGAGCTGAAGCGCCAACGCCGATTTGCCGCTGCCCGACTCCCCGCGGATCAGCACCCCATCGGCGCCAAAGAGTAGCGCGGTTCCATGCACCGTCTCCGACATGGCTCAATCCGGCGCGGGGAGGACGACCGTGAAGCGCGCGCCTTCCACGCGCCCGCCGTCGGGTCCATCGGCAGAGCGCCGGTTCTCAGCTTTGATCGTGCCGCGATGCGCTTCCACGATCTGCCGCGTGATGGCGAGGCCGAGGCCGGAGTTCTGGCCGAAGGCGTCGCCCTCCGGCCGGTCGGTGTAGAAGCGCTCGAAGATGCTCTCGAAGTTCTCCGCGCGGATGCCGGGGCCGTCGTCGTCGACCGTCACCACGATCCGCGTCGGGTCTCGTCTGGCGTGGACGCGCACGGTCCCGTCCGGCGGCGAGAACGAGAGCGCGTTGTCGATCAGGTTGTTCACGACCTGGCCGAGGCGGCTGTCGTTGCCGAGCACGTAGAAGGCGTCCTTGCCAAAGCGCCGCGGCTCGAGCGAGAGCTCGATCTTGCGCGTGCTGGAGGCAAGCCGCGTCTCGCGCGCGACCGCCACGACCGTCTGCAAGAGCTTCTCCATGTCGACCGGGTCGTTTGTCTCGCGCGCCAGCTCCGCATCGAGCCGCGAAGCGTCCGAAATGTCGGTGATCAGGCGGTCGAGTCGCCTGACGTCGTGCTTGATGACGCCGAGCAGGCGGTCGCGCTGCTCGTCGTTCTTGGCGATCGGGAAAGCCTCCACTGCGCTTCGGAGCGAGGTCAGCGGGTTCTTCAATTCGTGCGACACGTCGGCGGCGAAGCTCTCGATCGCTTCCATGCGCTTGTAGAGTGCGTTGGTCATGTCGGAGAGCACGCGCGCAAGGTGGCCGATCTCGTCCTTGCGGTTGCCGAAGTCGGGAATGTCGGCGCGCCGCTGCTTGATGCCGCGCCTGACGCGCTCCGCCGCGGAGGCGAGGCGGCGCACCGGACCGGCGATGGTCGATGCAAGAAGCACGGAGAGGAGCACGGTCACGCCCGCGGCGACCAGGAAGACGCGCAGGATCTGCAGCCGCTCCGCCTGCACGATGGCGTCGATGTCGCCGGATTCGGTGGAAAGGAGCAGGCTGCCGAGGATCGCCCGGTAGCGCTGCACGGGAACCGCGACGGAGACGATCAGCCCGCCGTCCTCGCCGACGCGCACCACGCTTGCCGCCTGTCCGTTGAGCGCCGAGGCGACCTCGGTGTATTCGCGGCCGTTGGCGGAGCCGATCTCTTCGTAGACCGGAAGCTCGCCGCGCCGGTACCAGAGCTTCACCGCGTCCCACCAGCGCTCGATGACGCTCTTCTCCTGCCCGAGCGGCGGCAGGTCGATCGATTGGATGAAGCCGCGCATATAGAGGCCGCGCGAATCGAGGATCATCGCGCCGTCATTGTCGTAGATGCGCGCGCGCGTGCGCGTCGGCGAGATCAGGCGGCGAAGCAGCGGCGCCACGCGCTCCGGGCTGATCGGGAAATCCGTCGACGTGTCGCCGGACCGGTAGGGCGCGCCGCTTTGCCCCGCCTGCAGCTCAAGCAGCTTGTCGGGGTCGATGGTGATGGCGTCGGTGTCGGCGGTCGCTTGCGCCGCGATCGCCGCGGCGATGATCTGCCCTTGCACGAGCAGGCTCTGCACGCGTGTGTCGATCAAGCCGGCGCGGAACTGGTTCAGGTAGAGAATGCCGGCGACGAGCGCCACCAGCGCGGCGAGGTTCAGGATGACGATGCGCCGCGTGAGACTCGACGTCGTCGCGCGGCCGAGGCTCGTCAGCCACTGCTGCACCGGCCGCAGAACATGCGCCCACGCCCGCAGCCGCGGCACCAGCGACCGCTTGCGCCGAACCTCTTCCTGCCGATTGGTGTCGGCAACCATGGCTTGATTTTACGCCTCGCGGAAGCGGTAGCCCACCCCGTAGAGTGTCTCGATCATGTTGAACTCGTCGTCGACCGCCTTGAACTTCTTGCGCAGCCGCTTGATGTGGCTGTCGATGGTGCGGTCGTCGACATAGACCTGGTCGTCATAGGCGGCGTCCATCAGGGCGTTGCGGCTTTTCACCACGCCCGGGCGCTGCGCCAGCGCGAAGAGGATCAGAAACTCCGTCACCGTCAGCGTGACGTTCTGGCCGTTCCAGGTGCAGGTGTGGCGCTCCTGGTCCATGGTGAGCGCGCCGCGTTCCAGGATGCGGCTCTGCTCGGGCGGGCGCGCGGCAGAGCCGTCGCGCGGAGAAGCGCGGCGCAGCACCGCTTTGACGCGCTCCACCAGGAGCCGCTGCGAGAACGGCTTCTTGATAAAATCGTCGGCACCCATCTTGAGCCCGAAGAGCTCGTCGATCTCGTCGTCCTTGGAGGTCAGGAAGATGACCGGGAGGTCGCTCGACTGGCGCAGCTTGCGCAACAGCTCCATGCCGTCCATGCGCGGCATCTTGATGTCGAGGATCGCAAGGTCGGGGGGATTCGTCGCGAGTCCGTCGAGCGCCGTGCTTCCGTCGTTGTAGGTGGTGACGCGATAGCCCTCCGACTCTAAGCGTCATGGAGACGGAGGTGAGGATATTGCGGTCATCGTCGACGAGCGCGATGGTCGGCATGCCGGCTCCTATGAATTTCGGACCACCGAAGCGGCAGCCTCTCGCCCCCGCGCTTTTGTAACAGAATGCGAACAGAATGTGGCAAGCATTTTCTAAGCACCGCCGAGGACGCATCGGATGACAGCAGAAACGCCGTCAAACCAGATGCTTGCGCGTGAATTGCTCGCCGCCGGCGGGGCCGCGGCTCTGGCGACGCTTGGCGCCGGCGGCGGGCCGTTCGCCTCCTATGTGGTGACCGCGTGCGCCGCCGACGGCACGCCGCTGATGCTCCTCTCCGACCTCGCCGAGCATGCCAAGAATCTGGCGCGCGATCCGCGCGCGTCGCTGCTCTTCGTGCGCGAGCCGGCGCCGGGCTCCGAGGCGATGACGGCGATGCGGCTGACGCTCGTCGGTCGCGCCGAAAAGGATGCCGACGCCGAAGACCGGCGGCGCTTCGTCGCACGCCACCCCGATGCGGCGCGCTACGCCGATTTTTCCGATTTCTCCCTCTACCGCTTCGAGGTCGAAGCGGGTCATCTCGTCGCCGGCTTCGGCCGCATCGTCGCGCTCACGCGCGAGGACCTTCTCCCAGTGGGAGAAGGTGTCGCCGAAGGCGACGGATGAGGGGATGCGGGCTATGCCGCTTTTCGAAACGTGAGGAACGTCGCGCCGCGCCCGGCTCGCGCCGCCTTCGCTTCATAGCGCGTGCCGGGCCAGTCCGGCCACGGCTCGCTCTCCGGCTCGCCCGTCGCCGCGAGCGCTCCGCTCTTCGCGACCGCCTCGCGCGTCCACGCGGCGTAGTCCTCGACGTCGGTGGCAAAACGGAAGCGGCCCTCGGGTTGAAGCACGCGCGCGATCCGCTTGAGATTTTCCGGGTTCACGAAGCGGCGCTTCCAATGCCGCTTCTTCGGCCAGGGGTCGGGAAAGAGGAGGTCGATCTGCGCGATCGACTGCGCCGGCAGCCAGTCGAGGAGCGGCCCGGCGTCCTCGTCGTAGAGGCGGATATTGCGGAGCCCTTCGCGCAGAATCGCCGTCGCCGCCTTGGCCATGCCGGTCTCGAACGGCTCGACGCCGATGAAACCGATTGCCGGATTCTCCCGCGCGGCGTGGAGAAGATGCTCGCCGCCGCCGAAGCCGATCTCCAGTCGGACGGCGTCGACGGGGAGCGGAAAGAGCTTCGTGAGATTGTCCGGCGCCGGGTTCTTGAGATCGATGCGCAGCGCCGGCAGTACCGCGTCGAGCGCCTGCCGCTGCCCGGGCCGCAGCGCCTTGCCCTTGCGCCGGCCGAAGAAGGAGCCCGTGCGGCGCTGCTGTGCTTCGCTCATCGTTTGGGCAATCGATACCCCTCCCTTTGTCATCCCGGAAGCGGCGCGGCACGCGACGCTGTCCGGGACCCATGAACGCTGATCGGCGAGAATGGCTGCGCCGCTCTATGCGCTTCCCTTTGCCCGACGCTGATCATGGGTCCCGGTCTCGGCCTTCGGCCGAACCGGGATGACAAAAGTTGAAGGGACGCGCAGGCGGTGACGCCATCCTCGCTCCGCCCGCGATCCTAAAGCGCCGCTTCGATCGCCTCGATCAGGTCGGTTCTTTCCCACGAGAAGCCGCCGTCCGCTTCCGGCTCGCGGCCGAAATGGCCGTAGGCCGCGGTGCGCGCATAGATCGGCCGGTTCAGCCCGAGGTGCTGGCGGATGCCGCGCGGGGAAAGGTCCATCGCCTCGCCGAGCGCGCGTTCAAGGTCGTGCGCATCGACGCGGCCGGTGCCGTGCAGGTCGACATAGATCGAAAGCGGCTTCGACACGCCGATCGCGTAGGAGAGCTGGATGGTGCAGCGATCCGCGAAGTCGCCGGCGACGACGTTCTTGGCGAGATAGCGCGCGGCATAGGCGGCCGAGCGATCGACCTTGGTCGGGTCCTTGCCGGAGAAGGCGCCGCCGCCATGCGGGGCCGCGCCGCCATAGGTGTCGACGATGATCTTGCGTCCGGTCAGGCCGCAATCGCCGTCGGGGCCGCCGATCACGAATTTTCCCGTCGGGTTGACGTGCCAGATCGTATCGTCGTCGAGCCAGCCTTCGGGCAGCGCCAGCTTGACGTAGGGCGCGACGATCTCCTTCACGTCCTCCGACTCAAGCTTAGGATCGTGATGCTGGGTGGAGACGACGACCGAGGCGACGGCGGTCGGCACGCCGTCGTCGTAGCGCACGGTCACCTGTGACTTCGCGTCCGGTCCGAGCTCGGCCTCGCGCCCGCTCCGCCGCGCATCGGCCATGAGCTTCAGAATCTTGTGGGCGTAGAGGATCGGCGCCGGCATCAGCTCCGGCGTCTCCTTGCAGGCGTAGCCGAACATGATGCCCTGGTCGCCGGCGCCCTCGTCCTTGTTGCCGGCGCTGTCGACGCCTTGCGCGATGTCGGCCGACTGCTCGTGCAGGAGCACTTCGACGACCGCGTTCTTCCAATGAAAGCCGTTCTGCTCGTAGCCGATGTCGCGGATCGCATTGCGCGCCAGGTTCTCGATCATCTGCGCGTCGACGTCGGCGGAGCCGCGCACTTCGCCGGCGATCACCACGCGATTGGTCGTGGCGAGCGTCTCGCAGGCGACCCGCGCCTCGGGATACGCGCCGAGATGCGCGTCCACGACGGCGTCTGAAATGCGGTCGCAGAGCTTGTCAGGATGGCCCTCCGAAACCGACTCGCTGGTGAAGAGATGGCTGCGACGTGACATGGGGCCCCTGGCGATTTTTGTTGGGAATAGCGGCCAAGCTTCGCCGCCGCCGGCGAGACATTCCCCACCGCTTCGCGCGCGTCAAGATGCTTGGGTTGCCGCCGGCGGGCGTTGAAGGGCTATTCGCTGCTGCTTTCGGCGAGCGCGCGCACCAGTTCGACCAGCTTGCGGCGGACCTTCGGGTTCAGGATTTTCGTGAAAGCGCGGGTCAGGTCGAGGCCCTCGGAGGTGGAGAGGAACTCCATCATGTAGGTCGCGCTCTCTTCCTTCATGCCGCCGGATTGGTGCGGGCCGGCCTCGGGAAAGAAATAGGCGACCGGGACTTCCAGCGCGTCCGACATCGCCTGCAGGCGGCTGGCGCCGACGCGGTTGGTGCCCTTCTCGTATTTCTGGATCTGCTGGAACGTGATGCCGAGGCGCTCCCCGAGCTTCTCCTGGCTCAGCCCGAGCATCTTTCGGCGCATCCGAATGCGGCTTCCGACATAGATGTCCGTCGGGTTCGGGCGCTTGCCCGTCTTCAGTGGACCGTCGATCACAACGTCCTCACGGTTCCGTTACCAATGACTTGGAGCCCCCGCCCCGGCATACCGAGTGCCGAGGCACAAGGTGGAAAATCGGCGAGCCGCATCGCGAACATCGAGGCCGCGCATCGCCGATAATGAACAAGTCAATCATACCGCGGACGCACGGTAAAGATTCTTTGTCGCCGCAACCAATATGCAGACAGCCAGAGATAGAATGAACAGAGAAAGCCGCCACTGGGCGTAGAAAGGAGGGGGGATCGGCGCTGGAAGAAGTGCTTCGATCATCGTCGATTCACCGAGACGGGTCTGAGAAATACTCCGCCCGTAGGGGTCGATGACCGCGGATATTCCTGTGTTGGCCGCGCGCACCAGCGGTAATCCTTCCTCGACGCTTCTGACGCGCGCCTGATGGAAGTGCTGGTAGGGGCCGATCGTTTGCCCGAACCAGCCGTCATTGGTGACGTTGAGCATGAAATCCGGCCGCGGGCCCTCGCCGAGCACCGCGCCGGAGAAGATGCTCTCGTAGCAGATGAGCGGCAAGAAGCTTGTGCCCGACGGAAGCGTCAGCGCGCGGCGGGCCGGCCCCGCCGAGAAGCCGTAGGGCACCACCTGCCGGATGCCGAGGCGCGCGAAGAGCTGCGCGGCCGGAATGTACTCGCCGAACGGAACGAGGTGGACCTTGTCGTAGGCGCCGAGAATGGTCCCGTCGTCGCCGACCATATAGATGGAGTTGTAGTACTGCGTCGGGCCGACCGGCGAGAACTCCTCGCGGTAGGCGCC
This sequence comes from uncultured Alphaproteobacteria bacterium, assembly GCA_963778625.1. Classification (GTDB taxonomy): domain Bacteria; phylum Pseudomonadota; class Alphaproteobacteria; order Rhizobiales; family Afifellaceae; genus DASWJZ01. Next base: position 258,555 of record CAVZVB010000016.1, read on the forward strand.
GGTCACGAGCGTCGTCCCGGGCGGGAGCAGCTCGGCGATCGCGGCCAGCGTGCCGGGATCCTCCGTCAGCGGGAAGGGAAACGCCGATTCCGGCCAGACGAGGATCGTTCCCGCCGTGAGCGGCGCCGCGTCGGAGGCGCTCAGGTGGAAGTAGGTGCTTAAGACCTCGTCCTTCTTCGTCGGGTCCCATTTCTGCAGCTGCGCGAGCGCCGGCTGCACGATGCGGATCGTGGTTCCGGGCACGAAGCTCTGGTCGGCATGCGCGAGGCGGATGACGCCATAGCCGCCGAGCGCCGCCATCGCGACGAGCGCAAGCGCGGGGAGCGTGACGTTGCGGCGCCTTTCTCCGACGAGCGGCGCCAGCGCAGCCGGCGCGGCGAAGATCAGGACGGCGATCACGTTCAGCGCGTAGAGGCCGAAGAGCGCCGCCGACTGCATCATGATCTCGCCGGCGGTCAGCGCGTAGCCGAGCGCATTCCATGGGAAGCCGGTGAGGAGGTTGCCGCGCAGCCACTCCGCCGCGCCGAGCCCCGCGGCGAGCGCGAAAATGCGCCGCCAGTCGTCGCTCCAAAGAAGCTGCGCCAGCGCGACGCCGAGCCCGAAGAAGAGCGCCAGCCCGGCCGGCAAAAGGAGCACGGCGATCGGCAAGAGCCATCCGAACTGATCGGGCTCGGCGAGGAAGGCGTTGCCGACCCACCAAAGGCCGGCGAGGAAATAGCCGAAGCCGAACCACCATCCGACGGCGAAGGCCGGGCGTAGCCGCCGCACCTTGCCGCTTTTCGTCTCCGCGACGGCGCCGTCGATCAGCCAGACGAGGATCGGCAGCGTGATCCAAAGGAGCGGGAAGGCGAAGAACGGTGCCATGGCGAGCGACGAGACGGCGCCGCCGCCGAAGGCGATGCCGCGCCGGCGCCATCCCCAGGAAAGGATGACCGCGTTTGCCAGGCGATCCATGAACCCCGCACCGATTGGTGGCCGCCGATTCGCTGCCGCCTTCCGTTGCTGACGGGTGCGGCGGCCAAAATCAAGGCGGCGCGGTTCGACGCGCGGATGCTTGTTATCTGAGCGGCGCGAGAAGCCGGCCCACAGGGCCGGCCAGGCTTATCGGCCTGCAGTCGCCGTAGTGCCGTTTTCGGCTCACACGACGATGTGGGCGCAGCCCTTCGCGATCTTCTGCTTCCACTCGGCGTGGTTCTCCATGACCACCTTGCCGAACCGGTTCTCCAGCTCGTCGAAGCTCGTCGCTTCGATCACGTAGCGCTTCTTGCCGTTCGGCAGGTCGGCGAGAACCTGGTTCACGCAGACGATCAGTGCGTCCTTCTTCGCGGCCGGCAGCCGGCTGACGGGGCCGGTCTCCTGGTGCCGAAGGATTTGGCTGACGGCGGTCGGGAAAGTCACCCCCGCCGTCGCCGGCGAGGCCGCCCCGATCGCGACCGCCGCAACAACGCAGAGCGCCGAAGCGGCGCCAAGAATCAATTTGCCAGCCATGATCTATCGTCCTTGTCCCCACGCACTTCGCGTGCGTTTGACGAATGGCGCTAAACGGCTTTTGTTTCCGCGCTGTTGCCGCGTCTCGACGAATTGGTTTCGTGGTGAGGGGCCGGTTAAGCACTGGCGCGGGACAAAGGGGCGTGTCCCTCCGGTCGCACTTGGGCACGTCGGTAGCGCTTCGTTTGCCTGGCGCGCGCTTTGCTGTTGCATCTTTACGGCCGCCAATGAAAACTTGCGACGGCTCAATCGCGCGAGCGGACGACATGACGAAGCTCATCCTAACAAGGCTGCTCGCTGCGGCACTTGCCATGCTCAGCCTCCTTGCGGCTACCTCTCTCGGCCTCGCCGGGACGGCAACGAGCAGCGCAAAGAATTCTACCGGATGCTGCACGAGGACCAGCAGCACGGAACAGCGGAGGGGCCGACGGCGCTTCTCGTCACCGGCGTGATCGGGCCGGGCTCCTACGCCGAGTTCCACGCCGCCGTCTCGCGCGCCACGCCGACGCTGGTGGTGATCGAAGGGCCGGGCGGCGTGCTCGGCGAGGCGATCCTGATCGGCGAGGAGATCCGCCGGCGCCACATCGACACGCTCGTCGCGGCGCATCACTCCTGCGCCTCCGCCTGCGCCGTCGTGTTCCTGTCGGGGCACACGCGCTATCTCGGCTCCGGCGCCAGCGTCGGGCTGCACTCCGCCTCCTATGCCGACGGGCGCGCCGATCCGGAGGCGACAGCGGTGATGGCGGCCTATCTCAGCGAGCTCGGCGTGCCCGGCGACGCTGCGCCGCATGGCGCAGACCGCGCCGAGCGACATCCGCTGGCTGACCAAAGCCGAGCAGCAGGCGATCGGGATCAGGAGCTACAACGAAGCGAAGTAAAGCGCGCGCTTGTTGCAATGGCGGCTTGCAGCTCGGTCGCTAATGCCATATATTATGCCCTTGTAATAGGGCAGAACATGAGAGCGCCAAAGCTGAAGCAAAAGCCCGGGAAGAGAGCGGTCGCCGGGCCGACTCCGGCCAGCGGGAGCAGCCAAGCTTTTTCGGATCGGGCGCGTAACGACTTGGTCGCTGAGGTGTCGCTGATCGATAGTCTCGTCTCGGCCGATGCGTTGATCGATCTTGCCGACGTCGCCGAGTCCTTCGGCATGTCGAAGAGCCACCTTGCCGAGAGTGTCGGGATCGCTCGCGAGACGCTCTACAAAAAGGCGAGGCTCGAAGCGCCGAGGACGCAGGCCCGACTCCAGGAGATGCTCGAAATCCTGACCCGCATATCGGCGTGGGCAGGTGGCAAACGGCAGGCCTTGGCATGGTACCGCGCCCAGCCGCTCTCCGCGTTCGGCAGCCGCACCGCGGAGTCCTTGGTGAAGTCCGGCGAAGCCGCAATGCTCCGCGACTATCTCGATCACATCGCGCTCGGCGGCTATGCGTGAGGTTTCAAGGGACCTGCTTTCGGGCGCACGATCCGCGATGGTCCTTTAAGCCGATTTCGGGTGCAGGGGCCGCGGTGCACGGCGGTAGGTTCAATCCAAAGGGCATCGAGGCTCTCTATCTGAGCCTCACGATCATGACGGCGATCAGAGAGGCCAGTCAGGGATTCGCCTTCAAGATCGACCCTTATGTCGTCTGTTCCTATGAGGTGGATTGCACGGACATCGTCGACCTTAGGACCGACGCCGGTCGCGCGCCTCACGGAGTAAGCTTGGCGGACTTGGCCTGCGCTTGGTTCGACGATGCCGCTCACGGCAGAGAGCCGAAATCGTGGTCGCTTGCCGTGAGGCTGACGGCGGACGGCCAGGCAGGCATCGTCGTTCCGAGCTTCGCCCCTGGCGCAAGGGGCGACGACTTCAATCTCGTGCTCTGGAATTGGAGCAACCGGCCGCCGCATCAGGTCGCTGTCTTCGATCCGAGCGGCCGGCTGCCGAAAAATCAGCTCTCTTGGGACTGATCTACCCCGCCACGGCGCGCTTCTGGCGCACGGGCGCTGCGGCTTTGGCGCGGTCGCGTATCCTGACCTTCTTGATGCGGCGCGGATCGGCGTCGAGCACCTCGAAATCGTAGCCAGGCACCGCCTCCACCACTTCGCCTTTCGGCGGGATGCGGCCGGTCAGCGCGAAGACCAGCCCGCCGATCGTCTCGATCTCCTCGCTCTTCTCGCCGACCTTGAAGTCGGGACCGATCACCGCCGCCGCGTCGTCGAGCTCGGCGCGCGCGTCGGCGACGAAAACGCCTTCGGCGACCTGCCGCACGGTCGGCTCCTCGTCCTGGTCGTGCTCGTCCTCGATCTCGCCGACGATGATCTCGACCAGGTCTTCCAGCGACACCAGCCCGTCGGTGCCGCCGTATTCGTCGATGACGAGCGCCATCTGCGTGCGCGTCGCCTGCATGCGCTTCAGGAGCACGCGCGCCGGCATCGTCGGCGGCACGAAGAGGAGTGGGCGCACGAGCTTCGAATCTTCCAGCGTCGCCGTCAGGTCGACGGCGGCGAAATCGAAACGCGGCTTCGCCGCGTCGGCGCCACCCGCCGTGCCGTTCGCGTGCGCGAGCGCGCGGTCGGCGATCCACGTCATCAGGTCACGGATGTGCAGCATGCCGACCGGATCGTCGAGCGTCTCGCGGTAGGCGGGCATGCGCGAGTGGCCGGATTTCCTGAAGATCGCGACCACCTCCGCGATCGTCGATTCGATGTCGATCGCCTCGATGTCGGCGCGTGGGATCATCACGTCGTCGACCGTCATGTCGCCGAGTTTCAGGATGGCCCGGAGCATCGTGCGCTCGTCGGCGGAAAGCGTCTCGCCGGCGGCTTCGTCGGCGGCGATCGCGTCCTCGATTTCGGCGCGCGCGGAGCCGTTCTGCTTCAACCCGAGCGCGCCCAAAAGTGCGGCTCTGAGACGCCCTACAATGTCAGATTGCTGGCCCCCGGTTTCGGCCGGAGGGCCATCGGGACTTCGACCTTGGTCGTCGCTCATCGTCCTTTAGGCGCTCGCGTAGGGATCGGGAATCCCCAACGTCTTCAACGCAACGCGCTCCAATTGCTCCATTTTTTCCGCTTCGGCCTCCCTCTCGTGGTTGTAGCCAAGAAGATGGAGGAACCCGTGGATTATCAGGTGAGCCATGTGGTCTTCAAGCGGCTTCATCGCAAGCGTGGCTTCCCCGGCGACAGTCTCTGCCGCCAATATGACATCACCAAGAAGCGATGCCTCAGGTTGTGGGGCGGCGCCCGCCCTTGTCACGGCGTCGATTGGGGCTTGCGGGAATGAGAGCACGTTGGTCGCAGAATCCTTGCCGCGATAGGCCTTGTTGAGCTTCCGCATTCCGGCATCGTCGGTGAAGACGAGGGAGAGTTCCTGTTCACCCCTCTCCCTCTCCCCGCTTGCGGGGGCGAGACGGAGAGGGGGGAAGGACGCTGCCGCGGCAGCCGCCTCCACCGCGCGCCGCGCAATCTTCTTCAGCTCTGCCTTCGGCGGCCAGTCGCCGGCCTCCACCAGGATCGCGATTTTCACACGCCTCATCCACGCGAGATAGCCTGCGCGCGGGCAAAACGAAACGGCCCGGGAGTTTCCTCCCGGGCCGATCGCGGTCGTTGGCGATTTCGCGTGGCGCGTCACACGATCCAGTAGTGGCCGTTGTCGCTGTTGAGCTTCACCGTCTTCCACGGGCCGAAGTTGAACTTCTTGACCTTGAACGTGTAGACGGTGCCGTTGCACTCGATCTTTTTCACGTGCTTGAACTCGCCTTCGAGGTAGTGCTTGGCTTCCCAGCAGCTCATCGAGTTGTCGGAGTTGAACTCGACGCCGCCCGGGCCGAAGGTGATCGTGCCGTTCGGGGTGCCGAACGAGATCGAGAAGTCCGGCGGGGGCGCCGCGTTGGCGACGGCGATCGGCGTGCTGGCAACCGCGGTGGCGAGGGCGACGGCGGCGAGAGTGGTCTTCATGAACATCGGGCTCTCCATCAGTTCTCTGTTGCGCTCGATCCCGTCCGTCTTTTTTTCGTGTCCCTCGTTGCTTGAGGACGAGCGGAACTTAAGCCGCCGCGGCTGAACCGATCCGGAAGCCGTCGTTCATCTGCGGTTTAGCTGCCGCGCACCCCTCTATCGCCCGATCCACCCTAGCTTCACCGCCCATTTCCCCGGCCCGAAGGCCGCCGGCGAAGAGGAGCCCGGCGATGAAGGTGAAGTGGTCGACGAAGAAGCCGAACTCGAACTGCCCCATGTCGCCCTGCCAGTGCGCCGGCCCGTGAAAGGTGAAGCCGAGGAAGAGCACGTAGAGCGCCGCAAGAAGCGCCGTCTCGGTAAAGAACGCGCCGGAGAGGAAGCCGAGGATCAGGAGCACCTCGAAGATCGCGGCACACCAGGCGAGGAACAGCGGCAGCGGGAACCCGGCCGCGGCGATGTAGGCCGCCGTGCCGCCAATGCCGGCGAACTTGAAGAACGCCGCGATGATGAACACGGCCGCGAAGATCAGCCGCCCGGCAAGCGCCGCTGCGGATTTCCAGGAATTACCCGGCGTAGCCTCGGCGTAGCCGGGTGGGGTTGGGGTGCTCGTCGTCATTGTCGCTTCTCCGTCGTGTGGGCCTTCCATCCACACGACGAGCGAGGCGGGCCGGAATCGACACGCGGCGTCTCACTCCGCGCGCGGCACCGTGTCGGCCACGCCCTCCGCGCCCATGAACACCGCCAGCACGCGCGCCGCGTCGGCGCCCGTATTCGTCCCGTTGTGCTCGCTCTTGAACGCTTCGAGGAAGGCGTCGCCGGCGTGATAGACGCGTTTGCCGTCGGCGCCGTAATCGACCGTCAGCTCGCCGGCGAGCATATAGGCGAAGAGCGGCGCGTCGTGGCGGTGCCAGCCCGTCGCCTGGCCCGGCTGCATGGTGACGATCGCCGCGGTCACCTCCGGCGTGCCGGCCGGATAGGCGATCTGTTGCCCGATAATGGTCTTGCCGCTCTTCAGCATCACGTCGAGGGGCGGATACGCGACCTTGGCCGCGGCGAAGCCGATCGCCAGACCGCAAGCGCCCGCCAGCGCTGCCACGACCAGCGTGCGGCGATGAAGCATGGTCCGCATGGGAAGCTCTCCGGGGTTCAGGAACGATGCGCGTCTATTAGCACCGGCGGAGCTTAACGGCCCGCGAAGGCCGGAGCAGCGCGCTCTCCCTCCCCCCTTGCGTGCCCGGCGTAGCCTTGGCGAAGCCGGGCGGGGGAGGGCCGGGGAGAGGGGAAGGATGAAGGCCGCGACGCCCTCTACCTCCGTCCCATCGCATAGAACTCGTCGTTCGGCCGCATCGCGAGAAAATTCGCCATGCGGTTCGACATCGCGAAGAACGCCGCGATCGCGGCGATGTCCCAAGCATCCTCGGCGCTGAAGCCGTGCGCTTTCAGCGCCGCAATATCGGCGTCGCCGACCGCGTGCGATTCAAGCGCCACCTTCAGCGCGAAATCGAGCATCGCGCGCTGGCGCGGAGAAATGTCGGCCTTCCGATAATTGACCGCGACCTGGTCGGCGATGAGCGGGTTCTTCGCGCGAATACGCAGGATCGCCCCGTGCGCGATCACGCAATACTGGCACTGGTTGGCGGCCGAGGTCGCGACCACGATCATCTCGCGCTCCGCCTTCGTCAGCCCGCCGTCCTTCTCCATCAGCGCGTCGTGATAGGCGAAGAAGGCGCGGAACTCGTCCGGCCGGTGCGCGAGCACGAGGAAGACGTTCGGGCACGAAGCCCGCCTTCTCCGCGACCGCCTCGATTCTTCGCGCGGATGTCGGCGGGCAGGCTCTTCAGCGCCGGCACGGGAAAGCGGCTGATGGGCGGCTTCGATGTCGCGCTCGTCTTCGGCTTGGGCATTGGCCGCCTCGACATGTCTTCACGTGCCGCGACGATAGCACTTGCGGGAGAGGGGAAAGAAGAAGGCCGCCAACGTTATTCCCCCCTTGCGGGGAGGGGCTAGGGGAGGGGTCGCCCCGCCTCACCGCCGCGGCGCGCGCCGTAGGCCTGGCTCCGGCGCGGCGGGGAGAGCTCGGCTGCTGGCTGGGCAACGACGCGGACTTCGACGGCTGGGCCTGCGAGCGCTGGCGTTAGAGGCGACGCATCTCACCGTCGAGGTCTATGTCGATGCCCGCAGCCTATCGAGCACAGCTTGCACTTCGAGCCAAATCTCCTGCTGTGCCCGTGGAAGTTTGACTTTCCGTTACTTCTGCGCGTGGACTTGGACCACGGCACTCGATGCAAAGAACAAGGCTGTGAATACGGTTATGAAGTGCTCCTGCCAACGGGAAGCAAATTCCGCCTTGGTTCGCGCTGCCCCTTGACCACCGGACCAGAAGAAAAGGACTCCGAAGTACAGTTCCGTGAAGTAGCTCGGAGGCGTGGCGAAAGATTGCAGAGGCGGCGCCCGACAGAGAGATTGCCGCACTGGAATCGACTGACGCGACGGCCTTTATTCGATCGGAAATATTTACTGGTGTCCACGCCGTCAGCTCCTTGCCCTTGCGACTGAATTGCTCGAGGGCCTCGTCGAGGCCCGGTCCTGATGCGCTGGCGGGTTGTTCGTTGCGCGAGACTTCGAAGCGAACTCCGCCGATCTCGCCCGATCGATGCATATCTCGATACGTCTTCTGCATTGCATGGTTATCGGCTCGCCGTGCGGCGTCCACACCTTCAGCCACTATGAAGCAGGTGTTCACTGCCAGCTCGAATCCCGAACGCGCCAATCCGAAGCAATCTGGAATTGCCATGTCCCGCTCAGCAGTGAGCTTGAGGGCGGAGTGGATGGTGACCCCTAGCCCTTGAGCCATGAGAAGCGTGACCCGCAGGACGTTTTGATCGTCAGGACTTCGCCCGTGGAAGTCCGAAAGCCGGTGAATTACGAGGTCAAGGTATCTTGTCTGGGTGGCTAAAATCCCGCGCAGTTGATCAATTGGATCGGGCTGGGGTGTGTTCACAAAAATCCGCACGACGCCCGGACGCAGAGCTAGTCGCGCGCAGTACGTTCATCCATGCGTGAACTTGACCGCCCGTGAGTTTACAATTAAATCCCATGCGCTCATGCCGTCACAAATCAGTGTGGCACTCTCATGGGATGGTCGAAGGATTGATGCTCCAGGAAATTTCTGGGCGAAGGCTTCAGCAAAATACTTTTGGCTAGATATCCCTTCATTCGGATCGAAGAAGGCGAGGAAGAATGAGAAAGATTGAAGGTGCACTGCTCTAAGCAGTTTTCGGCCGCGGCCCTCTATGTTTAGCCAAGCAAAACCCACGCGATTGACCGTCGGATAATAAAATGCCTCCGGTTCCTCGGTCTCGTTTCGCGCGGCCGAAATCTGGTCGGGATACGTTAGAAGGCAAAGCAGCTGGACGGAGCGCCCCGCCGCCACTGACCGCCCCATTATGTAAGGAAGGAGCGGTTCGTATACGAACAGATCGTTAGCGGCGTAAATCCGAGATGAATTGAAGCATAACTTAAGAAGCCAGCGCTTGAGAGGATGATAGTCATATTTGAAGACTACATTCTCATGCCGGTGCAGTATTTTTGAGAAGTAAGTATCAAATGCTCGTACTATGTAGCTATCAAGATCAGACAATACGCCGTTGTTGCATCTTAAACACACGTCACGGATGGTGGGCTCGCCCCCTATCTCTCTTCCCGTCTTAGCCAGCCAAAACAGGCTCTCGCCTTTCTCGGATGAGTCGAGAAGTCTTTGATGGAGCGCGCGAGGCCACAGATGCTCGCGTGTCAAGTCGCTACTCGACCCGCAGTAGGCACACGCTCGCTGACCGGGGGTATCTTCCATCGCGATGTAGGCGTGTGCCGGCAAGCGGTGGCCTTGTCAATGTGCGTGGCCTCATCCGGATCCGGATCGCAACTTGCTCCGCGTCGCGCTCCCCTCACACCCCCGATACCTCTCCGCCATCTCCCCGCTCACCCCCGCCCGAAACATCGCGCTCCGCGCCTCCTTCTCCCGCTCCGCCAGCGCGCGATCCGATCAGCGCCGGCATGCAGATCACGTCGCCGAGCTTCAGGCCCGCGAGCGAGGCCTGCACCACGTCCTCCGGCTCAAGCAGCGGGATGTTCGGCCGGAGCTTCGGCTCGCCGTCGACATCGTGGAACTCGGTCCTGACCACGCCCGGGCAGAGCGCCTGCACGCGCACGCCCGTGCCGGAAACCTCGCTCGCGAGAATCTCGGTGAAGGCGTTCACGAAGGCCTTCGTCGCCGCGTAGTTCGCGCGCTTCGGCAGGAACGCCTCGGTCATCCCGGCGGAGAAGGCGAGCGTGGAGGAGACGTTGACGATTATCGCCCGCGCCCCGCTTCAGCATCGCGGGGAGCGCGGCGCGGCAGAGCCTGACGACCGCCGTCACCATCGCGTGGATCTGCGCCTCGGCAACGTCGGGGTCGAGCTCCACGAAGGGCATGTAGGTCTGGTAGCCGGCGTTGTTGACGAGCATCGCGATGTCGCCCGCGCCCGCGCGCTTCTCCACCTTCGCGACGCCGTCGCGGTGTCGAAAGATCGGCGACGATGATCTCGGCCTTGGCGCCCGCCTTCTCAAGCTCGCGCGCCAGCGTCCTTCAGCCGCTCTTCGCGCCGCGCGGTCAGCACCAAATCGTAGCCGTCCTTCGCCAGCCGCTTCGCGAAGACGCGCCCGATGCCGGACGACGCGCCGGTCACCAGCGCGACGGGTCTTGCCATTGTTCACTCCCTCAAGGCTGTTCTCTTTCAACGCTGCGGTCGTCCAGAATGCCGCTTCCTCTCCGCCTGTCATCCCGGAAAGCGCGGCAGCGCTTGTCCGGGACCCATGAACGCGGCTTCGGCGGGGCGGGCGGCGCGGTGTCGGCCTATGCGGCGGCGGGCGGTGCGCATGGGTCCCGGCTCTCGCTTCGCTCGGCCGGGATGACAAAAGGAGAGGTGCTACGGCGTGCCCGCGCTCTATCCCCCCAAATCCGTCTCTTCCCGCTCGTCCCGCTCGTACGCATCGACGATCCGCTGCACCAGCGGGTGGCGCACGACGTCCGCCCCGGTGAACCGCACGATCGCCACGCCGTCGACGCCGTCGAGAATCCGCGTCGCCTCGTAGAGCCCGGAAATCTCGCCGGGGCGAAGATCGCTCTGCGTCGGGTCGCCGGTGACGATCATCTTCGAATCCTCGCCGAGCCGCGTCAGGAACATCTTCATCTGCATGGACGTGGCGTTCTGCGCCTCGTCCAGGATGATGGCGGCGCGCGACAGCGTGCGCCCGCGCATGAAGGCGAGCGGCGCCACCTCGATGATGCCGGAGGCGAAGCCGCGCTCCACGCGGTCGGCCGGCATCATGTCGTAGAGCGCGTCGTAGAGCGGGCGGAGATACGGGTCGACCTTCTCCTTCATGTCGCCGGGGAGGAAGCCGAGCCGCTCGCCCGCCTCGACCGCGGGGCGCGAAAGGATGATGCGCTCAACGTCGCCGCGCTCCAGCATCGCCGCGGCGAAGGCGACGGCGAGATAGGTTTTTCCCGTGCCGGCCGGGCCGATGCCGAAGACGAGCTCGGAGCGGTCCATGGCGCGGATATAGGCGTCCTGCATCGGCGTCCGCGCGACGACGGATTTCTTGCGCGTCGCGATCCGGGCGAGCTGCATGCGGCCGGGGCCGTCGAGCGTCGGCAGCGGCAGCTGCGCCTCCTCCGCCTCCGCCATGCGGATCGCGCCTTCCACGTCGCCCTGCAGCACGTCGTAGCCTTCGAGCAGCCGGTCGTAGAGCGATTCCAGCACGCGCCGCGCCAGCGCCAGCTGCGCGGCGGGCCGGAGAGCGTCACCATGTTGCCGCGCGCCCGCGCGTCGATCTTGAGCCGCCGCTCGATCAGCGCGAGGTTCTGGTCGAACTCTCCGCAGAGCGCGGAGGCGAGGCGGTTGTTCTCGAAGACGAGATCGATCTGCTGCGCGTCGTCCCCGCCGCGCCCTTCCACATCGCCCCCCGTCGCCACGCTTGTCGACCCGCGAAACGCTCCCGCCGCGGGCCAGGTTCAAGCGATCGCCCTTTCGCGCGTCGGTCGCGTCCTTCAACGCGCCGAACAGACTGTTCGCGCCGACCGCCTCGATCGTGACCGGCGCGATCGTGCCGATCAGTCTCGGCGGCGCGTCGGCCTGCACCGCCTGCAGCCACGGCGAGCGGCCGACGATCTGCCCGGGATGCTTTCCCGGCTTCTCGAAGAGCACGTCGATCGTCAGCCCGCGCATGCGCGCGTTGAACGCCGCCTGCTGTTTTGAAATCAGCGCCTGCAGGCGCGCAGCCGCTCCGCCTTCACCGTCTTCGGGCACCTGCTCCATCTCCGCCGCCGGCGTGCCGGGGCGCGGCGAATATTTGAACGAGTAGGCGCTCGCGTAGTCGACCTCTTCGACGAGGCGCAGCGTCGCTTCGAAATCCGCTTCCGTCTCGCCGGGGAAGCCGACGATGAAATCGCCGGAGAGCGCGAGGTCGGGCCGCGCGCGCGCGAAGCTTCTCGACGAGCCGGCAGATAGAAGCCGCGATCGTGCCCGCGGTTCATCGCATGAAGCACGCGGTCCGAGCCCGCCTGCACCGGGAGGTGCAGATAGGGCATCAGCTTCGGCAGATCGCGATGCGCTGCGATCAGATCGTCGCTCATGTCGCGCGGATGGCTCGTCGTGTAGCGAAGCCGCTCGAGACCATCGATTTCTGACAGCCGTTGCGAGCAGCGCCGCGAGCGAAGCCGTGCGCGCCGTCCGGCGCCGTCGCCGTGATACGCGTTCACGTTCTGCCCGAGCAGCATGAGCTCTTTCACGCCGCGCGCCGACAAGCAGCTCCGCCTCCTCGACGATCCGTTCGCGACCGGCCGCGAGGCCTCCGCGCCGCGCGTGTAGGGCACGACGCAGAAGGTGCAGAACTTGTCGCAGCCTTCCTGCACGGTGAGGAACGCGGAGACCGGTGCGGCCGATCGCTCTTTTGCAGCGGAACATTCTGCCGACGAGGCGGCAGAAGATGCATGTTCCGGATCCCGGGTTCCGGCAGGTGGTCGAACTTGGAATTCGGCCGGAAATTCGGTCTCGACCGCGCGGCCTTCGCGCTGAAGAAGCTCCGGCAGGAGGTGGTAGCTCTGCGGCCCGACCACGATGTCAACCGCTTGCGCGCGCTTCAGAATTTCCTCGCCTTCCGCCTGCGCGACGCAGCCCGCGACGGCGATCTTTATGTCGCTGCCGTCCGCCCGCGCCGCCTGCTTGATGAGCCGCAGCTTGCCCACTTCCGAATAGACCTTCTCGGCGGCTTTTTCCCTGATGTGGCAGGTATTTAGGAGGATGAGGTCGGCGTCCTCCGGGCGCTCCGCTGCGCCGTACCCCTCCGCCGCCAGAACATCTCCGCCATCCGCTCCGAATCGTAGACGTTCATCTGGCAGCCATAGGTCTTGATGAAGACTCGGCGCGCCTTGGTCATCAAAGGGTTAGCGGCTTTCCCGTGCGATCGATCACGCGCCATCCTTTAGCCGAAACGGAGGAATCGGGCTAGGGGCGCGCCGCCGTCCTGCTCGGCGAGAATTTCCGCCGGCGCGCCGGCCGGAATTCATCGCCGCGACCAGCCGGCGCACGAGATCGCCCGCCTCCTGCGTCACCCGCTTGCGGTCGTCGCGCGCGGAAAGCCGGTGCGCCGGGCCGAACACCACGTTGACGTCGACGCCGCCCTCCGAGAGAATCCGCTTCAGATGCGGCAGCAGGTCGGTGCCGCCGTACCAGGCGACGAGCGGCCGGTGCTGGCGGCCGAGCGGCAGGCCGAGCATGCGCGGATAGGCGATCGCGACCGGCTGCACGGTCGCGACCCCGCCGTCGGCAATCGCGCGCTGCGCCGCGCCGACGAGCGCGGAGCGGAATGGCAGCACCTTGTTGCCGTCGCTCGACGTGCCTTCCGCGAAGAGCACCATGATGTCGCCCTTCGAGAGCCGTCCGGCGACGGCGTCGGCCTGCGCGCCGGTCGCGTGGCGGCGGTTGCGGTCGACGAAGACGGTGCGCTGCGCGCGCGCCAAGAAGCCGACGACCGGCCAGCCCGCGACCTCCTGCTTGGCGATGAAGGAGACTGGCGCGACGCTCGCAAGGATCGGGATGTCGAGCCACGAATTGTGGTTGGAGAGGAGAAGCAGCGGGCGATCCGTGGCGGGCGTGCCGGTCACCGTGATGCGGATACCCATCAGGGCGCAGACGAAGCGCTGCCAGAGCTGCGCGACCTTCATCGTCGAGCGCCCGCCGATCCTGATCGCGACGACGTGGAACGGCAGGAGCACCGCGAGCGCAAGCGCGGCAAGGAGCACGGTGCCGAAGAAGCGGATTTGTCCGAGCATCGGGGGCGAGCGCGCTTCGCTCAGCGCTCCTTGTCGAGCGGCACGACGTAGAGCTCCAGCCGGTGATCGACGAGCTTGTAGCCGAGTTTTCGCGCGATCCGCTCCTGGATCTTCTCGATCTCCTCGTCGCGGAACTCGATGACGTCGCCGGAGCGAAGGTCGATCAGGTGGTCGTGGTGCTCTTCCGGCAGCGTCTCGTAGCGCGCGCGCCCGTCGCGGAATTCGTGACGCTCGATGATGCCGGAATCCTCGAAAAGCTTCACGGTGCGGTAGACGGTCGAGATGGAGATGTTCGGATCGACCGCGGATGCGCGGCGGTAGAGCTCCTCGACGTCGGGGTGGTCGTCGGATTGCTCCAGAACGCGCGCGATGACGCGCCGCTGCTCCGTCATCCGCATGCCCTTTTCGGCGCAGGCGGCTTCCAGTCGGCGGCGGGGTTCGTTGCTCACAAGACGCTCTCCGACGGTCGGCCTAACGGAGTTGCCGAAGCATGACAAGCGCGCCTCCGGGTGCTGCCCGACCCTCTCTATAATAGCCGGCGCGGCGGCCGGTTTCGTGAAATTCCGCCCAGCGATAGAGCGCGATCGCGGCGCGGTTCGTGTCCTCCACTTCAAGATAGATGCGCTCCGCACCTTCGCGATAGGCGTGCCTCAGCGCCTCTTCGAGAAGTGCGCTGCCGATGCCGCGTCGGCGGCTTTCGCGCGCGACGGCGACGGTCAGGATTTCCGCCTCATCGGCGACGATGCGATAGAGGATGAAGCCCGCCGCGCTGCGCCGTCCGAGGGGATTGCGGCGGTGCGCGATCAGTGCGTGCGTGCCCGACTGCACGAGCAGCGATTCGAACTCCGCTCCGCTCCAGCCGCGTGAGAACGAGCCCGCATGGATATCGGAGAGGTCGTCGCAATCGGCGACCGTCGCGCGGCGGATCGAGAACGCCGACCTGCCGAAGAGCGTCATCGGTGAAGAAGCGCCTTGTCGGCCTGCGGCTTCGCATCGGCGGCGCGAGCGTAGAGCGGCGCCGGCGGCGTCGGCTCCGCGCATCAGCAAGCCGAGGCGTCCGACGTCGGCGATGTCGGAGAGTCCGGCGTTGCCGCAATCTCGACGTCGTCGCCGGCGAACGCTGCCGCGACGATCGGCGCGCCGGCGCCGGCGAGGATGAGCGGCGGGCGCGCGCCTTCGAGCTTCGCCGCCAGCACGTCGGCCGGAGCGGCCATCGCCTCGAAGAGCGTCGTGCCGGAGCCGATGTCCTTGGCGAGCGCGTAGATTTCGCCGCGCTTCGCGTCGAGAGCGGCGACGACGGTGCCGGAATCGCGCCCGCGCACCTCCGGAAAGGCGAGCGCGTCGAGGCTGCCGATTCCGACCGCCGGGATGTCGAGCGCCAGCGCCAGCCCGCGCGCAGCCGCGACGCCGACCCTGACGCCGGTGAAGGAGCCGGGCCCGGTCGTCACCGCGATGCGGTCGAGGTCGGCGAAAGCGACGCCCGCTTCGGCGAGCGCCGCCTCGATCATCGGCATCAGCCGCTCGGCGTGGCCGTTGCCGATCGCCTCGCTACTCCGCGCGAGAATTTCGGCCGTGCCGTCCTCGCCGCGCAGAAGGGCTACCGCGCAAGCGGGTCCCGCCGTGTCGATTGCAAGAAGCAGCATCAGGATCGCTTACTGAAGCGCCCCGATGCTGTCGAGGCTGAGGGAGGGGCCGGTCAGACCGGGCGGACTTCCGTCACGTCCGGCACGAAGTGCTTCAGCAGGTTCTCGATCCCCTGCTTCAGCGTCGCCGTCGAAGAGGGGCAGCCGGAGCAGGCGCCGCGCATGTGGAGGAACACCACGCCGTCGCGGAAGCCCTGGAAGGTGATGTCGCCGCCGTCATTGGCGACGGCCGGGCTGACGCGCGTCTCGATCAGCTCCTTGATGACGGCGACCGTCTCCGAATCCGCCTCGTCGAAATTGGCGTCGTCGGCATCCTCCGCGGAGCCCTCGTCGAGGACCGGGGCGCCGGAGAGGTAGTGCTCCATGATCGCGCCGAGCACGGCCGGCTTGATGTGCGGCCATTCGGCGCTCGTCGCGCGTCACCGTTACGAAATCGTGGCCAAGGAAGACGCCGGTGACGCCGTCGACCGCGAAGATGCGGCTCGCGAGCGGCGAGACCTCGGCGTCGGTCGGGGCTGCGGAAATCGCGCGTGCCCTCGTCGAGCACGACGCGGCCGGGGATGAACTTCAGCGTCGCCGGGTTCGGCGTCTCTTCGGTCTGGATGAACATTTCCGGTCCTTTCTGCGCGTTCAAGGCGCGCAGGTCTCTGGAACGATTCTAAGGACCGAAAATGGGCCGCCGCGCCGCGCCCGTCAAGCCGTGCCGCCGCCCGCGATCCCGGCCTCCCAGCCGAGGATCGCGCGCTTGCGGGTCAGGCCCCAGTGGTAGCCGGTCAGCGCGCCGGAACGCCCGAGCACGCGATGACAGGGAACGACGAAGGAAATCGGGTTCTTGCCGACCGCCGCGCCGACCGCGCGCGCCGCGCTCGGCTGCTCGATGCGGCGGGCGACGTCGGAATAGGTTGTGGCGCCGGCAAACGGCACCTTCAGAAGCGTCTCCCACACGCGGACCTCGAAATCCGTGCCGATCAGGACGACGCGGAGCGGCGTCTCCGGCCGCCATTCGTTGCGGTCGAAGATGCGGCGGCGCGAGCGGTGCGGTCGCCGGCGTCGTCCTCGACATATTCCGCCTTCGGCCAGCGCCGCATCATGTCGGCGAGCGCCGCGGTCTCTTCGCCTTCGTCGGCGAAGGCAAGGCCGGCAAGCCCGTATTCCGTCGCCATGACCAGCGCCGTGCCGAACGGCGAGGGGTGGAAGCCGTAGCGGATGACGAGGCCTTCGCCGCGCGCCCGATAGGTGCCGGGCGTCACCGCCTCGTGCGTGACGAAGAGGTCGTGCAGCCGGCCCAGGGCCGGAGAGCCCGACCTCGTAGGTCGTGTCGAGCACGGTCGCCGACTGCTCAAGCAGCGCGCGCGCATGGTCGAGCGTCAGCGCCTGCAGGAACGCCTTGGGCGAAAGCCCGGCCCAGCGCGTGAAGAGCTTCTGCAGCCGCGTCGGCTCCATGCCGACCTGTGCCGCGATCGACTCCAGCGACGGCTGGTCGCGCCAGTTGGCGGTGACGTATTCGATCACCTGCCGGACGACGTCGTAGTCGCTCGACGTCTCGCGGGTCGGCTCACGATCGGCCGCGCCTCGGCAATTTGCGCCTCGAATGCCATGGGCTTGTTCCTTTCGCGCCGCAAATAGGCGCGGAAGACGGCGTTGCCACCACCCGATTCTTGCGCGCGCCGCCTCAAGCCGCGCGCGGCGGCAAGCGCCGCGCCGAAAGCGCGGGCAAAACTCTTGCGATCCTCGGGATTGAGGAAGGCGCCGACCGGGACGCGGCGGTCGCGCGCGCGAAGCGCGACGCGGGCGACACCCTCGTCCTCGACCTCCTCCACCTCAAGCCGCACCCATTGCGGGTTGAAGCGGAGCTCCTGCGCGCGGCCCGAGGCCGTCACCTTGCGGACGACGACCTCGCTGCGGCTGACCGCAACCTCCTCGTAGTGGCGCGCGGCGCGGTAGTTGAGCTTGAAGGCGACATAGATCGCCAGGATGTCGAGCCCGCCGAAGCCGACGATCGGCCAGGCGCCGAGCGACCAGAAGAAGAGCCCGAGCAGGAACCAGAGCCCGGCGATGCCGCCCATCAGGAGCAAGAAAGCCCGCACCGCCCGAGCGAGCGGTGCGGCACGAGCGTCGCGGAGAAGATCACGTCGTCGAAGTTGTCGGTGGTCATCGCTCCGCAATATACGATCATTTGCCCGGCTCGGGAGAAGGGAAAGGACTTCCAAATGGACGCACCCCTTGAAGGCGGCTGCTCCTGCGGCGCCGTGCGCTATCGGCTCTTGGGCGCGCCGATGTTCGTCCATTGCTGCCATTGCAGGGATTGCCAGCGGCAGACCGGCAGCGCCTTCGTGCTGAACGCGCTGATCGAGACCGACCGCGTCGAGATCCTTTCGGGCAGCGCCGGAGCCCGTCTCGATGCCGACCGAGAGCGGCCGTCCGCACGACATCTACCGCTGTCCCGCATGCGGGATCGCGCGTGTGGAGCGACTACGGACGGCGCGGCGTCT
This sequence comes from uncultured Alphaproteobacteria bacterium, assembly GCA_963778625.1. GTDB lineage: Bacteria > Pseudomonadota > Alphaproteobacteria > Rhizobiales > Afifellaceae > DASWJZ01. The sequence continues at coordinate 276,476 of CAVZVB010000016.1, forward strand.
TGCGCTTCGTGCGGATCGGCACGCTCGACGATCCGACCGCGATTGCGCCCGACGTCCACATCTACACGCGCTCCAAGTTGCCCTGGGTCGTGCTGCCGGAAGGCGTGCCGGCCTTCGAGGTCTATTACGACACGAAGGCGCTGTGGCCGGCCGAAAGCCTGAAGCGCCGCGAGGCGCTCCGGATGGCGCGGTAGGCATGATCCCGAAAAGTGGGAACCGGTTTTCGGACAAGATCATGCCCAGGGAGAAAGACATGCGGAAGGCGGTTCCAGCCGCAAAGCCCCGCAAGCTGGCGCGAAAGCCGGCGGCGCGCTCGCGGCTGAAGCCCGAGGAGATCGAGCTTCTCTTCTCGCGGCTCCAGGCGAAGAACCCGAGCCGAAAGGCGAGCTTCAGTACGTCAATCCCTACACGCTGCTCGTCGCCGTCGTGCTCTCGGCGCAATCGACCGATGCCGGCGTCAATCGCGCGACGAAGCCGCTCTTCGCCAAGGTCAACACGCCCAAGAAGATGCTGGCGCTCGGCGAGGCGAAGCTCGTCGAGGCGATCCGCTCGCTCGGCTTCTTCAACATGAAGGCGAAGAACGTGATGCGCCTCTCGCACATCCTCGTCGACGAATACGGTGGAGAGGTGCCGCGCGAGCGCGAAGCGCTTGGAGAGGCTGCCGGGCGTCGGGCGCAAGACCGCGAACGTCGTCTTGAACATCGCTTTCGGCGAGCCGGTGATCGCGGTCGACACGCACATCTTCCGCGTCTCCAACCGCACCGGGCTTGCGCCCGGCCCCGACCCGGACGCCGTCGCCGACCTCTTGGAGAAAGTGGTGCCCGACCGCTTCAAGCTTCACGCCCACCACTGGCTGATCCTGCACGGCCGCTACGTCTGCGTGGCGCGCAAGCCGAAATGCCCCGAATGCGTGATCGCCGACATCTGCCGCTACAAGGACAAGACGGAGCCGGCGGGCGTAACGCTCGCGACTTGAGGCCGCCGGGCGGGCCGCTTGCGGCACCGCCGTTCTGAAGCTATATGACCAACTAGATGGTCAGGAGAGCTGCGATGGATACGGTCAGCGTTGCGGACGCGAAGGCGCACCTGAGCGAGCTCATCGAGCGCGTCTCGAAAGGCGAGACGGTTCAGATCACCAAGCGCGGCAAGCCGGTAGCACGGCTCACTGGCATGGCGACGCCTAGGAAGCCGATCGATATTGAGGCTTTGCGCGCGCTTACACAGTCAATGCCGGAACAGGAAGAATTGGCCGGAGAGTTCATGCGTCGGATGCGCGACGACTATCGATATTGACGCTTTACCTCGACACGTCGGTTCTCGTCGCGGCGTTTACGCACGAACAAACGACGAGCCGAGTCCTCACCTGGCTCCGCACAGCCGAGCCGCAAGGCCTCGCGATCAGCGATTGGGTTACGGCCGAGTTTTCGGCGGCGCTTTCGTTCAAGGTACGCACGGGACAGATCGACGAATTGTACCGGGCCCGGGCGAAAACATTGTTTGCCGAAATGGCGACTGGGGCCGTGGCTTCGTTCGCGGTGAAGCCTGAGCATTTCAAGATGGCTGCGCAGTTCGCCGACGAGCATCGGCTCGGCCTTAGGGCACCCGATGCGCTTCACCTGGCCATCGCGGCCGACGACGGAGCCGCGCTTGTCACGTTGGACAAGCGCTTGGCTGCAGCCGGGAAGAAGCTCGGGGTCGCAACGCGCCTGATCTGACTTAGCCGATCTCCGCGATCAGCCCCTTTAGCTCGCCGAGATGTGCGAGCTCCCGGAACCGCGGCTCTCCAACCGGCGGCTCGGCGTGTTCGAGCGGCCAGGTCAAATCGTGCGGCACGTAGACGCCCCAGCTTCCCGCCTCGATCGCCGGCACCACGTCGGACTTGAGCGAGTTCCCGACCATCATGGCGCGCGCCGCGCCGTCGGCGTGGCGGGCGAAGATGCGCTCGTACGTCGACGCGCTCTTGTCGCTGACGATCTCGACCGCGTCGAAAAGCTCGCCGAGGCCGGATTGCGCGAGCTTCCGCTCCTGGTCGAAGAGGTCGCCCTTGGTGATGAGCACGATGTGGTAATCTCCGGCAAGCGCTTCCAGCGTCTCGTGCGCATGCGGCAATGGCTCGACCGGATGCGAGAGCATGTCGCGGCCGGCTTCGAGAATTTCGCCGATGACGTCAGCGGGGATGCGTCCCTCCGTGACCTCGATCGCCGTTTCGATCATCGACAGCGTAAAACCCTTGATGCCGAAGCCGTAGCGCTGAAGGTTGCGCCGCTCGGTCTCAAGCAGCCGGGCGCCGGTGTGCTCCGCGTCCGCATAGTCGCCGAGCAGCGCCTTGAAGCGCGCTTCTGTGAAACGAAAGAACTGCTCGTTCTGCCAAAGCGTGTCGTCGGCGTCGAAGCCGATGGCTGTGAGGGAAGTCACGGGCACGCCTTGATTTAGCCTTCGTCGGGCCAGGGTCGGCGGCGTGCATCGCGGATATGGAGTATCCAGACCTCGCCTTCCAAGACCGTGTAATAGACCTTGTAGGGATAGCGAACGATCGTCATCTCCCGGACCTCCGGAATGTCGGTAAGGGGAGCAAGCTCCGGAAAGTCTGCAAGCATTGCTGTGCTCGCCTCGACAGCACGTCGAACGACACGGGCAGCCGCCGGCGAGCGCTCGTCGAGATAGGCAACAATATCAGCAAGGTCATGGAACGCGCGCGGAGAATAGCGAACGTTTATTCGCTGCGCGGCCGCAACAGCCTGTCAACTCCTTCCGCGCTCACAAACTCGCCTCGACGCGCCTGCTCCAATCCCTCCAGAACTGCGCTCCGCGTCTCGGGGTCGAGGACGACCAAGCCCTCGCCGCGGGACGCAATAGCGAAGAGCACCTCCGCGGCTTCGTCCTGGATTTCTTCCGGCAGCGCCTGAACCTTGGCGATGGCAGAATCAGCAGCTTCGTCATGCTTTAGACTACCAGGATAGGCGGCTCAGGTCACGCGTCGAGCCCTTCGAAGAGCGCCGTCGACAGATAGCGCTCGGCGAAAGAGGGGATGATGATGACGATATTCTTGCCCGAGAACTGCGGCCGGCGTCCGACCTTGAGCGCCGCCGCGATGGCGCCGCCGGAGGAAATGCCGACCGGGATGCCTTCAAGCCGCGCCGCAAGCCGCGCATAGGTGAAGGCCTCCTCGCTCGTCACCGTCACGACCTCGTCGTAGATCTTCGTGTCGAGCACGGCGGGCACAAAGCCCGCGCCGATCCCCTGGATCTTGTGCGGGCCCGGCTGCCCGCCGGAGAGGACCGGGCTTTCCGCCGGCTCGACAGCCACGATGTGAAGGTCGGGCTTCCGCTTCTTCAGCACCTGGCCGACGCCGGTGATGGTGCCGCCGGTGCCGATGCCGGATACGAAGACGTCGATGTTGCCGCCGGTGTCGTTCCAGATTTCTTCCGCCGTCGTGCGGCGATGGATTTCCGGGTTCGCGGGGTTCTCGAATTGCTGCGGGATGACGGCGCCGGGCGTCATCGCCTTCATCTCCTCGGCCTTGGCGATTGCGCCCTTCATGCCCTTCGCGCCTTCCGTCAGGACCAGCTCGGCGCCCAATAGGCGCAGCATCTTCCGCCGTTCCACGCTCATCGTCTCCGGCATGACGAGAATCAGCCGATAGCCTTTGGCGGCGGCGGCGAAGGCGAGCGCGATGCCGGTATTGCCCGAGGTCGGCTCGATCAGCGTCGTCTCGCCGGGCCGGATGCGCCCATCTTTCTCCATCGCCTCGATCATCGCGACGCCGATCCGGTCCTTCACGCTCGCGATCGGGTTGAAGAACTCGAGCTTGGCGATGAGCTTGGCGTTGACGCCTTCGGCCTTGGCGATCTTGTCGAGGCGGACGAGCGGCGTGTCGCCGATCGTCTCGGTGATCGAGTTGTAGATGCGGCCGCGGCCTGGAACGTGGGCGGGCTGCAGCCTTCTTCGGCGCGTCATTCATGGTCGCCTCCTCCTTGGCTTTCTCGGTATTTAGGCGAGAACGGCGGCGGATGCGAGGCCGCGAGCCTCAGCCGGTCGAGCCGAAGCCGCCGGCTCCGCGCGCCGTGTTGACGGAGAATTCCTCGACTACGCGGAAGTTTGGCCGAATGAGCGGCAAAAATACCGCCTGCGCGATGCGGTCGCCGGGATTGATGACGACCGGCGGCGTGCCGAGCGCGTTGCGGTTGACGAGCGGGATCAGCCATGGGCCCGCATAGTCCGGATCGATGGTGCCGACCGCCTGTCCGAGGACGATCCCATGCCGCGCGCCGAGCCCGCTTCTGGGCAGCACCAGCGCCACGACGTCGGGCCGGTTGATCAGGATGGCGACGCCGGAAGGGACCATGGTCGCCGGCGCCTGCGGCTCGATCGAAAGTGGTGCATCGATGCAGGCGCGAAGGTCGAGCCCGGCCGCCATATCGGAGTGATAGGCCGGAAGGCCCCATTCGTGAAGCCGCGGGTCGAGAACCTTCAGTTCGAATTCCAGCTGCCCGGACATTCTACCGCGCTGGCGTGTTCTTGAAGTGCTTCGCGATCTTCTGAACGAGTTTCCTGGCCACCTCTTCCTTCGCCATCTCCGGCCAGTCCTCGACGCCCGAAGCGGTGACGAGATGCACGCGGTTGCGTGTGCCCCCCATCACGCCGCTCTTCTCCGACACGTCGTTTGCAACGATCCAGTCGCAGCCCTTCTTCTTGAGCTTCGCCTTGGCGTTCTCGACGACGCCATTCGTCTCCGCTGCGAAGCCGACGAGAAGTTTCGGTCGTTCAGGGTTCGCCGCGAGTCCCGCGAGGATGTCGGGATTCTCAATAAGCTTGAGCGCCGGCGGCGCGCCTGCGGTCTTCTTCATCTTCTCTTTGCCAGGCGCGACCCGCCAGTCGGCGACGGCCGCAGCCATCACCGCGATGTCGGCGGGAAGCGCCGCCTCGACCGCGTCCTTCATCTCTTGCGCTGTCGTGACCGGAACCGTGCGCACGCCCGGCGGCGGACGGAGCTCTACCGGCCCGCTCACCAGTGTCACCTCTGCCCCCGCGTGAGCGAGCGCTGCGGCGATCGCGTGCCCCTGCCGGCCGGACGAGCGGTTGGCGAGGTAGCGCACCGGGTCGATCGGCTCCTGCGTCGGTCCCGACGTGACGATGGCGCGATAGCCCGCGAGCAGCCCGTTTCCCGGCGCGAAATGCGCGGCGATCGCCGCGAGAATCTCCGCCGGCTCGGCGAGCCGCCCGACGCCCGCTTCGCCCGCTTCCGCCATCTCGCCGCCGTTCGGCCCGACGAAGATCACGCCGTCGGCGCGAAGCATGCGCGACGTTTCGCTGCGTTGCCGGATGCGCCCACATCTTCGGGTTCATGGCGGGCGCGACGAGCACCGGCCGGTCGGTCGCAAGCAGGATCGCGGAGGCGAGATCGTCGGCAAGGCCGTGCGCCATCTTGGCGAGGAGGTCGGCGGTCGCCGGGGCGACGACGACGATGTCGGCCTCGCGTGCGAGCCGGATGTGGCCGATCGCGTTCTCTTCGTCGGTGTCGAAGAGTTTGTGGAAGACCGGCTCGCCGGTGATCGCGGAAACGGAAAGCGGCGTTACGAAATGATGCGCCGAGCGGCTCATCGCGGCGCGCACCTGCGCGCCTTCGTCCTTCAGGCGGCGGATCAGCTCCAGCACCTTGTAGGCGGCGATGCCGCCGCCGATGACGATCAGGATCTTCCGGCCGGAAAGGGACATGCCGCTAACGTAGCACCGAAACCGTTACCGCAACGACTGCCGCGCCAGCGGCGGCAAGCGCGATCACCCAGAGCGCGACCCGGCCCGAGCGCCCGTAGCGCGCCACCTCGTGGCCGATTCCTTCCACCGTCAGCGGATCGAGGCGCACGCCGCGCGCCGCCATCTGGTCGAGCTCCTGGCTGAGCCGCTCGGCGCGGCGCGCGAGCTCCGGCACCTGGCCGGCGAAATGCCCGAGCGCGGACAGCGCGTCGCCCGCCTGCTCCAGGCGACCGGTGGGTCCGAGGTTCCGCTCGATCCAGGCGCCGACCACCGGCTCCGCCGTACTCCACATGTCGAACTCCGGGTCGAGCCGCCGCGCGACGCCTTCCACCACCACCATCGTCTTTTGCAGGAGCACCAGCTCCGGCCGCGTCTGCATGTCGAAGATGTCGGTCACCTCGAAGAGCAGGCCGAGGAGCTTCGCCATCGATATCTCGCTGGCGCGGTGACCGTGGATCGGCTCGCCGATCGCACGCAGCGCCTGCGCGAAGTCCTCCGCCGAATGCGCGGGCGGCACGTAGCCCGCCTCGATATGCACCTCGGCGATCCGCTGATAGTCGCGGCGGATGAAGCCGAAGAGGATTTCGGCGAGGAAGCGCCGCTCCTTCGGCCCGATGCGCCCCATGATGCCGAGATCGACCGCGACGAGCCGCCCCGCGCTGTCGACGAAGAGGTTCCCCTCGTGCATGTCGGCGTGGAAGAAGCCGTCGCGAAGCGCGTGGCGCAGGAAGCTCTGCACGACCGATGCGGCGATCCGCTTCGGATCGTGGCCGGCGGCGACGAGCGCCTCACGATCGGCGAGCCGCGTGCCTTCCACCCATTCGGTGACGAGCACGTCGCGGCCGGTCAGCTCCCAATTGACGGCGGGAAGGCGGAAGTCGGATTCAAGCGTCACGTTCTCCGCCATCTCCGAATAGGCGGCCGCCTCGAGCCGAAGGTCCATCTCCAGCGACACGCTGCGCTCCAGGATCTCGACCACGGCGACCGGCCGCAGCCGCCGCGTCTCCGGCGCGTTGCGCTCCGCAAAGCGGGCGCCGGCATAGAAGGTGCGAAGGTCGCGGGCGAAGCGGCGCCGAATGCCGGGCCGCAGAACCTTGACCGCCACGATCTCGTGTCCCTCCGGCCGGCGGAGCACCGCCTTGTGCACCTGCGCGATCGAGGCGGCGGCGACGGAATCGGAGAAGCTCTCGAAGACCGCCTCGATCGGCTGCTCGATCGATTGCCTCGACGATGGCGCGCGCCTCCTCGGTCGGGAAGGGCGGCAGGTCGTCCTTCAGTCCGGCGAGCGCGTCGGCCAATCTCCGCGCCGACGATGTCGTGGCGCGTCGCCAGGAACTGCCCGAGCTTGATGTAGGAGGGGCCGAGCCGGTTCAGCGCGTCGGAGATGCGCCGCCCGCGCTCCGCCGTCGCAAGCCCGCGCGGCTCCATCAGCCGCGCCAGCCGGAACGCCGCCTGCGCGCGCGTCGGCAGCTCGTCGATGTCGATGAAGCCGAAGAAGCCGGCGCGGGCAAGCGCGAAGCCGGCGCGGATGAGCCGCACAAGATCGCGCACGCCCTCAAAGCCCCCTAGAGCTTCCAGCCGGAATGGAGCGCCGCGATGCCGCCCGAGAAATTCCGGTAGGTGACGCGCCGGAATCCCGCCGCGCGGATCATGCCGGCGAAGCGCTCCTGGTTAGGGAAGGTGCGGATCGACTCCACCAGGTAGCGGTAGGAATCCGCGTCGCCTGCCACGGCGCGGCCGAGGCGCGGGATGACGCTGAAGGAAAAGGCGTCGTAGAGGCGGTCGAGCATCGGCGTGTCGACGGCCGAGAATTCGAGGCAGAGGAAGCGTCCGCCGCGCTTCAGCACGCGGAAGGCTTCGCCGAGCGCTGCTTCGATTCGCGGCACGTTCCTGATCCCGAACGCGATCGTGTAGGCGTCGAAGTCCGCATCCTCGAAGGGAAGCGCCTCGGCGTTCGCCTCGACGAAGGCGACATTCGTGAAGCCGCGCCGCTCCGCCCGCTTGCGCCCGACGTCGAGCATCGCCTCGTTGATGTCGGCGACGGTGATGTCGGCGTGGCCTTCGGAGCGCTCGGCGACGCGGAACGCGATGTCGCCGGTGCCGCCCGCGACATCGACGAGCCGCCATGGTCGCCCGCGCTTCGGCGGGTTCAGCGCGGAGACCATCGCGCCCTTCCAGACGCGGTGCATGCCCCCCGACATCAGGTCGTTCATGAGGTCGTAGCGGCGCGCGACGCTCGAAAAGACGTCGTCGACCATCGCCTGCTTGTCCTCAAGCGGGACGCTCTCGTAGCCGAAGGAAACGCGCTCACTCATGGTCCGGCGGCATTTTGCTTTATGAAGCCGGCGCGACCATAAAGGAACGCGCCTTGCTGCGCCATTAAGGCGGGAAACCAGGAAAAAGCCCTCGATGCCCGAGCTTCCGGAAGTTGAGACGGTCCGGCGCGGCCTGCTGCCGGTGCTGGAAGGCGCGGTGATCGAGCGGGTCGAGCAGCGGCGGCCGGACCTCCGCTTCCCCTTCCGAAGCGCTTCGCCGCGCGCCTGAAGGGCCGCCGCGTTACCGCGCTTCGCCGCCGCGCCAAGTATCTCCTTGCCGAGCTCGACGACGGCAACGTGCTTCTGATGCATCTCGGCATGTCCGGCTCGTTCCGCGTCGAGAGCGGACGAGAAATCGCGCAGCCGCGGGGCTCGACCCACGCTACTACCCGGCGAGCAAGGATGCCGCGCACGACCACGTCGTCTTCCACCTGAAGGGCGGGCCGAGCGCATCGTCTACAACGATCCGCGCCGCTTCGGCTTCATGCTTCTGATCTCGCCGCGCGACCTTGAGAAGCATCCGCTCCTGAAGGGGCTCGGGCTTGAGCCGACCGGCAACGAATTGTCGGCCGAGGCGCTTGCGCCGCGCTTCAAGGGCCGCGCCGCGCCGCTGAAGGCCGTCGCTCTCCGACCAGCAGGTGATCGCCGGGCTCGGCAACATCTATGTCTGCGAGGCGCTGTGGCGGGCCGAGCTCTCGCCGCGTCGCGCGGCCGGCACTCTGGTCCGCGCCGACGGCAAACCGACCGCCACGGCTCGTCCGGCTGGTCGAGGCGGTGCAGGGCGGTGATCGCCGACGCGATCGAAGCCGGCGGCTCATCGCTTCGCGACTACGTGCAGGCGAACGGCGAGCTCGGCCTCTTCCAGCACCGCTTCGCCGTCTACGACCGCGAGGGCAGAGCCGTGCCCGAGGAACGACGGCGGCATCATCCGCCGCATCGTTCAGTCCGGGCGCTCGACTTTCTATTGTCCCGTCTGCCAGCGCTAGAGCATGATCCGAAAGTGGGCACCGGTTTTCGGAAAGATCATGCTCCGATAAAGGGAGAGCCGGCATCTAGTGGCAGAAGGACGGTTATGGCCTACGAGAACATCCTGGTGGAGCGCCGCGGCGGCGCGGGGCTGATCACGCTGAACAGCCCGAAGACGCTGAACGCGCTGTCGAAGGGCCTCGTCGCCGACGTCAATCACGCGCTCGCGGAGTTCGAAGCCGACGACGAAGATCGGCGCCGTCGTCATCACCGGCTCGGAGAAGGCGTTTTGCGCCGGCGCCAATATCCGCGAGGTTGCGGGCACCGACTTCGTCACCGCCTATGTCGACGATCTCGTGCGCGGAATGGGACCGCGTCGCCGAATGCCGCAAGCCGCTCGATCGCGGCGGTCGCCGGCTACGCGCTCGGCGGCGGCTGCGAGCTCGCCATGATGTGCGACGTCATCCTCGCCGCCGACACCGCGCAAGTTCGGACAGCCGGAGATCACGCTCGGCATCATCCCCGGCGCCGGCGGCACGCAGCGCCTGGCACGGCTGATCGGCAGGGCGAAGGCGATGGAGCTTTGCCTGACCGGCCGGCTGATCGACGCGGAAGAGGCGGAGCGGATGGGGCTCGTCTCGCGCATCGTCGCCTGCGGCCGAGCTTGTCGAGGAGGCGCTGAAGATGGCCGAGAAGATCGCCTCCTTCCCGCGTGCCGCGGTGATGATGGTGAAGGAGAGCGTCAACCGTGCCGAGGAGACGCCGCTTGCCGAAGGGCTGCGCTTCGAGCGCCGGCTCTTCCACGCGCTCTTCGCGACGGAGGACCAGAAGGAGGGGATGGCGGCCTTCCTGGAGAAGCGCCCGCCGAACTTCCGCGGCCGCTAGCGCCGGAATTCCGCGCTTTTCCTTGACGCAGAGGGGCACCGTACCTATAGGACTGCGCTCAATCCCGCGGCCCAAGGCCGCGATTGTTGTTTGTCGCGATCCGCGCCGGATACTCAGTGCGGGTCACGCGATCCAAGACCAAGGAACGGAAATGGCGAATACCACGTCGGCCAAGAAGGCCATGCGCAAGATCGCGCGCCGGACGGCGGTCAACAAGGTTCCGCGCTCGCGCATGCGCGGCTTCATCCGCAAGGTCGAGGAGGCGATCGCCTCCGGCGACAAGGTCGGCGGCGCGCGACGCGCTGCGGGCGGCGCAGCCGCACATCATGAGGGCGGCCATCCAAGGGCATCGTCCACCGCAACACCGCGTCGCGCAAAGTCTCGCGCCTGAGCCATCGCGTCGAGGCACTCGCCTGAGCGCCTCGACAAAACGGATGAGCAAGGGCCCGACCTCGGTTCGGGCCCTTTTTCGTTAGTGCGAGAAACGACAAGGGCTTACCGGAAGTCGCGACGGCGACGCACTGCGCAGTTCCGCAGGATTTCGATCGGGCCTGAAGTCGGTTCGCTGAAAACGCACTCTAAATTCCTTAATGGATAGCAGAGCATTACGAGTTGTCCCGCAAGCGGGACCCGAGATCGACAGCGAGTCAAGCGCCGCCGCGAAAAAAAAGTTCCTGTGGCATTCGCATCGCGGCGTGTGGACGCACTCAGTGCAATTGCGTTGGTATTGCCGAGGCTTGCCAAAATTTGGCCGTCACGAAACTGACGCAGCGCGCACCGTCGCGCGACTGTCGCGCCTCTTGACCCGTTTACTGCCGACCTCGGTTTGTTATGGTCTTGCCGGACGGGGCGAGCCCGGCAACGGAACGAGTAAGAAGAGGCAGCGGGGAGCGATAGTTGAGAAGCGTTCTCCCGCGCGAACGAGTTTTTCGTTCCTCGTCGAGTCGAGTTGCCTGGCGCGCGTCTCTCCCATCCGGGAGGTCCTGGCGTGCCCTCCGTGTCTGGGGGGCTGTCGCATCAATTTCGATTCGCGTGAGGGCGCGGCCGGATGCGTTCGGCCGCAGAGGGAGCATTTGTGTTTGATGGCGCGGGGCTATCTCGGCGACGTCACGCCGAAGGAGAGCTTGGGAGCGCGCTGGCGAGCGAGCCGGGCGCGGCGCTTGTCGACGTGCGGACCGCCGCGGAGTGGAGCTATGTCGGCCTGCCCGACTCTCGGAGACCGGCGCGCCGCTGCTTCCGCGTCGAATGGCAGAGCTTTCCCTCCGGCGCAGTCAACCCGGCGTTTGCTCGAGACGCTGAGCGACGCGCTGAAGTGGCGGGGCGTCGTCACGCGACGCGCCGCTCTTCTTCATCTGTCGCTCAGGCGCGCGCAGCGCCTCGGCGGCGGCGGCGATGACCGCCGCCGGCTACACGCGCTGCTACAACGTCGCGGGCGGCTTCGAGGGCCCCCGCGACGCGGAGGGGCACCGAGGTACGGTTGAGGGATGGAAGGCGGCGGGTCTGCCGTGGGTCCAGTCGTGACGTGTGCACGTGCGTAAAGAACAAACACATGAGATATGATCTTGGAGGCCTTGAATGTCTGCGGGTGCGGCAAGCGAGCGGGAGTTCGCCAGAAAGACTCGAGCGGGGTCAGATGCTGCGGGCCTGAAGGAAGCCGCCGGCATGTGGGATCGCGTGCGGCGCCGGCTGCGAGCGGAGTTGGGCGAGGATGTTTTCAGTTCTTGGTTCGCCAGGGTTGATCTGGAGGGGACGACCGCGGGCGTCGTGCGCCTTTCCGGTCCCGACCGTATTCCTGAAAGGGTGGATCAAGTCGCACTACGGCGACCGGCTGCTCGCGCTTTGGCGCGAGGAGGACGAGAGCGTCCGCCGCGTCGACGTGATGCGGCGCACGGCGCTGCGGGTCGTGGCGGAGGATACGTCAACGCGGCCGCTCGGTGAAGCCGGCGCCGCGTCGCCGGCGACGGACGCTGGCAGCGATCGCTTCGCCGGCTCGCCGCTCGATCCGCGCCTGACCTTCGCGACCTTCTGCGAGGGGCGCTCGAACGACGTCGCCTGCCGTGCCGCGCGCGCCGTCGCCGCGGCGCCGCACGGCAGCGCGCCGGCCTATAACCCGCTCTACATCCATGCCGGAGTCGGGCTCGGAAAGACGCATCTTCTGCAGGCGATCGCGCACGAGGCGCGGGCGCTCGATCCGAACCGCCGCGCCCGCTATCTGACGGTGGAGCGCTTCACCATCCAGTTCGTCGCGGCGCTGCGCGATCGCTCCGCGCTCGACTTCAAGGAGCAGCTTCGCTCGATCGACATCCTGTTGATCGACGACATGCAGTTCCTCACCGGCAAGGCCGTGCAGCAGGAATTCTGCCACATGCTCAATCAGCTGCTCGACAGCGGCAAGCAGGTGGTGGTCGCCGCAGACCGTCCGCCGGCCGAGCTTGAGGGCGTCGACGAGCGCGTGCGCTCGCGCATGAAGGGCGGGGTCGTCGTCGGCATGGCGTCGCCCGACCTCGCGATGCGCCGGCGTATCCTGGAGGGCCGGCTGGCGGCGGCCTGCGAGCGCAATCCGAGCCTCGTCATCCCCGACGCCGTGCTCGACTACGTCGCGCAGGTCGTGGCCAGCAACGGCCGTGATCTCGACGGCGCGCTGAACCGTCTCGTCTGCCGCGCCGAGTTCTCCGATGCGCCGATGACGATGGAGGTCGCCGAGATGGCGATCGCCGACCTTGTCGGCTCGCGCGAGCCGCGCCGCATCCGCATCGAGGACATCCAGAAGGTCGTTGCGAGCCACTACAATGTCTCGAAGCAGGACCTTCTGTCGGCGCGCCGCACGCGCGCCATCGTGCGCCCGCGGCAGATCGCGATGTACCTGGCGAAGACGATGACGCCGCGCTCCTTCCCGGAGATCGGCAAACGTTTCGGCGGCCGCGACCACACCACGGTGCTGCACGCCGTGCGCAAGGTGGAGGAGCTTGCCGCCGCCGACGAGGCGTTGGCCCAGGAGATCGAGCTTCTGAAGCGCTTGATCCAGGACTAGCGCCTGGTCGGCAAGGAGCCGGAAGGCGCCGTCGCGACCTGCCTCCCTGGCCGCGAACGACGCGCCTTCCGGCTCTTGTCTTTCAGGATTTGCCGGGTCAAGTTCGGTTCCCTTTGAGCTGCTGGGCACGGGGGATTCGGCCCGGTTTCCATGGATTGAAATCATGCGCGTCAGAATTGAACGGGCGAACCTCCTGAAGGCGCTCAACCACGTCCATCGGGTCGTCGAGCGGCGCAACACGATCCCGATTCTCGCCAACGTGCTGATCCGCGCGGAGGGAAGCGAGCTGTCGCTGAAGGCGACCGACCTCGATCTTGAGATCGTCGACAAGGCGCCCGCCGCGGTCGAGCAGCCCGGGCGCTGCGACGGTCCCCGCCCACATGCTCTACGATATCGTGCGCAAGCTTCCCGACGGTGCCGAGATCGCGCTCGACACGGAGACCGGGCAGGCGATGGCGCTGAAGGCCGGGCGCGCACGCTTCGCGCTGCAGATGCTGCCTGATTCCGACTTTCCGGACCTGAACGCCGGCGATCTTCCGGTCGCCTTCACGCTTTCCGCCGAAGTCCTGAAGCGGCTGATCGACCGCACGCAGTTCGCGATCTCCACCGAGGAGACGCGCTACTACCTGAACGGCATCTACTTCCACGTCATCGGCGAGGGCGCTGAGGCGCGGCTTCGCGCCGTCGCGACCGACGGCCACCGCCTCGCCAAGGCCGAGGTGCCGGCGCCCGCGGGAAGCAACGGCATGCCGGGCGTCATCGTGCCGCGCAAGACCGTCGGCGAGATCCAGAAGCTTCTGGAGGATCCGGCGGCCGACGTCGCGGTCAGCCTCTCCGATTCCAAGATCAGGCTGGCGATCGGCGACCTGGTGCTCACCTCCAAGCTGATCGACGGCACCTTCCCCGATTACGAGCGGGTCATCCCGAAGGGGAACGACAAGGTGCTGACGCTCGACAAGGCGGAGTTCAAGAACGCCGTCGACCGCGTCTCGACGATCTCCTCCGACCGCGGCCGCGCGGTGAAACTGTCGCTCGCCGACGACAAGATGGTGCTCGCCGTGAACAATCCGGATTCCGGCAGCGCCACCGACGAGCTCGCCGTCGGCTACGAGGCGGAGCCGCTCGATATCGGCTTCAACTCCAAATATCTGCTCGACATCGCCGACCAGCTGACGAGCGAGGAGGCGGTGTTCAGGCTTGCCGATCCGGGCTCGCCGACGCTGATCCAGGATGCCGGCGACGGCGACGCGATCTACGTCCTGATGCCGATGCGGGTGTGAGCGGGCGCGCTTTCGCCGACGAGGCTTGCCAGGCGGGGCCGCCGCTCTGGTAAGGGGCGCGTGCCGGATCTCTCGCCGAGCTCTCGACGGCGCCTGCGCCCGCTTGCGTGGCGCTCAGGTCGCTGTCGCTGACGGATTTCCGCAACTACGCCGCGGCGAGCGTCGCCTTCGGCACGCAGCTTGTCGCGCTGACCGGTGAGAACGGCGCCGGCAAGACGAATCTGCTTGAGGCGATCTCGCTTCTGACGCCAGGCCGCGGGCTCCGCCGCGCGCGCTACGAGGAGATCACGCGGATCGGCGCGGAGCAGCGGCTGGGCGGTCGCCGCAACTCTTGCGCGAAACGGCGAGGAGACGCGGCTCGGCACCGGGCTCGTTGAAGGCGCGATCGGCGAGGCGCGAACGCGCGCCGTGCAGGATCAACGCCGCGCCGGCCGCCTCCGCCGATCTTCTCCTCGACTATGCGCGCGTGCTCTGGCTGACGCCTGCGATGGACGGGCTTTTCACAGGGCCGGCTTCGGAGCGGCGGCGCTTCCTCGACCGCCTCGTCCTGACGATCGACGCCGCCCACGGACGCCGCGCGCGAGAATTCGACCGGCTGATCACGCAGCGGAACCGCATCCTCGACGAGAACGCGAGCGCCGGTTGGCTCGATGCGGTGGAGGCCGAGCTTGCGGAGCGCGCCGTCGCCGTCGCGCTCGCCCGCGCGGAGACGGCGGCGCTTCTTTCTGCCGCGCATGGCGCGCGCCGAGGGCGCGTCGCTTTTTCCCGTCGGGCGGCTGTCGCTGGAAGGCGATTTCGACCGCGCGGTCGTTGGCAGGAGCGCGGCCGAGGCGGAGCTTTGGTATCGCGATCGCCTGAAAGCCGGCCGTGCCGCCGACCGAGCCGCCGGGCGGACGCTCGAAGGGCCGCACCGCAGCGACCTCGACGTCGTGCTCGCCGCGAAGGACATGCCGGCGGCGCTTTCCTCGACCGGCGAGCAGAAGGCGCTTCTGATCGGCCTGATCCTCGCTCATGCCGCGATCGTGGCGGAGACGAGCGGCATGACCCCGATCCTTCTCCTCGACGAGGTCGCCGCGCATCTCGACGCCGCGCGCCGCGCCGCGCTCTTCGATAAGCTTGCGGCGCTTGGCTGCCAGTCCTTCCTGACCGGCGCCGACCCGGCGCTTTTCGACGAGCTGCCGGCGGAGGCGGCGCGTTATCGGGTGGCGGGCGGCACTGTGCTTCCGCTAGGCTGAGCCGGAAGGAAGGTGGGACCGGAATGGATCTGACCGCGCTTTTCGTCTTCGCGCTCGCGCTTTTCGTCGCCGCGGCTTCGCCCGGCCCGGCGATCACGGCGCTCGTCGCGCGTGTGCTGGTGCGCGGCACGGTCGGCGCGCTCGCCTATATGCTCGGGCTCGCCGTCGGCGACATCTTCTGGCTCACCTGCGCGGTCTCGGCCTGGCTTTCATCGCCAAGACGTTCGCCTGGCTCTTCCTCGTGCTGAAATATGTCGGCGCCGCCTATCTCCTCTATCTCGCCTGGCGGATGTGGACGGCGCCCGTACGAGGTCGAGAGCGCCGAAGCGCCAAGGGCGGAGCGGCCGTTCCGGCTGTTCCTGACTGCGCTTTCGGTCATGCTCGGCAATCCCAAGGTGATGGTCTTCTACCTCGCGCTGCTGCCCAATCTGATCGATCTCGCGGGCGTTTCCGCGCTCGGCTATGCGGAGCTTGTCGCGGTCACATTCTCGTCGTGACGGCGGTCGACGGCAGCTATGTGCTGATGGCCTCGCGGGTCGGACGGCTGCTTCGCCGGCCGCGCGCGCTGCGCTGGGTCAACCGCGGCTCCGGGCGCGCTTCTCGCCGGCGCGGCGGTCGTCGATCGCAAGTCGCTGAAAAACCTTAATTTTCCGGCACCGAGAAAGCGGTCGTGAAGGGCCTTTCTGGGCTTCATTTCCATGCCCCGAAGCACCATCTATAAGCTACCACTCGAACGCACGAAATCAGCTGATTCGATCATGATGGAATCGCCCACCGAAGGCGCCCTCGCCGGCGCGCTGCCAGAGCCGGAATACGGCGCCGAGTTCGATCAAGGTCCTGAAGGGCCTCGACGCGGTGCGCAAGCGGCCGGGCATGTATATCGGCGACACCGACGACGGCTCCGGCCTCCACCACATGGTCTACGAGGTGGTCGACAATTCCATCGACGAGGTGCTCGCCGGCCACGCCTCGAAGGTCGAGGTGACGCTGAACGCCGACGGCTCGGTGACCGTCACCGACAACGGCCGCGGCATCCCGACCGACATCCACAAGGGCGAGGGCGTCTCCGCCGCGAGGTCATCATGACCCAGCTCCATGCCGGCGGAAAATTCGACCAGAACTCCTACAAGGTCTCGGGCGGCCTGCACGGCGTCGGCGTCTCCGTCGTCAACGCGCTTTCCACCTGGCTGAAGCTTCGCATCTGGCGCGCCGGCAAGGCGCACGAGATGTCGTTCACTGATGGCGAGCCCGACGCCGACCTGAAGGTGACCGGCGACTCCGGCGGACAGGACCGGCACGGAGGTGACCTTCCTCGCCTCGCCGAAGACCTTCACGATGACGGAATACGACTACGCCACGCTGGAGCATCGGCTGCGCGAGCTGGCGTTCCTGAATTCCGGCGTCAGAATCCGTCTGACCGACCGCCGCGGCCCCGACGAGAAGAGCGAGGAGCTTCACTACGAAGGTGGGCTGGAAGCCTTCGTGCGCTTTCTCGACCGCGCCAAGAAGCCGCTTATTCCGGCGCCGATCGTGCTGCGCGGCGAGCGCGATTCCGTCACCGTCGAGGCGGCGCTCTGGTGGAACGATTCCTACCACGAGAACATGCTGCTCTTCACCAACAACATCCCGCAGCGCGACGGCGGCACGCATCTCGCCGGCTTCCGCGGCGCGCTGACGCGCCAGGTGGTCGGCTACGCGGAAACCTCGGGCATCGCCAAGCGCGAGAAGCTTTCCGTCACCGGCGAGGATTGCCGCGAGGGCATGACCTGCGTGCTCTCGGTGAAGCTTCCCGATCCGAAATTTTCCTCGCAGACGAAGGACAAGCTCGTCTCCTCCGAGGTGAGGCCGGTCGTCGAGGGCATCGTCAACGAGGCGCTCGGCGCCTGGTTCGAGGAGCATCCGGCCGAGGCGAAGGTCGATCGTCGGCAAGGTCGTGGAGGCGGCCGCGGCGCGCGAAGCGGCGCGCAAGGCGCGCGACCTGACGCGCCGCAAGGGCGCGCTCGACATGGCCTCGCTGCCGGGCAAGCTCGCCGACTGCCAGGAGCGCGATCCGGCGCTTTCGGAAATCTTCATCGTGGAGGGCGATTCCGCCGGCGGCTCAGCCAAGCAGGGGCGCAACCGCGCCTTTCAGGCGGTGCTGCCGCTCCGCGGCAAGATTTTGAACGTGGAGCGCGCGCGCTTCGACAAGATGCTCGGCTCCGAGCAGATCGGAACGCTGATCACCGCGCTCGGCACCGGCATCGGCGCGGAGGAGTTCAATCCGGAAAAGCTCCGCTACCACAAGATCATCATCATGACGGACGCCGACGTCGACGGCGCCCATATCCGCACGCTGCTTCTGACCTTCTTCTTCCGGCAGATGTCGGACCTGGTGGAGCGCGGACATCTCTTCATCGCGCAGCCGCCGCTCTACAAGGTCACGCGCGGCAAGTCCGAGCAGTATCTGAAGGACGAGCGCGCGCTCGAGCATTTCCTGATCGACGGCGGCCTCGACGAAGGCGGTGCTGGACGCTGGCGACCGGCGAGGAGCGCGCCGGCGTCGATCTTCGTGCCATCGTCGACGAGGCGCTGCAGGTGCGCCAGATCCTCGACGGCCTGCATTCGCGCTACGACCGCGAGGTGGTCGAGCAGGCGGCGATCGCCGGCGCGCTGAATCCCGGACTTGCTGTCGAATGACGAGCGAGGCCACGAGGCGGCCGCCTATATCGCGCGCCGCCTCGACATCCTCTCCGACGAGACCGAGCGCGGCTGGAGCGGGAGCTTCGCCGAGCAGACCGGGCTGACGTTCGAGCGCATGGTGCGCGGCGTCAGCGAGGTGCAGACGATCGACGCAGCACTGCTCCACTCCGCCGACGCGCGCCGCCTCGACCAGCACGCCGCGAAGCTTCAGGAGATCTACCTGCGCACGGCAACGCTCAGGCGAAAGGGCGTCGACATGCCGATCCACGGTCCGCGCGACCTGCTTGAGGCTGTCTTCGCCGCCGGCCGCAAGGGCGTCAGCATGCAGCGCTACAAAGGGCTCGGCGAGATGAACCCCGAGCAGCTCTGGGAAACGACGCTCGATCCGAACGTCCGCTCGCTGCTCGAGGTGAGGATCCGCGAAGCCGACGAGGCCGACGACATCTTCACCAAGCTGATGGGCGACGAGGTCGAGCCGCGGCGCGAGTTCATCCAGGCAGAACGCGCTCTCCGTAGCGAACCTCGACGTGTGACTGACCTAAAATCCTTCGGTGACACGCAGGTGCGCAGGTTATCTGAAGGGTCCTCACGTTTTGCTGAAGAGGCGCTTTCCGGAATTCGCGCCGGCACGAGGTTCGCTAAATAAGGCGGCGCAACGTCCGCAGGAGCCATGATGTCCGATCGCCTTTCCGCATTTTCGCCTTACGCGCTCGCCGCCCTCAGGATCGTGGCGGCGCTGCTCTTCATCGAGCACGGCACGATGAAGCTGTTCGGCTTCCCGGCCGGCGAGATGCCGATGTCGATCGCTCTTTTCTCGCTGATGGGTCTGGCCGGCGTGCTGGAGACCTTCGGCGGGCTGCTGATCCTGGTCGGGTTCTTCACGCGCGCCGCCGCGTTCCTTCTTTCCGGCGAGATGGCCGTCGCCTATTTCATGGCGCACGCCCCGACAGGCTTCTTCCCCGTCCTGAACCACGGTGAGGCGGCGATCCTCTTCTGCTTCATTTTTCTCTATCTTGTCTTCGCCGGGCCGGGCGCGTTGAGCGTCGACGCGGCACGCGGCGAAAGGCTTCGGCCTAGTCGTCCGCCACCGGCCGCCCGCGCAGCTTCTTCACGCCGCTCCGCTCGCTCTTGCCCTTAAGTCGCCGTTCCTTCGATGCCTTCGTCGGCTTCGTCGGCCGCCGCTTCTTCGGTATTTCGGCGGCGCGGCGGATCAAGGCGAGCAGACGGTCGAGCGCGTCGGCGCGGTTGCGCTCCTGCGTGCGGAAGCGGTCGGCGAAGATCACCACGACTCCGTCCTTGGTGAGCCGCGCGCCGGCGAGCCTTTCGAGCCGCGAGACGCACGGGCTCCGGCAGCGACGGTGAACGGCGCGCGTCGAAGCGAAGCTGCACGGCGGTCGCGACCTTGTTGACGTTCTGCCCGCCCGGGCCCGACGCGCGCACGAAGCTTTCCAGAATCTCGCTTTCGGAAATGGCGATGTCGTCTGTGACGGGGATCATGCGCCGGACCCTAATCGACCGGCGCGACTCCCGTCATCCCCGGTGGCGCGCCTCGCCCGAGGCAAGCTCTGAGCGCGTCTGATTGCGACCGGCGTCTTAATGCGTTAAGAGCCGGACGCGCCTCGCAAGGCGCCGAACCGGCCAAGGCACCCGTAGCTCAGTTGGATAGAGTGCTGCCCTCCGAAGGCAGAGGTCACAGGTTCGAATCCTGTCGGGTGCGCCAATTTTTTCAATGACTTAGAAGGCATATCCAAGGGTGCTCTTCGTCTTGCGGAAGCATGACGGAAGCAGCCGGGGGCGGGTTTTCGGACAGATTGTCGCGTCCGCGTCGGCGCGCTGCCGCACCCTTATCGGCTCGCATGCGCCCTCGATCGGATTGGCTGCGATCGTCTGCCCGCATGCCAGGGCGAGTCAGGTCCACATGACGTAGGGCGCGGTCAGCCGCGACAGCGCAGCTCCCGGAAGACGGAGCCAGTCTCCCTTCAACTGCTGGTAATTGCCGCTGCGTCGAGTTCAAACTGAAGCGCTAGGGGCATCTAACAGTAGCATCGATGCTCGGGCCTGAAGAGCCAAGCTACGTTAGACGATTGCAATGGAATGGGTTTTCTTAGCGGCGGTTGTCGCTTATTTCATTTGGCGCATTTCCCGCCGATCCACGCGGCGCGCTTTGCCGCGCCGTGCGTCAAAAATCCGTCCGGAGCTGAGCGAGAGCCCACAGGGAGACCGAGCCGACAACTCTGGGCGACGTAGGACTTCCGGAACCGGACAAAGGCCCGCTGAAGCCAAAGCCACCGTTCTGCCCGTCCTCCGGCGCCGCGCCGCTTGAGATCGCTTTGCAGGTCGCGGAAGAACTGAGCCTGCCTCTAATGGCCCATATCGACGAGCCGCCCCCGAGCTACGAGGAGGTTCTCGAACGTTTGCGTCCCGGCGACGTGCTGACCCACTGCTTCCGCCCGTTCCCCAATACGCCGATTACCGATCAGGGAGCCATCAAGCCGGCGGTCCTCGCCGCGCGGGCTCGCGGTGTCCTTTTCGACGTCGGCCACGGCATGGGGTCTTTCGCCTTCAAGACGGCGCGCTCCATGCTCGCTGCCGATTTTGTGCCGGACACCATCTCGTCGGATCTGCACGTGCTGAACGTCGACGGGCCGGTTTTCGATCAGGCGACGACGCTCTCAAAATTCCTCTGTCTCGGGCTTCCGCTCGTCGACGTCGTTCGAGCCACCACGGTGAACGCCGCGACGGCGCTGCGACGGCCCGATCTCGGCACTCTACGACCCGGATCAATTGGCGATGCAACAATCTTCTCAGTGCGGGAAGGCCAGTTCGACTATGTCGACTCGGTCGGCGAAGTGTTGCGCGGCGGCAGGCAGATCAAGAGCGATGGTGTCGTCCTTGGAGGCCGCTGGTGGGATCCGCCACAAGTAAAACGGTATTGATCTGGCAAGTTCGCGTTGGCCCAATCCGGCGCAGGCAACAGACGGCGTAGCACTCCTGAGCCGTGCTGGCAGTTAAGGTCCAAGCGGGCCAAAATGCCGAGGACAGCCGCTCGCGTCGGCTGGACCCGGCTCAATCCAGCCCGGCAATGCGCCGTGCAAGCTCCCCTGGGTCGTCGGTCGTGATCTGACGCACACCGGCGTCGAGGAGCCCGCGCAGGACCTCGTTCGTGAGGCCGGGGCCTGGATTGATGGTCCACGCATCCGTCTCGATTCCGAGGTCGAGCAGTCGGTCGACAATCGGGGAGCCGTGCTCGACCGCGGTCAGCACCAGGTCGAAGCGCAAATATGCGAGCGTCAGTCCAGCCTTGCGGCGTTCGATGTGCCGAAGCAGACGCTCTGGGAAAGCTGCAAGATCCGGCGAGCGCTCGATTGCACGTTGCGGGTCATAGCCAAGCCGTGCGCCGGGCATCGCGGCGGCAAGGCTTCGAGCCGCACCGAGATGCATGGATCCAACGACGATCGCGTCCTCTATCCCTGCGACCGCGGCGGCGGCATCCGCAATCGCCGTCACCGGCAAAGCCTCCGCTTCAGGAACCTTGAGATCGAGTTGCAGAGAGGTCGTTGGAGTCCGCGGCAACGAAACGAGCGGCGCGAGCAGTTCGGAAAGAGAAAGGACCGGCGCGTTCGCGTCGGCGATCCCGTGCCGGTCGCGGTGGAGAAGCCCCGCCATCGCCGCGAGCGGCGTCTCCGACACACGGCCCCTGCCGGTCGTCGCCGGCCCGAGCGTCGCGTCGTGGAGCACGACAAAGCGGCCGTCGGCTGAGGTCATGATGTCTATTTCAAGACTCGCGCCGATCTGCCACCCGAGCGCCAAGTTCGCCGGCTTGAACGGCGCCTCATCCAAGCGGGTTCTGAGCTTATGCCATTTGAGACGTATCGGCCCGCGCGGTCCTTCGACGGTGATCGGAGTGGCTGCAGCTCTTCCGGCAAGGTTCCTGCCTTCCGGATCACCAGCCTTCATGCGCCAGCCGATCTTATGCCGTCGCCCTGACCTGGGCGTCAGGGATAAGCCTCTCGGTCGCGGTATCGAATACCAGCGAGTCCGAAGGCTGAAAACCGATCCGCACGGTCGCGCCAGCAGGATGTGCGATGCCATGGCCCTGCAGGAGGACGCGGATGTGGCCAAGGCCGGTTTCTACGACGTAGAGCGCTTCCCGCCCCATGGGCTCCAGGTGGATTACGCGACCCGGAAGGCCTTCCTCCGAGAACGCCAGATGCTCCGGCCTCAGGCCCACGGTCACCGCTCCGTCCGCCCCCTTGATGGGCAATGATGCCGCACCGTTGACGGAGACGGCTCCGTTCCGCGCCTTGCCCGCGATCAGATTGATCGGCGGTGAGCCGATGAAGCCAGCGACGAAGAGGCTCGAGGGCCTGAGATAGAGATCGTCCGGCGTTCCGACCTGCTCGATGCGGCCCGCCCGCATGCAGATGATGCGGTCGGCCATCGTCGTCGCCTCGATCTGGTCGTGCGTGACGAGGATCGTTGTCACGCCGAGCTTCTGCTGCAGCGACTTGATCTCGGTGCGCATCGTCAGCCTGAGCGTCGCATCGAGATTGGACAGAGGTTCGTCGAGGAGGAGGAGCTGCGGCTCCTTGATCAGCGCGCGGGCGAGCGCCACGCGCTGCTGCTGCCCGCCGGAAAGCTCGCCCGGCCGGCGGTCAAGCAACTTGTCGATCTGGACGAGCGCGGCGACGTCCTGGACGCGGCGCTCGGCTTCGGGGCGCGGCGTCTTCTTGAAGCGCAGGGGAAAGCGAATGTTCTCGCGCACCGTCATGTTCGGATAGAGCGCGTAGGACTGGAAGACGATGCCGACATTGCGATCCTTCGCCTCGACGTCGTTCACCAGATGGTTGTCGAAGAGGAGCGCACCGTCGCTCGGCACGTAGATGCCGGCGAGGATCAGGAGGCTCGTCGACTTGCCGCAGCCGGAGGGACCCAGCAGGGCGACGAACTCGCCGTCCTCGATCGTCAGGTCCATGCCGGGGATGACGACGACGTCGCCGAAGCGCTTCGCTATGTTGCGGAACTCGATGCGCGCCATCTCCGTCAGCCCTTAACGCCGCCGATCGACATCTGCATCAGGTAGCGCTGCGCGGCGAGATAAAGCACGAGGCTTGGAACCAGATAGAACACGCCGACGGCGGAGACGACGCCGTAGTCGACGCCCATCACGTCGTCGCGCACGTAGAACATGTAGAGGCTCATGGTCCAGTTGGTGTTGCGGATCAGGAAGGTGAAGACGAAGATGTATTCTTCCCAGCCGCGGATGAACGTGAAGACGGAGATCGCGAGAATGCCATTCCTGACCTGCGGCAGCACGACGCTCAGGAACGCCTGACGCCGCGACGCCCCGTCGGTCAGCGCGCTCATCTCAATGTCCCACGGAACGGCGTCGAAGAAGCCCTTCATGATGAAGATCGCGAACGGAAGCTCGAAGGCGACAAGCACGAGAATGACGCCGAGGAGCGAGTTGAGAAGCCCGATATAGTAGAGCATCAGGAAGAGCGGCACGATCAGCGTCAGCACCGGGAAAGCATGCAGCACCAGCAGCGAGCGCAGCATCGAAGCGCGCCCGGGGAACTGGAAGCGCGAGAGATAGTAGCCGGCGAGCGACGCGGCCGTCGCCACGATGACCGTCTGCGAGCCGGCAAGCAGGATCGAGTTTCCGAAGGCGTGCCAGACATTCGGGAACTGCACGGCGCCCTTCACCTCGCCGACGCGCGAACGCACGACCGAGGCGAAATCCGGCTCCCAAAGGAAGAGGAAATTGCCGAGATAGAGCGACGGCCCGACGAGCCAAGCGAAGGCGGCGAGCGCCACAACCGCGACCGCGGCGACGCCTATCGCCACCTGCCGCCGGCTCCTGGCGAGCACCACGACCAGCCAGAACCCGATCACCGCCGGTACGAGCACCGCCATCGACCGCCACAGAACGCTCGTCTCGGCAACGCCAAGCCGCGACGAGAAAGCGATGGTGATGAGCCAGAAATAGGGGAGGATGATCGGGAGCGAGACGGCGATCAGGAACAAGTAGACGGTTGCCGCGCGCACGCGGCGTGCGGTCTTCGCGCGCGCTGCAACGCGCGACCAGTCTACCGCTCGCTCGGACGCACCGCCGAGGCTTGCGACCGCCGTCATCTCACTGCACCTCGATGCGCGGGCGCTGCAGGAGCCGCTGCATGTCGAAGAAGCGCCAACCGAGCAGCGCGAGCGCAGTACCGATCACGATCAGGAAGAGCGCGAGCGCGGCACCGTAGCCGTACTGACCGCTCTCAAAGGCGCGGCGATAGATGTAGAGGGCATAGACCGTCGTATCGTAAAAGGGCCCGCCCTTGGTGAGCAGCAGGATGTATTCGAAGCTCACCAGCAGCGACAGCATCTGGTAGATCGTCACGAAGCTGATCGGCCAGCGCAGCGCCGGTAGCGTGATGAACCAGGTCTGTGCGAAGACGCCCGCGCCGTCGACGCGCGCCGCATGGTAGAGGTGCTCCGGTATGCCGCGGATCGCCGACGTGAAGATAATCATGCCGAGCGATGCGCCGATGAAGCCATTTGAGATGATAATGAGCGCGACCGGCGCCTGGGTCTTGAGATCGAGCGGCTCGGTAAGACCGAAAGCCTGTATCAGAATTTGATTGAGGAGCCCGGTCGACGACGGATTGACGACCCACAGCCACAAGAGGATGTAGAGGACGGACGGGCTCATGCGCGGCATTAGCCAGACGCCGCGGAAGAAGCTTCCCGAGATGCGGCTGATCGAGGTTGTGACGAGCGCCAGGATCAGCCCGAAGGTCACGTTGAAGATCGCGAGCGTGCCGAAGACGTAGATGAAGGTCATGATGATGACCGGCGGCAGCCGCCGGTCGCCGGCAAAGACCTTCTGGTACTGTTCGAGCGTGAAGCCGGAGATGTGGAGCGAGCGTCCGAGATCGGTGAACGACACCGCGACGTCGATCATGACCGGAACGATGAAGAAAAGAACGGTCAGAACGATGGCCGGGCCGAGGAAGATCACGAAGTTGGCGCGCTGCCGCGCAGTCGACCGGCTCGCCGCGCGGCGTTCGATCCTCGCCTCTTCTGCCGTTGTCGCCATTCGTTCCGGCCCGTCCGGCGATGCCGCTATGGCGCGCCCCGCGGAAATGGGAGGGCCGGCGGTTGCCGGCCCCCATGCCCTTCCGTCGCTTAGTTCACCACAACGTCCTTCAGCGTCGAGGTCGCCTCATCGATAACGAAGTCGGCCGCGTCCCCCGCGCTGAGACGCCCGGTCTCCACGCCCTGCATGGCATTGTAGATGATGCCGTTCAGATCGCCGAACTGCGGGTTGTTGGGCAGGAACTTCGTGAACTTCAGCATCTCCGTCGCTTTGGCGAGCGGCCAGGCGTCGGCGTAGCGCTTGTCGTTAAGCTCCTCCGGCTTGATGCCGAGATGCGTCGTCGTGACGGCGTGGTCGACGTTGAGGTCCGGGTCGGAGGCGAAGCCGAGAAGCCGCACGGCGAGATCGGGATATTTCGTCTGCGCCGACACCGCGTAGATGACCGGGTGCGTCAGACTGCTCGGACTGCCGCCTTTCTCCACCGGCGGACAGGCGACCCAGCCCCAGTCCTTGAAGAAGCTCGCCTCGTCCTGCGGCAGCCCGAAGGTGGGGAAGGCTGAGCTGCCCAGATCCCAGATGCCGTACATCCAGAACACGTCGTTCTGGTCCTTGTAGAACTGCGCGCGGATGTCGTCCCATTCCATCGACGTATTGTTGGCGGCAAGCACCCCTTCTTTGACGCCCTTCTCAAACCAGCCGAAGGCGGCGGCGAGCTTGTCGCGATCGAGCATCAGGTTGCCGGTCTTCGGATCGGTGAAGGTGTTGCCGTAGGCCTGGAACACCATCAGGTAGTCGGGCCCTTTGCTCGGGCGATGCAGAATGCCGTATTTGACGCCCGTCTTGTCTTGGACCTTCTTGGCGATGTCGATGATGTCGTCCATCGTCACCTCGCCCTTCAGCACGGCGTCGGGCAGACCCTCGATGAAGGCGTCGTCATACCCGGCCTGTCGCATGAGCTTCTTGTTGTAGAAGAACATGCGTGCCTCGGCGTCCTGCGGGATGCCGTAGGTGCCGTCCGCACACTTTACGGCGTTCCACAACGACGGGAAGATCGTGCCGAACTTGTCGGGATATTTGGCGATGTAGTCGTCGAGCTTCAGCGCGAAGCCATCCTGCTGGAAGGCGCAGACCCATTCATGCGCCGCGATGAACATGTCCGGCCCCTCGCCGATCCCGAAGACCTTCAGGAGCTGAAGCGCATCCTCGTCGAAGCCCTTGGCGGGGCTGTCGTGCACGTCGACCTCGACCTGCACGTCCGACCCTTCGGACTTCAGCGCGGCGTTCAGCCGATCGGCAGCCTTCACCACATTGCCAGCGCGCAGTGGCCCGGAAGGATCCTGCCGCGACCACAGCTCAAGCTTGACCGTCTCAGCCAGCGCGGGCGCGCCCAAACATGCCGCGGCGAGCAGCGCTGCAGTTCCAATTTTCCAGTGTTTCATAGTGCTCTCCCTGGGTGCTGCGACGCGTTTTCGACCGCATCGTCGTATGTATTTGCAAAGCTGTGCAACACGATTATGAAGGCCTTTGGAGCGACGGTCCAGAGCGTTGGTTGAAATGCCCGGTGGCAGAGAAAATGGGCGGCGGCGGTTCGTCAGCGCGCACGACGTCGCGGAACGCGCCGGGGTCTCCCGATCCGCCGTGTCGCGGGCATTCACGCCCGGCGCCAGCATCGCGCCGGCGACTCTGGCGCGAGTCCAGGCGGCGGCCGACGCTCTCGGATACGAGGTCAACGACCTAGCTCGCGGGCTTCTCGCGCATCGCAGCCAGCTCGTCGGGCTCGTGACCTCCGACCCGAACGCGCCGTTTCGTGCCCAGATGATCGACGCGCTTTCGAACGCGCTGATCGAGCGCGGCAACGTGCCGGCGCTTATCACCGTAGGTCCCGAGGCCGACGACATCGCCAATGCCAGTAGGCAGCTCCTGCGCTACCGGGCGGAGGCGACGGTCTTCCTTTCCGGCTCGCCGCCGGAAAGCCTCGTGGAGCTGACGCGCCGCAACGGGCAGACGCTGATCCTCATCAACCGCGCCGAAACCGATCTCGACAGCGTCCGCTGCGACGACCGCGGCGGCGTCAGGCAGGCCTTCGATGCGCTCCGCGCAACCGGCGCGTCACGCTTCGGGGTGATCAACGCGGCGCATCCGAGCCCAAGCCTCTCGACGCGCGAGCGCGCATTCGCGGAGTTCGCGGCGGCGGACGGCGTCGACCTCAGGATCGCGCGTGCCGGCCGCTCCGACTATCAAGGCGGACAGGAGGCGGCGCGCGAGCTTCTCGCCGACGGCGCGCACCCGGAGGCGGTCTTCTGCGTCAACGACACGATGGCGATCGGCGCGCTCGATTTCCTGCGTGGCGCCGGCCTTGGCGTGCCCGACGACATCTCGGTGGTCGGCTTCGACGACCTGCCTATGGCGGCGTGGGCGCCCTACCGGCTCACCACCGTACGCCAGGACCCGGCGCGCATCGCCAAGGAGGTCATCGCCCTCCTCGATCGCCGCGCCGCCAACCACGATTCGCCGCCGATGGCCGTCTTGTTCCCCGTCGAGCTGGTCATTCGCGAAACCGTCAGGGGGCTCCGCTAGAGAAGCCCTCAGGTCGCCGGCCGCGAGCGCCGACGATCACTTCACCCACCAGAGAAACAGAAGCCACGATCATGACGTTTAGCTTTCTTGCGCGCGAGGCAGGCCGCGTCCATGTCTGCGGTCACCGCGGCTACAGCCTGCACTATCCGGAGAACACGATCGCCGCTTTCAAGGCCGCCAAGGACGCGGGAGCGTCGACCGTCGAGATCGATGTGATACTGTCGAAGGACGGCGAGGCGATCGTCCTTCACGACCACAGGGTCGACCGCACCACCGACGGCCATGGGTTCGCCGCCGACCTGACGCTCCAGGAGATCCGCGCGCTCGACGCGGGCGCAAGGTTCGATCCGCGCTTTGCCGGAACGAGAGTGCCGCTCCTCACCGAGGCGCTCGAATGGGCGAAGCGGGAAGAGATGGGCGTGGTGCTTGAGATCAAGGAATACGAGCGGCCTGATCTCGCGATCGAAAAGGTCGCTGGTCTCCTCGACGCCACGGGAACCGCCGACCGCGTTCTCGTCCTGAGCTTCGACCATGTCGTCCTGAAGCGTATGGTCGAAAGGCATCCGGGCATCCGCACCGAAGCGATCACCCATGCCCGCCATGCCGACCTCATCGGCGTGCTCAAAGCCTGCGGCGCAAGCTCCGTCTCGATCGAGCTCGACATGTTCCATCCCGACGACGGACATGCGCTCCATGCCGCCGGCCTCTCGAACCGCGTGCACCTGCCGCGGCCGGAGAAGCTGGTGCCGTTCTGGCAGGGCGGGCGCGATCTCGTGCCGCGGATCGTCGCGTGGCTCGCCGACGGCGCCATCGACACGCTTTCCGGCGACGATGTGCCCTTCCTCACCATGCTCGCCGAACAGGCCGGGAAGGCGAAGTGATGCAGACGGCAATGCCACGCACCGACCTCGACCGCCGACTCGAGGCCGCCCGCTCCGTCATCCGCGAAACGGGGGCGAGGGCGATGCGCGATTTCGCGCGCCGCGACAGCCTCGTGGTCAGTCGCAAGGGCGCACAGGATCTGGTCAGCGAGACGGACCGCGCTTGCGAGGAGGAGATCGTCTCGCGTCTCGCCACGCTCTTCCCGGAGGACGGCTTCCTCGGCGAGGAGCACGGCGTCCGCAATCCCGGCGCCACCGCCGTTTGGGTCATCGACCCGATCGACGGCACACACAATTTCCTGACCGGCGTCCCCTTCTGGTGCCTTTCGGTCGGGCTCGTCGTCGGCGGCAAGGCGGTGCTCGGGGTGATCTACCACCCGGTGAGCGGCGAACTCTTCTCGGCGCGCGAGGGAGGCGGTGCGTTCGTCAACGACACGCCGATCCGGGTTAGCGGCGAGACCGACATCAAGCAGGCGCGGATCGGCATCGGCTTCAGCTACCGCCGCCCGGTGGCGGACCATGTGCGCGCCGTCGAGGCGCTGCTTTCCGGGGGCTGCGAATACCTGCGGCTCGGCTCGGGCGCGCTGGGGCTCGCCTATTCGGCCGCGGGCCGCTTCGACGGATACTGGGAGCGCCACATCAATGCATGGGACGTGGCGGCGGGGCTCGCAATCGTCAGCGAGGCGGGCGGCTGGATCAGCGACTTCTTCGCGGGAGACGGGATGGCGAAGGGGAACGAGGTGCTCGCCGCGACGCCGGCGCTCGTCGAACCGCTGGCGCGCCTCACGAGGTTCGACGCGTCATGACGCAAGCCGGGCGTGGCGACCGCACTAGCTCTTGACGGAGCCGGCGGTCATGCCGGCGAGGAAGTACCGCTGAGCGATGAGATAGAGCAGCAGCAGCGGTAGCGAGCCGAGCACGCTCATCGCCATCATCTCGTTCCATTCGAAGGCATGCTGTCCCATCAATAGGCTGATGCCGATCGGAACGGTCCTGAGATCCATCGACTTCGTCAGCGTGAGAGCAAACAGGAATTCGTTCCAAGACAGCAAGAACGTATAGACCGCCGTCGCAACGAGTCCCGGCGTGGAGATCGGCACGATCACCCGCCACAGCGCCGTCCAGCTTGACCCACCGTCAACCAAAACGGCTTCGTCGAGTTCTCTCGGCAGGGTGTTGAGATAGCCCGTCATCAACAAGATAGCGTAGGGCAACGTGAAGACCATGTAGGTCAAGATCAGAGCGAAGTACGTGTTGAAGATCTTGAGCGCGACCACCATGCCGAAATAAGGGATCAGCAGCGTGATCGGCGGCACCGTTTGCGTACTTATGACGAGCAGGTTCAAGGTCTTCTTGAACACAAATGAATACCGACTGAAGCCGTAGGCCGCCAGGGTCGCCACAGTGAGGGTCAGAAATGTGACGACTCCGGCAACGATATAGCTGTTGATGAAAAACCGGATCTTGACTGGATCGCTGAATATCGAACTCGTAGGCTACGAAGGTGACGATCTTCGGCAGTATCGTCGGCGGAAGCGCGAATATTTCGGTGTTCGACTTGAACGATGTAAAGAACATCCAGATGATTGGAAAATCCGCGAATACAAGCCCAATGGCCAAGCCGATATAAATCAACCATTTTGCTGGGCTGAATCTTTTTCCCTGCCTTCCGTTCATGATCGGGCTTTCTGGTGCTTTATATAGAAGTACGTCATGCTCATCGAGATCACGAAGAGGACAACGGCGCTGGCGGAGGCGAGGGAGAACTGGAACCGGGAGAATGCCAGCTTGTAGGTGTAGATGCTCATCATCTCGGTCGCATGGATGGGGCCGCCGGCAGTGGTCATCCAGACCAGTGGAAAGACCTGCATCGTCCAGATGAAATCCAGGAGGGCGATGCTTATCGTGATTGGCTTGAGCTGGGGTAGCGTGATGTTCCACAATTGCTGCCGCGCGTTCGCGCCATCGATCCTCGCCGCCTCGTAGAGCTCGTCAGGAATTCCCTGAAGCCCTGCCAACAGCGTGACCATATAGAGCGGGTACCCCGCCCAGATATTCACGAAGGTCAGGGCATGGATGGCGGTCGCGGAAGACGAAAACCATTCGATCCGAAAATCGACGATCTTGAGATACATCAGAATGCTGTTGGCGATGCCGCTCGGATCCAGAATGAGCCGCCAGATGATGGCAATGATCACCGCGGTAAAGAGCCAGGGCAGTATGTAGAGGACCCTCAGCACGCTCATCACGGTTGGATTGACGCGCTTGGAGTTCAGCATGAGGGCAAAGGACAGCCCGACGATGAGATGGAAGACGACGCTCATGATTGTGAAGTAGAGCGTGTTTGCGATCGATTGCCAGAAGACCGGATCGGCGAAGAGCTCCCGGAAATTTCTCAGCCCGACAAAGGTGGGATGCGGCGCCATGATGGGGCGGTCGAGAAGCGAATAGCGAAAGACCGTCGCCATCGGAAAGAGCATCAGCAGGAAGAAGAGCGCGATGGCGGGCGCCACATACAAGAACGGAACGGCTTTTTCCCGGCATCTGTAGAGGGCGAGCGCGGTATTTAGGGTCACGCTGGAGGCCGTAAGGCGGGTCGCGTCTGCCATTTTCGCCACGTCCCTGAGCTTCGGGCTACGCCCCCTGGGCGCGGCCCCTTCCATCAGACGGGCCAGACGTGGCGCTTAGATCCACGTCTGGCCGTCCGACGGCGAGAGGTCTTCCGCCGGACCTACAGGCTTAGAACTCCTTCTTCCACTGGGCTTCCGCCTTCGCGGCCGCTTCCGCGGCGGTCTCTTGGCCTTCGAGCATGCCCTGGACCTCGACGTCCAGCTGGCGCATCAGCTCCTCGGCGACCGGAAGGCCGGTGAACTCGTTGGCCAGATAGCCCTTCTGGAAAATGTCGAACGCCGTGCCGAACAGCTTGTCGGACGTGACGAAGTCCGGCTTGGCGTTGACGTTCCCCGGGAAGGCGTTCGCCAGCGAGACTAGCTTGGCGTTGACCTCGGTGCTCATCAGGTATGACACGAGCTTGAAGGCCTCTGCCTTGTGCTGGCTGCTTTCGCTGACGCCGATTCCCCAGGAAGCGTAGGGCAGACCGCGGGGACCGTCGTAACCCTCGACAGCCGGCACCGCAGTGATGCCGAAGTGCAGGTCGGGGTTGCGCTGGCGGATCAGGTTGATGTGGGCCAGGGAGTCGATCATCATGCCGACGCGGCCATTGACGAATTCCTCAACCTTGTCCTGTTCCTTCTTGGCCAATGTGCCGGGCGAGATGAGACCTTCGTCGTACATCGACTTGATGAACTCGAGCGCGCCGACCACGTCAGGATTGGTCAGGTCCGGCTGTCCGTTGTTCATCATGCTCTTGCCGGATGCCCAGACCCACGACATCACATCGTTCTGGATACCGTTCGGCGCTTCCAGCGACAGCGGCAGCACCCAGCCGTACCGGTTTTTCGAGGCGTCCGTCATCTTCCGCGCGGCGTCAACGAACTCGTTGCGGGTCGTCGGCATCTGACCCACGCCGGCCGCCTTCAAGAGATCCAGGTTGACGAACACCGGATAGACAAACGAAGCGACGGGGAACATGTAGCTCTTGCCGCTGACCTTGATGATCGCGGCGACCTGGCTTGAAGTCGAAGTTCGAAGCGGCCATCAGGTCATCCAGAGGGGCGATGGCGCCCTGCTTTGCCAGGTCGTTCACCCAGGCGCCATCGAGGCCGACGACATCGCTGAGCGTACCCGACGCCGCCCCGATGACGACCTGATCGTGCGTGGTTGCGTAGGGGCCGCTTACGAGCGTGACCTTGATATCTGGGTTCTGCGCCTCGAAGTCGTCCATGATTCCGCGAAGCGCGTTGGCCGGGAGCTCCGGCTCCCACCATTGTATGAATTCCAGGTTCGTCTCGGCGCGAACACCCGTCGCGGTCAAAGCCAGAACGACTGCCGCCGATTTTATGAGTAGCATCGATTTTCGGAGATTCATCTTTTTCCTCCCACGTTAAATATTTCCTCTATTCTTTGAAACAGAGGTTCGACACTTCGATATACTTGAGCCATATGGCGCCTCGCGCGGCACCGGACCGTCCATCGAAGACCAGGTTGGTTTTCAGCACATAAGCGTGAAAGCGCTGTGTTTTGCGTTTTTATCAGTGAAATTGCAGAGGGTCAAGCCAGCAGTTCCGCAATAAGTCGCACCTGGACCGCCGCCGCGGTCGTTACGACAGCGCCGGAAACGAGCGTTTGGAAAATCGTGATTCGGTATTGGCTAAGGTCGAAGATCGGGTTGACACCGGCCCCCTCCCGTTGCCCAACGCGCGCGCAGTGTTGCCCGGCGTTGCGTCCGAAGGTCAGCCCGCGACGATAACCTCGACTTCGGCTTCTTCGAGAGCGGCCGCGAGCTCAGCGGGAGGGTGAGCGTCGGTGACGAGCAAATGAACGCGATCGAGCGCGGCAATGTGAGCGAAATGCGTGGCTCCGAACTTGGCCGCGTCGGCAAGCACGATGACCCGGCGCACAGACGCCATCATCGCCGAGATCATCTTTGACTCTTCGAGCAACGTGGTCGAGATCCCCCGCAGCGAAACCCCACCGACGCCAATGATGGCCGTATCGGCGCTGATCGGCCCCGCATCCGCGAAACCCACTGCGCCAATCGTCACCTGGAGCTCTTGCCTGACCTGGCCGCCAAGAAGGTAGACGCCGCGGCTGGCGTTAGGGGGCACCACAGCGGGAAGGCCCAGGTTATTCGTCACGATCGTCAGATTGCGAAGCGCGCCGAGCTCCCCTGCGAAGGCGCGCGTCGTCGAACCGCCGTTGACGATCAAAGTCTCCCCGTCAACGATCAGGGTCGCCGCGGCCTTTGCAATTCGCGCCTTCTCAGCCGCCCTCGCGTTGACCCGCATCGTGACAGGCGCATCGCGGTCCAAGAAACCGTCGACCGGCACGGCTCCGCCGTGGGTCCGCATGAGCAGCCCCCGGCTCGAGAGATAGTCAAGATCGCGGCGAATGGTGTCGGCCGACACGGCGAACTCGTTCGCGACCTCGGTCACGGTGATCGAGCCGCGAGTTTTCGCGACCTTGACGAGCTCGCTCCGCCGCCGGGCCGGCAGCGAAAAGTCGCTTTCGGTGCGACCCTGCTGCTGCGAAATGCCAACGCTTCCTGCCACGGAGTTGCCGATCACACACTTCTGCTGGTTTCAGCGCAAGCTACAGCATTTTGTGAGCGATGCCAGCTTGACCTTGCGGGTTTCCGTCTCTAAAAGCTGCCGTAAGCAGCATATAAAAGCATAAACATGCAGATGGGGGAGGCTTGTCGTTTCATGTGCGCAAGATCTTGGCGGACACAGCATCCGTCCCGCCGAGAGACCACACGTTCCGGTCTTGCACGACGCCGTCGGTCGGTGCGGCGGCACGTTGGATGTGCAGGTCTTGATCTCAAAGTCGTGAACGCATGAACCGTGAGATTTCCTGGGCGGAGGAATACGAGGCGCTGATTGAGGGCCTGCCGAAGTTCGTCGAGCGATCGCGTCTCACCGTCGGCGCATTCAGCCTCTGTCTCGACGTCTATCTGTCCCTTCACGACGCCTTTGGTCCGCTAAGTGCTGCCGCTCGCGGCTCCAAGGAAGGAGCTGCCTTGCTCGCCGAGCTCGTTCGCCGTGCGTCGAGCGGAACCGGCGGAGAGCTCTTCGTCGACTGGCCGGGCGGTGCGTCATGGATCGATGGTCACGTGGCCGGGCGCAACGCGATCGGCGGCACCAGCGCTCAGGCTGCCTACATGCTCGGTGAGCTCGGCGCCCCGGCCTTGATTGCGATCGAGAACCGCAGCGCGAAGTCAGCTCGCGGTCCTTCACCCGAAGACGCTCGTGGCGACCGACCGTGGTGTCGTGCCGGTCGCCTCGCTGAAGCGGGAGGGTGCCGCACCTTCCCCACACTACATCTTCGAATTCACCGCCGGCGAAATGGTCTGCGGAGCGAAGGTACCCCGGTCGTCCAGGACGATCGTTCGCTTCGAACACAACGCGTTGCAGCGCGATGAGAGCTTCATCCGCGCTTCAGCCGAACGCGCGGCGGACGCCGGCGCCGGCATTCTATGCGGGTTCAACGAGATTCCGCCCCAGAGCGCCGAAGAAGAGCTCGATTATGCCGCACGGGTTGCGACCGCCTGGCGACAAGGGGGATTGGCGCTCATTCATTTGGAGCTCGGCGACTTTCCAACTCTGGCGCTGCGCGACGAAACGCTTCACTGCCTGCTTCCCCTGGTTACCTCGGTCGGCACGAGCCGCTCGGAACTCATGCATCTGCGCCAGGAGGGCGAGCCACTCCACACGACCGCAATTCGACTGGCCGAGGCGTTCGAATTGGACAGGGTCTGCATCCACGCCGATAAGTGGGCGTTCGCCGTGACGCGCGGCGATGTCGAGTCCGAGCTCCAGGCGCTCGAGATGGGATGCCTGCTTGCCTCGACACGAGCCGCAAACGGTTATTTCGCCGTTCCGGACCGGCTCCCTGACCGCGCAGAGCTGCTGAGCCCGCCGCTGCCACCCTTCCATCGAACGGGAGCCTGGTCCGTCGCGTGCTGTCCGGCTCCCTATCTGGAAAGGCCGGTCGCGACGATCGGGCTCGGCGACACGTTTCTGGCCGGAACTCTTCTTGTGTTGGGCGGGAGGGCCACTCCGGCTCCCGAACACAGCGTGCGCCAAGTGCGCGCAATTGAGCCGACATGACCGGGGGCGTGGCCTTCGTCGTCACTTTGCTTTGATCCGTATTTCATCCTTCTGAGGGAACGCAAATGTATCGCCTCGACACGAAGCTCACCAAGATCCGCGCCGGCAATTACGCGAAAGGCGATTTCATCATCGCCGACGCGAAGGACGGGGACATGTCCAACCCGATTCCGGGGACCGGCCCTGTGCGGGACGCCAACGGCAAATTCGCGCGACATCGGACGCGCGCCGAGTTCCTGGAGGTCATCACGGAAATCATCCGCCAGGACGCGCTGGACATCATGCTAGTCTCGGCCTCCAATCTGGAGCTGCTGACCGAGTCGGGCGCCTTCAAGGGCAGCGCGGTGAAGCCGGCCTTCCGCGCCAACGACACCACCGATATCTGGGGTGCGCGGCCGAACGGCTACGGAAAGCTCGGCGCATCGCGACCGTTCCGAACTCCGGTTCTAAAGGACATAGCCAAAGCCGGCCTGTCGGACCTCGGACTCTATTCGGTCACCTTCGTCAACGACATCGAAGCAGACCTCCGCTCGCTGGAAGCCTTCGCTGATTTCCGTGAAGACGCCGCCGTCAACGGGATCAAATATTTCCTGGAGGTCTTCAACCCCAACGTGGACGCCGGTATTCCCGCGGAGTCGATCGCCAGCTTCGTGAACGACAATTTGGCGCGTTGCCTATCCGGGGTCCTGAAGAGCAAGCGACCGCAATTCCTTAAATACCCGTTCAATGGGCCGAAGGCGCTCGAGGAACTCGTCACATACGATCCGCAGCTGGTCGTCGGCGTACTCGGCGGCGGGGCGGGGACCAATCGCGACACCTTCGAGCTCATCCATCAAGCGGAGAAATACGGCGCCCGGGTTGCCCTTTTCGGTCGCAAGATAAACCTCGCCGAGAGCCAACTCGATATCGTTCGCTTCATGCGGCTCGTCGCCGATGGCGAGATGATGCCGCTCGAAGCAGTCAGCGCTTACCACGCCGCCCTGAGGGATCGACGCATCGCCTCGGTCCGCTCCCTCGAGGACGACAGTGTGATCACGGAGGTCGCGCTGAAGGACGGCGCCTCGGCCTGAACAAGAACGGGGCGTTCGCCCGGGATGTGGGATCGCGCCCGCGAGCCGCTCCGACTGAGGACCGCTTCTCCTGCTCGAAGAACCCCGCGCGCCGGGATGAGCGCGCGCATAGACTTTCACCGTGTCGCCGATCGCGGTGTAGTTTATGAGCGACGGCGCCTCGATGAAGCAGATGCCTCGGCAAGGGTCTGGAACTGGACGGCCTTCTCGTAGATCAGCAGAGCCACGCAGCCGCCGACGCTGCCCGGCGAGTGCCGCGTGCCGGGCGGGTGAATGACGAAGCTGCCGGCCGGATACGAGCCGTCTTCGTCATACTGATCGCCCTCTAGGACGAGCAGGTGCTCGTAGCCGAGATGCTCGTGCTCTGCGACGCGCGCGCCGGGCTCGTAGCGAAGCAGCACGGCGCTCGCGCCGCCGTCGCCTTCGTTGTAGAGCCAGTGCGCGGTCACACCCGGACGGAACGGCTTCCAATCGCCCGTCTCGCGCAGCTTATGCGCCTCTGCCAGGAGATCGGAAAATACGATCGGAGCGGCCAGCGCGGACATGTCTCAATCTCTCGGAAGGGCTTGCGCGGGTTGTGACGTCAAAGCGGGCTCGGCGGCGGGAGCAGCCGGCGTGGGTGCCGAGGGAACGCTGATCCACCTGTCTTCGATCCAGCCCAGCGCAAGCATGAGCCAGGTCGCAAGCACGAACGGCGCGGACAGCGTCTGCACGCCGATGTCGGCGATGGCCGGCATGAGAATGGTCGCGAGGAGGGCGCCGAGAATGGCAAGCCTGAGCTTGCCGCCGCAGACCACGAACACCGACACGGCCGCGAGCACGCCATTGAAACCGTAGAGACCGAGATCCACGCTGGCCGGGTCGACGTCCCGATAATAGTAGGACACAACGGTGCCGATGACCGCGCCGAGAAAGGCGATCACGCCATGCCGCCAATTACTGAGCAGCAGGCCGCAAATGAACAGAAGCCCCGACGCGATCTTGGGCGAGAACACCGCCTCACCCAGGCTGTGTAGCACCGCGGTGAGGGGATGGAACGTCGCGGCCGGAAGGCTTCCGAAATCGATCGGCTGGAGGAAGTCGAGATGCGGCGCCAGAGCGTAAAGAACCCAGAATATGACCAGAAAGGGCAGCACGAGGATCGGAAAAGGCAAAATGGCCACGAAGACCTTTACCATCACGACCGCGATCGCGACGCAGACGAGGAGCACCACCCACATCCCGAAGTTCGTCCAGCCCGTTTGAAAGAACGCGGGCAGCGAGATTGCGATCAGGCTGGGATTGAGTTCCGGGAAGACCTGTCGCTAGCACAGGCCCTCGTTCCCCCAGCAACATGCGTCCGGCCGGCGCGATGATCGCGGCGACCAGCATGTAGGCCGCGGCAATGGGCGAGGCGACCAGAACGGCGGCCAGGAAGAACAGGCCGGTCAGCTCGTTCGATTGAAAGCAAAGCTGCGAGCACCCGCGCAGCACGAGCCGCCAGTAGGGGACAAGGCCCATCGTCACCGGCGGAAAGATGGTGTCGACGGGCGATCTCATTCTCGGGCTCCGCGCCGTTCGCCCGCGACAGTAGCCCAGGGGTTGATCATATCGTCGAGGATGGACGCGCAGGTCACCGTCGGCGGCAACGTCGCACGAGGCTACGCAGCCATGGCCGAATTCGCGCGTCCTGGTTCCTCCTTGGCCAATACGTCCAGCAGCGCGTCGGACTTGCACGTCCAGCCGACGATCCCGCCCTGTGCCACGAGCGCTCTCAGAGTCACCTCTTTGAATTCGGGAAAATAGCTGTCGGTGCCGTCCTCGACCAGGAGGCAGTCGTAGCCGCGGTCGTTCGCACAGCGCATGGTCGTCTGCACGCAGACCTCGGTCGTCACGCCTGTGATCACCAATCCACTGATCTTCCGCCGCATCAAATACTCGTCGAGGTCGGTGTTGTAGAACGCATCCTTGCCGGCTTTGCTGATGACGTGCTCGTATTCCCTGGGCTCGTTCTCGGCAATGAAGTCCGTTCCGGGCTCGCCGTCGATCAATATGCGTCCCATCGGTCCAAACTCGCCGATCTTGATCTTCGGGTTGCCGCGGTTGAGCTTGGCAGCGGGAAGGTCGGAGAGATCCGGCTTGTGACATTCCTTCGTGTGGATAATCGGCAGCCGGCACTTCCGAAAGGCAGCTTGCAGCCTGGCGATGACCGGAATGCAGGGCTGGATGTTCTCGATCTCGTCACCCAAGGACTCGGCAAAGCCGCCCGGCATGCAAAAATCCCTCTGCATGTCGATGCAGATGAGGGCGATGTGGTCAAAATCGAACTGAAAGGTGTACGGCTTTGCATCGATGAACGGCATGGCTCCGGTGCTCCAGGATCAGTTAGATAGAGAGTTGCTGAAAATTGGTTCTACGGCACGCCTCTTGCGTACAGGTAAACAGAGGCGGCGCGACGTTTATTCACGGTTGGCTGCCGGCAATTTGATTCAACGTCGCGCAAGAGCTCTAACACTTCCGAAAGGACGACAAGAGCTGAGCGCGATAGCCGCTTCCGCAGAAGCGAGGCGGAAGCAGCAGGACGAAAGTCACGGCAAACCGCCGCGCAGTCGCTTCGGCCGCCTCCGAGTCGCCCGCATTGATTCCTGGGCAAGGGCATCTTGCTCACGCCTGCGGGCCGCCTCCCCGCACTCCGACCACACCCTCCGCGACCAGCCAACGTCGTGCAGGTCTTCGGCGGCTCCGGCTATCCGCGGCTTTGAAGTCGAGCGCCTCTACAGAGATGCCAAGATCGCGGAAATTTACGAAGGCACCAATCAAATTCAACGCTCGATTATCGCGCGCGAATTGATTAGGAACAACGTGCGGTGAGGCTCTTGCATCAATTCGCAGAATAAGATGCGTCAGGACGACAGCGATGCATGAGTTTCTAACGAAACCGCCGATCACGTTCTCCAAGACTGTCAGCGAATCCGACGTCTATCTTTTTGCCGGCATCACCGGCGACCTGTCCCCCAATCATGTCGACGACGCCACGATGAAGGAAACGGCCTACGGCCAGCGCATCGCGCACGGGGCTCTGATGATCGGCTTCATGTCTACGGCTTCGACCCGCATCATCGAGCAGGGTCTTTCCCTCGGCACGAACGCCACCCCGGTTTCGCTCGGCTACGACCGTGTCCGTTTTCTGAAGGCGGTGTTCTTCGGCGATACGATCACCGTCACCTACGCCCTGGCCTCGGTTGACGAGGCGCGCATGCGCTCGGAAGCCAATGTCAGCGTCCGCAATCAGCGGGGCGATCTCGTCGCCGTGGCCACCCACATCATGAAATGGGTTCCAAATGCCGAGCCGCTCGGGCAGTGAGCGTTGACCACGCGAGCATCGCAATGCGCATCATCGAGGCGCCGGGGCAGCGATTGCCGAGATCGCGGCGTGGCGGCGGGCCAGCACGGTTGCGCGTCAATGTTGGCCTTTGCCACCGACCACTGAACCGGTCATGAAGAAGACGTCCGGCAAGGTCACCAGCACGGAGATTGCGCGCGCAGCCAGTCGAATGCCGGCGTTCGGGGGGAGGAATTTGCGCAACGATATTGAGCACGCAGCCGCGGCGGGTGACTGACGTGGAGGGGCATCAGGCGGCACTCGTGACCGGCTCCAGCCGGGGTATTGGCCTTGCTGCTGCGATCGAGCTCGCGCGCAAGGGCTTCGCCGTTGCCCTCAACGCTC
The DNA here is from genome assembly GCA_963778625.1 of uncultured Alphaproteobacteria bacterium. Lineage (GTDB taxonomy): Bacteria > Pseudomonadota > Alphaproteobacteria > Rhizobiales > Afifellaceae > DASWJZ01. The sequence goes on from CAVZVB010000016.1 coordinate 316,673, forward strand.
CCGATGACGACGCGGAGCTCGACCGGGCTTTGCATGTCGTTCGGGAGCAGGGCGGGGCCGTCGCGAAGGTCCCGGGCGACGTCGCTAGGCTTTCCGGCCATGAAGAGATGCTTCGCAAGGCGGAGTCCGATATCGGGCCGCTTACGACGCTGGTCAACAATGCCGGCGTATCGGTACTGCAACGCGGCGACGTGCTCGACGTTTTGGAGGATAGCTACGACCGCTGTTTCGCGGTGAACGCCAAGGCGATCTTCTTTCTGTCGCAGGCTTTCGCCCGGCGCCTGCTCGCCAGGGAAAGAAGCGGCCAGTGCTTCCACAGCCTCATAAACGTCACCTCAGCCAACGCCGAAGCCGTGTCGCTGCGCCGTGTCGAATACTGCGCGTCGAAGGCGGCGGCGGCGATGATCACGAAAGCCTTCGCCGTGCGTCTCGGCCGCGAGAACATTGCCGTCTACGACGTGCGACCCGGTCTTATCGAGACGCAGATGACCGAGCCGGTGAAGGATGAGTATCGGCGTCGGGCCGAAGCGGGGCTGACGGTCATTCCCCGCCTCGGCGACCCGCGCGAGGTCGGCAGGATCATCGCCACCCTTGCCGCAGGAGATCTGCCTTACACGACCGGCCAAGTCATCTCGGCGGACGCCGGCATGCTGCTGCCGCGCTTCTAGGGACCTGCAATGAAGATAAGACTTCCCGACGCAAGCGGAAGGTTTTCCGAATACGCCCTCTGCGGAAAGCAGGTTCCGCATGCGAAACTGGACGCCAGCTCGCCGCGCAGGGTGTTTTCGGCGGCGCACGTCGTCGCGGATCCCTTCGCCGGCAATGACCCTTCCGGTCCCGCCACGATGGACTGGGACGCGACGATGGCGTTCCGCCGCTACTTGGCCGATTTGGGTCTCGGAATCGCCGAAGCGATGGACACCGCGCAACGCGGAATGGGCCTCGATTGGAACGGCGCCTTCGAGCTGATCCGCCGCACCAGAGCCGAGCTGCCTAACGCCCTCGTCTTCAACGGCGCCGGAACGGATCAGCTCGATCCGGGCGACGCGCGCTCTCTCGACGACGTCCGCGGGGCCTATGTGGAGCAGATCGAGGCGATCCAGAAGATCGGCGGGCGTCTCATCCTCATGGCGAGCAGAGAGCTGGCGCGGCTGGCGAGTGGGCCGGACGATTACGCCGCTGTCTATCGGGATGTCCTGGCGCACTGCGATAAACCGGTCATCCTGCATTGGCTTGGCGACATGTTCGACCCGGCGCTCAAGGGATACTGGGGCTCTCCTCGGCTTGAGGCTGCAATGGACAGCTGCCTGCGCATCATCGGCGAGAATGCCGACAAGATTGACGGCATCAAGATCTCCTTGCTCGACAAGGAGCAGGAGATCGCGATGCGCCGCCGCCTCCCGGATAGGGTCGTGATGTACACGGGCGACGACTTCAACTATCCGGAGCTCATCGAGGGCGACGCGGAGGGATTCTCACACGCGCTGCTTGGGATTTTCGATCCGCTCGCGTCGGCAGCGGCCTACGCCATGTCGCGATTGGCAAAGGGCGACAAAGCCGGCTTCCGCGCCGCGCTCGATCCGACCGTTCCGCTTGCCCGCCTGATCTTCCGAGCGCCCACCCAGTACTACAAGACTGGCGTCGTGTTCCTCGCCTGGCTGAACGGCCTGCAGAGCCACTTTGTCATGCTGAACGGCGCCCAGGCGATGCGCCCGCTGCCTTACTTTGTGGAGGCGTTCAAGCTTGCCGACGGCTGCGGGCTGCTTCTTGATCCCGATCTCGCCGTCGAGCGCATGCGAAAGCTTCTCTCCCTCTACGGCGCCTGAGACGGGGGATTTTGCGCGGCCCCCTCCAGGCTCAATCCCATCGTGGGGCGATCGGGAGGTCGACAACTCGGGTGCCGTCGGCGAGGGCGGAAACGTCGGCCATCTCCTCATCGGTGAGCGCAAAATCCGCCACGGCGAGGTTTTCCACCATGCGCGCGCGCGACGAGGCCTTGGCGGCGTAGCCGACGCCGGGCTGCTGCACGAGCCACCGCAACCCGACTTGCGCGGCGGTCCGCCCATGCTTCCGTCCGATCGCGGAGAGGACCGGCGAACGCGCCACAAGTCCGCGCGCGAGCGGACTAAAGGCGATGACGAACATTTCGGCGGCGCGGCTCGCCGCCAGCACCTTGCTCTGGTCGAGGAACGGATGGAACTCGATCTGATTGCAGAAGAGCGGAACGCCGACCTTCTTCGCGTCATTCAACAGAGCGACGGTGAAGTTGCTGAGGCCGAGAAGCCGCGCCTTGCCGGCGCGTCGCGCCTCGTCGAGCGCGTGCAGGGTGTCCGCGATCGGCACCTTAGGATTGGGCCAGTGGACGAGCAGCAGGTCAATCGTGTCGACGCCGAGACGCTCCAGGCTTTCGTCGACCGCCAGCCTCACCTGCTCGGGGCGGAGCCGGTCCGGCCAGATCTTCGTCGTGACGAAGATCTCTTCGCGCGAAAGTCCTGCGTCACGGATGCCCGCTCCGGCTTCGGCCTCGTTCTGATAGCTTTGGGCGGTGTCGATGGCGCGGTAGCCGACGTCGATCGCCTCCGCGACGAGGCGTCGGCAGGCCTCACCGCTAAGTGGCCAGGTGCCGAAGCCGACGGCCGGCATCGGCCCAAGCATCAATTGCGCCATCAGTCTTCTGCCTCCGTCGCCTGCGCGATCACCGCGCGGATCGCCGCGGCGGCACACGTTTCGTCTTCATCGCCGGCGGCGCCCGAGACGCCGATCCCGCCGACCACCGATCCGTCAATTTCGATCGGCAGGCCGCCCTCCCAGGCAAGCACGCGCGCGCGGTTGGTGAGTCCCAGCGAAAGCAGCGGACGGCTCGCCATCCGCTCGCCGAAGGCGCGTGTCGAGCTCCGCAAAGTGGCGGCCGTGTAGGCCTTGTCGATCGCAAAATCGCCGACCGGCGCCGGCGTGCCGTCGAGGCGCGCGAAGGCGATCAGCGCACCGGAAGGGTCGCAGACTGCCGCCGCGACCTTCCAGCCGCTCTCGTTGGCGTGCGTGAGAGCGGCCTCGATCGCCCGCTGCGCCGACGCGTAGGTGATAACGGACACGGTGCGGATCGCGCTCATCTCAGGCCGCTCTGCGGGGCCGTTTGCATCGGGCGCGCGTTTGAACGGGGTCGCGGGCAGGCCATCAGCACACCGCCTGCAATCGGGCGGCGCATACGGAGAGAACCTCGTCCACCGGACGGTCCCACCACCCGGTGGAGAAGATTTCCACCTCCACCGCGCCCGCGTAGCCGGCGTCCTCCGCCTTCTGTCGGATACCGCGGATGTCGACCACGCCGTCCCCCATCATGCCGCGGTCGTTCAGAAGATCGCGCGTCGGCACCAGCCAGTCGCAAACGTGGAAAGCGAATATCCGCCGCGCCGATCCGGCCCGCTTTATCCCGGCGGCAAGCTTCGGGTCCCACCAGACGTGATAGACGTCGAGCGCCACGCCGAGGCTCGGCTCGCCGGCGCCGGGCGGCTCGACGCGCTCGGCGATATCGAGGGCCTGCTCCAGCGTGGTGAGGCACGAGCGGTCGCCGGCATACATCGGGTGAAGGGGCTCGAGCGCCAGCCGCGTGCCGGCATCGCGCGCATGATCGAGCAGCCGCGCGGTTCCTTCTTCGACCGCCGCGCATGCCGATGCAAGATCGCGTGACCCCGCCGGGAGCGAGCCGACGACCATCACGAAGCATGCCGCGCCGAGCGCGGCGGCCTGGTCGATGGCGCGGCAATTGTCGTCGAGGTTGGCAAGAAACTGCGCTCGGTCCGACGCAGGCAGATAGCTGCTGCGGCAATAGCCGGAGACCTTCAGCCCCGCGTCGCGGATGCGGCGGGCGATCTCCGCGACGTCGTCGCCGTTGACCTCGCGCCGCCAGGGACAGATCGAACCGAACCCGGCGCGCGCGACCGCGTCGATCGTCTCGCCGATCGGCATGCGATGGCCGAGCGTGGCGGTGTTGATCGAACAAAGATCGAGTCGGCCAGCGAGATCGCGCATTGGCGTAGGTGTCTAGCCTCGGACGGCAGTGGGGCAAAGGCTCGCGGAAGCGGCGGGGCGGTTCGTCGCCGCCGCTGCAGCGGCAGCGGCGCTCACGGCCGCGACCCGCTCTTCATCAGCTCGCGCGCGATGATGGTCCGCTGGATCTGCTGGGTGCCCTCGTAGATCTGGGTGATCTTGGCGTCGCGGTAGAGACGCTCGACCTCGAAGCCAAGTATGTAGCCGGAGCCGCCGAAAATCTGCACGGCGTTGGCGGTCTGCGCCACGGCCATGTCGCCTGCAAAGCACTTCGCCATGGAGCAGGCCGCGTTGGCCGGCTCACCGGCGTCGAGCAGCATGGCGGCGCGTTGGACGAGAGCGCGGGCGGCTGTGATCTGCGTCGCCATGTCGGCGAGCATCCATTGCAGGCCCTGATTGTCGATGATCGGCCGCCCGAACTGGCGGCGCTCCTGGGCATAGGCGAGAGCAGCGTCGAGGCCGGCCTGAGCGATGCCGACGGCGAGCGCTGCGATCCCGACCCGGCCCTTCTCCAGGACGCTCATCATCATGTGGAATCCGCGCCCCGCCTCGCCAAGCAGCGCGTCGGCGTCAAGCCGCACGCCGTCGAAGGTCAGCGCGCCGACCTGGCTCGCCCGCTGTCCCATCTTGTGTTCCTTGGGACCGCGAGTCACGCCCGCCAGAATTCAGGTCGACGATGAAGATCGACATGCCGCGATGCCCGGCAGAAGGGTCGGTGCGGGCGAGAACGAAGCCGACATCGGCGACCGGCGCGTTGTGGATCCACAGCTTGCCGCCATTCAGGATCCACCCGTCGCCGTCGCGAACCGCAGCAGTGCGGATGGCGGCAACGTCGGAGCCGGCCTCGGCTTCAGAGATGCAATAGGCGGCAAGCAGCTCGGCGCGCACAAGCGGGCGCATCAGCCGCTCGCGTTGCTCCGCGGAGCCGTAGCGCGTGAGCAAGGTGCCGATCAGCTCCACCAGCCCGCACTGGTCGGCGATCGATGCGTAGCCGCGCGACAGCTCCTCCATCACGATGGCATAGGCGAGCGTGTCGAGACCGGCGCCGCCGTGGTCCTCCGGCACGGTGATGCCGAACAGACCGATCTCGGCCATCTGCGTGTAGATTTCGTGGGGGAAGCGCTCCTCGCGATCGAGCGCCTCGGCGACCGGCCGCACGGCGTCTTCCGCAAACCGTCGTGCCGTCGCTTCGATTTGCGCGTATAGGTCGATATCGTTCTTGGGGAGCAGCAGCATGCAGTACGCTCGGACCGTCCAGTTTCTCTCTCGAATCCGAGCCGAAAGCAATTTCCGCTCGACAGTTGCGGCTGAAATAAGTAACTATCTAGTTATATAGAGCACTGCCGCCGAGCGTCAAGGCTCGCGGGATGGACACGCCCCAACAAAAGGCAGGCCACTTGCCCCACGGTTCGAAGGTCCTCTCGCCCGACGATATCGCCCGCGAGATCCGCGACGGCGCCACCGTGGCGCTGAGCGCATCCGGGATCTTCCTGGAGGCGGACGAGATCTTCGCTGCGATAGAGCGACGGTTCCACGCCACCGGCCATCCGCGCGACCTGACGCTCGTCCACGCGCTCGGGATCGGCGACGGGAAGGGGAGCGGTGTCGGGCGTTTTGCGCATGAGGGGCTGGTGCGCAAGGTCATCGGCGGACACTGGAGCTGGTCGCCGCGGATGCAGCAGCTCGCCCGCGAGAACCGCATCGCCGCCTATGCCTTTCCGGGTGGCGTCATCTCCTTACTCTTGCGCGAGATCGGCGCCGGCCGCCCCGGCCTCGTCACGCATGTCGGCCTTGGCACGTTTGCCGACCCGCGCGTCGATGGCGGCCGCTGCAATACGCGCGCCGACGAGACGCTGGTCGAGGTCGTGTCGTTCGACGGACGCGAGTACCTCCGCTACAAGCCGTTTCCCGTCGACTACGCCATCGTGCGGGGCTCCGAAGCCGATCGCCGCGGCAACATCTCGCTGATCCGCGAGCCGGCGGACCTCGATATCTACGCCGTCGCGCTTGCGGCTCATGCTTCCGGCGGCAAGGTGTTCGCCCAGGTCGAGAAGCTCGTCGACCGCCGGACGAATTCTGCGCGGCTGTGGCGCGTGCCCGGAGTCTTGGTCGACGCCGTCGCTGTTACGCCCGAGGCGCGCGGGACGTATCTCCCCGTCTATGACCCGCATGTCAGCGGCGAGGCCGCGCCGGTGGCGGGCCGCGACGCGGACGAGCCGCCGCCCGGATTGCGTCGGATCATCGCTGAGCGCGCGGCGCGCGAGATAGACGGGCCGCAATCCGTCAATTTCGGATACGGGATACCCGGTGGAATTCCGGCCTTGCTGCGCGGGCCCCATGCGCCGCCCTACTGGGGTACGGTGGAGCAGGGCATCCACAACGGCGACAACCTTGACGGCCCGATGTTCGGGGCGGCGCGCGATCCCGATGCGATCGTCTCGTCCGTCGACCAGTTCGACTTCTACTCCGGCGGCGGCATCGACGTCGCCTTCGTCGGCATGGGCGAGATGGACGCGGAAGGGAACGTCAACGTGTCGATGATCAACGGCAACCTCGTCGGTCCCGGCGGCTTCGTCGACATCACCCAACGGGCGCGGAAGGTCGTCTTCTGCGGCGCTTTCGAGGCCAAAGGGCTCGCCGTCGAATCCGGCGAGGACGGGAAGGTCGTGATCCGTGCGCCGGGATCGCTGCCGAAGCTCGTGCGGCGCGTGGAGCACATCACCTTCAGCGGCCCGCAGGCCCGGCGAAGCGGGCAGAGCGTCCTCTACGTTACGGAGCGCGCCGTTTTCAGGCTCGGCCAGGATGGCGTGGAGCTCGTCGAGCTCGCGCCGGGGATCGACCTGAAGCGCGACGTCCTTGAGCGAATGATGTTCACGCCGATCGTGCGGGTCGCGGAGCCGCGCTCAGGCGCGCACCAGCCGGCGGATCGTCTCGAGGTTGAACTCTAGGCGCTCCTCCAGGCGCTTCGCTTCCATCAAGTCGCGGCTGTAGATCACCGAGCCGGTGAACCGGTTCGTGAGATAGTAATAGCTGATCGCGGCAATCGTGATGTTGAGCTGCACGGAGTCGATGCCGGAGCGAAAGTCGCCGCTTGCGACCCCGTGATCGAGGATCGACTGGACCATGTCGATCAGCGGCGGAACGGACGCGCAAATCGCTTTCGACTTCTTGACGTGGCGTCCGGTGTGAAGGTTCTCGCTGTTGACGAGCGTCAGAAACTCCGGATGCGCAAGGTAGTATTCCCAGGTGAACCGGACGAGCGTCTCAAGCGCGGTAAGCGGCGGCAGCTTGTCGAGCTCAAGCTCCCGCTCGGCCACGCGGATTCCGAGATAGGCCTCCTCGAGCACGGCCGTGAACAGGTTCTCCTTGCTGCCGAAATAGGCGTAGATCAGGCCCTTGTTGGCGGCCGCGCGGTCGGCGATCGTATCGACGCGCGCCCCGCCAAGGCCGAGCTTGGCGAATTCCTCAAGCGCAGCATCTAGGATGCGCCGCTTCGTCGCCTCGGCGTTGCGGACAGTCACCTTCTTCTGTTTTCGTTTCGGCTTCTGGACGGTTGTGTCCATCGGGTCCCTGGCTTCAGCCTGTTTCGAAGACGAGCGTCATTGTGTTTTCCTGGCTCACGGATGTCGAATCCCGGAGACTGGAGCAAGCCGCTTGAAACAACTAACTGTTTAGTTTTACAAACTGCCAGCAAGGAAGTCGAGCCATTCTAATGCACAAGAAGGCTGAAATCGCCGCGAAGGCTGGCTGTGATGCCTAGACAGGAACGACGGACGGGGCATTGCCACGAGGGGAGGGCGAGCCGGTGGCGTACAACTATGTGATCATCGGCGCCGGCAGCGCCGGCTGCGCGCTTGCAGCACGCCTGACGGAAGACGCGGCGGCCAAGGTCCTGTTGATCGAGGCTGGCCCGGCCGACACCAATCCCTACATCCACATGCCGGTGGGCTTTTACACGATGACCTCCGGACGACTGACGTGGGGCTACAAGACGGCGCCCCAGGCGCACGCCAACAACCGCGAAATCCCCTACGCGCAGGGCCGCGTGCTCGGCGGCGGAAGCTCGATCAACGCGCAGGTTTATACGCGCGGCTGCCCGGAGGACTACGACCGCTGGGCGGGCGAGCTTGGCTGCACCGGCTGGTCGTTCAAGGACGTGCTTCCGTATTTCGTTCGCATGGAAGACAACGACCTCTTGAGCGGCGCCTATCACGGCGTCGGCGGTCCGCTCGGCGTCGCCTCGCCGTCCCCGCTGCCTCTGACCCGCGCCTTCGTGCAGGCCTGCCAGCAGATCGGCATGCCGTACAACCCCGACTTCAACGGCCCCAACCAGGCCGGCGCCGGCGCCTACCAGACCACGAACCGCAATGCCCGCCGCTGCTCAGCCGCCGTCGCCTATCTCCACCCCGCACGTGGCCGCCGCAACCTGACCGTCGAGAAGAACGCGAGCGTGCTCCGGGTCATCGTCGAGCATGGCCGCGCCGTCGGCGTTGAGTGTGCGGCCGACGGCGGCACCAGGGTCGTTCGCGCCGACGACGGCGTGTTCGTGACCGCCGGCGCCGTCGGTTCGCCGAAGCTGATGCTCCTCTCAGGAATCGGGCCGGCCGACGAGCTTCGCGCGCTCGGCATCGACGTGGCCGCCGACTTGCCCGGCGTCGGCCGCAATCTGCACGACCATTTCGGCGTCGACATCGTCCACGAGCTCCGCGGTCCCTTCAGCCTCGACAAATACGCAAAGCCCCATTGGAAGGCATGGGCGGGACTTGAATACCTCCTGTTCCGCACGGGTCCCGTCGCGTCGACGATCGTGGAGGGCGGGGCTTTCTGGTACGCCAAGAAGGATGCGCCGACACCCGATCTTCAATTCCATTTCCTGGTCGGCGCCGGGGTCGAAGAGGGCGTCCCCTCGATCCCTTCCGGTTCGGGCAGCACGCTCAACTCGTATACGCTACGGCCGCGAAGCCGCGGCTCGGTCAGGCTGCGCAGTGCCGACCCCGCCGATGCGCCGATCATCGACCCGAATTTCCTGGGCGATCCGTACGATCTCGAAGTTTCGATCGAAGGCGTCCGCTTGAGCCGCGAGATCATGAACCAGTCGGCGCTCGGGCGTTACGTCCGCAAGGAGCACTTCCCCGGCGACGGCGTCAAAGCTCACGCCGAGCTCGAAGGCTATGTCCGCCAGTACCGGCCGGACGTCGTACCATCCGGTGGGCACCTGCAAGATGGGAACCGATCCGATGGCCGTCGTCGATCCCGAGCTTCGCGTCCATGGCATAGACAACCTCAGGATCTGCAATTCCTCCGTGATGCCGCAGCTCGTCAGCTCGAACACGAACGCGGCGGCGCTGATGATTGCCGAGAAGGCGTCCGACATCATCCGCGGTAACCGCGCGTAAGATCCGGTCTTTGGGCCATGTTCTCAGGCCGGCGTCGGCGCGTCCTCGCGCAGCAACCCCGCCGCCTTCAGGTCCGCCCAGAACGCTGCCGGGATCGGTTGGCTGAACCAAGCAAGGTTCTGCTTAAGCTGAGCCATTGTCCGGGTGCCGGCAATGAAGGACGGCACGACCGGATGCGCCACGACGAACTGGAGTGCTGCGGCGGGGAGGGGGACGTTGTGAGCCGCGCAGACCTTCTCGATCTTGGCGACCTTGTCCATAATCGCGGGCGGTGCCGGAGCGTAATTGTATTTGGCGCCCGGCACCGCCCCCGTCGCCAGGATGCCGGAGTTGAAGCCGCCGCCGACGACGACCGAAGCGCCGCGTTCCGCGCATAGCGGGAAGAACGTGTCGAGCGCCTCCTGCTCGAGCAGCGTATAGCGCCCGGCGAGCAGGAAACAGTCGAAGTCGCGCTGTTTCAGCGCCTCGTAGCAGACCTCCCACTCGTTCACGCCGACGCCGATCGCCTTCACCACGCCCTCGTCGCGAAGCTTCGAAAGCGCGCGCCACGATCCGTCCATGGCCTGCTTGAACACTGCCGGCTGCTCGGCGCCGCGGGTGAAGACGTCGATGTCGTGGATGAAGCAGATGTCGATGCGCTCCAGCGCCAAGCGCTGCAGCAAATCCTCGAAGGCGCGCATCGTTCCGTCGTAGCTGTAGTCGAACACGGTCTCGAACGGCGCCGCATCGACCCAGGGACCGAAGTCGATGTCCGCGCGCCGCTTCGGCTTCAACACGCGCCCCACCTTTGAGGAGAGCACGAAGTCGTCGCGGTTCTTCCAGCGAAGCGATTGGCCGAGGCGCAGCTCCGAGAGCCCGTGGCCGTAATATGGCGCCGTGTCGTAGAAGCGGATGCCGGCGTCCCAGGCGGCGCGGATCATCGCGTCGGATTCTTCCTCCGATATGGCGCGGAAGATATTGCCGATCGGGGCGGTGCCGAAGCCGAACGCCGTCACTTCCAGGTCGACCCTGCCGAGCTTGTTTCGTTGTCTGGGATCCATCTCTTGTCTCACCCGCTGGAAGCCGAAAGACCGCGGCTACTTCACGACATGGATGCGCTGCCGATCGATCGTGGCCGCAACGGCCGCGACAAGCACCGCACGGTGCGGTGCCTGAGGGAGGAACATCGAGATGAACGATGACAAGCGCTGCCTGCGCGCCGGAATGAGCCGGCGCAGGTTTCTCACGGCAAGCGCTGCGGGCGCCGCGGTCGACGTGGCGGCTCACACCATGTGACTGACAATGTCCACCTGTCCGGGCTTGCCACCGGGCGGCGCGGCGTATCGCCCTTGCGTCAATCGAAGCTTTGTGGCCTGGCCGAAGCGGCGCAGCGTTGGTTCATCAAGCGCGGATTGCGGCGGCTTCCGGGGGTCGGAGGTCGAAAGGAAACCGGTTTCTCCTTCGGCGGGGCTCGTGTAGGAGAAGGATCGGAGATGGTCTTGCGCGGCCGACCCGCTGAAGAGAAGACGGCAGGGTCGTGGCCGCTGAGACCAATCGCTGACGCCGGTCGGAGAGTGGGCCCCGCTGCTTCTAAGGCCGGCCACTTGGAAGGAATGCCGGAGGAGCTGGGTAATGTCGGACGCCGCCGTGAAACTCGCTATCGATGGAGCGGTCGCGGTCGTGACGCTTGATCGGCCCGACAAGCTGAACGCGCTCACCGGCACGATTCTCCGCGCGCTGGAGGAGACCGCCGACCGGATCGATCGGGAGCAGGACGTCCGCGTGGCGATCCTCACCGGCAGCGGACCGCGCGCCTTTTGCGCCGGCGCCGACATTTCCGAATGGGGCGCGCTGACGCCGCTCGACATGTGGCGGCGCTGGATACGCGACGGCCATCGGGTCTTCGATCGGCTGGCCCGGCTCCGTCAGCCCTTGATTGCCGCGATGAACGGGCACGCGCTCGGCGGCGGACTTGAACTCGCCGCGACGGCCGACATCCGTATTGCCGAGGCGCATGCCAAGCTGGGACTCCCGGAAGTCACGATCGGCATCGTGCCCGGATGGTCCGGCACACAGCGCCTGGTGCGCCGCGCCGGATCGCGGGTCGTCAGGCGGCTGGCGCTGACGGGCGAGTTGATCACCGCGGAGGCCGCACTCTCCGCCGGGCTCGTCGACGAGGTCGTGCCGACGGGTTCGGCCCTTCAGCGCGCGCACGAGATCGCGTCACAGATAGCCTCGCGCGGCCCGGTTGCGGTCCAGATCGCCAAGACGCTCATCAACGCCGCCGAAGGGGAGGAGATCGCAAGCGGCATCGACGGCATCGCCGGGGCGCTCGCCGCTTCGACTGCCGACGCCAAGGAAGGCGCCGCAAGCTTCATCGAGAAGCGGCCGCCGATATTTCGTGGCCGCTAAATGCGGCGGCGGAGAAACGCGTCGGCGAGCGCTCTTTCAGGACCGCTGGCGCTGAAGGCGGTTGAACAGCAGCGCCAGGATGATGACGAACCCGACGGCGACTTCCTGGTAGAACGCCTGCACGTTCAAGAACGTCAGGCCGGCCTGCAGCGTCGCGATCAGCACTGCGCCGATCAAGGCACCGACCATGCTGCCTTCACCGCCCATCAGGTTGGCGCCGCCCATCACGGCCGCGGCGATTGATGGCAGCAGCAGGTCTTTGCCGAGGATCGGATCGGCGGCGCCGAGCCGCGCCACCGTCACCATGCCGGCAAGCGCGGAGAGCATCCCGGCGATCGCATACGCTGCCGTCGTGTAGGCGACGACGTTGATGCCGGCGAGCCGCGCCACCTCGCGGTTGCCGCCGATCGCGATCGTGTATTCGCCGAGCTTGGTCTGGCGCAGGACGAAGGCCGAAGCCACCATCACGGCGAGCGCAATGATTACCGGGATCGGGATCGGCCCAAGGCTGCCGGCGAGGGCTTCGTCGAAGGCGTGCGGGATGCCGTAGACGGTCTGCCCGCCGGCGAGGATCAGGGCGAAACCGGAAAAGATGCTCATCGTGCCGAGCGTCACGACGAAGGGCGTGATGCCGGTCAATGTCGTGAGCAATCCATTGATCATCCCGGCAGTCAGCCCGATCCCGAGCGTGCAGCCGAACACCACGGGAAAGGAGAATCCGTTGACGAGCAGCAGGCCGGAGCTGACCGCGGCAACTGCCAGGGTCGAGCCGACCGAAAGGTCGATTCCGGCCGTGATGATCACGAAGGTCGACGCGATCGCGAGAATGGCGGTCACGGAGGATTGCAGCACGATGTTGATGAGGTTGTAGCCGCTCAGAAAGGCGCGATCCAAAAGCGAGAACACGAGGATCGTGACGATGAGCGCCGTGAAGATCCCGATCTCGCGCGACTTGAGGAGGATGCGCAGAAGCGCCCCCGACGAGATCGCCGACGACCGCCGTCCGGTCTGGTCTCCAGCCTCCGCTGGCATCACGCGCTCCATTCCTCGCCTCCGCTTGCAAGCGCTACGATACGCTCTTCGCTTGCGTCCGCTCTTGGCATCTCCGCCACGATTTCTCCCGGCTCGCATTACCATCACACGATCGCTCATGCGGAGCAGCTCGGGCAATTCCGATGAGATCATCAGGATCGCGGCGCCGGCATTCGCCAGTCCCCGCATGAGCTGGTAGATTTCGGCCTTCGCCCCGACATCAATTCCGCGGGTCGGCTCGTCGAAGATGAAGATGTCGCTGCGCGTGAGGAGCCATTTGGCGAGCACGACCTTCTGCTGCGTCCCGCCGCTCAGCTCCCGGGCGAGCCGGGAGACGAGAATGGGCGCATCGACCTGCCCCAGAAACGCCTCGGCGGTCTTGCGCTGATTTCGCCGGTTGACGAAGCCGAACCGGGTCTTCAACCGCGCCAGCGTCGCATTGCTCGCGACCGACATGTGCAGAGACAAGTCCCTGCTGTTTGCGGTCCTCGGTCAGAAACGCAATGCCGGCACGGACCGCATCGGCGGGGGAGCGAATGCGCAATCGTTTCCCCGACAGTTCGACGCAGCCCTCGTCGACCTTGTCGGCGCCCACGATTGCGCGCGCCACTTCGGTCCGACCCGAGCCCACCATGCCCGCCATCCCGACAATCTCGCGGCGCCGGACCACGAGGTTGATGTCGTGAAACACCCCGCGCCGGGTGAGCCCTGCCACGCGAAGCATCGGCTCGCCGGCCTCTTCCGCAGCGATGTCGATATCGTCGAGGCTGCGCCCGACCATCATGCGAACCAGATTTCTCTCGGTCAGGTCGGGGCCGCGCATGAGCGTCCCGGCGAGCTTGCCGTCCTTCAGAACCGTTGCCCGGTCCGCAAGGTCGAACACCTCCGCAAGCCGATGCGAGACATAGATGAGCGCGTGGCCGCCTGCGCGCAGCTCGCGCAGGATCTCGAAGAGCTTTTCCAATTCGTGCAGGCTCAGGCTCGCAGTCGGCTCGTCGAGGATGATGATCCGCGCGTCCATCGCAACCGCGCGCGCGAGCTCGACGATCTGCTGCTGGGCAACGCGGAGATGCTTGACGGGCGCGTCCGGATCGCCGTGGAAGTCGAGCCGATCGAGTGCCGCGACTGCGGTGCGGCGGGCGTCCGCCCAGTCGATGAAGCCGGCCCGGCTGCGTTCGTGTCCGAGCACGATGTTCTGCACGGCGGAAAGCTGCGGAACGAGGCTGAGCTCCTGGTGCACCATCGAGATGCCGCGATGGAGCGCATCGGCCGGGTTCTTCAACACGATCGGCTCGCCGCCGAGATGGAGCGAGCCAGCGTCCGCCTTGTGCGCGCCGAAGATAACCTTGAGCAGCGTCGACTTGCCGGCGCCGTTCTCGCCGACCAGCGCGTGCAGCTCGCCGGCGTAGACATCCATCGAGACGTCATCGAGCGCCTGGACGCCGGCGAAGCTCTTTCCGACGCCCCGCAGCTCCAACACGGGAGCTGCGGGGCGGTCGATGCTCGAGATCGCCGCCGCCGATGTCATTGTGCCGAGCTGCCTATTCGTAGAGGCCGGCTTTCACGTTGTACTTCTCATCGAAATACGTGCTCATGTTGTCCTTGGTGATGAGCTGCGCGGGAGCGACGATCCAGTCGGGAACCTTCTGGCCGCTCAACAGGCGGACTGCGGCTTCGACGGACCAGTATCCCTGGTAATAGGGGAGAGGCGTGATGGTCGCGGCCATCGTGCCCTTCTGGATGGCGTCCATTGCCGCGGGGATGCCGTCGGTGCCGACGATGATCACCTTGCCCGCGAGCCCGGCGTCGTCAACCGCCTTCGCTGCGCCGACCGCCATGGTGTCGTTATCGGCATAGATGCCCTTCAGGTCCGGATACTTCTGCAGGAGGTTCTGGGTCGCATTGTAGGCCTTGGCGCCGTCCCAGTCTCCGGGCACGCTCGCCACAAGGTCAAGGTTCGCATGCTTTGCGACGCCTTCCTTGAAGCCCTTGATGCGCAGGATCGCCGCGCTCGACCCGGCCTGGCCTTCGATCTGCGCGACCTTCCCGCCGTCGGGGAGATGCTCTGCGATGTAGTCCGCCGCCTGCGAGCCGTCGAGCTCGTGCGACGGGCCGACATAGACGCTCGCCGCGATGCGGGCGTCGTCGGTGTTGATGACGGGAAGGCCCGCTTGTTTCATCTGCTCGAGCGCCGGGATCAGGTTCGAGGTGGCCTCGGGCGAGAGGATGAAGGCGTCGAAGCCCTTGCCGAAGAGGGTCTGCGCGATCGTCAGCTGCTGCGTCGCCGACGATTCCGTGCTCGCCGCCTGCACCGTCACCTCGACGTTGAACGCCTTGGCCGCGGCTTCCACGCCGCTCTGGATGCCCTGCCAGTACTGATTGTTGAGCGTCTTCAAGACGACACCGATCTTGATTCCGGGCTTCTGTTCGAACGCGCCCATCGACTTGGCGAAGTCCGCGCCGAAGACCTTGGTCGCATCCGCCGAGTCCGAATTGTAGGTGTAGGCCGCGGCGCTCTGGGCCGCCATGGCGCCGATGCCGAGCGCGAGGCCCGCACCGATCAAGCGGACGCTCAGGCTTGCTCCGATCTTTCTTCCGTGAAACTGCTGGTGCATGTGCGATTCCTCCCGAGGATATCGGTTCACTCCGAAACCGGTTTCGACCCTAGCAGACCAGGGAATACCTGGACAAGGGGGTTCATGGAGACAGGCAAAAGAGGAACCGGTTTCCCTTGGCGCGGGAGCATGCTAGAAGCGGGTCAGGAGGACGAATGCGCGTCACGATCAAGGATGTTGCGCGGGAGGCGCGCGTCTCCAAGGCGACGGTCTCGAAGTACCTGAACGGCGCCCCGTACGTTGCCGAGGAGACGAAACGCCGGATCGCCGCGGCGATCGAACAACTGCAGTTCGAGCCGAACCGCGTGGCGCAGGGGCTGAGCCGGCGGCGCAGCAACTGCATCGGCGTCATCGTCGCCAATATCGGCAATCCGTTCTACGCCGAGCTGATCCGCGGAGTCGCGGAGACGGCCGCGGCGGAGGACTACACGCTGCTCCTGGCGAGCACGGACGGCGAACCCAAGAAAGAGCGCCCGATCGTCCAGGCGATGCGCCAGCGTCAGGTCGACGGCATCGTCTTCGCCTCGGTGCGGATGGCCGACCGCGAGGTCTCCAAGCTCGCGCGGGACGGAACGCACGTGATCCTCGCAAGCCGCAATCTCAAGGACGCGGACGTCGACTATGTCGTGTTCGACAGTCACCGCGGTGCGCGGCTGGCGGTGAACCATCTTCTCGCGCACGGCCACAAGCGCATCGCCTTTGTCGGCGGCCCCCTCAGCATCGTGAACTTTCAGGAGCGCCTGGAGGGCTATCGCGGTGCGCTGTCGGCGGCCGGCATCGAGCCGGAATCGGACCTTTGTATCTCGACGGAGCTGTTGGGCGTGGCAGCTGGGAGTGCGGCGGCGTTCGAGCTGATGAAGCTTCGTAACCCGCCGACCGCCGTCTTCGCCGCGACCGACAACCTCGCTTTCGGCGTCCTGCAGGCCTGCCACCGGGCGGGTTGGGCGGTTCCCGATCGGCTGGCGATCATCGGCTTCGACAACGTTCCCTTCGGGGAGATTTCGCTCGTTCCGCTCACCAGCGTGGACGGCAACGGCTTCGTCATCGGCCAGCACGCCGCGCGCCTTCTCATCGAACGCATCACGTCGAGCGATTCCAATCCTGCAAACGCTGCCCAGCGGGCCGGGATGATCATCGAGCCGCGCCTTTGCGTGCGCCGCTCCTGCGGCTGCACACCCGGGCACGAGATCGAGGAGGTCCGTTCCGACAGGGCGGGCACGTCGCCCACGGTCGCGGGGATTGCCGAAGCTCTGGAGGTCGGGACAGGGGCGATCGTCCAGTGAACCGGCTATCCCTCGCAAATCTCCCCGCCTTGCGCGCCCAGCCCGCGGAAAGTCGTGGATGAAGGTCGTCGATCACGCAGAGCTGAGGCGCCTGCTTGCCGGCCTCGCGGCCGGCGCCGTCGTCGCAATCTCAGGTGCCGGAGGAGGATTGCTGGAGCCCGAGGAGGTCTTCGCCGATTTCGAAGCCGCGTTCCTTGCGACGGGCCGGCCACGCGACATGACGCTTGTCCACGCGCTCGGGATGGGCGACCGCGACAAGACAGGCGTCAACCGCTTTGCGCATGAGGGCATGGTGAAGCGGGTCATCGGAGGCCATTGGATATGGTCGCCGCGGATGTTGAAGCTGGCGCAGGAGAACAGGATCGAGGCGTATTGCCTTCCCTCCGGCGCATTGACGCATCTCTTGCGCGAGATTGGCGCCGGCCGCCCCGGCCTTTTCACGCATGTCGGCCTCGGCACGTTCGTCGATCCGCGCCAGCAGGGCGGCCGTTGCAATGAGGCGGCGGTCGAGCCGCTCGTCGATCTGATGGAGATCGATGGACAGCATGTGCTCCGCTACCGCCCGTTTCCCGTCAATGTCGGCGTGATCAGGGGCACGTTCGCCGACCTGAGCGGCAACATCAGCGCGGTCGAGGAGCCGGCCGACCTTGACTCCTATCCGGTCGCGCTGGCGGCGAAGCATTGTGGCGGCATCGTCATCGCGCAGGTGCGCGAGCTTGTGCCAATTGGACGCCTGCGGCCGCGTGAGGTGACCGTCCCCGGCAATCTTGTCGATTACGTTCTCGTATGCCCCGAGCAGCAGCAGACCTATCGCGGCGGCTACGATCTTTCTCTCGCCGGCGTCGGCGGCAATGCCTCCGTCGCGATTCCGGAGCTCTCCGACGACATTGTGCGCCGCGTCGTGGCGCTGCGCGGCGCGGAGGAGCTGGTCGACGGTGCGACGGTGAATTTCGGATTCGGCATGTCGGCGGGCGTCGCAGAGGTCATCGCGCGCAACGGCGACGGTGGACGCTACTGGTTCACGATCGAGCAGGGAATTCACGGCGGCCAGCTTCTGACCGGCGACCTCTTCGGGATCGCCGCCAATCCGCAGGTGATCCTCCCGTCCAGCCAGCAGTTCGACCTCTATAGCGGCGGCCTTCTCGACCAGACCTTTCTCGGTCTCGCCGAGGTCGATGTCGAAGGCAACGTCAACGTCTCGCATTTCGGCGGACAGATCAGCGGACCGGGCGGCTTCATCGACATCTCCCAGGGCGCGCGGAAGGTCGTCTTCTGCGGCAGCTTCGATGCCAAAGGGACGCGCCTTTCGCTCGATGGCGGCAGACTGCGCATCGCCGCGCACGGGCAGGTCCGTAAGTTCGTCGCGCATGTCGGCGGGATCACCTTCAGTGGTGCCGAAGCGCTGCGGCGGGGGCAGGAGGTCGTCTACGTCACCGAGCGCGCGGTGTTTCGTCTGACCTCGGATGGCGTCGCGCTTACGGAAGTGGCGCCCGGGATCGACGTGCGGACGGACATCCTCGATCGCATGGATTTCACGCCGATTGTTGGAGACCCGAAAATCATGAACCGGCGCTATTTCGAGCCGATGGCGGAGACCATCGCCTGAGCGGCCGCGGGATATTGCGGGAGGAGCGGGGAATGTACGACTACATCATTGCGGGCGGCGGCTCGGCCGGCTGCGTGCTCGCCGCGCGGCTGAGCGAGCGCAGCGCGTCGGTCCTGCTCCTGGAGGCCGGCTACCCCGACAGCCATCCCTTCATTCACATCCCGGCCGGTTTCACGAAGCTCTCCGGGCCGCGCGT
Source organism: uncultured Alphaproteobacteria bacterium (assembly GCA_963778625.1). Taxonomy (GTDB): domain Bacteria; phylum Pseudomonadota; class Alphaproteobacteria; order Rhizobiales; family Afifellaceae; genus DASWJZ01. The sequence continues at coordinate 335,239 of CAVZVB010000016.1, forward strand.
CAACTGGGGCTATCGCACCGTGCCGCAGCCGCATCTCGACAATCGCGAGATGTGGTACCCGCAAGGCAAAACGCTCGGCGGCGGCAGCTCCATCAACGCCATGATCTACACGCGCGGCAACCGCTCCGACTATGACGCCTGGGCAGCCTCCGGCGCCGAAGGATGGTCTTACGAAGACGTGCTGCCCTATTTCCGCAAGGCCGAGGGCAACCGGCGTTTTGCCAACCGCTACCATGGAACGGACGGGCCGCTTGCCGTCTCCGATCCGATCAGCCCGCTTCCAATCTCCGCCGCCTTCATTCGTGCCGCGCAGCAGGCCGGCATTCCCTACAACCCCGACTTCAACGGCGCCGTGCAGGAGGGCGTCGGCTATCATCAGACCACGACGCGGGAGGGCCGGCGCGGAAGCGCCGCCGTGTCCTATCTCCACCCGGTACGGAAGCGCCCCAATCTGACCGTGATCACGCGCGCGCAGGCGAGCCGCATCATCCTTGAGAATGGCCGCGCGGTCGGGGTCGAGTATCGTCGCGAGGGAGGCAGCGGCCTTGAGCGGGCGATGGCGAGCCAGGAGGTGATCGTTACGAGCGGGGCCATCGGTTCGCCGAAGCTGCTCATGCTCTCCGGCATAGGTGCTGCCGACGAACTCCGCCGGCACGGCATCGAAATTGCCGTGGACCTGCCTGGCGTCGGGCGCAATCTGCAAGACCACCTCGACTGCTACACCGTCTACGACTGCAGCGGTCCGCACAGCTATTACGGCGTCGACCAGTATGTCCGCCAGGCGCTGTGGACGCTGCAATATCTCCTCTACAAGAACGGGCCCCTGACGACGAACATCGTGGAGGCGGGCGCCTTCGTCACCGTCGACGATGAGTTCGAGCTCGCCGGACATCCAGCTCCACTTCCTTCCCGCCTATGTCGTCGATCACGGGATGATGCGGATTCCCGGCTACGGCGCCTGCCTTTACTCGAACCTGCTTCGTCCGCGCAGCCGCGGTAAGGTCTCTCTGCGAAGCGCCGATCCGGCCGACCCGCCACTCATCGATCCCAATTATCTCGCCGACCCCTACGACCGGCGCATGGCGATCGAGGGCCTCAGAATTGCGCGCAGGGTCATGGCGGCGCCGGCGTTCAAGCCCTTCATCGCGAAGGAGCGGATGCCGGGCGAAGGGGCGCAGACGGACGAGGAACTTGACGCCTATGTGCGGCAATGGGCGAAGACCGACTACCATCCCGTCGGAACCTGCAAGATGGGCACGGACGAGCTTGCTGTCGTGTCGCCGCGTCTTGCCGTCCGCGGCGTCGAAGCGGCTGCGCGTCATCAACTCTTCGGTGATGCCCTTGGAGATAAGCGCCAACACCAACGCCCCGACGATCATGATTGCCGAGAAGGGAGCCGATATCATCCTCGAGGCCGCCGGGACGGCAGGGGCGCGCTTGTCCGGGCAGGCGGCATGACCCGGAAGGTCTACGTCATCGTTGGTGATCCGGTCGGCCAGGTCCGCTCACCTGCCGTCTTTAACGCGCTCTACGCAGAGCGCGGCGTCGATGCCGTCATGGTGCCGTTCGAAGTCCCGGCCGGGCAGCTCGAAGCCGTCCTCGGTTCGCTGCGTTCGGTCCGCAACCTCGGCGGCATCGTGGCCACCATCCCGCACAAGCTCGAGGCGGCGGCCATAGCCGTGCGCCGTTCGGAGCGGGTGCGGCTCGCGGGCGCAGCCAATGTGCTTAAGCCCGTGCCGGACGGCTGGGAGGCGGACCTCTTCGACGGCGTCGGTTTCCTGACGGGGCTGGCGAAGCGCGGGATTGCCGCAGCAGGCAGGCGCATCGCAATCGTCGGCGCGGGCGGCGCCGGCCTGGCGATCGCCGAGGCATTGCTCAGTGGCGGCGCCGCGGCAATCACGATCTTCGATCGCGACCGTGCCAAGGCCGGTTCGGCAGTGGCTCAGCTCGGGCGAACGTGGCCCGGAAAGATCGAGGAGCGCGCTCCCGATGCTTCCGCCGACATCGTCGTCAATGCCACGCCGTGTGGCATGCGCCCCGGCGACCCGCTGCCGGTCGACCTTGATCGGATCGCGCCCTCCGCCTTCGTTGCGGACGCGATCATGAAGCCGCCTCTCACCGCTCTCCTCATCGAGGCCGCGCGACGCAAGCACCCGACCATGGAAGGTCGCCACATGCTCGACGGCCAGGTCGAATCGATCTGGGAGTTTCTGGGCATGAGCGCCGATCGAGGGGAAGCGGCAGTCGCATCCCACCACTCGCCATTTTAGCGCGGCGCGCCGCCTCCCTCCGCGCCGCCTATTGGTCGGCGCCGGCGACGAAGCCTCCGCCGTCTATGATGACGGCCTGGCCGGTGATGAACGAGGCGGCGTCCGAGGCTAGGAACATCACAAGCTGGGCGATTTCCGAGGGATCGCTGATGCGGCCCATCGGGATCATCGGCAACACCGTGTCCTTGGCCGCCTGCTCACTGCCGAACATGTCGGTGAGGAGCGGCGTCATGACCGAGCCGGGGGCGATAGCGTTGATGCGAATGTTCTTGCGCGCCACTTCCAGCGCAACGGAGTTCGTCAGCCCGATCACGCCCCATTTGCTGGCGCAATAGACGGCCGTTGTTGCGAAGCCCATGACGCCGAAGAGGGAGGAGGTGTTGACGATCGCGCCGCCGCCTTTGGCGATCATGTGCGGCACCTGGTATTTCAGGCCGAGGAAAATGCCTTTCAGATTGACGTCGATCAGACTGATAGAAATCGGCCTCGGAAAGTTCTTGCACCGGGGCGGTCTTGCCGGAGACGCCGGCATTGTTGAAGGCGATGTCGATCCGGCCGAAACGCTTGATGGCACGCTCGTGCAGATCTTTGACCGCATCTTCCTTGCGCACGTCGACTTCGAGAAACTCCGCTTCGACCTTCGAGCTCGAACGGATCTCGTCGATCACCTTCGCGCCTTGGGCCGCGCCGATCCCGGCGACGAACACGTTGGCACCTGCATGCGCGAAGGCGAGCGCGGTCGCGCGGCCTATGCCGGTCGTGCAGCCGATCAGAAGCGCGTTCTTGCCTGAGAAATCGTAGGTCACCTGCATTCTGGCGACTCCTCCCTTTCTCGCACCGCTCCGGTGGAGAAGACGGCGACCGTGGACGTCGTCGACCTCGCCGTGGGCGCTATGGAATTGATATCGGTAACAATACCTAGCTATGCATAGTTGCCCCGCCATGTCGAGCAGCGCCGGGTGCCCTTTATTCGCTTGGTGGCGACTTCGCGGGGGCGAAGAGCCAGCCGCTACGCCATCCTTCTTTTCCGGGCGCGGGAACGAAGCCGGCTTCGACGCTCCCCGCGGTGGAAGCGGAAGAAGCCATTGCGTGCGGCGCAAGATTGTCTCATGATACCGGTATCAAGATCGCGCGGGTGCCAAAGGTCCTGCGGGAAATCCCGCGAGCAATGCCGAGCCAGGCCTGGCCGGCAGAAATCTGTGAGGGAGGAGTCCTACGATGAGAAAGAGGTTGGTTTCGCTGGCGCTTGCACTGGCGGCGTCTGTTTCGTTCGGCGCCGCAGGAGCCCACGCCGAGGATGCGAAGACGCTTGGCATCGTTGCGCTTCTCGCCAACGACGCACTCAACATCGATGTGATCGACGGTGCGACCGACGCCGCCAAGGCCGCCGGATGGGACGTCAAGGTGATCGATACCCAGGCGAGCGCCGACCAGGCCAACGCCGCGATGAACACCTTCGCCGTGCAGAAGGTGGACGCCATGTTCGTGCTGGCCTATGCGAGCGAGCTCGATCGGCGCCGGCCTCGAAGCGGCCCGCCAGGCCAATATTCCGGTTGCGACATGGGGCGGCGAGATCGTGCCCGGCATCGTGGCGGCCACGGCCGGCCGGCAACGTCGGCGACAATCCGATCAAGTACCTGCTCGAGCAAGGTCGGAGACAACGCCGACATCCTGGCCCTGACCTTCCATCCGGGCAAGCTGTGCATCGACCGCGGAATCGCCTTCGACGAAGGCGTCGAAGGGCAAGCCGGGGATCCACGTCACCTACAGCGAGATCACCGTGCCCGGCCAGGTGCAGAACGGCAATGCCCTTGCCGCAGGCGTGGCTGGCCAGCCATCCCGCAGGCGGCGACCGCAAGCTCGGCATCTGGTCGTGCTGGGACGAGCCGATGACCGGCGCCACCGCCGCCCTCAGGCAGGCCGGACGCACCGACGTCGTCACCGTCTCGATCAACGGCAGCCCGCAGGCGATCCAGCAGGTCAAGGACGGCGACATGACCGCTACCGTCTGGCAGCCTGCCTACGAGGAAGGCAAGCAGGTCTTCCAGGCGATCCTGGACTCCATCGGCCGCCGGCGCCTCGTGGACGCCGAAGATGATCAGCATCCCGGGCGTCGTCGTCAGCGCCGACAACGTCGACCAGTTCATGAAGGACCACCCGACCAAGTAATGCTCCCGATCGGAGACACTCTCTACGCCTCCGCCAACGGGGGACCGGCTGCCCGCCGGTCCCCCGAAGGGTGCACGCAGATCCGCGGTCTGACGCAAATCCTTCGGCGGCGAGCTCGCTCTGGGCGATGCCGATCTCGATATCGCGCGCGGTGAGGTGCACGGACTGGTCGGCGCCAACGGCGCCGGCAAGTCGACGCTCATCCGTTGCCTCGCCGGCGTCACCGTACGCCGACCACGGCCGCATCACGATCGACGGCGAGGAGTTGCGCCAGGGCTCGCCGCAGGCGTCGGAGCAGGCCGGGCCTCGCCTTCATCCACCAGGAACTCAACGTCGTCCCGCAATTCAGCGCGTCTGCAGAACATGCTTCTGGGCGTGCCCAAGGTGACCCGCCTCGGGCTGATCGACTGGAAGCGTTCGAGCGTGCGCGCCCGCGCCGCTGCCGAGCGCATCGGGCATCACCTTTCCGCTCGAGACGCGCGTCTCCGAGCTTTCCGTCGCCGATCGCTGGCTCGTCATGATCGGCAAGGCGCTGACGCGCGACGCGAGCCTGATCGCAATGGACGAGCCGACCGCGTCGCTTTCGGGCCCGGAGAGCGAACAGCTCTTCTCGGATCATCCGCGATCTCGCCGCGCGACGGAGTCGCGATCCTCTACGTCTCGCACCGCCTCGAGGAAGTGCTCGAGCTCTGCGACCGCATCACGATCCTGCGCGACGGGCGCATCGTCGACGAGGCGGTGCGCGGCCGCCTCGACAAGAAGGGACTGATCCGCGCCATCATCGGCCACGACGTTCGCGCGCCGCGAGGATCGCGCTGCGCGTTTCGGCCGACAGGAGCCGCAAGCCCATCTTTTCGGTCCGCGACGTCGCGTGGCGGCGTGCCGTGAAGGGCGTCAGCTTCGATGTCTTTCCCGGTGAGGTTCTGGCGCTCGGCGGGTTGATCGGGGCCGGGACGGACCGAGCTTGCGCATCTGGCCGCCGGCGTGCGGCGGCCGGATGCCGGCTATTTCGAACTCGAGGGCAAGCGGCTCGTCGTCGCGAACGAGGCCGAGGCCGTGAAGGCGGGCGATCGCGCTCGTGCCGGAGGAGCGCCGCTCGCAGGGCCTGATGCTCCAGCATTCGGTGGGCTACAACATCAACATCGCCTCGCTTCTCGACCTCAGGGCCCTGCCCGGGCTGCCGTTCCTGTCGGCCGGCAAGAGGGCGGCGGCGCGCCGAGGGCCTGGTCGAGCGAGCTCAGCATCAAGACGCCCGAGCATCTCCACCAAGGTCGCCTCGCTTTCGGGCGGCAACCAGCAGAAGGCGCTGATCGCGCGCTGGCTGAGTTCTGGCGTCAAGCTGCTCATTCTCGACGAGCCCTCGCGCGGCGTCGACGTCGGCGCGCGCGAGGAAATCCACGACGCGATTCGCGCCCTCGCCCGCTCCGGGGTCGGCATCATCGTGATATCGTCGGACGTCGAGGAACTCGCCATCCTCGCCGACCGGGTGCTCGTCATGCGCGAGGGGCATATCAGCGGGGAGCTGACAGGCGCCGAAATTACCGAGGCCAGCATCATCGAACTCAGCTATCACGACGCCGAGGGTCCGCAAGGGAGGCAACGGATGACCGCGCAGGGCCGCAAACGGACCCCGATCCGACCGGCGCACCGCGGCGATCGACTGGCGGCGCGTCGGTGCTGATCGTTCTCTCCCGCTACGGCACCATCTTCGGGCTGCTGGCTGATGATCCTCGTCTTCTCGATCATGGCTCCCGACATCTTCTTCTCGCGCGCCAATTTCCTCAACATCCTGAGCGCGGCTTCGCTGACCGCGATCATCGCCTCCGGCCTGACCTACACGCTGGTCGTCGGCGAGTTCGATCTCAGCATCGGCTACGTCGCGAGCTTCATCGGACTGATCGTCGTCGGCTTGATGGCCTAGCAGGGCCTGCCGATCTGGCTCAGCATCCTTCTGCGCTCTGCCATCGGCATCGGCATCGGGCTGATCAACGGGATTCTGGTGACGAAGGTGCGCATCAACGCCGTCATCGCCACCCTCGGGCTCGGCACGATGCTGAGCGGGATCGGCTTCTCCTACAGCGCCTTCCCGATCGCCATCGGGCATTCCGCGCGCCTTCACCGAGATCTCGCTCGGCCGGGCCTTGTTCGGCATTCCGAACCCCGTCTTCTTCATGCTCGCGATCCTGGTGATCTTCTGGATCGTTCTCAACAAGACCGACATCGGCCAGAAGATGCAGGCCGTGGGCAGCAACATCGAGGCGGCCCGGCTGTCGGGCATCCGCGTCGACCGGATCAAGATGTTCGCCTTCGCCACCGCCGGATTTTGCGCGGCGATTACCGGCACGCTCCTGTCGTCACTGCTGGGCAGCGGGACGCTCGGGGTCGGCGACGGCTATCTGCTGGACGCGTTCGCCGCCGTCTTCCTCGGCTCGGCGACGTTGCGCGAAGGCGAGTTTCACATCGTCGGGACACTGGTCGGCGTACTGGTCCTCGCCGTCGGCTTCAACGGACTCAGCATTTTCGGCGCGCCGACCAACTTCCAGCCGATCTTCAAGGGCGGCGTTCTTGTCCTCGCCGTCGGCATGTCGACTCTCGCCCGCAGGTATGCGTCTTCGTAAGCCTAGAGCCTGACGACCTCGCCCGTTCGCACCGAGCGGTCGGCGGCCAGCACGATACGCAGGCTCTTGATTGCGTCCTCCATGTGATCACTGAGGTCGATATCCTCCTCGATCGCCTTCAGGAGAAACCTCTGCTCGCGCTCGCATAGCTCGTCGTGGCTCGGCTCGTCGGCGGTGACGATGTGCTGGTCCGGCTTCGCCGGCGAGCCGTCGCGCGCAAGCTCGGCAGGGTGGAGGAGGATCTGGTTCGTCTTGGTGTGCGTGTTGATGTCGGCGGACTTCGCGCCGGCGGCAGTCTCGGCCATCACGATCGAGACCGAACCCTTCGGTCCGATCACGTCCTTCACGAAGAAAGCCGTCTCGCTCATCATCGGGCCCCAACCGGCCTCATACCAGCCGACCGAGCCGTCGTCGAAGGTCACTTCGAAATGGCCGTAATTGTACATGTCAGGCGGCATGTCTTCGGTAAGCCGCGCGCCGACGGCATGGACGGTGAGCGGCTTCGCCCGCGTGATTTGGCACCAGACGTCGACATAATGGACGCCGCAATCGACGATCGGCGGCAGCGTCTGCAAGAGCCGCTTATGCGTCTCCCACTGCGTGCCGCTCGATTGCTGGTTGAGGTTCATGCGAAAGACGAGCGGCGTGCCGAGCGTGCGGGCAAGCTCGATGAACTTCGTCCAGGACGGATGGTGGCGAAGGATGTAGCCGACCACCAGCTTCTTGCCTGTGCGCCTCGCGGCGGCGACGACGCGCTCGGCATCGGCGACCGTCTCGGCGAGCGGCTTTTCGACGAAGACGTGGGCGCCGGAACTCCATCGCTTTGATGGCATAGTCGGCATGCGTGTCGGACCATGTGTTGATCGACACGACATCCGGCTTCAGCGCTGCAAGGGCCTCTTCGTATGCGGCGAAGCGCGCACAGCCGGTGAGCGCCTCGGGCAGCTTCCGCTCGGCGATCCGCCGCTCGCAGACGCCAACGACATCGAAGCCGTCGATGCGGGTGTAAGCAAGGGCATGGCTCATGCCCATATTGCCGAGACCTACGACAAGCACTCTCTTGTCGGGCATTGGCTCCTCCTACTCCGCCTCGTCCGCGGCGACGCCGTCGATCCAGGTGTTGACGACATGCAGATCGTCGTCGAGCAGCACTAGATCGGCGCGATAGCCAGGCGCGATCCGGCCGAGCTCGTCGCCGAGCCGCAAGAACTCCGCCGGCGCACGCGAGGCCATGTGCAGCGCCGCCTCGATCGGCAGGTCGAGATGGGCGACGCAATTGCGCACGGCCGTCGCCATGTCGAGGTCGGAGCCGGCGATCGTCCCGTCGGCGCGTGTGAGCTGTCCGTCCTTCCGCGTGATCACGTTGCCGTCGATCAGGAACGCGGTGATGTCGGTTCCGACCGAAGGCATGGCGTCGGTGACCAGCATCATCCGCCGCCATCCATGCGCCGCGATGGCGACGCGCAGGCTTGGCGCGGAGACATGGAACAGGTCGGCGATGATTCCGACAAAGGCCTCGGCGTCGTCGAGCGCTGCACCAACGGGCCCCGGCGCGCGGCCGGCAAGCGGCGGCATGGCGTTGAAGAGATGGGTGAAGCCGGTGAGGCCGGCGGCCCTGGCCGCGACCAAAGTCTCGTAGGCCGCGGCAGTGTGGCCGGCCGAGATGACGACGCCTGCCGCGACGAGCTCCGCGATCCGTTCCGTCGGGACGCGCTCCGGCGCGAGCGTCAAAAGCGTGCGGCCGAGGCCGAGCGACGTCACCAGCGCGACATCGCGATCGTCCATGTCGCGGAAGAGGCGCGGATCGTGGACGCCCTTCCGCTCCGCACTGAGGAAGGGGCCCTCAAGATGGATGCCGAGCACTCCGGGGACGCGCGCCTTGAGCGCCTCGCGCGCCGCCGCAATGGCCTCCGCCATATGCTCCGGCGTGTCGGTGATCAGGGTGGGGAGAAAGCCCGTGGTGCCGAAGCGGCGATGCGCCGCGCCAATCGCGGCGATGCCTTCCCTGGTTCGCTGGTCGTTGAAAAGAACGCCGCCGCCGCCATTGACCTGGCAGTCGATGAAGCCCGGCGCAAGCAGTCCCTCGATCCGGCGTCGTGCGGCGCCCGCCGGAATCTCGCCGGCGGGAACAAGAGCGGAAACACGGCCATCGGCAATGACGACGCTCATCCCGTCATGCAGCTGCGCACCGTCGAACACGCGCGCGCCGATAAGGGCGAGACTCATCACCGCGCTCGCCGCCGCGCCGCCGGATTGATGCATGCGTCGGCATTCGCCCACATCAGGCACGACGCGCGCCGCTTTTCGTTGCGGAGGCTCATCGCTCGTTCGATCCGATCGACAGTTCGGCGACGAAGTCATAGGCGTCGCCGCGATAGTACGACGCGGTAAACTCTACTGCCGTGCCGTCCTCAAGAAATGACCGCCGCTCGATGTAGAGCGCGGGACTTGCCGGGGGCACCTCGAGGAGCTCGGCCTGCTCGCCGTTGACCAGCACGGCGTGGAGGCGCTGCAAGGCACGGCGCGGCGCAAACCCGCGCCCGCTGAGCGCCGCGTAAAGCGAGCGCTCGACAAGCTCGGGATCGGGGAGGAAGCGTGCCGGCACGACCGCGTTCTCTATCGCCATCGGAACGCCGCCGGCCAACCGCAGGCGCTGCAGTCGGCTCACCTTTTCCCCCGGTGAAAGGCCGAGGGCCATCGACTCCTTCGGCGATGCGGGGCCGCGTGAATGCTCGATCAATCGCGCGCCCGGCTTCAGCCCGCGGGTGATCATGTCATCGGTGAAGCTGGACAGGCGCGACAACGCCTGCTCGACGTGCATCGCCGGCGCGATGAACGTTCCGGAGCCCCAGCGCTGGACGAGGACGCCTTTTGCCACCAGGCCGGCGATAGCCTTCCTGACAGTTACCCGCGAAATGCCCAGTTGACGCGCGAGATCGCGCTCTCCCGGCAGCGCCTCGTCGACCTGCAGACTGCCCGATCGCACCCGATCCTCAATCAGCCGCTGGAGCTGAAGGTAGAGGGGAGTCGGGCTGGTCTCGTCGAGCGCCACGCCGCGGTCGTTTTCGCCGGCCACGCCCAACATCCTCAGATCATCTCCCGGGCTGCTTTGGCGACACGGTGCGGCTGGGTGCCGGCGTGGCGATGCGCGCCGTCGCGACCGGCTACGATGAGCGGAGGCATTGCCATTCAGGTGTTCGGCTTGTCTGCTGGGTAACCTCCAACGAGAATAGAATAATGCCACTTCAATGCCAACTGGAAAAGCGGCCCGCATTGCCGACCGCCGCTATGCACAAGAAAGCCTTGACCTTTCTAGCAATCTGGTGCCGCTTGGGGGAGTTCGGCGCCGACTCTGAACGTCTTGTCCGCCGGCCGAAAGGTATGATACCAATCTAATATCAGTCGCAACGAGAGAGGGTCGCTACGCTCGCCGCGATGTCCACAACCGAAACCATCAGCCCGCGCTATCGTGATCTCGATACATGGGACGACGCAGCGATCCTCGCCGCCTTCGTCGAGGGCCAGGAGCGCGCCGTTGCGGCCGTCGAGGCGGCATGCGGCGCGATCGCGGAAGCGGCGCGGGCGATCGTCGATCGGCTCGGTGACGCCGGGCGGCTGATCTATGTCGGCGCCGGATCGTCCGGCTTGATCGCGGCTCTCGACGGCATCGAGCTCGCCGGCACGTTCGGCTGGCCGGAAGCGCGCACGGCCTTCGTGCTTGCCAGCGGCACGGAACTGAAGCCCGGCATGCCCGGCGGCGCAGAGGATGACGCCGCCCGTGGGCGCGCCGAGCTGGCAGAGCTCGCGCCGAAGCCTGTCGACGTCGTCATCGCAGTCGCCGCCAGCGGCTCCACGCCTTTCACCCTCGCCGCAGTCGGCGCCGCGCGCGAAGCTGGAGCGCTCACGGTCGGCCTTGCCAACAACCCCGATGCGCCGCTTCTGCGCCAGGTCGACGCGCCGGTGCTTCTCGATTCCGGCGCGGAAGTCATCGTCGGCTCGACCCGCATGGGCGCCGGCACCGCGCAGAAGGCGGCGCTCGGGCTGCTTTCGAGTCTCATCATGATCCGCCTCGGCCATGTGCACGACGGTCACATGGTGAGCGTACGCGCCGATAACGCCAAGCTGCGCAAGCGCGCGGTGCGGATGCTTGCCGACATCGCGCATGTCGACGAGCGCCAGGCGATGAGCGCGCTCGAAGCTTGCGCCGGTCAGGTCAAGCAGGCCGCGCTCGTCGCGCGCGGGCTTGCGCCCGAAGACGCCGACCGCGTTCTTGCCGAGACACGAGGAAATCTACGCGCTGCGATGGCCCGGATAGAATGAGCGGCCGCGGTGGCGGAGAGGCCGGCGGCTTGCCGTCGGTTCAGCGAAGTCAGAACAGGGAGAGTGACAGATGAAAGGACATGCATTGACGCTTCAAACGCCTCGCCGCCACGGCGGCGACGGCGTTGGCGCTGTCGACGCTGAGCGGGATCGCTCTCGCCGAGACGACGCTGACCATCGAAAGCTGGCGCAACGACGACGCCGATCTGTGGACCAATCAGATCATCCCCGCCTTCGAGAAGGATCATCCTGACATCAAGGTCGTGTTCAACCCGACCGCGCCGACCGAGTATAACGCCGCGCTCAACTCGCGGCTGGAAGGCGGCTCGGCCGGCGATCTGATCACCTGCCGGCCCTTCGACGCCTCGCTCGATCTCTACAACAAGGGCTACCTCATGCCCGTCAACGACCTGCCGGGCATGGAGAACTTCTCCGATGTCGCCAAGGTCGCCTGGACGACGGATGACGGCAAGACGACCTTCTGCGTGCCGATGGCCTCGGTGATCCATGGCTTCATCTACAACAAGAACATCTTCGACGAATTGAAGCTGACCCCGCCGAAGACCGTCGACGAGTTCTTCGCGGTCCTCGACAAGATCAAGGCCGACGGCCAATACGTGCCCCTCGATCTCGGCACCGCTGACCAATGGGAAGCCGCAACGATGGGCTTCCAGAACATCGGCCCGAACTACTGGCAGGGCGAAGATGGCCGCAAGGCGCTGATCTCCGGCAAGGCCAAGTTCACCGACAAGCCCTATATCGACACCTGGGCGCAGATGGCGAAATGGGGCCCCTATATGGGTGACGGCTATCAGGCGCAGAAATATCCTGACAGCCAGAACCTCTTCACCCTCGGCCGTGCCGCCATCTACGCCGCCGGCTCCTGGGACATCACGACCTTCGAGAAGCAGTCGGACTTCCAGTTCGACGCCTTCCCGCCGCCCGTCGAGAAAGCGGGGGACACCTGCTACATCAGTGACCATGTCGACATCGCCATGGGCATAAATTCCAAGTCGCCGAATGCCGATGCTGCCAAGACCTTCATGTCCTGGGTCGCATCGCCGGCCTTCGCCTCGATCTATGCGAATGCGCTCCCCGGCTTCTTCCCGCTGTCGAGCGCGCCGGTCGACATCAAGGATCCGGTCGCCAAGACCTTCGTTTCCTGGCGCCAGACCTGCAAGTCGACGATCCGCAACTCCTACCAGATCCTGTCGCGCGGCACGCCGAATCTGGAGAACGAGCTGTGGAACGTCTCGGCCCAGGTCCTGAACGGGACGATGACGCCCGAGCAGGCGGGCAAGCAGATCCAGGACGGCCTCGATTCCTGGTACAAGCCGATGGTGCAATAAGCGCTTCTTCATTGGCGGGCCGCGGCATCCTCGCGGCCCGCATCCGTTCCAGGGATGCGAATTGATTCCGCCCGGCAACGGAACCTACACTCCCCTTGCGCAGGACGCCGCGGCATGGGGCTCGCCGCACCACGGTGCGGGATGGCGCACGAGGGAAGGGGCGAATGGCGGAGACCGGCGGTGAAGCCACGCTGGCGCGGATCGACACCAGGGAAGCAACCCCTTGGACGACCTACGTCATCGCCTTCCTGGCGCCGGCGGTCATCGTCTACACGGTCTTCTCGATCTATCCGCTGATCGACACGATCCGCCTCAGTCTCTACGCCGCCGATTCCAGCGGCAACACGCATTTCGTCGGGTTCGACAACTTCGTCACGCTTCTGACCGACGTCCATTGGGCGGGGCCGTTCTGGAACGCCTTTCGCAACAACCTCGTCTTCTTCGCCGTCCACATGATCGTGCAGAACTCGATCGGCTTGGCGCTGGCGGTACTCTTGAGCCTGCCGGCGCTCGCGGGGCGCAACGTCTACCGCACGCTCATCTTCCTGCCGACGATGCTGTCGGTGGTGATCATCGGCTTCATCTGGCAGCTGATCCTGTCGCCGCTCTGGGGCATCGCCAAGGGCTTCCTCAACGCCCTCCATCTCGGCGGCCTGTTCGCGCCCTGGCTCGGCCTCGAAGGAACGGCGCTGGTGACGATCTCGCTGATCTCGGTGTGGCAGTTCGTCGGCATCCCGATGATGCTGATCTACGCCGCCCTCCTGAATATCCCCGACGATCTGGTCGACGCCGCGACCGTCGACGGCGCCAATCAGTGGCATGTCTTCTGGTCGATCAAGCTGCCGCTTATCTTGCCGACACTCGGCGTCGTCGCCATCCTCACCTTCGTCGGCAATTTCAACGCTTTCGACCTGATTTACACGGTCAAGGGCGCGATCGCCGGGCCGAATTTCGCCACCGACATTCTCGGCACCTTCTTCTACCGCACCTTCTTCGGCTACCAGCTGCAGCCCGGCAGCCCGACCATGGGCGCGGCGGTGGCGACGATGATGCTGATCATCATTCTCATCGGCGTGCTCGCCTATCTCTTCGGCGTCCAGCGCCGCATGCAGCATCACCTCGCCTGAGGGAGCGGCCCGGTGAACAAGCAACGCGCCTCGCGCCTCGCTGTCCACGCCGCTCTGATCCTCTATACCTGCCTCGCGGTCGGCCCGATCCTTCTGATCCTGATGAACTCGATCAAGTCGCGGCGGGCGATCTTCGGCGCGCCGCTGGCGCTGCCGAGCGAGACGACCTTCAGCCTGGTCGGCTACAGTTCGGTGCTCGGCAAGGCCGACTTCGGCCTCTATTTCGTCAACAGCCTGACGGTCACCGTCGTCTCGCTGGCGCTGGTGCTGCTCTTCGGTGCGATGTGCGCCTGGGCGCTCACCGAATACCGCTTCCGCGGCAACGCGCTCGTCGGCCTCTTCATGGCGATCGGCATCATGGTGCCGATCCGCCTCGGTAGCGTGTCGATCCTGAAGATGATGGTTGGCCTCGGCCTGGTGAACACGCTCACCGCGCTGGTCCTCGTCTACACCGCGATGGGGCTGCCGCTCGCGATCTTCATCCTCGCCGAGTTCGTCCAGCAGGTGCCGCGCGACCTTCGCGACGCGGCGCGCTGCGACGGCGTCAGCGAGTACCGCATCTTCTATGCGGTGATCCTGCCGCTGATCCGCCCGGCGATCGCCACGGTCGCGGTCTTCACCATGGTGCCGATCTGGAACGATCTGTGGTTCCCGCTGATCCTGGCGCCCGGCCGCGCCACGCAGACCGTGACGCTCGGCGTGCAGCAGTTCATCGGCCAATACGTCACCGACTGGAACGCCGTGCTGGCGGCGCTGTCGCTCGCCATCGCGCCGATCCTCGTCCTCTATGTCCTCTTCTCCCGCAGCCTGGTGCGGGGTTTGACCGCGGGAGCGGTGAAGTAGTGGCCGATCTGTCGCTCAAGGGTGTGAACAAGGCCTTCGGGACGGTCCACGTCCTCCACGACATCAATCTCGACGTGAAGGACGGCGAGTTCGTGGTGTTTGTCGGGCCTTCGGGCTGCGGAAAATCGACCTTGCTGCGGCTCGTCGCCGGTCTGGAGAAGGTCACCTCGGGAGACATCTTCATAGGCGGACGTCGGGTCAACGACGTGCCGCCGGCGGAGCGCAAGATTGCGATGGTCTTCCAGTCCTATGCGCTCTATCCGCACATGACGGTTTATCGCAACATGGCTTTTGGTCTCAAATTCACAAGAGCCGACAAGGCCGAGGTGGATCAGCGCGTGCGCGGCGCCGCAGAGATCTTGCAACTCACACCCTATTTGAACCGCAGGCCGCGTGACCTGTCCGGCGGCCAGCGGCAACGCGTCGCCATCGGGCGAGCCATCGTTCGCGAGCCGGCAGTCTTCCTCTTCGACGAACCGCTCTCAAATCTCGACGCGGCGCTGCGCATCAACACGCGTATCGAGATCGCCAAGCTGCACCGCTCGCTCAAGGCGACCACCGTCTACGTCACCCACGACCAGGTGGAGGCGATGACTCTCGCTTCGAAGATCGTAGTCATCAATCAGGGGCGCATCGAGCAGGTCGGCGCACCGCTCGATCTCTATCATCGACCGGCGAACGTGTTTGTCGCCGGGTTCATCGGCAGCCCGAAGATGAATTTCGTGACCGGCAGGGTAACCGGCATCGACGGAAAGATGACGATTGATGCCGATGTCGGCGGGTCGACAACTCTGCCGCTCGCGGAGGCAAAGGTCGCGGTCGGCGAGAAGGTGATTCTCGGGGTGCGGCCGGAACACCTGATTGAAGGCGAATCTGACGGCCTCAGGCTGTCCGGCGAGGTCGACGCGGTCGAGCATCTCGGTGAATCGAGCTTGATTCACATGCACCTCGACGACGACACGATACTCGTCGCGCGCACGCCGGGCGACAGCGTGGCGGTCCCCGGTTCGCGAACTCACGGCAACCGCGCCGGCAAATGCGATCCATGTCTTCGCGGAATCAGGAAAAGCCCTCGCCCGTGGCGGCGAGCGACGGACGACGGCGTCTGCATCCGGCCCCGCATGATGCCCGGGTCCTGACGCCTCACGGCTTGCTACTGGCCCGTCAGGTAGAGCACGAGCTCGGGAAACGTGATCGCCACAGCGACGACCACGAGATCGGCGAAGAAGAACGGCACGACGCCCCTGAATATCTGCACCGTGCTCGCATATTGCGCCGCGACGTTACGGATCACGAAGACGTTGAGGCCGAGCGGCGGCGTGATCATGCCGATCTCGAGCAGCTTCACGACGAGCACGCCGAACCACACGAGGCTGATCCCCTCCGACTTCAGGATCGGCAGGAAGACGGGAAGCGTCACCAGCATCGCGCCGAACGGCTCCATGAACGTGCCGAGCACGAGATAGATCAGCACGATGATGAGCATGAGCTGCGCATAGCCGAGATTGGCCCCCGCGACTTCGGAGTTGAGGAATCCCGATAGCCCGGAGATGCCGAGAAAGCGGGTGAACATCGACGCGCCGACGGCGATGATGAAGAGCGACGACGTGGTGAGCACGGTCTCCAAGAGCGATTGCTGCACCGCCTTCCAGGTCAGGCCGCCGGTGACGACGGCGAGAATGACCGCGCCGAGCGCGCCGACGGCGCCCGCCTCGGTGGCGCTGAAGAAGCCCGAGAAGAGCCCGCCGAAGACCAGCGCGATCAGGACGAGGATCGGCCAGATGTCGAGGAGCGCCCCGACCGAGCTTTCCTTCTCTTGCGCGATGTGTCGCGGGATCAGTTCGGGCCGCAGCCAGCTGATCAGAAGGATCACGGAGACATAGGAGAAGGCGGTCAGAAGGCCGATCGAGATACCGCCCACGAAGACCTGGGTGACGGAGGTCTCGGCGATGATGCCGTAGATGATCATCAGGATCGAAGGAGGAATCAGCGCGCCGATGGTGCCGCCCGCGGCGATCGAGCCGCAGGCGACCGAGGGGCGGTAGCCCGCCGCCACCATCTCGGGGATGGCAATGCGCCCCATCGCGGCGGCGCAGGCGAGCGAGGAGCCGGAGACGGCGGCGAAGCCCGAGCAGGCGAAGACCGCGGAGATCGCAAGCCCGCCGGGAATCTTGCGCAGGACCACCTTGGCCGCCTCGAAAAGCCCGGTCGTCAACCCCGAATGGTAGGCGACGAAGCCCATGAGCAAGAACATCGGCACCGCGCTCATCGTCCACGACGCCACGAAGCTGTAGGGCGTGTTCATCACGATGCCGAAAGCGGGATTGAGCCCGACGAGGAAGGTGATCCCGCCGAAGCTCACCGCGATCAGCGCGAGCGCCACCGGCACCCTCCCGATCAGGAGCAGCAGGAGGATCGCGACGCCCCAGAAGCCGACCGTAACGTTCATGCGAGCGGCTCCGGGTGCTGGCCGGTGTCCGGATGGACGGTGAATTCCACCGCCTTCAGCAGGCAGACGAGGGCGGCGAGGACAAAGCCCAGCGGCGGCAGGAAATACGAGTGCCAGACCGGCATCTTGTAGTCGGTGAACTCGACGAAGGTGCCGACCTCGAAATGGCTGCAGCGCGCTCCGCGCCGTGGTCCAGGCAAGGACGCCGTAGACGAGCGCCGAGAAGAGCGCGACGAGGATGTCGGAGACCTGTCGTGCGCGCCCCCGAGCGCCCATTCGAGAAGCTCCACCGAAATCATGCCGTTGCGCTTTTCGAGCCAGGCGAGCGGCAGGAAGGCGACGACGACCATGTAGTAGCGGGCGACCACCTCCGGCGTGGTGACGAGCGAGATGCGGAAGAAGTCCCGGAGCACCACGTCGAAGCAGATGTGGAACATCATCGCCACGGTGCCGATCGAGCCGATGAGCGCGAGGATGCGGACGCTTCGCGTGGCGAAGGTGAAAAGCGCGGTCATGAATTCTACCGCGGGTCGAAGCGTGCGCCGGCCCGGTCCACAGCGCCGTCATTCTCGGGCGAACCCTCGGGCTTGACCAGCGGGAGACCCGAGAACCCAGTTGGAACAGCCGCCGCTGGGTCCTCGGGTCGCGCCGCGTGCGCCCGAGGATGACGAACCCTGTTGTCATCTTCAGCGATTCCAGTTGCTATTTGCCGTAGGTCGACCAGTCGACCTTCGACCAGATCTCCTCCTTGGCGCGTTCGGCCAGCTTGTCCGGATCCTCGCCGACCTCGTTCACGATCTTCGGTCCACTTGTCGACGAGGTCGACGAAGTGCTGCGCCATCGCGCCGTCCTCGGCCACCCGCGCCGCCTCATCCTCGGCGATGAAAGCGTTGGAGGCTTCGAGGAAGGCCGGATCGGGCTCGATCACCTCGATGTTGGCCTTCTTGACCGCGTCCATCGCGGCGGCCGGCAGCTGGTAGGCCCAGCGGTCGGTCAGGTCGAAGTTTCGCGCGCGCGGCTGCGGCGACGACCCACGCCCTTCTCCTCGTCGGAGAGCGAGTCCCAAGTGGACTTGGCGACGGTGAAGTTCGAAGTGACGTGATAGGTGCCGATCGGGATGTTGGTGACGTATTTCGCCACGTCGACCAGCCGGAACGAGAGCATGTCGACGATCGAGGCCATCGTCCCGTCGATGGTGCCCTGGCTCATGCCTTCGAAGGTGTCGCCGACGCCCATCGCCACGCCGGTGGCGCCGAAATGCTCGGCCCAGCGGGAATAAGGCGCGCCGCCGGAGCGGAGCCGGAGGCCCTTCATGTCGTCGGCGGTGCGTACCGGCTTCGTGGTCAGGAGCCCGTAGACGTCCGAGGACCCCGCGCCAAGGAAGACGATGCCCACATCGGCGAATTCCTTCTGGCAGGCCGGGCAGGTGACGACGTATTCCGACATCGCCAGCGCCATGACGTAGGAGTTGCGCCCGACAAGGGCGAAGTCGCCGGAGATGTTGGTCGTGTCCATGCCGGCGGCGAAATAGAGCGGCAGGTAGTTGCCGATATCGACGAGCCCGGTCTGCAGCGCGTCCTTCATTTGCGGCAGCGCCACGACCTCGGGGCCGAGGATCGTCGCGGTCAGCTCGCCGCCCAATTCCTTCGCCAGGTAATCGGCGAAATGCTCATACATGTAGTGCGCCGGGTGGGCCGGCGGACCGGCGGGCGCGACGCGCAGCTCGCTTGGCGTTGGCCAGGCTGGCCGCCACGGCAAGCGATGCCGCGAGCGCCGTCGCTTTCAACAATCTGTTCATGTCCTCACCTCCCTCGTTGCCCTGCGGCTCGCAGGCCGAGACAGCCTCGCCGCGTTTTCTTTCAGGATGAGCGGGCGCACGTCGTCCCGGATCGTCGATCTTCTCGAAATCGTTCAGCCATCGATCCGGCGTGATCACCGGCCAGTCCGACCCGAACAGCATCTTGTCTTTAGCATGCGTGTTGGCATACTGGACGAGGATCGGCGGGAAATATTTCGGCGACCAGCCGGAGAGGTCGATGAAGACGTTCGGCTTGTGCTGCGCGACCGCCAGCGCCTCTTCCTGCCAGGGGAAGGAGGGGTGCGCGAGGATGATCGGCATGTCGGGGAAATCCGACCGCCACGTCGTCGAGATAGATCGGGTTGGAATATTTGAGGCGCATGCCGTTGCCGCCCGGCATGCCGGAGCCGACCGCCGGTCTGGCCGGTGTGGAAGAGCGCCGGCAGGCCGGCCTCGGCGATCGCCTCGTAGAGCACATAGGCGTCGCGGTCGTTCGGGTAGAAGCCCTGCATCGTCGGGATGGAACTTGAAGCCGCGGATGCCGAAATCGGCGATAAGCCGCCGCGCCTCGCGCGCGCCCGCCTTGCCCTTTGCCGGATCGATCGACGCGAACGGGATCAGGATGTCGGAATTCTCCGCCGCAAGCTGCCGCCACCTCCTCGTTGCTTGTAGCGGCGGAAGCCGGTCTCGCGCTCCGCGTCGACCGGAAAGATCACGGCGGCGATTCTGCGCTCGCGATAATAGGCGGCGGTCTCCGGGATGGTCGGCGGGTGCGGATGCGGCGACTTGAAATAGGCCGCCATCGCCGCCTGGAAATCGTCGTAGCCGTCGTCGGCATGCGAGCCGCACGGCTCCTCGGCGTGCGTGTGCACGTCGATGGCGACGATGCTGCGTCGAGGTCGATGCTCATGCCCGCGCCTCCACAGGCCGGTTCCGGTCAGCTTGTGCAGGAGGCGCATGAGCGCCTTCCGCTCGCTGCCGTCAACACCGCGGTCGCGCGCGGTCGTTGGCGCGGATATCGGGAAGCGGCGCGGCGACGAACGCACGCCCCGCGGCCGTCAGATTGAGCTCGACGGACGCGCCGGTCGCTTGCCGGCACAAGCCGCTTGATCAGCCCCTCGATGCTCGAGAAGCCGAACGATCTTCGCCATGTTAGAGCGCTTGATGCGCAGCGCCCGGCAAGCGCGCCCTGTCGGATGCCCGGGTTCTCGCCGATAGCGATGAGGATGCTGATCTGTCCCGGCCTGATGCCGCGGCTCGCCGAACTCGGCGAAGAAGGCCTCGAAGACCTGAAGCTGCGCGAGCCGCAGCATGAAGCCGGCAAGCTCGGTGAGCGGACCGAAGTCGACGGCCGGCTCCGCTCGCGTCGGGTCGGCGGAGCCGCCTGGAGCGTGGCTGGTCGCGTGAAATGCGCGGCGCGCTCGCGGTGATCCATGGCCGTCACTCGCCTTCCTGACGCCCGCAGGCGGGCGGCGCGCTTCTCGATAAAGGCCTGAGCCGTTCCTCCGCCTCCGGGCTCGTCGCGGTGAACGACGCGATGATCAACTCCACGAAGAGGCCGTCGTCCTGCGCCATGTCCTGGATGCGCGGGAGGGCGTTGATGATGGCGTAGTTCGAGAGCGCGCGCGTTGCCCGCGGCGATGCCGCGCCAGCGCCTTCGCCTTGTCGAGCGCGGCGCCGGGCTCGACCAGGTACTGCACGAGATTGAAGCGCTCGCCTTCTTCGGCGCTGAGGACGCGGCCGGTCAGCATGAGGTCCGTCATGCGCGCGAGCGTCATCAGCCGCGCGATCCTGACCGAGCCCGAGCCGCCGACGAAGATGCCGCGCTGGCCTTCCGGCAGCGCGAAGAAAGCAGTGCGGTCGGCGACGCGGATATGCGTCGAGGCGGCAAGCTCCAGGCCGCCGCCGACGACCGCGCCGTGGAGCGCCGCGACGAAGGGGATCGCGCCGCGCTGGATCGTGTCGAAGACCGCATGCCAGCGGCGCGAGCCGTGGATACCCTCGATCGGCGACTTCTCCGCGTGCTCCGCGATGTCGAGCCCGGCGGAGAAGTGCGTGCCCGAGCCGTGGATTACCGCCGCTTTCGCCTCGACGCTTGCGCGCGCGACGGCTTCGGCGAGCAGCTCGATGACCGCGTCGGAGATGGCGTTCCGCTTCTCCGGGCGGTTCAGCCGGATCAGCGCGACATCGCCTTCGAGCGAATAGATGACGAGCGGATCGCCCATCGCGGCGAGCGCTTCCTTCCGGCTTCTCGATTTTGTTTCCAAGTGGACGAAATGGCGGGGGCCGTGTCAAGATCGTTGGGAGGCGCCGGCCGCCGTGCTACCGGTTGGCGACGCCGAAGACGAAGACAGCGAAGACGCTCAAGCTGCGGATGGAGGATTCGCGCCGTGGGCAGCATCGCGACGACGAAGTCTCGACGAGATCGATGCGGCGCCTCTGCGCAAAGTGCGCTTCTGGGAGCCGGAGGTTGAGACGGAGGAGCGGGCGGACGGGGCGATCTTCGTGCGCCAGCGCGGGGCGCTCGGTCGCTTTCCCGACAAGCTGACCGACCGTCTCGTGCTACTACGCGACGGTGGCGCCGGATCGAACCTATCTCGCCGAACGCGACGAGAATGGCGCGTGGCGCACGCTCACCTATGCCGAGACGCTGGACCGCGTGCGCCGCATCGGCACGGCGCTCCTTGGGTTCGATCTGTCGCCGGACCGACCGATCGCCATCCTTTCTGGCAACGACATCGAGCACGCTTTGCTCGGCCTCGCCGCGCAATATGTCGGCATTCCTTACGCGCCGATCTCGCCGGCCTATTCGCTCGTCTCTTCGGACTTCTCCAAGCTCAAGGACATCGTCATTGCTTTGACGCCGGGCCTGATTTTCGTTGCCGACGGCGCGCCATTCGCAAAGGCGATCGAAGCGGCGGTGCCAGCCGGTGTCCCGGTGATCGCGACCCGCCGCCCGATTGAGGGGAGAGGGAAGGCGACCTTCGCCGACCTCGTGCGGACGGAGGTGAGCGCTGCCGTCGACGAGGCGCATGCGTTTGTCGAGCCCGACACGATCGCCAAGATCCTCTTCACTTCCGGCTCGACCGGTTCGCCGAAGGGCGTGATCAACACGCAGCTTATGCTTTGCTCGAACCAAGAGATGGTGCGCGACTGCTACGCCTTCCTTCAGGACGAGCCGCCGGTCGTGCTCGACTGGGCGCCGTGGAACCACACCGCCGGCGGCAACAAGGTCTTCAACATGGTGCTCTATAACGGCGGCACCTTCTATATCGACGACGGCCGCCCGACGCCCGACTTGATCCGCAAGACCGCGCGCAACCTCTCCGACGTCGCGCCGACCTGGTACTTCAACGTTCCGAAGGGCTACGAGGAACTGATCCCGCATCTCGACGCCGACACGGCGCTTCGCCGCCGCTTCTTCAGCCGTTTGAACATGATGATGTACACTGGTGCCGGGGTCGCGCAGCACACGTGGAGCGCGCTCGAGCGCCTCGCGGTGAAGGCGACGGGCGAGCGGGTGATCCTGGCGACCGGTCTGGGCTCGACCGAGACGGCGCCGTTCTCGCTGATGTGCACCACCGATCAGCAAATCGCCGGCAATATCGGCATTCCGGCGCGCGGCCTGGAGCTGAAGCTCGTGCCGTTGGAGGGAAAGCTCGAAGCGCGGCTCAAGGGGCCGAACATCACGCCCGGCTACTGGCGCGATCCGGCACTGACCGCCGAAGCCTTCGACGAGGAGGGCTTCTATCGGCTCGGCGACGCCTTCCGTCTGGCCGAGCCCGGCAACGCCGCGAAGGGCTTCTACTTCGATGGGCGCCTGGCGGAGAATTTCAAGCTCAGGACCGGCACGTGGGTCGCAGTCGGGGCGCTCCGCGCCCGCTTCATCGATCATTTCGGCGAGATCGTCCGCGACGTGGTGATCGCCGGACTCGATCGGGAGCACGTTGGTGCGCTGGTCTTTCCGGATGTCGCGGCATGCCGCGCGCTCGCCGGCATTGCGGCCGACGCATCGCTCGAAGATGTGCTCATGCACCCGCGCGTGCGCGCGGCGTTTGCCGAAAAGCTTCAGTCGCTCAGCCGGGCGAGCACCGGCTCGTCGACGCGCGTCGAACGGCTGCTTCTGATGGCGGAGCCACCGTCGATCGACCTGGGCGAGGTCACCGACAAGGGCTCGATAAACCAGCGCGCCGTGCTGCGGCACCGCGCCGCCCGCGTCGAGGAGCTTTACGAGGGCTCCCCCGGCGTGATCGCGCTCGACGGATAGCGCCTGCCGCACCCCCGCGCCCGAGGATGACGCAACTGTTGAAGGCCGCTCCTACCTCGGCTGCATCCTGAGCGCGCCGTCGAGGCGTACGGTTTCGCCGTTGAGGTAGGGGTTCGTGATCATCGCCGCGACGAGCGCCGCAAACTCCGCGGGCGAGCCGAGGCGGCTTGGGAACGGAATGGACGCGGCGAGCCCGTGACGCGCTTCCTCCGGCAGCTCCTCAAGAAGCGGCGTCTCGAACAGTCCCGGTGCGATTGTGAGCACACGGATTCCGAAGCGCGCCAGCTCCCGCGCGGCGGGAAGCGTGAGGGCGACAATTCCCCCCTTCGATGCGCTGTAGGCGGCCTGACCGATCTGCCCTTCATAGGCCGCGACCGAAGCGGTCGAGATGATGACCCCGCGCTCCCCGGTCGGAAGCGGATCGAGCGTCGTCATCGCGTCCGCCGCAAGCCGCATCATGTTGAACGTGCCGATCAGGTTGACCCGCACGATCTTCTCGAAGTCGGCAAGCGGCGCCGGCCCCTCGCGACCGACGATCCGTGCGGCGCCGCCGATCCCGGCGCAGTTCACCAGGATGCGCGCGGGTCCGTGCGCCGCGGCGGCCCCGGCAATCGCCGCCTCCGCGCTGACGGAATCCGCAACGTCGCATTCAAAGAAGGTGCCCGCGATCTCGTCGGCGGCCGCGCGACCCTTGACCGGATCGCGGTCGAGGATCGCCACGTGCGCGCCAAGGCTCGCGAGATGGCGTGCGGTGGCGGCGCCGAGCCCCGACGCGCCCCCCGTCACCAGCGCGGATAATCCGGCGATATCCATTGCATCTGCCCGACACGCAAATCCGCTTCAGGGTCATATCTCTCACGCGAGTCGTCAAGCGCGTGACGCCAGTCCCCTATTATCTCTGGAGCAGTCGCCGACCGAACGAGATGTCGGTATGGATTCCCTGGTGCGAGGGGTAGCGTAGCGTAGCACCACCCCAAAAAATGCTACACTCGCTGCCGTGCTACATCTCCTCTCGGTGATTCTCGAAGGGGCTAATTGGAGGCTTTCATCATGCGACGTGCTCTTGGAGTCCGTGTGTGCGTCATCGCTCTGATCGGAGCGCTCGTTTCGAGCATTTCATCCGCGGCTTTCGCCGACAGCGGCACGATCCAACTCACCATTGTTAAAGCGGGCTGGATCATTGGTGGCTCGGGCGGCAGCGGCACCATGGTCTTCAAGGGTAAGCATTACGCTCTTGGCGTCGGTGGCTTGAGCATCGGCTTTACGTTCGGGGGAGCGAAGGCAACGTTGTCAGGGACGGTGAGCCACATTCGACGTCCCTCGGATGTCGAAGGGGTCTACGGGGCTGCTGGGGCAGGGGGCGCGGTTGGACACGGAGCCGGCGCGATTGTTCTCACCAACGAAAAGGGCGCCGTCCTCGAATTGCAAGGCCGACAAACCGGGTTGATGGTCAACGCCGACTTCAGCGGGTTGGCGATCTCGCTGAAGTGAGGTCGCGCGCCGAGCGGGCTGCACCCTCACAAATAGCCATCGCGCTTCCCGATTACCTATCGGGCAGCGAGCGGTACGTGGCAGGGGTTTGTCCTTTCCATAAGAGGGGTGGCGAGAAAGCCGCATACGGATGTCCCGATTGCTGAAGGTCCTTGCTCCAGCCGTTCTGACGGGCCTCGCCTTTATTTTAGCGGCTCCGCCTTCCCACGCGCGTCCTGACGCGCGCACCATGACCTGCTCCGAGGTGCAGGCGCTTCTTGCTCAAGAGCATTCCGTCACCTTCACGACAGGGCCGAACACTTATGAGCGCTACGTTGGACCAGGCATCTGCGACGAAACGCGCGTGGGGCGGCCTGCCACGATCGCCACCAAGGACACGAATCGTTGCGCTGTGCATGTCTGTCGCCCCCGTGTGGAGGATCGCCGCAACCGTTGATTGATTTGGCTTGAGCCAAGATTGCCATGACGATCACGACGGCGTCGGCGGCCCCGACAGATAGCTTGGGGACTGGCGCGCTGTTACTATGCTCCAGGTATCTGGGGGCATCGGGCGCGAAGGCTCGTGCATGACAAAGCAAGGCGCCGTCCGGCGATCATCTCGTGGCGCCGGGCCCCACCGTGCAGATGACTCTGTTGCCGGCGCCGTGCCGTTTGGGGAGCGGCGCGAGATAACGGCGCTCTGCTACGATTTGATCGGTTCGACAAAGCTTCTCGCCCATTCGGACCTTGAAGACTTTCAGGACATGGTCACCGATTTCCAAAGGGAGACCGGCAGGGCTGTGCGCGCGCACGGGGGACTGGTGCGCGAGTCGCTCGGTGACGACGGCGGGATGGCATTCTTCGGCTTTCCCACGCCGATTGAAGACAGCGCGACGGCAGCGATTCGCGCCGGCCTCGATATTATCCAGGCTTGCCGGCGGCTCGCCGCACGGCACCAGAACCTGCATGTGCGTATCGGCATCGCGACGTCGGAGGTCGTCGTGCGGGAAGCCGAAGGCGACACCGAGGCAGCGGTGGTCGGGTTCGCCCCGACGCTTGCGGCCCGTCTGCAAACGCTGGCGCCGTCGGACACGGTGGTCGTATCAGAACGTACGCGGCGTCTGGCGCGGCGCTATTTCGCCTTCGAACACCTCGGCGATCACGCCTTAAAGGGTCTGGAGGAAGAGCAGGCGGTCTGGAGCGTCAGACGGCGCGCTTCCGGCCGGAGCCGGTTCTTCGCTTCCGGCAAGTTCGGCACCCGGATGATCGGACGGGAGGCCGAGCTCAGGACTGCGCTCGAAGCCTGGGAGCGTGCGGTTGCCGGCGACGGGCACGTGCTCGTCATCGAGGGTGAAGCCGGCATCGGAAAATCCCGCTTTGTCCATGAAGTGCTCCGCAAGACGCGAGGACGGCGTGCGCGGCTCCTTCTCTTCCAGTGCTCGCCGCGCGGGCTGGACACGGCGCTCGCGCCCTTGATCGACGTCATCCGCACGAATTCCGGGCTCGAGGAGAGCGGCGAGCTGACGGCCGAACAGGTTGCGGAGCTGATGCGTCGCGAAGGCATCCAGGACAGTGCCGCAATCGAGATGATCGCCTTCGCGACCGGTGCCGTCGGCCATACGGGCGCAATCGCCGACGTCGCCGGCCACGAACGCATCCGCGACCGCATGATCTCGGCGATGGAGAGCTGCATCGACGTCTGGTGCGAGAAGGGTCCGATCGTCATCGCCGTTGAGGACGTTCATTGGATCGACCCGACCTCAAAAGCCCTGCTGCAAGCTCTTGCGGAAAGAGTCCGCACAAAGCCGGTGTTGTTGCTTCTCACTGGTCGGGAGCCGCCCTCCTGGATCGAGAGCGGCGCGCATATTCGCGAAATCCATCTCGATCGGCTGCGGGCTTCGGAGGCCAGTGCGCTCGTTTCCGAGCTCTGGGCACGAAGGAAAACGGGGGCAATACCCCCGGACGCGCTCTCGCTCGTCTATCAGCGAACGAATGGCGTGCCGCTCTTCCTTGAAGAGATCGCCCAGTGGCTGGCCTCGACGTCTTCGGCCGAATCCCGCGATTGGATGAGCCTTCTCTCGCACGCGCGGAGCTCGAGCTTCGAGAACCTGCTTGCGGCAAGGCTAGGCTCGCTCGGACCGGCGAAAAGCGTCGCCCAGGCGGCATCGGTCATCGGCCGGGAGTTCGACGAGAAACTGCTCAGCGCCATCGTTCCCGACGTCACGGGAGAAAGCCTGTCGGTGGCCATCGCAGAGCTGGTGCGCGCGAATATTCTGGTCTGGCAGGAAGTGCGCGGCGTCGCCGGCTACGCGTTCCGCCACTCGCTGATCCAGGAAACGCTGTACAAGGCGTTACTGCGCGCAGCGTCGATCTCGCTGCACCGGAAGGTCTACGAAGCGGCGGTGAACATGCCGGAGGTGCGCACCACGATGAGCGCGGCGACGCTCGCCGAGCACGCGGACCGCGCCGGCTTCCACAAGGAAGCGGCGAGCAACTACATCGCCGCGGCAAAGGAGAGCTCCGCTCGCTCGGCCATGGTCGAGGCACGTAACCTTTTGCAGCGTGCGCTGGAGATCATCGGGAACATCGCGCAGGGCGACGATCACGACCGGCTGGAGCTCGCGGCGCTCGCAGCGCTCGGCCCGGTGCTGACCAGCACCGAGGGTACCAAATCACCGGCCGCCTGCGATCTCTACGAGCGCGCAGTAGCGATCGCGCGCCGCCGCCCGGCGCACGAGCAGGCGGACTGGTTTCCGATCTACTGGGGCTGGTGGTACACGGGCGCGGACTTCGCCATCCAGCGCGAGCGCGCGCAGGCGGTGATCGCGGACCTCCGCGGCGTCGATGAGCCGGAGGTGCAACTGCAGGCCCAGCATTGCGTCTGGGCGATCGACTTCAATATGGGACGTCACGAAACCTGCATCGCGGCGGTCGACGCCGGGCTCGCGCTCTACCAGTCGGGAAAGGGCCGCGAGAGCCTCACGCTCTTCGGCGGGCATGACCCGCGCGTCTGCGGGCTCGGGCAGAAAGGGCTGTCGCTCTGGTTCAAGGGCTTGCCAAATCAGGCCGTCGCCTGCGTTGAGGAATCGGTGCGCTCGGCAAGGCAGATAGGCCACGCCGGCAGCCTCGCCCACGCCTACGACATTGCCGCGATGCTGTATCGTTATCGCGGGGATCTCAATTCGCTGCGCAAGACCATCGCCGCGATGCGTCGTCTTGCGCGCAAGCACGAGCTGCATTCGCTCGCGGCGAAGGCGCTCATATTCGACGGATGGCGAATTGCCAAGCTCGGCAATCCGGCGCGCGGCCGCAAGTCCGCGGAGGCGGGATTCGCCATCCAGCGCGAGATCGGCACGCGCGAGGACTTTCCCGTCTACTCCGAGATGCTGGCGGAGATCCTGGCTCTCCTGTCGGAGACCGACGCTGCGATCGGCCTCCTCGACGAGGCCGTAGAGGAAGCGGAGCGGACCGGCCATCTCTATTGGCTGCCCGAGCTCCACCGGCGTCGCGCGCTCCTCAACGCGCAGCGCGGCGCCGCGGTGGAAGAGACCGTTGCCTCTCTCGATCGCGCCTTGCGGCTGGCGCTCGAACAGAACGCAACGACCCTTTTTCTCGGCGCCTGCGAAACCGCGCTCGCACTCGGAGTCTGGGAGCGCGTGGACCCTGCGCTCCGTGCCGCGGTTCGGCCGGCTATCGCGAGCGTCGAGCAAGAGGGTGAGATGGCCACGCTCGTCGCCTCAATCGTCGGCATGCTCGATCGAAGTGGCGGCTCATAGGATGCCGACCAATCCGGGCGCCTCCATCCGCGGATGCGTGAGCCCGGTCGCGAACGAGGGTGCTGCCCGGTCGCCGGCATCTTCTGCGCTTGAGAAATTGCTTCCGCGGCTCGCCGATCTCGGCATCACGCGGCTCGGCGACATCACGGGGCTCGACCGGGTCCGGATACCGGTAGCGCAGGCGACGCGACCGCTCGGGCTGGCGAACTCCGTCTCGCAGGGCAAGGGGCTCGATCTCGCGGCCGCCGCCGTGTCGGCGATCATGGAGGCGGCCGAGCAGTACTTCGCCGAGCGCGTGACGCAATTCCGCACGACGACCGCCACAGCCAGGGCGCTCGGCGTTCCGGAAGAGCTCTTCGACCTGCACTTGCTTCCAGATGCGCCGGCGGATTGGCGCACGGTCGAAACCGCATGGGTGGAAGCACGCGACCTCATCGCCGGGCAAGCCGGCTGGCTTCCGTTCGAGCTCGTCCACACCGCCTACGTCGAGCCGGCGATCCCGACCGACGGCCTGTTCATCGCTTCCACCACGGGTCTGGCTTGCGCCTTTTCGGAGCCGCAGGCGATGCTGCATGCGCTCCTCGAATGCGTGGAACGAGACGCGATCGCCAAGGCGCAGCGCACGCACGGCTTCTTTCAGCGATTTCGCATCGATCCCGCGGCGATCGACGACCGCGATCTGCACGCGCTCGTGCAGATGGCCCACGCTGCCGGACTCCTTGCCGCGTTCTGGGCGGCGCCCGCCATCGGCAAAATCCCGGTCGTGTGGTGCCAGGTTATGGAAGACGGCAGCCAGCCGCTCATCACACCCTATCCGGCGGACGGATTCGCCGCCGACCTCGATCCCGCCTCGGCCGCACGCCGGGCGCTGCTCGAAGCAGCGCAATCGCGTCTCGCGGCGATCTCGGGCGCGCGCGAGGACATCACCCGCGCGTCGTTTCCGCGCTACACCGACTGGGGCGCGATCGAATCGCATCGGCAATTCCTGAACGACGGGCCGCGGCCAATTCGTCTCGACGATCTCCACGACGAGGCGGCAGATGCTCGCGGCGAGCCTCTTGACCAGGCGCTCGATCGGCTCGCGCGCGACGACGTCACCGCCGTGCTGTCGGTGCGACTTGATACCGAACCTTGCACAGAAATCGTCGCGGTGCGGGTTATCGTGCCTGAGCTCTCGCCGCTCGACGAACGCTGAGGAAAGGCGTGAGCGGATCCCGCGCCGGCCGACCGCTTGTCTTTCTCGGCCCGACGCTTGCCGTCGAAGAGGCGGAGCAAATCCTTCCCGCGACCTTTCTTCCGCCCGCCGCGCAGGGCGCCTTCATCGCCGCCCTGGAACATCGCCCCTCGGCGATCCTCCTGATCGACGGTGTCTTTCAGGGCGAGCCGGCGGTTCGCCACAAGGAAATACTCTGGACAATGTCGCGCGGCGTTCCGGTCTTCGGTGCGGCGAGCATGGGGGCGCTCCGCGCGGCAGAGCTCTGAACTCAAGGCATGGTCGGGGTCGGAGTGATCTACCGCTGGTATCGTCGCTTCGCGCTCCTCCCGGACGATGCCGTCGCCGTGCTTCACGGTCCGGCGGAGCTCGGGTCGCGCGCCCTCACGCATTCCCTCATCGATCTGAAGCTCACCTTGCGGCGCGCCGAGCGGGTGGGAGGCATTGATCGGGCGACCCGCAGAAAGCTGGAGAGCGCGGCCGCCGACCTCAATTTCCGCGATCGAACGCTCGCCAACGTCGTCGATCGCGCGCTGAGCGGCCAAGTCGATGCGCCCGGTCTCGCGGCGAAGAAGGAGACGCTCGCCCGCGGCTTCGTGGCGCAAAAGCAGATCGATGCGATTTCCGCGCTCCGGTTGCTGAACCGCCTCGATTCGGCAGGAACGCTTGCCGCACGGCCGGCCGGAGACTTCGTGACGACCACGGCGTTCCTGCGCGATCTGCGTGATGCCGGTATCGACCCGGCATGACCCGTGTGGGGTTCCCCACTTCCGCACGCATTCCATTGCGATTATCGTGAGAGCCGCGGGTGCGGAGGGGGCAGATGGCGGTTCGCGCAGGCGACAGCGAAACCGGCCTCGGCACGCGGTTCCTGATCTATCCACAGGCGCCGTACGTGCCCGGCTACGCAACTCCTGAGGTCGTGTGGATTTCCACCGATCCCTCCGGGCTGGCGTCCGGTCCGGCGGATTCGCGCATGTACGTGCGCGATCCGGTACTCGAGAAAGACCCCTACGAATTCCCCTATTTGCCGCCCTTTGTCGGCGATTTCAATCCGCCGGCCACCGCCGGGCCAGACGGGCACTTCGACTATCTGCGGCCGGAGACGCGCGAGTTCGTGGCAGCGCACGCCTTCGCGGTTGTGCGACGGGTGCTGGACATCTGGGAGAGCTACGTCGGCAGGACCATCCCCTGGCACTTCTCTGACACATACGAGCGGCTGGAAATCATCCCCTTGCTCGACTGGCAAAATGCGCAGTCGGGCTACGGTTTTCTCGAGCTCGGCATCGAGCACGGCGCCGACGGCCGCGACTATCCTTTTGCGCTCAACTTCGACACCATCGCCCACGAGGTTGGCCACGCGATCCTCTTTTCGTTGATGGGCCTTCCCGAGGACGCGGACTACACCGACGATTTCGGTGCGTTCCACGAGTCGTCCGCCGACCTGGTGTCGCTCCTCTCGTTCTTGCACTTCGACACCGGCGTCGACCGGCTTTTGAAGCATTGCGGGGGAAATCTGCTTACCTTGAACGAGCTCAATCGGATCGTGGAGCTGACCGGAGAGCGGCAGATACGGCTCGCCAGCAACTCGCGCCGGATGTCGGAAGTAACGAGCGAGGTGCACGACCGCTCCCGCCCCTTCACCGGCGCGATCTTCGACACGCTCGTCGACAACTTCCAGGCGACGCTGGTCGAGCAGGAACTCGCGGACCCGCGCCTCCTCGACGTGGACATCCGCGAATTTGATCGCGATGTGCTTGAGCGCATCAGCGCGTTCACCGTCTCCGCCTACAAGGCGCGGCCGTTCCTCTTCAAGAGTGCGCTCGTCGAAGCGCGCGACCGGGTCGGTGTCGCGTTGGTGAGCGCGTGGGAGCAACTCGAACCGAACGACCTTAGCTTCACCGATGCGGCGGAGGCTGTGGTGGAGGCCGCCGCAAAGGCCGATCCGAGGCTCGCCGACCAGTTTCACCAGAACTTCGTCTGGCGCGAGATTTCTTAGTCGAAAGCAGGAGGTTCCTATGAGCGACGCATATTACCGTCCGACGCACACGTTCGAGAAGGGCAACGAATTCAACATTTTCAATGCAACGCAGGTCCGTTTGTATGGCATCCACAAAACCCTTCCTCTCGGAGCCGACGACGTTGCCGATTTCGGACGGTTCACGCTGAGCTTCCGGCGTGACAGGAAGGGCGCGGCGGAGAAATCGAGAAAGAAGGAAGAATCGCACGTGAGCGGCTTCAGCTTCTTCACGATAGACGTGAAGAACGCCGGCGCCGTCATGCTGTTGGCCATCCCGAAAGGCGAGAATGACGAAGGCAACCCGGCGAAGCTGAGCGCGGGCATCATCTACGGATACGCCTATGAAGGTCATTGCTATGACCTTCCTAAGCCGAAGATCATGCTCATCCCGGCGGATCCGGAAATGCCCAAGTGCGACGATTGCGGTTATGACGCCAAAGCTCCGTGCGACTACCGGGTCTGGGTCGTCGACAAGTTGGACGAGTGC
The DNA here is from genome assembly GCA_963778625.1 of uncultured Alphaproteobacteria bacterium. Classification (GTDB taxonomy): domain Bacteria; phylum Pseudomonadota; class Alphaproteobacteria; order Rhizobiales; family Afifellaceae; genus DASWJZ01. The sequence goes on from CAVZVB010000016.1 coordinate 367,415, forward strand.
GTTGAAATTGAGGTCAACCAAGGTTTTGTCGAAGAACTGGTTCTCGAAGCGAACATGCCCGGCAAACGCTCGCCCTCGACCTATCGTGCGACGATGGCGATGGCGCACCGAGGCGGCAAGCTGACCGAGTAGCAGGCGCTCGGCAGGGACGAGAACGCCGAGCGAATCGCGCTGAAACCGCGCCACGGAATCTAGTGCTCGCCGCCGGCGAGCGCTTCGAGTGCCGCCGGATCGGGCAGCATGAGCTTCCTGCCACGGCGCTCGACGAGATGCCTCTTTGCAAGCTCGCTCATTTCGCGCGAGACCGCCTCGCGGTGCGTCGAGATCATCGTGGCGAGATCGAAGTGCGTCGGCGCGGGAAAGATCGACGCCGGCTCATGCCCGCGATGCTGATCGCCCGCCAAGCGCAGAAGCTCGCGTATCAGCCGCTTGCGCACGACCAGGGTGCTGAATTCATAGACGCGCTCGGTCATGCGCCGCATCTGAACGGAGAGGTGCACCAGCAGCGCCCAGGTAAAATCCGGCCGCGTATCCACGAGGTGTCGAAATGCCGGGGCGGACAGACGGGCGACGCGCATGGGCTCAAGCGCAATGACGCTCGCCGATCGTGCCTTGCCGTCGATGGCCGCGAGCTCGCCGAAGATGCCGCCCGCGTCGATCTCGCGATAAGCCACCATCTTGCCGCCGTCGGAATAGATGGTCGCGCGCGCTCTGCCCTCGAGCACGAAATAGACGTCCCGATCGGTCTCGTCGTGACCGATGATGGCCTCGTCGCGCTCGTATTTGCGCACGGCCCATTGCCTCTCGAGCTCCGCGCGGTCCTCGCGCGCAAGCCCGTCCAAGAAGGCCTCTGAAGCGCTCATCGCCAAAGCTTCCCGCGGGTCGGCTTACCACGAAATTCGCGCTCGATACTCCGCCTTTCTCCGTCGAATTCCAACTGTGGTGAAACCCACAGACCGCGGCCGGCCGATGTCGAATATTGCGCGCTCACTGAACGTTTATTTCGGGAGCTGCGGGATGCGCAAAGATCGCGAAAGCTCCGCCGACCGAATCTGGCAGGAAAAGCTGGACGAGTGCGCCTCGCCGCAGGACTCGGTCGTGCTTCTGTACCTGCTGGTGGCGGTTCTGCTCGCCCTGTTGGTCGCCGGCTGGTAGCGCGCGCGCTCAGCGAACCGCTGACGACTGACGGCGGCCTTGGCGAAGGGACCTCCAGCGGCGCGCCACTGCGAGGCGGCGGCGCACGGCATTGCGTTAATGGCCGACGTGACGCATCCTACTGGTATGATGAGTTACGGGCGACGGAAGCGATCCGACGAGATCCGCGAGCGCCTTCTTGAGCGCATTCGGCAGGGCGACTTCGCGCCCGGCGACCCGCTGCCTTCGGAGCGCGAGCTGATGCAGCTCTATGGCGTCGGGCGCCCGGCCATCCGCGAAGCGCTTCAGAGCCTGCAGCGCATGAGCCTTCTTGAGATCCATCACGGCCGTCGCGCCCGCGTTGCCGCGCCGTCAGTCACGAGGATGGTGGACCAGATCGGGGAGAGCATGCGGCTCTTCCTCGCTAATTCGCCGGCGAGTCTCGAGCAGCTCAAGCAGGCCCGTCTCGTGTTCGAGATGGAAATGGCGCGGATCGCGGCCCGCAGGCACTCGGCGAGCGACATCGTCAGGCTCAGGCGGCTGCTTCAGACCCAGGCCGAGGCGCAAAACGACCTCGAAAGGTTCGTCGCGTGCGACGGCGACTTCCATCGCGAGATCGCCGCGATAAGTGGCAACCCCATCTTCACCGCCTTGAGCGAGGCGGTCTTCAAATGGCTGGCCGCCACCTATCGCGGCGCGGTCAGCGTTCCAGGACTGGAGAAACTCACGCTCAACGAGCACGCGCAAATTCTCGACGCCATCGCCGCCGGTGCGGCGGAGGCAGCAGCGAAGACTATGGCCGATCATCTCAATCGCGCGAGCGAGCTCTACCGAACCGCGAATTATCGCGCCGCGAGCTGACCGTTTCGCTGCGTCGAGCGGCCCCGCGTTCTTGATGAAAGACGCAATCTGGTATAATCAGTCGTGAAAATCCCGGTCAACGGGAAGCGGGAGGGAGGACGCAGATGGCCGCTGCTGGTCTGAAGCAGATGGCGCGCGAGCGCACGGTCAAAGTCGGTCATTTCATCGTCGAGTTCGTCACGCCTGGCATCGGCTATCTGCTCAAGAACGCCGGCTGCGATTTCGTGCTCTTCGACACGGAGCATTCCGGCTTTCACAACGAGACGATCAAGACGGCGCTGCGTTATTTCGAGGCAGCCTCGGTTCCCGCTATCGTGCGCGTGCCGTCGAAGGAATATCACCACATCGCCCGCGCGCTCGACATGGGCGCGGAAGGCATCATGGTGCCGATGGTGAACGACGCGAAGGAAGCGCGCGCCATCCTCGACTGCATGAAGTACACGCCGGAGGGGAAGCGCGGCGTGGCGCTCGGCGTGGCGCACGATCACTACACAGGCGGCGCCGTTCTCGAAAAGCTCGCCGCCGCGAATGCCCGCTCCACGCTCTTCGCGCAGATCGAGACGGCGGCCGGCGTGAAGAACGCCGAGGCGATCGCCGCTATCGACGGCGTCGACTGCCTCTGGGTCGGGCATTTCGATCTGTCGTGCTCGCTCGGCATCCCCGGTCAGTTCGACCATCCGAAGTTCAAGGACGCGATCCGCAGCACCTACGCCGCCTGTCGCAAACACAATAAGGCCTACGGCCGGCTCGTCCCCGACGTCGCCAGCCGGCGTCGCCATCTTCGGCGAGGGCTTCGACTTCATCTGCTATTCCGGCGACGTGTGGACGTTCCAGGCGGCGCTTGCGGCCGGCGTCGGCGGCATGCGCAAGGGCTGCGCGGGCAAGGCCGGGCGAAGGGCCGCGGCCCCACCCGTGAAGAAGCGGGCAAAGGCCGGTAGGACGCGGACGATGGACCGGTTCCGCATCGCGCTCTCGGGGGACTTCCGCAAGCCGACGGCAGTCCGACCTTTCCGAGCTTCGACCTGACGCCGATCATGCAAAATCCGAAAGTGGAAGTGCGCTGGGTTGATCCCGTCGACAACGTCATGCCCGCCAAGGGGCTTGAAGGATTGCGACGCGCTGATCCTGCTTTCGCCGCGCATGGACGAAGTCTCGTTCCCGAGCGGCGACCGGCTTCGCTGCCGTCGCTCGCTTCGGCGTCGGCTACGACAACGTCGATCTCGCGGCCTGCAACGAGCACGGCGTCGCGGCGATCATAACGCCGGACGGCGTCCGCCGCCCCGTCGCGGTGTCGGTGGTCACCTATATCCTGGCGCTGTCGCAGAACCTCATGATCAAGGATCGGCTCTGCCGCCAGGGACCGCCCGGCTGGGCAAAGCGCGTCGACTTCATGGGCAAGGGCCTGATCGGCAAGACGCTCGGTCAGCTCGGCATGGGCAACATCGGCGCCGAGGTGTTCCGCATGGCGGCGCCGTTCGGCATGCGCTTCATCGCGCACGACCCCTACGTCGACGCCGCGGCAGCGAAGAGCTCGGCGTCGAGCTCGTCTCCGCCGAGGCGCTCTTCAAGCAGGCTGATTTCCTTTCGGTGAGCCTGCCGCTTTCCGACGCGACGCGGCACTTCGTCAATGCCGAGCGGCTGAAGATGATGAAGCCCACCGCATTCCTCATCAACACCGCGCGCGGTCCGGTCGTCGACCAGAAGGCGCTTCACAAGGCGCTCGTCGACGGCACGATCGCCGGCGCGGGGCTCGACGTCTTCGAGGTTGAGCCGGCGCCCGCCGACGAGCCGATCTTCAAGCTCGACAACGTCATCGTCACGCCGCACGCGCTCTGTTGGACCGACGAGTGCTTCGCCGGGAACGGCGCCGCCGACATCGCTGCGGTGCTTGAGATCATGCAAGGGCGCGAGCCGCGCGGCGTGGTCAACAAGGAAGTTCTTGAGAAATGCGCGTGGAAGCGTCGCCTCGCCGATTTCGGCGCGCGCTTCGCCGCGTAGGGAGGGTTGAAGCCAGCAAAGAACACGCGCCGGCAGGGTCCGCCTCTCGCGGCTCATGACAACCAATCAGCGGGTGTGTGAAAATGGGAGGGACGAGCAATGAACGATCGCGAACGTCGTGATTTCGAAGCAGGCCTCGCCGCCGAAGTCGATGCTTGGCTGAGAGGCGAGCCAACTCGCCGCACTTCATCAAGAAGTTCGGACAGGCGACCGGCATGCTGGCGCTGTCGGGCGGGGCGCTATCGCCCTTCGTCAGCTCAGCGCTGGCGCAGGCGCAGACCAGCTTGCGGATCCGAAGACGCCGCTCGGCAAGGCGCAGGCGCTGGCGCTGGCAGCGTCGACGGAGGGCCCGAAGGACGGCTCCGCCTATCGCGCCGTCGAGGCCGCCAAGCAATTCAGCGGCGTGACGCTTAACCTGACTTACGAAGCGGGCTTGCAGGCGCTCGACCCGCGCAACTTCTCCGGCCCGCTCTGGGAGCAGCTGACCGGCATCAAGTCGATGGTCGTCGAGCTGCCGTCGCCGGACATGTACTCGAAGCCGGTCGCCGAGCACATCGCCGGCTCCGGCGCCTATGACGTCCTCGACCTGCAGCCGCAATGGACGCCGGCGCTCGCCGACGGCGGAGTGATCGCGCCGCTCGACGATTACATCGCCAAATACATGAACATGGCGGACCTCGAAGACTACCATCCGCTCTACAAGGCGCTGCCGACCTACAAGGGCAAGACCTGGGGCTTCTTCGACGACGGCGACATGTTCGCCCTCTACTACCGCAAGGACATTTTCGAGGACCCGAAGCTGGGCGAGGCCTACCAGGCGAAGTTCAGCAAGAAGCTCGAAGTCCCGAAGAGCTGGGAAGACTACATCCAGGTGGCGCAGTTCATCACCGACAACATGGCGCCCAACGTCTACGGCGCCGGGCACTTCCGCAAGGCCGCTTCGCCCGGCAACCAGTTCGACTTCATGCAGCAGTTCCGCGCGAACGGCGGCAAGTTCTTTGACGAGAACATGAAGGCGACGCTCGCGTCGGCGACGCGGGCGTCAAGACGCTCAACAACATGAAGGCCGCGAACGCCGCCTCCATCCCCGGCAACGAAGAGCTCGACGCGGTGTCGCTGTGGGTGGCGTGGCTGCAGGGCAAGATCGCCATGATCTACTCCTGGCCGCCCACCGGCCGCATGAGCGCGGGTTATTCGCAGAGCGACAAGGCGATCAGCTTCATTCCGCAGTCCTCGATCGCCGGCAAGGTGGGCTATGCGATCGTGCCCGGCGGGCATCCTGAGCATGCCTTCGGCTTCAACAAGGGACTTGCCGCCGATTTGGCCAATCTCGAGGCGGCGTATCTGTACATGCAGTGGTCGTGCTCGCCGCCCGTGTCACTGGCGCGCTGCATGCTGCCCTACGCGTTGCGCGACCCGTACCGGATCTCGCACTTCAAATCGGAGCTCTACGGCGAGCTCTTCCCGAGTGCTCCCGAATACCTGAAGAACCTGAACAACTCCGCCAATGTCGGCCTGCTCGACCCGATCATGCCCGGAGCTCAGGACTACCAGTTGTCGCTCGACCGCATGTGCACGTCGGTGTGGGCAGGCACCGACCCGATGGAGGCGCTGAAGACGGCCGCCGCGGAATGGGACATGACCACCGAGAATCTCGGCGTGGAAACCGCAGAAAGCCTTCTACGAGGAGTTTCTGAAGCTCCCGGGCTCGACGGTCGACAATACCGTCGAAGCGATGGGCATGGCTGTGAAGCTCTAGCCTGGCCGACAACGGAGGCCGTCCGATTACGGGCGGCTTCCCTCCCGATACGTTCGTCGCCGGGACCCTTGTGCCGGCGGCGAACGGCGTCGATGCTGAGGACGTTTTTCGAAGAAAGGCCGCAGCGAATGGCCGACGCCGCCGCCTTCGGCGACAAGATTCGCGAGCGCTCACGGACGCGGTTGCCCTCGGCGAGGCGCAGCGACCGGCGTTTCAAGTGGCTGCTCGTCACGCCCGCCACGCTGCTGATCCTGGCGATATCGATCTACCCGCTGCTGTTTTCGATCTGGGTGCTCTTCGTCAACTACGACTTCCAGATTCCCGGCCACGCCTTCGTCGGCCTGAAGAATTTCAAGCAGGTCATCTTCGACCCGGTGGCCCGCTACTCGCTTTGGGTCACCGTCGGCCTGACCTTCACCAACGTGGCGGCCGAGTTCCTGCTCGGACTTGCCATCGCGCTGGCGATGGCGAACACCTTCAGAGGCCGCGGGCTTCTCATCTCCATCATCATCGTGCCGCTCTTCATCAGCCCGGTCATCGTCGGCCAGGCCTGGTCGCTGCTCCTGCACAGGCCGTTCGGTCCGACGAACTATCTGCTCGGGCTGCTCCTCGGCCAGGACGTGACGATCAACTGGCTGACGCAGTTCCCCTTCAATTTCATCGCGCTGATTCTCGCCGACGTCTGGCAATGGACGCCGTTCATGTTCGTCATCCTGCTCGCCGGGCTGACCGCCATCCCGCCGCACGTCTTCGAGGCGGCCGAGCTCGACGGCGTCGGAGCGTGGCAGACCTTTTGGTACATCACCGTGCCCTACATCGCGCCGATGATGCTCCTGGCCGTGACCTTCCGCCTGCTCGACGCGATCCGGCTGTTCGACACGATCTTCATGATGACCGGCGGCGGGCCGGGCACGCAGACCTACACCGCTTCGTTCTATCTCTACACGGTCGGCTTCGCCCAGTTCCATCTGTCGCGGGCGACCGCCGGAGCGTGGATCTTCCTCGTGCTCACGCTTCTCGTCATCGTGTTCCTGGTGCGGCGGCTCTTGAGACCGGAGGCGCGTTGACGATGGCTTCCCCCCGGCGAAGGCGCATCCCGATCGTCCGCATTCTGCTGCTCGGTCTCTACCTGGCCTTCGTGCTTGCGCCGCTCTATTGGGTGCTCATCACCTCGATCAAGCCGAGCGACGACTATCTCGCGGTGCCGCCGGTCTGGTTCCCGGCTAAACCGACGCTGGTTCATTACACAGCGGCGCTCTTCGCCTATCGCGGGCTCGATGGGCTGTTCAACAGCCTCATCATCTCGGTCTCCGCGACCGCGCTCTCCTGCCTCGTCGGGACGATGATGGCTTACAGCCTGGCGCGCTTCAACACCGGCGGCCAGCACTTGTCGTTCTGGGTCCTGTCGCAGCGTTTCCTGCCGCCGATCGCGATCATCCTGCCGCTCTTCCTGAACTATCGGCTGATCGGATTGCAGGACACGCATTTCGGAATGATCCTCGCCTACACGGTGTTCACGTTGCCCGTCACGGTGTGGATGATGTTCGCCTATTTTCGCCAGATGCCGCGTTCGCTGGAGGAAGCGGCACTAGTCGACGGCTGCACCCGTTGGCGGGCGATGTGGAGCGTCGCGATTCCGCTCGCCGCGCCCGGCATCGTCGCTGCCGCCGTCTTCACCTTCATCGCGTGCTGGACGGAGTTCTTCTTCGCGCTGGTTCTGACCAGCCGCAACGCCTTCACCCTGCCGACCATCTTCCGCGCCTTCCTGAGCTTCCAGGGTGCGCAATATGGCGAGGCGAGCGCGCTTGCCATTGTCTCGCTGGTCCCGTCGATCGTGCTCGGCGTGCTGGTGCAGAAGCACCTCGTTCGCGGGCTGACGCTGGGGGCGATCCGGGGATGATGGAATTGCTCTCGCTCGGTTCTGCAGGGGTGTTTGGGGGTAGGCCGCAATGGCAGACGTAAAGATCACCGGACTGCACAAGCGCTACGCCGGCGGCGTTCACGCCGTCCGCGGCATCGACCTGGAGATTCCCGACAAGAATTTCACGGTGCTCGTCGGCCCGTCCGGCTGCGGCAAGAGCACGCTTCTGCGCACCATCGCCGGTCTTGAGGACGCGCAGGAAGGCACGATCGAGATCGGCGGCGAGGTGGTCAACGATTTCCGCCCGCGCGACCGCGACGTCGCCATGGTCTTTCAGGACTACGCGCTCTATCCGCACATGACAGTCCGCAGCAACATCGGCTTCGGACTGAAGGCGCGGAAGCTTCCCAAGACGGAGATCGATACACGCGTCAAAGCCGCGACGGAGATGCTCGGCATTACCGCCCTGCTCGATCGCCACCCTCGGCATCTTTCAGGTGGGCAGCGCCAGCGCGTTGCCATCGGTCGCGCCATCGTCAGGCATCCGAAGCTTTTCCTCTTCGACGAGCCGCTCTCCAATCTCGACGCGCAGCTGCGCGACGAGATGCGCGGCGAGATCAAGCGGCTGCACCAGGAAATCTCCACCACGATGATCTACGTCACGCACGACCAGATCGAGGCGATGACGCTCGCCGACCAGATCGTCCTGATGCGCGACGGCGAGATCGAGCAGCAAGGCACTCCCCTCGATCTCTTCGAGCGCCCGGCCACGCGCTTTGTCGCCGGCTTCCTCGGCTCGCCGCGGATGAACTTCATCCCCTGCCGGTTCGTGAGCGATGCTCCGGCGAGCCGCATCGTGTTTGACGACGGCAGGTCGCTGCCGTTGCCGAATGCGCAGTCCGAGTTTCTTGGCGGCCTTAAGAAGGACGCGCTGATCTTCGGCGTCAGGCCCGAACATATGACGCGCTTGGAGGGAGCCACGCTTCGCCCCGGCCAGGCCCGACTCACGGCGACGATCGATCTCGTGCAGCCGACCGGCACGCGGACCTTCGCGCAATTCCAGCTCGGTGGGGTCGAGACCACGGTCGAATTGCCTTCGCATGCCGTCCAGAGACCGGGCACCAATGTCGAGCTTCTGGTCGACATGCCGCGAGCGCTCTTCATCGACCCGCGCACCGATCAGGTGCTCCGGCCCTCTGCCTGAACCCAGACCATGTCCGCCACGGGGTATCCGCCATGACGCCGTCTCGCGAGGTGAAGCTGTTCGGCACCGAAGAACGGATCGGCGAAACGACAATTCTTACGGCGGGAGCGCTCGAGGCGACGCTCGACGCCGGTAACCTCCGCTACATCAAGGTCGGCGGAAAGGAAGCGCTCCGCGCCATCGCCTTCCTGTCGCGCGACCGCAATTGGGGCACCTACGGCCCGGAAATCTCAAACCTCAAGATAGAGCAGAGCGCCGAGCGCTTCACGGTCACCTATGATGCCGTCTGCAAGGACGCGAGCCAGGCCCTTCGCTACGTCGCGCGAATCGAGGGAAGCGCGGACGGATCGCTTTCTTTCGCCGCCGAGGGCGAGGCGCTGGGGGACTTCGTCACCAACCGTACCGGGTTCGTCGTTCTGCATCCGCTCGACGGGGTCGTCGGTGCACCGCTCTCAGTCGAGCACACGGACGGTCGCGTCGAGAAATCGACGTTTCCAGATCTTGTCGATCCGGCCTGCCCCTTCCTCGACATCCGCGCCCTCACCCACGAGATGAGCCCCGGGTTGAAGGCCGTCTGCCGCATGGAAGGCGACACGTTCGAGATGGAGGACCACCGCAACTGGATGGACGCCTCTTACAAGACCTATGTGCGTCCGCTGGCTTTGCCGTGGCCGTACACGCTGAAAGCCGGCGAGAAGCTCTCGCAGCGCGTCAGCCTCGAGGTCGAAGGGAAAATGCCCGCGCCGGCGCGCGGTTCGGCGGCTGACCAAGCCGTGGTCGTGACGATCGGCGGCGCAGCCGGCCATGCAATCCCGCGGCTTGGGCTCGCTGCGCCGGCCGAGACCGCCGCCGCCGCGATCAAGCATGCGGAGCTGATAAAGAAGGCGCGTCCGTCGTTCCTTGTTTGCCACTTCGATCCGCGTAGCGGCGACGACGCGGCGGCAATGCGCCGCTTCGCCGAGCTTGGCAAAGCGACCGGCGCGGAGCTCGTCCTTGAAGCGGTCGTCCCCTGCGTCGACGCCGAGGGCAAGCCGACCGACGACCTTAAGATCATGCGACGGGACATTGCCGCGATCGCTGCCGCAATGTCCGAGGGCGGAGCGCGCTTTGCCAAAATTGCCGTCTCGCCGGCCTGCGATCTCAAGAGCACGCTCCCCGGTTCGATCTTCCCAAAGGCCCCCAGCTGGGCGGAGCTCATGGCTGCGGCGCGCGCAGCCTTTCCGAACGTGCCGGTCGGCGGCGGCATGTTCTCATATTTCACCGAACTCAACCGGAAGCGTCCGCCGGCGGAGCTTCTCGATTTCATTTGTCACACGGGCCTTCCCATCGTGCACGCCGGCGACGACGTGTCGATGACCGAGACGCTCGAGGCAACGCCGTCGATCTTCCGGTCAGTCAGGGCCTTCGGCGGCGGCAAGCCCTATTGGGTCTTCCCGACCGCGATCTCAATGCGGGCCAATCCTTACGGTGCCGGCCCGGCGCCAAATCCGAAGAACATTCGCCAGGCGATGAACGCCGTCGATCCGCGCGAGCGCGGGCTGATCGGCGCCGCGTGGTACGCGGGCTATCTGGCGCGGGCCGCCGCCGCAGGCGTCGATGCCGTCACCCTCGCAGCCGCGAGCGGACCCTCAAGCATCGTCTACGAGAAGCAGTCCTACGCACAGCCTTGGTTCGACGATGCGAAAGCGCCCGTCTATCCGCACTATCACGTGCTTGCCGGGCACAATGCGCTCGCCGGCAGCTTGCGCTCGGCGACGAGCACGGTTGCGAGGGACATCCAGGCGCTAGCGGTCGCCAACGACGGTGCGTTCGACGTCCGCGTTGCCAACCTGACCGGCGTTGAGCAGCGCGTCCAAATCGATGGCGTACCCCACAGCGGTCAGGCGCTGATCCTCGACGAGACGACCTTCGAGGTTGCCTGTCAGGATGCCGACTGGCGGAAGTCCGCTTCCCCCGTCGAGGTCAATGCTCAGGCGTTGACCCTCAAGGCTTATGCCGTTGCCGAGATACGGTTCGAGTAGTCCGTCTTCCCTGCGTCGGTCGGGAGTCCGAGAATGAGCAAGTTCGCTTTGGTCGTGTCGTTCACCCTGAAGCCTGGCGCACGCGAAGCCTTTCTCCGCCTGATCCGCGAGAACGCCGCCGCATCGGTCCGCGACGAGCCGGGCTGCTACCGGTTCGACGTGCTCACCTGCGACGACCCTGATCAGGTGCTGCTTTACGAGCTCTATGCCGACGCCGCCGCCTTCGCCGAGCACGTCGCCTCACCGCACTTCAAGAGCTTCGACGCTGCGAGCCAGGACTTGGTGGCCGCAAAAACAGTCGGGCGCTATCTCGCCTCCGAGAACGCGAAGACTCCTGAGACCTAGTCCCGCGAGCGCATTTGGAGCGCGGCGATGCGAACGTCCTTGCCTTGCGGTGTCGTCAGCAGGCCGCCTTCGCATAGGCGTCGGACACCTTGTGCCCGTCGGTGCGGGTCTTGTACCATTGCAGGTCTTCCTGGTAGCCGGAGCTGTAGGGGCCATCCGCCGCACAATAGTGGCCTGGGGCGAAATTCGGATAATCGTTGGTGTGGAGCACCCACTGCGCCCCGATGCTCGCTCTCCTGTGTTCGGCGGCGGAATGGGAACCGAAGCAACCGAGAATGATGTAGGTTCCGCATCCTTGCGCTTTCGCGCCATCCGAAGATGCGAAGACGGCGCCCGACGCGACGAGCGCCCCAAGCGCGGTGGCCATGACGAGATTTCTCATTGTGTGAATTCCTTTGCTCTCTTTGCAGCGTGTTTCAGCATGCCGGCCTCGACGCTCGCGACTGAGGTCGCGCGGACCGGCTGCCGGTGGATTCGCGTTCGCCGCAACGCGATCAGCAGTCGCCGATCCAGGTGAACACCAAGGTGTCCGTCTTCATGCGGCCGGTTGGCTGGCACTGCGAATAGACTTCGCGTGTGCCTGTCACGGTGACCTTCAGCTGATTGGATGCGACCGGACCCGCGACCGGATATTCGAGCGGTGCGCAACCATTGGAGAACACCCGCGCCGTGCCGGAATACCAGTTGCCGCTCTTCTCGCCGTCGAAGAGCAGCGTTCCGCGCCTGACGCCGACGCCGCGTATCGAGGCTTTCGGGTTCTCGTAGAAAAACTCGCGGTGATTGCCGCTTGCCTGAAGTCGCATCACCGATCCGTTGTGGTTCCAGCACGAATCGGCGAGCGCGCCGGTCGTTGAGGACACAAGCATGGCAAAGGCCAGCAACGCGCATGGTTTATTGATCATTGGTGAATCTTTCCTCCGAAAAATCGTTGTTAAGTCGAACGGGGACAATGTCCGGTGATAATGACGTAATTTTCCGCGATACGCCAATCAGAAATCCATTATTTTCTTGTGCCTTCGAAACGGAAACTCTGGTAAAACTCCTGCTTCAGGTTGGAGATTTCCAAAAATGACAGGAGATGTGGCTTCGCGCCTCGTCGTATTTTTCTTTGCTTCAATAGGATTTGTCTCCGGGGCTGTCTCTCAGAACTATTACTCGGAAGCAGATGCGCAATATGTGACAACCTCGCGAAACCCGGAAGTCCTGCAGTACGTCATCTGCCTGGAAGGCGCGGTCGGACAGAGGCCGCGGAATGAAAGTCTTTCGGATTCGTTGTCGGTTGCGGAGCGCGCCTGCGGATCTTTCGCCGCGCGACTCCCGAATATACGCAACGAGCCCACCGCCGCCGACATCCGCGGGATGATCGAGGAGTGCGGATTTCGTCCCGGCGACGCCAGCCCCGACGCGGCGTGCGGTGTCGCTGCCGCAGCGCCGGCCGTAGCTCCATCTCGGGGCGTAGTCGCCGACGAAGTTTCGATTGCCGCAACCGCCATCGAGCTCGGCAAGTGGCTGGAAGGTATCAGCTACGATGGCACTTGGCTGTGGGTAACCGAGAGCGGCCAGCGCACGATCGCCAAGGTCGACATCGCGACACGCAAAGTGGTGAAGCGGTTCAAAGTGGGCCGCTTGCCAATCGCGATTATCCCCGCCGGGGGAAGTGACGTCTTTACCCTGGTGTCGACCGACAAGGTGATTCTGCGTCAATCGAGCAGCGGACGAAAGTCGACGCTGGCTAAGCTTGCCGACTGCCCGCAGGCGATGACCGCCTGGGGCAACGATCTCTACGTGCTGACGCTTCCCGCCTGCAGCTCGGACAGTAGCCGGCTGATACGGGTCGACACCCGCAACGGCAGTCAGACAAACTCTGCAGATTTGGGCGAATGGGGCCAGACGCTCGTCGCCGTTGGCTCCGAAGTCTGGGTCGGCCATGCGCGTGGAACGGCGATCGACGTCGTCGACCAAAGCACGTTGCGAGCCAGCGAGCTCCAGGTCTCGGGCACGGAAGTCTGGGCGATGGCGGCCAATTCCACCGACGTATTTGCGGGCGGGCGCCAGACGGGGACGGATCATGACGGCCGCGTCGTGATGATCGATGTGCGCACGCGCTCCGAAATCGCCAGGCAATCGGTGTCCGAGATGGTGGCGCAAATCGTCGCCGACGCGACCTATGTCGTCGTCGTGGGAGGCAAGGGCACCATCTGGGTGTTCTCTGCCGGCGATCTGAGCTTGCTGCGCACGATCCATCTCAACGCCGGCGACATTTCCGCCCGCGGCGCGATCTTTGTCGGCGACTCTTTGCTGATATCGGTCAGCACCTTCATCGGCGAGAACGGCGCCGTCTTCGTGCTGTCGAACTACCTGCCGCCGGCCCCTGCGGTCCGGCGGTCGGCGCCGCCGGCCGCGACACCTCGGACGGCGCCGCCGCAAGCTGCCGCGCCGCGACCCGTGCAGCCAAATCGCAACACGGGCGGTTTTCCTGTTTCTGCGGGCTCTTGGGGCGGCGTGATCCGCAGCGGTCCGGGGATGAGTTTTGCCCAGCTCGGATCAACTGCCGAAGGTGACCCTCTGACGCTGCTGGAGGAAGCCGGCCACCAGATGAACTCCTATCCGTGGTTTCGTGTGCGTTACGGAAATGGGCAGATCGGCTATCAGTGGGGCGGCATAATCTGCGCGGTCCAGACGCCGATCTCGGGGACATTCGGACTTTGCTCGCCGAATTCCCAGGCGGCGGCTCAGTTCAATCAGAGTGCGCCGACAAACCGTCCCCGCACTTCCGCGTCCGGCGCTGCGAGCAGCCGGAACTTCGGGGCCGACGGACAGCAAGACAACGGCGCCTCCGGCGGTCGCAGGCTCGACCCGCGGTCGCTCGCAGCCGTCGGCACGTTCGCGCGTCAGCCGGCGCAAAGCGGTTGGGACACCGGCAACATCGAACGCGACGGAAACGCCCTGCGCTGGACGAATTTTGCCGGCGTCAGCTGGCGGCTGACCCCCGACATGGACAATCAGCGTCTGCTGACCGGCACGGACAATCCCTTCTTCAAGAACGGCTTCAAGGAATTCGCACTGGTCTTCGCCGACGGCGACGTCAATTCATTCTGGTTCCACAACGAGCAGTACTTCCGGACGGCGACCGTCCTGCCGATGGTCACTCCGCCGGGGCAGACGCAACCGGGAGGGACGGAGGGCGAGCCACCCGATCAGCCCGTGACCGTCGATGACAACGGCAATACCGTCACGCAGTTTTCGATCAACGTTGTGCCGGGCGCCGGCCCCGTCACCGCTGCGAATGGCATCGCGCGGGGCTCGCGCGACGAGTATCGCTTCTTCGCGAACTCCGGGCAGACGCTGACCGTCAGCGCCTCCGCGGCAGCGGACAATGTCGCGTTCGACATTCACGTCGGAAGCCCCGGCGGATCGAGCCTGACCGGCGGAGGCGACAACCGCTTCTGGACCGGAGTCCTGACCGAAGACACCGAGTATTTCGTTGTGGTCGGTGCGATGTTCGGTGGCACATCCTACAATCTGGACGTTTCGCTGGATGAAGCCGTGGCGCTGCCCGGCGTGGCGGATGAAGGGCCCAACATGGCGCCCGCGCCCGGGGTCGACCCGCGTTCCACGAAAGACTACAGCGCGCTTCCGATGGGCTATTTCTCGACCTGCGCCGCCGACTTTGGCGAGGGAAGTGCTGGATACTACGACTGCCTGGACGACGGGCTGGTGCGGGAAGCGAACACGAACTCCGCAGCCGGTCGATCCGCGCTCAACGAAAGACTACGGCGCGCTTCCGATGGGCTATTTCTCGACCTGCGCCGCCGACTTTGGCGAGGGGAGTTCCGGTTACTACGACTGCCTGGACGACGGGCTGGTGCGGGAGGCGAACACGAATGCGCAGCCGGTCGATCCGCGCTCAACGAAAGACTACAGCGCGCTTCCGATGGGCTATTTCTCGACCTGCGCCGCCGACTATGGCGAAGGAAGTGCTGGGTACTACGACTGCCTGGACGACGGGCTGGTGCAAGAAGCCAACACGAATGCGCAGCCGGCTTTGCCGGACGAAAGCTCCGACATGGCTCCTGCCCCAGACGTCCCCGAGGACACAGGCGACGCGAACGCCGAGGCCGCGCAGTATTGCGCGGACAACTACGCGAATGACCAAGCCGGATACGACGAGTGCATGAACCAGTCGCAATAATTCTCGATGCCCGTCCGCGTCGTCTTGGGCGAATTCCTGAGGATCGCTGCGCTCGCTTTCTGATGGGTATGTCCCGGTGAGACCTAACTTTGCCGGCCTGTCGTGACCCGGAAGGGCAACCACACCGCAGCAATAGCCGGGGCGCGGCCACCGTAAAGCTATCTCAATCTTGGCAGGCGTCCATTTCGGCCTGGCACTGCTGGAAACACGCGTTCATGGCAGCGTTCGCCCCGCCGGCACTTTGGCATCTGACCTCGCATTGGCCCTGCTTCATCTGACAACTGTCACCGTCAGCGGCGGCGACGATGCCTGCCAAGCCTTGGGCCCCGACGGAGCTGTGTGGCAGGGATTGCGCCGTCAACGGCGCGATCGCAAGCAGCGAAAGGACCGACACCAGAAGGGACGCTTTAGACCATTTGCCGCTTGAGAACATTGGAGTTCCTCTCTTTTTGCCCGGTTGCGCCAAGCCGTGTCTGTAGTGGGCGCTTCGCCGGCGGAAGTCTAGCGCCGACCCTCGGGCCTCAGCCGCGTCGGTTCTTGGAAGCACCAGCCTTTTCGCTCCCGGCTTCGACGAGCGCGATCAGGCCTTTGAGCAGCGCGGTCGGCGAGGGCGGGCAGCCGCGCATGTGAAGACTGACCGGAAGCACCTCCGAGACGCCGCCGACGACGGCGTAGGAACTGGCGAAGAGGCCGCCGTCCAATGCGCAGTCGCCGACCGCGACCACCCATTTCGGGTCGGGCGTCGCCGCATAGGTGCGCTTCAGCGCCTCTTCCATGTTCTTCGTGACCGGCCCGGTGACGAGAAGCACGTCGGCATGGCGCGGCGAGGCGACGAAGCGCAGTCCGAAGCGCTCGAGGTCATAGAAAGAATTGTTCAGCGCGTGGATCTCGAGCTCGCAGCCGTTGCACGAGCCGGCGTCGACCTCGCGGATCGAGAGCGAGCGGCCGAGGCGTTTGCGCGCTGCGCGGTCGAGCGTCTGCGCGAGTTCCGCCAGCGACGCGTCGTCGGGGCGCGGCGGCGGCTCGGTCAGCGGTCCGTGGACGATGCTTTCAAAAAGGGTTCTCCGCATGCCGCCGCCCTAGAGATCGTGCCCGGAATAGGAGCAGTTGAAGCTCTTGTTGCAGAGCGGGAAGTCGGCGACGATGTTGCCCTCGATCACGGCCTCCAAAAGCGGCCACTGGAACCAGGACGGATCGCGCAAGTGGCAGCGCGCCACGCGCCCGTCGGCATCGAGCCCGAGCCAGACGAGGATGTCGCCGCGAAAGCCTTCGACCAGGGCGACGCCTTCCCGCGCTTCGCTCGCGTGCGTATCGATCGGAATGGCGATCGGCCCCTCGGGCAGCCGGTCGAGCATCTGCTCGATCAGCGAGAGGCTCTGCTCGACCTCGCGAATGCGCACCCAGACGCGCGCATTGACGTCGCCGTCGCGCTGCACTGGCAGGACGAAGTCGAGCGTGTCGTAAGGCGGGTAGCCCGGCGTCTTGCGGCAATCGAAGCTGCGGCCGGAAGCACGGCCGACATAGCCGCCGGCGCCGAACTGGAAAGCAAGTGCCGCCGAGAGCTTTCCCGTCGCGACCGTGCGGTCCTGCAGCGAGGCGGTATTGTCGTAAAGCTCGACGAGTTTCGGGAAGACGCGGCCGCATCTCGCCGACAAGTGCCGCAGGAGCAGCTGCCGTGCTCCGCCGAAAGATCGTCCGCGACGCCGCCGGGAAGGATCCGGTCCATCATCAGCCGATGCCCGAACGCGGCCTCTGCCGCACGCAGCACTCGCTCGCGCAAAATTCCGCATTGCGCGTGCATCAGCGTGAAGGTGGCGTCGTTGCAGATGGCGCCGATGTCGCCGAAATGGTTGGCGAGGCGCTCAAGCTCCGCCATCAGCGCGCGGAGATAGTGCGCGCGCGGCGGCGCCTCGATATCAAGCGCCGCTTCGGCGGCGCGCGCGAAGGCGAGCGCGTAGGCAACGGTGCTGTCGCCGGAGGTGCGCCCGGCGAGCTTTCGCGCGCGATCGAGGTCGGCGCCGCGCATCAGCGCTCTCGATGCCCTTGTGCACATAGCCGAGGCGCTCTTCGAGCCGCACGACCGCCTCGCCGTTGGCGGTGAAGCGGAAATGTCCCGGCTCGATGATGCCGGCATGCACCGGCCCGACCGGGATCTGGTGCAGGCTCTCGCCCTCGTTCGGCAGGAAGGCGTAGGCCGCGCCGCCGGCATCGGCGGGCGTCGCCGCGCCGAGCGGATGCGCGACGCCGAAGCGGCCATGGTCGAGCCAGGGGCGCGTGGTCGAGCGCGCCTTCCGGCACGAGGCCGTAGAGATCGTAGATCGTCCGCTCCAGCCGGATCGCCGGCGCGTGCAGCCGGCCGACCGAGGGGAAACGGCCGTCGCGACAGGCGAGGGTGATGATCGCGAAGTCGGTGGCTGGCTCGTCGAAGAGCGCCATGTGGACGTCGTTGCCGTCGCCCCAAAGGCCGACCAGCGTCAGCTCGCCCGCGGCGAGGCTCTCTGCCGCTGCGCTCCAGGTCTTCGCGTCGACCGCGAGCGCGCGGCCACGGGCGATGCGCCTTCGCTCGCGTGCCGTCTGCGATCAATGCGCGAAGCGTTGGCATCGCGTCCGCCTCACCCAAGCAGATTGGCGACGTGCCGGAACCAGGCGACGAGCGGCCCCGGCAGGAAGATGCCGGCGCAAAGCACGAGCGCCAGATGCAGGAACATCGGAACGTAGGAGGCCTTGGCCGGCGCGACCGGTCCGCGCGGCTCGCCGAAGGCGATGCCGTTCATCCTGAGGAACAGCGCGCCGAGCGCGATCAGGAGGCCGGCGACGAGCGGGATGGCAAGCAGCGGCTCGCGCGCGAAGGTCGAGGTGACGATCAGGAACTCGCTCATGAAGAGCCCGAGCGGCGGCATGCCGGCAATCGCGGCGACGCCGAGGACAAGCCCCCAGCCGAGCCAGGGATGCGTCTCGGTCAGCCCTCCCATATCGGCGATCTTCTGCGTGCCCTTCACCTGCGCGATATGGCCGACGGAGAAGAAGATCGCCGACTTCGTCAGCGAGTGCATGGTCATGTGCAGCAGCCCGGCGAAATTGGCGAGCGGGCCGCCCATGCCGAAGGCGAAGACGATGATCCCCATGTGCTCGATCGAGGAATAGGCGAACATGCGTTTGATGTCGCGCCGGCGGTAGAGCATGAGCGCGGCGAAGATCAGCGACAGGAGCCCGAGGATGACCATGAGCGGTCCCGGCGCGAGCGCGTCGGGGTTGGCGGCAAGCAGCATCTTGAAGCGCAGCACCGCGTAGAGCGCGACGTTCAGAAGAAGGCCCGGAAAGCACCGCGGAGATCGGCGTCGGGCCTTCGGCATGCGCGTCGGGAAGCCAGGCATGGAGCGGCGCGAGCCCGACTTTGGTGCCGTAGCCCAGAAGCAGGAATACGAAGGCGAGGTTGAGGAGCGCCGGATCGAAGCCGCTCGCCTTCTCCATCAGCGTCGTCCACACCATCGCGTCGACGCCTTCGCCGACGACCGGCTGCGCGGCGGTATAGACGAGGATGGTGCCGAAGAGCGCCAGCGCGATGCCGACCGAGCCGAGGATGAAATATTTCCACGCCGCTTCGAGCGCCGCATGCGTGCGATAGATGCCGACCATCACGACGGTCGTAAGCGTCGCGATCTCGATCGAAACCCACATCAGGCCGATATTGTTGGCGACGAGCGCGAGGTTCATCGCGAACATCAGCGCCTGGTACATGGCGTGGTAGAAACGCAGATGCGTCGGCGTCAGCCGGCCGATCTCCACCTCGTGCGCGATGTAGCTTGCGCTGAACACGCTGGTCGTGAAGCCGACGAAGGTGGAGAGCACGACGAAGACGATGTTCAGATCGTCGACGAGGATGTAGTCGCCGGGCGCCGGCCGCAGCACGAAGAGCGACAGCGCGCTCAAGAAACGTGGCGAACGCGGCGAGCGAGTTGATGCGCGCGCCGAGGCGGAAATCCGGAAGGAACGCAAGCACTCCCGCCGCGGCGATCGGGATCAGCAGCACCGCATAGATCGGCTCGAAGGGAAGGGCGCTCATCGGAGCTCTCCCCGGAAGCTGTCGAGCGCCTCGATATCGACGCTGTCGAAACGCTCGCGGATGCGGAAGAGGAAGATGCCGATCACGATGAAGGCGATCAGGATCGAGAAGGCGACGCTGATCTCCACCACGAAAGGCATGCCCTTGGCGCCGGTCGCGGCGAGCACAAGCCCGTTCTCCACCGACATGAAGCCGACCACCTGGCTGACGGCGTTGCGGCGCGTCACCATGAGGAGGAGGCCGAGAAGCACGACGGAGAGCGCAAAGGCCAGATCCTCGCGCGCCAGCGGATCGACTTCTCCGGCGACCTTGAGCATCACGACGGTCGAAAGCGCGACCAGGCCCATGCCGACGAGCATCGTCGGGCCGACGCCGACGACGGTCTCGATCTCGCGATGGATGCCGAGGCGGACGATCATCCGGTGCAACGCGACCGGGATGACGATGGCCTTGAAGACAAGCGCGATCCCCGCCGTGATATAGAGATGCGGCGCGTCCTGGATATAGGCCTGCCACGCGACGGAAAGCGCCAGCACGAAGGCCTGCAGCGCGAAGACGTTGAGGAGCGCATAAAGCCGCCGCTGATAGAGCAGCATCAGGCTGGCGAGCACCAGACCGCCGGCGAAGAGATGCGCGACGTCGAAGATGAAGCCGTCCATCAATGGCTCCGCTGAACGAAGAGGAGAAGCGTGGCGAGCAGCCCGAGCATGAAGGCGCCGCCCAGGAATTCCGGCACGCGGAACACACGCATCTTGGCGATCGCCGTCTCGAAGAGGCCGAGGAGACCGGCGCCGATCGAGAGCTTCGCGAGATAGGCGACGGCACCGACGGCAAGAGCGATCGGCCCGGCGCCGGGCGCCGCCAGCCCCCAGGGCACGAAGATGCAGGCGATCAGCGAGACATAGAGGAGCAGCTTCAGCGCCGCCGCGAGCTCGACCATGGCGAGATGCCGGCCGGAATATTCGAGCACCATCGCCTCGTGCACCATGGTGAGCTCAAGATGCGTCGCCGGGTTGTCGACCGGCACGCGGGCGTTCTCGGCGATCGACACGATGATCAGCGCCACCAGCGCCAGCCCGAGCGAGACGCTCAAGCCCGCCTGCGGCGAGAGCATGAACTGCGCGATGCTCGAAAGCTGCGTCGATCCGGCGATCAGCGCCAGCGTGAAGGTGATCATGATCATCGCCGGCTCGGCGAGCGAGGCGATCATCACCTCGCGGCTTGAGCCGATGCCGCCGAAGCTCGTGCCGATATCCATGCCCGCAAGCGCCATGAAGAAGCGTGCGCCGCCGATCAGCGCCGTGATCGCGATCAGGTCGGCGGACCAGGAGAAGGTGAGCCCGGTCGCAAATGTCGGAACGAGCGCGACCGCGACCCAGGTCGCCGCGAAGATCAGATAGGGCGCGACGCGGAAGAGCCACGACGCGTTATGCGCGAGCACGGCTTCCTTGCGGAACAGCCGTAGAAGATCGCGATAGGGCTGCAGCACCGGTGGGCCCTGGCGGCGCAGGAGCCGCGCTTTCACCTTGCGCACGAGCCCCGTCAGGAACGGCGCAAGCAGCAGCACCAGCGCCATCTGCGCGCCCTGCACGAGAAGGTCGAGGATCGCGCTCACAACGCCAGCACCAGGAGCAGCGTGACGAGCGAGACGAAGACCAGCGCCAGATAGCGCCTGACCGTCAGGAACTGCATCCAGTTGATGTGGTCCGCGGCATAGTTGATGCCGTCGGCGATCGGTGCGTAGATTCCGTCCCAGACGAGGTCGCGCAGCGTCGCCTCGAAGCGCGCCGGCTCGAGCGATCCCGGCGGCGGCATCTCGACGTGCTCGCGCGCGCGAAAGACGAGCGTGCCGAACACGCGGCGGATCGGCTGCGCGAAGCTTCCGGCCGTGTATTGCGTCGCCGGATCGGCGTTCGGGAAGCCGCAATCCCACGCGTCGGAGCGCCGCAGCGCATGCGAGGCTAGGCGGTGCACGGCCACCGCCGCGAAGAAGCCCGAGAGCGCGATGAAGATGAACACGAGCAGCCCGTTATAGGAGCTGCGGCTTTCCGCGATCGGCACGATCGAGAGCCACGCCACGCCTGCCTGGCCCGGCATGTGAGCGCCGACCAGGCCCTTTACCGTCGGCGCGAGCCCGTCGATGACGAAGCCTGGCAGGATGCCGGCAAGCAGACAGAGCCCGGCGAAGGCGAACATCGCGACAAGCGAGAAGCGGTCGACCTCGCTCGCCGTCTCCGCGGCGCGGCTTCGCGCGCGGCCGAGGAAGGTGATGCCGAACGCCTTGACGAAGCAGGCGGCGGCGAGTGCGGCGGAGAGCGCAAGCAGCGCGCCGACCGCGGGAATCGTCAGCTTCAGCGCCCATTGCGGCAGCGCCGGGCTGATCAGGATCGCCTGGAAGGTCAGCCACTCGGAGACGAAGCCGTTCAACGGCGGCAGCGCCGAAATCGCCACGCATCCGACGAGGAAAGCGAAGCTCGTCAACGGCATTTTGTGGATCAGCCCGCCAAGATGCTCCATGTCGCGCTCGCCGGTCGCGGTCAGAACCGCGCCGGCGCCGAAGAAGAGCAGGCTCTTGAAGAGCGAGTGGTTGAAGACGTGGAAGAGCGCCGCGGTCAGCGCCAGCGCCGCACCGGCAAGCATGCCGTTCGCCTGGAATGCAAGCGAAAGGCCGAGGCCGATGAAGATGATGCCGATGTTCTCGACCGTGTGATAGGCAAGGAGCCGCTTCAGATCGTGCTGCATCAGCGCGTAGAGCACGCCGAGCGCCGCGGTGATTCCGCCGAGCACGAGCACGACGAGGCCCGACCACCAGCTGCCGCCGTTCAGAAGGTCGAACACGATCCTGACGAACCCGTAGACGGCGACCTTGGTCATGACGCCGCTCATCAGCGCCGAGACATGGCTCGGCGCCGCGGGATGGGCGAGCGGCAGCCAGACGTGGAGCGGCACGAGGCCGGCCTTCGATCCGGCGCCGACGAGGACGAGCCCGAGGATCAGCGCTTCGATCAGCGGCGAGGCTACACCCGCGCGCATTGCTTCGAAGGTGTAGCCGCCGTCGGGCCCCGCCAGGAGCCCGAAGGCGAGGAGCAGGCAGAACGTGCCGAAGCCCGCCATCACCAGATAGATGTAGCCGGCCTCGGCGTTGCCGCGCTCTTTGTGGTGCGCCATGACGAGCGCCCAAGAGGCGAGCGACATGAACTCCCAGGACAGAAGAAAAGTGAAGGCATCGTCGGCGAGCACGACGAGATTCATGCCGGCGAGGAAGGCCGGGTAGAACGGCAGCACGCGCCACGGCGCCTTTTCGTGCCGGCCGTAGCCGAGCGCGTAGAGGCTTGCGGCTGCGCCGCCGAGATCGACGACGCAGAGGAAGAAAGCGGAGAGCGCATCGAGGCGGAAATTCGCGCCGATGAAGGGAAGCCCGATCGGCAGCTTGGTCGTGAGCGGCGCCGCTCCCGACACGAGATGCGAAAGCGCGAAGACGAAAAGGATCACCGAGAGCGCAGTTGCACCGACGTAGACGACGGGTGTGGCTCTCGGCGAGCGGCTGAGCCCGATCGCGACCACGCCGAGCAGGAGCAGCGCTGCGACGGAAAGGAGGGCGACACTCATCCCTTTAGGCGCACTCCACGCCCACCGCTTTGGCTGGCCGCGCCCTCCGCGATCAGCTCTATCCCCGTCGCGTCGAGCGCTGCGATCAGCTTCATCAAGGAATCGACGTTGCCGCGGATGACGCCGTCGCTCGCCTCCATGCGCTGGATGGTCGGCACGGAGAGTCCCGAGAGCTCGGCGATGGCCTTCTGGTCGAGGCCGGCGAGCGCCCGTGCTGCTCTGAGTTGAGCCGCAGTAATCACGTCTGAGACATCACTTATTGGAGCCAAGGAGTGATAATTTGGCTCTACAGCATAAGCCGCGTCGCATGCAATGCGAATCGCGCTTTACTGGGATCGGCGGCGGAAAGTCGCGGGGGAGGGTGCTCGCGGGGGCGCAGGCGCTATGCGCCGGCCCGCCTCAGCGCCTCAGTCTGCGTGATGAAGGCGCCGCGCAGGAGCTCGATGTCGGCCGTCAGCACCAGATCGTCGAAGCCCATGGCGAGCCATTTCGGCGCTTCGTCCGGGCGGACCGCATGCATCGTCACCGGCACCTTCGCGGCATGGCCGGCGTCGACGATTGTCTTCAGCGCCTCCGCGAAACGCGGAGCGTCGCGGCTCAGCCCGAGGCCGAGGCCGAGATCGACCGGACCGATATGGAGCCCCGCGATGCCCTTGACGGCCGCGATCGCGGCGATGTCGCCGAAGCCGCGCCGGTCCTCGATCATCGGAAAGACCTGCGGCCGGATCTCAGCGGGATTTGCGGCGCCTTGCGCAAGCCGTAGCGCTGGCCGCCAAAGCTCCGGACGCCCTCCGGCTGATAGCGCGCGCGGCTGACCGCCTCTTTCACCAGTGCAACGCTCGACGCCATCGCCACGACGACGCCCGAAGCGCCGTGGTCGAGCACGCGCGGGATCAGCTGCAGGTCCTGCTCGGAGACGCGCACCAGGACCGGCACGCCGAGCGCATCGAGAAGCTGGATGCCGCGGAACGCGGTGCCGAGGTCCCAGGCGCCGTGCTGGAGGTCGAGCCCGACCCAGTCGGGCTTGGCGCTCGCCGCCGTCTCGGCGACAAGCGGCTCCGGCATCGACAGCCACAATCCGATCGTCGTCATGTCAGCCTTTGTCCCAAAGATTCCTTCTCGGCGAGCGCGTGATTGCGCCGCGCCACGAGCTCCTGCAGCTCTTCGACGCTGACTTCGCCTCGATCGATGACGCGCACCACCCGCCCAAGCTCCAAGAGCACGATACGGTCGGCGATCGGCAGAACGTGGCTCATGTTGTGATCGATATAGAGCACGCCGATCCCGTGGTCGCGCGCGCGGCTGATCGAGGTCAGGACGTTGCGCGTCTCGCGCACCGAAAGCGCCGCCGTCGGCTCGTCGAGGAGGAGGAGCTTGGCGCCGAAATGCATGGCGCGGGTGATCGCTACCGACTGACGCTCGCCGCCGGAGAGCGTCCACACCTTCTGCTCGGCGGAGCGCACGCGCGTCAGTCCGAGTTCTGCGAGCGCCGTCTCCGCCTCATGGCGCATGCGCTTGCGGTCGAGCATCCGTATCGGTCCAACCGGGTTCACGATCTCCTTGCCGAGGAAGAAGTTCCGCCAGAGGCTCAGTTGATCGACCATCGCGAGGTCCTGGTAAACGGCCTCGATGCCGATGGCGCGCGCATCTGCCGGCGTCGCGAAGCGCACGTCGCGGCCCATGAAGCGCAGCGTGCCCGACGTCGGCTTCTGGTAGCCGGCGAAGATCTTGAGGAGCGTCGATTTCCCGGCGCCATTGTCGCCGACAAGGCCGACGACCTCGCCCGGCCACACCGACAAGTTCACGTCGAAGATGACCTTGTTGCGGCCGTAGCTGTGCGAGATCGCGCGCAGCTCGAAGACCGGCTCGCCGGAGCGGTCGACCTCGTGCATGTGGTCGGGGATCGGCGCGGGCGCCTCGACATGCAGCGGCAGGTCGCTCATGCCTCAGTGCCCTCCGAAGCGGCCGAGCCGGACGTTTGCTATCACCACAATCACCAGCATGACGCCGATGAAGGTCACGTAGAACGATCCCGGCACGCCGATCAGCACCAGGCCGATCTGGATCGAGGCCAGCAGGAACGCGCCGATGATCGAGCCCCAGATCGTGCCGGAGCCGCCGAAGAGCGAGGTGCCGCCCAAGACCGCGGCGGTGATCGCGAGAAGCTCGTAGTTCTGCCCCTGCGCCTGCGTGACGCCTCTCAGATACGCGAACTGCATGCAGCCGGCGAGGCCGGCGAAGAGGGCGCTCATCACGAAGTTGATGCGTTTCACCTTGGCCGTCGGCACGCCCATCGCCTTCGCCGGACCGACCTTGCCGCCGGTCGCAAAGGTCCAGTTGCCGTAGCGAAGCCGCGTCAGCACGAACCAGAATCCGATGGCGATCACGAACATCCACACGAGCGGCATGTAGAACGGCGTCTTGCCGATCTGCGCGCCGAGCAGCGCCATCGCGGCGCTCGGGTCGAACATGATCAGCTGGTGGCCGCTGATCAGAAGGTTGTTCAGCCCCTGCAGCACGAAGAACATGCCGAGCGTCGTGATGAAGGAGGGAATGCCGAAGGCGGTGGTGACGAGTCCGTTCACCAGCCCGACGGAGACCGCGAAGCCGAGCGCGACTGCGAGCGCCAGCCACTCGTTCCAGCCGTTGCTGACGAAGAGGATCGCCCAGATGATCGGCGTGAAGGCGAAGTTCTGACCGACGGAGAGGTCGAACTCGCCTGAGATCATCAGCATGGTGACGCCGACCGCGACGATGCCGATCGTGGAGGCGACCGTGCTGATCGCGGTCATCGTCTGCGGCGACCAGAAGTTCGCGGTCTGCAGCGTGAAGAAGAGGGCGACGGCGATAAGGCCGAGTCCCGGCGCAAGCTCGGGCACCCTCAACAGCGAAGCGGCGAGCAGCGGCCCCCTTCCCTGCAAAGGCGGGGCGGCGGAGGCGGGGCTATGGGACGACTTCGAATTCATCGCTACCGCCGACCTATACCAGAAATCAAAGAGACGACCGGCCCGGACCGCCCAAGAAGGGCGATCCGGGCCGGCGCTCGGGAGGTCAGCAGTGGCCGGCGTCGATGCACGCCTGCACGGTGTCGATGTTGGCTTTCGTCACGATCGAGGTGCCGGTGTTCACGTTGACCGGGCTCAGGCTGTACTTAGCCTGATTGACCAGGTTCGCGATCGCGAAATAGCTCTGCAGGAAGGGCTGCTGGTTGATCGCCATGGTCAGCGTTCCGTCCTTGATGCGCTTCGCGGCTTCGGCGCCGACGTCGAACGTCGCGACCGGGATCTTGAGCCCGTTGTCGCCGACATATTTCGCGGCCGGGTTGGCGGCCGGGTTACCCAGTCCGACAACGCCGCAGATGCTCTTGTCGGCCTGCAGCGCCGCGCTGATCAGCGAGAGGTTCTGTCCCTGGTCGCCCGTCGCCACCAAGTCGCCATACGGGTACTTGGCCGCGTCGAGCGCGCGCTTCACGCCGTCGCCGCGAAGCGTCAGCACGAAGGCGGTCGGGAACGGGTTGACGATCAGCACCTTGCACGGCGTGCTCGGGAGCGAGGACATCCAGGCCTTGGTCAGAATCTCGCCGGAGATCGATTCGTCCTGCCCGACGAAGGAGAGGCTGAGGATTCGCTTGTCCGCCGGCGCGTTCTCGCCCTCGAAGCGGTTGTTGTTGTAGAGCACCACCGGGATGCCGGCGTCGAGCGCGGCGCTCGTCACGGCTTCCATGGTCTTCGACGTATAGTCGATCGCGATGCCGGCGGGCTTCGCAGCAATCGCCGCCTGCAGGAGCGGCACCATGCCGGCGTCGCCGGTGTCCTGCGCGGGCGCCTGGAACACGACGTTCACGCCAAAATCCTTGCCCGCCTGCTTGGCGCCGTTCTGCTCGGTGATCCAGAACGGGTCGGTCAGGCTCGGCGCGATGACGTAGAACGTGTCTTCGGCAAGAGCGACGCTTCCGCCAAGCGCGGCAAGCGCCAGAGCGGCGGTCGCCAGGCGCAGGCCGAAGCCGCGGGTCTTCTTTGAGCTGTTCGCCATTCGCAACATCCTCCCTTTGTGCGCAGCGTGTTTTTTCACGCCATTTCCGCTGTTGCGCTACGCGCAACGTATGGAATATCTTGTTGCGCAGAGTAATGCGAAGTTTTCGAGCAAGTCAAGCGCACGCGACCGAGTTGTGGCGTCCAGCGCATCGTGTTGCGTTCGATTGAGATCTCAACTAAAGCTTCCCGCATGGCAACCGATCCCGCGCGCGCTCAATCTTCCGGCCAAGAAGTCGTCCCCTTGAATGCCGGGGGGAGCCATATCCGCCGCGCCTTCCAGGCGCTCGAGGCGCTGATCTCCGGTCCGCAATCGGCCGCCGGCATTGCGCAGGTCTTGGGCGTCAACCGCAGCACCGCGCTGCGCCTGATGAGCGAGATCGAAGCTCTCGGCTACGTCGTGCGCGACCCGGAGACGAAGAGCTACGCGATCGCGCCGGCGCGCTTCTATCCGTTCATCGCCTCGCACGCCGACCATCTCGACTGGAGCATGGTCGTCGACCCGATCCTCTCCGATCTTCGCGACGAATTCGGAGAAGCGTCGATCATGGGCGTGCCGGCGAACGGCACCATGGTGTATCTGGCGTTCTTTCCATCGCTTCACGTGATCACCGTGCGCGAGCGGCTCGGCACGACGCGGCCGATGCATTGCTCGGCGCTCGGCAAGGCGTATCTCTCCGCACTCGACGATCGCGCGCTCGACGGTGAGCTCGCGCTTCTGAACTATCACGGCGGTACGGACCGCTCGGCGCGCGGGCCGATCCAGCTGCGCGAGCGCTTGAGCGACGCGCGCAAGCGCGGCTATGCGATCGACCGCGACGAGACGGCGGACGGCGTTACCTGCGTCGCGGTTCCGGCGCGGATCGGCGGATCGCTGGTCGGCGCCATCGGCCTCTCCGGACCGTCGAGCCGCATCGGCGAGGAGCGGATCGCCGAAATGGGCAAGCGGCTCATTCAGGTGGTCGTCCGCCTGACGGGCTCGCAGCGGTGAACGCCGCCCCGCCCGACTTCGGCAAGCTGATCGGCATGTCGTTGATGGCCGGGCGCGACGATATCGAAGAGGCCGCGGCGACGGTAAAGGAGCTCGGCTTCGACGGCATGGAGGTGCACGCGCATCAGCTTGGCGCGGGCCTTCCCGGCGTGCCCGTCTTTGAGGCGCATGCTGAGGCGGCCGGCGAGGTGGTACGCCACGCCGGGCTGATCGTCTCGACGCTGAACGTCGTCGGCGACGCAAGCTTCGATCCCTTCGGCGGGTCGGCGGCGCTTGCCGCGACGATCGACGGGCTCGCCGCGCATATGCGCTGGGCTGCCGCGATGGGGGCGCCGCGCATCCTGATTTGGGAAGGGCGGGTGGAGAAGCGCGCCGAGGTGGGCGCCGCCTGCAAGACGCTGGCTGAGGCAATCGAGAAGGCGGCGCAAAAGAGCAAGCTTTCCGATCCGCCGCCCGTCTCCTGCGAGCTGCATCCCTTCACGTTCGCACTGAAGCACCGGGCCTTGCCCGAGCTTGCCGCGGCACTTCGTTCGGTCGGCGCCGGCATCTGCTTCGACTTCTGCCATTTCGGCGTCGCGCTCGGGGCCGATATCGTGCGCTTTCTCACCGACGACGTGCTCGCCGCGATCGACCACGTCCACTATTCCGACACCGATGCGAAGACCTCGGAGCTGCATTTCCCGCCCGGCGAGGGGGTCCTCGATCTCGATCGGATCGGGGCGCGTCTCGCCGGCAAGAAGATTGCGCTGAGCTGGGACCTCTTCGGCTGGCCCGGCCCGCGCCACGCGGTGCGGTCGCGCATGAGCGTCTACCAAAGCTTCGTCGACCGGCACGTCGCGACCGTGCGGACGAACTAGCGGGATCGCCGGCGCGATGCTCAAGACGGACCCCGGACAGAAAGCGGTGCATGTCCCGGCCGATGCGGTGATGACGCTTGGCTGCGCATTGCTCGAACGCGCCGGCGCGCTTCCCGAGCACGCGCGGATCGTGATGGAGCACCTCGTCACCGCAAGTGCGATGCAGCTTCATTCGCACGGAATCATGCGCGTCCCGCAATACATCGCGGAGATCGAAGCCGGGATCATCGACCCGAAGGCGGAGCCGGAGATCGCGCCGCGGAGCCCGTCGCATCTTGCCGTCGACGGGAAGCGCAGCTTCGGCCAGGTCGTCGGCATGCGCATGGTCGAGGCGCTCGTTCCGCTCACCCGGAAGCAGGGCGTCGCCATGGCGAACGGCCGGCACCTTGGCCACACTGGCCGCATCGGCGCCTATCCGGAGGCATTGGCGGAAGCCGGGCTGATCGGCCTTGCCGTCTGCAATGGCGCGCCGTCGGGGCATTGGGTGGCGCCGTTCGGCGGGCGCGACGGGCGCATCTCCACAAATCCCGTTGCCGTCGGCTGGCCGGTCGAAGGCGAGGCGCCGGTCGTTGCCGACTTCTCCACCGCCGCCGCGCCGGAAGGCGTGATCCGCGTCCTGCGCGACCGCGGCGTTGAAGCGCCGGAAGGCTACCTCCGCGACGCCGAAGGACGGCCGACGCGCGATCCGAACGTGCTCTATCAAGTGCCGAAGGGCGCTGTGCAGCCGCTCGGCGGCGCGCTTGGCTACCGCGGCACGGCGCTCGCGCTTTTCGTCGAGGTGCTGACCACGATGCTGAACGGCGACGCGGTCGACGACCGCGCGCGCAAGGGCACCGACATGACGATTCTGGCGCTCGCGCCTGAGGCCGGCTTCGAGCATCTCGCGCGCGGGCTGTCGGACCACATGCGCGCCGCGCCGCCGCTCGATCCGGCACGGCCGGTGATGATGCCCGGCGATCGCGAGCGCAAGGCCGCCGACGCTGCAACCGCACTACGCGTCGATCGCCCGACTTGGGACGCGCTTTTGCGCGCCGCCGCGAATGCGGGGCTCGCTATGCCGACCCCGGTGGATTGAAGCGAAATGAAAACCAACGGACGACCGCGGAAACGGTGTCTTTTGTGAGGGGAGGAGGCGTTGGACAAGCTCATCATTACGGTCACCTGCGATTCGACGATGTCGTATCCATCGAATCCGGGCAATCCGACGCCGCACGGCCTCGACGCGGTCGCCGAAGAATACGTGCGCTCCGTCAACGCGGGCGCCGCGATCTGCCATCTGCACGGCCCCTATACCGTCGACGCGAAGATCCAGCCCGACGGCACCAAGCTCTCCGACCTCGACATCCCCGGCTGGCGGCGGCTGCGCGACGGCATCTTGGACAAGTGCGACGCCGTCATCCAATACGGCATCGCCAACGGCCGCTTCCAACAGCGCAAGATGCTCTTGGAAGACCAGCGCCCCGACATGGTCTCCACCTGCTTCAACGCCCACGACGAGTGCTTCGACTACGAGCCGGGGCACGAGCCGGTGGAGCTTTACGCGATCCACGATCGCGACGAGCTCAGGGAATATTGCGAGCTGACGAGCCGCATCGGCACCAAGATGGAGATCGAGGCGTTCCACTATGGCGGGGTGTGGAACGCCATGCGCATGATGGAGAAGGGCTTTTTGAAGGGTCCGGTGTGGGTGACCTTCTTCCTCGGCTGGAAGGGCGGCTGCTGGACGCCGCCGACGGTGCAGGCGATGACCTACATGGCCGACCACTGCCCGAAGAACTTCATCTGGAACACCTCGGTGATGGACCCGGTCGAGCAGTGGAAGGTGCTGTCGACGGCGATCAATCTGGGTGGGCATGTGCGCATCGGGATGGAGGACAATCCGTTCATCACGGCGGGCGAATACGCCCGCTCGAACGCCGATCTCGTCGACAAGATCGTGCGCATCGCGCGCGACCTCGGCCGCGACATCGCCACGCCGGAGGAGGCCCGGGCGATCGCGCTCATTCCCCAAAACGGACGCAATTGACCGGCGGCAGGCCATGAAAGCCGCTGTCCTCAACGCGTTTGGCGCGCCGCTTTCGATCGAGGAGCTCGACGACCCGCGTCCCGGCCCCGACGACGCGGTCGTCGCGGTCCGCGCCTGCGGCATCGATGGCACCGACCTGAAGCTGCTCGACGGCTTCGGCTACGCACCGGAGCTTCCTTTCGTGATGGGGCACGAATCCGCCGGCGTGGTCGAATCGGTCGGCGCGCGCGTTAAGGCATTCAAGCCCGGCGACAGCGTCGTCCCCTATATCTTCCTGATCCCGCGTAAAAGCGCGTGGTACGGAAGCGAGCGCGAGCAGCTCGCGCCCGACATGCTCGGCGCGATCGGCGTCAAGGGAAGGCACGGCGGCTACGCGGAGAAGCTTCTCGTTCCGGCGGATCAGCTCGTGAAGATTCCGGACGGCGTCGCCTTTCGCGATGCGGCCGTGCATTGCGACGCCGGCGTCACCGCCTACCACGCCGTCCGCCGCTCGCGGCTCGCCAATGGCGAGACGGCGCTTGTGATCGGCGTCGGCGGTGTCGGCTCCTTCGCCGTGCAGTTCGCCAAGCTCGCCGGCGCGCGCGTCATCGCCGTCGACCGCACGCAGGCGAAGCTGGATTGGGCGCACAAGCTCGGCGCGGACGTTGCAGTAAGAAGCGACGACGCCGGCGACGCAGTACGCGACACGACCGCGGGGAAGGGCGTCGACTGCGTGCTCGACATCGTGGGAACCGCGGAGACGATGGCACTGGCGCTTGACGCCGTTTCGGTCGGCGGACGCGTTGTCGTCGTCGGCTACACGCCTGACGATTTCTCGCTCGCTGGCAAGCGTATTGCGCAGAACGAGCTTGAGGTGATCGGCTCGCGCTGCGGCTCGCGCCGCGAGCTTGCGGACGCACTCGCTTTGACCGCTGCGGGAGTGATCCGCTCGATTGTGACCGACACGGCGCCGCTTGCGCGCGTCAACGAGGCGCTCGCCCAACTTAAGAGCGGCGATGTGCTCGGCCGCCTCGTGCTCGACATCGCGTCGAATTGAGGCGCGGATGGCGACGATCGAATGCGTCTTGGACAGCCGCGCCGAGCTTGCCGAGGGGCCGGTCTGGGACGAGGTCGAGCGCGCGCTTTATTGGGTCAACATCAAGGATCGCGAGATCCATCGCTTCGATCCGGCGACGGGGAAAGACACGTTTTGGAAGACGCCGGCCGACGTCGGCTCGCTCGCGCTTCGCAAGAACGGCGGCATGGTCGTGGCGCTGAAGACCGGCTTCTTCTTCTTCGACCCGCCTGACAAATTCACTGCCATCGCCGAGCCGGAGCCGGACCTTCCCGACAACCGCTTCAACGACGGCAAGACCGATCGGCAGGGGCGCTTCTGGGCCGGCAGCCTCTACGATCCCGACGAGACGAAGCCGACGGGCGGGCTCTTCCGCCTCGACGCCGATCTTTCCTGCCACAGAATGGTCGACGGCATCTTCGCCTCGAATGGCCTCGCCTTCAGCCCCGGCAGCCGCACGATGTACTATGCCGACAGCCGCCAGCGGATCGTCTGGGCGTGGGACTTCGATGCGACGGACGGCGCGCTCTCGAACCGTCGCGTCTTCATCGAATTGCGCGGAGGCGAGGGCGTCCCCGACGGCGCCGCCGTCGACACCGACGGCTGCTATTGGCTGACGCAGCCGCCCGCCGCCCGCGTCGTCCGCTATGACCCGCGCGGGCGCGTCGACCGCGTGCTTGAAATGCCCGTCTCGCAGCCGACGTGCGTCGCTTTCGGCGGGGCGCGGCTCGATACGCTCTATATTACGTCGGCGAAGTACCGGATGCCGGCGGAGAAGTTGGAGCGCGAGCCGCTCGCCGGCGCGATCTTCGCCGTCCGTCCCGGGGTCACCGGGCTTTCCGACGCGCGCTTCGCGGGCTAGCAAGTCGCACAAAGCACCGCGCCGCCGGCGCAACGAGCGATTGAATCCGTCCGGCCCGCACGGTTTTCACTCCATTGATTCAAGTCCTTGCAAGCACTTGATTGACGCTAAGTTCTTGCCGGCGCAATATTATCGGTGGTTGCATGCGGGGAGGTGGCCATGGTCGCAAGACTGGCCGAAGCGCTTTTTGCGCTGATCAATCGCGTACGCGTTTGGCACCGTTTGCCCACCTTGCCGCTGCGCGTCGTCAATCTGCTGCTCTTGCGCGGCACGCTCCGCCGCCTGAACCTGCACGACACGCAGCGCGGCGGCTTTCCGAAACCGGAGCGCGAGGTCGGCCCCGAAGTTTATCGCCTCGGCCGCACCATCGACGGCAGCTACAACGACCTCGCCGTGCCGGCGATGGGCGCGCGCGGCATGCGCTTCGGGCGCAACTCCCCGATCGACAAGCTCAAGATTCCGACCGCCTACGACATCATGGAGCCGAACCCGCGCGAGATAAGCCGGCGGCTGCTTGCGCGCAGGAACGGCGAGTTCCACGCCGTCCCCTATCTGAACATCCTCGCCGCGGCATGGCTGCAGTTCATGACGCACGACTGGTTCGGACATCTTCGCGACGACCAGAACCCGCACGAGATTCCGCTCGCCGACGACGACGATTGGCCGAGCCCGGAGCGCAGGATGCAATTCGGGCGCTCGCGGCCGGACAAGGAAGCCTATGCGGACCGCGGTCTGCCGCCGGCTTTCACCAACACTGAATCGCATTGGTGGGATTCCGGCCAGATCTACGGCAAGGACGAAGTGCGCCAGGACGAGCTGCGCACGCACAAGGAAGGCAAGCTCAAGGTCGGCTCGAACGGCCGACTCGAACCCGACGGCTCGGGGCTCGAGCTGACCGGCGTGAACGACAATTGGTGGATCGGCCTGTCGCTGCTCCACACGCTCTTCACGCGCGAGCACAATGCGATCTGCGACCGGCTGCTCGCCGCCTATCCGAGCCGGCGCAACGACGACGAGTGGCTCTATCAGAAGGCGCGGCTCGTCAATATCGCGGTGATCGCCAAGATCCACACCGTGGAATGGACGCCTTCACTTTTGAACAACCCCACCATGCGCTTCGCCATGCGCGCCAATTGGTGGGGCGCGTTCGGCGAGACGTTCTATCGCGAGCGCGGCCGTGTCACCCAGGGCGAGATGATGCAGGGCATTCCCGGCTCGACCACCGACCATCACACGGCGCCCTATTCGCTGACCGAGGAATTCGTCGCCGTCTACCGCATGCATCCCTTGA
Organism: uncultured Alphaproteobacteria bacterium; assembly: GCA_963778625.1. Lineage (GTDB taxonomy): Bacteria > Pseudomonadota > Alphaproteobacteria > Rhizobiales > Afifellaceae > DASWJZ01. Next base: position 401,574 of record CAVZVB010000016.1, read on the forward strand.
TGCCGGACGTCTTCGAGTTCCGTTCCGTCAACGATGATTCCCCGATTCCCGGTGCCGAGGCGCTCGATTTCCGCGCCATCTCCGGCAAGCGCACGGTCAACCTCTACAGCCGGATGGCGCTCGCCGATGCCGCCTACTCGCTCGGCACGCGCAATCCCGGGCAGGTGCGGCTGCGCAACTATCCGAGCGGGCTTGCCCACTTCGAGCGCCAGGATTCCGTCTCCGGCACGGCAGAGCAACGATTTCTTCGACCTCGGCACCGTCGACGTCGTGCGCGACCGCGAGCGCGGCATCCCGCGCTACAACGACTTCCGCCGCATGCTGCGGATGCGTCCCTTCGATACGATCGAGGAGATCACCTCCAACAAGGAATGGGCGGCGGAGATCAGCGAAATCTACGGCGGCGAAGTGGAGCGGGTCGATACGATCGTCGGGCTCCTCTCCGAAGACCTGCCGGAGGGCTTTGGGTTCTCCGACACCGCCTTTCGCATTTTCATCCTGATGGCGTCGCGTCGGCTGAAGAGCGACCGCTTCTTCACCGTCGACTACACGCCGGAAATGTATACGCCGGAAGGCATGGACTGGATCAATCGCACCTTCATGACGGACGTACTGCTGCGCCAGCTGCCCGAGCTTGAGCCGGCGCTGCGCGGCGTCAAGAACGCGTTCTTCAAATGGCGGGAAGCGAAACCGCAATAGGGCCTGCGGCGGCCCGTGCGGAAGCGGATCGGAAGATGGCGAAGCATCTGCGCATCTGGGGTTTGCTCGATCTCTTCACCGCCGACGAGGCGGCGTCGATCCGCTCGCTCGACTCCCATCCGCGCATCGATCGCGTCTTCGACAACGAAGGGCCGCTTCTGACGCGGCTCCTGCGCGCCCGCATCCGCTCCGTTTTCCACATCGACGGCCGGCTCTGGCCGGCCTTCCTGCCGCGCGGCGACGAGGGGAGGCAGAAGGGGAGCGAGGCGCTCCACATCCGGCTGAGCGGCAACGCCCGCCGCCGCGGCTTCGACGCCGAGACGCTCGACCGTCTCGCCGACCTGCTCGTCGACAAGGACGCCGGCCGGCCGGCGATCGGCGAGGCGCTGCAGCAGGTCGTCGGCCGCGCCTTCCACGTAGGCTTCCGCGCGACGCCCGAGACCTACGACGCGGCCGACGTGCTCGCGAACTGGCCGCAGGCGCTCCTCCTGAAGGCGCTGTGGCTGAGGCTTTCCGGTACGCTCGGTCGCGCGCGCCGCACGATCCTCGAGGCGGCGCGCGGCGACCCCTATTGCGCGCACGCGATCTCGCTTGCGCTTCCGAACTTGATCGCGAGCTTCGAGCGCATGCGCGATCTGCGGCTCGCGGTGCCCGACCCGGCGCAGATACGCTCCGACGCCGCGGCGGCGCGCTCGCTGCGCGGGCCGAAGACGCTGATCCGCGGCGTCAGGCCGCTCGTGCTGCCGCCCGATCCGCGCCTCGCGCTCCGGCGCCCTAACGTGAAGATCGACATTCCCGAGACGCGAAAGCCGCTTCGTCGCGGCGCCATCGTGCGCTTCGATCGCGGCGAGGCGCAGGGCGTCGACCGGCGTCTCGTGTTTTCGGAAGGAAGCTGGGCCGCCTGTCCGGCGCGCGAGTGGGTTCCGGACATGCTTGCCGAGATTTGGCGGCGATCGCTTGGGCGGGATCGGCGATGAGCGACGACCCGATCCTCCGTCCGATCCGCTTCAAGAGCGGCCTCAGGGTCAAGAACCGCATCTTTCGCTCGTCGATCTCCGGCCAGTTCGACAACGAGGACGGCTCGGGAACGCAGACCCGCATCAACTGGGAGGCGCGCTTCGCGAAAGGCGGCGTCGGCGCCATCGTCTCCTCCTACGTGCCGGTCATGATGCGCGGCCGCATCCTTCCCTTCTACGCCACCATCCACCGCGACGAGCACATCCCGTTCTGGAGCGTCGTCGGCGAGCAGGCGCACAAATACGATTGCCGCTTCATCATGCAGCTCAGCCATTCCGGCCGGCAGCAGGACCGCCCCGGCGTCTCCAACCGCTGGCGCAAGGCGCTCTCCGCCACCTCGCGCACCGAATCGCTGCACGGCTTCCCCTGCCAGGCGATGACGCGCTGGCAGATCGACGACGTGATCGACGCCTTCGGCCAAGGCGCGCGCCGCGCCAAGGAGGCCGGGCTCGACGGCGTCGAGCTGCATGCCGCGAACGGCTATCTGTTCACGCAGTTCCTAAGCTCCGGCATCAATGATCGCACCGACGAGTACGGCGGCTCGCTCTTCAATCGCGCGCGCTTCCTGCTCGACGTCATTGCCAAGATCCGCGACACGGTCGGCCCGAGCTTTCACCTGCAGGTGAAACTCTCGGCCATCGACCAGAACGACGTCATCCCGTGGGAGCCGAAAGGCGACGGCCTGGCCGAGACGGTGCAGGTCGCGAAATGGGTCGAGACGGCGGGCGCGCACGCGATCCACGTATCGACCGGCAGCCTCTTTCCGCATCCGCTCAATCCGCCGGGCGGCTTCTCCTTCAACACCATCGCGGCAAGCTACGACGCGATGATCTCGTCCGGCACGCGCACGATGCGGAACTATCTCTTGTTCCGCTATCGCCTGCTGCGTCCGATCTTCGCCTGGGTGTGGGAGCGCAAGAAGAAGCTCAATCCGCCGGAAGGCGTCGGCATCGACGAGGCGCGCGCCATCAAGCAGGCGGTGTCGATTCCGGTGATCTCGACCGGCGGCTACCAGGACGCGCGGCTGATCCGCATGGGGATCGAGGAGGGCTCGTTCGATGCCGTCGCGATCGCACGGCCGCTTATCGCCAATCCGGATCTGGTGCGCTGGTTCGAGAAGGGCTTCGACCTGCCGCCGCGGCCCTGCACCTATTGCAACAAGTGCCTCTTGAACGCGCCGAAGAACCCGCTCGGCTGCTACGAGCTGCCGCGCTTCGGCGGCGACGTGGAGGCGATGCTCGCCGACATCCTCTCCGTCTACGACACCCAGCCCGGCTACCGGGTGTCGTAGCGATGACAATGCCGACGCTCCCCGACCCGCCGGTCACCCTCGTCGAGGAGGTGGAAGACCGCACGCGCCGGCGGCGCTTTTGGATCTTCGGCCCGCTCCTGTCTGATCCTGATCGTCCTTGCGATCGTCGCCATCGCCAATATCTGGCGCCTCTACACCAACGAGCCCGTCCGCTACGCCAATATCGGCGACCATTTCAAATACGGCTCGATCGGCAGCGAGCCGGAGAGCGGGCTGCCCTATTGGATGTGGCGCGCGCTCCCGATCATGTTCGAGAACGAGCTCGGGCCGGACGGGCTCCGCGTCTTCGGCTTCCTCTACGAGCAGGGCCAAGATCTGCCGATCGGCGTCTCGCGGCGGAACTATCGCGGCGTGGAGCTCGCCTGGCTGAACTGCGCCGTGTGCCACACCGGCACCTATACCGACGAGGACGGCGAGCGCCACATCGTGCTCGGCATGCCCTCGAACAACCTCGACTTCGAGGGCTTCGTGCGTTTCCTCTTCAAGGCGGTCGAAGACAAGCGGCCTGACGCCGAGCTCCGTCATGGACGGCATGCGGCGCGCCGGCGCGCGTTTCGGGCCGGTCGACTGGGCGCTTTATCGATTTTATGTCATCCCGCGCGTGATCCGCGGCCTGAAGCGCACGGCGCGCCAGCCTTGGCGCCATCATGGATCAGCAGGTCGCCTGGGGGCCGGGCCGCGTCGACACCTTCAATCCCTATAAGGCGATCCAGTTCGGCATGCGGCTCAACGATCTGACGTTGAGCGAGCGGCACGGCGTCGCCGATCTGCCGTCGATCTTCGAGCAGCGGCCGCGCGGCGAGCAGGACATGGACCTGCATTGGGACGGCAACAACGATTCCCTGCAGGAGCGGAACCTTTCGGCGGCGATCGGCGCCGGCGTGACCGAGCGGAGCGTCGATCACGTCGCGATCCAGCGCGTCGCCGATTGGCTGCTCGATCTTCGCCCGCCGCCTTCGCCGTATCAAGGTCGATACGCTGAAAGCGGCGCTCGGCCGCGGCATCTACATGCGCGAATGCGCGAGCTGCCACGGCTATCAAGGCGCCGACGGCTACGTCTTCTCCGGCGACAAGATCGGCCGCGTCACGCCGATCGAAGAGATCGGCACCGATCGCGGACGTCTCGATTCCTACACCGAGAAACTGCGCGACCTGCAGCTTGCCACCTTCTTCAAGGGTGATCCCGTCTACGCCTTCACGCATTTCAAGAAGACGAACGGCTACGCCAACCAGCCGCTCGACGGGCTTTGGCTGCGCGCGCCCTATCTCCACAACGGCTCCGTGCCGACGCTCCGCGATCTCCTGAACCCGCCGGAGGAGCGCCCCGTCGCCTTCGTGCGCGGCGACGACACGCTCGATCCGGTGAACGGCGGCTTCCGCGCCGAGCCTTGCGATCCGGAAGTCTATTACGGGCCGTTCTTCTGCTTCGACACCAGGCAGAAGGACGGCGGGCCCGATCGCGGCAACCGCAATATCGGTCACCTCTACGGCACCGCGCTTCCGCCCGACGAGAAGGAAGCGCTGCTCGAATATTTGAAGACGTTTTAGAGCATGATCCCGAAAAGTGGGCACCGGTTTTCGGACGAGATCATGCTCCGGCTCTGAACCAGGGAGCGACGGCGATGCGCACCAGCAAGAACAATTACGAGAAATGGCTCGGGCGGGTGATCCTGATCGGCGTCGCGGTCAACATCGTGAACGGCGTCATCCTGATCTTCTGGCCGAGCTGGTATTTCGATCTGCTCGGCTTTCCGCCCGAGCAGGAGCCGCAGGTCTGGGTGCGCCACACCGGCAACATCCTGATCACGATCGCGCTGACCTATGTGCAGGCGGGGCTCAATCCGCTCCGCAACCCGCTACTCCTCGCCGCGGCACTTTTCGCCCGCTTCCTCGGCGTGGTGTTCTTCACCGTCGTCATGATCTGGCTCGGCACGCTCGCCTACTGGCCGATCCTGATGGTCGACGGCTTCTTCTTCCTCGTGCCGCTCGTGCTCTTCATCAAGGCCTTCCGCGCCGACCTCGACGCGAAGCCTTGATCGGGACCCTTAACCTCGGTCGTCATTGCCGGGCTCGACCCGGCGATCCATTGCGTGACGGCAGCGGCTGCCCAGACCGTTCCGGAATAGATGCCCGGATCAAGTCCGGGCATGACGACGGTCGGATGGTTTTCGGCGTTTTCCACAGGGCGCGCCCATCGCCATCCGTAAGCGCGCTCCGAATCGTCTAGAGGTGAGAGGACACGCAGGGAGCGCCCGCATGCGCTTTCACGCCGACCTCCACGTCCACTCGAAATATTCGCGCGCGACGAGCCGCGACCTCGACCTTGAGCATCTCGCCTTCTGGGGCGCGCGCAAGGGAATCGCGGTCGTCGCGACCGGCGACTGCGTGCACCCACAATGGCTTGCGGAGCTGAAGGAGAAGCTCGTTCCCGCCGCGCCGGGGCTCTTCCGCCTGAAGCCGGAGATCGAAGCGGCGGTCGCGGAAAAGCTTCCGCCGTCATGCCGCGCGCCTCCCTCCTTCATGCTCTCAACCGAGATTTCCACCATCTACAAGAAGGGTGAGAAGACCCGCAAAATCCACCACCTGATCTACGCGCCGGATTTCGCGACCGTCGACCGGCTCGCGGCGAAGCTCGCCTCGATCGGCAACATCGCCTCGGACGGCCGCCCTATCCTCGGCCTCGACTTCGCGCAATCTTCTTGAGATCGCGCTTCAGAGCGGCCCCGACGCCTATCTCGTCCCGGCGCATATCTGGACGCCGTGGTTCGCCGCGCTCGGCTCGCAATCCGGCTTCGATTCGATCGCCGAATGCTACGGCGATCTCTCCGGCCACATCTTTGCGGTCGAGACCGGCCTCTCTTCCGACCCGGCGATGAATTGGCGCGTCTCCTTTCTCGACCGCTATCGCCTGACCTCCAATTCCGATGCGCACTCGCCGGGAAAGCTCGGGCGCGAGGCGACGTTCTTCGATTGCGCGCCGGATTATTTTGCGCTCCGCCGCGCGCTCGAAGTCGGCGAGGGCTATGGCGGCACGGTGGAATTCTTTCCGGAGGAGGGGAAATATCACGCCGACGGACACCGGAAATGCGGTGTCAGGCTTGAGCCGAAGGAGACGCTCGCGCTCGGCGGCCGCTGCCCAGTCTGCGGCGGCCCGCTGACCATCGGCGTCGAGCACCGCGTCGAGATGCTCGCCGATCGCGACGCGCCGATGCCGCCGCCGACGGCGGGCGAGGTGAAGAGCCTCGTGCCGCTGCCGGAAATCATCGGCGAGATGCTCGGCGTGGGGCCTTCGTCGAAACGCGTCGCGGAAAACTACGACCAGGCGCTGGCGAAGCTCGGCCCGGAGCTTCAGATTCTCGAAGAGACGCCCGTCGACGAGATCGCGCGCGCCGGCTCGCCGCTGCTTGCCGAGGCGGTCTCGCGCCTTCGCGCCGGCAAGAGTGATCCGCGAGGCCGGCTATGACGGCGAATACGGCGTGATCCGACTTTTCGAGCCGGGCGAGCTGGAGAAGCGCAAATCCGGCGCGATGCTGTTCGGAGAGTTAGCGATGCGGCCGAAGCCGGGCGCTCTCCCTCCCCCCTTGCAGGGGAGGGATGGGGAGGGGGGAAGGGCGGAGGCCACGACCTCTTCCTCCGACGCCGAGCATGCTCCCGACGGACGCAATCGCAGCTCCCCTGCAACTTGATACAGAACCGCCTGCGCCCGTCACGTGTCCCCCCTCCCTGGCCCTCCCCCGCAGGGGGAGGGCAGCGCTTCGCCCATCCTCTCCGCCCTCGATTCCGACCAGCGCGCCGCCGCGAGCGCCGAAGGCCCACTGATCGTCATCGCCGGGCCGGGCTCCGGCAAGACGCGGATGCTGACGCACCGGATCGCGCATCTCGTCGCCGAGCGCGGCATGCCGGCGGAGAGTTGCCTGGCGATCACCTTCACCCGCCGCGCCGCCGGCGAGATGCGCGAGCGGCTTCAGCGTCTGTTGCCGGAGAGCGCGGGCGACGTGCCTGTCCATACGTTCCATTCGCTCGGCCTCTCGATCCTTCGCGAGAAGTCCGCATGCCGCGCATCTCGATCCCGGTTTCGCCATCGCCGGCGAGGCGGAGCGCGATGAAGGGGCTCGCTGAAACGCTCGAACGTCGCGGAGAGCAAGGCAGCGCCGTTTCTTCGCCGTATCTCCAAGGTGAAGCGAGGCGGATCCGCGGCGATCGACGAGAAGCTGGCGACCGCCATCGCCGCTTACGCCGTATTGATGACGACCCGCAATTGGGTCGATTTCGACGATCTCGTCCTGCTCGCCGCCGAGGCGCTGCAGCACGACGCGGAGCTCGCCGCGCGCCTGCGCCGAAGATTGCGTGCGCTTTGCGTGGACGAGTTCCAGGATCTGGACGAGGCGCAATACCGGCTGCTGCGTCTGGTCGCGCCGACGCGATCTCTGCGTGATCGGCGACCCCGACCAGGCGATCTACGGCTTCCGCGGCGCCGACGCTTCGGCCTTCGCGCGCTTCGCGGCGGACTACCCTGCCGCGAAGACGCTCAGGCTTCGCCGGAACTACCGCTCGAGCGGCACCATCGTGCAGGCGGCGTCGCAGGTGATCGCGACGAATGCTGAGCCGAGTCTCGCCGAGATCGTGCGCGAGATGCACGACCGGATCGCGATCCACGCCGCGCCGACCGAGCGCGCCGAAGCGGAATTCGTGGTCAAGGAGATCGAGGGGCTGCTCGGCGGCCACAGCTTCTTCTCGATCGACAGCGGCCGCGGCCGGGAGGTGGCGGAAAGCGGCGTCGCCTTCGGCGACATCGCGGTGCTCTATCGCACCGAGGCGCAGTCCGCCGCGCTCGTCGAGGCGTTCCAGCGCTCCGGCATGCCGTTCGCGACAAGCGCGCGCCGCCCGCTTCGCGACAACGAGACCGTTCGCGCGCTGCTTTCAGCGCTCGACTCCATGCCGGACGCGCCGCTCGCCGATGCGCTGCGCGACGCGGCGAAGTCCGCCGCCGGCGACACGAGCGAAGCCGCTGCGTTGGCTGACGCAACTCGCCGCATCGAGCCGCGGCGAACGCGCGCGCTTCCGTGAAGCCGTCGCGCTCGCCGACGAATCCGACTTCTTCGACCCACGTGCCGACCGCGTCGCGCTGCTGACGATGCACGCGGCGAAGGGTCTCGAATTTGCCGTCGTCTTCGTCGTCGGCTTGGAGGATGGCATCGTGCCGCTCCGTTTCGGCGCGGCGGACGAAGCAAGCCTCGCGGAGGAGCGCCGGCTCTTCTATGTCGCGATGACGCGCGCCAAGGACCGGCTCTTCCTGACACGCGCCGAGGAGCGCACATGGCGCGGCAAGCGGCGCCGGCTTGCCGCCTCGCCCTTCCTCAGAGACATCGAGGCGGAGCTTCTCCGCGATCAGCCGAAGGTGCTGCCGCGTCGCCGGCCGGAACTTTCGCAGCTTTCGCTCTTCTAGGACGTCTGCACGCTTCCTTTGTCGATAAGCCAGCCGACCGATTCCTGCACCGCCTCGAAGGACGTGTAGCGCGGCGCGTAGCCGAGGAGGCGTTGCGCTTTGGCAATGCTCGAGCTTGGGCTTCTGGCAATATGCTCCCAGGTCGCGGTTGCTTCCTCGTCGCTCGTCTGCGCGGCCTTCCACTCCGGCCAGGGAAGGAACTTGAGCCGTGCTTCCTTGCCGAACCATGCGGCCATGGCCTCGGCGTATCCGCGAAGCGTGACTGCCGCCGGCGAGACGGCGTGGAAGGATTCGCCGATGGCGACGCTACGGTTCGCGATCGCCTTCATGAAGACCTGCGCCACGTCGTCGGCGTGGACGTGGTGCACGCTCTCCAGTCCGAAATTCGGCAGCGCCAGCTCTTCTCCCCTCGCCAGCATCGTGAAGACGCGCGGATTGAAGTGTCCGGCAGGATTGAGAGGGTTCCAGCCTGGGCCGACGATATGACCGGGATGCACGATGGTCGCCGGGAAGCCCTGGCGGCGCGCCCGGTCGAGGAGGTAGGCCTCAATCGCGGCTTTCTGCGTGCCGTATTCGCCGAAGGGTCGGCGCGGTGCGTCTTCGGTCGTCGGCACGGTGACGCTCGGACCATGCACCCAGATGGTGCCCGTGTGGAGGAAGTGTTGGACGTCGCCGTTGAGCGCTTCGCTAAGGTGCGTGGCGCTCTTAAGCGTGAAACAGATCATGTCGACGACAAGGTCCGGTTTGAGCGTCTGGATCTTTTTCGCGAACGTGCCGGCCTTCTCCTCCGCTTCCCGATCGATCGCGACCGTTTTGACCTGCCGCCAGGCGGCGTGTGGCCTGTAGGGTTCGCGCTCTCCACGGCTGACGCTCGTGACCTCGAACCCGGCCTCCACCAAGTGCGGAACGAGATACGTCCCGACATGCCCGCTTCCCCCGATGATCACGACGCGTGTCATGTTGGTCTCCGCCAAACGACTGCAGCACTGGACCTTCTATCGACACAGTGGCTCGGTTAGAACCGCCGCATGGCATTTCTTGCTGCTCGCACCAGCCTTCTTCGCGCGCGCCGCTCGGATGAGGACGGCCGCGTCACGTTCGTCGAGCTCTTCTTCGACCTCGTCTTCGTCTTCGCCGTCACGCAGCTCTCGCACGGACTGCTGCATGATTTGACGCTTGTCGGGCTTTTGCACACGGCGATGCTTCTCTTCGCGGTCTGGTGGGTGTGGGTCTATACGGCTTGGGCCACCAACTGGCTCGACCCGCAAAGGACTCCCGTCCGGATCATGCTCTTCGTGCTGATGCTCGCAGGGCTGCTCCTCTCTGCCTCTATCCCCGAAGCCTTCGAGCGTCTGGGCCTCGCCTTCGCTGGCGCTTATTCGTGCATGCAGGTCGGCCGCTCTCTCTTCATGCTCTGGGCGTTCAAAGGTCATAGCCCGGGCAACTTCCGCACCTTTCAACGCATAACCGCATGGCTTGCGTTGGCAGGCGCGTTCTGGCTCGCCGGTGGGCTCGCCGAGCACCAGCTGCGCCTGGCGTTCTGGCTCGTCGCGCTTGGCATCGAATATGTCGGTCCGTCGGCGGGCTATTTCGTGCCCGGCCACGGCCGCTCCACGACCGCCGACTGGGACATCGCCGGCGCTCACATGGCAGAGCGCTGCGGCCTCTTTGTCATCATAGCGCTCGGTGAATTGGTTCTGGTCACCGGCGCGACCTTCGCCGAGCTTGCGTGGAGCCCCGCCACCGTCGCCGCCTTTGTCAGCGCCTTCCTCGGCAGCGTCGCGATGTGGTGGATTTATTTCAATATCGGCGCGGAGAAGGCGAGCAGCCTGATCGCGCGATCCGCCGATCCGGGCAGGCTTGGCCGCCTTGCCTACACCTACATGCATATCTTCATCGTTGCCGGCATCATCGTCGCCGCTGTCGCTGACGAGCTGGTGCTGGCACACCCCCTCGGCCGCACGGAGACGCCGACGCTTGCCGCCGTGCTCGGAGGCCCGGCGCTCTACCTTCTCGGCAACATCCTCTTCAAGCGCTCGGTCGCGACCTGGCTGCCGCTCTCGCACCTGGTCGGCATTGCGGCGCTCGCCGTGCTCGTCCCCGCCGCCTCATACGCGACGCCGCTCCTCCTCGGCGCGGCGTCGTCGGGCGTGCTCGTCGTCGTGGCGATCTGGGAGACGTGGTCGCTGAAATCCTACCGCGCCGCTCGTTAGGCGGCCGTCGAGATCGTTCGTCCGTAGCGCTCGCGGTAGGCGCCGGGTGTCAGCCCCAGGTGGCGTTTGAAGAGGTTGCGGAAGAACGCGACGTCTTCGTAGCCGACCGCAATTCCCACTTCCTGAATGGTGAGGCGGTCCTCTTCGAGCATCCGCTTCGCTGCGTCGATTCTGAGGCGCTGAAGATAGGCGAGCGGTGTCTCGCCGGTTGCCGCCTTGAAGCGGCGCAGGAACGTGCGTGGCGCGAGCGCCATCTCTGCGGCAAGCCGGTCGATGTCGACCTCGTCGGGGAAGTGTGCGTGCAGCCAGTCTTCCGAGCGGCGGATGACCGCGTCGGCGTGGTCGGTGCCATAAGGCACGACGGAGAATCCCGTCTGGTAGGTGCGCGGCATCTGCAGGACGAGCGACTTCGCGCAACCGATCGCGACGTCACGGCCGCAAAGCTTTTCGACGATGTAGAGTGAAAGGTCGATGGAGGCATAGACACCGCCGCCGCAGAGCACGCCGCGATCCTCGGTGACGAGGAGCTGTGGTTGCCAGTCGACGTTCGGATAGCGTTCCCGATATTGATCTGCGACGGCCCAGTGCGTGGTTGCGCGACGCCCATCGAGCAGCCCCGCCTCGGCGAGGATTGCCACACCGGTGCAAACGCCTGCCACCAGTGCGCCCTTGGCGTGCATCTCGCGGAGCCAGGGAATGAGAGGAGCGCTCTTCTCGATCAGGAGATCGAGGTCGGTGCCTCCGGAGGGAACCAGTACGAGGTTGGTGTGCTCGATCGCCGACATGGGCTTGTCGGGAATGACCCGCACGCCGGCGCCGCCGACGACCGGCTTTCCGTCGACCGAGACGGTCGTGACCTTGAACCGCGGCTCCGGATCGGAGCTGACGCAGAGGTTCCACCGTGTGCCCGCCGCATAGAACACCTCGAGCGGCGCGATCGAGGACGAAACCGAGCCGTCCGGCGAATAGAGAATTGTAACGTCGATCATGAGCGCTACCGAGCATGGCGGGAACGCCCCCGTAAAATGACATTTTCGACACTCGCCGGATGCGGTGGAATCCGGCTCTATGCGCGCAGGGCGGAACCTGAAACCGGAGCACAGCCGATGAGGAAATTCGTGATTGAGCGCAACGTCGCGGGGGTCGGTCAGAACGACCAGCGCGGGTTCAGCGGCATCGCCCACAAGTCCAACGATGCGCTCGCCAAGCTGAGCCCCCGGGTGCAGTGGCAGCAGAGCTACGTCGCGGACGATAAGACGTTCTGCATCTACCTTGCGGAGGACGAGGCCGCCATCCGCGAGCATGCGCGGCTCTCCGGTTTTCCGGCCAACATCATCACCGAGGTCAAGGCGGTGATCGATCCGGCGACCGCCACCTAGGCAGATGAGACGGCGTTTCGGGCCTCGGCCCGGAACGCCTTCGCGCCTGAGCTAGCGCACGCCCACCCACTTCCCGCTGGCGCCGGACTTCAGGATTGCGTCGCAGACCTTGGTCGTCTCCAGCGCCTCGCGGAATGTCGGCGAGCAGGGCTTTCCGGTCTTCAAGCCTTCGAGGAAATCCGCCGCCTGATGCACGAAGGAGTGCTCGTAGCCGATGACGAGGCCGGGCACCCACCATTTGCCGAGATAGGGATGCTCGCCGTCGGTGACGAGGATGTCGGTCCAGCCGCGAAGCCGCCCCTCCTTTGAATGATCGAACCACATGACATGGTTCATCTCGTGCAGGTCCCACATGAAGGAGCCGCGCTCGCCGTTGATCTCCAGCGTGTAGAGCGCCTTGTGGCCGCGCGCATAACGCGTCGACTCGAACGTCCCCATGGATCCGTTCGCATAGCGCGCGAGCACCGCCGCGGCGTCGTCGATGCCGACCTTCTGCGTTTTCCCGGTCAGCGCGTGCTTGCGCTCCTTCACGAAAGTCTCGGTCATTGCCGAGACCTTCGAAATGCTGCCGTTGATCCAGAGCGCCGTGTCGATGCAGTGGGCAAGAAGGTCGCCGGTGACGCCCGACCCCGCGGCCTTCACGTCGAGCCGCCAGGTGCCGGCGCCGCCTTGCGGCACGTCGGGTGAGATCGTCCAGTCCTGCAAGAAGCTGGAGCGGTAATGGAAGATCTTGCCTAGCCTTCCTTCGTCGACCACCTGCTTGATCAGCGTCACTGCCGGGATGCGGCGATAATTGTACCAAACTGTGTTCGGCACGCCGGCGCGCTCCACCGCGCGCACCATCGGCAGCGCCTCCTTGGCGTCGCGCGCGAGCGGCTTCTCGCAAAGCACCATCTTCTTCGCCTTCGCCGCAGCGATAGCGATCTCGGCGTGGAGGTCATTCGGCACGCAGATGTCGATCGCGTCGATGTCCTTGCGCTCGACGAGCTTGCGCCAGTCGGTCTCGACCAACTCGTAGCCCCACATGTCGGCGAAGGCCTGCGCCTTGTTTTTGTCGCGCGCGGCGACGGCTTTCAACACCGGCGCGTAGCCGGTGTCGAAGAAGTTCGAGACGCGCCGCCAGGCGTTCGAATGGGCGCGGCCCATGAAGCCGTAGCCGACCATGCCGATATTGAGTGCTTTGGCAGGCATCTCCCCCTCCGGATTGTCATCCCGGTTTGCCGCAAAGCGGCAAGACCGGGATCCATGAACGCCGACATTCGGACGGCTGTCACGGCTGCGTTTCGATCGGTCCTTTCACCCTCCGGCGTTCATGGGTCCCGGACTGCGCGTGCCGCGCATCCGGGATGACAAACGCAGAGGAAGGATCGCTACTCCACCCACCCGTGCGCGTCGCGCACCTTGAGCATCGCGCCGAGCACGGCGTTCCAGGTTTCCTGCTTCTCCATCACGGCGTTCGGGAACATGCAGCCGTCCCAGCAGATGTGCCGCATCTTCTTCGTGAGCGCGCCCTTCTCGTCGCGCAGCCAATAGCCGGCGTGCTTGGCGATATCGAGCTTGCCGTTCGGGTCGCTCACCTGGCAGTGGCGCCCGGTCTTCTCGTGGTCGCCGGAGCCGAATGTCGAGCCGTCGTTCTGCGCGACGTGGAAGTCGTAGGTCCAAGGGCGCAAGGCGTCGGCGACCTTGTGGTAAGCCGCATCGAGCGCCGCCTTGTCCTTCCAGTCGAAGTCCTTTGGGAGGATGCGATCCTTCTCGGCGTTGGCGCCGAGCACGAAGAGCATCGAATGCGCCATGTCGGCCTGGTAGCCGACGATTCCGGGCATGCCGACCATCTCAAGCAAGTTCACGTTCTCCCGCCAGGAATGCATGCCGCCCCAGCAGATCTCGCCCTCCGCGACGAGGAACTCGTCGTGATCCTGCGCGACCTTGCCGGCTTCCCGAAATGTCTCGGCGATGAGCTTGGTGCCTTCCTTCGGGTTTTTGTCCCAGGCTTCGACGCTGGTGGAGGAATCGATCCGGACGCCGCCGGTTGGCCGAATGCCGAGCGCGCGCATCTGTTGGCCGATGGCGCAGGCCTTCCTGACTTGCGAGACGAAGGTCTTGCGCTCCTCGGCCGTGCCCATGGCCGAGCCGCCGCCGGCGCCGCCCCAGATCGGCGCGACGAAGGAGCCGACCTTCAGCTCGTAGCCGGCGATGTGGTCGGCCATCTTCTTCACCGCGTCCTTGTCGGAATCGATGTCGAAATGCGGCGCCACGATGAAGAGGTCGACGCCGTCGAATTTCTCGCCGTTCGGCCCGCGCGCGTCGCGCGTCAGCTTAAGAAGCGTGTCGAGCGGGATGATCGGTTCGCCGTCGCCCGAGCCCTTGCCGACGATGCCGGGCCACATGGCGTTGTGGAGCTTCGGGTAGTTGTTTTCAGGCATCGAGCTTTCCTCCCGAAAGGCGCTTCGGCGCAATATTGCGCCACGCTGCAGTGAGTGCGCTTCTGACCGTCGCCTCGTCGGCTGCCGCCAGGTTCACTCGGGTGCTTCCCTTGAGACCCCAATTGCCAGGGACAGGCGAGAAGACCGCCGCGTCGGCCCCGACGCGCAGCTCCTGCTCCTCGCGCGTCAGCTTGACCATGCCCCATTCCTCGTCCGGCCAGCCGAGCGTGGCGAAGATCTTTCCGTCGACGCGGAAGTCGGCGTGGCCCATATGACTGCCTTCCGCGGCCTCCGGAAGGCTGAGCGCAATCTTGCGGAAGGAGGTCGGGCCCATCGCCTATTTCCTTAGCGACTTCCAAGGCTCCTGCGCCGCCATATCGACAAGCTCATAGCCGATCTCCCCGACGCAGGGGCCGAGGATCGCGACGATCTTCGCATTGCTGTCGCCGACATTGAACGACGCGTGCACCATGTCGGCCGGAATGAAGGCGCAGTCGCCCGCCCCGAGCACGCGCTTCTCGCGGTCGACCCATTGCTCGACCTTGCCGCCGACCACGTAGATCACCTCCTCCTGGTCGGGATGCTTGTGGAAGTCGTGGCCCTTGCCGGGCGAAAGGTTCACGTCGATGATGGTCAGCTGCTTAGCGCCGGTATTCGGCGGATTGCTCATCCAGCCGAGCTTGCCCCAATCGAGCACCTCCAGCTGCGTCTCTTTGGCGATCACGAACTTGCCGCGCATTGGCTCCTCCCCAACCGGACTCTCGTTGCCGGCGTCGTTCAGGCCGCGCCGAACGCGATCTGTCTTGAAATCGCGGACCTGCTTCGTCAGCGCGTCCTCGACCGGCAGCCGCTCCATCGACGAGGCGCCGTAGAAGCCGTGGCAGCGCCGGCAATTCTTCAGAATGAACTCCGCATCGGCGGGCATCGCGATCGGCCCGCCGTGGCATAGCACGATGATATCCTTGCGTACCTTCACCGCGGCTTCCGCAATCGCGTCGATCTCGCCGACGCATTCTTCGAGCGACTTCGCCGAGGTCGCGCCGATCGCGCCGCCGGTCGTCACACCCATATGCGCGACGATGATGTCGGCCCCGGCCTTCGTCATGGCGACGGCTTCGTCGGGGTTGAAGACATAGGGCGTCGTCAGAAGGTCGAGTGCATGCGCTTGCGCGATCATGTCGACCTCGAGCCCGTAGCCCATGCCGGTCTCCTCGAAGCTCTGCCGCATGACGCCGTCGAAGAGGCCGATCGTCGGAAAATTCTGCACGCCGGAAAAGCCCATGTCGCGGAGTTCGGCGAGGAATTGCGGCATCAGCACGAAGGGGTCGGTGCCGTTGACGCCGGCAAGCACCGGCGTGGCTTTGACCACCGGCAACACTTCGACCGCCATCTCCTTCACGATCTGATTGGCGTTGCCGTAAGCGAGAAGCCCCGCGGCCGAGCCGCGCCCGGCCATGCGGTAGCGGCCGGAATTATAGATGATGATGAGGTCGATGCCGCCGGCCTCTTCGCATTTCGCCGAGAGGCCGGTGCCGGCGCCGCCGCCGACGATCGGGACGCGGCGGCGCACCATGTCCTGAAACATCTCAAGAATCTTGCTACGCGCGATCAACGGCATCGGCTTCTCAGGCCAAGGCGAGCGCGTGCTTGGCGCCGCTGGCGCCCGTCGTGCCGACGCGTTCGATGCGCTTCATCGCCTCCCCGACGAATGCAGGCGACGTTGTCTCCGTCGCTTTTTGGTTTGCATTTGTTTTGAGACGGCCGTACCGTATTGGTATGTCCGTCTCAGGTCAAGTGCGGGAGCAGGGCGAGGCTGCGGAGCGCGGCCCGCGCGCGCGCATGCGCCGGCACATGCTTTCGACCGCGATCCGGCTGATGCAGGACGGCTTCATCCCCTCCGTCAGTGACGTCGCCGAAGCGGCTGAAGTCTCGCGCGCCACCGCCTACCGCTATTTCCCGAGCCAGGCGGCCATGGTGCAGGCGGTCGTCGACGAGGCGCTCGGGCCGATCCTCGCCTGGAATTCCGAAGACGGCGATGCCGACCAGCGTGTCGCCGAGCTCTTCGCCTTCGCTTTCCCGCGCATGCTGAAATACGAGGCGACGCATCGCGCCGCGCTCTCGCAGGCGCTCGATCAATGGACGCGACGGCAGGCCGGAACGCTCGGCACGGAGCCGCGCATCGTGCGCGGCAATCGCAAGAGCGTGCTGCGCGACGCGCTGGCGCCGCTCAAGGGTCGGATTCCGGCGCAAACGTTTGACAAGCTGGCACAATCCCTGTCACTCATTTTCGGGATTGAGGCGATTATCGTCCTCAAGGATATTTGGCGCATCGACGACGAAGCGCTGGGGAGCGTGGCCCAATGGGCCGCGCATGCCTTCGTCGAAACGGCGGTTGCGGAAGCCACGGCGCAGAACCCGGTCCGCACCGCGCGAAAAAGCAACAAGAACGCGGCAGAACGGCCGCGCAGAAAGAGGGGCTAGCCGCAGAACGGCGCAATCGAATTGCCGCTCCGCTGTTTCGGACGGCGATCGCAAGGGAGGAAAGCAAATGCTGAGAAAAACGTGGACTGGTATTCTGGCGGGGACGGCTCTTGCCCTTGCCGCCGGGCCGGCCGCGGCCACGGAGCTTACCATCTTCTGGGCCGAATGGGATCCGGCGAACTATCTGCAGGAGCTCGTCAACGAATACACCGCCGAAACCGGCGTGACGGTCACCGTGCAGACGACGCCGTGGACCGACTTCCAGACCAAGGCCTTCGCCGAGTTCAACGCGCACGGCGACGCCTACGACATGGTGGTCGGCAACTCGCAATGGCTCGGCGCCGGCGCGACGCAGGGGCACTACGTCGACCTGACGGACTTCTTCAACAAGCACAAGCTGACCGACGTCATGGCTCCCGCCACGATCAAGTACTACGCTGAGTATCCAGGCGGAGAAGTACTGGGCCATCCCGCTGGAAGGCGACGCGGTCGGCTGGGCCTATCGCAAGGACTGGTTCGAGGATCCGACCGAGCAGGCGAACTTCAAGGCGAAGTACGGCTACGACCTCGCGGTGCCGCAGACTTATGCCCAGATGCGCGACATCGCCGAGTTCTTCTATCGGCCCGACGAGAAGAAGTACGGCATCGCCCTCTATACCGACAACTCCTATGACGCGATGGCGATGGGCGTCGAGAGCGCCATCTTCAGCTACGGCGGCGAGCTTGGCGACTATGCGACCTACAAGGTCGACGGCATCACCAACTCGAAGGAAGCGGCAGCCGGCCTCGAAATGTACAAGGAGCTCTACAAGTTCACGCCTCCGGGCTGGGGCAAGACCTTCTTCGTCGAGGACAACCAGGCGATCACCGAGGGCCTGGCGGCGATGAGCATGAACTTCTTCGCCTTCTTCCCGCCGCTCGCTGAACAAGGCCACCAACCCCAACGCCGACGTGACCGGCTTCTTCGCCAACCCGGCCGGGCCCGGCGGCCAGCGCTTCGCGGCTCTCGGCGGGCAGGGCATCTCGATCGTCAGCTACTCGAAGAACAAGGACGAGGCGATGAAGTTCCTCGAGTGGTTCATCAAGGACGACACCCAGAAGAAGTGGGCGGAGCTTGGCGGCTACACCTGCTCGCAGGCGGTGCTGAAGTCCGCGGAGTTCCAGAACGCCACGCCCTATAACAAGGCGTTCTACGACACCATGTTCATGGTGAAGGACTTCTGGGCGACGCCGGAATACGCGGAGATCCTCGACCAGATGAACCAGCACATCTATCCGTTCGTGGTCGGCGGCGAAGGCACTGCCCAGGAGGCGCTCGACAAGACCGAGGCCGACTGGACGGCGACGTTCAAGAAGTACAACCGCTACTGAGCGGCTGAAGCTCGAAGATCGGAGGGGGCGCCGCCTCCTCCGATCGGCTTTCTTTTTTTGGGGGATCTGCGTTGGTTACAGCGGCCATGACGCGACTCGATCCGGCTTCGCGTGCGGCCGCGCGCGGCTGGTCCGACCTCACGATCCGCAACCTCTTCATTATTCCGACGGTCTTGTTCCTGATCGTCTTCAACATCTTTCCGCTGATCTATTCGCTCGGCTTTTCGTTCACTGACTACGCCGCGAACCGGAGCACGCCCTGGCGCTTCATCGGGCTGCAGAACTACCGCGACCTGCTCAACGACGAGCGCATCTGGTCGAACTTCGAGATCACCGCGAAATACGTGATCGTCTCCGTCGCCGGTCAGATGCTTGTCGGGTTCGGACTCGCGCTGCTGCTCAATCGCGAGTTCCGCTTCAAGGGCCTCATCACCACGCTGCTGCTTCTGCCGATGATGATGTCGCCGGCGGTGGTCGGCCTCTTCTGGCAGCTGCTCTACAGCCCGAACTGGGGCATCATCAATTACGTCTTCGGCCTCGGCAGCTTCGCCTGGCTGTCGAACCCCAACATGGCGCTCTACGCGATCGCCATCACCGACATCTGGATGTGGGCGCCGTTCGTGATGCTTTTGTCGCTCGCCGGCCTCTCGGCCGTGCCGAAGCATCTTTACGAGGCGGCGGCGATCGATCGCGCCGGCGGCTGGTACACCTTCACGCGCATCACCTTGCCGCTGGTCTCGCCGCTCCTCCTGATCGCGCTCATCTTCCGCACCATGGAGGCGTTCAAGACCTTCGACATCGCCTACATCATGTCGACGCAGCCGACGACGGAGCTCGTTGCCATCCGCCTCTACAAGGAGGCGTTCCAGCAATGGGACACCGGAAAGTCCTGCGCGCTCGCCTACATCGTGCTGATCATGGTGGTCGCCATCACCAACATCTACGTGAAGTATCTGAACAGGGCGAAGGAGCGCTGAGATGGCTGCCGTCCAGTCGCAGCGCACGGTCGTTCTCAATCGCCTGGCGATCGTCACGGTGCTGTTGGCGACGGTCGTCTTCCTCGGCGCCGATCTACTGGATCGGCTCGACCGCCTTCAAGCCGAAGCGAGGTCGCGACCTCGGTCCCGCCGACCGTGTTCTTCAAGCCGGAGATCACGCCGTTCATCCAGCTCTTCACCAAGCGCGTGCAGATGACGAAGCCCGTCGACCCGCAGGAATACGCGGCGGCGCCGTGGTGGGAGAAGGCCGATCTATGACGGCGGCGAGCGCATGCTGAAGGTGGGCGACAAGGTCCAGCTTTCGCAATATCCGAACCGCTTCGTGAACAGCCTCATCGTCGCCGTCATCAGCACGATTCTCGCCGTCGGGATGGGCACCTTCACGGCCTACGGCTTCTCGCGCTTCAAGATGGCGGGCGAGCCGGACCTTCTGTTCTTCATCCTGTCGACCCGCATGCTGCCGCCGGTCGTCGTCGCGATCCCGATGTTCCTCATGTACCGGATCGTCGGGCTCACCGACACGCATATCGGCCTGATCATCCTCTACACCGCCTTCAACCTCTCCTTCTCGGTCTGGCTGATGAAGGGCTTCATGGACGAGATTCCGAAGGAATACGAGGAGGCGGCGCTGGTCGACGGCTACACGCGGCTGCAGGCCTTCTTCAAGATCGTGCTGCCCGAGGCGACGACCGGCATCGCCGCGACCGCGGTCTTCTGCTTCATCACCGCGTGGAACGAATACGCCTTCGCGCTGATGCTGACCAACCGCCGCGCGCAGACGGCGCCGCCCTTCATTCCCTCGCAGCTCGGCTCCGGGCTGCCCGACTGGACGGCGATCGCGGCCGGCACGTTTCTGTTCCTGCTGCCGGTGGCGATCTTCACCTTCCTGCTGCGCAGGCATCTCCTGCGCGGCGTCACCTTCGGCGCGATCCGCAAGTGACAGAGTTCTGACCGATGGGATTCAAGCAACTCAGCGCCAAGATATCTGGAGCCGCTGTCGCAGTGGCTGATGGTCATCGGCATCATCGCGCTCTGCCAGCCGTGGGTGGAGATGCGTCCATCGCTACGGCGTGACGGTCATCCTGTCGGCCTCGTCGGCTTCATCGTCTTCTCGCACATCAAGCCGGATCCGGCCGCGAGGAACGGGGCTGAGCCGCCATGGCCGAGATCGTGCTCCGCGACATCGAGAAGTATTTCGGCGACAACTACGTCATCCGGAAGCTGAACCTCACGATCGCGCACAAGGAGTTCGTCGTGCTGCTCGGGCCGTCGGGCTGCGGCAAGACGACGACGCTACGCGCCATCGCCGGACTTGAGGAGATCGACACCGGCGACATCCTGATCGACGGCAAGCCGGTGCAGGGCCTGCAGGCCGGCCGAGCGCGACATCGCCTTCGTCTTCCAGCTCTTCGCGCTCTATCCGCACCTGACCGCCTACGACAACATCGCCTTTCCGCTCCGCGCCACGCGCGAGAGCCGCGCCGAGGTCGACGCCAAGGTGCGCGCCGTCGCGCATTCGCTGCAGATCGAGCATTTGCTTTCGCGCCGGCCGTCGCATCTTTCCGGCGGCGACATGCAGCGCGTCGCGATCGGCCGCGCGCTGGTCCGGCATCCGAAGGCGATGCTGATGGACGAGCCGATCGGCGCGCTCGACGCCAAGCTGCGCGAGGAGATGCGCACCGAGCTGAAGCGCCTGCATCTGGAGAACGACCAGACCACCGTCTACGTCACCCACGACCAGGTCGAGGCGATGTCGCTCGCCGATCGCATCGCCATCATGAACGAGGGCGTGCTGCAGCAGGTCGGCACGCCCGATGACGTCTATCAGCATCCGGCGAACCTTTTCGTCGCCCAGTTCGTCGGCAGCCCGGTGATGAACATCGCCAAGGCGACGCTGCACGGCGAACGGCGTCCACACCAAGGTGATGCTCGGCGACGGCGCCGCCGGTTTCGACTTCCCGCGCGACCTTGAGGAGCGCATGGCAGGCGCGGCGCGTCCCGACGTCGACCTCGTGCTCGGCGTCCGCCCGGAGGCGGTGCTGGTCTCGCGCGAGGCGGCCGCCGGCCACGTCCCCGTCGAAGCGCATATCATCGAGCCGCTCGGCGCCTACGACATCGTCGACCTCAGGATCGGCAACGAGTTCCTGCGCGCGCGCACCGCGAGCGGCTTCGTCGGCAAGCCGGGCGATACCGTCTGGGCGAAGCTCGACGAGAACCAGACGCACTTCTTCGAATTCCAAAAGCGGCGACGCCATCAATGTGAGGCTCGGCGAGTAGAGATGGCGCAGATCAAGCTCGACCGGGTGACCAAGACCTTCGGCGGCGCGACCGCGCTGCGCGACCTGTCGCTCGATATCGCCGACGGCGAGTTCTTCGTGCTTCTCGGCCCGACCGGCGCCGGCAAGACGACGACGCTGCGCCTGATCGCCGGCCTGGAGAAGCCGACGAGCGGCGCGATCTCGATCGGCGGCGAGGACGTGCGCGACTGGAGCGCGGCGGAGCGCGACGTGGCGCTCGTCTTCCAGTACTATTCGCTCTATCCGCGCTACACGGTGCGCCAGAACCTCGCCTTCCCGCTGAAATCGCGGGTGCGCAATTACAGCGCGGCGGAGATCGAGGAGCGCGTCGCAGAAGGCGGCGCATACGCTCAGGATCGACCACCTCCTCGACCGCAAGACCGACAAGCTCTCCGGCGGCGAGATGCAGCGCGTCTCGATCGGCCGCGCCATCGTGCGCGAGCCGAAGGCGTTCCTGATGGACGAGCCGCTTTCCAATCTCGACGCCAAGCTCAGGGAGGCGCTGCGGTCCGAATTGAAGGACCTGCAGATGAAGCTCGGCGCGACCTTCGTCTTCGTCACCCACGACCAGATCGAGGCGATGTCGATGGGCGACAAGGTCGGCGTGCTGAACGCCGGACGCGTCGTGCAGGTCGGCAAGCCGCAGGAAATCTACAACGCGCCGCGCGACGTCTTCGTCGCCGGCTTCGTCGGCTCGCCGGCGATGAACCTGCTCGACGGCGAGCTTCGCGACGGGCGCGTCTCGGCGATGTCGGGCAAGGTCGAGGTTCCGCTCGAGGCCGGCGACCGCCAAGGGCGCCGATCGCCGCGCGATCACCGTCGGCATTCGCTCCGAGGATGTTCTCGTCGGCCCCGGCGAGGCGGTCGAGGCGCGCGTTCACGATGTCGAGAACCACGGCGTGGAGAAGATCGTGACGCTTCGCGTCGACGAGCATCTCTTCCGCGCGACGGTTTCGGCGACGATTCCGGTCAACATCGAGAGCACTGTCAAATTCAGCTTAAATCCCAAGAAGTTGCACTGCTTCGACCGCGGCACCGGAACGAACATCGCCTTTTCCGCCTGAAAGCCCGGGCCGGCGGCCGGGCGCGACCACGCGCCGCTTTCATCGCGTTCGCTGCTGCGCAATTCCGCTTCATTCGGCTAGAATGGTGCCGGCAAGCGGACGCCGGTCGGCGGCGGGCTTGCGGAGGGTTCGATGCAGAAGCTTCAGACGCAGGGCGTCCACCACATCACGCTCGTCGGCGCGGACCGGCAGACCTCGATCGATTTCTGGGAGGGCGTGCTCGGCATGCCTTTCGTCTTCGAGCAGCCGAACCTCGACCTGGCGACCGAAAGCCACCTCTATTTCGATCCCGGCGACGGCCGGCTGATCACGGTTTTCACCGACGAGACGCGCACGCCCGATGCGACGCCGGTGGCGCGCGAGCAGGGCAGCGTCCATCACATCGCCTTCTCGGTCTCGCGCGTGACCTTCCTGCAGGCGGTGAAGCGCCTCGACGAGCGCGGCATCTCGCATAGCGGGGTCAAGGATCGCGGCTTCATGGATTCCATCTATTTCCGCGATCCGCTCGGGCTGATGATGGAGCTCGCCTCTTATCGCTTCGAGCCGCCGGCGGGGATGACGCATGTCGACGTGCTCATGGAGGCGCACAAGCTGCGCGTGGCGCGCGGCGACCCGAACATCGCGGAGGTGCACCTCGCCGACGCCATCGAGAATCTGACGCGCGAGCGGCGGCCGAGCCTTTCCAAGGACCGGCGCGCCAAGGATCCCTACAAGGCCAAGGCGGCGAAGAAGGCGAAGAAGCCGGAGCGCGCCGGAGCATGATCGCGAAAGGCGGAGCCGGTTCTGCGTTAAGATCATGCTTGAGCGAAGAGCGCAGCGCGATCGCGCCGGCTGAAGCGGCATCGGCCGCAGGTTCAATCGTGCGCCGGAAGCATGCAGTTCCGGCGCAAACGAAGGGGAGGTCAGACGTGAAGCTCTATATGCATCCGGTGTCGAACACGACCCGGCCCGTGCGCATGTTCATCCAGGACAACAATCTTCCGGTCGAGGAGGAGGTCGTCGACCTGATGACCGGCGCGCATCACCAGGAGCCCTACGTCTCGGTCAATCCGAACCGCCAGGTCCCGACGCTCGTCGACGGCGACCTGGTGATGGGCGAGAGCTCGGCGATCCTGAAATACCTCGCCGACAAGTTCGACCTGGCCGCCTATCCGAAGGACCTGAAGATGCGCGCCAAGGTCAACGAGACGATGGATTGGTTCAACACCCACTTCTATCACGACTACGCCTACGGCCTCGTCTATCCGCAGGTCTTCCCGCACCACAAGCGCCCGAGCGACGAGATCCAGAAGGGCACGCTCGAATGGGCCAAGGAGAAGACCAAAAGCTGGCTGCAGGTGCTGAACGACCACATCCTCGGCAAGGGCAACAAGTATCTGACCGGCGACCAGATGACGATTGCCGACTATTTCGGCGCGGCGCTGCTCACCTGCGGCGAACCGATCCGCACCTCGTTCAAGGGCTATCCGAACATCGAGGCCTGGCTGAAGCGCATGGCCGAGACGCCGAGCTGGGCGAAATGCAACGAGGCGCTCTGGGGCTTCCGCGACTACGTCAAGGACCAGAAGTTCGAGACGGTGTGACGTAAGGCGCTGCGCCGCGAGACCTTCTCCCTCAAGGGGAGAGGGTTGCTTCACGAAGTTCCGCTGCGTCGCGCCGAAAACCTCGACCTCTTCCGCCTCAGGCTCGGCCGCGCTCTTCGCGCGCGCGGCCGAAGCTCGGCGACGCGGCTCTCGCTTCCCGCCATCGTCAGCAGCACCGGCGCGTGCGGCAGGAAATCGAGCGCCTCCGTCTCGAAGGCGACGGACTCCATCTCCGCCCACATCGCCACCATCTTCGTCTCGTCCTCGCGCGATCCGTCGTCGACGAAGACGAGCGCGCGCGGCGAAAGATACGGCAGGAGCACCGGCAGCGCCGGGTAGCGGCGAAAGCGACTGCACCTTGCCCGGCGGGCCGTCGACGAAGAGGAGATCGATCTTCTCCGCCAAGGTCTTGAGGCGCGGCGCGAGGTCGTACCACTGGAAAGTGCGGTCCGCGATCTGCGAGTCCGACGAGCGGCGCGAGCATCAGCTCGACGCGATCGGAGAGGCCGGCCTGCTCAAGCAGCTGCGCGGTGTGCCGCGCGTGCAGCGCATCGTGCTCGACCGAGATCACGCGGCCGGCGCCGTTCGCGCGAAGCGCCGCCGCGAAGAGCACGGTGGAGCTGCCGGAGCCAAGCTCCAGGATCAGCTTCGGCCGGTGCCGCCGCACGAGATGGAAGAGGAACGCCGCCTCCTCGCCGGTGATCTCGAATCCCTGATGCGGGAAGGTCGGGACCGCGCCTTTGACGTTGAGCTCCGGAAGGATCGAGATCACGTTGGTGAGCGAGGCGAGGGCGGCCTTCAGCCGCTGTTGCGCGCGGTCGTCGCGCGTGCGCACGATCGTGCGCAGCGCCACGAGGTCTTCTTCGATCTTGGCGAGGCGCGCGTCGATGGTCCGCGCCTTCTTGTCGACCGCGGCGAGATCGCCGGCGAGGCCGAGTGTGAAGAAAGAGCGCAGGTGCGCTGCCAAGCGGCCCAAGGCGACCACTCCTGGATTACTGCGTGCCGATTGGAGGAGTGCCGGCGGAACCGGCGACGACAGCGCAGGACCGCGCCGTCGCGTTGCGACGGCGGCTTCCGGCAACCGGACCGCGCGTGAGAATCCCCCCCGCCGACGAGGTCTTCGCGTCCATTCCTCGCTCCCCGTGTCAGAGCAAACCAGTTTGCATGCGATCATGCAACGCGAATAACACGCAGGGGAATTGACGGTTTTGCGGCTGAACGCGGGCTGAACGCCGCGCGGCAGGCATGGCTCCCCTGCGCTAATCGGCGCTGGAATCACGGGATTTTGGCCCTAAATATGGGTGCCAATCCGCCAACGTTGCGTTGAAAGCACGATCGCCATGCAACTCACCGGCATCCACCATCTGACTGCAATCTCGGCCGACGCGCCCGGAAACCGGCGCTTCTACGAGGGCGTGCTCGGCATGCGCCTGGTCAAGAAGACCGTGAACCAGGACGACGTCAGCGCCTACCATCTCTTCTATGCCGACGGCCTGGCGACGCCCGGCTCCGACATCACCTTCTTCGACTGGCCGGCGGCGCCGGAGCGGCGCGGCACGCATTCGATCGCGCGCACGGCTCTGCGCGTCGCGGGCAAGGACTCGCTCGATTGGTGGGTCGCGCATCTCGACGAACATCGCGTCAAGCACGGCGGGATCGCCGAGCGCGACGGGCGGCTGATCCTCGATCTTGAGGACCCGGAGGGTCAGCGGCTCACCCTCGTCGATGATGGCGGCAAGGGCGACGCGCATCCTTGGGCGAAGAGCCCGGTTCCCGCGGAGAGCCAGATTCGCGGGCTTGGGCCGATCACGCTTTCCGTCCCCGACCTTGCGCCGACCGACGCGGTGCTGACGGCCGTCATGAACATGCAGCCGGTTCGCACCTACGCGCATCCGGAGAATCCGGGCGACACGGTGCACGTCTATGAAATGGGCGCGGGCGGGCCGGCGGCCGAGCTTCATGTCGCCGTGCAGCCGGGCATGCCTACGGCACGCCAGGGCCGCGGCGGCGTCCACCACGTCGCCTTCCGCACGCCCGATTCCGAATACGGCGCGTGGGCGGAGCGGCTGAATTCCATGCGCATCCCGAACAGCGGGAAGATCGACCGCTTCTACTTCAAGAGCCTCTATTTTCGCGAGCCGAACGGCATTCTGTTCGAGATCGCCTCCGACGGTCCCGGCTTCGCCGCCGACGAGCCGCTGGAGAAGCTCGGCGAGCGGCTCGCATTGCCGCCCTTCCTCGAGCCGCGCCGCAAGGAGATCGAGGCAGGCCTGGAGCCGGTTTAGGACGGCGCCAGGTACCTCTCCATTTGTCATCCCGGTTTGCCGCGTAGCGGCAATACCGGGACCCATGACCGCCGAAGCCCGCAGATTGAGCACGTTCGGTCGTGCGCTATTTTTCGGTCGCGGTGTTCATGGGTCCCGGACAGCGCCGCGCTGCGGCGCTTCCGGGATGACAACAGAGATGAAGAGGCTACGCGCCAATCCCTTCGAGCATCTCCCGCGCCGCCTTCACCTCATCCTCATTCACCGTGTGACCCATGCCGGGATATATGCGCTTGTCGACCTTCGCGCCGAGCCGGGTCAGCACGGCGTCGGTCTCCTCGATCCGCTCGAAGCGGCACATGCGGATCGACATCGCTCGAGCCGAGAAAGACCGGCGTGCCGTCAAGCGAGCCGTCGTAGTCGCGCAGCGTGCCGGGCGGGCCGATCAGCCCGCCCGTCAGCGCGATGATCGCGCCGTAGCGCCGCGCGTTCCGCGCCGCGAACTCGCTGGCGAGGCAGGCGCCCTGCGAGAAGCCGATGATCGCGACTTTGCTCGCGTCGAAGCCCTCGCCTTCGAGCTTATCGACGAGCGCGCCGAGAAGCGAGAGCGCCGATGAGAGCCATGGCTCGTTCGCCGCGATCGGCGCCAGGAAGGAATTCGGATACCAAGTGTTCCCGCTCGCCCGCGGCGCGAGATAGCGGATGTCGTCGCGCCCAAACGCCTCGGCGAGCGGCAGCATCGATTCCGGCGTCGCGCCGCGGCCGTGCACGAGGATCGCCGCGGCTTTGGCGCGCTCGCGCGGGGCGCCGGCGACGAGCGTGGTCTCCGCGCGATGAAGGTCTGCCATTTCCACGCCTCTCGGTACCGTCGTCATTGCCGGGCTCGACCCGACAACCCATTCCGTCTCACATCTTTCTGAGCGCCGCGAGGAACGTCGGGTCGGGATAGGAATCGGCGGGGAGGCCGAGCTTCTGCTGCACCGCCTTCACCGCGGCGCGTGTCTGCGCGCCGATAACGCCGTCGGCCCCGCCGACGTCATAGCCGAGCTTCTTCAGCCGCTGCTGCACTTCCTGCACTTCTGCGCGGCTTGGCGCTTCGGCGCTGCCTTTGTGCACCGGCGCGGCGCCGGCCAGTCGCGTCGCGAAATAGGCGGCGGTCGTCGCGTAGACGAGGGACTGGTTCCACTGCGTGTAGACGTCGAAATTCGCATAGGCGAGGAAGGCCGGGCCGAGCCGCCCCATGGGCAGAAGCAACGACGCCTGCATGCCGTCGGCGGGAAGCGCGCCGCCGTCGGCCTTGGTGACGCCAAAACCGGCCCACGCCGAGCGCGGATGTCTGATCGCAAGATCGGCTTCCTCCCACGGCATCTTAGTTGGCACGCGCACTTCTTCGAGCCACGGCTGCCCGGCCTGCCAGCCGTGATGCTTCAGGAGATTGGCGGTTGAGGCGATGACGTCCGGCACGCTTTTGACCAGGTTGCGCTTGCCGTCGCCGTCATAGTCGACGGCGAAGTCGGCGTAGAAGGTCGGGACGAACTGCGTCTGCCCGATCTCGCCCGCCCACGCGCCTTTCATCTCGGAGGGTGCAAGGTCGCCGCGGTCGAGCAGCGTCAGCGCCGCCATCAGCTCGGCGCGGAACATTTCGGGACGCCGGCAGTCGTAGGCGAGCGTCGCCAGCGATTGCAGCGTGGAGAAGCCGCCGAGGTTTGCGCCGAAATCCGTCTCCAGCCCCCAGAAGGCGGTGATAACCGGCCCGGGCACGCCATAGGTGTGCTCGACGCGCGAGAACGTGTCGGCGTATTTCTTGAGCAGGTTCCGCCCGAGCTTCATCCGGTAGTCGGCGACCATGCGTCCGGCGAACTCGTTGAAGCTTTGCGTGAAGACGCCTTGCGCCCGGTCCGCGTTGATGACCTTCTGGTCGTAGGAGACGCCGCTCAGCGCGCTGAGCGCGCCGGCCGAGTGTCCGGCGGCCGAAGCTTCCTGCTCAAAAGCCTTCAGCCACGCGGAGAAGCCCGCGGCGCTGCTGCCGCATTGCGCGGCGGTAGCCGGCGTCAGAACGGCAAGAAAGCCCGCCGCAAACAGCGCCGCCGCCACGCAAAGCCTCGGGATCGCCATCGCGCATCTCCTCCTTTGGAAATCGCGGGCGAATGTGCCGATCAAGGTGGCGGGGTCAAGGCGCTCTTCCCCTCCCCCTAGTGGGGAGGGGTCAGGGGAGGGGTCTGAGATTTAAACCTCCGCGCGCTCTCCTTCGCGCCGCACCGGGCGCGACAGGAAACCGGGAAGCCCGGTCTTCGGGTCGAGCCCGGAATAGCGCTCGCGCTTTTGGCCAGCACGATTGTCGTTGCGGTCCCGCTTCGGCTTACGTGAAGCGGCCCGCTTCTCCTGCCGTGGCTCGTGACGTCCGCGCGAACTCGTGCTGGCCACGCGGCTCAGGCCGCCGTCCCCGCGGCTTGTTGCGGCCCTTCGCCGGCGCCGGCGCCTCAACGCCCGCCTCGATGCCGGCAGGAAGTGATGCGACCGGAACGCTCGTGCGCGTCAGCTTCTCGATGTCGCGGAGATAGGCGCGCTCTTCCCCGTTGCAGAAGGAGATGGCGATGCCGGCCGCGCCGGCGCGCGCCGTCCGCCCGATCCGGTGCACATAGCTCTCCGGCACGTTCGGGAGCTCATAGTTCACGACATGGCTGACGTTCTCAACATGGATGCCGCGCGCGGCGATGTCGGTCGCGACGAGAACGCGCGTGGTGCCGCGCTTGAAGGCGGCGAGCGCCCGCTCGCGCTGCGGCTGGCTCTTGTTGCCGTGGATCGCCGCGGCGTCGATGCCGGCGTGGATCAGATTGCGCACCACCTTGTCGGCGCCGTGCTTGGTGCGGGTGAAGACGAGCACGCGCTCCATCGCCGGGTCGGCGAGGATGCGGTTGAGCAGTGCCTGCTTCTGTCCGCCGGACACAAACATCACGCTTTGCGTGACGAGGTCGACGGTCGAGGCAACCGGCGCCACCGCGACCTGCACTGGGTCGGAAAGGATTTGCCCGGCGAGCTCGGCGATCGTCTTCGGCATCGTCGCGGAGAAGAACAGCGTCTGCCGCTCTTGCGGCACGAGCTTCACGATCTTCCTGAGCGGCACGATGAAGCCGAGGTCGAGCATCTGGTCGGCCTCGTCGACGACGAGCACTTCGACGCCACCGAGGGAAAGGTGTCGCTGTTCGATCAGGTCAAGCAGTCGGCCGGGCGTGGCGACGACGATGTCGACGCCGCGCCTCACCGCTTCGACCTGCGGGCGCTGCGCGACGCCGCCAAAGATGACGGCGACGCTGAGCTTCAGGTTGGCGCCGTAGGTGCGGAAGCTCTGGGCCACCTGGCTCGCGAGCTCGCGCGTCGGCGTCAGCACGAGCACACGCGGACGACCGGGAATGCGCGAAGGCCGCGTCGTGGAAAGCCGCTCCAGGATAGGCAGCGCGAAGGCCGCGGTCTTGCCGGTGCCGGTCTGCGCGATGCCGCAGAGATCGCGGCCGGCGAGGATGGGGCTGATGGCTTGCGCCTGGATCGGGGTAGGGACGCTGTGGCCTTCATTGGCGACGGCGCGAAGAATGGTTTCGCTAAGCGCGAAATCGGTAAACTGGGTCAATTGGTTCTTTCGGTTAAGTCAAAGCCTGGCCGGCGCATGCGTTGCGCCGTGCCGAAGCGGTGTCGTGAGACGACCCGCGCGAATTGGGCTGTCTGGGTTTTCAGCGAATGAAGACCGAGGCCGGGTCCCTTTGTCTTAAGGACGCTTTCACGCTGCCTTGGTCGAGCGCCGTATGACAGGCGCTGCCGCTATGACGGTGCATATGGTGGGTAGATGATTGAAAGTCAAGGGAAATCCGCCGACCGGCCGCCGCTCAGCGCCAGAAGAGCTTGCGTTCGCCCTGGTCGAGGATGACCGGCACGATCAGGTCTTCCTCGTCGTCGAGGTGGCGGACGAGGCTCGCGAGGAGCCGCCCGCTCGTATCGGCATAGGCGTCGGTTGCGGCCCGGAGCGCATCCGCGTCGCCGTCGATCGCGTGGAGCAGGCCGTTGGCAGAATCCACCACGCGCAGCATCTCGGCGTGGATCGCCTCATGGTCGCCTTCGAGCACGTCGAAGCCTTTGACGAGCCGCGGCTCGGCGCGGCGGAAGATCGGGAAGTACTGGAGATCCTCGATCTGATGATGCCCTTCGAGCCCCTGTAGGAAGAACTGCAGGCGTGGCGCGAAGAAGCGGCGGAATTCGTCCGGCGTGAGCTTCGCCTCGCGAAAGTCCTGCGTCGCCTCCTGAAGCGCCTTGCCGAGCGCGCGGAACTCGGCATGCCGATCGAGCCAGAACTGCGCCAGTGCGCCGAGATTGGCGTGCCCGGCCCAGGCCTCGCGCGGATAGCGCTCGACGAGCACCCGGAGCTCCGGCGGCCAGCCGACGCGTTCTTGCAGGTCGAACGTCACTGGCAGCCTTTCGCTCGCGCGGGGATCGTCCCTCATATGGGGGAGTTCTGCGTCCCGATCCACCGCCCGGGCCCCGCGCGCCGCGAAGCTCAGCCGCCCCTCCGTAATGCCGGCCCGCGCCCCGTGAGCTTGAGGCCGGACGCTTCACAAAAGTGTCACAACCGGCGGTGGGGGTGCGCTTGCCGGCTGGCGGGAAAGGGAAATTGGCCCTAACGTGGAGGTGGCGCGGTCGACGCCGGCGTCGTCCGACGGCGCAGAAAAGGGTGGCGCGAGGGGGAACCAAGCCGGCCGAAAAGGCTGACACAGAGGCGTTATGAAGCCGCGCTAAGGGTGTTGTCTGCTCAAGGTTTCTGCGCCTCGTCGGTCCGACGGGTGCGGCTCTCACTCAATGAGAACGAAGGAGAAGGGGTATGAGAACCAGGCTGGTTTGTATGTCGTCGATATCGGCGCTCGCCGTATTGGCCTCGGCGGGATTGGCGTTGGCGCAAAGCCAGGATCTGATCGACGCCGCCAAGGCGGAAGGCACGCTGACGACAATCGCGCTGCCGCATGATTGGTGCAATTACGGCGGGACGATCCAGGGCTTCAAGGACAAGTACGGGATGGAGGTGAACGAGCTCAACCCCGATGCGGGATCGGGCGACGAGGTCGAGGCGATCCGCGCGAACAAGGGCAATACCGGCCCGCAGGCGCCTGACGTGATCGACGTCGGCCTCTCCTTCGGGCCGACGGCCAAATCCGAGGGGCTGATCCAGCCCTACAAGGTCGCGACCTGGGACACGATCCCCGACAGCGCCAAGGATGCCGACGGCGTACTGGTACGGCGACTATTACGGCGTGCTCTCCTTCCTGGTGAACAAGGACATCGTGCAAGAACACCCCAGCCGACTGGCCGGATCTGCTCAAGCCCGAATACGCCAACACCGTCGCGCTCGCCGGCGATCCGCGCACCTCGAACCAGGCGATCCAGGGCGTCTACGCGTCCGGGCTCTCGCGCTCCGAGCGGCGACGCGTCGAAGGCTGCCGCGGACGGCCTCGCTTTCTTCGCTGAGCTGAACAAAGCGGGCAATTTCGTCCCCGTTATCGGCAAGTCGGCGTCGCTCGCGCAGGGCTCAACGCCGATCATCATCTCCTGGGACTACAACGCGCTCTCCTGGCGCGACGTTCTCGCCGGCAACCCGCCGGCCGACGTCGTCGTGCCGAAGACCGGCGTCATTGCCGGCGTCTACGTGCAGGCGATCAGCGCCTTCGCACCGCATCCGAACGCCGCGAAGCTGTGGATGGAATATCTCTATTCCGACGAGGGCCAGCTCACCTGGCTGAAGGGCTACTGCCACCCGATCCGCTTCAACGACATGTCCAAGGCCGGCAAGATTCCGCAGGACATGCTCGACAAGCTGCCGCCTGCGGCCTCCTACGAGGCGGCCGTCTTCCCGACGCTCGACGAGCAGAATGCGGGCAAGAAGGAGATCACCGAGAACTGGGATTCGGTGGTCGGCGCCAACGTGCAATAGATTGAGTTGATCGGGCGGCCGTCGGCCGCCCGATCCTTTTTCGCGGGGCCTTTGCCTTGACCGACATCACCGCGATCGAGCCGGGCGTCGCGCAACGCGATCCCGCCGACTCCGCCTGATGTCCGCACTCGCATGCGTTGGCCGACCAGTTGGCTCGGTGTCGCGCCCTTCTTCATCTTCGCCGCGATGTTTCTGATACTGCCCACGCTGTATCTGATGGTGGGCGCGTTCCAGACCGACCGCGGCGTCTTCACCTTCGAGAACGTTGCGCGCCTCGCTCAGCCGGATTCGACGCGCCCGGAATGCCATGCGGCTGTCGAGGGCGGGCTAGCGTGGCTGCTCTATTGGCTCAGGCACTACATCGGCTGCTCGTCCATCGTGAGCGCTTATTGGATTTCGATCAAAGTCAGCTTCGCCTCCGCCATCCTCGGCGCCTTCACCGGCATCGCCATCGCTATTGCCATCGTGCGCGGCGGGCTTCCGACCTGGATCCGCTCCGTTACGCTCACCTTCTCCGGCGTCGCGTCGAATTTCGCCGGCGTCCCGTTGGCCTTCGCCTTTCTCGCCACGCTTGGCCGGCTTGGCCTCGTGACGGTGCTGCTCAGAACGCTGGTCGGCATCAACATCTATTCCTACGGCTTCAACATCCTCTCCTTCTGGGGCCTGACGCTCACCTATCTCTATTTCCAAATTCCGCTGATGGTGGTCATCATCGTGCCGGCGATCGACGGGATTAAGAGGGAATGGGGCGAGGCGGCTGCGACGCTCGGAGCGACGCAGGCGCAATATTGGCGCATGGTGGTGATCCCGGTGCTCTGGCCGAGCTTCCTCGGCACGGTCATCCTGCTCTTCGCCAACGCCTTCGGCGCCATCGCCACCGCCTACGCGCTGACCGGCTCCTCGCTCAACATCGTCCCGATCGTGCTCTACGCGCAGATTCGCGGTGACGTGCTGCACAACGCCAATCTCGGCTACGCGATCGCCTTCGGCATGATCGTCATCACCGGCGTTGCCAATCTGCTCTACATCATCTTCCGGGTCCGCAGCGAGAGGTGGCTGAAATGAGGTCCGGCCGCTTCTGGTCTTGGGTAATTTTTGCCGTCGGCGCGGCCTATTTCTTCATTCCGTTGATCGCGACGCTCGAATTTTCGATGCGCATGCGGCGCGGCGACCTACTCGTTCGACGCCTACAGGGTCGTGCTCGGCGACGTGCATTTCCAGCAGACTTTCGGCTATTCCGTGATCGTCGCCATCTTCACCATCGTGCTCGGCGTGCTGATCGTCGTTCCCGCCGCCTACTGGATCAGGCTGCGCCTGCCGCAGCTCAGGCCCATCGTCGAATTCATCACGCTTCTGCCGCTGGTCATTCCGGCGATCGTCATCGTCTTCGGCTATATCCGGATGTATGGGTCGAACTCGCCGCTCCCGTTTCTGGCCAGTGCCCGCGGCGCCGACGCGCTTCTCGTCATCGGATATGCGACGCTGGCGCTGCCCTACATGTATCGGGCCGTGGATACCGGCTTGCGCACCATCGACGTCCGAACGCTGACCGAGGCGGCGCAGATCTTGGGCGCCGGCTGGACCACGATTATGATCCGGGTGATCCTGCCCAACGTCCTGATCGCCGTGCTCTCCGGCGCGTTCCTCACGTTTGCCATCGTGATCGGCGAGTTCACAATGGCAAGCCTGCTGAACCGTCCGGCTTTCGGGCCCTATCTGCAGCTCATGGGCGCCAACCGCGCTTATGAGCCTGCGGCGCTTGCTATCATCGCCTTCGCGATTACGTGGGGATGCATGTCGCTGATCCAGATCCTTTCACGCTTCGCGCCGAAATCGGGCCAAGCCCGCTGATCTGAAGGGCCATACGAATGAGCGATCCTTTCCTCAGCATCCAGCGCGTCCGCAAGACCTTCGGCCCGACGACCGTGGTCCAGGATTTCAACCTCGACGTCGAAGCCGGCGAGTTCATCTCCTTCCTCGGCCCCTCGGGCTGCGGCAAGACGACCGTCTTACGCATGGTGGCGGGCTTCGAGGAGCCGACGGCCGGCAATGTCGTCGTCAGCGGGCGGGACATCACGCAGTTGAAGCCGAACCAGCGCAATGTCGGCATGGTCTTCCAGGCCTATGCGCTGTTCCCCAACCTGACGGTGGCGCAGAATGTCGGCTTCGGACTGAAGGTCGCCAAGATGCCGAAGGCAGAGGCCGATCAGCGCGTCGCCGAGATGCTGTCGCTGATCAGGCTGCCGGAGCTCGGGTCGCGTTATCCCTATCAGCTCTCCGGCGGTCAGCAGCAGCGCGTCGCTCTGGCGCGTGCGTTGGCGCCGAAGCCGAAGCTGCTCTTGCTCGACGAGCCGCTCTCTGCGCTCGACGCCAAGGTGCGCGTGTCTCTGCGCGAGGAGATTCGCGCCATCCAGCAGCGCCTCGGCATCACCACGATCTTCGTGACGCACGATCAGGAAGAGGCGCTGTCGATCTCCGATCGCATCGTCGTGATGTACAACGGCAAGGCCGAGCAGGTCGGCACGCCGTTCGAGATCTACAATCGTCCGAGCACGCGCTTCGTCGCCTCCTTCGTCGGCACCCTGAATATCCTCGACGCTGAGGTGCTCGACGCCTCGAGCGGGCGGATGATGATCGACGGGCAGGAGGTGATCGCGGCGGGCGGCGTCGACGGCGCGGCGCCCGGCGCCAGGCGGTCGGTCGCGCTCCGTCCGGAGGCGGTGCTCGCTGAACGGCGGCGACGGCAGCCGGAACAAGCTTCAGGGCACAATCGAGGAGGTGAACTTCCTCGGCTCGGTGGTGCGCGTACGCGTGCGCTTCAAGGACAGCGCCGTCTCGCTCGACACCTTCAACAACCCGAACGCCCCGCCGCCGAAGCACGGCGACAAGGTGACGGTGAGCTTCGCGCCGGAGGATCTCCTGGTGCTGGAAGGCGAGGACTGAGCCGGCTCGCGGCGCGGCTAGCGCGACGCAATATACCCGCCGCCGGTTCCAAGCGCGCCGCCGACGATCGCTCCGCCGAGCACCGTGCCACCGGTCGCCGCGGCAACGATCGCCCCGCCGCCGACCCCGATCGCCGCCCCCGTCGCGAGATATTGCTGAGTCCGCGAGCAGCCGCCCGCCGCCATCAGCCCGCAGGCGAGAACCGCCGCAAGGCCGGCTTTCCCGATACGCGTCACCATACTCAACTCCGCGAGAACATCGTTTTCGGACCGTGAACGATGCCGGTTAAGTTTCCGCAAATGCGCCACTGTTCCGGCTTTGTTTCCGCGCCGAGATCGGTCACTATCGGGAGAAGAGCGAATCCTTGAGCGGGAACGGCGTTTGAGCATCCGCATCGTCACGCAGGCGCGCCTGATTGAGGCCGAGATGCCGTCGCCGCCGGTCGACGGCCGTCAGTCGGAGCGCGCGCTCGCCATCCGCCGCGGCGTCTGCCGCCGCCTTCGCGCCGAGGGGCTGGCGCTGATCCCCGAGGTGACGCTGCGCTCCGGCCGGCGCGCCGACCTGGTCGCGCTTTCCCCTGACGGCGCGATCGCCATCATCGAGATCAAATCGTCGGTGGAGGATTTTCGCGCCGACGCGAAGTGGCAGGACTACCTCGTCCACGCCGACTATTTCTACTTCGCGACCGGCCCGCACGTGCCGGCCGATATCTTCCCCGCCGAGGCCGGGCTGATCGTCGCCGATCCCTACGGCGCGGAGATTCTGCGGCCGTCGGCCTGCGTGAAACTGCCGGCGGCGACGCGCAAGGAGATGCTGATCCGCGTGGCGCGCACCGGCGCACATCGCCTGCACGATCTTGAAGACCCGGACTGTACGCTTGCGGGAGGATGGGCAAGCAGCGGCTGAGCTTGCCTTGCACAGGCCTTCATGTCGTCATTGCCGGGCTTGACCCGGCAATCCATTCCGTGACCGTCGAGGTGATTGCGAGCGCACCGGAATGGATGCCCGGATCAAGTCTGATCAAGTCCGGGCATGACGACGAGTGTCGGAAAAAGCCGCGCTTAGCGCGGGGCGCGCTTCGCCAAAATACGCTGCAGCGTGCGACGGTGCATGTTGAGGCGCCGCGCCGTCTCCGAGACGTTGCGGTCGCAAAGCTCGTAGACGCGCTGGATGTGCTCCCAGCGCACGCGGTCGGCCGACATCGGATTTTCCGGTGGCAGCGCGCGCGCGTCCTTCTTCTGCATCAGGGCGGCGTGGATCTCGTCGGCGTCGGCGGGCTTCGACAGATAATCGACGGCGCCGAGCTTCACTGCGGTCACCGCCGTTGCGATGTTGCCGTAGCCGGTCAGGATGATGGCGCGCGCCTCCGGGCGCCGGGCGCGGATCATCTCGATCACGTCGAGGCCGTTCCCGTCCTCAAGCCGCATGTCGACGACGGCGAAGGAGGGGTTCGCCGCCTCCACCTTCTGGCGCGCTTCCGCCACCGATTCCGCCGTCTCCGTCACATAGCCGCGCTTTTCCATGGCGCGCGCGAGCCGCTGCAGGAAGGCCTTGTCGTCGTCGACGATGAGGAGCACCTGCCCCTGCGCCGGCGCGATCTCTGACGGCTGGTCGGCCATGACTGGGGCCCGTTCAAGCATTTCCGCTGGTCTCAATGATAGAAGCTATGGAAAACCTAAGCATTATGCGCCGCCGATCAAGCTCTTGTCGGGCGCGCCTTCGTGTTTGGCTAACGCTTGTCGCGCCGCCGTCTCGAAGGCCGCGCGCGGCCAGGCGACGGTGACGGACGCCCCGGTTTCCGGCGGTTTGCGGTTGGCGAGCCTGAGCTTTGCGCCGGAGCGCTCGAGCAGGGTCTTGGCGATGAAGATGCCGAGGCCGAGCCCGCCATGCTCCTCGGCCGGCGTCTGGCCGGCGCGGCGCGTGGTGACATAGGGCTCGCCCAGCTGGTCGATCACGTCGGGCGAGAAGCCCGGGCCGTCGTCGGTAATGGTGATCGCCACCTCGCTCGCCGACCATTCCGCCAGGATGCGGACCTCCGACTTGGCGAAGTCGACGGCGTTGTCGATGAGATTGCCGAGGCCGTAGAGCAGGCCGGGATTGCGCCCGGCGACCGGTTCCGGCGCCTCGCCCTTCCGTTCGATCGCGATTTTGATGCCGAAGTCGCGATGCGGCGCGACCGCCTCTTCGAGCACGTGCGAGAGCGGCATCAGTCCGAGGTGCCCGGCCGGGTCGGAGGAAAGCGATGCGATCTTGGAGAGGATCTCGCGGCAGCGCTCCGACTGCGCCCGGATCAGCTTGATGTCGTCTGCGTGCGGGTCGTCGGGCTTGACCTCGCTCGCCAGCTCGTGCGCGACGAGCGCGATCGTGGCAAGCGGCGTGCCGAGCTCGTGCGCAGCGGCGGCGGCGAGCCCGTCGAGCGCGGAGAGATGTTGCTCGCGCTGCAACACGAGCTCCGTCGCGGCGAGCGCATCGACGAGAAGCCGCGCTTCTTCCGCCACGCGGAAGGCGTAGAAGGCCATGAAGCCGAGCGCCGAGACGAGCGCTACCCACACGCCGCCGACATAATGGAGCGGCACGTTGTAGACGTCGCCCGGGAACCACGGCAGCGGCCGGTGGATGAAGACAAGCACCGTCGCAGCGGCGAGCGTCATCGCGCCGATCAGGAACGTCTTGTCCGCCTGCTGCGTCGTCGCCGACACCATGGCGGGGGCGAGAAGCAGGATGGCGAAGGGGTTCTCCAGCCCGCCGGTCAGATAGAGCAGGCCCGAAAGCTGCAGCAAATCGTAGGCGAGAAGCAGCGCTGCCCAGTTCGGGCCGAGCCGGTAGGTGGGCGGAAAGACGAGCCTCAGCCCGAGATTGAGCCAGGCGGAGAGCGCGATCAGCGCGAAGCAGGCGCCCATCGGCAGCGGGAAGCCGAACCACAGGCCGACCACCAGGATCGCCACGCTCTGCCCGCCGACCGCGAGCCAGCGGAGCCGGATCAGCGTGGAAAGCTTGAGCCGCCGGCCCGACCAGCCGCCTTCTTCCTCCGCCCTGCGCCGCAGCGTGAATTCCATGGCGGCTCTCTTACCCCGTCCGCAAGCGCAAGTCAGGCGACGCCGCGGTTTCGTCGCGCCGCCCGCGTTGCTATACGGGCGCGACCCATGCCCCTCTTCCTTGCGGGGAGGGGCCAGGGGAGGGGTAGCGAGAATGGCAGAGCTTCGCGTCGTCGTTGCCGGAGCCGGCGGGCGGATGGGCCGGGCGCTGACGCGCGCGGTCCTTTCCGAGCCGAAGCTGAAGCTCGTCGGCGCGCTCGACCGGCCCGACGCCGAGGCGCAGGGCAAAGACATCGGGCTCCTCGCCGGAATCGGCGAGACGGGAGTAAGCGTCACTGCCGATCCGCTTGCCGCGCTTGCGCACACCGACGTGCTTCTCGACTTCACCTCGCCCGAGGCGACGCTCGCTTATTCGGAGCTCGCCGCGCAAGCGCGCATCGTCCATGTCATCGGCACGACGGGGCTCGATGCGGCACACGAAGAGCGGCTCAAGGCCGCCGGCCGCCACTGCCGCATCGTCAAGTCCGGCAATATGAGCCTCGGCATCAACGTGCTCGCCGGGCTGGTGAAGCGCACCGCGGCGGTGCTCGGGCCCGACTACGACATCGAGATCGTCGAGATGCATCACCGCCACAAGGTGGATGCGCCGTCCGGCACCGCGCTCCTCCTCGGACACGCCGCGGCGGAGGGGCGCGGCATCGAGCTCAAGGAGAAGTCGCTGCGCGCCCGTGACGGCATGACCGGCGCGCGACCGAAGGAGGCGATCGGCTTCGCAAGTCTCCGTGGCGGCTCGGTCGTCGGCGACCACATGGTGATCTTCGCCGGCGAGGGCGAGCGCATCGAGCTCGTCGCATCGCGCCGAGAGCCGCGACAACTTCGCTCACGGCGCCGTTCGCGCCGCGCTCTGGGCCTTCGACAAGAAGCCTGGCCTCTACGACATGCACGACGTGTTGGGACTGCGCTGAAGGTCCGCCTCTCGCAAGAAGAAGCGGGGAACAGGTCACGCGACGATGCCCACCAAGAACTCTCAAGGCCCCCGCTGCTGGATCGCCGTCGTTCCGAAGGCCGGCGTCGAGCGCTGTCTCGCCGGCGGTTTTGCCATGTTCGCGCATGGCCGGCATGACGCGGTGAAGCGTACGAGCGCCGGCGAATGGCTCGCTTATTACTCGCCGCGCACGCTTCTGAAGGGCGGCGAGGAAGTGCGTGCCTTCACCGCAATCGGAAAGTTCAGCGAGCGCGAGCCCTACGAGGCGGAGATGATGCCCGGCCGCGTCGGCTGGCGCCGCGACATTGCCTTCGCGAAGAAGGCCCGTGAAGCGGACGTCTATCCGCTGCTCGACCAGCTCTCCTTCATCAGGGACCGCGAGCATTGGGGGCTTTTCTTCCACCGCAGCCTCTTCTCGGTGCCGCGCGACGATTTCGCCAAGGTCGCCGCCGCCATGGGCCTCGACCCGAAGCGGGTCTG
The DNA here is from genome assembly GCA_963778625.1 of uncultured Alphaproteobacteria bacterium. Classification (GTDB taxonomy): domain Bacteria; phylum Pseudomonadota; class Alphaproteobacteria; order Rhizobiales; family Afifellaceae; genus DASWJZ01. The sequence goes on from CAVZVB010000016.1 coordinate 441,532, forward strand.
AGGCGCGCGCGTTGAGCGACGCCTCCGACGACGCCTGGATCAAGGTCGGTCGCTATCCTCGCGTCCGCGATGCCGAAGGCGGCCGCGCTGGTGCTTGCCGCGGTAGGCATCGGGTCGCATCTGCATCGCGAGCCGCAAGGCGTGACGCTCTCCGTCGCCGCGGACGATGCGCTGCGAGCGAGCCATGAGCTTCTCGAATACGACCGCGAGAACCGGCGTCGGCCGGAGCCGGCGCTTCCCTCGCTCTGGGTAGGGCGCGGACGCCGCGCTCGCCTATTCGACGGTGCTCATCGTCGTCTACGTCGCCGCTGGGCGGCACATGTTCGGTTTCGACTGGGAGACGGCCGGCTACGCCAGGCCGGTCTGATGCTGGGCGGCGAGTGGTGGCGGGCGCTGACCGCGCTCACGCTGCACGGCGACCTTGAGCATCTTGCCAGCAATATCTTCGCCGGCGGCGTGATTGGCCTCTTCCTGGCGCAGAACCTCGGGCCGGGTCTGGCGTGGCTCGCCATCGTTCTGGCGGGCGGACTCGGCAACGCGCTGAACGCGCTCGTCGAGCCAGCACAGCACGCCTCGATCGGCGCTTCCACGAGTGTGTTTGGAGCGCTGGGCCTCCTCGCCGCGCTCGTCTGGCGGCGCGGCCCACGCTATTGGACGCACGGGCTGCGCGCTTGGCTCCCCTTGGCGGCGGGCGTCATGTTGCTCGCTTTCTTGGGGTTTGGCGGGGAGCGGACCGACATCGGAGCCCATGTCGCCGGCTTCCTGATCGGCGTTCTGGGGGGTGCCGCGCTCCACTTCGCCTATAAGCGTCTCCCGCGCGGCAGGCGCGCCCAGTACGCCTACGGCCTCTCGGCGCTCGCGCTGGTCGGCTTCGCCTGGCTTGTGGCCTTGACCGCGGCGTGAGCCGCAAGATAGCAGGCGGGGAATGCCGAGCGCCTCGGCATTCCGTCTCGCCAGTGAAAGATCGGAGCTTCCATGGACCGCCTTCTCGTGCTCGTGCGCCACGGCCAGAGCGAATGGAACCTGAAGAACCTCTTCACCGGCTGGAAGGACGTCGATCTCTCCCCGCTCGGCATCGAGGAGGCGCGCTCCGCCGGCAAGAAGCTGAAGGCGAAGGGTCTCACCTTCGACATCGCCTATACGAGCGCGCTGATCCGCGCGCAGAACACGCTGAAGCTGATGCTCGAAGAGCTGGGGCAGACGGGGCTTGAGGAGCACCGCGACCAGGCGCTGAACGAGCGCGACTATGGCGACCTCTCCGGGCTCAACAAGGACGATGCGCGCAAGAAATGGGGCGAGGAGCAGGTGCATGTCTGGCGCCGCTCCTATGCCACCAACCCGCCCGGCGGCGAGAGCCTGCGCGACACCGGCGCGCGCGTCTGGCCCTATTACCTGACCCGCATCCTGCCCGACGTGATGCGCGGCAGGCGCGTGCTCGTTTCCGCGCACGGCAACTCGCTCCGCTCGCTCGTCATGGTGCTCGACAAGCTCGGCACCGAGCAGATCCTGAAGCTTGAGATCGCGACCGGCGTGCCGCTGGTCTATCGGCTGAACGCCGACACGACGGTGGCGGAGAAAGAAATTCTTGGGGACTGATCCGGCATAATGGCGGGATGACCGCGTCGGTCGACACGACGCTCGACAGAATCGGCCGCTGGCTGGCGGGCCGGCTTCGCCGCGAAACCTCGGGCTACGAGCCCTATACGCCGTCGGATCCCGACACGCTGCGCGCCATTCTGAAACCCGGCGACGTGCTCCTCGTCGAGGGGCATCAGTACATCTCCATGGTGATCGAGTACCTCACCATGTCGAGCTGGTCGCACGCCGCGCTTTTCGTCGGCGACATCCCCGGCCACGAAGAGCCCGACGGCGAGCCGCATGTGCTGGTCGAGGTCAATCTCGGCGAAGGCTGCGTGTCGGCGCCGCTCTCCCGCTACACGACCTTCAACACCCGCGTCTGCCGCCCGGTGATGCTCTCCTACGCCGATCAGCAGCGCGTCGTGCGTTTCTCGTCGAGCGTATCGGGCTCCGCTACGACATGCGCAATCTCTTCGACCTGATCCGCTATTTCTTGCCCGTGCCGCTGCCGAGCGGCTGGCGGCGGCGCGCCATCGCGTTCGGCTCGGGCGACCCGACCCGCGCCATCTGCTCCTCGCTGATCGCCGAGGCGTTCCAGGCGGTCGGCTATCCGATCCTGCCGCGCATCGTCCCCGCGCCGGACGAAGATCGGAAGGCGCGGCAAGCGCGGCGACAGCACTACTACATCCGCCACCACTCGCTGTTCGCGCCGCGTGACTTCGACCTCTCGCCGTATTTTTCCGTCGTGAAGCCGACGCTTGAGCGCGGCTTCGACTACAAGAGCATCCGCTGGGTGAGCGAGCATGAGCCCGCCCACGCGACGCCGCTTCCCGTGGGTGCCGAGGCGGAGGGCGGCGCAGGCGCGATCTGACGCCGCTTCAGGCGCTGCCGATCAATATCCCGGCGGCGAAAACGAGCGCGCCCCCGAGCACGATCTGGAAGCTCGCGCGCCAGAACTGCGTCTCCATGTAGCGCCAGCGGATCCAGGCGATGGCGATGAGCTCGACGATGACCACGAGCACGGCGATCGCCGTCGCCGTGAAGAAGTGCGGGATCAGATAGGGCAGCGTGTGCCCGAGCCCGCCGATCGTCGTCATCACCCCGCACGCGACGCCGCGCAGCATCGGCGAGCCACGGCCGGTCAGCGCCCCGTCGTCGGAGAGCGCCTCGGTGAAGCCCATCGAGATGCCGGCGCCGATCGAGGCGGCCATGCCGACCAGAAACGTCTGCCACGGATCGTGCGTGGCGAAGGCCGCGGCGAAGACCGGCGCGAGCGTCGAGACGGAGCCGTCCATCAGCCCGGCGAGCCCCGGCTGCACGTAGGTCAGCACGAACTGCCGGTGCGCGACCGCATCCTCCTCCGCGCGTGCGGTCGTGCCGAGCAACTCGTGCTCCAGCCGCTCCGCCGTCTGAACGTGGCCGGCCTCCGCCGCGGCGAGGTCGCCGAGCAGCTTGCGCGTCTCCGCGTCGCCGGTGCGCTGCGCGGCCTTCAGGTAGAAGCTCCGCGCTTCCTCCTCCATCAGCCCGACTTCCTCGCGCACCCGCTCGATGCCGAGATTGCCGACCAGCCAATAGGGGCGGCGGTGATAGAAGCCGGTGACGTGCTCGCGGCGGATGACCGGGATGGTCTCGCCGAAACGGCTGCGGAAGGCCTCGATCAGGCGGCGGCGATGCGTATCTTCCTCCGCCGCCATCGCCTCGAAAATCTGGGCGCTTTGCGGATATTGCGGCCTGAGGCGCTCCGCGTATGTGGCGTAGACGCGGCTGTCTTCCTCTTCCGACGAGATGGCGAGCGCCAGAATCTCCGACTCGGAGAGGTCGGAGAAACGTTTGCGGTCGCGAAAACCCGGAATCATGCCCGAGACTTAGATTGGAATAGTTCTAACGTCTAGACGCTGGTTCCTCCCCGTCGCTGGCGACGAGGTGGGGGACCATGCGGAGCATAGTGGAGGGGGCGACCACCGGCGCGGCGTCCGTTCATTCGCCCTACGCCGCCTTCTTCAAATCCCGCACGAAATCCCGAAACGCGCTTTCCTTCGCCGCGTCCGGCACGCGCAGAATCATCGAAGGATGCACGGTGAGAAGCAGGCGGAAGCCGCGCGGATCGTCGACGATGCGGCCGCGCTCGGAAAGCACGCGCACTGTCCGCCCGAAGAGCGCCTGGCCGGCGCTCCCGCCGAGCGCCACGACGAGCTTCGGACGCACCACGGCAAGCTCGCGCTCAAGCCACCATTTGCATGCCTCGATCTCCGGCGCCTCCGGCTTCTTGTGGATGCGCTTCTTGCCGCGCGGCTCGAACTTGAAGTGCTTCACCGCGTTGGTGACGTAGACTTCGTTGCGGTCGATGCCCGCCTCTCGAAGAGCGCGGTCGAGGATCTGTCCCGCCGGCCCGACGAAGGGCCGCCCCTGCAAATCCTCCTGGTCGCCCGGCTGCTCGCCCACCATCATGACGCGCGCGTCCGGCGGCCCCTCGCCGAACACCGTCTGTGTCGCATGGCTGTGAAGAGCGCAGCGCGTGCAATGCGCTGCCTCCTCACGCAGCGCGGCGACCGTGGTGTTCGGCCCGATATCGGGAAGGCCGGGCTCGTCCGATGAGAACAGGTCGTGCTGCGACATGAATCACCTCCGGCCAGGGCATGCGCGTCACCCTCGGGACGGTGCGGAGCTACGCGAAGCTCACGGCTTTTCGGAAGCCGCTTCCGCCGGGGCCTGCTCGGCCGCCTGGAATCCGATCTTCTTGTGTGTTCCGTCGCAGAACGGCTTTGTGCTGGAGCCGCCGCAGCGACAGAGCGCGAAGGTCTCTTTCACGGTGTAGGGCTTGCCGTCGGCATCGAGCACGTCGACGGAGCCGGTCACGACATACGGGCCGTTCCGGGTGGCCTTTATCGAAACGTCGGCCATGTCTCTCCCCTCGTTGCGATCGATCCTCAAGATGCAGCACGTAGCGGTTGGGTTGGCAATCGGTTCCGCCTATGCCGCGGCAAAAACCTTCTGCATGAAGACGAGGTCGAGATAGCGGCCGAATTTCTGCCCGACCTCCGGCATGCGCGCGGTTTCCGTGAAGCCGAGCTTCTCATGCAGCCGCAGCGAAGCCGCGTTGTCGCCGGCGATGCCGCCGATCATGACATGCATGCCTGAGCGCGCGCCCGCGCTTCCAGGGCGCTCAGGAGCGCGCGGGCAATGCCGCGCCGCCGCGCCGCCTCCGCCACGTAGACGGAATGCTCGACCGTCTGCCGGTAGCCGTCGAAGGGGCGGAAAGGGCCGTAGCTTGCATAGCCGAGCACCGCGGCGCCCTCGACGGCGACGAGAATCGGAAACCCTGCCTCCGTCCGCCCGCGCCACCAATTTCGGCGGTTCTCCAGATCGACGATGACGTCGTTCCAGATCGCCGTCGAGTTGACCACGGCATGATTGTAGATCGCGAGAACGCCGGGAAGATGCGCCTCTTCCGCGTCCAAGACCCGAAACCCCGCGCCTTCGCCCATCGCCGCCTCCGAACGCCGCTTTGACGCCCCGGTCCCCGATGCTACATCCCGCCTCCGACCACGGAAGCTTCATGACCACGCGCCTCGATCATATCCGCAATTTCGCGATTATCGCCCACATCGACCACGGAAAATCGACGCTCGCCGACCGGCTCATCCAGATGACCGGCGGGCTCGATCTCCGCGAGATGAAGGAGCAGGTGCTCGATTCCATGGAGATCGAGCGCGAGCGCGGCATCACCATCAAGGCGCAGACCGTCCGCCTCGCCTATCGCGCGAAGAACGGCGAGGACTACGAGCTGAACCTGATCGACACGCCGGGCCACGTCGATTTCGCCTATGAGGTGAACCGCTCGCTCGCCGCCTGCGAGGGCTCGCTGCTCGTCGTCGACGCCTCACAGGGCGTGGAGGCGCAGACGCTCGCCAACGTCTACCAGGCGATCGACAACAATCACGAGATCGTGCCGGTCCTGAACAAGATCGACCTGCCCGCCGCCGAGCCGGAGCGCGTGAAGGAGCAGATCGAGGACGTGATCGGGCTCGACGCCTCGAATGCCGTGATGATCTCGGCGAAGACGGGGCTTGGCGTCGACGAGGTGCTCGAGGCGATCGTGCACCGCCTGCCGCCGCCGAAGGGCGACGCCGCGGCGCCCCTGAAGGCGCTTCTCGTCGACAGCTGGTACGACGCCTATCTCGGCGTCGTCGTGCTGGTCCGCATCGTCGACGGCACGCTGAAGAAGGGCATGACGATCCGCATGATGCGGACGGACGCGCGCCACGGCGTCGACCGCGTCGGCTTCTTCACGCCCAAGATGGTCGACATCGGCGAGCTCGGTCCGGGCGAGATCGGATTCCTGACCGGCTCGATCAAGGAGGTGGCGGACACCCGCGTCGGCGACACGATCACCGACGACCGCCGTCCGGCGGCGGAGGCGCTGCCGGGCTTCCGCCCGGCGCAGCCGGTGGTCTTCTGCGGGCTCTTCCCGGTCGACGCTGCGGATTTCGAGAACCTCCGCGCCGCGATCGGCAAGCTTCGCCTGAACGACGCGAGCTTCACCTCGGAGATGGAGACCTCGGCGGCGCTCGGCTTCGGCTTCCGCTGCGGCTTCCTCGGGCTCTTGCACCTGGAGATCATCCAGGAGCGGCTGACGCGCGAATTCGACCTCGACCTGATCGCGACCGCGCCGTCGGTCATCTACCAGATCAGGCTCACCGACGGCACCGAGCTGGAGCTTCACAACCCCGCCGACATGCCCGACCCGGTCAGGATCGCGGAGATCCGCGAGCCGTGGATACGCGCGACGATCCTGACGCCCGACGAGTATCTCGGCGCGATCCTGAAACTCTGCCAGGACCGCCGCGGCAGCCAGGTCGATCTCTCCTACGTCGGGAGCCGCGCCATGCTGCAGTACGACCTGCCGCTAAACGAGGTCGTCTTCGACTTCTACGACCGGCTGAAGTCGGTCTCGAAGGGCTATGCCAGCTTCGACTACCACATCACCGGCTATCGCCCGGGCGATCTCGTGAAGATGTCGATCCTCGTCAACGGCGAGCCGGTCGACGCGCTGTCGATGCTCGTGCACCGGACGCAATCGGAGAAGCGCGGGCGCGCGCTGGTGGAGAAGCTGAAGGAGCTGATCCCGCAGCACCTCTTCAAGATCCCGATCCAGGCGGCGATCGGCGGCAAGGTCATCGCGCGCGAGACGATCTCCGCCTTGCGCAAGGACGTGACGGCGAAGTGCTACGGCGGCGACATCACGCGCAAAAGGAAGCTCCTCGACAAGCAGAAGGAGGGGAAGAAGAAGATGCGCCAGTTCGGCAAGGTCGACATCCCGCAGGAGGCCTTCATCGCCGCTCTGAAGATGGAGGGGTGAGGGGGGGGTGCCATGCTGAGGCAGCTTTTCCGTGCGGCAAATTTGGCTCTCGCGCCGCTGGGACTGAAACTCGATCGCATCAGCCGCGATTTCGACTTCAGGCTGGAGGCGCGCGAGGACATTCAGGAGCTGTCGCGCCGTCTGGCTTCCGCCTTCGACGGATGGGCAGCGACGCAGACAGTCTTTCCGGTTCTCGATGTTTCGGGAACGGCGAACAAGATTGCCAGCCTTTACGACGCGTTCCTCGCGTCGCCCTACCGCAGCAGCAGCGGCGGTAGCCGTTTCAACAATCTCGCCATGCTTCACCTGATCGCCGGCGGCCTGAAGCCGACGCTGATCGTCGACAGCGGCACGCATGAGGGCGCCAGCGCGTGGGCGCTTTCAACCGGCGCACCGGGCGCTCGTACACTGAGCTTCGACATCGAGCTCAACCGCCTGAAGCGGCACGAGCCCGGTGTCGAGTATGTTGAGAAGGATTGGACCCACTACGATCTGGGGGACGCAGACACGAGTTGCGCGCTCTGCTACTTCGACGACCACCTCGATCAGGTGAGACGGCTTCTTGAAGCCCAGCGCGCCGGTATCCCTTTCGCCGTTTTCGACGACGATTTTCCGCTGACGGCATTCGTATCGATGGCGCATGGCGGTCGCGCGCTGCCGAAGCTCGAGTTTGTATTCGATCCCGCGCTCGCCCGGCGTGACACGCTGACGTGGCGCGAGAACGGTGTGTTGCGCAGCTGGTCGCTCGATCAGGGTTACCTCGCGCAAGGGCGCGCAGCGATTGCTGCCGCCGATCGCCTGCCCAACACATCGCTCATCACCGGAATCCATCAGACGCCGTACAGGGTCGTGCGTCTGGCGAAAGCACAAGCCTGACAAGGCAGCGGACGCAGGCGGAGAAGCGCGGGCGCGCCGGTGGAGAGGCTGACGGAACCGACTGTGGCGCGTTCCGATCGTGTTAGAAAGAGTGCCTAAACTGTGTGAGGACGCTCTCATGTTACGGCGCTTTCGTTTCCCGGCCTTCGTTCTGCTCCCGCTCCTCTCGCTGGCGGCCGTCGCGGTCGATGCGACGGGCGTCGCGAATGCGCAAAACGGCGAGCTGAACTGGCCCTCCAAGCAGTTCATCCACCCGCGCGATATCGCGCTGAGCTATCCCTGCGGCGGCGGGGCGACCTGCGATCTCGCCGGCTTCATGGACCGCCAGCATGTCTGTGCCTTCGTCGTCCTTCATGGCGGCGAGCTCGTCGTCCTCAAGACCTCGGTTCGCTCCGACGACGATCCCTGCAAGATGTCGGTGGAGCGCGATCGCTACGGCATCGCGTCGATCGCAAAATCGATCACCTCGCTCCTGTTCGGGCTCGTCTATGAAGACCCCGGCTACGGCCCGCCCGTCGATCTCGACAGTCCCGCGGCGGAAATCTTGCACGCCGCCGGGCTGCCGAAATACGACGAGCGCGTGACGCTGCGGCAGCTTCTGCACATGTCGAGCGGCATGGTGTGGTCGGAAGACGAGATCGATCAGACGCTCAAGATCAAGGTCGACAGAACGCCGTGCTCGCCAGCAAATTCGGGAAGCTGAAGGACGCCGTCGCCGACCGGCTGGAGCGGGCTGAGTTTCGCGAGCCGGGCAAGTTCCACTATTCCGGATTCGATACGCAGCTGCTCGGGATCATGACCGAGCACCGGCTGACGCCCGACAAGGGCTTCATCCACGGGACGCTCGACGAGGAACTGGAGCGTTTCATCTGGCAGCGCCTGCCGATGGAGAAGAACGCCGAGTGGAACGCCGATTTCGGCGGCCACCCGGCCGCGCATTGCTGCGCCTACACCTCGGCGCGCGACCTCGCCACGTTGGGCGACTGGGTGCTCAGCGAATACAATGAGGGCGAAGACGCCGCCGCCGATTGGATACGCGCCTCCGTGTCCGACACCGTCGACGCGACCTGGGCCTGCGACTTCCAGGGAACCAAGCGGAGCTTCCGCTTCGGCTACGAATGGTGGGTCCCGTCCGACGACAAGCGCGACGGGTTCACCGCCATCGGGACGCAAGGGCAATACCTGCACGTCTTTCCCGAGCAGGACGTCGTCATCGCGCAGCTCAGCGAGAAGCTCGCGACCGATGCCGACACCTGCGAAGCGATGCTGGTGCATCGGCTGATCGCGGATAGCGTCGAGGGGAATTGAGAGGCGGCGCAACGCCTTGGCAACTTATCGGGCTGCCAGGAAATCAGAACGAGGCGAGCAGGCCGCCGTCGACGAGATGATAGGACCCGGTGATGAAGCTCGACTCCTCCGAGATCAGGAAGGCGGCGAGCCGCGCCACCTCGATCGGCCGGCCGATGCGGTTCAGCGCGTGCTTCGATCCCCATTCGGCGAGCACGGCCGCCGGATTCTCCGGGTTCCAGTGGCGCGCATTTGCGTGCGCCAGCGGCGTCTCGATCGTGCCGGGGCAGATGGCGGTCACGCGGATGTTCTCTTTCCCATGGTCGAGCGCCATCACCCGCGTCAGCGAGAGAACGGCGCCCTTGCTGGCGGAATAGGCGGCGACGCCGGCCTGTGTCGCGAGTGCCTGGATGGACGACATGTTGACGATCGACCCGCCGCCATTTGCGATCATGCGCGGGATGACGTGCTTGGAGAGCAGGAAGATCGCCTTCAGGTTGACGTTCATCACCCTGTCCCAGTCGTTCTCCGGCATCTCGACGACGCTGCCGTGAAGTTCGATTCCGGCCGAGTTCAGCAGTCCCGTGACCGGGCCGAGCGCGGCCGCTTTGTCGGCGACCGCCTTGCAGTCCTCCGTTTTCGTCACGTCCGCGACGGCGGGATGGATGCGCTCCGACGCGATGGACTTGAGACCGGCCTCGTCGATGTCGACGGCGACGACAATCGCGCCGCACTCCGCGAAATGCTTCGCCGATGCTTGGCCAAGCCCCGACGCCGCGCCGGTGACGATCACTACGCCCGATAGCTTCGTCACCCTACGCCGACGCCCCGCTCAAAGCCGCCACCCATGCCAACGTCGGCATTGTGGTGCGATAGGGTGTGACCTGCAAGATTGAGCGAGGATTATTCGGCCATTGCACCGTCGCAGGGTCCAGGCTGTGCGGCCAAAAAAGCACCTGGCGTGAATTAATCCCTGGAAGGGGACGGCTGATTGGCAAGAAAGGTGGAATGGCCGGAACAACAAAACTCTCCGCCCCATCCGGACGCGGTCGAAAGTGATCGCGCGTCCGGCAGGCGGAGAGTTTGGGTTCGCGAGGCCGGGTCGTCAGGTCTCGTGGCGGTGGACGATCGCGCCGGTATGCGAGTTCACGACGATGAAGTAGTCGTCGCCGTGCTTCGTCGCGGTGAGTTTGTAGAAATCGTCCTCGTCGTCGATGAACTCGATGTCGTGATAGCCGTAGCGGTGCAGCATGTGGCGCACCTCGCCCGGCGACATCTGGTCGTCGAAGTAGATGCCGGTCGCGCCGAAGTCTATCCCGAAGCTGACGCCTGCGTTTGCAGGAACAGCGGTGAAGGCAGCAGCCGCAATCACGCCAGCCAAGATTGTGCTCTTGAGGATCATCACAGTCTCCCTAGTGCTCGCAGATCGCTCTGCAGGGTCACTGCACTAGGGGTGTTGCGTTACACGGCGATTTCTTAGCGGAGGCGATCGCGTTTCTTCGACGTTACGCGGCTTTTCGCTCTTCCACCTCGCGCGCCTTGGTCGAATAGAAGCTGGCGTTCTGCGTGCCGGCGAGCGCCTCGCGCGTGAACTTGATCAGATGATGCGACATGAAGGCCATGCCGAGCGCGCCTTCGATCTGTCCGCGCTTCGCGGCGTAGAGGAAGGCGCGCCAGAATTCGCGGCGATAGTCGGCGCGGATGCCGAGCTCGATGATCGAGTTCACAAGCAGCGTCAGCCCGCGCTTCAGGTTCGCCGCCTTGAGCCTGCCCTTCGCCGGCAGCTTCATCTTGTTCGACGTAGGTCGCGTCGACCTGGTGGCGGAAGCGCTCGAACAGGCGCTCCGGCGTGTAGGCGTAGGCGATGGCGCGCCGCCACGAGTTCGATCACCTCGTCATAGGGCCTGCAGGAACTGCACGTTCGATTCAAGCGCCGGGTCGTCGACGATGCGCCCGGCGCGCGTGAGCCGCTCGTGCAGCGGCGTCTTCGGCAGCGCCTGCAGGAGGTTGATCGTCAGCATCGGGATCTTCGAGCGCTCGATGAATTCGATCAGCCGGTCGACGGTCTGCGGCGTGTCGGTGTCGAGCCCGATGATGATGCCGGAGGAGACTTCGAGCCCGTAGGAATTCAGCGTCTCGATCGACTCGTACATGGGCAGCGACGCGTTGTGCTCCTTGCGCATGTGCATGAGCGCGTCGAGCTCCGGCGTCTCGATGCCGACGAAGATGCCGGTAAAGCCGGCCTCGCGCATGAGCTTCAGGATCTCCGGCTGCTTGGCGATGTTGAGCGTCGCCTCGCAGGCGAAGCCGAGCGGATAGCCGTTCTTCTTCTGCCATTCGATGAGATGCGGCAGCATCTCGCGCGTCGCCTTCTTGTTGCCGATGAAGTTGTCGTCGACGAAGTAGATGACGGAGGGGTGGCCGTTCTCCGCGATGATCGCGTCGAGCTCGGTGGTCAGCTGCTGCGGCGTCTTCAGCCGCGGCTGACGGCCGTAAAGCGCCGGGATGTCGCAGAACTCGCAGCGGTAAGGGCATCCGCTGGAGAACTGAAAAGTCCCGATCAGATAGTCGCTGAGCTTCGCCTTCGAATAGGCGGGCGTCGGGAAATCGGAGAGCGGCAGCCGCTCCTCCGTCTTAAGCTGAACCTGGGCCGCCGGCCGCGCGACGCTTTCGTCGAGAAGCGCGATCAGCCGGTCGGTGGCGTCGCCGAGCTCGCCGAGATGCAGATAGTCGAACGCCGGATACATCTCCGGCGCGCCCGAGACCGACGGGCCGCCGAGCGCGGCCACCTTGCCGGCCGCGTGGGCGCGCGCGCGGATGTCGTCGATCTGCTTCTGCTGGATGTGCATGCCGGAGACGAAGACCGCATCGGCCCAGGCGAAATCCTCAGGCGTCGCGCGCGAAATGTTCTCGTCGACGAAGCGGACGTCCCAGGCTTCCGGAAGATAGGCGGCGATCGCCAGCAGCCCCTGCGGCGGCATGAAGGCGGTGACGCCCATCAGCCTGTAGGCGTGCGCGAAAGTGCCGAAGGACGGCGTATAGGCAGGGAAGACGCAAAGCACGCGCCGCTTGTTCTTGATCGCGGCCGGATAGCGCATGAACAGACCCCACGGGACGGCCGGAGCGGCCGGTTCGGTTCTTCCGGACGCGAAATCTTCCACAAATGTCCGGGCTTGGCGAGTCGGCTAAAAGCGCCGGAAGTGGCCGCGCGCGGTTCGAAGGGCTCCACAGCCTTGCGTGGAATGGCCGCCTAGTCCAGCGCCCCGGCGCGAACCGAATTTCCCTGCAGCGGGCGCGGGTGAGAACGCCGGCTTATGTGGCCGGCCAGGGGCGGCCTGTATCATCGGCCCGAAACGCGGGCTGCCGCCCGCGACATCTCAAGGAGCTCGCAAAATGCCCATGCAAACGCTCGTCATCGGTGACGACGCGCCGGATTTCGAGGCCGACACCACCGAAGGCAAGATCCGTTTCCACGATTGGCTCGGCAATTCGTGGGGCGTGCTCTTCTCGCATCCGAAGGATTTTACGCCCGTCTGCACGACCGAGCTCGGCACCATGGCGCGGCTGAAGCCGGAATTCGACAAGCGCGGCGTCAAGATCATCGGCCTCAGCGTCGATCCGGTCTCGAACCACGCGAAATGGGCGAAGGACATCGAGGAGACGCAAGGCACCGCGCCGAACTATCCGATGATCGGCGATCCGGAGCTGAAGATCGCCAAGGCGTTCGGCATGCTTCCAGCGAGCGTCGGGGGCACCTCGGACGGGCGCACCGCCGCCGACAACCAGACCGTCCGCAACGTCTACATCATCGGCCCCGACAAGAAGATCAAGCTGGTGCTCTCCTACCCGATGACGGCGGGGCGGAACTTCGACGAGATTCTGCGCGTCATCAACTCGCTCCAGCTCACCGCCAACCACAAGGTGGCGACGCCGGCGAACTGGAAGCACGGCGAAGACGTCATCATCTCCGGCTCCGTGTCGAACGACGACGCCAAGAAGCTCTGGCCGGCCGGCTGGAAGGAGCCGAAGCCCTATATCCGCATCGTTCCGCAGCCCTGAGGCCCTTCCGGAGCCCCGTCAGGTTAACCGCGTCTTCATGATTTGATGAAGTTTTCGCGGTGTTTGGCCGGTGAGTCCGCCGCGGCTAAGCATTTGTTCGCCGATTTCTGGCACGAGGCGGCTAGAAGGAAGGCTCCATGCGTTCGCTTCTCCTGGTTTGTCTCCTGATCGGCGGCATCGCGGTCGCGCTGCCGAGTGTCTTTACGAACTACTTGGCGCCGGCGGTGACCGGGCACGTCGCCGCCGCGCTCAGCGCGCCGGAGGTGCAGGGCGCGCCGGATGCCGTGCCGGAAGGCCGGCGGCCAATAACGATCAGAACACAGCGCGGCAGGTGGAGGTCAAGGCCGAGCGCGACGGGCATTTCTACGTCGATGCCCTGGTCAACTTCCGCCCCGTGCGTCTCATGGTCGACACCGGCGCGACGGTGGTGGCGCTTCGCGTTTCCGACGCCGAGGCGGCCGGCATCCGCGTGCGCGACGCCGATTTCGTCAATCCGGTGCAGACCGCGAACGGCACGACCAACGCCGCTGAGGCGATGCTTGAAAGCATCAGCGTCTCCGACATCGAGCTGCGCAACGTCCGCGCGCTGATCGTCCCCGACGAGCAGCTTTCCGTCAGCCTGCTCGGCGGCTCGTTTCTGCATGGGCTGCGGCGTTTCGAGGTCGCCGACGGAACCCTGATCTTCGAGAACTGAGACCGGTCGGCCGCGCTCAGGTGATCGCGCTCGGGTCGACGCCGAGCCTGGCGCGGATGCCGGCCAGCTGGTCGGCGGCGGCGACGACGCTCGCAAGCGCCTCCTGCGTCGGCACGTCGTGCTTTCCCGGATCGGCCTCGTAGCGCTCGATATAGACGCGAAGCGTCGCGCCCGACGTGCCGGTGCCCGACAGCCTGTAGACGATGCGCGCGTCGCCGGAGAGGAGGACCTTCACGCCCTGCCGCTCGCTGACCGATCCGTCGACCGGATCGACATAGGAGAAGTCCGTCGGCGCTCTCGACCATGTGCCCGGCGAAGCTCTTGCCGGCGAGCGAGGGGAGGCTTGCCCTGAGGCTCGCCATCAGCTCCGTGGCGAGCGCCGAATCGATCTCCTCGTAGTCGTGGCGCGTATAATAGTCGCGCCCGAAGTCCGCCAGTGCGCGCGCACGATCGCCTCCACGCTCTCGCCGCGCGCCGCCATGACGTTGAGCCAGAAGAGCACCGCCCACAGCCCGTCCTTCTCGCGGATATGATCGGAGCCGGTGCCGAAGCTCTCCTCGCCGCAGAGCGTGATGCGGCCGGCGTCGAGCAGGTTGCCGAAGAATTTCCATCCGGTCGGCGTCTCGTAGGCGGAAATGCCGAGCTTCTCCGCGACGCGGTCGGCCGCGCGGCTCGTCGGCAGCGAGCGGGCGACGCCCTTGAGCCCGCGCGCGTAGCCCGGAACGAGATGCGCGTTCGCCGCCATGACCGCCAGGCTGTCGCTCGGCGTCACGAAGAAGTTCCGGCCCACGATCATGTTGCGGTCGCCGTCGCCATCGGACGCGGCGCCGAAGTCGGGCCCGCCGGGCGCCGACATCTCTTCGACGAGCGCATGCGCGTGCACGAGGTTCGGATCGGGGTGATGCCCGCCGAAATCGGGCAGCGGCTCGCCGTTGATGACGGTGCCGGCCGGCGCGCCGAGGCGGCGCTCCAGGATCTCCTTGGCATAGGGCCCGGTGACCGCGCTCATGGCGTCGAAGCGCATGCTGAGCCCTGCCTCGAGGCGCGCGCGGATGCGGTCGAAATCGAACAGCAATTCCATCAGCGTCGCGTAGTCGGCGACCGGGTCGACGACCTCGACCGTCATGGCGCCGATCGCACTCTCGCCGATCCGCTCGATATCGAGGTCGCCGGCGCGCGCGATCCTGTATTCGCTGATCGCGCGGCTTCGCCGGAAGATCGCGTCGGTGACGTCGGCCGGCGCCGGCCCGCCGTTCGCTACGTTGTATTTCACCCCGAAGTCGCCGTGCGGGCCGCCGGGATTGTGGCTGGCGGAAAGGATGATGCCGCCGCTCGCTTTGCGGAGGCGGATCAGGTGCGACGCAGCCGGCGTGGAGAGGATGCCGCCTTTGCCGACGATGACGCGGCCGTAGCCGTTGGCGGCCGCCATCTTGAGGATCGTGCCGATCGCGGTGCGATTGTGGTAGCGCCCGTCGCCGCCGAGAACGAGGAGGGCGCCGGCCGCGGGGGAAACCGTGTCGAAGATCGCCTGGACGAAGTTCTCCAGATAGCGCGGCTGCTCGAAGACCTGGACCTTCTTCCGGAGCCCCGATGTCCCCGGCTGCTGGTCGTCGAAGGGCGATGTCGCGATCCGCTCGATTTCCATGTCTCTTCCCCGGGCTCCCCGGCGCACTCTTGTAGGCCGCCACCGCAAGATCAAGCGCCTCGATCAAGGATCGCGTCGTCGACTTTGCGGGTGCCCGCTGCTATCCTTTCGGCGGCGATCGCGGGAAGAAGAACAAGGGCTCTGAGAGCACGGAATGAATGCCCCGACAGGCGTCTCCGATCGTAAGGCTTCGCGACGCGCGGTTGCCCGTCAGGCAAGTCGCGACGCTTCGGGCCCGGTGAGCTTTCCCTCGGTGAGCTTCCCCACCCCCAAGCCCTTTCTTGAGCCAAACAGCCGCGCCTACGAATCGGAGCCGATGGTCAAGCCGACGGGCTTTCGCGAATACGACGCGCGCTGGCTCTTCGGGACGGAGATCAATCTGATGGGGGTCGAGGCGCTCGGCCTCGGCCTTGGAACGCTGCTTTATGAGATGGGGGTCAGGCCCGAGATCGTGACCGGCCACGATTTCCGTTCCTACTCCGCCGCGATCAAGCTGGCGCTGACGACCGGACTGATGGCGGCCGGAATCAAGGTGCACGACATCGGGCTGGCACTGACGCCGATGGCCTATTTCGCGCAGTTCGACCTCGACGTGCCGGCCGTCGCCATGGTCACCGCCTCGCACAACGAGAACGGCTGGACAGGCGTCAAGATGGGCGCGGCGCGGCCGCTCACCTTCGGCCCGGACGAGATGGGCCGGCTGAAGGACATCGTGCTCTCCGGCAGGTTCGATGCGAAGGGCGGCGGCGCTTACGTCTTCGTCGAGGATTTTGCCGCCCGCTACATCGCCGACCTGACGAACCGCCCGAAACTGAAGAACCGCATCAAGGCGGTCGTTGCCTGCGGCAACGGCACCGCGGGCGCCTTCGCGCCAGACGCGCTGCAAGCGATCGGCGTCGACGTGGTGCCGCTCGACACCGAGCTCGACCACACTTTCCCGCGCTACAATCCGAATCCGGAAGACTTGAAGATGCTCGCCGCGATCCGCGACAAGGTGCTGGAAACGGGTGCCGCGGTCGGGCTCGGCTTCGACGGCGATGGCGACCGTTGCGGCGTCGTCGACGACGAGGGCGAGGCGATCTTTTCCGACAAGGTCGGCGTGATGCTCGCGCGCGACATCGCCGCGCGTCATCCGAACGCGACCTTCGTCGTCGACGTGAAGTCGACCGGCCTTTTTGCGACCGACCCGGAGCTCATCGCGTGCGGCGCCAAGACCGATTATTGGAAGACCGGGCACTCCTACATCAAGCGGCGGGTCGCCGCCTTGAACGCGATCGCCGGCTTCGAGAAGTCCGGCCACTTTTTCTTCAACGCGCCGATCGGCCGCGGCTATGACGACGGGCTTGTCTCCGCGCTTGCGATCCTCGACATGCTCGACCGCAATCCCGGGAGGACGATGGCCGATCTCCGCCGCGCGCTTCCGATGACCTGGAGCTCGCCCACCATGTCGCCGCATTGCGATGATGAGGTGAAATACAAGGTGGTCGAAAACGTCGTGCGCGATCTTCAGGCGATCAGGGCGAAGGGCGAAACTTTCGCCGGCCGCCCGCTTTGCGACCTCGTCACGGTGAACGGCGTCCGCGTCGCCGCCGACGACGGGACCTGGGGCCTCGTCCGCGCGTCCTCCAACAAGCCCGAGCTGGTGGTCGTCGTGGAAAGCCCGGTGTCGGAGGAGCGCATGCGCGAGATGTTCAAGGGCGTTGACGCCGTGCTCCGCCGCAATCCGGAAGTGGGCGCCTACAACCAGACGATCTGAGGATGCGCGCTCTAAGAGCCATGGCTCGCCGTAAATCGAGGTTCCTGAAGGGCGTTGTCGTCATCGCCGTGCTGCTCCTCGTCGCGGCGCCTGCTTATGCGCAGAGCGGATCGAGTCCGTTCAGCTTCCTGAAGCCGTGGATCGAGAAGGAGATATTCGGGAAAGGCAAGCAAAACGCCGAGCCGCCGCCGGCCGAAGCGCCGACCGGTGCGTTGCCGGAAGGCGATTCCGCCGCCGCGCCGCCACCCCCCGATGCGGCCGCCGTCGACGCGGGCGCGTCCGAAGCTCCTCCGCTCGGCGCCGACGGGAATTCGGCGCTCCGCGGCGGCGCCGAGACAGGGGCTGATACGGGGGCCGGTACGGCGGTGAGCGCGCCGGAAGCGGGCGAGCCGCCGCCTCAGGCGAGCGAGCCATCACCGGATGAACCGTCCGCCGGCGTTGCGACCGACGAGCCCGGCTCCGATCTGGCGACACCTCCCGCGGACGAGCCGAAGCCCGAGCCGCTCCGCTTCGCAGCGCTTGCCGGGCGGAGCGCCGCCGCCACGATGGCGCTGATCGGACCGATCGCCGACGACCTCGGCAGGCTGCTCGATCGGCCCGTTGAGTTCCTGCCGTTTCCTTCCTACGACGCGATGATCGACGCGCAGGTGGAGCGCCGCATCGACGGCGGCTTCTATTCGGCCGCCGCCTTCGTGCTTGCCGACTCGCGCTGCAGCTGCCTGGAGCCGCTCGTCGCGCCGCGCGCCTTCGATGGCACGCTCGCCTATCACGCGATCATCGTGGTGCGCGCCGATTCCGGCATTCGCTCCACGGCGGACCTGGAGGGCAAGGTCGTGGCGATGGGCGCGGAGGATTCGATCGGCGCGCGGCGCATGCAGCTCGCCGGGCTGATGGCGGAGGGAGTTGATCCGGCCACGACCTTCGGGTCGGTCATCGAGACGGATTCGGCCGAGGCGGCCGTGCGCCTCGTCGCCGCCGGCCGCGCCGACGCCGCCTTTGCCTGGAGCTCGCTCGCCGGCCGCGTCGAGGACGGCTATTCGCAGCGGCACGCTGAGCGAGCTTGTCGCCGACGGCGCGGTCGCCATGCCGGATCTGGCGATCGTCTGGCGCTCGCAGCCGATCGAGCATGGGCCTTTCGCGCTGATGCGGACGCTCGACGAGACTGACAAAGAGCAAGATCGAAGCCTATTTCGTGGCGCTGATGAACGCCAATCCGGCCGCCTATGACGGGCTCAACCCGTTCTACGGCGGCGGCTACGCGCCGGTCGATCCGGGGGACTATGCGGGTCTGAAAGTGCTGGCGGCGCAGAACGTCGACGCGTTGCGGATGCCGAAAGCCGTTGCCGTGGCGCCGGCCGCTTCGCCTGAAGGCGAGCTGCCGCCGGCGCAGTAGGCGTCAGGATTTGCAGCCGACGCCGCTAGTGTCGGGGCAAAGCTTCACCGTGTCGGCAAGCCGCGGCACGAAGAACAGCAGGTCGGTCAGATTGTAGGATCCGAAGATATATCCGACCGCCGGCCTGTAGGTGAAGTAGACCTGCGCCATGATGATCTTGGTGTTGGCGACACGCAGCGTCGCCGGCACGATGCTGGTTACGTTATAGTTGACAGTGTATGCGGTCGTGCCCCTCGCCCGGCTCCACACCACCTTTGCGTTTTGCGATCCGTCGATGCCGACTTCCGATACGCGCATCTGCAGTCCGGCCGAGGTGCAGGCCGCCGCCGTCTTGCAGTAGGGGTACATGGCGCCCGGCGCGACGTCGAAGATCGTGTTCACGTCGGCGTAGGTGACCGTCTTGCTCCGCGCCACGAGGTCGCCGACGGACGAGCCAAGATTGTTGAGACGGCGGTCGACGCTGAGCCCCTGCGTGACCTCCACGCCAGAGAGCCAGAGCACGACCAGGATCGGAAGGATCAGCGAGAACTCGACAGCCGCCATGCCGCCGTCCTGGCGGAGGAAGCGGCGGATGCGCTCAAGTGAAGAGCGGGAGCGGCGCGTTGCGCGGGACATCGTGCGCTCCGCCTTAGCTGAACGGCTCGTTGCGGAAAGCCGCGAACGATCCGATCAAGAGCTTCCCGTTCGGCAGCAGATTCTGCCACTGGTGGCCCATGACCGGGTTGATCGGCCATTGGTAATAGGCGCGCACCACGACGATGGAGCTCGCCGTCCCGAAGCTGAAAGCGCCGGGGTCGGTGAAATCACCGCTGCTGTCCACCGGCTGCGTCACCGTCATGTCGCCGAAGGTCGGGTAGGATTTGACCTCGAGATAGAAGTTCGCGCCGCTGCAGTTGATGAACACGGAAGCGCGCGCGCAGACTTCGTTCTGGAAATCGGCCTTCGACATGCCGGCGTCCTGCACCTGGCCGGTGCGGATCAGCCGCGCCGTCTCGAAGACGGCGTTGTCCATCACCTGCTCGGCGACGAAGACGAGCGCCGTCTCGGCGATGACGAACATCAGGAAGAAGAAGACGGGCGCGATGATTGCGAACTCGATCGCCACCGAGCCGCGCTCGTCGCGGCGCCAGGCGTCGCGCAGCCTTCGCGCGAAGCGGCGCGAGCAGCGTTGATGGGCGGGGCGGTTGCGGTTCACGGGGTCGATCTCTGCGGCGTCAGCGTATGGATGCCTCATAGCAGAGCCTTT
The DNA here is from genome assembly GCA_963778625.1 of uncultured Alphaproteobacteria bacterium. Classification (GTDB taxonomy): domain Bacteria; phylum Pseudomonadota; class Alphaproteobacteria; order Rhizobiales; family Afifellaceae; genus DASWJZ01. Next base: position 461,425 of record CAVZVB010000016.1, read on the forward strand.
CCCAGAAAACTTTAAAGGACTGCGTTTTGTGCCCGCTTTGTTTTAACCAGTGTAAACGAAACCTTAATCACTACTTCGACAGCTCCTGCCGCGTCTGGATCTGCGCGGTCGCGTTGTCGAACTTGGCCTTTTCGTCGCCGACCGAGATGACCTGCTCGCACACCGGCGCGCAGGAGAATGTCTGTCGATTCGCGCCGTAGAACACGGTGGTGAGGGCACGGATGTCGGAGGAGACGCGTACCACCGAGTTCAGGATCTCGTGTCCTGAGGCATCGAGCACGATAAGGTTCGTGGTGCCGGCCGTCTTGCCCGTCAGCACCAGCGTCTTCTCGTCGTCGATGCTGGCGTCGGCGATCCCGGGATTGCCAATGATGATCGTGTGCGCCGGCGCGTCGAGACGCATCACCTTGGCGAAGTCGATGGTCACGTCGATGGGTTCTTCCGCCGCCGCGCCGATCGCTGTCGAACCGGACCAGACGATCGCCGCCATAACAAGCCTGCGGCCGAGGGGGCCAAGGTCAAACCGCATCGCAGTCTCCTGTTCAGGCCGCCGCGTAGCGGACGGCCGGTTGCGCAGACGCTGCCCTAGCCCGATGGCCGACGGCGCGCACGAACTATGCTCATCTATCCACCCAACGAGGTTAACAAGCGTTTAACAGACTAGCGCGGGGAGTTCTCCATGCTCAGATAAATAGAGCCTCATGAATAAGCCGAGAGAATTGATTCTATTTTTACCATTGGCGGCATTTCCGGTCGCTTTTTTTGTCAAATGTCCCAAGTTAACTTTGGTGCAAACAATCACTGCTAGCTGAATGTGAGTTTCGGCGGCAAGTCCATCGAAGCGTGGCATCGGTTGGTGGAGTTAGGAGCAGACAGATGACAAAAATTTTCAGCCAGTTCGCGAAGGACGAGTCTGGTGCGACCGCTATCGAATACGGTCTCATCGCGGCTCTGATTTCGGTCGTGATCATTGGCGTGCTGTCGACCATCGGCACGCGGCTGAGCGCAAAGTTCAACGAGATCGCGACACAGCTGCAGTAGTTCTGGCCTCACAAGCCGTCGGACCGAAGCGGAGGGCGAGGTTGCCCTCCGTTTTCGCGTGTCTGCGGCGATCCTTTCCCTTTTCGCAATTATTTCCTGGAACCATGGCGGCGGCTCAAAATACGCCGGTTCGCGCATGACGATCTCGACCGCCGCCGCCACATGCGGCCTCGTCCTGTTTCCGCTCGCTATGATCTACGCCGGGCTGATGGACCTGGTGACCCTCAGAATCCGCAACATGCTCGTCGTCGCGATCGGCTGTGGCTGGCTTGTGCTTGCCCCGCTTTCGGGCTTCAGCCTGAGCGAACTCGGCGCGAGCGCGGCGGTCGGCGGCTTCGTGCTCGTCGTCACCTTCACGTTTTTCGCCCTTGGCTGGATCGGCGGCGGCGATGCCAAGCTCGCCGCCGTGACCGCGCTCTGGTTCCAGCCGCACGAGGCGCTGATCTACTTCGCCTACGCGTCGGTGCTCGGCGGCATTCTGACGCTCATCATCGTGCAGCTGCGGACCACGGCAATACCGATGCTCTTCTATCGCGTGCCGTGGATTGCGCAGCTGCATGATTCGCGCGCCGGCGTTCCCTATGGGGCGGCGATGGCGCCGGCCGCGCTTCTTGTCTTTCCCGATACTGCCTGGGTCGTTCACGCGCTGCATTGAGGAGAGCGCGGCGTTTTGCGATTCGTTCTTCGTTTTGCACTTGTTAACCATGCGACTTGCCGCGCTCGAGGCCGCGGAAATCCGCGGGAATACTGGTCATTAACCATCCTTTGACCTTTGCTCGCGAGACTGCCTCGCGTTGATGGCCGCGTTCGCGGGCCGGAAAAATCGGGGCAACTACGATGAACCTGTTTCGCGTGCTCGTACTCGCCGTCGCACTCGTTGCGGGCGGCATTGCCGCGTACCTGGCGCTGAATATGGGCCCGACGGGAACTCCGGCGCCGACGGTGGTCGAGCTGGCGCCGCAGATCCAGTCGCAGGACGTGCTGGTCGCGGCCGCCGACATCGGGCAGGGCGAGAAGCTGACGGCGGACAACATCCGCTGGCAGCGCTGGCCGGACGACGCGATGAACCCGACCTACATCCAGAAGCAGACGCGGCCCGACGCGGTCGAGTCGCTTGAAGGACTCGATCGTGCGCAGCCAGTTCGTCGCAGGCGAGCCGATTCGCGAGGTGAAGCTTGGCACGGCCGGGAAGCGGCTTCCTCTCCGCCATCCTGCCGTCCGGCATGCGCGCGATTGCCGTGCGCATTTCCGCCAGCAACACCGCCGGCGGCTTCATCCTGCCCGGCGACCGGGTCGATGTCGTGCAGACGGTCGCCCAGCAGGCGAGCTCCGACGCGCCCGCCGAGAATGTCAGCCGTACGATCCTTTCCAACATCAAGGTGCTCGCAATCGACCAGACGGTCGGAGAGAAAGAGGGCGAGGCAGCCGCTATCGGCAAGACGGCGACGCTTGAACTCGACCCGGCGCAGGTCGAGCTCATCACCGCCGCCGAGGCCTCCGGCACGCTGTCGCTCGCGCTTGCGAAGCATGGCCGACGCCGCCGAAGTCGTCGGTTCGCAGGAACACCGGCAAAGCGGAACGGTGCGTATCTTCCGGGCCGGCCGCAGCCAAATCACCACGACTCAATGAAAAGCCCCGATCCCGAGGAGCAAACGAAATGACCGCGCTTGGACGAATCCGGGCAGCCTTCCTGACGATCGCGTTCGCTGTCGTCGCCTTCCTCCCGACTGCATCCTTTGCGGCGGACGCCCCGGCCTACGTGAAGCTGCGCCGTCGGCGACAATCTCGACGGCCGTCCCGTCTATCTCGGCATCAACAAGTCTGTCGTCATCGATCTGCCGAAGGCCGCCGGGGACGTGCTCGTCTCTAATCCGCAGATCGCCGACGCGGTGCTGCGCACATCGACGCGGCTCTACCTGATCGGCGTGGACCTCGGCCAGGCGAGCGTGTTCCTGTTCGACACCAGCGGCGGACAGATCGCCAGCTTCAACGTCTACGTAGACGCCGATCTCGGTGCCCTGAACCAGCTTGCTCGCCGAGGCGATCCCGAACGGTTACGTCCGCGCCGAGGCGATCCAGGGCTCGATCGTGCTGCGCGGGCAGGTGCCCCTCTGCGACGGACGCCTCGCGCGCGGTGGAGATCACGCAGAGCATGATCGCACGGGCACCCGTCTCGGTGACCGGTGCGAGTGCGCAGGGCACCGCCTCCGGCGTCGACCTCGACCTCGACGACGTCGACCTACTCCGCCGGCTCCGGCCCCGGCATCATCAATCTCCTCAACATCACCGGCGAGGAGCAGGTCGCTCTCAAAGTTTCGGTCGTCGAGGTGCAGCGCTCTGTCATCAAGCAGCTCGGCATCAACATGAAGGGCGTGTTTATCGACGGCATAGCCAACAACGGGCCGTTCGGCATCGGCACGAATTTGACGAGCGCCCTCGGCACGGTTGCGAACGGCGCCGGCGGCAGCCCGCTCACCTTCCCCTTCAATTCGGCCAACACGCCGGGCGAGGTCGGTTCGAAGTATACGACGAGCGGCGGTGACACGGTGCAGGCGACACTGCAGGCGCTCGAAGAGACGAGCATGCTCAGGACCCTCGCCGAGCCGACTTTGACCGCGGTCTCCGGCGAGACGGCGAATTTCCTGGCCGGCGGCGAGTTCCCCGTCCCGGTCGCCGGCGATAACGGCCAGATCAGCGTCACGTTCAAGCCGTTCGGCGTGAATCTCGCATTCACGCCGGTGGTGCTCTCGCCCGGCCGCATCAGCCTCAAGATGCGGACCGAGGTGAGCGACACTATCCGCGACCGGCGCCGTCTCGGTGCCGATCTCGAGCACCGCGACCGTCACCATTCCGGCGACGTCGGTCAGGCGCGCGGAAACCTCGATCGAGCTTCCCTCCGGCGGTGCCTTCATGATCGCCGGCCTGATCCAGGAGGACACGCGCCGCGCCGCAACCGGTCTGCCGTGGCTGCAGAAGCTTCCGATCCTCGGCGCGCTCTTCTCGTCGAAGGATTTCCTCTCCAATCAGACGGAGCTGGTGATGATCGTCACCGCCTACCTGGTGAAGCCGGTGTCGCCGGAAGCGCTCGCGCGCCCTGACGACAACCTCTTCATGGCCAACGACGCGGAAGCCTATTTCCTTGACCGCCTGACCAAGGTCTACGGCGCCAAGAGCCAAGTTCCCGGCGGGGCGGGCGCAGCCAAAGTCGGATTCACCTTCGATTGACGGGAGGGGGCCGTGGGTCCTGCACAAATGATTAAAACAACATTCGATGCTCGCCGCGGTTCGCCGCGGGCACTCCTGGGCGGCGTGGCGCTTGCCCTCCTGGCAACGCTTGCAAGCGGGTGCAGCACCACCGGAACCTCGGACTTCAATCCCGCCGACTACGACTATCGGTTGCGCCATCCGATCGTCATCTCCAATGAGCCGGAGGTTCTCGACATGCAGGTCGGGATGAGCGGCCCGGCGCTGTCACGCCAACTTGAGGCGGCGATCCGCGACTACGTCGGCGAATATCGCGCCGACGGCACGGGGTCGATCACGATCCAGGTGCCGACCGGCTCGGCGAACGAAGTCGCCGCGGCGGAAACCGGGCGCGCGGTCCACTACGCGCTGGTCCGCGCCGGCGTCCCACGCAACCACATTCAGGTCGCGCCTTATGATGTTGATGACCATTCGCAGCTTGCGGCCTTGCGCCTTTCCTATCTGCGGGTGAAGGCGGTTGTGCCGCGATGCGGCGTCTGGCCGGACGGCGGCACTGCGAACAATCGCAACAGCGACTATTACAACTTCGGATGCTCGGCGCAGCACAACCTCGCGGCCATGGTGGACAATCCGGCGGACTTCGTCCGCCCGCAGCCGATGACGCCCGCCGACGGCAATCGCCGCGCCGACATCATCTCCAAATACCGGACCGGCGCCGATCCGAAGTCCAACATCTTGCTGATCGAAAGCGGCATCGGGGGCTGACGCACGATGACCAACCTCGCCCATGACCTGACCCCGGAAGGGGAAGATGTCGCCCCGCGGCCGCCCGAGGCGCGCCCGATCCCGCGCATCACCATCCAGGCGTTCTGCGACACGCCGGAAATTGCCGGCACGATCGAGACTGCCGCCATGGACCGGCGGATGTCGCGAGCGCATGTGAAGGTGCACACCGGCGGCCTGAACGCGGCCGTCGAGTTCTATCGTTCGGCGCCGACCCCGAACCTCATTCTGGTTGAGACGCGGCTGTCGTTCGAAGAGTTGGTCGGCCTGCTCGATGGCTTGGCCGAAGTCTGCGACGCCGGCACCAAGGTGATGGTGGTCGGGCATACGAACGACGTTCGGCTGTATCGCGAGCTCCTGAAGCGTGGTGTCTCGGAGTATCTGGTTGCGCCGGTCGACGTGATGTCGATCATCACGTCGATCTCCAACGTCTATCACGACCCCAACACCGAGAAGCTCGGCCAGTCCTACGCCTTCATCGGGGCCAAGGGCGGGGTCGGCTCGTCCACGGTCGCCCACAACGTCGCCTGGACCATGGCGCGTCTCGTCGGCTCCGACGTGATCCTCGCCGATCTCGATCTGCCGTTTGGAACGGCCGGCCTCGACTTCAACCTCGACCCGGCGCAGGGCATCGCCGAGGCCGTGTTCGGCGCCGACCGCCTCGACGAGGTGCTGCTCGACCGTCTGCTTGCCAAGTGCGAGGAGCATTTGAGCCTGCTCACTGCGCCGGTCGCGCTCGACAAGGCGTATGATTTCCCCGAGGCGGCATTCGACCAGGTTCTCGAGATCGTTCAGGCGAACGTACCGACCGTCGTCCTCGACGTGCCGCATCAGTGGTCGGCGTGGGTGCGCAAGACGCTGATCGCTGCCGACGAGGTTGTCGTCACCGCGGTCCCCGACCTTGCCAACCTGCGCAACGCCAAGGCGATCGTTGATCTCCTGCGCCAGGCGCGCCCAAACGATACTCCGCCGAAGCTGATCCTAAATCAGGTCGGCGTCCCGAAGCGCCCGGAGATCAAGCCGGACGATTTCGCCGCCGCCCTGCAGCTGACGCCGATCGCCGCCATCCCGTTCGATCCGTTGCTCTTCGGCACGGCCTCCAACAACGGACAGATGATCGCCGAGGCTTCCGCCAAGACCACGGTCTCGGACCTCTTCGCCGACATCGCGCAGGTGGTTGGCGGGCGCAAGGAGCTCAAGAAGGCGCGTAGGCGCGGTCTCGATCTCCGACCGTTTCTGCAGAAGCTTACCAACCGTCCGAAGTCCAAGGCCAAGGCTAAGAAGGCGGGCTGACACGGCAAGGAGTGCAAATGTTCGGCAAGCGTAGCACGACCTCCGACCTGCTGATGGATCGGCCGCCGAAGGCGGCGGATATCGCCGCCGCACAGCAGGCCACGCCGCCGGTGCCGGGGAGGCCGGCGCCGCCCGCGGGAGCGCGGCCGGCTCCTGTCGTCGCGCCGCTTCCGGTGCAGGGACGGCAGCAGCGCAAGACCGACGAATATTACGATCTGAAGACGCAGATTTTCGGCGCCCTGATCGACACGATCGACCTGTCGCAACTGTCCAAGATGGACATGGATCAGGCGCGCGAGGAGATTCGCGACATCGTCAACGACATCATCACCGTGAAGAACGTGGTGATGTCGATCGCCGAACAGGAAGAGCTGCTCGAAGACATCTGCAACGATGTCCTTGGCTACGGGCCGCTCGAACCGCTGCTCGCGCGCGACGACATCGCCGACATCATGGTCAACGGCGCCGACCGCATCTTCATCGAAGTCAGGGGCAAGGTCGAAGAGACCGACGTCCGCTTCCGCGATAACTCACAGCTTCTGAACATCTGCCAGCGCATCGTCAGTCAGGTCGGCCGCCGCGTCGACGAGGCAAGTCCGATCTGCGACGCGCGCCTGCCTGACGGTTCGCGTGTCAACGTCATCGTGCCGCCGCTGTCGATCGACGGCCCGGCGCTCACCATCCGAAAGTTCAAGAAGGACAAGCTGACGCTCGACCAGCTTGTCCAGTTCGGAACGATCACGTCGGAAGGCGCGACGATCCTGCAGATCATCGGGCGCGTTCGCTGCAACGTTCTCATCTCCGGAGGCACCGGCTCCGGCAAGACGACGCTGTTGAACTGCCTCACCCGCTATATCGACGCCGATGAGCGCGTCGTCACTTGCGAGGACGCGGCGGAGCTGCAGCTGCAGCAGCCGCATGTCGTGCGGCTGGAGACGCGGCCGCCCAATATCGAGGGCGAGGGCGAGGTCACCATGCGCGACCTCGTCAAGAACTGTCTGCGTATGCGTCCGGAGCGGATCATCGTCGGCGAGGTGCGCGGACCCGAGGCCTTCGACCTCTTGCAGGCGATGAACACCGGTCATGACGGTTCAATGGGCACGCTGCATGCTAACAGCCCGCGCGAAGCTCTCTCGCGCATCGAATCGATGATCACGATGGGCGGCTACAATCTGCCCTCCAAGACCCTGCGCGAGATGATCGTGTCCTCGATCGACGTGATCGTGCAGTCGGCACGCCTGCGCGACGGCAGCCGCCGCATCACCCACATCACCGAAGTGCTCGGCATGGAAGGCGACGTGGTCATCACCCAGGACCTTTTCATCTACGATATCGTCGGCGAGGATCCGAACGGACGGATCATCGGCCGGCATCGCTCCACGGGCATCGGCCGTCCGGGTTTCTGGGATCGTGCTCGCTACTACGGGGAGGAGGCACGGCTTGCCGCCGCGCTCGACTCCGCCGACACCGGCGAATCCGTCGGCCGCGGCTAGTCCATGTTCTCGCCCCTCATGGTCCAGGTCGCGGTGGCCCTGCTCGCCGCGTTTTCCATCGGCGGCGTCGTCGTGGCCGCGCTCTATCCGCGGCTCGGCGGCCGCTCGAAGGGCGAGAAGCGGCTGGAGTCAATCGCCGCGACGAAGCGCAAGGCCGCCTCCGAGCGGATTTCGGCGGAGGAGGGACGTCGTCGGCGCTCCGTCGAAGACACGCTTAAGGAACTCGAAGAGACGCAGAAGGCAAAGGCGCGCAAGAGCCAGAAGCCGACGCTGATGACGCGCATGCGGCAGGCCGGCCTCGGTTGGAACAAGAACACCTATTATCTCGTCTGCATCGCGACGGCGCTCGTCGTGACGCTCGTCTGTATGCTCGGGATTCGCCTGTCCTGGATCCCCGCCATCGGCTTCGGATTCTCCGCCGGCGTGCTGCTCCCGCACTTTTTCGTGAACTGGAAGCGCAAGCGCCGCCTGCGGCAATTCAGCAACGAGCTGCCGAACGCAGTCGACGTGATCGTGCGCGGCGTCAAGGCGGGTCTGCCCCTCGTCGACTGTCTCAAGGTGATCGCCAACGAAGCGCAGGAACCGGTGGCCGGGGAGTTCCGCGAAATTGTCGAGGATCAGACGCTCGGCATGCCGCTGCAGGACGCGGTCGGGCGGCTGCCGGAGCGCATCCCGCTCCCGGAGTCGAACTTCCTCGCAATCGTGGTTTCCATTCAGGCGCGCTCGGGCGGCAGTCTTTCAGAGGCGCTGTCGAACCTTTCCAAGGTGCTGCGCGACCGCAAGATGATGGCCGGAAAGATTCGCGCCATGAGCGCCGAGGCGAAGTCCTCCGCCGGCATCATCGGCTCGTTGCCGGTCATCGTCGCCATCCTCGTCTACTTCACCAGCCCGGACTACATCATACTTCTCTTCACCAACACGACCGGGAACATCGTGCTCGCAATCGCCGGCTTGTGGATGTTCATCGGTATCATGGTGATGCGCAAGATGATCAATTTCGATTATTGAGGCAGCCGTGGACCTTCTCAGCCAAAATACTCAGCTGATCGTCGCGATGGCCTCCGCTCTCGCGGTCTTCTCCACGATCGTGGTGATCGCCTGGCCCTATCTGGCGCGCGACGAGCTCACTTCGCGCATGCGACAAATCTCGAGCGAGCGCGAGCGCATTCGAGCGCGTGAGCGCGCCAAGCTCGATGCGCAGAAGAAGCAACAGACTTCGCTGCGCGCAGAGCCGAAGAAGTTCTTCAAGGACATCGTCGACCGCTTCAACCTCGCGCGTCAGGCCGAGGACGGCCACACCGTTAAAATGCTACGCCAGGCCGGCTATCGCGGTCAGAACCCGGTATTCGTTTTCCTCACGCTCAGGCTCATCATGCCGATCGTGATGTTTGCCGTGGCCGTGCTCTACGTCTTTTTCATCATTCAGCTCGACAAGCCGTTCATGCTGAAGCTCGCGATCACGCTGGTGGTCGCCTATCTTGGCTATTACGGCCCCACGCTCTACGTGCGCAATAAGATCACCAAGCGGCAGAAGTCGATCCGCCGCGCCTGGCCGGATTCTCTCGACCTGCTCCTGATCTGCGTCGAATCCGGCATGGGCATCGAGGGCGCGTTCCGCAAAGTCTCGGAGGAGATCGGCAGCCAATCGATCGCGCTCGCCGAGGAGCTCAGCCTGACGACCGCGGAGCTTTCGTATCTACAGGACCGGCGCAAGGCATATGACAATCTGAGCGAGCGCACTGGCCTAGAGGGTGTGCGCTCGGTGGTGACGGCGCTGAACCAGGCGGAAAAATACGGCACCCCGATCGGCACGGCGCTCCGCGTTCTGGCGCAGGAGAACCGCGACATGCGCATGCAGGAGGCTGAGAAGAAAGCTGCCGCGCTGCCGCCGAAGTTGACCGTGCCGATGATTCTGTTCTTCCTGCCGGTGCTCTTCGCCGTCATCATCACGCCGGCGGCGATCCAGGTCTCTCGCATCTGGTAGGCGGGAAGCGTCGCGTCGGAGGCCCCGCGCGTCCGTTCGCGACGTGAAGCGGCGTCAGCCGTTACGGGCGAGGTCTGCCCAGGTATTCACGTCGCCCGGCGCATCGCCTTGCGCGACGGGTGCCCCTGCAGCGGGTTCCGGCGGGGCGATCGCGTCGGCCTCCGCCTTCTTGCCTCTCAGCCTCAGGACGAGCGCCAGGTTCTCCTTGTTCTTAAGCGTCGCCTTAGGGCTCGCGGCCGCTTGGCGCAGCACCTTCTCGGCCTCTTCGAGATCGTTGGTGAGCACGTAGGAGAGGCCGAGGTTGTTCAGGATCTGCGGCTCGCCCGGCGCCAGCACCAAGGCTTGCTGGTAGCGTGCCCGCGCCTCTTCGTGGCGGTTCAGGGAATCGAGGATTCCGCCTTCGGTGGAAAGCAGCTGCCAGTCGGGATTGTCGGAGCGTTGCGCGCGTTGCACCGTGACAAGCGCCTCGTCGAATTTGCCGTCGGCGGCGAGCGCCTTGCCGTAGGCGGCAAGAACCTCGCGGTCCTCGGGGTGATAGATCGCCGCCTTGCGCATGACGGCAACGGCTTGCCCGGTCTGCCCGGCGGCTCTGAGCGCCGCAGCATAGTTCAGCGCCGCGACGCGGTCCTTCTCGTCGTGCGAATAGGCGGTGCCCCATTTCTGCACTGCGGTGAGCGCTTCCTCGGGCGAAAGATCGGAGGGGACAAGGGTCGCGCTGCTGCCGATCGAGCCGGTGTAAAGCGGGCCTTCCGACTTCGTCGCGCACCCCGCAAGCAGGGCGATGACCGCCGCACCGGCGGCCAAGCGGGCGAGCCTTCCGCGCCGCCCCGTCCGCCCGATACGCATCCTCATGACGTCCCCCGAAGCAATTGATCCCGCAAGGCTTAGGCACGCCCCGTTAAGGGTTCGTTAACGCTGTTTCTAGCGTTGCAAAGCCGCCCGCCTGGGCTCTAATCCGGCGCAATCGAAGACGAATTGGGGTTGATATGGGTGCGGATACGCTGGTCTCCGAAGCTGCGGGCGCCGTCCCCGTTCACCTGGTTGAGGCGGAGGCGCTTGAGGGGGCGCTTGCCGCGCTTGACGAGCGCGAGCGCCGCTTCGCCGCCGCCACGGGCTTCAAGGCCGAGCCGGGGCGGCACATCCTCATTCCCGACGCCGACGGCAATCTCGGGCGCGTCCTCTTCGGGCTCGGCGGCGCTGACGCGGCGGAGCGCGGGCCGCTTCTCGTCGGCAAGCTCGCGACCGGGCTGCCTGCGGGCACCTACCGCCTGGCGGACGGCTTCGACGAGCCGGAGCTCGCAGCGCTCGCCTTCGCGCTCGCAAGCTACCGCTTCGACCGCTACCGCAGGCCGAAGACGGACGCACCGCGCCTCGTCGTTCCGGACGGCGTTGATCGCGCAGCGCTGGCGCGCGTGCGCGATGCGGTGTTCTTGGCGCGCGATCTCATCAACACGCCGGCGAACGACCTTTCGCCGCGCGACCTCGCGGGTGCCGCCGCCGATCTCGCCGCGCGCTTCAACGCGGAGATATCCGTCGTCGAAGGGGACGCGCTGGCGCGCGGCTTTCCCCTGATCCATGCGGTCGGGGCGGCGAGCGATCGCCCTCCCTGTCTGGTCGACATGCGCTGGGGCCGCGACGCGGACCCCAAGGTGACGCTCATCGGCAAGGGAATCGTCTTCGACACCGGCGGGCTCGACATCAAGCCGGCGACCGGCATGGCGCTGATGAAGAAGGACATGGGGGGCGCGGCGAACGTGCTCGGCCTTGCCTCGATGATCATGGAGGCCGGGCTGAAGCTGCGTCTGCGCGTGCTGATCCCGGCGGCCGAGAATGCCATATCGGGTCGTGCCTTCCGGCCCGGCGACGTCTTGAAGAGCCGCAAGGGGCTGACGGTCGAGATCGGCAACACCGACGCCGAAGGGCGCCTGGTGCTCGCCGACGCGATTGCGCTCGCCGACGAGGAGGCGCCGAGCCTCGTCGTCACGATGGCGACCTTGACGGGCGCCGCGCGCGTCGCGCTTGGGCCGGACCTGCCGCCGTATTTCACCGACGATGCCGCCTTCGCCGCGGCGATCGAGGCGGCGGCGGCCGAGGTCCACGATCCGGTCTGGCGCATGCCTTTCTGGAAGCCCTACGATTCCTGGCTCGCCTCCAAGGTCGCCGACCTGAACCACATCGCGCAGAACAGCTTCGCCGGCTCGATCGTGGCCGCGCTCTTCCTGCGTCGTTTCGTCTCCGCCACGAACACCTTCGCGCACTTCGATATTTTCGCCTGGAATCCGACGCCTCGGTCGACAGGGCCGGAAGGCGGCGAGGCGCAGGCGATCCGCGCGCTCTTCCATTATCTGTCCCGCCACCATGGCTGAGTTTCGCTTGCCCCCGATGAGAGAGACCGCTTTAATCGGTTCGGTGCCGAAACGAAGTCGTGGGCTGGGGAATGGCCGTCCAGGTGCGCCCGGCGCAAGCTCTGCGCCTCTGGCACGACGTGTCGCTCGCGCTCGTCCGCGACGCGGAGCCGGACCTTTCCGTGCGCCAGCTTACCGTGCTCATCACCGTCTATCTGGAGCCGCAGCCGCACACAGTGCGCGCGCTCGCGGCGAAGCTCGGCGTCACCAAGCCGGTTATCACCCGTGCGCTCGATACGATGGGGCGGCAGGGGCTGGTCAGCCGCAAGCGCGATCCGAGCGACCGGCGAAACGTCCTCGTCCAGCGCACGGTGAACGGCGCGCTGTTTCTGGAGCGGCTCGGCGATCTCGTGGCGTCGAAGGCCGCGGCGCTGCCGCCCTGATTTGATTTGCCCATGAAGCCCCTCGATCCGCGCCTCAATGCTTTCCGCTCCGACCTCGCGGACAGTCGCGCTTCGCGGGCGCGTCAAGGCGGAGCGCTTCGTCCCGGGCCAGGAGCTCCGGGTGAAGGCGCCGCAGGCGCCGGTCCGCAAAGCACCCTCAGAGACCGCCCGGCAGGAGACGGAGGCGCTTTGCGGCGAACGCGTGAAGGTCTTCGAGACGACATCCGACGGCTGGGTTTGGGCGCAGCTCTTGGAGGACCGCTACGTCGGCTGGATGCCGCGGTCCGACCTCGACGAGCTCGGGCCCGAACCGACGCACAAGGTGGCCGCGGTCCGCACCTTCGCCTTCGCCGAACCTGACATCAAATCGCCGCCGCTTGCGGCGCTGCCGCTCGGCGCCGAAGTTGCCGTCATCGGCGAAGCGGCGGACGCGAACGCCCGCTACGCTTTAATCGCGCCGAAAGGCGCGATTGTTGTCCAGCATCTCTCGGCGTGCGACGTGTTTGAGCCCGATTGGACGGCGGTCGCGGAGCGCTTCCTGGGCGTTCCCTACCTTTGGGGTGGCAAGACCGCGCTCGGTATCGATTGCTCCGGCTTGATCCAGGTTGCGCTCAAGGCGGCGGGAATTGCGGCGCCGCGCGACACCGACATGCAGGAAAGCGCGCTTGGTGCGCGCCTGCCGCTGGAAGGCGGCTTGCCGCCGCTTGAGCGCGGCGACATTCTCTTCTGGGCGGGCCATCTCGGCGTCATGCGCGACGCCGAAACGCTGCTCCACGCCAACGCCTACCACATGGCGGTTGCATCCGAGCCGCTTGCCGCAACGATCGAGCGGCTCGGCCGAAAAGGTCGCACGCTCACGACGGTAAAAAGGCTCGCCTGAGCGCAGTCCACCGTCGGCAGGCTTGCGCTCTTCGGGTCCTCGGATAAGCTTGCGGAGAACGAGGGGATCATCACCGGGGCTGCGGGCAGAGGACTAGAAACTGCCGGCTGCTGTCACGCCTAACCGGTCGCTTCGACAGGCTGCGATGACGCAACGCCAGGGCGGTGAAGGCAGAGACCGTGATGCTTCACAAGACGTCCGAAATGGCGCCCGAGCCCCCCTCCCGAACGGAACGAATCCAAGATCGTCTGCGCCTGCACTACGAGCGCCTGGCGCTTTCTTGGCACGCCATGCGCCTCGGGCGCGGGCGCGCGGTGTCGCTCAGACCGGATACGGGCCTGGTGCGCGTCGACGACGGGGTCAGGCACATCTTGGTTCCGAACGTCCGCCGCGCCGGTGTCTTCAAGAACGGCATCAACACCTGGCTTGAATTCGGTCGCCGAGAAATATCTCGGGCGCACTGGCTACGTCCCGCGCGAAGGCGACGTCGTCATCGATATCGGCGCCGGAATTGGCGAGTTCTCGCTCTGGTGCGCCGCCGCGGGTGCGCGCGTCGTCGCCTTCGAGCCCGACCCGCTCGCTTTCGTCTGCTTGGAGCGGAACACGGCCGCGCTCGGCAGGGTCCAGATCTACCCTTATGCGCTGTGGAAGGAGCGCGCCAATCTGCGCCTGCACGGCTCGCTCGACACGTCGGAGAGCTCGCTTATCGAGGATGGCCGGGCGAATGCGCGCAACGCCAACGTCGAAGCCTGGCCGCTCGACCGGTTGCAGTTCATGGCGCGTCTCGCGGTGGTCGACTTCATGAAGATCGACGGGGAAGGCGTTGAGCCGGAGATATTGTTCGGCGCGCAGCGGACGCTGCGCCGCACACGCGTCATCGCCATTGACGTCGGCGCCACCGCGCGGCGGCCGAACCTTCGCGCCCGCGTCGAAGCCTTGCTCTCCGATCTCGATTTCCGCCCGATCCCGAATGATCGCAGCGACACGATCCTGGCGCTCAACACGGCGATGGTCGGGCCCTTCAATAACCGCGTCTTCGGTCGACGCAGTTACTGAGCGGCTCGCCGCGCTCGAACGCCTCGATCTGCTCGGCGATCTGGCGCGCGAGCGCCACCGGGTCGGAGACCGCTGCCACGTGCGGCGTGATCGTGACGTTGTCGAAATCCCAAAGCGGGCTTTTCGGCGAAAGCGGCTCCTCCTCGAAGACGTCGAGGCTTGCCCCGCTGAGCGTGCCGTCTGTGAGCGCTGCAACCAATTCGGCCTCGACTTGCGTCCCGCCGCGGCCGGCATTGATGAAGACCGGCCCGCCGAGCGGGCCCGTCCGGCGCAGCTTCTTCAGGAGAGCCAGGTCGACGAGGTGGCGCGTCTCCGGCGTGAACGGCAAAAGCGAGACCAGGATGTCGGTGCCGGAAAGAAATGCGTCGAGACCGTCGGCGCCGGCGAACGTTTCGACGCCAGGAAGTGCTTTCGGTGCGCGCGCCCACCCGCGCACGCCGAAGCCGAGACGGAGCAGCGCTTCGGCGGCGCTCCTTCCCATCACGCCGAGGCCCATGATCCCGACCGTGATTTCATGCGCCGCCGGCGGCTCGACGTCGCGCCAGCGATGTTCGCGCTGCTGCCGGCGATAGGTCCGCCCAAGCCGCAAATGGTCGAGGCATTGCCAGACCACGTACTCGGTCATGCGCCGCGTCAGGTCGGCGTCGACGATTCTGGCCACCGGCACGTCGGGGAGGCGCGGCAGCGCGAAGACGTGGTCGACGCCGGCGCCGAGCGAGAAGATCGCGCGAAGCCCGGGCAGGCGGTCGAGCGTCTCCTGCAGCGGCTTCCAGACAAGCACGTAATTGACGGCCGCGAGCGCCGCTTCGGGGCCGCGGAAGAGTCCGTCCCGCTCCGTCGCCAGGATTGCGCGGCCGGGAAGCCGCGCGCGCAGCCGCTTGGCCCAGGTCTCCGCGTCCCATCCCTTGGTGGCGACGAGCAGCGCCGGCTTCATTTACGCCCCGATTTCAACCGGAATGCGGCGGACGCTATTCGCGCACGGCCGCGGCGTGGGTGACCTTCAGCGAGAAGGCCGCGGCCATGAGCGCCTGCGTGTAGTCGGTCTTCGGGTTCTCGAAGACCGATTGCGCCGGGCCGGCTTCCACGACCTTGCCGTCGCGCATGACGATCACGTCGTTGGCGAGCGCGCGGACGACGCGCAGGTCGTGGCTGATGAAAAGGTAGGAGAGATTGTGCTTCTCCTGCAGCTCGCGCAGGAGATCGACGATCTGCGCCTGCACGCTCATGTCGAGCGCCGACGTCGGCTCGTCGAGCATGACGAAGCGCGGCTTCAGCACCATGGCGCGGGCGATGGCGATCCGCTGGCGCTGGCCGCCGGAAAACTCGTGCGGATAGCGGAAGCGGCTCTCCGGATCGATGCCGACCTCTTCGAGCGCGCGGATGACGCGCGCCTCGCGCTCAGCATCGGGAAGCCGCGGCTCGTGCACCCTGAGCCCCTCCGCCACGACATCGCCGACCACCATGCGTGGGCTGAGCGAATCGAAAGGATCCTGGAACACGATCTGCATATCGGCGCGCAGCGGTCGCATCTCCTTGAACCGCGCGCCTTGAATGTCGCGGCCGAGGAATACAATACGCCCCTTCGACGAGATCAGCCGCAGAATGGCAAGCCCTAGCGTGGTCTTGCCGGAGCCCGACTCCCCGACGACGCCGAGCGTCTGCCCTTCGCGCACCACGACGTCGACGCCGTCCACCGCCTTGATGTAGCCGATGGTGCGCCGCAGGAACCCGCGCTGGATCGGGAACCACACCTTCAGATCGTCGGCGCGGACGACGGTCGGGGCGTTCGGGTCGCTCTTCGGCGGCTCGCCCTTCGGCTCGGCGCCGAGGAGATGCTTGGTGTAAGCGTGCTTCGGGTGCGCGAAGACCTCCTCCGTCGGACCCTGCTCGACGATCTTCCCGTCCGTCATCACGCACACGCGGTCGGCGATGCGGCGAACGATGTTGAGATCGTGGGTGATGAAGAGCATCGCCATCCCCGTCTCCGCCTTGAGCCGGGCAAGAAGCTGAAGGATCTGCGCCTGCACGGTCACGTCGAGTGCCGTGGTCGGCTCGTCGGCGATGAAGAGGTCCGGCTGGTTGGCGAGCGCCATGGCGATCATGACGCGCTGGCGCTGCCCGCCCGAAAGCTGATGCGGATAGGAATTGAGGCGCGTCTCCGGTTCGCGAATGCCGACTTGCGTCAGCAGCTCAAGCACACGCGCCCGGACGGCCGCGCCGCGCATGCCGCGATGCACTTCGAGGATTTCGCCAACCTGCCGCTCGACGGTATGCAGCGGATTGAGCGAGGTCATCGGCTCCTGGAAGATCATGGAGATGCGATTGCCGCGCACCTTGCGGAGCGTCCTCTCGTCGGCATTGAGGAGCTCGTCGCCCTCGAACGTCACCGAGCCGGCTGGGTGATGGGCGGAAGGGTAGGGTAGGAGCTTCATGACGGAGAGCGCCGTCACCGATTTGCCCGATCCGGATTCGCCCACGAGCGCGACCGTCTCTTTCGCACGGATGTCGAAGGAGACGCCGCGCACCGCATGCACGACGCTGTCGCCCTGGTGAAACTCCACCTCTAGATCGCGGATCGAGAGCAGCGCGTCCGCCGCCGCTGCCGATCCCGGCGCCGGATTCCCGTAGCTCACGTCGCTTTCTTCGGCCGAGAGATGGCGCTCGCCGCCGCCGCCGACGAAGGTCTTGCGCGGATCGAGCGCGTCGCGCACCGCCTCGCCGACGAAGATCAGGAGCGACAGCATCAGTGAGATCACGAGGAAGCCGGTAATGCCGAGCCACGGCGCCTGCAGGTTGTTCTTGCCCTGCGCCAGAAGTTCGCCGAGCGAAGGCGAGCCGGGCGGCATGCCAAGGCCGAGAAAATCGAGCGAGGTCAGCGTGGTGATCGAGCCGTTCAGGATGAAGGGCACGAATGTCAAAGTGCCGATCGTCGCGTTCGGCAGAATGTGTTGGAACATCAGGGTGAGGTTGCTGACGCCGAGCGCGCGCGAGGCCTTCACGTAGCCGAAGTTCCGCGCTCTCAGAAATTCCGCGCGCACCAGGCCGACGAGCGAAACCCATGAGAACAAGAGCAGTATGCCGAGCAGCACGAAGAACCCCGGCACCAGCACCGATGAGATGATGAGCAGAAGATAGAGCGAGGGTATCGAGGTCCAGATCTCGATGAAGCGCTGGAACAGGAGATCGAGGTAGCCGCCGAAATAGCCCTGGAAGGCGCCCGCGCCGACGCCGATCACCGAAGAGACAATGGTCAGCGTGAAGCCGAACAGGACCGAAAGGCGGAAGCCGTAGATGAGCCGCGCCAGCACGTCGCGGCCCTGATCGTCGGTGCCGAGCCAGTTCCAGTAGGCCGGGCTGCAATAGTGTTGGACTTTCTCGTCGTCCGAAGGTGTCTTGCAGAGCGCATTGAGGTGCAGCCAGTTGGGCGCAGTCGGAAAGCCGACCGTCCGGCCGATCGCCGCCGACATCGCGTCGATCGGAAAGTCCAAATTGGCGGTCCGGTAGGAGTAGCGGATCGGCGGCCAGAGCATCCAGCCATGCGCGTTGATCTCGTCGCGGATGAAGCCGGAGCGGTAGTCGGTGACGGCAAAGAAGCCGCCGAACTTCTCCTCCGGATAGTCGACGAAGACGGGGAACAGGATCTCGCCCTTGTAGGAGACGATGAGCGGCCGGTCGTTGGCGATGAACTCGGCGAAGAGCGATACCCCGAAAAGGACGAGGAAGATCCACAGCGACCAGTAGCCGCGCTTGTTGGCGCGAAAATTCCGCCAGCGGCGAATATTGATCGGCGAAAGCTCGAAGAGCGTCCGCTTCGGTGGCGGCATCACCTCGCCGGGGAGGGGGACGATGGTCCCGACCGCGCCGTCGTCCCGCTCGCGCATCTCCGATGGTGTCTTCTGATCCATCAGACCTCGCGGCTCTCAAAATCGATCCTGGGATCGATCCAGGTGTAGGTGAGGTCGGAGATGAGCTGCACGACGAGCCCCATCAGCGAGAAGATGTAGAGCGATGCGAAGACGACGGGGTAGTCGCGGTTCATCACGCTCTCGAAGCTGAGAAGGCCGAGACCGTTGAGCGAGAAGATCGTTTCGATCAGAAGCGACCCGGCGAAGAAGGCGGAGATGAACGCGCCGGGAAAGCCGGAGATGACGAGCAGCATGGCGTTGCGGAAGACGTGGCCGTAGAGCACGCGCCGCTCGCTTAAGCCCTTGGCGCGCGCCGTCACCACGTATTGTTTGCGGATCTCGTCGAGGAACGAGTTCTTGGTGAGCAGCGTCGTCGTCGCGAAGGCGGCAAGCGCCATCGAAACAAGCGGCAGCGCCAGGTGCCAGAAATAGTCGAGGATGCGGTCCGGCCAAGAGAGTTGCGACCAGTTGTCGGAGGTGAGACTGCGCAGCGGGAACCAGTCGAAGAAGGTGCCGCCGGCGAAGAAGACGATGAGGAAGACGGCGAAGAGGAAGCCTGGAACCGCGTAGGCGATGACGACGACGCCGGAGGTCCACACGTCGAAGGTCGACCCGTCGCGCACTGCCTTGCGGATGCCGAGCGGGATCGAGATCAGATAGGAGATAAGCGTCATCCAGATGCCGAGCGAGATGGAGACGGGAAGCCTCTCTCCGATCAGCTTCAGGACCGAGATGTCGCGGAAATAGCTCTGGCCGAAATCGAAGCGCGAATAGTTCCAGATCATCAGGAGAAAGCGCTGGTAGGCCGGCTTGTCGAAGCCGAACTGCTTCTCAAGCTGCGCGATGAATTCGGGCGGCAGGCCCTGCGCGCCGCGATATTTGGAGCTGAGCGCGGCGTCGCCGCTCGTGCCTTCGCTGGTGTTCTGCTGGCCGGCGAAATCGCTGCCGCCGCCGCTGATGCGCTCGGTCGCCGAAACGTCGGTGCCCTGCAGCTGCGCGATGATGCGCTCCACCGGCCCGCCCGGGGCGAACTGCACGACGATGAAGCTGATGAACATGATCCCGAGGATCGTCGGGATCATCAAGAGGATGCGGCGGAGGATATAGGCGGCCATGCGTGCTCTTCAGCCTGCCTTGCCGATCTTCGCCGCCTTGGCGGCGTCGACCCACCAGGTGTCGAGCACGCCGGGATCGTACTGCGCCGTTTTCTCCGGACGCGAGTACATGTCCCAGTAGGCGAACCAGTGAAATTTCCTGTTCCACTGCGGCACCCAGAAGTGCAGGGCGCGGAGCACGCGGTCGAGCGCGCTCGACGCAGTGACGAAGGTGTCCCAGTCGTTGGCGTGCGTGATTTTGTCGAGAAGCGCATCGACCGCCGGATCGGCGACGCCGGAGAGGTTGTACGATCCCTCCTGCGAGGCGCTTTCGGAGCCGAAGAACTGCTTGATGCTCTCGTCGGGATAAAGGGTTGTGGAGAAGCGTGAGACGACCACGTCGAAATCGAAGCGCTTCTGCCGTTCGGTATATTGCGCTGCGTCGAGGACACGATAGGTCGCCTCGATGCCGAGCACCCTCAGCCCCGAGATATAGGCATTCGTATGCGGCTCGAACCCGCCGTCGTCGTCGAGGAACTCGATGGTGAAGGGTGAGCCGTCGGGGGCAAGGAGCCCGCTGCCGCTCCGCTTGCAGCCGGCTGCGATGAGAAGCTCGTTGGCCTTCTGGAGCATCGCGCGGTCGCGGCCGGATCCGTCGGAGACCGGCGGCACGAACACGTCGCCGAACGCTTCCTCCGGCAGCTTGTCGCGAAGCGGCTCAAGCAGCGCGAGCTCTGCATCGCTCGGCTTGCCGGTGGCCATAAGCGGCGAGTTCTGGAAGAAGGATGCCGTCCGGTCGTAGAGGCCGAACATGATGGTCTTGTTCGTCCACTCGAAGTCGAATGCATAGATGAGCGCCAGCCGGACACGCGGATCGGCGAATTTCGGCCGCCGCATGTTGATGAACCAGCCCTGCCCGCCCGACGGCGAACCGTCCGGCACCTCCTCCTTGACGACGCGCCCGTCCTGGATCGCGGGGAAATCGTAGCCGGTCGCCCAGTCGCGCGACCGGAATTCCTCGCGGAAGGTGATGTTGCCCTTCTTGAAAGCTTCGAAGGAGGCGGTGCGATCGCGATAATATTCGTAGCGGATGCGGTCGAAGTTGTATTGCCCTAGCATTACTGGCAGCGCGTCGCCCCACCAGTCGGCGATGCGCTCGAACTCGATGAAGTCTCCGAACTTGTAGTTCGCCACCTTGTATGGGCCGGACCCAAGTGGCGCTTCGCTGTAAGAGGCCTCGAAGTCGCGGCCGTCCCACCACGCCTTGGAGAAGATCGGCAGCGCCGCCACGGTGTTCGGCAGGCTGCGGGCGGTGTCGGGTTTCAGCTTGACGGCGATCGTGTGCGCGTCCTCCGCCTGGACGTCGGCCACGCCGAGGAGTTCGGTCGCAATGTTCGGATGGCCCTTCTCGCGCAGCGTCGTGATCGAAAAGGCGACATCGTCGGCGGTGATCGGCGAGCCGTCGTGGAACGCCGCCTCAGGGCGGAGAAAGAAGCGCAGCGCCTTGCGGTCATCGGAAATCTCCACTTCCTTCGCCGCGAGGCCATAGACGCTCCCCGGCTCGTCGCTCGAGCCGGTCATCAAGGCGGTGAAAGTCAGGCCCATGCCGGCGGCGCCGTCGCCGCGCAGAACGTAGATGTGCAGCGTATTGAACGTCTGTGGGTTCTGGTTGCCGCCCCAGCCCGCGATCTGAGTGACGATGCGCCCGCCCCGTGGCGCCGACGCGTTGACGTAATCGAACTGGGTGAAGTCGGGGCCGTATTTCAGGTCGCCGATCACCGCCATTCCATGCGCCCGGGAGGTCTCCTGGGCGAAGGCTGCGCCGCGCATCAGGGGCGCACAGGCCGCGGCGCCCGAAAGCTTCAGCGCGGTGCGTCGTGGAGATGCGAATCACTGTGCCGCTCCGGCGCGTATCTTCTGCGCTTTCGCCTCGTCCCACCACCAGGTGGTAGGAAATCCGATCGAATATTCCGGCAGCTCGGCGGGCCGGTCGAAGCGGTCCCAGCGGGCGATGCGCGAGAACCTGAGCGCGTAGCTCGGGATCACGTATTGGTTGGCCATCAGCACGCGGTCGAGCGCGTGCGTCGCGGCGACGAGCTCGGCGCGATCCTTCGTCTGCACGATCCGCGCGATCAACGCGTCGACGGCCGGGTCCTTGATCCCGGCGTAGTTCTGCGAGCTGTCGCTGTCGGCGGCGGCGGAGCCCCAATAGTCGCGCTGCTCGTTGCCCGGTGATAGCGACTCCGCCCAGCCCGTGTAGATCATGTCGAAATCGCGCGAGCGAACGCGGTTGATCCATTGCGGGGTGTCGATCGAGCGCACCTGCATGTCGATGCCGATCTTCCGGAGGCTCGCCTGGTAGGCGAGCGCGACAGGCTCGATCGTCGGCCCGTTCAGGATCAGCTCGAAGGCAAGCTGCTTGCCGTTCTTGTCGACGAGCTTCTGACCGTCGAGGTGATAGCCCGCCTCTTGCAGGAGCGAGAGCGCCTGCCGCAGGTTCTCCCGCTCCTTGCCCGGGTCGCCGCCGACGGGATTGACGTAGGGCGCCGTGAATACTTCCGGCGGCACCTCGTCCTTGACGCTTTGAAGGATCGCCAGCTCCTCGCCCTCCGGCAGCCCCGATGCCGCCAGCGTCGTGCCGTAGAAGAAGCTGTCGATCCGCTCGTACTGGCCGTAGAAGAGCGTCTTCTTCAGCGTCTCGAAATCGAAGGCGTCGTTGAGCGCCCGGCGGACACGCACGTCCTTGAAGAGATCGCGCCTGAGATTGGGGATGAAGCCGACCATGACGCCGTTGTCGCGATAGGCGTTGTCGAGTTCCTCCTTGACGACGTAGCCCTTTTTCACGGCCGGGAAGTCGTACTGCGTCGCCCAGCGCTTGGCCGAGTTCTCGCTGCGCCAGTCGAAGACGTCGGCCTTGAAGGCCTCGAACTCCACCGTCTCGTCGAGGAAGATCTCGTAGCGGATCTCGTCGAAATTATTCTGCCCGATGGCGACCGGAAGATCCTTTGCCCAGTAATCGTCGACGCGCTTGTAGGCGATGGTCTTGCCGGGGACGACGCGGTCGATGCGGTAAGGCCCTGAGCCGAGCGGCGGCTCGAGCGTCGAGCTTGCGATGTCGCGCTGTTTGCCGTTGGCGGCCTTGCCTTCCCACCAATGCTTCGGCAGCACCAGAAGCTGGCCGACGATATGCGGCAGCTCGCGGTTGCCGGTCTGGTCGAAGGTGAAGGTGACCTCGTGCTCGCCGGTCACCTCGGCTTTGCTGACGTGCTGGTAGTAGAACTTCTGCGACGGGTTCAGCTCGGTCAGCTTCTCGAACGACCAGACGACGTCCTCCGGCGTGATCGGCTCTCCGTCCTGCCACTTCGCCTCCGGCCGAAGCCGGAAGGTGACGGAGGAATAGTCGTCCGGATAGCTCATCGCCTCGGCGATCAGGCCGTACATGGTCGAGACTTCGTCGAGCGCCGAAGTCATCAGCGATTTCGTAGATCAGGCCGAGCCCCGGCGCCGGGTTGCCCTTGGAGAGGATCGGGTTGAGCGTGTCGAAGCCGCCGGTATCGGAGAGCCGCACCACGCCACCTTTCGGCGCGTCCGGATTGACGTAGTCGAAATGCTTGAAGTCGGGCGGATATTTCGGCGCTTCGTTGAGCGACGTCGCATGCCGCCAGACGCGGTCCTGCGCCTCTCCTGCGGCGGCGGAGAAGATGAGCAGGAGGGCGGCGAGGATGAGGCGCAAATGCATCGGCTTCGGGTCCCTCGGCGGCGGTCGGACCGTCGCCAAATCGTCGATACGTCATATAGCAGGAATGCGGCCGGGGCCGCACACGCCGAAACCGAACATGACGAAAAGTTAAGCGCTTGCGAGAAGCAGCGCTCGCAAGCCTTTAGGCGGGCGGCACTCTCGCGACCTGCGGCAATGGTTACTATTTAAGCGTCTGCAGATAGGCGATGACGTTCTGCCGGTCGGCTTCCTCCTTGACGCCGACGAAGACCATCTTCGTGCCCGGCACGACCTTGCGCGGATCGGTCAGGTAGGTATCGAGCGTCGCCGCGTCCCAGACCTTCGAGCCGCCTTCGGAAAAGGTCGTCATCGCATCCGAGTAGCTGTAGTCGGCGACGGACGCGACCGGTCGATCGAAGACGCCCCAAAGATGCGGACCGACCTTGTTCACTGCGGCCGACGTGAGGTCGTGGCAGACCGAGCAGCGCTTGGCATAGCTCGCGCCTTTGGCCGCATCGCCCGCGCCGGCATCGGCGGCCGGAGCGGCGGGCGCTTCCGTCTGCGCCATCTGCTGCGCCGCCGGTTGCTCGGCGGCCGGCGCCGGCATCGGTGCTGGGGCAGGCGCCGGAGCAGGTGTGGCGGCCATCTGCTGCTCGGCGGGAGCGGGCGCCGGAGCCGGCGCCTCGGCAGGTGCCGGCGCCTCTGCCGTTACGGCCGGAGCCGGGGCGGGCGCGGGAGCCATCTGCTGCTCGGCCGGAGCGGGTGCCGGAGCAGGCGTGGCGGCCATCTGTTGTTCGGCGGGAGCCGGCGCTGGCGCCGGAGCGGGAGCCGGCGCCGCGTGCTGCCGCCTCCGCGGCCGCGGGGGCTTCCGCGGCAGGTGCCGCAGCCGCCTCGCCGGCTGGCGCAGCGGAAGCGACCTGCGTCTCCGTCGTTGTTTCGGCTGCCGCCGCTTCCGGCAGGGGCAGGGGATTGTCGGAGAGGGTCCGCAGATACGCGATGACGTTGGCCCGATCCTGAATCGTTCTTCAAGCCGGCGAACGCCATCTTGGTGCCGGGGACGGTGCCCTTCGGATTGCTCAGGAAGGTGTTCAGGTGCTCGAAGGTCCAGGTGTGGGCATCCTGCGCGAATGTCTTCATCGGGTCGTCGTATTCGTAGCCGGGGTGCGAGGCGATCGGCCGCCCGACAACGCCCCAAAGGTTCGGGCCGACTTTGTTCGGGCCGCCGTTGGTGAAATCGTGGCAGGTGGTGCAGACCTTCGCCTTGGCCTCGCCCTTTTTCGCATCGGCGCTCGCGAGCAGAACGCCGATAGGCTTCTCCGCCGGTTTCTGAACGCCGCCTGGCGCACCTGCCTCGGTCGCCACCGCGACGACATACCCGGGCGTCTCCGGCGCTTCGCTCGAGAAAATGATTTCGGAGAAGATGCCCAGCCCGAAGGTGAGCAGAAGCGCAAAAAGCACTGCGCCCGCGATCTTGTTCCACTCGAAGGAATCCATGCGGCTGGAGCTCCGGCAAGGCCTCGGAAAAGGCAGCTTTCCCGCGGGTTTTCGCAGGTTGCGGCAGAGGTATCGCGTTTGCCATGAGCCATCAAGCCGTATAAGCCGCCTCTCCTGAGACGTTTTGCCACCGAAAGCCCGCGCTTCGCCGCCTTCCATGCACCCCCTCGTCGTGATCCCGGCGCGCCTTGCGGCGACCCGCCTGCCCAAGAAGCCGCTCGCCGATATCGGCGGGCGTCCGATGATCGCGCACGTCGTGGAGAAGGCTCTGGCCGCCGGCATCGGGCCGGTCGCGGTCGCGGTGGATTCGCCGGAGATCGCGGCGGCCCTCGCCGGCAGCGGCGCAGAAGTGGTGCTGACGCGGCCGGACCACCCCTCCGGCTCCGACCGCATTTTCGAGGCGCTCGGAAAGCTCGACCCGGAGCGCCGTCACGACGTGGTGGTGAACGTGCAGGGCGATTTTCCGATGGTCGCGCCCGGCGCGATCGCGGCGGCGCTCGGGCCGCTCGCCGACCCCGAAGTGGCGATCGCAACGCTCGCCGGCGTGATCGTGCACGCGGCGGAGCGGGGGAACCCGAACGTCGTGAAGGTGGTCGGAGCGCCGGTCGGCGAGCGGCGGCTCCGCGCGCTTTATTTCACCCGCGCGACGGCGCCGTGGGGCGAGGGGCCGCTCTATCACCACAGCGGCATCTACGCCTATCGTCGCGCCGCGCTTGAGCGTTTCGTCGCGTTGCCGCCGAGCGCGCTTGAGGTGCGCGAGCGGCTCGAGCAATTGCGGGCGCTGGAAGCCGGCATGCGGATCGATGTAACGGTCATCGACGACGTGCCCTTCGGCGTCGACACGCCGGAGGATCTTGAGCGGGCGCGGGCGCTGCTCGCCTAAGCGTCGAGGGTAGGAGCAGATTTTGGTGAAGAAGCGTGTGGTGTTTCAGGGCGAGCCGGGGGCGAATTCCCACATCGCCTGCCTGGAGGTGTTCCCCGATTGCGAGCCGGTGCCGCAGCCGACGTTCGAGGATTGCTTCCAGACGATCTCTTCGGGCGAGGCCGATCTCGGCATGATCCCGATCGAGAATTCGCTCGCCGGGCGGGTCGCGGACATTCACCACCTCCTGCCGACCTCCGACCTCTCCATCATCGGCGAGTATTTCCTGCCGGTGCACCATCAGCTCCTCGGCGTGCGCGGCACGAAACTTGACGAGCTTGAAGTGGTGCAGAGCCACGTTCAGGCGCTCGGCCAGTGCCGTCGGTTCATCCGCAAGCTCGGCGTCTCTTCCGAGGTCGCGGCCGACACCGCCGGTTCGGCACGCTATGTCGCCGAGCTCGGCGATCCGAAGCGCGGGGCGCTCGCGTCCCGCCTCGCCGCGGAGATTTATGGCCTCGACATCTTGAAGGAGGACGTCGAGGACGAGGCTCACAACACGACGCGCTTCGTCATCCTCTCACGCGATGCGGTTCGCGCGCCGGCGAGGAACGGGCCGGTCGTCACCTCCTTCATCTTCCGCGTCAGGAACGTGCCGGCGGCGCTCTACAAGGCGCTCGGCGGCTTCGCCACGAACGGCGTCAACATGACGAAGCTCGAGAGCTATCAGCTCGGCGGAAAGTTCTTCGCGACGCTGTTTTATGTCGACGTGGAGGGCCACCCGGACGACCATTCCTTGAAGCTGGCGCTCGAGGAGCTGGAGTTCTTCTCCGCCGAATTCCGCATCGTCGGCGTCTATCCGGCGAGCCCATTCCGCAAGAACATCGCCGAACCGGCAGAGAACCGCGATCTCCGCCCGCAGGCTCCGACGGGCTAGCTCTCCGCGAACGCCTTGATCAGGTGATGCGCGATCGCCATCGGGAAGGGCGCCTTGAGCCCTCCGGGTGCGTGCCGGCGAGCATCTGCCGCACCTCTTCGCGCTCGAACCAGCGGCAGTCCTCAAGCTCCTCCGCGTCGCGGTCGACCTCGCTCGATAGCGCCTCGGCGTGGCAGCCGATCATCAGCGAATGCGGGAAGGGCCAGGGCTGGCTTGAATGATAGGCGACGCGCCCGACGCGAATTCCCGATTCCTCCATCACCTCGCGCCTGACCGCCTCCTCGATCGTCTCGCCCGGCTCAAGGAATCCGGCGAGCGCGGAGTACATGCCCGGCGCAAAGCGCGCCTGTCGGCCGAGCAGGCAGCGCTCACCGTCGATCGCAAGCATGATCACCACCGGGTCGACGCGCGGAAAGATTTCCGCGCCGCAGGACGGGCAGACGCGGCTCGTGCCCCCGCCCTTCATCGTAAGCTCTGTGCCGCAGCGTCCGCAGAAGCGGTTCGCCGCGTGCCAATGAAGATAGGAGCGCGCCTGCGCGAGCGCCGCGAGGTCGGCCTGGTCGAGCGCGCCTTGGATCGCCAGCGAGCGGAGGTCGATCGCCTTGATGTCATCGGGCTGCGCGGCGTCCGCGCGGACGAGGCCTGCGAAGCGCGGGCCGTCGGCAACGATGCCGAGCATGATCAGAGTGTCGGGATCGAGCCCGAGCGCCCGTGCCCGGCCGAGCGCGAAGCCCGCGCCCAATCGCTCGCCGCTGAGTTGGACGAGTGCACGATCCTCGACGAGGAGATAGACCGCTGCCCGCTCGTCGGCGAGCGCCTGCGCGAAGTCGAGACCGGCGCGTCCCTCGCTCCACCGCTCGATCTGACTGCCGGAGAAGGCGTGGAGCGAGCGTGTCTCGTGCAGCGCGCGGTCGTCGAAGAAGGTGGCCATGGCTCTTTCGGACAGGTCGCCGAGGGATGTGGGGCGGCCGCCCCTCACTTCAAGCGCGCGGCAAGCTTTGCGGCAAGCTCTTCTGCGGCGCCCGGCGGATAGGCCTTTGCTGCGGCAGCGCCCCAGACGGGCTTTGGCCAGGCCGGGTCGTCGCGCCGCCGCGCGATCACATGCACGTGGAGTTGGCTCACCACATTGCCGAGCGCCGCGACGTTGAGCTTGTCGCAGGCGACCTCGGAGCGGAGCGCCGCGCTTGCAAGCGCGATCTCCTCGATGAGCTGCGCACGGTCCGTGGCGGTGAGATCGGCGATCTCAAGAATCCCGGCGCGCTTCGGCACGAGCAGGAGCCACGCGTAGTTTGCGTCGCGCATCAGCCTGACGGCGGAAAGCGGCAGCTCGGCGACCGGAATGCTGTCGGCGGCAAGCCGAGGATCGAGGTCAAATTCGGCCATTCACGGCGCGCCTGGGCTCTGGTTGACTGTCCGGCCCCCGCGGCCCACAAGGTCCGCGCGTTTTTCCGGAGCATTTCGTGACCGACATTGCAAAGCTTCGCACACTTGTCGAGAGCGCCTTCGAAGCGCGCGAGACGATCGCCGCTTCGACCGGCGGCGAGGTGCGCGCGGCGGTCGATGCGGCGCTGGAGCTTCTCGATTCAGGCGCGCTTCGCGTGGCGGAGAAGAAGGACGGCAAGTGGATCGTCAACGAGTGGCTGAAGAAAGCGGTGCTTCTGTCCTTCCGGCTGAACGACATGGCGGCGATTGCGGGTGGGCCCGGCGGCGCCAATTGGTGGGACAAGGTGCCGTCGAAGTTCGCCGGCTGGGGCGAGAACCGTTTTCGCGCCGCGGGCTTCCGTGCCGTGCCGGGATCGATCGTCCGCCGTTCCGCCTATATCGCGCCGGGCGTCGTGCTGATGCCGTCCTTCGTCAATCTCGGCGCCTATGTCGATGAAGGCACGATGGTCGACACCTGGGCGACGGTCGGCTCGTGCGCGCAGATCGGCAAGCGCTGCCACATCTCCGGCGGCGCCGGAATCGGCGGCGTGCTTGAGCCGCTGCAGGCGGGCCCGGTCGTGATCGAGGACGATTGCTTCATCGGCGCGCGCGCCGAGGTCGCCGAGGGCGTCGTCGTGCGCGAGGGCTCGGTGCTTTCGATGGGCGTCTATCTCGGCGCCTCCACCCGCATCGTCGATCGCGCCACCGGAGAGGTCCGCTACGGCGAGGTGCCGCCTTATTCAGTGGTCGTCTCCGGGGCGATGCCCGGCGCTTCCGGCGGGCCGTCGCTCTATTGCGCGGTGATCGTGAAGAAGGTGGACGAGAAGACCCGCGCCAAGACCTCCATCAACGACCTCCTGCGCGACTAAGTCGTGCCGAGCGTCCGCACCGGAACAGGCATTGCTTCCATGGCTTGGCTCCTGTTCTCGCTCAACGGTCGCATTTCGCGGCAGGTCTACTGGCTCGCCTATCTCATGATCTTCTGTGTGCAGGCGGTGCTCGTGCGCCCGCTCATGATGAGCGCCGAGGCGAGCCTGAACGGCGATGCCGGCACCGCGCCCATCTGGCCGATCTTTGCGCTGCTCGCGACGCTCTATTGCCACGTCGCCGTCTCGGTGAAGCGCCTGCACGACGCTGGATTTGGCGGCTTCTTCGCGGTCGCGGTCTTGTTGCCGCTGTTGCAGCTTATCTTCACCATCTGGGCCGGGATCCTGCCCGGAACCAGCGGCCCGAACCGCTTCGGCGACGCGCCGGACAGGCGGCCCGCATGATAAACGTCCCGGGCGCAAGCGATCTTCTGGTCGAGCTCGTGCGCGCGCCGAGCGTGACACCGGCTGCCGGCCCGGCGCTTGACGTTCTGGAGCGGCATTTGACACCCGCAGCCTTCGCCGTCGAACGTCCGA
Source organism: uncultured Alphaproteobacteria bacterium (assembly GCA_963778625.1). GTDB lineage: Bacteria > Pseudomonadota > Alphaproteobacteria > Rhizobiales > Afifellaceae > DASWJZ01. Next base: position 490,779 of record CAVZVB010000016.1, read on the forward strand.
TCTTCGATGCAGCCGGTAGCGCGCCGGTCGAAAATCTCTTCGCAGCGATCGGGAAGGGCGAGCGTCATCTGACGCTTGCCGGCCACGTCGACGTGGTGCCGCCCGGACCTCAATCGACGTGGCGGCATCCGCCCTTTGGCGCGGAGATCGTCGACGGGGTTCTCTATGGCCGCGGCGCCGTCGACATGAAAGGCGGGCTCGCCGCCATGGTGGCAGCGGCGCTTCGCTTCGTTGCGCGCCGCGGCCCGGACTTCGGCGGCCGCCTCTCCTTTCTCGTCACCGGCGACGAGGAGGGCGATGCGGTGAACGGCACCGTGAAGCTGCTCGAATGGGCGGCGGCGCGCGGCGAGCGCTTTTCTGCGGCGCTCGTCGGCGAGCCGACCAGCGCGAAAGAGCTCGGCGACCAGATCAAGATCGGGCGGCGCGGCAGCTACTCCGCCACGCTCGTCGTCGAGGGGCGCCAGGGTCATTCTGCCTATCCCGACCTCTCCGACAATCCAATCCGCGGGCTGACGCAACTTCTTTACGCGCTGCAAGCACATCCGCTCGATGCAGGCTCAGAGCATTTCGGACCATCCTCGCTCGAAGTCGTCAGCGTCGACGTCGGCAATCCCGCCTGGAACGTGATTCCGGCCGTCGCCAGCGCGCGCTTCAACAGCCGCTACAACGACCGCTGGACGCGCGCGAGCCTTGAGGCCGAGATCAGGCGGCGGCTTGAGAACGGCGCCGCCGACCCGGCGCTCTCGCCGAAGCGTCCGGTTCGTTGGCGGCTCGATCCCGAGCCGCCGACGTCGGATGTCTTTCTGACACGCGACGAGGCGCTGATCGGCATGCTCTCCGGTGCGATCGAGAAGATTGCCGGACGCCGCCCGGCGCTCTCGACAAGCGGCGGCACGTCCGACGCCCGTTTCATCAAGGACTATTGCCCGGTCGTCGAGTTCGGTCCGGTCGGCGCGACCATGCACCAGAGCGACGAGCACGTGCCGCTTGCCGAGATCGAAGCGGCCGCGGCGATCTACGACGCATTCCTCGAGGCATATTTTCCGGGATGATCGGCGGGCTGAAATCGATCCGCGACAACATTGCCGGCGCATCCGAGATCATGCTGGGCCGGCCCGAAGGGCTGAACCGCCTCGACACGTCGATCGACGGGTTCTGGCGTTCGTTCGGCGCCGTCGTTCTGGTGGCGCCGTTCGCGCTTCTCTCGATACTGAGCCAGGAGACGCTGACGGTACCCGGCGCCGCAACGGCTCAGATCACCGGCGCGCACCTCACCCTCGACGGCATTGCCCTCATCGTCGACTGGTTCACCTTTCCGCTGATCTTCGCGCTGCTCGCGCGTCCGTTCGGTCTCGGCTCCCACTATGTACCCTTCATCGTGGCGCGGAACTGGGCGTCGGTCGTCATCGCCGCGATGGTTTCGGTCGTCCACGCTTTGCATCTCCTCGGCGTGCTGCCGGCGGCCGTGATGCCTTATGCGCTTCTCGTCGCGATCGCGGTTTCGCTGCGCCTCTCCTATGTCATCGTGCGCACGACGCTCTTCGTCTCGATGGCGCTGGCGCTGCCGATCGTGATCCTCGACCTCGTGCTGAGCCTCACGATCTGGTCGCTGTTCGACCGCTTCGGCTAGATTCTCGGATAGTCGACCCGCACCAGATAAAGCCCGTCGGGCGGTGCGACCGGGCCTGAGGCCTTGCGGTCGCGCGCCTCGAGCGCGCGCGCGATATCGTCGGCGCTCCATTTTCCTTCGCCGACGAGCTTCAGCGACCCGACCAGCGAGCGCACCTGGTTGTGGAGGAAGGAGCGCGCGGTCGCGTTGACCACGAGCTCGTCGCCCGACTTCAGCACGTCGAGGAGGTCGAGCGTGCGGATCGGGCTCTTCGCCTGACATTCGGTGGAGCGGAAGGTGGTGAAATCGTGCGTGCCGACGAGACGCTGCGCGGCGCGATGCATCGCAACCGCGTCGAGCGTCCGCGCCACGTGCCAGACGCGCCCGCGATCGAGCACGGGCGGCGCGCGGCGCATGAGGATGCGGTAGGAATAATGCCGGCGGATCGCCGAATAGCGCGCATCGAATCCGTCGGCGACGCGCTTCGCCGCGAGGATCGCGACCGGCTCCGGCCGAAGGTGAGCGTTCAGCCCGTCGCGGAGCTTGTCGCCGCTCCAATCGCGCTCGAGATCGAAATGCGCGACCTGGCCGAGCGCATGCACGCCCGCGTCGGTGCGCCCCGCGCCGCGCAGCGTCGGCGCCTCGCTCGTCAGGCGCTGCAGCGCCTCCTCGATCGCCTGTTGCACCGAGCGTCCGTTCGCCTGGCGCTGCCAGCCGACGAACGGCGCGCCGTCATACTCGATGGTCAGCTTGGTGCGCGGCATCGTCAAAGAGCACATTGAAGGCGGCCGGATAGACGAGGCGGCCGTCCGTCGGCGCGAAGCCGAAGGAGAGCGCCATCAGGAACGGCGACTGGTATTCGCATTCGAAACCCGTCGCGCGTTTGTTGCTGTAGCCGAAGCGGCCGTAATAGCCGGGTTCGCCGACGACGACCGAGAGCGTCTCGCCGAGCGCGGCAAGGCAGGCGTGCGATTCGCGGATGAGCTGCGTGGCGATGCCCTGCTGCTGATATTCCGGATAGACGGCGAGCGGCGCGAGCGCGACCGCAGGGAACGGCCTGCCGTCGCCTTCGAGGGTCAGTCGGGAAAAGGCGACGTAGCCGGCGACCACGCCGGCATCCTCGGCGACGAGCGACAAGACGATGTCGCCGTCGCTTCGCAGCCTGTCGACGAGAAGCGCCTCTCCGGTTCCCGGGAACGAGGCCTCCAGCAGGTCGCGGACCTGCTCCTGATCGCCAAGCTCTTCGCCGCGCAGCGTCACGACGCCGCTTGGCGGCTCGAGCTGCGCCTCGAAAAGGCGTTCAAAGGGGTTCTTGATCCAACTCAAGATGCGATTCCGAAGCGTCAGTCGTGAGCGATTTCGGAAAACTCGGCAAGCGTCAACCCGAGCCGGGAGAAGCGGTTAGCGGAGGATCGCGCCGACTTCGAGGCGCGCGCCGCGCACGAACGCCGCCGCGTCGCCCGGCTTCCTGCCGGCGCGCTGCAGCGCGACGGGTTCGACGGCGCCCTCGCCGCAAGCGACGACAAAGGGATCGAGGCTGAGGATCGTGCCGGGTTCGCCGGCGCCGGCGGCGCGCTTGGCGCTGCAGAATCTTCACACGCTCTCCAGCCTTCCCCATCGCGAACCACGCGCCCGGGAACGGCGAGAGGCCGCGGATTTGATTGTGGACTTCGCCGGCGGACAGCCGCCAGTCGATCCGCGTCTCGGCCTTTTCGATCTTCTTGGCGTAGGTGATGCCGGTTTCCGCCTGCGGCGCGCACTGGAGCGTGCCTGCTTCGAGAGCGCGGAGCGCGCGCGCCATCAGTTCCGCGCCGAGCGGCGCCAGCCGGTCGTGCAGCTCGCCTGCCGTCTCGTCGGCGCCGATATCGACGCGTTCGGCAAGGCAGACGGGGCCGGTGTCGAGCCCTTCCTCCATGCGCATCGCCATCACGCCGGTCTCCCGGTCGCCGGCCATGATCGCGCGCTGGATCGGCGCGGCACCGCGCCAGCGCGGGAGCGCCGAGGCGTGCAGGTTCAGGCAGCCGTGGCGCGGCGCTTCGAGGATCGGCTTCGGCAGGATCAGCCCGTAGGCGACGACGACCGCGACGTCCGCCTCGTGCGAGGCGAAGAGCTTCGCCGCCGCAGCGATCCTGAGCGTCTTCGGCATGACGAGCGGGATGCCGAGTTCGCGCGCCTTCTCATGCACCGGCGAGGGCTGCTCGGCCATGCCGCGCCCGGCCGGCCGCGGCGGCTGCGTGTAGACGGCGACGATGTCGTGACCTTCGGCGGAAAGCTTCGCGAGCGTCGGGACGGAGAAATCCGGCGTGCCCATGAAGACGACGCGGAGCGCCATCTTGCGCCTCAGATGCGGTGCTGGCGCTGGCGTTCCTTCTCGCGCGCCGCCTTGGTGAATTTCTTCACGACCAGGTCGCGCTTCAGCTTCGAGAGATAGTCGATGAAGAGCACGCCGTTCAAATGGTCGATCTCGTGCTGCACGCAGGTCGCGAGCAGCCCGTCGACCTCGCGCTCCTGCTCCTTGCCCTCGTAGTCGAGATAGCGCACGCGAACCTTCGCCGGCCGCTCCACCTCCGCATAATAGTCGGGGATCGAGAGGCAGCCCTCCTCGTAGATGGAGCGCTCGTCCTCCGAGCTCCACACGATCTCCGGATTGACGCAGGAAGAGCGGGCTCTTCGCCTCCTCCTCATCGCGCGCCACGTCGATCGTGATGATGCGGCGCGGCTCGCCGACCTGGATCGCGGCGAGCCCGATCCCCGGCGCGTCGTACATGGTTCCAGCATCTGATCCATGAAGCGTCGCGTCGCGTCGTCGATTCGTCTCGACGGGCGCGCTCGTCTGCCGAAGGACGGGATCGGGAAGGGTCAGAATCTCAAGCTTGCTCACGGCCTGCGAGATAGGGGCTGCCGCCGCATGGGTCAATCGCAAGGCTCCCAGGTCTCCGCTAAAGCGGCATTGTCGCGGTTGCCCTGAGCCCGCCTTCGGCGCGGTTCTCCAGCCTGACGTCGCCGCCATGCGCGCGGAAGATGCGAGCGGGCGATCGCGAGGCCCAGCCCGGCGCCGCCGGTCTCGCGGCTGCGCGAGCCTTCGAGCCGCACGAACGGATCGAAGACGCGTTCAAGCTCGACCGCCGGAATCCCCGGCCCGTCGTCGTCGATGATGATCCTGACATCGTCCTTGTCGGCTTCGACGCGGGCGCGCGCGCGAACGCCGTAGAAGGCGGCGTTGTCGATCAGATTGCCGACGGCGCGGCGAAGCGCGAAGGGCCGGCACGTCAGCGTGGTCGCCGGCGAATTCCGTGAACGAAGCCTCGCGCCCGCTCGCGGCGACGTCCTCCACCACGCTTTCGACCAGCGCCGAAATATCGGTCGCTCGGCTTTCCTCGCTTTGCGCGTCGCCGCGCGCGAAGGCAAGCACCGCCTCCGCCATCGCCTGCATCTCGGCGAGCGTCTCCAGGATCTTCGCCTTCGCCTCTTCGTCCTCGATGAATTCCGCGCGGAGCCGAAGGCTTGTGATCGGCGTGCGCAGGTCATGCGCGATCGCAGCGAGCATCGCCGTGCGATCGCGGATGTAGCGGTCGAGCCGTTCGCGCATGCGGTTGAACGCAACGTTCGCCTGCCGCGTCTCCTCCGGGCCCGATTCGGGAAGCGGCTCGAAAGCCTCTCCGCGCCCGAGCCGGTCGGCCGCGACGGCGAGCCGGCGGAGCGGCCGGCTCGCAAAGCCGACGCCGAGCGCACCGACGGCGCCGACGGCGAGCGCGGAGATCAGGAACGATGTGAGGAAGGGCCGGCCGAGCGGCGGGACCGGCGGCCGGTCGGCGGCGGCGTTGAGCCAGCGCCCGTCCGCCATGTGCACCGAGGCGCGCACCCAGGCCGGCGGTGGGTGGTGCGGATGGTCGCTGCCGGCTTCGCGGTCGCGCGGCGGGGGGCGCCAGCGCGGCCCGCCGAGCTCGATGCGCACGTCCTCAGGCGGCTTCCCCAAGGCCGCTGCAAGGCTGGTGCGAAGGGCGCTGTCGCCGCCGCCGTCGGGCGCGACCGCGGGGTCCGAGTCGAGTCGCACATGGAAGATCGGTGAGCTCGTCGCGGCGAGGACGCGCTGCTGCAGGTCGGCCGGCGACTTTTCCAGGAGGCCGACCAGCGAGACGAGGCGTACGAAGAGATCCTCGCGGTAGGCGCTTCGCAAGGCGGCGATGCGCTCGCCGGAGAAGAGCGCGAAGGAGAGCGACTGCGCCAGGATGAGCGTCAGGATCAGGAGCCCGGCAAGCCGTCCGGCCAGGCTCTTCGGCCAAAGCCTCATAGCGGCGTCACCTCGCCGGCGAAGCTGTAGCCGTCGCCCCATGCGGTCTTGATCAGCGCCGGCGTGCGCGGATCGCGCTCGATCTTCTTTCTGAGCCGGCTCACCTGATTGTCGATCGAGCGGTCAAACGGCTGCGCCGATCTTCCGCGCGTGAGATCGAGGAGCTGATCGCGGGTGAGCACCATCCCGGGGCGCTCGACGAGCGCGGCCAGGAGGCGGAACTCGCCGCTCGACAGCGGCACGGCGACGCCTTTCTCGTCGACGAGCTCGCGACGACCGAGGTCGAGGATCCAGCGGTCGAAGGCAAGCCGCCCCTTTTCGCTCGCGCTCGGCCGCGGCAGCGTCTGGGCGCGCCTCAGCACCGCCTTGATCCGCGCCAGAAGCTCGCGCGGGTTGAAGGGTTTCGCGACGTAATCGTCGGCGCCGACTTCCAGCCCGACGATGCGGTCGGTCTCCTCGCCCATCGCAGTCAACAGGATGACGGGGATCTCCGTGTTCTCCCGGAGATAGCGGGTCAACGAGAGCCCGTCCTCGCCCGGCATCATGATGTCGAGCACCACGAGGTCGACGTCGGCGGCGGCGAGCGCCTTGCGCGCGGCCGCGGCGCTCTCCGCCACGCCGGCGCGGAAGCCGTGCTTCGCCAGGAAGCGCGCGAGGAGATCGCGGATGTCGCGATGGTCGTCGACGACGAGGATGTGCGGCGTTCGCTCCATAAGAACCGAGCTATCTCCTCATAGCGGGCGGCGCTCCGGGAAAATTGTAACAGAGTGTAACGGCTCTCGGCGCCCGCGACGAACGGCGACAAAGAAGGCGGCTTCCGCCCAAATTTCTGCGACATCGCGCTCCCCATCTTCCGCGCTCACCGAGGGAGCTCCTGAAGGAGACTGATTATGAAGAAAAGTGTGAAAATAGCGCTCGCGACGAGCGCGCTCGCCGTGGCCGGCGGACTGTTCCTGGTCGGCTCGAGCTTTGCCGATCGCATGGGCCCCGGCGGCATGGGCCCCGGCGGCATGGGACCGATGGGCGGCCCGATGGGCGGTTTCGGCGAGATGCGCCGCGAGATGCTGAAAGAGATCGACACCAACGGCGACGGCGCCATCTCACAGGACGAGATCAACGTGGCGATCGACGCCCGCTTTGCCGAGTTCGACGCCGACAAGAACGGCAGCCTGTCGCTCTCGGAGTTCGAGGCGCTGTGGGCCGAGATCACCAAGCCGATGGCCGTCCGCACCTTCCAGTTCCTCGATCCGAACGGCGACGCGGAAATCTCGAAGGCTGAGCTCAATGACCGGTTCGGCAACATCGTCGCCCACTTCGACCGCAATCACGACGGCATGCTGTCGCCCGACGATCGGCCGCATCACCGCGGGCCCGCGGCGACGGCGGCCCGCGCGACGGCGGCCCGCGTGGATGGTGGCACCACGGCCCCGACAACCAAGGGCCGGACGACAACGGCGGGCCGAACAACCAGTAACGGGAATCGCGGGACGCGACCGCAACTCCGCCCCCCATTGCGTCGCGAAACGCGTGAAACGGAAGCCCCGGAGCGACTAGCTTCGGGGCTTCCGGACGAATCGGCTAGGGTCCTCCGATGGAGACAGTCCAGGCCGCGGGCGGGGGCATTGCCGCTCCGCTTTTGATCGCGATCGTCGTCGGCGCCGTGCTTGCCGTCGCGCTGGCCGTGGCGCTTCTGCGCCTTGCCGGCGCCAGCCGGCAGGGCGGCGAAGACGCGACCGCGCGCGCTCGCGAGCTGGAAGACCGCATCGGCACGCTTCTCAAAGCGCAGTCTGAAATGACCGGACGCATGCAGGCGATGTCGGAGCTGATCGGCAACCGGCAGTCGGAGCTGACGAAGTCGCTGTCGGAGCGCCTCGACGGCATGACACATCGCCTGAACCAGTCGATGGGCGAGGCGACCAAGTCGACGCACGAGAACCTGAAGAGCCTGCACGAGCGGCTCGCGGTGATCGATTCGGCTCAAGCAAACATCACGACGCTCGCCGGCCAGGTCACGACGCTCTCAAACATCCTCGCCAACAAGCAGACACGCGGCGCCTTCGGCCAGGGGCGCATGGAGGCGATTATCTCCGACAACCTGCCCACCGGCGCCTACGCCTTCCAATACACGCTGAAGTCAGGCGGGCGGCCGGACTGCGTGATCTACTTGCCGAACGACGCACCACCGCTCGTCGTCGACGCCAAGTTTCCGCTCGAGGCGTATAATGCGCTGACGGCGGCCGCGAGCCCGGAGGCGCTCAAGGCCGCGCAGACGCAATTCCGCAACGACGTCGGAAAGCACATCCGCGATATTTCCGAGAAATATCTCGTGCCCGGCGAGACGCACGACACGGCCTTCATGTTCGTGCCGTCGGAATCGGTCTTCGGGGAGATCCACGAGAACTTCGACGACCTTGTGCAGCGCGCCTACCGCTCGCGTGTCGTCATAGTCTCGCCCTCGCTGCTGCTCCTCTCAATCCAGGTGATCCAGCAGGTTCTCCGCGATCACCGGCTGCGCGAGCAGGCGCACGTCATCCAGGACGAGGTCAGGCTGATGATGGTCGACGTCGAGCGGCTCGACGACCGCGTCAGAAAACTCGCCAGCCACTTCGGCATGGTCGAGAAGGACCTAGAACAGATTCTGATCTCGACCGAAAAGGTCACGAGGCGCGGCAACGACATCGGCAAGATCGGCCTCGCGCCGATCGAAAGCGCTGCCCCGAACGCACCAAAGCTCGTCGAAAGCGATCTTTTCAAAGCGGGAAAGTAAGGGGCCAGCGCGGTCTCTGCCGCCAGCCTTCTCCCAAGCTTGCGAGAAGGTTGGGCTACTCACCTACGCCTATGCCGGCGCCTCAGCCTGCTTCGCCTTGATGAATCCCTCCTCCATCTGCAGCGCGCGCTTCAGCGCCGGCCGCGCGGCGCAGCGCGCGACGTAGTCGGCGATGACGCCCTCCTTCGGGAAGAGATCCCATAAAACTCCCCAGTGCAGGTTCGACCCGACGAAAACGTCGGCCCCGGAGAACTGGTCGCCGAGAATCCACGGACCGGGCTGGACCCCCGCCGTCACCGTCTCCTCCATCGAGGCGAAGCTTCCCCAGGCGGCGCGGCGCGGCGGCACGTCCTGCCACTTGAAGAACTTCTCGCCGAAGGCCGGCTCCATGACGCCGGCGGCGAAGAAAAGCCATTTCAGATAGTCGGCGCGCTTTGGCTCCTTGAAGAGCGGCGCGAGCTCGCCCGGTGAATATTTGTCCGCGAGATGCACCAGCATCGCGCCGGTCTCGGCGATCGGGATGCCCTGGTCGATCAGGGTCGGCACCTTGCCCATAGGATTGATGGCAAGGAAGTAGGGCCGCTTGTGGTCGCCCTTGTTCAAGTCGACCATCTCAAGCCGATAGGGGCGGCCGAGCTCCTCCAGGAACCACAGCATGCGGAACGCGCGGCTTTGCGGCGCGTAGTAGAGGACGATATCGGCGTTCTCGGTGACGGGCATTGATTGGGGCCTCCCTGAGATACCCGGGAGGGTAGCACAGGCTCCTGACAGCGCATTGTCAGTAGTGTCTCAGAACGGCGTGCGGCTCTTCATGGCGGCGGCAAGCGTGCCGTCGTCGAGATAGTCGAGCTCGCCGCCGACCGGCACGCCGTGCGCAAGCCGCGTGACCTTGGCGCCGGTACCGGCGAGCGTGTCGGTGATGTAGTGCGCAGTGGTCTGGCCCTCGACCGTGGCGTTCATGGCAAGGATCACTTCGGCGACGCCGCCCTCGCGCACGCGGGCCGCGAGCGAGGCGATGTTCAAGTTGTCCGGGCCGATTCCGTCGAGCGGCGAGAGCACGCCGCCGAGCACGTGGTAGCGGCCCTTCGTTGCCCCAGCCCGCTCAAGAGCCCACAAGTCGCCGACCTCCTCCACGACGACGAGCAGCGAGGCGTCGCGCGAAGCGTCGCGGCAGATCGTGCAGGGCGACTGTGTGTCGACGCTGCCGCAGACCGGGCAGAGGGAGACGGCGGAAGCGGCCTCGGCGATCGCCTTGCCGAGCGGCTCCATCAACGCCTCTTTCTTTTTTAAGAGCGCCAGCGCCGCGCGCCGCGCCGAGCGGGGCCCAAGGCCCGGCAGCCGCGCGAGCAATTGGATCAGCCGCTCGATCTCCGGTCCGACGATGTGTTGAGCCATGCGATCTCTAGAACGGCAGGGTCAAGCCAGGCGGGAGCGGCAGGCCGGCGGTCAGCGCCTTCATCTTCTCCGCCGCGAGCGCTTCCGCTTTGCCGCGGGCGTCATTCGCCGCTGCGACGATCAGGTCTTCCAGGATCTCGGCTTCGTCGGGCTTCATGAGCGAAGGGTCGATCTTGACGCTCTTCAGGCCGCCCTTGCCGTCGACGATGACGGTGACGAGCCCGCCGCCCGCGCTCCGCTGTCACTTCGAGCGCGGCGATTTCCGTCTGCAGGCTCTGCATCTTCTCCTGCAGCGCCGCCGCCTGCTTCATCATGCCCATGAAATCGCGCATCAGAGCTCCTCGTCCTCGGCCGGCGCGTCGATCGGCTCGACCGCCTCGGCCTGATCATCGTGCGCTCCGGCCGACCGCTCGCGCACGGCGACGATCTCCGCGCCCGGAAACTTTTCCAGCACCTGGCGGACGAGCGGGTCGGCGCTGACCTCTTCGAGGAGCGCCGCACGACCCTTGGCGCGCGCTTCGTGCACCGTCTCGCCCGCTTCCGCCGCTGCGGCGGTGACACTGACCATCCAGCGCTCACCGGTCCACGACTTGAGCGCCGCCATCAGCTTCTGCGGCAGGTCGCGCTCCGCCTCCTGGCGTCAGCGCGATCTCGATCCGCCCCGGCTCGAAGCGCACCGGCCGCACGTGGCGCTCGAGCGCGAAGACGAGCAGCCGCTCGCGCTCGGCTTTTGCGCGGAGGATCACGTCGTCGAAGCTTTGAAGCGTCGGCTCGGGCGCGGCGACGGCCTTCGAGCCGGCGTCGCCTGCAATGCGCGGCGCGGCCTGGCCTGCGCGCGCGGCGCGCGTTTGCGAGCGCGGCGCCGCGGCCGCGTGGCGTCCGGGGCGTGGCGGCGCGCGCTGATACGGCGCGCCGTCCGGCTCGCGTCAGCATGCGGATCGCCTCGTCGGGCGTCGGCAGGTCGGCGGCGTGGCAGAGGCGCACGAGCACCATCTCCGCGGCGGCGAGCGGGCGCGCGACGAGCGCCACCTCCTGAATGCCCTTGGTCAGCATCTGCCAGGCGCGCGACAGTTCGCGCAGCGACAGTGCCTCGGCGAAGGCGGTGCCGCGCACGCGCTCCGTCTCCGAGATCGCCTGATGCGTCGCGGCGTTCGGCGCAAGCTTCAGCCGCGTCACGTAGTGGACGAAATCGGCGAGGTCGGAAAGCACGGTCGCCGGATCGGCGCCGGTCTGGTGCTGCGCCTCGATCTCGGCCAGCGCCGCGGCCGTGTCGCCCTTCATCACGTGCTCGAAGAGGTCGACGACGCGCGTGCGGTCGGCAAGCCCGAGCATGCCCTGCACCGCTTCCGCGGCGACCTTGCCGGCGCCGTGCGCGATCGCCTGGTCGAGGATCGAAAGCGCGTCGCGCACCGAGCCTTCCGCCGCGCGCGCGATCTGGCGGAGCGCCTCCGGCTCGGCTTCGACGCCTTCCTTCGCCGCGATCTCCTTCAGATGGTTGGAGAGAAGCGCTGCGTCGACGCGGCGGAGATCGAAACGCTGGCAGCGCGAGAGCACGGTCACCGGCACTTTGCGGATTTCGGTCGTCGCGAACACGAACTTCACGTGCGGCGGCGGCTCCTCCAGCGTCTTCAGGAGGCCGTTGAAGGCCTGCTTGGAGAGCATGTGCACTTCGTCGATGATGTAGACCTTGTAGCGCGCGGAGGTCGGCGCGTAGCGCGCCGAATCGATGATGTCGCGGATGTCGTCGATGCCGGTGTGCGAGGCGGCGTCCATTTCGAGCACATCGGGATGCCGTCCCTCCATGATGGCGCGGCAATGGACGCCTTCCTCCGAAAGCTCCACGGTCGGCGCGCCGCCGCCGTCCTCCGTTTCGTAGTTCAAGGCACGCGCAAGAATGCGCGCCGTCGTCGTCTTGCCGACGCCGCGCACGCCGGTCAGCATCCAGGCATGCGGAATGCGGCCGGCCGAGAACGCGTTCTTCAGCGTTCTGACCATCGGCTCCTGGCCGATCAGGTCGTCGAAGCGGGCGGGGCGGTATTTCCGCGCGAGAACCTGATAGCCGGGAGCGGTTTCGGTCATGGCAGCGCCGGCGGGGGCCTCGTTGACGGTCGGAAGAGAAGGCGGGAGGCTGACGGGCGACCCGTGCCGAATCTCGTTGGGGCTGCTTCCTTCCGGACCTGACCCGGTTGGCGAGGAGCACGTCCGCCGCCAACCTCCCTCCCACTTATATCGCCGCTTGGTGGGGCTGGCGCAAGCCTGGAGCATGATCCCAAAAAGTGGCTACCGCTTTCCGGATAAGATCGTGCTCCGGCAAAGAGATAAAGTCCCAATCCAAGGCCGCAAGAATTGGAGGAGCTTCAGGACTCTGCGATCTCGTCGTAGCCGCGGCCGACGAACTGAAGCAGGCAGAAGCCGTGGCCGAACGGGTCCGCCATCAGCGCGAGCTTACCCCAGTCCGTCGTGCTGACGGGTGTCTCAAGCACGGCGCCGGCGGCGGTCGCCCGGGCAACCGCCTTTTCGATGTCGGGAACCGCGACGTCGATGTGGACCGGGGTCCAGTGACGGCGATAGTCGCGCCGCCGGCGGACGCCCGGCGCAATGACGCTGCCGCCATGCTTCAGGAGCAGATAGATCGGCGACGAAAGTCCCAGCATCTCGACCCCGACAGTGCCGAAACGCCGCCCGACCTTCAGGCCGAAGGCTTCGGAATAGAAGGCGACTGCTTTCGCAAGATCGTCGACGTCGATGTTGACCAGAAGGTCCATCGGCGCGCGCCCTAGTGTCCGACGGTCTTGGAGAACAGGTTGACGACGAGGACGCCAATAAGGATCAGCACGATGCCGATCAAGCCCGGCAGGTCGATCGTCTGCCGGTAGTAGAGCCAGGCGATCGCGGCGATCAGCACGATGCCGCTGCCGGACCAGACTGCGTAGACGATGCCGACCGGCATCGTTCTGACCGTCAGCGCCAGGAGGTAGATTGAAATGGCGTAGCCGACGAGAGTCAGCGCCGAGGGCCAGGGGCGGGTGAAGCCTTCCGTCGCTTTGAGCGCCGAGGTCGCGATCACCTCGGTGACGATGGCAAGCGCCAGATAGATCTGCCCGGGAGTCATGCGCCGATCGCGTCTGCGATCTCGCCGACGAAGCGGGCGAGGTCGTCGGTGACGAAGTCGACGTGGTCGTCGTCGCGCCCCTCATATTCCCATTCGCCGTGGAAGACCTCGCGCGTGCCGGCCGGGACGACAAGCACCGTCAGCATGCCGACCGCTTTCGGCACGATGAGATTGCGCGTCAGGTCTTCGAACATCGCTGCGCGCTCCGGCGCGACCGCGAAGCGCTTCACGAAGCGCTCGTAGGTTTCGCGTTCCGGCTTCGGCACGAGATTGGCAGCGACGATATCGAAGATGTCCTCGAAGTGATCCGTGAAGCCGAGCCGTTCGGCGATCTTCTCGGCGTGCCGGCGCGAGCCGTTGGTGAAGATGTATTTCTTGCCGGGAAGCCGCTTCAACGCCTCGCCGAGCGCTGGGTCCGGCTTCACCATCGAATGGTCGATATTGTGCACGAACTCCAGAAACGCGTCGGGGTCGACGTTGTGGTTCAGCATGAGGCCGCGCAGCGTCGTCCCGTGCGCCTTGTAGAAGCTCTTCTGGATCTTCTCCGCCTCCGCCTCGTCGACGTCGAGAAGCCGGCGGACGTAAAGGCGGATACGCTCGTCGACCTGGCGGAAGATATTGGTGGAGCGCGGATAAAGCGTGTTGTCGAGGTCGAAGACCCACGCCTCCTTGCCCGCGAAGACGCGGAGGTCTTGCGCTCGGTGCGGCGCGACGGTCTCAACTGTGAGGTTCATGCGCGAAATATATAGCCGGGTTATCTTAAGAATCATCGCAAACGTCGCTGGCCATTTACGCAATCTCAGGAGGTTGCAGCGAAAATCCGCGGATGGGCGGCACTCTCTCGGTGTGGCTGCGGAGCGCGGTGCGCTTCGCGATCCGGCACCGCTACGGCATCCAAGACCTGGTTCTGATCGCGGCGACGGTGCTCGCCGCCGGTTATTTGGCGTACCAGTACGACTTCTTCGCTTCGATTTCGCACGAAGTGCCGCGGCGAAAGGGAATTGAGCTCGACGAGATGTTCGTGCTCGGCGCTTTGCTCACCGCGGGCCTGCTCATCTTCGCCTGGCGACGGCTGCGCGAAGCGCAGCAGGAGACGCGGCGGCGGGCGGCCGCTGAAGCAAAGGCTCGCGAGCTCGCCTTCCAGGACCAGCTGACCGGCTTGCCGAACCGGCGGCGGTTCGAGGACGCCCTGACAACGGCGATCGGCTCGCCCCCGGCCGCCAATGCATCGCATGCGCTGCTGCTTCTCGATCTGAACGGGTTCAAGCAGATCAACGACCTCTACGGGCACAATGCGGGTGACGAGACGCTGGTGATCGTTGCGCAGCGCCTTCTTGCCGGCGCGCGCGACGCCGATGTCGTAGCGCGTCTCGGCGGCGACGAGTTCGCCATCCTGGGGCTGCAGGTCGCCGGCGTGGAAGCTGCCGGCAGCATTGCGCACCGGGTGATCGAGGAGCTGAACAAGCCGATCGTGGTGGGCGGCGCGAAGCGTGAGATCGGCGCCGCCATCGGCATCTGCCTGCTTCCGTATGACGGCATCAGCGGCGAGGAGGCGCTCCGCCGAGCCGATGTCGCGCTCTATCGCGCCAAGGAAGAGCGCAGGTCGACGTTCCGCTTCTTCGACGCGGAGATGGATCGCCAGATTCGCGAGCGCGACCGGGTGGAGCGGCTGCTGCGCGCGGCAATTTCCAGAGGCGAGGTAGAGCCGCGCTTCCAGCCGCTGGTCGATCTGAAGACAAGGGCGGTCGTCGGATTCGAGATGCTCGCCTATTGGAACGAGCCTGAGCTCGGCGTCGTGCCGCGCGAGCGCTTCATCCCGATCGCCGAGGATTGCGGCCTTCTCTCCGGGCTGATGGATCAGATGCTGAACTCGGCCTGCCGGACGGCATACACTTGGCCGCGGCATGTCACGCTGTCGTTCAACGTGACGGCGGCGCTGCTCAACGATCCCGGCTTCGGGCTCCGCCTGCTCCGCATCCTGGGCCAGAGCGGACTCCCCGGGGAGCGTCTTGAGATCGAGATTTCCGAGTGGGCTCTCGTGCGCAATTTCGAGGCGGCGCAGGCGGCGCTCGGATCGCTGCGCGGCTCGGGCGTGCGCCTGACGCTCGACGGATTCGGCGCCGGCTATTCGAGCCTCTATCATCTGCGCAACTTCAAGCTGGACAAGCTCAAGATCGACGCGAGCTTCATCCGCGCCATGGGCACGGAAGGCGAGAGCGCTGCGATCGTGAGGGGCCTTGTCGGCCTCGGCCGCGGATTGGGCATCACCATCTCGGCCGAAGGGGTGAGCGACAGCAGCCAGGAGCAGGCGCTGCTTGCGAGCGGCTGCGAGCAGGCGCAGGGCCACTTCTTCGGCCAGGCGGTTCCGCCGGAGGAGACGGCAGCGTTCTTCTCCGAAGCAACGGCCGTCTCCGCCGGATGAGCGGGCGCGAGGTGGCCTGAGAGCGCCTTCGTTAGGGCCGGATCAGCGTGCCGGCGCCGTGCTCGGTGAAGAGCTCGAGGAGCACGGCGTGCGGCGTCTTTCCGTTCAGGATGACGACGCTCTCAACGCCGCGCGCGATCGCGTCGATGCAAGTTTCGACTTTGGGGATCATGCCGCCGGAGATGGTGCCATCGGCCATCAGCGCGCGCGCTTCCGCCACGCTCAACGCGTCGATCAGCTTGCCCTTCTTGTCGAGCACGCCAGGGACGTCGGTCAGGAAGAGAAGGCGGGTCGCGGCAAGCGCGCCGGCGATCGCGCCGGCAAAAGTATCGGCGTTGATGTTGTAGGTCTCGCCGTCGCGGCCCGGCGCGACCGGCGCGATGACCGGGATCATCTCGGAGCGCGCGAGAAGATCGATGAGCGTACGGTCGACCTCGACCGGCTCGCCGACGAAGCCGAGATCGACGACCTCCTCGATCTTCGAATCCGGGTCGACCATGGTGCGCGTCACCTTCTCGGCGAAGACCATGTTGCCGTCCTTGCCGCAAAGGCCGATCGCCCACTCGCCTTCCTTGTTGATCATGGCGACGATCTCTTTGTTGATGGAGCCGGCGAGCACCATCTCCACGATCTCCACCGTCGCCTTGTCGGTGACGCGCAAGCCGCCTTTGAACTCGCTCTTGATCCCCATCTTCTTCAGCATGTCGCCGATCTGCGGGCCGCCGCCGTGCACCACGATCGGGTTGACGCCGGATTGCTTCAGAAGCGCGATGTCGCGCGCGAAGGCCTGGCCGAGCGCCGGATCGCCCATCGCCGCGCCGCCATATTTCACCACGATGGTCTTGTTCTCGTAGCGCTGCATGAAGGGCAGCGCCTCGGAAAGTAGCCGCGCTTGGTCGAGGGCGTCCTTGGGTAGCGTGATGGAGGTAGCTTTTTCGGTCATGTCGACGGCCCTTTCTTCGGGGCTCTTAGCCGCTCGTGCTTCAGAAGGCACGCTCGATCTCGCGTCCGCAGCGCGGCCTAAAGCTGAGCTTCGATCGCTGTCTTGTCGATAACCGACCAAACCCGCGCGATTTTCGTCCCCCGGAATTCGTAGAAAACGTTCTCGGTGAAGGCGACCCGCCTTCCGTTCACAGGAAGGCCCAGGAATGCGCCCTTTGGTGTGCAGTTGAACGCAAGCCGGCTCGCAATATGAGGGGGATCGGAAATCAACAGCGATATATTGAAATGAAGGTCGGGGATCTCGCGAAAGTCCCGCTCCAGCATCTCGCGGTAGCCCGATAGCCCGATCCGCCTGCCATTGTGTTGCGCGTCATCATCAACGAACTGTCCGAGCCTCGGCCAGTCCTGATCGTTGAGGCAGGCGATGTAGTCTCGGTAGACCTCGCGCAGGCCGGCTTTGTCCATGGCGATCTCTCTCGTTCAGCCGGAAGGCCGCGATCCTAGTGCGCATTCGAGAAGGCGGCGATCTCGGAGCGGACGTCTCCCAGTCCGGCGCCCGTCGATGAGGAGGTCACGAGAAGCATCGGATGCGCCGCCGGCCGCTTGCGGATCGCCTCCGCCGTCTTCGTCTCAACGGTCGCGAGCTCTCCCGCCTTCACCTTGTCGGCCTTGGTGAGCACGATCTGGTAGGAAACGCCGGCGCCGTCGAGTTCGCCCATCAGCGTCTCGTCGGCGGCCATCAGCCCGTGGCGGGCATCGACGAGCAGGAAGACGCGCTTCAGCGATGCGCGGCCGGCGAGATAGGCGCGCAAGAGTTTCGTCCACGCAGCGACGGTCGCCTTCGGCGCCTTGGCGAAACCATAGCCCGGCATGTCGACGATCGCGACCGGCGGCAATGCGCCCGGCTTCTCCTCGGGCGGTTCGGGAATGAAGAAGAACAGCGATTGCGTCCGCCCCGGCGTGTTCGACGTGCGCGCAAGGTTCGCCGTTCCGACAACGGCGTTGATGAGGCTCGACTTGCCGACATTCGAGCGGCCGGCGAAAGCGACCTCCGGCGGCCCCTCCGGGGGCAGCGCCGCAATGTTCGGCGCCTCGGTCACGAAGCGCCAGGGATGGCGGAAAAGGGCGGCAGCCTTTGGACCTGTCGTTCTCTTCATCGCGGCAACGGTCGCTCCCACGGCGCGTCCCACGCCGAATCCGTCGCTACCATTATCGCGGGGAAACCGAGGTGCGAGGTTTTTCTGCGCTTAGGGCTGCGCGGCCGCGAAGAGACGCGCTGTGTCGTAGAATTCGAAAAAGTGGACGACCTTGCCGGCCTTCATGCGCCAAAGATCGACCTTGGGCGTCACCACGACCTTTCCGGTCCGCTTGTTGCGCCACGAGGTCGCGCCGATTGCGACGACGCGGTCGCCTTGCGCGACATATTCGTCGATGCGGTAGAAGAGCATCTCCCAGTCTGCGGTGAGGCCCGTGAGATAGTCGATGATCTCCGACTTCCCGCTTCGCGGGCGGGTGAAGTCCAGCTCCGGTCCGCCGTCGGCGAGCGAGGTCAGCCGGGCGTCGTCGGCGACGATCGAAGCCCAGCAATCGATATTCGCCGCTTTCGATTGCGCCCACGTTTCGTAGGCGCCGCGCAGAATATTCACGTTTTCGGATTCGGTGCTCATGGGGCCCAGCCGCTCGCCAAGATTGCCCATGACACTAATATGACATTGCAACCGAAAACGCGAGCGGGTCCTTTCAGCGCCCGCGCTGATTGCAATTCAGGGCGGCGCCGTTCGGCGGGCTATTCTGCCGGCGTGTCTTTCGGCTTCGCCCGGCCGAGGCCGAGCATCCCCCTGATATTGCCGAAGAGCTCGATCGGCACGCCGTGGCGCTTCATGATCACGCCCTGCTGCAGCACCGAAAGCGTGTTGTTCCAGGCCCAGTAGATGACGAGGCCAGCCGGGAACGAGCCGAGCATGAAGGTGAAGATCAGCGGCATCCAGTTGAAGATCATCGCCTGGGTCTTGTCCGGCGGCGTCGGGTTCATGCGCATCTGCACGAACATGGTGAAGCCCATGATGAGCGGCCAGATTCCGAGATGCAGCGCGTGCGGCGGCTCCCACGGGATGAGCCCCATCAGCGTGAAGATGTTCGTCGGGTCGGGGGCGGAGAGGTCGTGGATCCAGCCGAAGAAAGGCGCGTGGCGCATCTCGATGGTGATGAACAGCACCTTGTAGAGCGAGAAGAAGACCGGGATCTGGATGACGATCGGCCAGCAGCCGGCGACCGGATTGACCTTCTGCTGCTTGTAGAGCTGCATCATCGCCTGCTGCAGCCCCGCGCGGTCGTCCTTGAACTGCTCCTGCAGCTTCTTCATCTCCGGCTGCAGCTTCTTCATCTTCGACATCGACGCGTAGGAGCGGTTGGCGAGCGGGAAGAAGATCGCCTTCACCATGACCGTCACGGCGAGGATGGCGAGGCCGAAATTGCCGAGGAAGCGGTAGAGCCAGTCGATCACCTTGAACATCGGCTTGGTGATGAAGAAGAACCAGCCCCAGTCGATCAGAAGGTCGAAATGCGGGATGTCGAGCTTCGTCTCGTAGCCGTCGAGGAGGGCGGTCTCCTTCGCGCCGGCGAAGAGCAGCGTCTCGTGCGTCGCCGATCCGCCGGCGGGCACCGAGACGGCGTCGCCGAGGAAATCGGCTTGATAGGTCGGCAGCGTTCCGGCCGCGCCCTTGAGGAAGCGCGGCTGGAAGGGCTGATCGCCGCGCGGGATCAGCGTCGCGCCCCAGTATTTGTCGGTGATGCCGAGCCAGCCGGACGACGTCTTGGCCGGCGTGATCGAAGGCTGGTCGTTGAGCTTCTTGTATTTGATCTCCTGCAGCCCGTCGCCGAGATAGCCGATCATGCCCTCATGCAGGATGTAGTAGCCGCTGGTCTTGGGGAGCCCCGTGCGGCTGACGAGCCCGAACGGGAAAAGCGCTACCGCCGCGCCGGTCGTGTTCTCCACCGACTGGCGGACCGTGAACATGTACTTGGAATCGACCGAATAGGTGCGCTTGAAGACGAGCCCCGCGCCGTTGTCCCAGGTGAGCGTCACGTCGTTGCCGGGTGCGAGCGGGCCGCCCTCCGCCTGCCATTTCGTCTCCGGCAGTCGGGACGGCCGGTCCGCCCGCGCCGGCGACCCAGCCGAAATCGGCGAAATAGGGGTTCTCGCTGCCGGCCGGCGAGAAGAGCTCGACCAGCGGGCTCGTGGGGTCGACGGTCTCGCGGTACTCGGCGAGGCGAAGGTCGTCGATCCGCCCGCCGACGAGGTTGATCGAGCCTTTGAGCGACGGCGTGTCGATCGCCACGCGCTCGGTGCGCGCGAGCGCCGCGTCGCGCGCCACGAGCGCCGGCGGCGGTCGCGCCTGCGGCCGGGGCGGCGCTCGGGGCACCGGCGAGCGGCCGGCGGCGCCGGACGTCTCGGCGCCGGTCGCGGGAGCCGGCGTCGCGCTCGGCGTGTACGCGTCTGCGACTGCTCTTGGGCGAGCGCGCTTCCGCTCCGCCTGCATCTTCGGGCCGATGATGAAGTACTGCCACGCGACGATGATCACGAAGGAAAGCGCGATCGCGATGATGACGTTCTGGTTGTTCTTCATCGATCGGGCCTCCGCGCCCCGCTCGGTCCCTTCGGGACCGACCGCGTCCGGAACTCGCCGCATGGCTTCGGCAAGCGCGGAAGTAAGGTCGGCGAACGGTTCCGTCAAAGCGCTGCGGCGCCCGATGAGCACATAATCGTGGCCGGGGCGGGCATTTTCGGGCGCGGCAAGCCTGCACCGCCTCGCGCAGGCGGCGGCGGATGCGGTTGCGCTCCACCGCCTTCGTCGCCGTGCGCTTGGAGACCGTGAAGCCGAAGCGGGGACCGTCCGCGTCCTCGCGCGACCGCGCCTCCAGAACGAAAGCGCGCCGCGCGGCCCGGTGGCCCTTCGCGGCGGCGAGGAAATCGCGCCTCTTCTTCAGGCGCTCCGGCATCGGGTCCTTGACCGGTCACGCCGACAGGCGCTTGCGCCCCTTGGCGCGGCGGCGGGCGAGCACCTTGCGTCCGTTCCTGGTCGCCGTGCGGGCGCGGAATCCGTGGCGGCGCTTGCGCACCAATCGGCTCGGTTGATAGGTTCTCTTCATCGTCCATGCCGCCTGCTGGCGGCCCTCGTTTCAAGAAACGGACAGCCGGTTCGCTTAGGGCTTCAAGACCGCGCCGCGCCGATGTTCGGGATAGTGCCGAAGCGCGCGGGTCCGCGCGGCTCCGGTCGAGCGCGGGCGATATAGGGTGAAACGCGCGGCGAAGTCAACGACATCGGCGGATTCCGCCCGGGTCATTCCCCCGTCACGCCCCGGTGAAGGCGCCTGCGCCGGCGCTTCATAAGTTCGTGGCGGGCCTGACGCATTTCCCCCGCGTTCAGCAGGCGGTGCTACCAAAGGCGTGCGGAAACCCCGCGGGGCACCGCTGGAGAGGGCATGGTGAACGCGCGTCGCGCTACGCTACGGCGAAGCGAAGCGACCGGAGAACCCGGGAGCCGGCGCTCGTCCAGGCGCCAGATCCTTCTGCGCTGGCTGCCGCTCGGCTTAGCCGCGCTGGCGCTCGTGCTTCTTTACGCCGCCGGCCTGCAGGACTATCTCTCGCTCGACACGCTCCGCCGCTACCAGGGCACGCTTCTTGCCACCGTCGCCGCGCGCCCGGCCTCGCCGCCGCCGCCTATATGGTCGTCTATGTCGCCGTGGTCGCCATCTCGTTTCCCGGCGCCGGGGCGCTGACGATCACCGGCGGCTTTCTGTTCGGCGCCGCGCTCGGCACGGCGCTCGCCTCGGTCGCCGCGACGATCGGCGCGACGCTGATCTTCCTGATCGCCCGCACCTCGCTCGGCGCGCTTCTCGCCGAGCGCGCCGGACCGCGCGCGCAGAAGCTGCGCCAGGGCTTTCAGGAGGAGGGATTCAGCTATCTCCTCTTCCTCCGTCTCGTGCCGCTGTTTCCCTTTTGGCTCGTTAATCTCGCCGCCGCGCTGTTCGGCATGCGGCTTCTCACTTATGTTGCTGCAACTGCGATCGGCGTGGTGCCGGCGACCTTCGTGTTCGCGTATTTCGGGCACGGTCTTGGAACGGCGCTCGACAGCGAAGGCCCGCATGTGCCGGCGACGCTTCTCGTCGCGCTCGGCGCTGCTCGGCTTCGTGGCGCTTGCGCCGATAGCGGTGCGCCGGCTCGGCGCGGAAGGGGGAAGGAGTAGGGCGTGCGACGGACCGGGGTATGAGTGAGGTCCTGACGCCCGACATCTGTGTGATCGGTGCGGGCTCGGCCGGTCTGACGGTGGCCGCGGCGGCGGCATCGTTCGGCGTCGCCGTCGTTCTGGTCGAACGCGGCAAGATGGGCGGCGACTGCCTGAATACGGGCTGCGTGCCGTCGAAGGCGCTGATCGCCGCCGCCACCCGCGCGCAGGCGGTGCGCGACGCCGGCCGCTTCGGCATCGGCGCCGGCGAGCCGCGCACGAATTTTCGCCGCCGTCATGGCGCATGTGCGCGAGGCGATCGCCGCGATCGAGCCGAACGATTCGGTCGAGCGCTTCACCGGGCTCGGCGTGAAGGTGATCGCCGGCGTCGCGCGCTTCACCGATGCGCAGACGCTGCAAGTGGGCGAGACGGAGATCCGCGCGCGCCGCTTCGTCGTGGCGACCGGCTCGCGCCCCGCGCTCCCGCCGATCCCGAACCTGATCGCCGTTCCCTATCTCACCAACGAGACGATCTTCGAGCTGAAGCGCCTGCCCGGCCATCTGATCGTCATCGGCGGCGGGCCGATCGGCATCGAGATGGCGCAGGCCTTCCGCCGCCTCGGCTCGGCGGTGACGGTGCTTGAGGCGGAGAAGGCGCTCGCCAAGGACAATCCGGAGCTGACCGCGCTCCTGCTTCAGTCGCTCCGCGCCGAGGGCATCGACATCCGCGAAGGCGCCAAGGTGACGCGCGTCGCGCGGCGCGGGCGAAGCGGCGTCCGCGTGACGCTCGAAGGGCCCGACGACACCGCGCCCCATATCGACGGGACGCATCTCCTGCTCGCGACGGGCCGGCGGCCCGATCTCGACGAGCTCGCCCTGGAGAAAGCGCGCGTTCGCTTCGACGCGAAGGGGATCAGGGTGAATTCGCGGCTGCGAACCCGCAACCGCCGCGTCTATGCGATCGGCGACGTCGTCGGCGGCCCGCAATTCACGCATTGGGCCGGCTATCAGGCGGGGCTCGTCGTGCGCTCCATCCTTTTCCGCTTCGGCGGCAAGGTCCGGCGCGACATCCTTCCCTGGGTGACATTCACCGAGCCGGAGCTCGCGCATGTCGGCCTGAGCGAAGAGGAGGCGCGCCGCCGCTACCGGCATCTGCAGGTTCTGCGCTGGCCGTTCGCGGAGAACGACCGCGCGCAAACGGAAGGCGATCGGCACGGGACTGATGCGGCTGCTCGTCACCAGGCGCGGACGCATCGTCGGCGCCGATATCCTCGGGCACGACGCGGGCGAGTTGATCGCGCCCTTCGTGCTCGCCGTGGCGAAGGGGCTGAGCGTAAAGGACTTCGCGACCGCGATCTTCCCCTATCCGACGCGCGCGGAGGCGGCGCGCCGCGCGGCGATCGCCTTCTATGCGCCGAAGCTCGATTCGCCGCTGATCCGCCGCGTGATCCAGCTTATGCGGAAGCTCGGATGAGCGCGCTTGGCTGGAAACGCCGCGGCGGCGCCAGTAGGATGCCGGGCGCCGAGGCGAGGAACGACATGACGGACAAGCTCCCGCCGCCGTCTGCGGCCAGCCGCAAGCGAAGCGGGCGACACGGAGAAGCGCGCCGCCGTCTTGGGCTTGAGCCTCTCCAACAAGCTCCTCGTGCTGACGCTGCTCTTCGTCATGGTGGCGGAGGTGCTGATCTACATCCCCTCGATCGCCAACTACCGCAATGTCTGGCTGAAGGAGAAGCTCGACACGCTCGGAGCTCGTGGCGATGGCGGTGAGCGCCGCTCCGGAAGGCGGCATCTCGGCCGATCTCGAGGAGGAGATGCTGCGCTCGATCGGCGGTCGACGCGATCGCGCTCCGAAGCGCCGGCCAGCGCTGGCTGATCTCCGTCGACGACATGCCGCGCGACATCGCCGCGCACCACGATCTGCGCTGGCTGAAGCCGCTCGACTCCATCCGCGCCGCCTTCGAGACGCTGTTCTCGACCGGCGACCGCTTCATCATGGTGAGCGGGCAGCCGCCGGCCGGCAGCGACCGCTTCGAGATCGTCGTGCACGAAGCGGCGTTGCGCAGCGCGATGATCGCCTATTCGCGCAACATCCTGCTTCTGTCGCTTGCGATCTCGGTGATCACCGCGACGCTCGTCTATGTCGCGCTGCGCCTGCTCTTCGTGCGTCCGATGCAGCGCCTCTCCGCCAACATCGTGGGATTTTCGACGGCGCCGGAGGACGCCTCGACCATCATCGTGCCGAGCGGCCGGCGCGACGAGATCGGCGTTGCGGAGGAGAAGCTCGCCGGCATGCAGAAGGCGCTTCGCGACATGCTCGCGCAGCGCCGGCATCTCGCCGATCTCGGGCTCGCCGTCTCCAAGATCAACCACGATCTCAGGAACATCCTCGCCTCCGCGCAGCTCTTCTCCGACCGCCTGCAGTCGGTTGAGGACCCGCTCGTGAAGCGCTTCGTGCCGAAAGTCATCGGCGCCATCGACCGCGCGATCGAATACACGCGCTCCGTGCTTGCCTACGGCCAGGCGCGCGAAGAGCCGCCGCGGCGTCAGCTTCTTTCGCTGACGCGGCTTGTCGACGACGTCGCCGACGTGCTCTCGCCCGCTGCCCGCGACGGCGTCAGCTTCGAGAACCGCGTGGCGCGCGACGTCGAGGTCGACGGCGACCCGGAGCAGCTCTTCCGCGTGCTGATGAACCTTTGCAGGAACGCCGTCGAGGCGGTCGGCGACGGCGACGGGCCGGCGGTGATCCGGCGTGTCTGGGTGGAGGGCGAGCGGATGGGAAGCGTCACCTCGATCCGCGTCTGCGACACCGGTCCGGGCGTGCCGGAGAGGGCGCGCGCCAAGCTCTTCCAGGCGTTCGAGGGCTCGGCACGGCAGGGCGGCACCGGCCTCGGCCTCGCCATCGCTGCGGAGATCGTGCGCGCGCATGGCGGCGATATCGGGCTGGTGGACCGCGCCGGTGCCGGCGCGGTGTTCGAGATCACCATCCCCGACCGTCCGGTGCCGATCGCGGCGCGCCGGCAGAGCCAGCAGGGCTGACCGCAGGCGGCGGCCCGGAAGGCGCGCGCGCGGCGCCCTTAGGCGAGCGGCCGACCTGCCCTCTCTTGCATTGCCAGCCCCGACCGACTACCTCTCCCGGGCCTTGCGGCAGGCTGCCGCTTTGGCACAAGCGCCCGTAGCTCAGCTGGATAGAGCACCAGACTACGAATCTGGGGGTCGTGGGTTCGAATCCTGCCGGGCGCGCCAATCAACCCCATGGGATGATTGCATATTCGGTGCGGCGCGGAACGTCCCCGCGTGGCGGGGCGGAAGAGCCGCCGGGTCGGATAACATGTCCTCGAAGAAATCGGCTCCGAGGCTCCTGAGATGACGCTCGCCCAGCCCCCCGACTTCGATGCCCTTCGCCGCGAGCTCGACTTGTGGTCTGAGGCGGGGCGCGTTGCGGAATTCTGGTGGCGCGACGACGACGCGGTCGCACCGACACCGGCGCTCGACCGGCTGCTCGACCTGTCCGAGTCCTTTGCGATCGAGCTCGGCGTGGCGGTCATCCCGGCGCATGCCGAGGACGCGCTCGGCGAGGCGATCGCGCGTCGCCCGCATGCTTTCGCGCTTCAGCACGGCTACGCCCACAAGAACCACGCGCCGCCCGGCGAGCCGGCAGTGGAGCTCGGCGGCGCGCGCCCGCTTGCTGAGATCCTGGACGAGGTCGGCGCCGGCTATCGGCGGCTGGATGATCTGTTCGGCACACGCTTCGAGCGCGTGCTGGCGGCGCCGTGGAACCGCATCGAGGGCCGCGTCCTCGCTGGCCTCGCGGCGCTCGGGTTCGTCGGCGCGTCGGCCTACGGGCCGCGGGCAGCAAATGGAGGGAAATGGCCTCGCCATCGCCAATGCCCATGTCGACCCGATCAACTGGCGTGAGCGCCGCTTCGCCGGCACCGGCAAGGCGCTCTCCGGCATCATCGGCGAGCTTGCCGCGCGGCGAACCGGCGCGACAGACGCGGACGAGCCGCTCGGGCTTCTGACGCATCATCTCGATCACGACGCGGAGCTCTGGGATTTCCTGGAACGCTTCTTTGCATCGACGCGCGCGCATCCGGCGGCGCGCTGGCTGACCATCGCCGAAGCGTTCGCGCCGCGGTCTCTTGCCGTCCCGGTTGCAGGAGCCGTGCGGTGAGCGTCGAGGTCCGCCCCGCGACTGCCGAAGACATCGGGGGCGTCGTCGATCTCCTCTACGAAAACATGAGCCAGAAGGTTCCGAAGGTGCGCTGGCGGAACCTGCTCGACTATCCGTGGCGGCCTGAGGACGCCGATCGCGGATGCGTCGCCGTCGACGGCGGGCGGGTCGTCGGCTTCCTCGGCCTCGTCTACGCCGACCGGCCGATCGGCGGGCGCACGACGCGCTTCTGCAACATCTGCGCCTGGTATCTTCTGAAGGCCTATCGCGGCCAGGGGATCGGGCGGCGCATTCAGCTCGCTTCCGTCGCCGACCCGAGCATGACCTACACGATCATGACGGCGACGGCCGCGACCGGGCGCGCCTTCAGCGATCAGAGCGGCTTCCGCGTGCTCGACGATTCGCGCTATCTGCTTCGCCGCCGCGCCGGCGGCGCCGGCGATCTTGAGATCATCGACGACGCGGATGCGATCGACCCGCATCTTTCGCCGGAGGATCGAAAGCTCTTCGCCGATCATCGCCCCTACAACATGCGCCACCTCTTTGTACGCGCCGGCGAGGCATCCTGCTACGTCGCGATGCAGGTGAAGCGGAAGGGCGACGACATCGACTACCACGAGGTCATGTACGCGAGCGATCCGGCGTTTTTCGTCCGCTCCGGTCAGGCGCTCGCCGACACGCTCCTTGCGACCGACAAATCCGTGCTCGCGATCGACAGGCGCTTTCTGCCCGAAATGCCGAGCTGGGAATTCGAGACGCTGCGGCTGCCGCGCTGGTATCGCTCGGCGTCGGTCGCGCCGGCAAAGATTGACCACCTCTACGGCGAAGTTGCGCTTCTCGACTTGAAGCTCCCGTGACGCAAGCCCTTGCCGGGGGCGGCAAAATCGGCGTTAAGGTCGTGCCCATGAACGAAGCACCCCGTCCCGAGATCGACCAGGTCCGCTTCCGCCGCGTCATGAGCTGCTTTGCCACCGGCGTCACGGTCGTCACCGCCGAGCACGACGGCGAGGCGCGCGGCATGACGGCGAACGCCTTCATGTCGGGCTCGCTCGAGCCGCCGCTCTGCGTCGTCTCGATCGCCAAGCGCGCGCACATGCACCACGTCATGATTACGGCGACGCATTTCGGCGTGAACATCCTCGCGGAGAACCAGGTGGAGCTGAGCGAGCATTTCGCCGGCCGGCCAAATCCACGTCTTGCCGTCGGCTTCGAGCGCGTCGGGCCGGCGGTGCTTCTTGCAAGCGCCTGCGCGCGGATTGCCGCGGAGGTGGTGGCCCATCACGATTGCGGCGATCACACCATCTTCATCGGCCACATCCTCGGGCTCGATTCGGACGACCGCGCGCCGCTGCTTTATCACGCCGGCCGCTATCGCGGACTCGACGGCGGCCGGCTCGACGCCGATGTCGGCGTGCCCGAGTTCTGGTGAGAGGGCTTCCGCCTGCGGTGACATGACGGCGACGCTCGACGGAACGCCGGGAGCACGCCGCGGTTTCGACACGCGAGGGGCGTTTTGTTGAGATTGCGGGCGGGGCAGGGAGTTCTCAGGATGCGAGGGATAATTCCGTTTGCGGCCGTCATTGCCGCGTTCGTTTTTGTCGACGCCACGCCGCACGCCGCGCGCGCTCAAAGTGCTGATGTGCTGACCGGCGCGGCGGCGTTCGGAAGCTGGGAGGACGCGAAGCCCGGCGTGACGCGGCTGATCAGGCCGTCCGACCTGCCGGCGCCTTATCAGACGAAATCGGCGAGCAATGCGCCGGCACCCGTCGCTATGCCGGAGGGCGGCAAGCCGAACGTGCCCGAAGGCTTCAGCGTGGCGGAGTTCGCGAGCGGCATGAGCCAGCCGCGCGTGATCGAGATCGCGCCGAACGGCGACGTGTTTGTCGTCGACAGCGGCGCCGGCGAGATCGACGTCTTCCGCATGGGTGAGGACGGCGGTGTCGTCGAGAAGGACGTGTTCGCGACCGGTCTCGATCAGCCCTATGGCATCGCCTTCTATCCGAAAGACGATCCGCAATACGTCTATGTCGCAAACACCGGCAGCGTCGTTCGCTATCCCTATAAGAGCGGCGACATGACAAGCCGCGGGCGCCGCCGAGACGATCGTCCCGGTGCTTCCCGTCGGCCATCATTGGACGCGCGATCTCGCTTTTTCGCCTGACGGGAAGACGCTCTTCGTCTCGGTCGGCTCCGGCTCGAATGTCGGCGAACGCACGATGAAAGGTCCGCCGCCTCCGGGCTTCGTTGCGAACCACCGCTCGGCGCCACCTGGGCAGAGGAGGCGAACCGCGCCGACGTGCTCGCCTTCGATCCGGACGGCAAGAACGCGCGCGTTTATGCGACGGGCCTCAGAAACTGCTCCGGCATGACCGTTCAGCCGGCGACGGGCGCGCTCTGGTGCGTCGTCAACGAGCGCGACGCGCTCGGCGACAATCTGCCGCCCGACTACGCCACGCACGTGCAAGAAGGCGCCTTCTACGGCTGGCCTTGGTATTACATCGGCTCAAACGAGGACCCGCGCCACAAGGGCGAGCGGCCCGACCTCGCCGGCAAGGTCACGGTTCCCGATGTGCTCTTCCAGGCGCATTCGGCCCCGCTCGGCATCACCTTCTACGATGCCGACGCCTTCCCGGCCGAATACAAGGGCGACGCCTTCGTGGCGATGCACGGCT
Source organism: uncultured Alphaproteobacteria bacterium (assembly GCA_963778625.1). Taxonomy (GTDB): domain Bacteria; phylum Pseudomonadota; class Alphaproteobacteria; order Rhizobiales; family Afifellaceae; genus DASWJZ01. The sequence continues at coordinate 519,388 of CAVZVB010000016.1, forward strand.
CGTGGAACCGCGATCACCGCACCGGCTACAAGGTCGTGCGCCTGATCTTCGACGATTCCGGCAAGCCGACCGGCGCCTATCAGGACTTCATGACCGGCTTCGTCATGGACGACCAGTCGGTGTGGGGCCGCCCGGTCGACGTGGCGGTGGCGAAGGACGGCTCGCTTCTGGTCAGCGAGGACGGAAGCGGCACGATCTGGCGCGTCACCGCGGAGAAGCGCTGACCGGCGGCCGCGTCTATCTGCGGGCGGGAAGGCCGAGCGCGGTCTTGCTCGTTGCGCGGCGATTGCCGCGAAGCTTCTCCTGCATGGCGATGAAGAGCTTTCGCGCGCGCTCCGCGGCATCCGCGTCCATGCGGCCGTTCTTCGTCTCGAAGTCGAAAGAGATCTCGGCGACGCGCGGCTTCAAGCGGCCGGACTCGGCGCGTCGGAAGGGATAGCGCTTCGCGCCCGCATCGAGAAAATGCCAGAGCGTGAAGCCGAACTCCGCGTCGAGATCCTTGCCGAGATCCACGCAGGCGTATTGGAACACCCACTCGCAGATCGTCGGTCCGGAGCGGAGCTTGTCGTCGGCCTTGTTCCCGCCGTCGCCGAGAAGATCGGGAAGCGCGCCGAAGCGGGCGAAGATGTCGCCGAGCCTTGCGAACGTGTCGTTGAGCTCGCGCTTGGTCGAGACGGAGAAGCGGCTGTAGGTCGAGCGCGGCTTCGCGACGAGCGCCGGTCTTCCCTTGCGGGCGATCTGAAACGGCGCGATATCCTCCTCAAGCACGGTCTTGCCCTCGTGCTCGTCCGCGACTCGGCGGTATTCGACCGCGCGCAGGAGATCGGGCGTGCGGAACTTCAGCGTCAGTTCCGGCACCCCGGAGAGCGCGCCGTTCTTGAAGTAGGTGCGGCTGCGAAGCGCGATGCCGCGGCGCGCAAGCAGCCCTTCCCTGGTGTCGAGAAAGAAGACGACGCGCCGCTTCTTCAGCTTGAGCGCACCTTCCGCGCGGCTCGCCTTTCCGTCCTTCGCGTCGAGCTTTGCCTCAATCAGCGCCTTGATCTGGTCGCTCCAGAAAGCCTTCACGGCCTTCTCGTAGGCCTTGCCGGAAAAGGCGGCCTGATCGAGCAGGAGCTTGTATTCCCGGCTGTCTATTCCGACCCGACCGCTCACACGCTGACGCCTTCCGCAACTCGGCCGCGGCTTGGTCGGCGCGGCCTGAATGCAACCTACGCTAGCAGAATGGCAGAGCGTCGTCACCCGGCGCCGGGCGGCCGCCTCAGCGGGCGAAGGCGCGGCCCGGTGCAAGCAGGAAGGGCGGCAGGTAGCCGGCGAGGTTGGAGAAGGGCAGCACCTCCGGCTTGAGGCGGATGCCCAGAACATCAGCCATGAACGCCCGGCGCGCCTCGATCCGGCTGCCACGCATCCGGATAGCGCTCGGCGAACGCGGCGCGGCCCTTTGCATCGAGTAGCGCGATGCCGTCCTCGATGTTGGAGGTGAAATAGGGCGTGCCGGTCGCCGGGATGATGTCGAGCTGGATCGCCTGGCCAGACTTCAGGACCTCGTGCGAGCCCGGATAGATCGGCGTGTTCATCCATTCGTCGAGATGGATCAGGTGGCCGGGATTGAGGCCGACATTGAAGAACGGATCGCCGAGGCGGCGCTTCACCAGCGCGTCGATCTCGCCGCCCGAAACGCCGATGCCGATCGTCTCGTACCATTCGGCGGCGCAGGCGAAATAGGGGCCGGCGAGCCGCTCGGCATAGTCGCGGATATTTGCGGGAAGCTCCGACGCATCGGCGGCCATGAAACCGGCGCGGGCGGTGAGACCACCCCAGATGCCGAACGCCACGGTGAACGGATCGCCGCGCTCCATGACGCGATCCGACGGGCTGCCGAGACCCTGATAAGCGCGCGGGCCTGCGGAGAGCATGGCGTGACAGGAAAGCGCAAAGCCTTCGTGCCTGAGGAGTGTCGCCGCCTCGAACTCGCGCATGCCGGGCTTCACGCCGAAGACCACGCGCTTGACCGCCTCGGATACGTGGCTTGCCGCGAACTCGAACGCGGCAAGCTGTTCGATCTCGTTTGTCGCGCGGAGCCCGGTGGAGGCATGCATCAGAAGCGCCGTCGCGTTCGCCACCCGGCCGGAGGCGCCGACTGAGCCGCGAAGCGTGTCGGCGATGAAGGAGGGGATCTCGAGCCACGTCTCGGGGCTCTTCGCCTCCTGCGCCCCGAAATATTTCCAGCCGACGGCGCCGACCGAGACGCCGGCTCGTATGCCGGCCTCGGAGAGGAGATCGGCGAGGGCAGGCGTGCGGCTGCGGTCCTGGCCGAGCAGGCCGAAAGGCGGATAGAGCCTGACGTCGAGGTCGATTGCCGCAGCGCGGGCGCGAGCCTTGATTCTCCGGGCCGGTGAGAAGCATCGGCTCGCGGCCTCGGCACGAAGACAGCAGCGCTTCCTCGAAGCGCGGATCGAAGCCGGTCAGAAAGGCGAGATTGGCGAAGTGCTCGCGGTCGGCATAGACGACCGCCGCGGCGAGTCCCGCAGCTTGGACGCGTTCGGCGAATGCCGCGAAGCGCGCTGCATAGAGGCGCTTCGAGAGTTCCGGACGAACGTCGGGGACCCCGAAGTCGGGAAGCTTGGCGTCGATCAGGCGGACGCCGAAGGGGAGCGGCACGCGCTACTGGGTGTTGGAATCGGGAGGCGGCGGCAGCCAATAGCTGGCGGCGGGCTTGCCGCGCTCGATCCGCACGAAGTTGTCGGCGAACGCCTTATAAGTGTGGCTCCACTCGCCGTCCGGCCATTTGATGCGGATTTCGGCGCGCTCGGCGGTGCCGAGGCCGAAATGCTCAAAGCCCGCCTGACCCGACGCGTGCCCGCCGCCGACCGAGATGACGCGCGTCATCGTCTGGTTGCCGACCTTGACGGAAATGCGTGCGCCGACGGCGTTGCGGTTGGTGTCGGGCTGGGCGAGCTCGACCTCCAGCCAATTGCCGAGCGGCTCGTGGCCCCAGGCGGTGCGGGCGCCGAGATTGCGGAAGAGGCTCGCCGGCGAATTGCGGTTGACGACGACGATGTCGAGCATGCCGTCGAGGTTGAGATCGACGACCGCGGCGCCGCGTCCGCGCTTCTCCGAGGCGATGCCGGCTTGGCCGCCGACCTCGGTGAAGGTGCCGTTCCATTGACCGAGCAGCAGATTGTCGGGGTCGTAGGCGGCGAATTCCGGCATCGATTCGACGTTGCCCTTGGAGATGAAGAGGTCGAGCAGGCCGTCGTTGTTCACGTCGGCGAACTCGCTATGCCAGCCGGTCGAGGGACGATAGTCGGTGCCTTGGTAGGGCCGCTGCGCGGTGGCGCCGACGTCGAACGCGATGTCCTTGTAGACAGGCTTCAGGCCGTCGTCGCCCTGGTCCTCCTCAGGGTCGAGCTCCTGCAGCTTGGTGTCGCCCATCGAGGTCAGCGCGTATTCCGGATAGCCGTTGCCGGAGAGGTCGGCCTCGGCGATCCCCATCCCCCAGATCGAGAGATGCTGCCAGCCGTCGGCGGCGGTGAAGAGTCTCGGCGTGCGGCCGGGATCGACGCGCCACATCTGCTCTTCGCCGCCGCGATAGTACTGGCGGTCGTTGGTGACGCGGAGCGACGGCGTGCCCGACTGGTTCCAGTCGGTGAAGAGCATGGAGAGCGTGCAATAGCCCGGCGCGAGCGTGAACGGTGCGCCGTAGGACGGCGCGTCGCCGGAGGACGAGCGGATCAGGTAGTTGTTGCCGCAGGTTCCCCATGGCGAGCCCGGCGCCTGGCGGTCGACGTAGTTGCCGATCGCAAGCGTCGGGAACTTCGCGCCCGTCTCAAAGGTCGCGGAGAAGGCCGTCGTCCATTCCTTGCCGCCGTCGAAGACCCAGGCGTCGTTGGCCTTCGTGAACCGGCAATCGCCCTCGCCCTTGAGGAGCAGATTGCTCCCAAGCCGAAGGACGAAGAGGTCCATGTGGCCGTCATTGTCGATGTCGATCGGATATGCGCCGATGACACGCTTCAGGTCGCCCGGTTCGATGTCGGAGAGCACGACTTTCTTGAAGCGCAATGCTCCACCGGTCTCGCTCTCGTTCTCGAAAAGCTCGGCCGAATTGCTGCCGCCGGCCATGAACAGGTCCGGCTTGCGGTCGCCGTTGCAGTCGAAGGCCGCCACGCCGCCGCCGACGAAGAATTCCCACGGACCGCCGTAGACGTGGTCGATGCCAGCCGCCTGGGCCTCGTCGACGTAATCGGGGATGTCGCTCATCACCTTATCGGCGGACATTGCCGCCCCGGCGCCGGCGAAGAGCGCAAGCGCCGCCAGGGACGTGCGCGCCATGTTCCGGGTCATGGCTCGGTCACCAGCGTTTTCAGATAGGCGATGATCGACGAGCGGTCGGCATCGCTCGCGGCGATATAGGCGTCGCGGGCGGCGCGCGCCTCGCCGCCATGCGCGCGGATCGCCTCGTCGAGCGTGGTCATGTCGCCGCGGTGGCCGTAGGGCGCGGTGGAGGCGATGCCCCAAAGCTCGGCGGTGATGAAGATGTCGCGCTCGACGAAGCGCTGCGCCAGGATCTCGTTGCCGAAGGCGGTGACCTCGTTGTCGGCGATCTTGTGGCGCTTCAGGTCGCCGTAGAGCGGCACCAGGTATTCGCCCTTGTCGTTTCGCTGCAAGCGACTTCGCCCAATCGAGAAGGGCGAGATTGTAGATGGAGGGCTCGCGCACTTCCGTCGGCCTGAGCGTGCCGGAAAGGTCGTAGGGCGAGGGGTCGGTGAAGGCGAGGCTCTTCAACGGCAGCGTCTCGCGATGGCAGGCGGCGCAGCCGAGATCGGTGAACTTCGTCGCCCCGGCCGCGGCGGCGTCGCGCCAGGCGGGATCGTCCGGCACGATTTCCTTCGGCATCGTCAGCGCTGCCTGAAAGGCGACGAGCGCGGAGATGTCGCCGGGCGAAAGCTCGTCCGGGTGGCCGTCCTGGTCGAAATCGTCGGTGCCGGTCCAGCGCGCCCCGAAGCGCTCGCTCGCTTCCATGCCGTGATGCGCGTTCAAGGCGTTGATGGTGAACTGGCGAAGCGAGACGAAGACGCCCTTCTGGCTGAACGGCCGGATGGTCAGGTCGGCGTCGACGCCCTCGATGCCGGAATTGTCGACGCTGCCGTCCGGCGCTGACCGTGACGTGGCCGAAGTCGACGCCCTTGCTGTTGAGCGCAAGCGGTGACCGGCTGGCCGGTGGCCCGCGCCTGCTTCAGCGCATCGAGACGCTCGGCGCGAAGGTCGGCGGTCATCTCGCGCGCGAGGAGCTCGACCAGCCCGTCGCCGAACATCGAGTTGGTGTTGCGCTCGTTGGAGAACTGCGGATCGAGGCTGTCGAAATCGACGCTCTCGAAGCCCTCGGAGACGAAGACGTTGGCGGTGAACGGGCCGGCGCCGCCGGGTGCCGGGTCGGAATGGCACGACGAGCAGGCATTCGAATCCAAGCCGGCCGTGCGCCGGAACGCCGCGTCGACCGGACGCTTGCGGAGCGTCGGGATGATCGCCTGCGTCGCCATCGGCCGCCCGGCGCCGTCCTCGACCGTGAACCTGCCGGTGAAGAGGGTCTTGCCGGCCGCCACCAGCTTCGCGAGCTGCGCCGCACTGAGCGATCCCTCGTAGTCGGTGACGTCGACGTGCTCGCGCACCACTTTCTCCGCCCAGGGCGGAGCCGTGTCGGCGGCGATCGCCGGGCGTACAAGAGACCTGCGCCGCACAAGAGCGCGGCAAGCATCCGCCTCCGGCATGCCGTTCGGCGGGCGGCGCTCACGGCCGCGCCTCCGCGTAGGCGTTGGTGACCTCGGCGTGCGCGGGCACCGTGCCGCCGATGATCATGGCAAGCACCTCGTCGGTCGTCACCTCGTCCTTGTGTACGGTCCCGACCATGCGTGCCGTCTTCATCACGGTGATGCGGTCGGCGAGGTCGAAGACGTCGTGGATCTCGTGGCTGATCAGGAAGATGCCGATGCCTTCCTTCTTGAGCTGCTTGACGAGGTCGCGCACCTGCGCGGTTTCGGCCGGTCCGAGCGCCGCCGTCGGTTCGTCCATGATCAGGATGCGCGCGTTGAAATAGATCGCGCGCGCGATGGCCACCGACTGCCGCTGTCCGCCGGAGAGAGCTTTCACCGGCGTCTTGAAGCCCTTGAAGACCGGATTGAGCCGGCCCATCACCTTGCGGGTCGCCGCCTCCATGGCGACGTCGTCGAGCGTCTTGACCCGGGTCAGGAGCTCGCGCCCGAGGAAGACGTTGGCGGGGGCGTCGACATTGTCGGCGAGCGCCAGCGTCTGGTAGATCGTCTCGATGCCGAGCGCCTTGGCGTCGCGCGGATTGTTGATCGTCACCGGCTTGCCTTCGATGAGGATCTGGCCGGAATCGGCGCGATAGGCGCCGGACAAAACCTTCATCAGCGTCGATTTTCCGGCGCCGTTGCCGCCGACGAGCCCGACCACTTCGCCGGGATAGAGGTCGATGTTCGCGTTCTCGACGGCGTGCACGCCGCCGAACGAGACGTAGATGTTGCGCATCTCGACAAGGGGCGTGCCGGTCCCGGCCATGCGTCTGGCTCCTCCGCCCTCAGGTCGCCCGTCGGCGGTAGGCGGTGTCGATGCCGACCGCGAGCACCAGCACCAAGCCGGAAACGATGTTCTGCAAGGGCGATTCGATACCCATCAGCTGCATGCCGGACTGCAGCGACTGCATGACCAGCGCGCCGAGCATGGCGCCGGGCACCGTGCCGATGCCGCCGGAGAACGAGGCGCCGCCGATGACGGCCGCCGCGATCACATAAAGCTCGTCAAGCGTGCCGAGCGCGTTGGTCGCCGCATTGAGGCGCGCGGACGCAACGGCGCCCGAAATCCCGCACAGGACGCCCATGAGGACGAACACCTTCATGATGATCCAGCGGGTGTTGATGCCGCCGAGCTCTGCCGCTTCCGGGTTGCCGCCGAGTGCGAAAACGTAGCGGCCGAAGCGCGTGCGCGTCGCCAGGAAGGTCATGAAGATCGCGGTGCCGATCGCGATCAGCACCGGAATGGCGAGGCCCAGGGGCACGAAGAGGCCTTCCTCCGGCCAAGGGATGCCGTGCTCCGTCGCATATCGGCGTGCGAGCCCGACCGGCATCGGATAGGCGTTGATGACGGCGATCGCCGCGATGACGGCGCCGCAGCCGATCACCGCGAGCAGGACTTCCGCCCAGACTGGGCGCAGCGGAAAGTTGAAGCGTTGGCGCTGACGGCGGCCAGTCAATATCCCGAAAAGGATGCCGATGCAGGCGAGGATGCCGAAGATCCAGCTCGCGGTCGCGCCGATCGTGCCTCTGCCGCCGCCGCCCATGAGGGCGAAGGTCGAATCGATCGGGGCGAGCGTCTTGCCGCTCGCGACCCACCAGGCGGCGCCGCGCCAGATGAGCAGGCCGCCGAGCGTCACGATGAACGCCGGCACGCCGAGATAGGCGATGACGAAGCCCTGCAGCGCCCCGATCAGGGCGCCGAGGAGGACACCGACCGCGAGCACGATGATCCAGGTCAGGGAGAAATCGTAGCCGAAGTATTGCGGCAGGATCTCCGTCTGCATCGCGCCCATGATCATCGCCAGGAAGCCGAGCAGCGAACCGACCGACAGGTCGATGTTGCGCGAGACGATGACCAGCACCATTCCGGTCGCCATGATCGCGACCGTCGAGGTCTGCACCGACAGGTTCCAGAGATTGCGCGGGGTCAGGAACACGCCGCCGGACATGAAGTGGAAGCCGATCCAGACGATGCAGAAGCGCCGCGATCATGCCAAGCATGCGGGCGTCGATCTCGGTCGCCTGCATGAAGGCGCGGACGCGCCCCACGCGCCTCGGCGCTACGCTTGTCGGCGTAGGGCCTGTAATGCCGGAAGCCTCAGCCATGTCGATCCGTCACGAGAAAAGTCCGCAACGAGCGTAAGACTTGCGCCGCCTTTGGCGGCGGCGCAAGTGCTTGTTGAGGCTGGGTTGCTAGCCGCAGACGTCGACGCTGCCGGCCGGCACGCCTTTGCAGACCTCGTCCTTCGAGATCCAGCCGGCGTCGATCACTTCGCTGAGGTTGTCCTTGGTGATCGGGATCGGCTTCAGGAACAGCGAGTGCATGGCGACGCCCTTCGGGCCGCCGCTGAACATCACCGATCCCTCGATCTCGTCCATCATCTTGCCTGACGCAAGCGCCACGGCGGCTTCACCGGCCGCCTTGCCGAGCGCGCGCGCGTCCTTCCACACCGACACGGTCTGCGTGCCGAGCGCGACGCGGTTCAGCGCCGCGTGGTCGCCGTCCTGGCCGGAGACCGGGACCTGACCGGCCATGCCCTGGGCAGCAAGCGCAGCGACAACACCGCCGGCCATGCCGTCATTCTCGCAAACGACAGCGTCGACCTTGTTGTTGTTGACCGTCAGGAACTGCTCCATCTCCTTTTGGGCGTTGCTCGGGTCCCAGTTGTCGGTGTAGGTCTCGCCGACGATCTTGATGTCGCCGCTCTTCACCGCGGCGCCGATGACCTCCTCGATGCCGCGAGCGCAGGAAGTCGGCGTTCGGATCGGCCGAGTTGCCCTTGATGATGACGTAGTTGCCCTTCGGCTGAGCCGCGAAGACCGCCTGGGCCTCGAGCACGCCGACCTGCTTGTTGTCGAAGGTGATGTAGAACGCCTTCGGATTCTCGATCAGGCGGTCATAGCCGATCACCGGAATGCCTTCGTCGACGGCCTTCTGGACGGCCGGCTGGATGGCGTCGGTGTCCTGCGCGAGAACGATCAGGACGTTGGCGCCCTGCGAGATCAGATTCTCGATGTCGGTCAGCTGCTTGGAGGCCGACGACTGGGCGTCGGTGGAGATGTATTTCGCGCCGGCGGCATCAAGCGCGCCCTTGATGGCCGCTTCGTCGGTCTTCCAGCGCTCTTCCTGGAAGTTGTTCCAGGACACGCCGACCACGGTTTGCGCCATGGCGACGCTGGCGGCGAGCGCAAAACCGCCCGCAGCCAACATAGATAACTAGTGTCTTTCTCATGTCTTCCCTCCCGTTTGGACGGTAGCCGTCAATAGCTTCCAGAACAGCTGAAATCCAACCGTTTTCTCGGCACGGTTGTTCTGCGGGTTCCAGATTAGCGCGAATTTATCATAGGGAATCGCGCGCAAACAGCGGATTCGACAGACGGTCGGAAGAAATCCGCGTCGAATGGTAGCAATGCAAGATCAGGCCGCGCGTTTCAAGCGCCTCGTCGGCGGAAAGCCGATTCTCGCGCGTGCCGGAAACGATGATCTCGAGCACTTCCTGCTCGGTCGTCTGCTTGACGTATCGGTCGCCGACGTTCTCGCCCCGCTTCAAGACCATCACGCGGTCGCCGACGGCGAAGATGTCCTGCAGGCGGTGCGAGATGATGATTTGGGCAACGCCGTGCTTCTTCAGCTCCAGCATCGTCTCCAGCAGACGCTCGGTCGCCATGACCGAGAGATTCGCGGTCGGCTCGTCAAGGATGACCACGCGCGGATCGAACGAGATCGCACGAGCGATCGCCACCGATTGCTGTCGCCCGCCGGAGAGGCTCTCCACCTTCTGATAGACGGAGTTGACGTTGACCTTGAGGCGCTGCAGCACCTCGTCGGCCTCCGCGTACATCTTCTTGCGGTTGACGAAGAGCCATTTGCGCGGCCAGCGGCCCAGGAAGATGTTCTGGCCGACGTCCATGTTCCCGCACAGCGCAAAGTCCTGATAAATCATCTCGATGCCGCGCTCGCGGCTCTCGTGCGGACTCTTGAAGTATACCGCGTCGCCGGCGACAAGGATGTCGCCGGAATCGCGATGGTAGGCGCCGGTCAAGATCTTCATCAGCGTCGACTTGCCGGCCGAGTTGTCGCCGACGAGTCCCAGGATTTCTCCGGGATGGAGAACGAGATCGACATCGGCCAGGGCCTGCACGGCGCCAAAGGCCTTGTTGATGTGCAGCATCTCCACGATGGGGGCCGAGCCCGCTGCTTCATGCATGGACCGCCTCCGCAGTTGATCCGCGTCGCGTGAGGCGGGCGCGCAGGGCACCGAAGATGTTGGCTTGACGCACCCAGATGTCAATCAGCACGGCGACGATGAGGATGCCGCCGATGAAGACGTTGATCCAGTGTTGCGGCATCGTGAAGCCTTCCACGTTGAGCTGCAGTAGCGCGCGAACCAGCGTGATGACGGCCGCGCCGGCGAGTGCCCCGATGACTGTCCCGTAGCCGCCGAAGATCGAGCCGCCTCCGATGATGACGGCGGCAATGCCGTCGAGCTCGCGGAACTGGCCGGCGACTGGGTTGAAGCTGCGGAAATAGGCGACGTTGATGAGGCCGGCCATGGTCGCGCAGAGCGCGCAGAAGAGCATGGCGACAAAGCGGATGCGCTTAGTGTTGATGCCGGCATAGGCGGCGGCGCGGATATTGCCGCCGGTGGCGTAGATGCGCTGACCAAGCGGCATGAAGCCGAGCACGACCCCGGCCACGACCGAGACCAGGAGCATCCATAGCGTCTGCACGCTGACCACGTCGGCAAGCGCGCCGAGAAATCCGGTCGGCCGCGGCAGATCCAAGTAGGTCAGGATGTCAGCCACCTTGCGGCCGATCAGGTTGTAGCGCTCGCTGAAGCCGGTGAGCTGCTGGCCGGCCACGAGCCACGAGGCAACGCCGCGGGCGATATAGAACATGCCGAGCGTGGCGATGAACGCCGGCAGGCGGAAGGCTACGGTCATCGTCCCGTTGACGACCCCGGCGGCGAGCCCGACAGCGAGGCCGATTGCAACTGCCTCCCATGGACTGAGCCCCGCGACCTTTAGCGAATAGGCGGCGGCACTGCCTGCGAGCGCCAGCACGGCGCCTACCGAGAGGTCGATGTCGCCGGCGGCGATGACGTAGGTCAGCCCGACCGCGATCAGCGCCAGCTCTGTGTAGTTGAGCAGGATCGCGAAGGTGTTCGGCAGGAGTGCCCAATAGTCCGGCCTGAGATAAAGGCCGGCCAGCCACAGGATGACGGTGAGTATGATCGCCAGCGCATCGCGGCGCGCGAGGAACTTGCCGAAGCCGCTGGCGGAAAGCGCGATGTCCGCCGCCATGGTGCCCTTGGTCTGAGCCCCTTCGATTGCGATCCCGCCCGTCTCCAGAAGTTTCGGTGGCGGCCGTCGACGGAGCCATGCCCAGACGCGCGCCGGAATGCGCTGTCGAATGATGAGGGGCTCGATCAATACCGCGACGAGCAGCAGGATGCCGATGAACGCCGGCACGGCACCCGCCGGCAGCGAGAAATGCGCCTGCACTTCAACCGGCTCGCCGTTGATCATCAGCGTGCGGGTGATTGGAACGCCCTCGCGGAGCACCTTGTTGATGAGCACCGTCAGCATGGCGCCGATGAAGCTGCCGAGGACGCGGCCGCGTCCCCCAGGATCGACGCGCCGCCGATGATGACGGCCGCAATGACGATCAGCTCGGCGCTGAGGCCGCCTTGCGGGGAGGCGCCCTTGTCCTGCGCGACCGCCATCAAACCAGCCAGCGTCGCGCACAGCGACGACAGCAGGTACGAGCGCACGCGCACCCAGCGGGTCGGAATGCCGGCGTAGATGGCCGCCAGCTCATTGCCGCCGGTGGCAAGCGTCTCGTAGCCCCAGCGGGTCTTGGCAAGCACGACCGCGCCGATCGCGACCACCAGCAGCGCCAACGTAATCTGGTTGTTGAAGCCCCAGGCGTTGAACTCGCCGAGCTGGAAGAACCAATGATAGTCGCGCGCCTTGATCGGATAGAGGATCGACTGTCCGCCGGTAAGCCCGAGGATGAACCCTCGACCGATGAAGAGCATGGTCAGCGTTGCGATGAACGCCGGTACGCGAAGAACGGTCACAAGGATGCCGTTGACCAAACCGACAAAGATGCCGAGCAGCAGGCAGCACAGAATCGCCGGAACGACGCCGAGGTCGTAGTGATGCGGATCGAACGCATAGGCAAAGACGACGCCGACCAGGCCAAAGGTGGAGCCAACCGAAAGGTCGAGATCCTTGTTGGCGATGACGAATGTCATGCCGACCGCCATGACGGCGTAGCGCGAGGTGTCGCGCAGCAGCGCTTGAAATGCGTCGGTCGAGAAGAAGAAGTTCGGGTTGATGAAGGCGCCGATGACGTAGAGGAGCGCCATCATGACCAGGAGGCCGACCTCCCAGCCACCGACAAGCTGCGCCGGACGCCGGCCTAGAGCGGAAGCAGGTGACGTCATTCGCGCCGTGTCAGTCCCCGGATGCGAAAGGCATCAAACGCAGAGTCGCGAGAGAGCATAGCCCTCTCGCGACCAGATCAGAACAAACGATCGAGCTAGTTCTCGAAGCGCTTGCCGACGTTGCCGACGGTGTCCTTCGTCACGAGCTGCGCGCGCGTGTCGAGGTTGGCGGCCGAAATGCCGCGGTCGATCTGCAGATAGAGCTGCATGACCGGCCAGAAGCCCTGCAGGAAGGGCTGCTGACCGAGCGAGCCGGTCAGGTCGCCTGAGGCGATTGCCTCCTGCTGGGCCGGGCCGAGGTCGAAGCCATAGGCGCAGATCTTGCCGGTCATGCCGGTCTGCGCGACCGCCTTGGCGAGCGCCGGGGTGAACACGTTGTTGCCGGCGAACGCGCCGACCACGTCACCGCGCGACTCGAAGAGCGACACGATGGCGTTGACCGGATCGTTCGGATCGGCATCGACGCCCACGCCCTCCGGGCCGGCGTCGACCTTGAACGCGTCGAGCTTGCCGGCGGCCTTCAGCGCCGCGACGATGGCGGCGTAGGCGGAGCGTCACGCGGTTGTTCACTTCGACGTTGCCCATCGCGGTCGAGTTCGGCAGCACGATCGATCCCGCCGGTGACGCCCTTGTCCATCAGGCACTGCACAAGCGCGTTGCCGGCGATCGCTGCCGCCGATGCGTCCTGGCCGGTGTGGCTGATGGAAAGGCGGTGATAGATGCTTCCGATCGAACGAGTTGGTCGTCGCGACCGGGATGCCGTTCTTCTCCGCGGTCTTGACGATGTCGTCATAGGCGCCGACCTGCGGCGTCGTCATGATGATGCCGTCGATCGTCGGGTCCTGAACGATCTGGTTCAGGATCTCGATCTCGCGCGCCGGGTCGTCGACCGGCGACTCCGAGCCGAGCAGCAGGATCTTGGCGCCGATCATGTTTCCGGCGACCGTGGCGCCGACATAGACCGGGTCGAAGAAGCCGTTGCCGGCGGTGTGCGTGACGATCGCGAAGGTCAGATGGCCGTCGGCCGAATGGAAGTTCTTGGTGCCGGCGGCTTCCTTGGCGGCGTCTTCGAACGAATATCCGCCGACGGCTTTGTCGACGCCGCCGGATTGGGCATAGGCGCCCGTCACGCCAAGCGAAAGCGCCGCGGCACATGCCGCGAGCGGTACAAGATGCTTCATGATTTACCTCCCATAGTTGTCCAATAGCGGACGGTTCTGAATCCGAGCGCTCTTGCGCACGTCTCGGAGCTTCGCGTTCCCTAAGTCATACTTTTGCCTGCAGAAGGCCCGCGCGTAAACAGCGAATTCGACTGACCGTCGGAAGAATTCCCTCGTCAAGCCACTATCCGCGCCGAAGCGTTTCTGGCCATTCAGCGGATGAAGCGCTCGACATAGGCCGCGCCGAGCCCGACCGCCTCGAAGTGCCGCTTGCACATCTCGATCTTGGTGAAGACGTCCTCGTAGCCCTGCACCTTCCCGTCGGGATCGACGTAGAGCATCGTCCCGTTCACCTGGAAGATGGTGATCATCTCCGGCACGTGGTCCTCGACGATGAGCGTGTGCGTCTCGCCCGGCGCCTCGTAGACATAGGCGCCCTCCGTCGCCACCCAGTCGTGCTCCAGATAGTGCCATTCGCCCTTGATGACGAAGCCGTGCACCGGCTGCGGATGGCGGTGGCGCGAGAGCACGCCGGACTTCGTCACCTTGAGGAGGTTCTGCCAGTAGCCGCGCGAGGCGCAGAGGCAGAGCGGGCGGAACCAGACGTTCTCCGCCTGCGGCACCCACAGCCGCTCGTCGCGTCGGCACGGCGTCGGGGATGACGATCTCCGGCGGCGAATATTCCGGCTGCGGATGGCGATAGGGCACGCGCCGCTCGTCCTCGCTTTCCTTGAGCCGGCGCGGTTCGGCATCTTGTCGTGGATGTTCATCCGTCGCGTCCTTTCAGGTGATCAGATAGCCGCCGTCGACCGGAAGCACCGTGCCGGTGACGAAGCGCGCCGCGTCGGACAGCAGGAAGAGCACGACGCCGGCGACGTCGTCCGGCTTTCCCCAGCGCGCCGAGCGGCGTGCGCGCGACGATCGCCGCCGAGCGCGGCACGTCGGCGACCGCCGGCGCCGTCAGCGGCGTGTCGATCCAGCCCGGCGCGATGGCGTTGACGCGGATGCCGTCGCGCCGCCCAGGCGACGGCGAGCGATTTCGTGAGCTGCGCGACGCCGCCCTTCGACGCGGCGTAGGCCGGCGCGTGCGGCGCGCCGAAGAAGGAATACATCGACGCGGTGTTGACGATCGCGCCCTTCGCCTCGCGCGAGCTTCGGCTTTGCCGCCATGCACATGCGCATCGTGCCGACGAGGTTCACGTCGAGCACCTTCTGGAAATTCGCGATCTCGTATTCGCCGCCCTGGCGGACGAGCGTGCCGGCGCAGTTGACCAGCGCGTCGATCCGCGGGCAGCGCGCGACGAGCGCCGCGACGGAGCCGTCGTCGGTCACGTCGAGCGCGCTGCGGCTCGATCATCGGATCGGGCGCGAAGGCGGCGATCTCGTCCTCGCCGATGCCCGCCGGCGACGACCCGCCAGCCGGCCGCGGCAAGGGCGCGCGCAACGCCTTCGCCGATGCCGCGCGTCCCGCCGGTGACGACGGCGAGGCGGCTCTCCGCCGGTTCTGGCCTTGCGGCTCGGACATCGGCGTTCCCCGCGGGCTTCTGCCGCGCGTGGAGACTATTCCGCCGGGCGGGCGCGAAGGCCAAGGCCGCTGTCCGCCGTTTACGCGGCCTTAGCGCCGCTCGGCCTAGAGAAAGCCGGGAAAGGCACGCGGATCTGTGCGCAAAGAGCTCAAATCGTCCACGTCACCCGGGCGCCCGTCGGCGGCATCTTCCGGCACATCTCCGACCTCGTCCGGGCGCAGCATGCCGCCGGCCACTCCGTCGGGCTGATCTGCGATTCCACCACGCGGCGGCGCGCTCGAGGAGGAGCGGCATCGCCGCGCTCGCGCCAGCGCTCGCGCTCGGCGTCGCGCGCATCACGATGGCGCGCTCGATCGGCCCCGGCGACATGCCGTCGACGCTTCGCCGTGACGCGCGCGGTCGGCGGCATGCGCCCGGACATCGTGCATGCGCACGGCGCGAAGGGCGGCGTCTACGGACGGCTCGCCGCCGCCTTCGAGCGCCGCCGCGGCCGCACGGTCGCCGCCTTCTATGCGCCGCATGGCGGCAGCCTGCACTACGATCCGGCGTCGCTCTCCGGGCGCATCTATTTCGCGGTCGAGCGCGCGCTTGAGCGGCTGACCGACGGACTGATCCACGTCTCCGCCTACGAGGCGCGCATCTATCGGCGAGAAGGTCGGCGCGCCGCGCTGCCCCGCCCATGTCGTGCGGAACGGCTTGAGGCCGGAGGACTTCGAGCCGATCGCCGCGGCGCCGGACGCCGCCGACTTCATCTTCATCGGCGAGCTGCGCGAGCTGAAAGGCGTCGATGTCTTCATCGAGGCGCTGGCGCTGCTTGAAGCGGAAGGGCACGCCGCGCGCGCGCACTCATCGTCGGCCCGTCGACGCCCGGAAGACGCGCGCCGCTATCGCGACCTGGCGAACGCCACGGTGAAGAAGCATCGCGTCGCCTTCATGCCGCCGATGCCGGCGCGCGAGGCCTTTGCGCTGGCGCGCACCGTCGTGCTTCCCTCGCGGGCGGAATCGCTTCCCTATGTCGTGCTGGAGGCGGCCGCTGCCGGCATGCCGCTGATCGCGACCGACGTCGGCGGCGTTCCGGAGATATTCGAAGGCGAGGCGAGCGCGGCTGGTCACGCCGGGCGATGCCAGCCGCGCTTGCCGCCGCGATGCGAGGCGCGCCTGCCGCGCCCGGAGCGCATGGCGGCGGAGGCAATGCTGCGGCGCGGCAGGGTGGAGCAAAAATTTTCTCTCGCCGTCAGCGTCGCGGCGGATCGAAGATATCTACCGGGCTGCGCTCGAAGCGCGCTATAGCCTCCTGCGCGTGGGCGAGATGGCCGGAAGCCGGCCCCTCGCGCTGACGCCGGCACGGGGCCGATCGCTTCAAGATCGCCATCCGTGCCTTCCGCACTCAAGCGGCCCTGTCGCGGGCCTTGTCCGATGTCCGATCGCCTGTCCCATATCGAGCGGCTCGAAGCGGAGAGCATCCACATCATCCGCGAGGTCGCCGCCGAGTGCCGCCACCCGGTGATGCTCTATTCGATCGGCAAGGATTCGTCCGTCATGCTGCATCTGGCGCGCAAGGCCTTCTTCCCCGCGCCGCCGCCGTTCCCGCTGATGCACATCGACACGACGTGGAAGTTCCGCGAGATGATCGCCTTCCGCGACCGGGCGGCCGCCGAGGCCGGCATGCGGCTCATCGTCCACACCAACGAGGAGGGCGTGAAGGCGGGGCTGAACCCGTTCGACCAGCGGCCCGAGCTACACGCGCGTCATGAAGACGGAGGCGCTGAAGCAGGCGCTCGAGCTGCTATCGCTTCGACGCCGCCTTCGGCGGCGCCCGCCGCGACGAGGAGAAGAGCCGCGCCAAGGAGCGCATCTTCTCGTTCCGCTCGGCGAGCCATGTCTGGGACCCGAAGAACCAGCGGCCCGAGCTCTGGCGCCTCTACAACACGCGCGTCCACGACGGCGAATCGATGCGCGTCTTCCCGCTGTCGAACTGGACCGAGCTCGACATCTGGGCCTACATCCTGCGCGAAGCAGATTCCGATCGTGCCGCTCTATTTCGCCGCGGAGCGCCCGATCGTCGTCCGGAACGGCCAGCTCATCATGGTCGACGACGAGCGCCTGCCGCTCGGCCCCGGCGAGGCGCCGGAGATGCGGCTCGTCCGCTTCCGCACGCTCGGCTGCTACCCGCTGACCGGCGCCGTCGAATCGAACGCCGCGACGCTCGAAGCGATCGTCGCGGAGATGCTTGCCGCGCGCACCTCGGAGCGCGGCGGCCGGCTGATCGACAAGGAATCCTCCGCTTCGATGGAGAAGAAGAAGCGCGAGGGCTATTTCTGATGAACAAGGAAGCGCTTTCGCTCGAAGCGGTCAGCGCGGCGGAGACCGCCGACACGCTGCGGCTCCTGACCTGCGGCAGCGTCGACGACGGCAAGTCGACGCTGATCGGCCGGCTGCTCTACGATTCCCATCTCCTGATGGAGGATCAGCTCGCCGACCTTGAAGCGGATTCCTTGAAGCACGGCACGGCCGGCGACGGCGATCGACTTCGCGCTTCTCGTCGACGGGCTCGAGGCGGAGCGCGAGCAGGGCATCACCATCGACGTCGCCTATCGCTTCTTCGCGACGCCGCACCGCCGCTTCATCGTCGCCGACACGCCCGGCCACGTCCAGTACACGCGCAACATGGCGACCGGCGCCTCGACCGCCGATCTCGCGATCCTCCTCGTCGACGCCACCAAGGGGTTGCTGACGCAGACGCGGCGGCACGCTGCGATCGTCTCGCTGCTCGGCATCCGCGACGTGGTGCTCGCGGTGAACAAGATGGATCTCGTCGGCTTCGACGAGAGCCGCTTCCGACGCGATCGCCGCCGCGTTCGAAGCGCTTCGCCGGGAAGCTCGGCATCGCGACCGTCACCGCGATCCCGATCTCGGCGCGCGACGGCGACAACGTGACGCGTCACGAGCGCGCGCACGCCCGTACTATTCGCGGGCCGGCGCTGCTTCGACCATCTGGAGCGCGTCGCGCCGTCGCGCCAGCGCCGAGAGCGGGCCGTTCCGCATGCCGGTCCAGTGGGTCTGCCGGCCGAACCAGGATTTCCGCGGCTTCGCCGGGCCGGTGCTCTCCGGCCGCGTCGCCGTCGGCGACGAGGTCGTGGTCGCCGCCTCCGGCCGCGACGAGCCGCGTGACGCGCGCTTCTCGTCGGCGCCGCCGAAGCGGCGAGAGCGCCGTCGCCGGCCAGTCGGTCATGCTGACGCTCGCCGACGAGATCGACATCAGCCGCGGCGACGTGCTCTCGCACGCCGACGCCCGCCCGCCGCTCTCCGACCAGTTCGCCGCCGACATCGTGTGGCTCGACCACGAGCACCTGCTGCCGGGCCGGCAGTATCTGCTGAAGTCGATGACGCGCACCGTGCCTGCGCAGGTGACCGAGCTCAAATACCGCTTCGACGTGGA
This sequence comes from uncultured Alphaproteobacteria bacterium, assembly GCA_963778625.1. Taxonomy (GTDB): domain Bacteria; phylum Pseudomonadota; class Alphaproteobacteria; order Rhizobiales; family Afifellaceae; genus DASWJZ01. The sequence goes on from CAVZVB010000016.1 coordinate 537,772, forward strand.
TTCGCTCGAGCACAACGCCGCGAAGGTTCTGGAGCTGAACGAGATCGGCATGGTCAATCTCTCGACCGCCGAGCCGATCGCCTTCGATGCCTACGCGGAGAACCGCGACTCCGGCGGCTTCATCCTGATCGACCGCTTCACCAACCAGACCGTCGCCGCCGGGCATGATCCGCTTCGCGCTGCGCCGCGCCTCGAACATCCACTGGCAGGCGCTCGACATCGACCGCGCCGCGCGCGCCCGCCTGAAGCACCAGAAGCCGTCGGTGCTGTGGTTCACCGGGCTCTCCGGTTCCGGCAAATCGACCGTCGCCAACCTGGTCGAGAAGCGCCTCTATGCGCGCGGGCGCCACACGACGATTCTCGACGGCGACAACGTCCGCCACGGACTGAACCGCGATCTCGGCTTCACCGACGCCGACCGCGTGGAGAACATCCGCCGCGTCGCCGAGGCGGCGAAGCTGATGGCCGACGCCGGGCTGATCGTGCTCGTCTCCTTCATCTCGCCGTTCCGCTCCGAGCGCGACATGGCGCGCGGCCTGATGGGCGAAGGCGAGTTCGTCGAGATCTTCGTCGACACGCCGCTTGCGGTTGCCGAGGCGCGCGATCCGAAGGGTCTTTACGCGCGGGCGAGGGCGGGGGAGATCAAGAACTTCACCGGCGTCGAGTTCCCCCTACGAAGCCGCCGGCCGCGCCGGAAATCCACCTGAGGACGGAAGGCAACGGAGCCCGAAGTCCTCGCCGAGGAGGTGATCGCCTATCTCGACGCGCGCGGACGCCTGTCGGGGGAATAGGTTTCGCGGAAGCGGCTGCCTAGAGAGACGGTTCCTCTATTCTGACGCTGATCGAGCCAAGGAAACCGAAGTCCGCCTCGACCCGGTCGCCCTCCTCGATCTCAAGCGGTGTCATGCAGGTGCCCGTCGTCACGAGCTCGCCGCGCCTGACCCCGATGCCGAGATCTGAAAGCTCGTTCACCAGCCACGTCAGCGCGACGGCGGGACTTCCAAAAACGTTCGCGCCGGCGCCCTCACGGTCGTATCGCCCGGCGACGCGGCCTCTGACCTTCTGCGCGGCAAGGTCAATGCCCCGCCAGTTCGCGGTTACCGGCAGGCCGACGATAAGGTCGCCCGCGCAGGCGTTGTCCGCGATCAGCGACGGCCCGCCGACGCGCGTGAAATTGGCATAGCGGGAATCCGGAAGCTCGAGCGTCAAATGCAGATCCGCGACATTCGCCATCACCTCCGAGAGCGAATACGGCACGCTTCGCGGCGGCATGTCCTCCCTGAACCGAAAGGCGAACTCGGGCTCGCAGACGCGCATCCTGTTTCCTTCGATGCATACGCTCGCCCCGTCTTCGCAGATGTGTTCCGCGAGGAGCCGGCCGGCGAGCGGTCCGCCGACATTGATATGGCGCTGGCCAGCTGCGCTGGTCGCCGCGATCTTCCAGCCGGCGCGGGGCTTCGACGAGTATCTCTCAAAGCAAGCCTGGATGGCGTAACCGGCTTCGCGAGTCGCTGGCTTCAAGTCGTGGGGCAGCTCGTCCAAGACCGTGCCCGCCTGCCAATGCCGCCATAGAGACGCGCACGCCGCCTCTTGCGCCGACTGCAGAATCACCGCCTCCGCGTTCGAGAGGGCGACATCGCCTAGTCCGCGCCCTGGAGCGCCCTCGGGCCGAGTCCGAGGATGTTCTTGTCGACCTTGCCGATCGCCTTCTTGTTGCGGCCCGGATAGTCGATGCTGAGCAGCGTGTGGCGGATCAGCGCCAGGTGCGCGCGCCGCTTGTCGTTGGCCTTCACGACGATCCAGGGCGCGTGTCTTGTGTGGGTCGCCGCGACCATGCGGTCGCGCGCCTCGGAGAATTCGCCCAGCGGTTGATGGCGGCGCGGTCGATCGGTGAGATCTTCCAGGTCTTCAGTGGGTCGTGCTGCCGCTGGTGGAAACGCTTCAGCTGCATCTCGCGCCCGATCTCCAGCCAGAACTTGAAGAGCCGGATGCCGCCGCTTGTGAACATGCGCTCGAAGGCGGGGGCCTCCTGCAGGAAGCGCTCGCGCCTGCGATGGCGTGCAGAAGCCCATCACCGGCTCGACGACGCCGCGGTTGTACCAGGAGCGGTCGAAGAGGACCATTTCGGCGGCCGCCGGCAGCTCCGCCGCGTAGCGCTGGAAGTACCATTGGCTGGTCTCGCGGTCGGAAGGCTTGGCGAGCGCCACGATGCGCGCTTGGCGCGGATTGAGATGCTCGCGCACGACCTTGATCGACCCGCCCTTGCCGGCGGCGTCGCGTCCTTCGAAAGCGAGGATGCTGCGCGTGCCCGACTCCGACTGCCAGTCGAGCAACTTGACGAGCTCGACCTGAAGCGCCTTCAGCTGCTTTTCGTAGGCTCCGCGGCTGAGCTTCTTGGCGTAGGGATAGCCGCCGGACGTGAGCGCGTTCTCGCCGATCCAGTCGGGAAGCATGGGATCGTCAAGGTCGAACCCGAGGAATCGGTTTAGATTGCGCTGCATGCCCGTTCATCGTTCGGTGCTATCGCCGCAGCCACAACCGCGAGCGAAAAAGACAAGCTAGATGTCCTATGGCCGAACTCGCCATATGAATCGTTAACGGACGAGCGGCCCGAGGCGCCGACGCCGCGCGAGCGCGTGCGCGCTTCCGGGCACGTTCTTGTTGCCGCCGCGGCCGCATTGATCGTCGGGGCGGCGTTCTTCGGCCTGCCGCTCGCCTACGCGCTGATCGCGATCGCCGCGCTTCTTCTCGTCGCCGTGATCGGCCCGCGCCGCTCCGCGGCGCGGCGGGCCGCGGGCGAGGCCCGCAACCGCACGCTCGATCTGGCCCGACACCGCCATGAAGGCGACGGTGGCGGCCTTCCCGAAGGCGGCTTTTCTGCTCGATGCCGCCGGCACCGTGCGCTACGCGAACGAACAGGCGGCGCAGCTCTTCCCGGCGACGCGCCCTGGCGATGCCTTCACGCTGACCTTCCGGCGGCCGGAATTCGCCGAGGCGCTTGAGCTGGCCGAGGCCGGTCAGCAGGCCTCCGTCGAGTTCCGCGAGCCGGGCGAGAGGTCGATCACCTATGCCGTGACGATCGGCCCGCTGCGCTCGCCCGGCGGCTCGGTGAGTTTCCTGCTGGTGACCTTCGACGACGTTTCCGACCGCCTCGCGGTCGCGCGCATGCGCGCCGATTTCGTCGCCAATGCCAGCCACGAATTGCGCACGCCGCTCGCCTCGCTGACCGGCTTCATCGAGACGCTGCTCGGCTCGGCGCGCAACGACCCCGCCGCGTCGGAGAAATTCCTTCGCGTCATGCTCGACCAGGCGCGGCGCATGCGGCGGCTGATCGACGATCTCCTCTCGCTCTCGCGCGTCGAGATGCGCGCGCACACTCGCCCGACGGCACGCGTCGACCTCGTCGGCGTGCTGCGTCACGTCGCCGACGCCATGCAGCCGCTTGCGGCGGAGCATTCGGTGGCGCTCTCGGTGGCGACGCCGCCGGGGCCGGTCGAGGTCATCGGCGATCGCGACGAGCTCGTGCAGCTCGCGCAGAACCTGATCGAGAACGCAGTCCGCTACGGCGGGTCGGGCGAGCGCGTCGACGTCGCCCTTGAGCTGCCGCCGGGCGAGCGCCGGCTCGCCGCGATCAGCGTCAGGGATTACGGCCCGGGCATCGCCGCGGAGCACATCCCGCGGCTGACGGAACGCTTCTATCGCGTCGACGTCGGCGCCAGCCGCGAGATGAAGGGAACCGGGCTCGGGCTCGCCATCGTCAAGCACATCGTGACGCGCCACAGAGGGCGTCTGGAGATCGACAGCCGGCCCGGCGAAGGGGCGCGTTTCACCGTCATTCTGCCGCGTGCTGATTCTTCTGAAGAAAGAACGAATTAGCGTTTAATATCATATACTTGGCGCGTCATCATACTGTCGCGCAGAGGTCATAGAACCATAGCAGCGCAGGCCTAGGGTCTGTGTGCCTGAGCGGCCGGGGCGGTCGCATCAGATCACTCACGATTTCATGAACTCCAATCAGGGAGAGGCCAGGTGAGAATTTCCAACCTCGCACTTGCGATCGGGCTTGCCGTTTCGGCGAGCATCGGCGCTGCTGCAGCCGCCGACATATCAGGTGCCGGCGCAACGTTCCCGTACCCCATCTACGCCAAATGGGCGGATGCTTACAAAACGGAGACCGGCAACGGGCTGAACTACCAGTCGATCGGCTCCGGCGGCGGTATCAAGCAGATCAAGGCAAAGACCGTCACCTTCGGCGCTTCCGACGCGCCGCTTACGGGCGCGGAGCTCGACGAGATCGGTCTTGCCCAGTTCCCGATGGTCATGGGCGGCATCGTGCCGGTCGTGAACCTGGAAGGCATCAAGGCCGGGCACGCTCGTCCTCGACGGCGACACGCTCGCCAAGATCTTCCTCGGCGAGATCACGAAGTGGAACGACGCGGCGATCACGGCGCTCAATCCAGACGCCAAGCTGCCCGACCAGGCGATCGCGGTGGTGCATCGTTCGGACGGCTCCGGCACGACCTTCAACTTCACCTACTATCTGGCTGACGTCAGCGCGGACTGGAAGGAAAAGGTCGGCGTTGAAAAGGCCGTCGAGTGGCCGGTCGGCATCGGCGCCAAGGGCAACGAAGGCGTTGCCAACAACGTCGGCAACACCGCGGGCTCGATCGGCTACGTCGAGTATGCCTATGCCCTGCAGAACAAGCTGACCTACACCAACATGAAGAACAAGGCCGGCAAGACCGTCGCGCCGACCGCTGACGCCTTCTCGGCTGCCGCGGCCAATGCCGACTGGAAGTCCCAGCCCGGCTACGGCGTCATCCTCGCCAACCAGCCTGGCGACCAGTCCTGGCCGATGACCGCCGCGACCTGGATTCTGATGTACAAGGAACCGGCGGACCCGGATGCCTCGGCCGAGGCGCTCAAGTTCTTCGCCTGGTGCTACAAGAACGGCAACAAGATGGCCGAGAGCCTCGACTACGTCCCGATGCCCGACAACGTCGTGAGCGACATCGAGGCCTACTGGACGAGCGAGATCAAGGACGCGAGCGGCAAGCCCCTCTTCGCGGCGATGTAACGATCCGCTTGACGTCGGAGAGGGCGCCGCCGCCGGCGCCCTCTTCTTGTCCACCGCTGTTCACCGAGCAGCTTGTCTTGCGGCTTGGCTGCCGCTTCAGTGGCCTCCCGATTGCGTTTGAGTGGGGGAGGACCGGATGCAACCCAGCAGGGGGCGGACTGTGGTTGATGCAGTGTTGCAGAGGCGGGGCCGTTCAGACGAGCCAGCAGATCGGCGCGGGCCAAGATTCTCCGGCGCCTGCGGCTTGGCGACACTGCGTTCCGCATAATCACGCGCGCTGCCGCCATCATTGTCCTCCTCATCCTCAGCGGCATCATCATTTCGCTGATCCATGGCTCGTGGCCGGCGCTGAAGACCTTCGGGTTCTCCTTTGTCTACCGGGAGGTCTGGAACCCGGTGACCAAGCAGTTCGGCGGCATCGCGCCGATCTACGGCACCGTGGTCACCTCGGTCATTGCCATGCTGATCGCCGTGCCGATCGGCCTGTTTATCGCGCTGTTTCTAACCGAGCTGTGCCCGGGCTGGCTGCGCCGCCCGATCGGCATCGCCATTGAGCTCTTGGCCGGCATTCCCTCGATCATCTACGGCATCTGGGGCCTGTTCGTGTTCGCGCCTTTCTTGCAGAAGACGATACAGCCGTTCCTGATCGACGTGTTTGGCCCGATCCCGGGATTGTCCACGCTGTTCGCCGGGCCCCCGTACGGCATCGGCATCCTGACCGCCGGTCTGATCCTTGCCGTCATGGTGCTTCCGTTTATCACCTCGATCACGCGCGACGTGTTCGAAGCGGTGCCGCCGGTGCTGAAGGAAGCCGCCTATGGGATCGGCTCCACGACCTGGGAGGTGGTGCGCTACGTCGTGCTGCCTTATGCGCGCGTCGGTGTCATCGGCGGCGTGATGTTGGCTCTCGGCCGCGCGCTCGGCGAGACCATGGCGGTCACCTTCGTCATCGGCAACGCACACCGCATCTCCGGCTCGATCCTGGCGCCGGGCACCACCATCTCCGCCACGATCGCCAACGAGTTCACCGAGGCCGACGGCGTGCTCTACACGTCCTCGCTGGTCGCGCTCGGCCTCATCCTGTTCGTCATCACGTTCTTCGTGCTGGCCGCCGCGCGCTTCATGCTGATGCGGCTCAACGCGCGAATTGGAGCCTGACCATGGCGATCTACGACACTCGCCGCCGCCGCAATCATGTCGCCATCGGGCTGGCATACACCGCCACGGCATTCGGGCTGACGTGGCTGGTCCTCATCCTCGCCGTGCTCCTGTGGAAGGGCTTCAGCGGCCTCAACCTGGCGGTCTTCACCGAGATGACGCCGCCCCCTGGCGGCTCCGGGGGGCTGCTCAACCCGATCGTCGGCAGCCTGGTGATGACCACCATCGCCGTGCTGATCGGCACGCCGCTCGGCATCCTCGCCGGCACCTACATGGCCGAATATGGCCGCTACGAAAAACTGACCATGGTGGTGCGCTTCATCAACGACATCCTGCTCAGCGCGCCGTCGATCGTGGTCGGCCTGTTCATCTACGAAGTCATGGTCGCCCGGATGGGGCACTTCTCCGGCTGGGCCGGCTCGGTCGCGTTGGCGGTGATCGTGGTACCGGTGGTGGTGCGCACGACCGAGGATATGCTGAGCTTGCTGCCCGACACGATGCGCGAGGCGGCGGCATCGATCGGGCTGCCGCGTTCGCTGATGATCCAGAAGGTCGCCTATCGCGCCGCGCGCGCCGGCATGATCACCGGCGTGCTGCTCGCGGTCGCCCGCATCAGCGGAGAGACGGCGCCGCTGCTCTTCACCGCGCTCAACAACCAGTTCTGGAGCACGAACATGAACGCGCCGGTGTCGAGCCTGCCGGTGGTCATCTTCCAGTTCGCGCTCAGCCCTTATGACGACTGGCAGCAGCTTGCCTGGACCGGCGCTCTTCTCATCACCATGGCGGTGCTGGCGCTCAGCATCGGCGCGCGCGTCCTCTCATCAGGTGGAAAGACGTCATGACTGCAACAACCACCAGCGTCCCCACGCCGAGGGTCACCAACGCTCCGACGGGCGCGGAAGGTCTCAAAGAAAAGATCTCGGTCCGCGACCTGGATTTCTACTACGGCGATGCTCGCGCTTTGAAGAGCATCAGCGTGCCGCTCTACCTGCACAAGGTGACGGCGTTCATCGGCCCGTCGGGCTGCGGCAAGTCCACGCTGCTGCGAATCCTCAACCGGATGTACGACCTCTATCCCGGCCAGCGCGCCGATGGCCATGTCAGAATGGACGACACGGACATTCTCTCGCCTTCGCAGGATCTCAACCTGCTGCGCGCCAAGGTCGGCATGGTGTTCCAGAAGCCGACGCCCTTCCCGATGACCATCTACGAGAACATCGCCTTCGGCATCCGGCTCTATGAGCGGATCTCGAAGTCCGAGCTCGACGACCGCGTGAAGCACTGCCTGCAGCGCGCGGCGCTCTGGGATGAGGTCAAGGACAAGCTCAACGCCAACGGCCTCAGCCTGTCGGGCGGCCAGCAGCAGCGTCTGTGCATCGCGCGCACCGTCGCGGTGCGGCCGGAGGTCATTCTGTTCGACGAGCCCTGCTCGGCGCTCGATCCGATCTCGACGTCGAAGATCGAGGAGCTGATCGACGAGCTGAAGAGCGAGTACACGATCTGCATCGTCACCCACAACATGCAGCAGGCGGCGCGCGTCTCCGATTTCACCGCCTTCATGTACCTCGGCGAGCTGGTCGAGTTCGACGAGACCTCGAAAATCTTCACCGCCCCGCGCGACAGCCGGACGCAAGACTACATCACCGGCCGCTTCGGCTAGCCGGCTGCTGAGGGACGCAAGGAATGGCACAGCACACAGTCACCTCGTTCGAGGACGAGCTTCAGGGGCTCTCCCGCTCCATCGCCGAAATGGGCGGGCGTGCCGAACAGATCGTCGAGCGCTCCATAGGCGCGCTGCTCGCGCTCCGACGTGGTCCTCGCACAGGAGGTGATCGAGGCCGACAAGAAGGTCGACGCGCTGCACCGCCAGATCGAGGAGGACGCGATCATTCTGATCGCGCGCCGCCAGCCGATGGCGCAGGATCTGCGCGAGGCGGTCGCCGCGATCCGCATCGCCAACGATCTGGAGCGCGTCGGCGACCTCGGCAAGAACATCGCCAAGCGCGCCGTCGCCATCCAGCGCGAGACCTTCTCGAAGAAGCTCCGCGTCGGCGTGGAGCACATTTCCGAGCTGGCGCTCAGGCAGGTGAAGAAGGTGCTCGACGCCTACGCTACGCGCGACGTGGAGAAGGCGCGCGAGGTCTGCGTGCAGGACGAGGAGATCGACGCCGTCTACACGTCGCTGTTCCGCGAGCTCCTCACCTACATGATGGAGGATCCGCGCAACATCACGATGTGCACGCATCTTCTGTTCTGCGCCAAGAACATCGAGCGCATCGGGGACCACGCCACCAACATCGCCGAGACCGTCTACTACCTGATCACCGGCGAGCAGTGGGAAGGCCCCCGCCAGTCGAGCACGCAGATCGACAAAGGGGAGCCGAGGAGCAAGCAGGGGCATGGCAAAGCCGCTCATCCTCATCGTTGAAGACGAGGAGCCGCTGACGCTGCTCCTCCGCTACAACCTCGAGGCCGAGGGCTACGAGGTGGAGGTCGTCGCGCGCGGCGACGAGGCGGAGGTCAGGCTGCGCGAGCGATGCCGGATCTGCTCATCCTCGACTGGATGCTGCCCGGGCTCTCCGGCATCGAGCTTGCCGGCGGCTCCGGACCCGCGACGACACCGCGGCACTTCCGATCCTGATGCTGACGGCGCGCGGCGAGGAGGACGAGCGTATCCGCGGGCTCGCGACCGGCGCCGACGACTACGTGGTGAAGCCGTTCTCCGTGCCGGAACTGATGGCGCGGGTGAAGGCGCTTCTCAGACGAGCGCGGCCGGAGGCGATCTCTTCGGTGCTTCGTGCCGGCGATCTTGAGCTCGACCGCGAGACGTTCCGCGTGCG
>CAVZVB010000017.1:0-80963 GCA_963778625.1 uncultured Alphaproteobacteria bacterium
TCTCCATGTCCGTTGCTGACGCTTAACTGAAGGGGGAATTGACGCCGGGCATCCCCGCATAACCCCGGATTGTGAGTGGTCGAGCAAAACTGAACGCCCACTCAAAGTTATTCGCACGCCAAGGGCTGCAACAGCCTTTGAAGGGTAGCGTAGCCGAACCGTCGCCCCTGCTTCTGCGCGCTTAAGCAATTTCTCGGGCCCGCGTACGCTTCATGCCGGCAAGCAGATATCAACGCGAGGGCGTCGACAAAGTCCGCCGGGCCGGAGACGCGGTCCTACTGCTTGCGCGAGATGTTTCGTCGGCCCGTATGAGCGGCGCCGGGCGTTCGAAAAGCAGGCGCATCACAATGTCCTGGTCGTAGTTGCCAAAGCCTTTGCCGAAAATATTCACGCCGCCCGGGTGCTCGGCCTTGGAGTCAATGCCGATCCCCATGCGGATCGAATGGTGCTTAGGCAGGTCGATATCATCGATGGTGACCTTGGAGATGCGCACGCCGTCGATGAAGGATCCCTTCTTGTTGATCCGCCAGGTCTTCAGCTTTCCGTACTGCGAACCCTCCAGCTTCCACCAGCTCGGCGTATAGACCCCGCGCTTGTCGCCGTAGTCGCCCGGCGAGGTCCATGTCCCCACAGGAATGTCGTTGACCCAAAGCGTAATGTCGGACGGCCAGTTGAGATTCGTGCCGGGAACCTCGGAGGAAAGCTCCATCGAGAACTCCAGTGCGTCCACCGCGGTGTTCAGGAGCTTTGCGTTGTTCGGGAACTTGTATTCGATGTGGCCGCGGCCGAACCACACCAGCGCGGCCTGGACGCGATTGGGATCGAGGAAGAAATCGGGCACGTCGAGGAGCCCGATCACACCTTCGGTGGAGCACAGCCCGCACGGCGCGCTGACCTCGCAATGTGTGTAGAGGCCGAGCGGCATCGACACCTCGACGAGGTCGTCGGTGCGGATCGGTTCCTCCGTCTCGAAACGGACAATGATCTCGTCGAAGAGGGCCGAGCAAACTTTCTGATGCCCCTTGCGTGCTTTGATCGTGTTGGTCTCGATCAGGCGAGCATCTTCAAGCGTCTGCACGTTGGTCGCGACGGTCGATTGTGGCAGCGCGAGCTCGCGGCTGATCTCGTTCACGTTGAGCCTGCCATGCGACCTCAGAAGCTTCAGGATGCGTACGCGAACCGGCGACGCGAGCCCCTTGAGGACGTCGGCGGCTTCCTCCGGATTGATCGTCAGGAAATTAGGCTTCCTGCCCGGGTCGGGTGCCTTACGCTGCATGAGGGCGAGGTCTATATCAGGAACTTTGATACATTGCACGCGCCGCAACTCCGCCCTTTCATGCAGGCGAGAAAGCCAGGAACGACACGGCGTGACGCGGAAGCCGGAAGCGGACCACCGCGCGGCCATCTGCGGCCGGCAGGGTCTCGGGTGCGCCCAGGGTCGCGAGATCGCTTGCCGCTTTGAGCTGGGCATATTGGGCGGGCGAGGGAGGCTGCGGCGAGCCCTGCGCCAGGAACGTCTGATACGCGTTGGAATGCGCGCTATCCACGCGGAAATGCCGGCACAGAAGTGGGCTGTTTCCGACGTTGTTGAGCGTCAGCTCGGCATCGACGGTGCCGACGTCCGGCAGATCGTCGTCGTGATAATTCCAGACAAGAACGCCGATCGTCTCGCCGTCGCGCGCGGCGATCAGGTCGACGTCGGGTTCGCCAGCGATGCCGTCGGCGAGAATGGCGGCAAGCGGCAGCGCGCCGCTGCTTGAGGCTTTGAGCCGCTCCCCCTTCAACATGGAGAGCATGCGGAAGACGTTGAAAACGGCCTTTGGGATGCCGTTCGTCGCAAGCTCGCGATAACCGGCGAAATAGGGCTCTCCCTCGAACTCGAATGCCCAGGTGACCGCGCCGTCGATCCCGATACCGGTACGTTCGGAAAGCTCCAGCGTCCGCGCCATCGCCTCGATGACAGATACGCCATAGAGCGGTCCGTCGCGGTAGGCGTTTTCGGGATGCGTGCGGGCCGGGCACGCGGCGCAACCCTCGGGATCGGACTCGCCGAGGACAACCGGAACGCCGTCGAAGGCGGGAAACTCGCGCACGATGTCGAGGCCGCAAGCGACGGACTGAAGCTGCTGCGCGATCCCCATGCGCACGTGCCCGTCGACGATCGTCGGCCGGCCCTTGGCGTGGAAGGCGATGAAATCGAGCCGCGTACCGGTCCTGCCGCTCGCGAAATTGCTGCCGTTTGCGCAGTGGTCGAGAAAGGCGCGAAGGAATGCAGCAGCGCGCGCGTCGCGCGCCCCGCAGGTGTGCGGTCCGCCGACGCGGGCTTCGGGGATGGCGCGCCGGATCGCGGCGTCCGCCACGTCGTGCAACCGGCAGAATTCCGCGATCGTGCCGCGCCAATAGAGCCCGTCCGGCTCGTTCCAGATTTCCCAGGGCCAGGTCGTCACGCGCGTCGTGCCGTAGCGCTCGACGAGATGGCGCGCCCAGGCCTCGATCAATTCGCCCCAGCGATCGTAGTCCCGCGGCGGCCAGGCCCAGCCGGTCGTGATGCCGGTCCGCGGGAAGTCGTGGCGGTAGGGAAAGGGACCAGTCGTGAGCGCCTCCGGCATGAAGCCGGCCTGGACGAAGGGCGTGATCCCTGCCTCGACGTAAGTGTCGAAGATGCCATCCAGGATCGTCCACGAATAGACCGGCCGGCCGTTGTGATCCTCCGTGTAGGCGTTGGTCGACCCCCATTTCAGCGCCGGTGTGCCGTCGCCGGAGGTGAGCAGATTGTGCGCGCGCACATGGACCGGGCCGGGGCCTAATGCGCCGAGATCGTCGAGCAGCCGGCGGCCATGCGGAAGATACGAGTAGTTCGGCTCGTCGTAGCCGAACCAGTTCCAGATCGGCCTGATTGGATTGCCGCGCTCGCCTGCGTCGACGGCAAGCACCACGGGAGAGGCCGACGGCGGCTCACCCAATCGCAGCGCCCTCGGGCAGACGTGCCGCCGCGGTCAGACGACCGGTGCCGGCGTCTTCGGGCGAAAGCACTGAATCGCGCAGCAGCTTGGTATAGGGATGTTGCGGATGGGTGAGGACGTCTTGCGCGTCGCCGGTCTCGACCACTTTCCCTTTCTGCATGATCATCACCCGATCGCTGATGTAATAGGCGGTTGCGAGATCGTGCGTGATGTAGACGATCGAGACCTTGAGGTCGTCGCGGAGGGCTTTGAACAGGTTGACGATCGACATGCGCAGCGACGCATCGACCATCGACACCGGCTCGTCGGCGATAATCAGATGGGGTGAGGAGATCAGAGCGCGGGCGATCGCCGCGCGCTGCAGTTGACCCCCCGACAATTCGTGGGGGAACCGGCCTTTGATCTCGGCGAGCGACAGGCCGACCTTCTGCAGGGCCGCGTCCGACGCGGCGTCTCGCGCGTCCTGATTGCGCGCGCCGACAAAGCGTGAAGCGGACGCATAGAGGTAACGATCGACGCGCTTCAGCGGGTTGAAGGCCTCGAAGGGGTTCTGGAAGATCGGCTGGACCAGCCGCATGAAATCGAGCCGCGCCCTGCCGCTACGAATCTTTGCGAGATCCTTGCCGCGAAGCAGGATGGTGCCCTTGGTCGGCGGGAGGATGTTGAGGATCATCCGCGCCAAGGTCGTCTTGCCGCTACCCGATTCGCCGATGATGGCGAATATCTCGGCATGATCGGCATCGAGCGAGAAGCTGACGTCGTCGACGGCGGCGAACGTGCCGCGGCTGAACAGCCCACCCATGGCGAACGCACGCGTGACGTGCTCGACGGAAAGGAGAGCGCTCACCGCGCGAGTCTCGCTGCGGCATCCGTCTCAGTAGCAATCTCGGCAATCGGAATGTCATCAGCGGCCTCGGCCGTTGGATCAACTGCGAAACAGGCGACGCGGCGACCGGGGGCGACGGTCGTCATCGCGGGATGGGATTGCTTGCAGATATCCGTGGCCAGCGGGCAACGCGGATGGAAGCGGCAGCCCGAAGGCGGATCGGCAAGGCTCGGCGGCGCGCCGTGCAGCGACGCTTTCGGCTCCAGATCGCCGATGCGCGGGAGACTGGCGATGAGATGCGCCGTGTAAGGATGGAGCGGCTCGTGAAAGAGCTCCGCCGTCGGTCCCTCCTCGACCAGCCGGCCCGCATACATGATGCCGAGTCGCTTGGCGATGTTGGCATGCACGGTCAGATCGTGGGTGACGAAGATCATCGAGGAGCCGAATTGCTGCTGCGCCTCGAGGATCATCGCCAGCACGTCCTTCTGCACCACAACGTCGAGGGCTGTCGTCGGCTCGTCGGCGATGATGAATTCCGGCTCGCACACCGTGGCGAGCGCAATGGCGACGCGCTGCCGCATGCCGCCGGAAAGCTCGTGCGGGTAGGCGGAAAGCACGTCGGGCGAAAGGCGCAGCCGTTCGAGATGCCGGTTGACCGCCTCGAAGAACGCCCTGCGCGACAGGTTCATATGCGGATAGGCAAAATCGAGGAAGGACTTGCGCACCCGACGCACCGGATTGAGCACGTTCATCGATCCCTGCAGGATGCAAGACAGGTGGCTCCAGCGGATACCGGCAAGCGTCGCCTCGTCGATCTCGTAGATGTCGCGATCGAGGAAGCTGTATTTGACAGTGCCGCTGAGAACCCGCAGCGGCGGCCGGATGGCGCGGGCGATCGCCTTTATGAGCGTGGTCTTGCCGCAGCTTGATTCGCCGGCAAGCCCATAGACTTCGTTGCGCTCGACATGCAGGCTGATGTCGTCGACGGCCCGCACCTCTCGCTCGACGCCGTAATAGTGGGTCTGATAGTAGGCGCGCAGCCGGTCGACCTTCAGCACCGGCGAGGCCGGTGCGGGGGCTGCGGTCCCGTTGGGCGAGGCTTCGCTGCGTCGGACGGCGTCGTTCACTACCCCGTCCCCATGCGGCTCAGCCGACTGCGCGGATCGATGTATTCGTTCATCGACACGGAAAGGAGGAAGAGACCTATGAAGGTCATGACCACGGTCGCCACCGGCGCCAACACCCACCACCAGATACCCGCCACCATCGCGGTGTGCTGATTGGCCCAGTAGATCATCGTACCGATCGTCGGCGTTTCGATGTTCGTGAAGCCGATGACCGACAGGGTCACCTCGAGGCCGATCGACCAGTTGATGTTATTCATGGTCGTGGCGAAGACGATCGGGAGAACGTAGGGGAGGTGCTCCTCGACCAGGATCTTCCGGGTGCTCATACCGGAAAAGACGCTCTGCGTCGTGAACTCCCGCGTTCTGAGAGTGAGCGCGATCGAGCGGATGAGCCGCGCGTCGTAGGGCCAGCCAAGCGAGGCCATGGCGAGCGCCAGAAGCGGCCACGACATGTGGTCCCGGACCAGGAAGAAGAACAGCATCAGGATCGGGAACAGCGGGATGATGACGAACGTGTCGTTGATCGACATCAGCACGCGATCGGCCCATCCGCCGAGGTAGCCGGAGGTGAGGCCGACGGCGAGCGAAATGATGCGGCTGATAAAGGCGACGGATATCCCGAACAGAAGGCTGTTCCGCATAGCCGCGGCGAGCTGCCAGAACACGTCCTGTCCGCGGGAGTTGGTGCCGAGCGGATAGGCCCAGGACGGCGGAATGTCCGGCGGCACGACGAAACTGTCCTGCGAGAGATAGGGCGAAAAGAACGACGAGACCGAAAGCGCGACCACCAGCAGAATGAGGACTGTGCCGATGGCGAATTCGCGGTTGTAACGGAAGAGATCGCGCAGCGTGGTGAGCACGGCTCTCATGTGAGCTTCACCCTCGGGTCGATCAGCGGGTAGAGCACGTCGATCAGAAAGACTCCCGTTGCGACCGCCACGATTGAGACCGAGGTGACGCCAAGCACCAGGCTGTAATCGCCGGTGCCGACGGCACGCACGAGCAAGGTGCCGACGCCGGGATAGCCGAACACGAACTCCGTGATGATCGCGCCGTTGAAGATCGCGCCGAGCGAAAGCGTCAGGCCGGTAAGCTGCGGCGCGAGCGCGTTGCGCATGATGTAGGAAATAAGAATTCGGCGCCGGTCGACGCCGGCAAGCTCTGCGTAGAGCACGTAATCTTCCGACACGATGTTGGAGACGAGCGAGCGCATGCCAATGAACCACACGCCGATCGTGATGAGAACGAGAGAGAGGACCGGCAGGATCGAGTGCTTGATGATGCTCCAGACGAATGATGCGCTGAATGTCGTGTCGATGTTCATCTGGAACCCGCCGCTGATCGGCAGGATCGGCCAGACGAACCCGAACATGATGAGGACCAGGAGCGACATGATGTAGCTCGGGATCGGCTGCAGGCCGGTCGCCAGGATGCCGATCCCTTTCAGGATGCGGTTTTCGCGATAGTAGCCGGCGAGTCCTCCAAGGAAGTTTCCGAGCACCCACGCCGTGATGGTCGACGTCGAAAGCAGTCCGATCGTCCACGGCAGTGCTTGGCCGATGAGCGCGGAGACCGGTGTCGGAAACGCCGAGAGCGACGGTCCGAAATCTCCGACGGAAAGCCGTGCCCAGAAGCGAACGTATTGTTGCCACAGCGTGCCGTCGACGCCGTAAAGCTCGCGCAGCGCTTGGCGGAGGACTTCAACGGCTCGCGGATCGTTGAAGCTGAACTGTGTTGCAGAAGCGATCGCCTGCGCCACCGGATCGATGGGCGTGGCGTGGGTGATGGCGAATGCGATGTTGATTCCGACAAACACCACCAGCAGAAACTGACCGAAGCGCCTGAGGACGTAGATGCCGTAGTCACGCATCGCATCCGCTCAGCCTGTGCCAGTTCCGCGTTGTGGGCGAGGCGGCCCTTTGGCCGCCTCGCGATTTAGCGCAGCAGTCAAGTCCGGCCCGACTATTTGGCACCGGTCGGGTGGAGCTTGACCATCATGTATCTGCTGTTCGACCAGTTCGGGACCGGATCGGTGTAGGGATCGTCCTCCGCCGACGGGTACCCGGTCCAGTAGGTCGAATCCATGACCGTGAACACGTTGTAGGACATGAGCGGGATGTTGGGCATCTCCTGTGCGGCGAGCTTGATGTACTGCTGGCCCAGCTCGATACCCTTCGGATCGTCGAAGCCGATTCCGCGGATCTGCTCGATGATCTTGTCCAACTCGGCGTTCTTCCAACGCTGACGGTTACGCGGCGGCTGAATCTCTCCGGGTGGCTTCAGGAACTCCGAATGCCAGCTGTCGAGGAAGTAGGAGAGATCCGGGTGACCGCCCCAGGTCTCCACGCTCCAGCCGATCGACACTTCGTAGTCGCCGGAATCCACACGCGGGAAGAAGTCCGTCGGGTAGGCCTGCGTCTTGGCGTCGATGCCGAACTTGCGCCATTGCTGGGCGATCATGGTGCCGGCGCGGGTCGTGACCGGCCGCGGATCGCCCTCGACCAGGATGGTGATCGAGAACGGCGTGCCGTCCGGCTTCATCCACTGGTCGCCCTGTTTGGTGTAGCCGGCACGCTCAAGCAGCTCCGTCGCCACCTGCTCGTTCGGCTTCCACCAGCCACGCCCGAAGGCCGCCGCGATCGCCTTCGGGTCGGACGGGATCTGGTCGCCCATGGAGGGACGCAGCATGTCGGCGATCTGCTGTCCGACGGTCGGGTCATAGGGCTTGTATTTCGACTTTCCGGTGTCGATCTCGAAGTCCTTCAGCCAGCCTTCGAGCGGGTCGAAATAGTAGCCCGGATAGAGCCCGGTCGGCGGCACGCCGATTGCCGATATCGTGGCCGCGCCACGATACGACGCCATGTCGATCGCCTTGATGTCGAGCACCAGGGCGAGCGCCCAGCGCACGTCGCGATCCTTGAACATGTCGACCTGGTTGTTGAACAGGACGGCAATCAGGGTCGGGTCGGGATGCGCGATCGGGAAGCCCTTGAACCAGCCGCGCGACGTGGGCGACGACTTGACCAGGGAGATGGCTCCCTCAGGCGAGGTGTCGTGGATGATGTCGAGCTGGTGGTTCTGCTGCAGGATCACGCGCTTGTCCGGCGGACCGGGATCGACATAGGCGACGTATTTCGGGCCGGGCTCGCCGAACTTGGCCAGCGTCGTGCGCTGCCAGTCGTCGCGCTTCTCCCAGATGTACCATTCGCCATTCGGGTCGAAGCTCTTCAGCTTGTAGGGCCCGAGGCCGATCGGAGGATTGAAGTCGTAGGTGCTCGGGTCGTCCTGCTTCTCGAAGATATGCTTCGGGATGATCCAGCACGCGCCCCAGCGGACGGTGAAGTTGGCATGGAAGCGCGAGTTCGGCTTCTTCAGCTTGAACACCACGGTGTCCCTGTCGGTCGCCGTCACGCTGTCGACGCTGCCGTTGAATAAGGCGCCCCATGTCATCGTGGGGTGCGCCATCTGCGCCTCGACCGTGTAGACGAGGTCGTCTGCGGTGAATTCGACGCCGTCGCTCCAGTAGATGCCCTCACGCAGCTTCACCGTCATCTCGGTGAAGTCGTCGTTGTAGATCGGGGGCTCGGAGGCGAGCGCGTTCTCCCAGACGCCGTCGATGCCGGCGTCGGGATCGATGTACCACAACGTGTCCAGCGCCAGCTGCTGCAGGCCTGTGGACGAGCCGCCGTGGTTCGGCACCCACCTGTTGAACCATGTCGGGTTGGCGATTCTGCCCTGCGGATTCTCGGCGATGAGAATCTCATTGCGCGGTATGCCCGCAAGAAAATCGTTCTGCGCGGATGCTTGGCCGCCTCCAATGATGAGGCCGCACAACATCAGCACAAGCGTCTTCAGCATGCGCATTGATTGCTCCTCCCATAGTCGCGCACGGTTGACCGCGCTTATTGACTCTCGGAACGTTACATGCGGCCGCATTGGGGGTCAACGGAGCGCCTGATATATATCACGATCGACGATATATACGAGGCGCTCCTGCTCTGCCTCGGCGATACGACCGCGTTCGACGTCAGATCGTGACGCGTAGAACATGGTAGGAGCGCGGCGCGAGCCGTCCCCTAAGAGCACCGTCCTGAAGCGCGATGCCGCGACCCTTCTTCGGCTTCACACGGTCCGGCGCCGCGGCAGTGTTCGTCGCGCGAAGATCGGAATCGGCTATCGAGATGTGCTCGCCGACCGCCTTCGCGGCAAAGCCCGCAAGGCTGACGTTGAGCGTGATCGTCTCGTCGGGATGGCGGTTCACCATGAAGAAGGTGATCGTCTTCCCGCCCTCGTTCCTGACCGCGGCAACGTCGAGATAGGGAACGTCGGCTGCCGCATCGGCATCGTAGGTCGGCACGTCGACCGCGGCGGCGAGCGCCTCGCCCCGGCCATAGAGCGATGCGAAATAGAGCGGATAGTAGATCGTCTGTTTCCAGGCGGGTCCGCCGGTCTCCGTCATGATCGGCGCGATGACGTTGATCAGCTGTGCGATGCAGGCGATCTTCACCCGATCGGCGCGGCGGATGAACGTGTTCAGAATGCAGCCGACGAGGAGCACATCTTCGAAGTTGTAGACTTCCTCGAGCAGCGGCGGCGCAACCGGCCAGTCCCAGGTGGTGAATTTGTCGTGGTCGGAACGCCGATTATGGTACCAGACATTCCATTCGTCGAAGCAGATGTAGATATCCTTCTTGGAGCGTTTCTTCGCTTTCACATAGTCGATGACGCCTGAGACGGTCTGGATATAGCGATCCATGACCAGTGATTTCGCCATGAAATTCAGGTAGTCGTTTTCGTAATTCTCGAAATACATGTGGAGCGAGACATAATCGACCGTGTCATAGCATTGGTCGAGCACGGTCGCCTCCCATTTGGGATAGGTCGGCATCTGACTGTGCGAGCTGCCGCAGACAACTAGCTCGAGCGTCGAATCGTATTGGCGCATCGCCTTCGCGGTCTCGTTGGCGATGCGGCCGTACTCGTAGGGCGTCTTGTGGCCGACCTGCCAGGGTCCGTCCATCTCGTTGCCAAGACACCAAACGCGCACGTTGTGCGGCTTCTTGTGGCCGTTCTTGATGCGAAGGTCGCTCCAGTAGGTGCCGGATGGGTGGTTACAATATTCAAGCAGACTACGCGCGGCGTCGAGGTCGCGTGACCCGAGATTGACGGCGAGCATCATCTCGGTGCCGGCAAGCTCGCACCAGCGCCCGAACTCGTCGGTGCCAATGGCATTCGCCTCGCGCGTCCGCCAGGCATAATCGAGCCGCACCGGACGCTCCTCACGCGGGCCGATGCCGTCTTCCCAATTGTAGGCGGAAACGAAGTTGCCGCCGGGATAGCGCACAAGCGGCAGGTTGAGTGCGCGCACAAGCTCCAGCGTGTCGCCGCGGAAGCCCTCGCGGTCGGCCGTGGCGTGGTCGGGCTCGTAGATGCCCCCGTAGATCGCGCGGCCGAGATGCTCGAGAAACGCGCTATAGATACGGTCGTCGATCTCACCGACGCGAAAATCTCTGTGTATCGAAACACGCGCTTTCATCGCAGAAAGATCCTCCCAGATTATGCATCAAAGTATCTGATACGTACCTTGAAGTCCAAGGCAGCCCGTTGCTGATCGAGGCCATGCTGCGGCGGTGCCTCGACCGCAGACATCCTCAAAAGCTCGTCCCCGACCCTTCCAACCGTTTGGGCGCAGTACATCGCCGAGTAGATTGCAGTGATTTCTCTGATGTCGTTGCGATGCCGGGCTTGAGCCTATGAACTTGACCGCCAAACCGTGAACTCGACGGACAAAGTCACCTGCAGGAAAGGAAGGGGACTAGCCCTTGACCGCTTCCGAACGCAGGTCCTAGCAGAGGAGGTGTCACCGCGAAGCCTCGTTCCAAGACCGAGCCTGGTTTGCATGAGGAGCGGCGCTACGTGGCTTGAACGGGCAATCGCGGACGAACACCTCAGGAAGATCCGCGAAGATGTTGCGACAAAGATCCGTCTAGTAAGATGCTATCGGCACCCCGTGCACACAGCCGCCCCGCCACACGGAAACAGTTGCATTAGGCAATCAGGAAAGCAGAAGCGGTACCTGACGGGCGTCGAACTCGCGATGTCTGCCTCCGGACATCGAGCCCCTTATATCGAGGCGACGAGGATGAACCTCGACCTTTCGTCGCTCAGATGCTGACATTGTGCTGACACCGCAGATTGCGACCACTGCCGCAACGAATTCGTCTCATAAATTAGTCAACAGAAACAATTAGTTGATGGTGCCGCATGCCGGACTCGAACCAGCGACCCTCGCATTACGAATGCGATGCTCTACCAACTGAGCTAATGCGGCTTTGTCGTGCTCCTTACTATCGGATTCTTAGGACGGCAAGGCTGGCGCTTCAGCCGCTGCGCAAGAATGCCGGCAGCGAGCGCCCGTCCTCTTCCTCGTCCTCCTCGCTGACGCCCGGATCGTCCGGACGCGGCGGCTCCGCCGGCACCGGGCGGGCCGCCCGCTCTGCCTTGTCCGTCCTGGCGACGAGCGCCACCGGCGGCGGCGCCGCCCGGCGTCGACGCGACGGCGGTTTCGGTTCGTCCGCCTTCGCGGCGCGTTCGCGCGCTTCCTCGGCGCCGCCTTGCGGCAGAGCGGCCGCGGCGCCGCTGCGCCGGGGCAGCCGGCGTTGCCAGGTCGCCGCGCGGGTCGATGTCGAGCCGCGGCCCTTCGATCTCGGCGAGCGGCACCTTCCATTCGACCGCGTCGAGCTTGCCGGTGACCGGCGAGACCGGCGCCCATTCTTCAAGCACCACGCCGTCGGCCGTCCACGCCGGATCGCGCGGCGCATGCACGGCGCGCGCCAGCCATCCGCGGGCGCGGCCGCGGTCGCCGGTCTCCGCCTCTTCGAGCTCCGCCATCAGGATCAGCGCGTTCTGCGTCGGGCGCTCGGCGATGATCGGCTGCAGCACCTCGCGCGCGCGGGCGAAATCGCGCGCGTCGATCGCCGCGCGGGCGACGGCATGGCGGCTCTCGTCGGCGTGCGGGCGCATGCGGTAGAAGCGTCTCCGCCCGCTTCAGCCGATCGCCGGCGGCATCGCCCGCCCGGACATGCAGATAGGCGTCGGCGACCTCCGGATGCGGCGACGACTTCCACGTCGCCTCAAGCACGCGCGTCGCGCGCCGGACGTCGCCCTGCCGCGCCAGAAGCCGCCCCGCCACCACGGCGGCCGGCACGAAATCCGGCCGCGAGATCGTGCGCCTCGAGCGCCGCGGCGCGTGCAACGTCCGGCTCGCGATCTTCCTTGGCAAGCGCCTTGGCGGTCAGGATGACGGCGCGCTGCCGGCGCGCCGTGCGCTTGTCGATGATGCGCGCGTCGGTCGCGCCGGTAAGCGTCGCAAGCGCGGCGTCCCAATCGGCCGCCGCCGTCTGATGGCGCATCAGCGCGCGCGCCGCCCAGGGCGCCGACGGCGCCTCCTGCGCGCGCCCGCGCGGCGATCTGATGCGCCGCCTCCGCCTCGCCCTCGCGCTCCGCCTCGACATAGAGGCCGCGCAGCCCGGCGATGCGCGTCGTGCGCGGTCCTCGGTCATCTGCCTGGAAAACGCCGCGCGCCGCCGTCGCGGTCGCCCTTGAGCTGCGCCGTCTGCGCCTTCAGAAGCAGCGTCAGCGGCTGGTCGGGCGCGCGCCGCGAGGCTTCGAGCATGGCGCGCTCCGCCGCCCTGAACGTCGCCGGCGGCGATCGCCACCAGCCCCTGCGACACCGCTTCGCGCCCGCGCTCGCGGTTGCGGTGCCGGAAGCCGCGCGCCAGCCGCCACGGCGCGCGGAAAAGCGTCGCGCACGAACCAGATGAGGCCCATCGCCGACAAGCACGAGCACGATCGCGCCGACGACGGCGGTGGAGAGATTGACGGCGTAGACGGTGTCGCCGAGCGTCAGCGCCAGCTCGCCCGACGTGTTTGAGAGCGCGTGGAAGCCGAGCGCGACGGCGAAGAGAAGCGCGAGAAGGAGGAGGAACTTCAGCATCGGCGGCTACCGCCCTGCCTCAAGCCGCGACAGGGCCTCGGCCCTGAGCTTCGCCACCAGATCGTCGGCGTCGCGCCGCGCCGCCGCGTCGCGCGCCCAATCCGCCGTCGCCGTCTTCGCGGCATCGGGAAGCGCGTCTCCATTCGGAAAGCGCCGTCTTGAGATCGCCGGCGTCGAGCGCGCCGCGGATGCGCGTGACGACGGCCGCCGGATCGGCGCCTTCGGTCGGATGCGCCGGGCGCACGTCGACGAGCCCGCGCGCGCTTTGCATCAGCCGATCCATCACGCCGGTCCCTTCCGGGAATCGGCGTTGAAAGATCGACCGATGCGATCTCGCTCTCGAATGCGGCGCGGAGGCTCGCCAGCGTCGGCAGGCCGGAATCGGCGTCCGGTGCGAGCGCGTCGAGCGTCGCGGCGTCAACGCCGAGCGTGCGAAGCGCCGCAAGCTCGTCTGCGAAAGGACGGCCGGCCTCGAGCGCCGCCGCAAGCGCATCGGCGGCGACGGCGGGCGCGAGCGCCGCCGCATCGTCGATCTTCGGTGCTCGTCAGCGTCGATGCCATCGACCTTTCGCTTCAAGCGCCGTGATGCCGCGATCGTCGCCCCGCGCTGCGCTTCGCAGAGCTTCGCAGAAAGCGCATGCCGACCTCCTCGCGCAGCGATGCGAGGTCGCCGCGGCAACCGCGGAGCAAGTCGGCCGGCGCGGTCGATTTCAACGCCTCGACATCGCGCGAAAGCGCGGCGAGGCGGCCTTCGAAGCTCGGCGAGCGCCGCGGTATCGGACGCCGGCACCGGCTCGCGGTCCTGAAGTGCGGCGACGCTCTCCTTGAGCGTCGCGATCTCGTCGATAAGCGGGGTGATCTTGTCTTCCGAGCCGGCCTGCTTCAGCGCAGCGACGTCTTCCTTGAGCGCGGCCACGTCGCTCTTGAGCGCCGTCACCTCGGTCTGAAGGTCGGAAGCTTGCGTGTCGGGCGGCGGCAGGAAAAACCCGCCGCGCGCCAGGAGCACGACGACGAGCGCGACCAGGACCCCGCCGAGCACCGCGGCGACAAGCAGCGGCACGAAAGCGATTGACGCATCCGCTTGCTTGGCTGGCTCGGCGGCAGCGGCGCGAGGCGCCGATCCCGAGTTCTTGCGCTGATCGGCAGCAGCGGCAGGTTTCTCCGCCGCTGCGGTTTCATGCTCACGCGCGGCGTCTTCAGCTTCTCGCCGGCTTCCGCGGGCTGTTCGGAGACGGGCGCGCTATCCGCGCCCTGGTCCGCCGCAGCGCTTGCGCTTGTCCCCGCGTCCGAAGCGTCCGCCGCGCTCGGCGCGCCGGCCTCGGGCGAAGCCTTGCGCTCGACCTCCTCGGCTGGAAGATCGATGGTAAGCGGCTTTCGCCGCGCCTTCTGCGGCCCGTCGCGTTCGCTCTTGTCCGTCGTGTCCTTCGCCAATTCCGTCTCCGCAGAGACCGGCCGCCAACGTCAAGCCGGCGTTCGACGATCGGTTCCGTGCCCCAATAGAGCACAGGTCGGAACGGACGATAAATCGCCCCGTTCTGGGCCGAGCGGGCGAGAATGTCGCTGCTCACGTCCGCTCGTCGGGATCTGCCCGCCCGCAGCCTCCGCCTCGACCAGCGAAAAAAGGGCAATCTGGTCGGGGCGGTCGGCGACGAGGCGCTTTCCCGTCGCGACGCCGGGAAAGCGCCTCGGCCGTCGCCGTCGACAGGCAAAAGCATGTAACGCCTTGGGCAAGCGGCGCAAGATTGGCGGCGCGGAGCGCCAAAGCGAATGCCGCCGCGCTTCGTTGCGAATAGAAAAGCACGCCGTCCACTGCGCCGGCTTTGAGCGCATCCTTGGCGACGTTGGCGATCTCCTTCCGTGCCTCGGCGCGATAGACGACAACGGTCTCGACGTCGAAGCCGTGCTCGGCGAGCCGCGCCGCAAGGTCACCGCTCCGCTCCTCCCCGGCGGCGTAAAGGAGCGGCCCCTCCGCCGGTGAGAGTTCGCGTTCGACGAGCGCCGCCAGATCGTCGAGCGCACCGCCCGCCGACCGTGCAGCGGCAAATCCGGAGCGTTTCGCCAGAAGCGCCGTCTGGTCGCCCACGGCGAGAAGCGGCGTGTCGACCGGAGTCGGCCTCACAGCCCGGCCTGCAAGAGCACGCACGGCGTTGCCGCTCGTGACGAGCACCGCCTGATAAGGTCGCTTCGGGATCGCCGCTTTCGCATCGAGCACGATGTCGAGCATCGGCGACAGGATCGCTTCGTGGCCAAGCCTGATCAGCGCGCGTCCCGTGCGCATGTCGTCCGGTTCCGGCCGCGTCACGATCAGCCGCACCGCGCAAACCCTCGCCGTGTCCTAAGTGAGGTCGTCGCGGATTGCGCCATTCGAACCCCTGATGTTAGAGCCCGTGCGGCTCACGACGAGCCCTAGCCTCTGACCCGGCGGACTTCAATGACGCCACCTCCCGCGCGCGCCTTCACGCTGCTCGGCATCGAGACGAGCTGCGACGAAACCGCCGCGGCCGTGGTGCGGCGCGAGACGGGCGGGAAAGGAACAATCCTCTCCGACATCGTCTTGAGCCAGATCGAGGCGCATGCGGCGTTCGGCGGCGTCGTCCCCGAGATCGCTGCGCGCGCGCACGTCGAAGCGCTCGATGGCGTGATCCGCGCCGCGCTTGACGACGCGAATGTGCGCCTCGACGATCTCGACGGCATTGCCGTCTCCGCCGGCCCCGGACTGATCGGCGGGCTCCTCGTCGGCGTGATGACGGCGCGCGCCATTGCCGTCGCGCGCGATCTGCCGCTCCTGCCGCTCAACCATCTCGAAGGCCACGCGCTGACCGCGACGCTGACCGACGCTCTTCCCTTCCCCTACCTGCTTCTCCTCGTCTCCGGCGGCCACACGCAGCTCCTCGCGATCGAGGGCGTCGGCCGCTACGTCAGGCTCGGCACGACGGTCGACGACGCGCTTGGCGAAGCCTTCGACAAGGCCGCGAAGCTCCTCGGCCTTCCCTATCCGGGCGGGCCGAACGTCGAGCGCGCCGCAAATGCCGGCGATCCGACCCGGTTCGCGCTGCCGCGTCCGATGAAAGGCGCGCCCGGCTGCGATTTCTCCTTCTCCGGCCTGAAGACGGCGCTCCGCGTCGAAGCTGAACGCATCGTGCCGCTCAGCGACAAGGACATCGCCGACCTTGCCGCGTCGTTCCAGGCGGCGGCCGTCGACGCGGTCGAGGATCGTACCCGCGCCGCACTGCATCGCTTTCTCGACGCCGTCGGACGCGACCCGACGGCGCTCGTCGTCGCCGGCGGCGTCGCCGCCAATAAAAGCATCCGCACCCGCCTGACATCGCTTTGCAGCGACTTGGGCATTCGCTTTGTCGCGCCGCCGCCGCGGCTTTGCACCGACAACGCCGCGATGATCGCCTGGGCCGGAGCGGAGCGGCTGGCGGCCGGGCTCCCGCCTGACGCGCAGCTCGCCGCGCGCGCACGCTGGCCGCTCGACGAGAGCGCCGCGCCGATGGTCGGCGCCGGCATGAAGGGCGCCAAGGCATGAGCGCTGGCGCGCCGATCCCGCGTCCACGGACGAAGGCGATCGTCTATGCGACGAGCGGGAACCGGCTGCTGCTTTTCCTGCAGCCCGATTATCCCGCGGTCGGATGGCAGCCGCCCGGCGGCACCGTCGATTCCGGTGAGACGATCGACCAGGCCGCACGTCGCGAGTTTTCGGAGGAGACGGCGCTCGCTCCGACCGGCCGCTGGACCTCACTCGGCGCCTGCACCTACCGCTTCGTCGCCAACGGCTTCGACCACATCCACGAACGGCACTTCTACCACTTGGCGCTCTCCGGCTCGCCACCGGAGACGTTCGAGACTATTGAGGCGACCCCGGAAGAAGGCGGGCCGCCGATCCGCTTCGCGTTTTCCTGGCATGCGCTCGACGATGCGGCGCCGGCGCTCCACGCCCATCTCGACGCGCTGCTCCCGGAGCTTCGCCGGCGCCTTTCCGAGGAGGAAGGATCGTGACAGGTCGCCTCGTCATCGCCGGCGCGGGTGCGTTCGGCACGGCTCTCGCGCTCGTGGCTCTGCGCGCCGGGCGCGACGTGACGCTTTGGGCGCGCAACCCGGCGCTCGCCGACGAGATCGGACACAGCCGCGAGAACCCGCGTTATATCCGCGACGCGACTCTGCCGCCGGAGATCGCTGTCACCGCCGATTCGAAGGCCTTCCGCGAGGCAGCACTCGCCCTCCTCGCTGTTCCTTCGCAGGCGACGCGCGGCGTGCTCGAGGCGCTTGCACCGGACATGCCGCCGGACATCCCGATCCTCGCCTGCGCCAAGGGGATCGAGCGCGAGACCGGCCTCCTGCAAAGCGAGATCATCGCGGAGCTGATGCCTGAAGCGCTGCCGGCCGCGCT
Source organism: uncultured Alphaproteobacteria bacterium (assembly GCA_963778625.1). Taxonomy (GTDB): domain Bacteria; phylum Pseudomonadota; class Alphaproteobacteria; order Rhizobiales; family Afifellaceae; genus DASWJZ01. Next base: position 17,306 of record CAVZVB010000017.1, read on the forward strand.
CTCCGGCCCCGGCTTCGCGGAGGAGATCGCGCACGGCCTGCCGACCGCGGTCACGATTGCGGCGGACGATCTCAACCTCGCGCACCGGCTCTGCACCGCGCTCGCGGGCGAGGGCTTCCGTCCCTATGCGAGCGACGACGTGGCCGGCGTGGAGCTCGGCGGCGCGCTGAAGAACGTGTTTGCCATCGCCGCCGGCATCGTCGCCGGCCGCGCGCTTGGCGAAGGCGCACGTGCCGCGCTGATCGCCCGCAGCCTTGCTGAGATGATGCGGCTCGGCACGGCGCTTGGCGCGCGGCGCGAGACCTTCATGGGCCTCTCCGGCCTCGGCGACCTGGTGCTGACGGCGACGAGCCGTCATTCGCGCAACCTCGCCTTCGGCATGGCGCTCGGCGAGGGCCGCCACGCCACCGACCTCCTCGTGGAAGGAATGCCGCTCGCGGAGGGCGCGCACACGGCATCGATCGCCGCGGAGCTCGCCGGCCGGCATGCGGTCGACGCGCCGGTCATTGCAGCGGTGGCGGCGATCATCGACGGCACGCTCGGCGTCGAAGCGGCGATCGACGGCCTTGTCAGCCGGCCGCTCAAGGCGGAAAAAAGCTAGCGCCGTTCGGCGCGGTCGGAGGCATGGGCGATGACGCATTGGCTGTTCAAGTCGGAACCTGAGAGCTGGTCCTGGGAGAACCAGAAGGCGAAAGGCACCAAAGGCCAGGAATGGGACGGCGTCAGGAACTTCCAGGCGCGCGCGAACATGCGCAAGATGAAGAAGGGCGAGCGCGGCTTCTTCTACCATTCCGGCGGCGAGAAGGCTGTCGTCGGCATCGTCGAGGTGATCGCCGAAGCGCATCCTGAATCGAAAGACGCGAACTGGGACTGCGTCGACCTGAAAGCCGTCGCCGACCTGCCGAAGCCGGTCACGCTTGCTGCCGTCAAGGCCGAGCCGAAGCTGAAGGAGATGGTGCTCGTCAGGAACTCGCGGCTTTCCGTGCAGCCGGTCGGCGACGCCGAATGGGCGCTGGTCTGCAAGATGGGTGGCCTCGACCCGGCCAAGCTTCGCTAGCGCCGAGCGCGCCTTGTTCCCGATCTCCGACGACAATCCGCGCCAGCACGTTGCGCCGTACGTGAACTATTCGATCATCGCGATCTGCGTCGTCGTCTTTCTCTGGCAGCTCTCGCTTGGAACCGACGGCGACAACCGTGCGGTGCTCTCGCTGGGCATGATTCCGGCGCGCCTCTTCGGCTACGGCGAGCTGCCGCCGGACCTCGTTCTCGTTCCCGCCTGGGCGACGATTCTCACCTCCATGTTCATGCATGGCGGCTTCCTGCATATCGGCGGGAACATGCTCTACCTCTGGATCTTCGGCGACAACATCGAGGATTCGATGGGGCATTTCCGCTATGCCGTCTTCTATCTTCTGTGCGGGACGGCGGCCGCGCTGACGCAGGGCCTCGTCGCTCCTTCCTCCGAGGCGCCGATGATCGGCGCGAGCGGCGCGATCTCCGGCGTGCTCGGCGCGTACCTTCTGCTTCATCCGGGCGCCACGATTCGGGTGCTGATCTTCCTCGGCTTCTTCGTGACCATCACACACATACCGGCTCTGGTCGTGCTCGGATTCTGGTTCCTGATGCAGCTCTTCAGCGCGGCAGTGCCCGCTTCCGGCGAGGCCGGCGTCGCGTTCTGGGCGCATATCGGCGGCTTCGTCGCCGGGCTCGCGCTCATCACGTTTTTCAAGCGGCGCTGGGTTCCGATCCTTGAAAGGCCGCACACCAAGCCCTTCCACATCGAACATCGGCGCGGCCCCTGGGGCGGACCTTGGGGCTAAAGGCATGATGCCGAAAAGTCGGAACCGGTTTTCGGGCGAGATCATGCCCGAAGAAGGGGCCTGAGCGCGTGGAAGACGCACGCGCCTTCGTTCTCGCCAATACCGCCCTTCTCTCGCCGCCACTCGTGCCGGAGATGCGGCTTCGCCTCGCGCATGAGGCGCTGCCGCTTTGGGAGAAGACCGAGGAGGCGCTCGCCGAAGCCGGCGTGCCGCCGCCCTACTGGGCCTTCGCCTGGGCGGGCGGCCAGGCGCTTGCCCGCTACGTGCTCGACAATCGCGAAATCGTCGCCGGGCGCAGCGTGCTCGACTTCGCCTCCGGCTCCGGCCTCGTCGCCATCGCCGCGATGCAGGCCGGCGCGAAATCGGTGCTCGCGAGCGAGATCGATGCGATCGCGCGGGCCGCAATCGAGGTGAATGCCGACGAGAACGGCGTCGCGGTCACGACCACCGGCGCGGATTTGATCGGCGACGATCGCGGCTTCGACGTCGTGCTCGCCGGCGACGTGTTCTACGAAAGGCCGCTTGCGGATCGGCTGTTGCCTTGGCTCGACGCGCTTGCGGAGCGCGGCGCCACAATCATCGTCGGCGACCCGGGCCGCTCCTATTTCGAAAAAGCACGCTTCGCGCCGCTCGCGCATTACGAGGTCCCGGTGACGCGCGCGCTCGAAGATTCAGAGATCAAGAAGACGGGCGTCTGGCGGCTCGTCGTCGAAACGCGGTGAACGAACGTCGAGGAGGGTAAGATGCTCGCAGCAATCCTGTCTCAGCTGAAGGTTGTCTCCGTCGTCGTGGCCGCGCTCGGAGGCTGGGTCTTCGGCTCGCTTTGGTACTGGGCGCTCGGCATGAAATGGGCGAGCGCGCTCAAGCAGCCGGCCGGCTCCATCAATCGCCCCACTGCCTCGGCGATCGTCATCTCGCTCGTCGCGGAGCTGATCATGGCGACGATGCTTTTCGGCATCGTCTTCCACATCGGCGAGGTGAACGTCGAGCGCGCGCTCTTTTCCGCCGTCATGGTGTGGATCGGCTTCGTTGCCACCACCGTGACGGTCAACAACCGTTTCGCCCGCGATTCCTGGGCTCGCGCCCTGATCGACGCCGGCCACTGGCTGGGCGTCCTCCTGGTGATGGGGGCGATCATCGGCGCCTTCGGGGCCTGATCGAAACGCCCAGCTGAAGCACCTCTTCCGCCCCCGCGGCGATGGGAGTCCACGGTCTCGGAGGCGCACATAGTGCGTCAAAACCTGTGCACTGCACCGGCTAAGTCATTGTATTTTAATTGAACTCCTCGACTCAGTGCTCGACCGAGCCGTCTCGATGGACGCGGCGTGGCTCGCTCCGCATAATAGTAACAACAATTCGGGGCCCGCCCCCTGCGCCGTAGTCCTTTGGGAGGAAAAGGCTGATGTCGGAAGTGAAGATCCACCCCGTTTCCAAGGAGTGGGCCACGCGAGCCTATGTCGACGCCGACAAGTATCAGGCGATGTACCGCAGGAGCGTGGAAGATCCCGACGGCTTCTGGGCAGAACAGGCGAAGCGGATCGACTGGCTAAAGCCCTTCACCAAAGTGAAGAACAGCAGCTACGCCCATCCGAACGTCTCCATCAAATGGTTCGAGGACGGCACCCTCAACATCTCCGCCAATTGCATCGACCGGCATCTGAAGGACCGCGCCGACCAGGTCGCCATCCTCTGGGAAGGCGACAATCCGGCGGAAGACAAGAAGATCACCTACCGCGAGCTGCACGCGCATGTCTGCCGGCTCGCAAACGTCATGAAGGCGCGCGGCGTCAAGAAAGGCGACCGCGTCACGATCTATATGCCGATGATCCCGGAGACGGCGTATGCGATGCTCGCCTGCGCCCGGATCGGCGCCGTCCATTCCGTCGTCTTCGGCGGCTTCTCGCCCGATTCGCTGGCCAACCGCATCGAGGATTGCCGCTCCGATTTCGTCGTCACCGCCGACGAGGGCCTGCGCGGCGGCAGGCCGATTCCGCTGAAAGCCAACACCGACAAGGCGATCGTGCGCGCCGAGAAGGACGGTGCCTCCGTGCGCCATGTGCTCGTCGTCCGCCGCACCGGCGGCAAGGTCGAGATGCACGCGGGTCGTGACCTTTGGTACCACGAGGAGATCGAGAAGGTCTCCGCCGACTGTCCTCCCGTTGAGATGAACGCGGAGGATCCGCTCTTCATCCTCTATACATCGGGCTCGACCGGCAAACCGAAGGGCGTCCTCCACACCACCGGCGGCTACCTCGTCTACGTGACGACGACGCATCGCTACGTCTTCGACTATCACGACGGGGACATCTATTGGTGCACGGCCGACGTCGGCTGGGTGACCGGCCATTCCTATATCGTCTATGGGCCGCTCGCGAACGGCGCCGTCACGCTGATGTTCGAGGGCGTGCCGAACTACCCGACCGTCTCGCGCTTCTGGGACGTGGTCGACAAGCACGGCGTCAACATCTTCTACACCGCGCCGACGGCGATCCGCGCGCTGATGGGCGCCGGCGAAGATCACGTGAAGAAGACCTCGCGGAAATCGCTGAAGCTCCTCGGCACGGTCGGCGAGCCGATCAACCCGGAAGCCTGGGAATGGTATTGGCGCGTCGTCGGCGACGGCCGCTGCCCGATCGTCGACACCTGGTGGCAGACGGAGACGGGCGGCATCCTGATCACGCCGCTTCCCGGCGCGATTCCGCAGAAGCCGGGCTCCGCGACGCTCCCCTTCTTCGGCATCAAGCCCGCGCTCGTCGACAACGACGGCAAGCTCATCGAGGGAGTTGGCGACGGCAATCTCGTCATCCTCGATTCCTGGCCGGGCCAGATGCGCACCGTCTATGGCGACCATCAGCGCTTCATCGACACCTACTTCTCGCACTTCAAGGGCATGTATTTCACCGGCGACGGCTGCCGACGCGACGCCGACGGCTATTATTGGATCACCGGCCGCGTCGACGACGTGTTGAACGTTTCCGGCCACCGCATGGGGACGGCGGAAGTCGAATCCGCGCTGGTCGCGCACCCGAAAGTCTCCGAGGCCGCCGTCGTCGGCTACCCGCACGACATCAAGGGTCAGGGCATCTATTGCTACGTGACGCTGATGGCCGGCGAAGAGCCGACGGAAGCGCTCCGCAAGGAGCTCCGCGACTGGGTCAGGACCGAAATCGGCCCGATCGCCTCCCCCGATTTGATCCAGTTCGCCCCGGGGCTGCCGAAGACGCGCTCCGGCAAGATCATGCGCCGCATCCTGCGCAAAATCGCCGAGGACGATTTTTCCAACCTCGGCGACACCTCAACCCTTGCCGACCCGACGGTCGTCGACAGCCTGATCGACAACCGCCAGAACCGCTCGGCATAAAACCGAGGAGCGCAAAGGAACGTGCTCTTCAAGCGCGACACTCTCGATCAGATCGCCGCCGGGCGCGTGACGCTCGCCTTTCGCCGTTGGCCGCGACCCGAGGCGAAGGCGGGAAGCACGCTTCGAACCGGCGCCGGGCTTCTCGCGATCGACGCGGTGGAGAAGATCACGCTGAAGGCGATCAAGGAAAGGGACGCGAAGAGCGCCGGGTATCAGTCGCGAGCGGCGCTGGTCGAAGAGCTCGGCGAAAGCGAAGGCGATCTCTACCGCATCGACTTCCGCCGCATCGGCGTCGACCCGCTGGAGGTGCTGCGCAAGGAGGCGAAGCTCACCAAGAAGGAGATGAAGAGCGTCATCGCCGCGCTGAACCGTCTCGACCACGCGAGTCCGAGCGGCGCCTGGACCCGCAAGATCCTGCGCCTGATCGATAAATATCCGGCGCGCCGCGAACCCGACCTCGCGGTCAGCATCGGCCGCGACCCAATGATCTTCAAGCGCGACGTCAGGAAGCTGAAGGAGCTCGGCCTGACCGAAGCGCTCGAAGTCGGCTATCGCCTTTCGCCGCGCGGCCGGGTGGTGCTGGCGGAAATTTCCGAGCCTACCGCGTAAAGTCCACCGCGCCGGTGTTGCCGCCGCAAAGGAGCACGCCGACGCGCTCGTCCTCTCGCGGTCGGTAGCGGCCGGAAAGAAGCGCGGCGAAGGCGGCTGCGCCGCCCGGCTCGGTCACCAGCCGGAGCTTGTCCCAAAGGACACGCTGCGCATCCGCGATTGCGGAATCCTCGACGAGAGCCACATGGTCGACGTGCGCTTGCGCGATCGGGAACATGAGCGACCCGACGCGCTTCGGCGCGAGTGAATCCGCCGCGATCCCGCCGGCCGGCGCATCGACCGGCTCGCCGGCCTGAAGCGCCATATGCAGCGTCGGAGCAAGCTCAGGCTCGACGCCGACGACCTTCGTGCGCGATGCGTACCATGTCGCGATGCCGCCGATCAGCCCGCCGCCGCCGACGGCGACGAGAAGCGTATCGAGGTCCGGCGCATCGTCTTCCAGTTCGAGGCCGAGAGTCCCCTGCCCCACGATCGTCTCGGCTTGATCGTAGGCATGAACCTGAAGCGCCCCGGTCTTTGCCGAAAGCGCCTCGCTCGCGGCAAGCGCATCGAAATAGCGCTCGCCGCCGACGATCAGATCGGCGCCGTAGCTTCTGATCCGCGCAATCTTCGCCGGAGACGACAGGCTCGGCACGAAGATCGTCGCCTTGTAGCCGAGCCGCATTGCGGCATAGGCGACGGCGGCGCCGTGGTTACCGCCGGACGCCGCGACCACGCCCGCCGCCGGCACCTTGCGCGTCAGGAGATTGGTGAAGGCGCCGCGCGGCTTGAACGTGCCCGTATGCTGGAGAAGCTCGAGCTTCAGCACGAGACGGCGGACGCCGAGCCCGAAATCGCTACCGTCCACTTCAATGATCGGCGTGCGCCGGATATGCGGCCGTATCAATGCCTCCGCCGCGCGGATCGCGTCACGGTCGAGCGAAACGGAATCCTTCCTTGCAAGCATGTCGGGTTCCTCGAAAGTTGACCGACGCTTGCCACAATGCAGGCGGATCGGTCGAGAGGCTTGCACCGTCTGCGGGGGCGCTCAGGCCCGAAGGCGGCGAGTTTTGCGCTGCAAACGTCGTCCGACTTTGCCTTTGACAGAGCGCCTTCGGACTGGTTTCTACGGCCCTCGGAGTTCGAGCCGGCGTCTGGGGCGGACACGGGCTCACGCTCCGCCACTACCGAGGATAAGAAACGTAATGACCGTCAAAATGAGAGTTCTGGCGGGAGCGGTCGCTCTCGCGATCGCGCACGACGTCCGCCCAGGCCGTGAGCACCGCCTCGATCGACCGTCGATTCCGCGCCGCTGTGGCCCACATTCTGAACAGCGTGCGGGACCGGAAACGACTACTTGGGCGGGCTCAGCGCTTCGGAGTTCCGCGCGTTCGTCGCCTGCGCGCAAGGCGTCATGGATGCAACCCCGACCGCCCGCAAGCAATACGTGCTTTCCGCACCGAATTCGACGGTAGAGCGTCAACGCTTCGACGAGGTCTCGCTCGACAACCGCGCCCAGTTGAAGAAGCAGGTCTCGCGCGAATGCGCCAACTAGCCTGACGGCGCGCTCTCCAGCAGACGGAAGCGCGACCGGCTCAGAAATCGCTCGCGATTCCGTCCTTCTCCCAGTCGCCGTAGCGGGTCGGCTCGGGCCCTTTGGGCCCGTCGACCTCCTTTGGCCGCTCCGCCTCGGACGCCGCCTTGCGGCGCGCCTCGGCCTCCGCCCGCGCACGCGCGGCGGCGGCTTTGAGCCGCTCGGCCCTCGTCTCCCCCTCCTCGTGCGACCGCTTCGACATCGCAATTGAACCCGGCCCGCTTGCTTCCCATCATATAAGGGCACGCGCGCGAAAGCCGAAGCCGGCCCGCGCGGGCGGGAAGAGGTTAGGTGCGATGAACGTCGTGAAGACCGGGATGCTTTTGGCGGCGCTGACGGCGCTTTTCATGGGCGTCGGGTATCTGGTCGGCGGCTCCGGCGGCGCCTTCATCGCCTTCCTCGTCGCCGCCGGCATCAACCTCTTCAGCTACTGGAACGCCGACAAGCTCGTGCTTCGCATGCACGGCGCGCGGGAAGTGGACGAGCGCACCGCGCCCGAGCTTTACGCAATCGTACGCGAGCTCTCCCGTCGCGCCGGCCTGCCGATGCCCAAGGTCTATTTGATGGACAATCCGCAGCCGAACGCATTCGCGACGGGGCGCGATCCGAACAACGCCGCCGTCGCGGCAACGACCGGCATCTTGCGCCAGCTCACGCGCGAAGAGCTCGCCGGCGTCATCGGCCACGAGCTGACGCATGTGAAAAACCGCGACACGCTGACCATGACGATCGCGGCGACCATCGCCGGCGCCATCTCCATGCTCGCCAATTTCGCCTTCTTCTTCGGCGGCAACCGCAACAATCCGCTCGGCATCGTCGGCGTGTTGCTTGCGGCGATCACCGCCCCGATCGCAGCACTCCTCATTCAGATGGCGATCAGCCGCACGCGCGAATATTCCGCCGACCGCGGCGGCGCCGAGCTTTGCGGCAACCCGCTGTGGCTCGCATCCGCGCTTGCCAAGATCGAAGGCGCCGCCAGGCGCACGCCGATGATGACCGCGGAGCGCAACCCGGCGACCGCACCGCTCTTCATCGTCAATCCACTGACCGGCGAGCGCATGGACAATCTCTTCTCCACGCATCCCGCGACCGCAAACCGCATCGCCGCCCTTGAGCAGATGGCGCAGACCGGCGCCCGCAGCGCACCGCCTGACCTGCGCGCGAGCGCTCCCTCCGAGGCGGCCGCGCATCCCGGCCCCTGGTCGGGGCTCGGGGCAAGGCGCGGTCCTTGGGGCTGAAGCCGAAAGAGGGTCCGCGGCAGAAGCCCCGTCCGCGTCGCGGCGCTGCTCCGGCCGATCCCGCCGGCCTCGCCGTCCGCCGCACGGCAGCAGCGATTCTTCACCAGGTCATGGAGCGCGGGACCGCGCTCGATGCACTCCTCGACGAGAAGCACGGCAACCCGCACTTCCGCGCCCTCGATCGCCGCGACCGCGCTCTCCTGCGCGCGATTCTAGGCGTCGCGCTTCGCCGCCGCGGCGAGATCGAAGCTGCTTTGAAGGCGACGCTCGACCGGCCGCTTCCCGAAAATTCCGCCGCTCTCTCCGCCATCCTCCACGTCGCCGCGGCGCAGATCCTGTTCCTCGACGTGCCCGATCATGCCGCAGTCGACACCGCCGTCGAGCAGGCAGGCGCCGACCGGCGCACCGGGCGCGCGCGCGGCCTCGTCAACGGCGTCTTGAGGAATCTGGTGCGCAAACGCGAAGAAATCCTCGCGCGCACCTCGAGCGACACCGGACGCGTCAACATGCCGGACTGGCTCTTCGCCCGCCTCAGCGATGCCTACGGCGAGCAGACCGCGCGCAAGATCGCTGCGGCACATCTCGAGCCGCCCGGCCTCGATCTCAGCGTGAAGAGCGATCCGGCGCTTTGGGCCGAGCGGCTTTCAGGGACATTGCTGCCGACCGGATCGGTGCGTCTTGCCGGCACACATCGCGTCACCGAGCTTCCCGGCTACGACAAAGGCGCCTGGTGGGTGCAGGATGCGGCCGCAGCGCTCCCCGCCCGCCTCCTCGGCGATATCGAGGGAAAGACGGTCGCCGATCTTTGCGCCTCGCCGGGCGGCAAGACCGCTCAGCTTGCAGCGTCAGGCGCCGACGTGACTGCGGTCGATATTTCGGAGAGCCGCGTGCGGCGGCTCGCCGAAAACCTCCGCCGCCTCGGCCTTCAGGCGCAGCTCGTCGCCGCCGACGTGCTCGCCTGGCAGCCGACGGAGTTGTTCGACGCCGTGCTCCTCGACGCCCCTTGCACGGCGACCGGAACGATCCGCCGCCATCCCGACATTCAATGGCTGAAGAAACCGGAGGATATCGCAACCCTTGCCGCCTTGCAGGCGAAGATGCTCGTCAGTGCCGCGACTTTGGTGAAGCCCGGCGGTCGCCTCGTTTTCGCGACATGCTCGCTCCAACCCGAAGAAGGAGAAGCACAGGTTGCGCCGTTCCTCGCGCAGCACTCCAACTTTGCGTTGGAGCCGATCGAGCCGGCAGAGCTCGCCGGGCTTTCGGAGCTCTTGACGCCGTCCGGCACGCTCCGCACGCTTCCCTGTCATCGCTTCGGCAGCGACCCGATCCTCGCCGGCATGGACGGCTTTTTCGCTGCGCGTTTCAAGCGTCGTCCTTGATCAGAGTCCTTCGCTTGCCAACGTCTTCGAACAGGGCTACCGGCTGAGCATGTCAGCGATCGCGCCAGCCGACCAGCTGCGCCTCGCTCTGCACCGGGCGGGACAGTTTACGAGACGACTGCGGCTCGGCGCCGTATCCGGGCCGATCGGGCGCTTTCGCGCCGCCGGCGGCGGCCGCTCGCAGCTTCTGATTGCCCCACCCGACTTACGGACCGCCGACCCGACGATCGCGTCGGAAATCTATGCCGGTCGCTTCGCGCTCGCCGGGCACGTTGTCGAGGCGGGCGGCGAGTTGCCCTTCGATATCGGACCGCCCTCGGAGGATTGGCTGAAGGAGCTTCATGCCTTCGGCTGGCTCCGGCATTTGCGCGCCGCCGACACGCCGCTCGCGCGTTCGAATGCGCGCGCCGTCGTGGAAGACTGGCTGTCGCTGCACCGCCGGCCGGGCGGCGAGGTCGTTTGGGACACCGACATCGTCGCGCGGCGCACGCTCTCGTTCCTGGCGCAGTCGCCGCTCATCCTGCATGACGCCGATCACGAGCTTTATCGTGACTTCGTGCGCTCGCTCCTTAGACACGCGAGCGTGCTGCGCTCGTCGATCGGGTCGAGCGAGCCGGGTCTGCCGCGCATGCACGCCGCGATCGCGATCGCGCTGATCGGCCTGTCGCTGTCGCATCAGGAGCGCCTCGCCCGCGCCGGGCTCGACCGCGTCGACTCCGAGCTTGAAGCGCAGATCCTTCCCGACGGCGGCCACATCTCGCGCAATCCCGCGGCGCTCGTCGATATCCTGGTCGACCTGCTCCCGCTTCGCCAAGCGCTGATCGCGCGCGGGCTCGTCCCCTCCGAGACGCTGCTTCATTCGATCGACCGGATGATGCCGATGCTCCGCTTCTTCCGTCACGGCGACGGCGCCTTTGCGCATTTCAACGGCGTCGCTTCCTCGGCCGGCGGCTTGGTCGCGACCGTCATGTCCTACGACGAGACGCTCGGCGCGCCCGCGGCGAGCGCTACCTATTCGGGCTTTGAGCGAATCGAGGGCGGCGATTCGCTGCTCCTCGTCGACGCCGGCGGGCCGCCCCCGATCGCCTACTCGAGCGAAGCGCACGCCGGTACGCTGTCGTTCGAGTTCTCGCGCGGTATCCATCGCATCGTCATCAATTGCGGGGCACCGGCCGCGCGCCATCAGACGCTGCGCCGCGCTGCGCGGCGAACCGCCGCGCATTCCACCGCAACGCTCAACGACGAATCCTCCTGCCGCTTCTCCAGCGACGCGGTCAACGCGCAGATCGTCTCCGGCCCGCGCACGATCATCGCGCGACGCGAGAACCCCGACGACGGCTCGACCGTCTTGCAGATGAAGCACGACGGCTACGCGCGCCGCTACGGCGTCGTGCACGAGCGCAATCTGAGGCTCGTCGCGGACGGCACCCTGCTTGAGGGCATGGACCGGTTCAACGGCGAGCCGGCGCAGCGCGACCTCGCTTTTGCGACGCGCTTCCATTTGCACCACGCCGTCGCCGTCCACGCCACCGAACGGCGTACGGCCCTCGACCTACGCCTCCCCGACGGCAGCGTCTGGCGCTTCGAGGCGAACGGCCCGATCGAGCTGGAGGAAAGCGTGCACCTCTCCGACGTTTTTGGCAGCCGCCAGACCAGCCAGATCGTGCTGTCGAGCAAATGTCGCTCGGAAGTCCCTGTGAAGTGGCGCTTTTCGTTGACGTCCTGACCTTTTGCGGAGCGTCGGCCGCGTGCTACTCGCCGCACGACCGTCCCACGCCTCGAAGGTTTGCCCATGCCCGCCGAGACCACCGGCCCCGAGCTTCTGGAAATCCGCCGTGCGCTGATCTCCGTCTCCGACAAGTCAGGGCTGGTGGAGCTCGCCCGCGCGCTCAGCGGCCACGGGATCGAGATCGTCTCGACCGGCGGCACGGCACGCGCGCTCGCCGACGCCGGGCTTTCCATTGTCGACGTCGCCACGGTGACCGGCATGCCGGAGATGATGGACGGGCGCGTCAAGACGCTGCATCCGCGCATCCATGGCGGGCTGCTGGCGCTTCGCGACGACCCCGGCCACCGCTCCTCCATGCAAAGCTTCGGCATCCAGGGCATCGATTGCCTGATCGTGAACCTCTATCCGTTCGAGGCCACGATCGCCAAAGGCGCCGACATGGCGGAGGCAATCGAGATGATCGACATCGGCGGGCCGGCGATGATCCGCGCCGCCGCGAAGAACGCCGCCTGGGTCGCCGTCGTGACCGAGCCGTCGGACTACGCGGCGATCATCGCGGCGGTCAGGGAGGGCGGCGTATCGCGCACGCTCCGCGCCCGCTTCGCCGCCAAGGCATTCGCGCGCACCGCCGCCTATGACGCGGCGATCGCCGGCTGGTACGCGCGTCAGACCGCGGACGAGCTGCCGCAGCGCCTCGCCGTCGCCGGCGCTTTTCGCGAACGCATGCGCTATGGCGAGAACCCGCATCAATCGGCTGCGCTCTATCTGAACGCCGAGCCGGGCCCGAGCGTCGCCAAGGCGCGGCAGGTGCAGGGCAAGGAGCTCTCCTACAACAACATCAACGACGCCGATGCGGCCTTCGAGCTCGTTTCCGATTTGCCGGCGGAGCGGCCGGCGGTCGCCATCATCAAGCATGCCAATCCCTGCGGCGTCGCGCTCGGCGACGATCTCGCCGAGGCCTATCGGAAAGCGCTCCTCTGCGATCCGGTCTCTGCCTATGGCGGCATTGTCGCGGTCAACCGGCCGCTCGACGAGAGCGCCGCGAGCGCCATCACCGGCATCTTCACCGAGGTGGTGATCGCGCCCGACGCCGACGCGGCGGCGCTCGCTGTTTTCGCCAAGAAGGCGAACCTTCGCCTGCTTCTGACCGGCGGCATGGCCGATCCCGACGCGAAACCGCTGCGCGTCCGAAGCATCGCGGGCGGCTTCCTGGCGCAGGAGCGCGACGCGGCGCTCGTCACCCGCGCGGACTGCCGCGTCGTTACGAAGCGCGCGCCGAGCAAAGCGGAATTCTCCGACCTGATCTTCGCCTTCCGCGTGGCGAAGCATGTGAAATCGAACGCCATCGTCTACGCCAAGGACGGCGCCACGGTCGGGATCGGCGCCGGACAGATGAGCCGTGTCGATTCTGCGCGGATCGCCGCCATCAAGGCCGCCGACGCGGCGAAAGCGGCGGGGCTCGACGCGCCGTTGACGCAAGGCTCGGTCGTCGCCTCCGACGCCTTCTTCCCCTTCGCCGACGGCTTGCTTGCCGCGGCGGAAGCCGGCGCCACCGCGGTGATCCAGCCGGGCGGGTCGCTGCGCGACGACGAGGTCATCGCCGCCGCCGACGAGGCCGGCCTCGCGATGGTCTTCACCGGCATCCGCCACTTCCGGCACTAGGATCAAGCATGCCCGCCTACGTCGCCTTCCTTCGCGGCATCAATGTCGGCGGCAACAAGACGATCCCGATGGCGAAGCTGAAGGCACTGTTCGAGGCGCTCGGCTTCCAAGCCGTAAAGACGCTTTTGAACTCAGGCAACGTCGTCTACGCGGCGAAGGAGAAGGATCGCGCCAAGCTCGCGAAGGCGATCGAAGCGGCGATCGAGAAAGAATTCGGCTTTCGGCCAGCGACCATGCTCCGCGACGCCGCGGCGCTCGCGAAGATCATCGACAAGAACCCCTTCCCCAAAATGGCAAAGAACGATCCGAGCCACCTCGTCGTCATGCTGCTTTCGGCAAAGCCCGACAAGGACGCCGCGAAGCGCATTGCCGCCGCTTATCAGGGGCCGGAGGAAATCCGCATCGCCGGCGAGGAGGCCTACATCACCTATCCGAACGGCATCGGCAAATCGAAGCTGACCAACACGTTGCTGGAGAAGCAGCTCGGCGTTTCAGGCACGGCGCGGAATTGGAACACGGTGACGAAGCTCCTCGCCCTGACTGAGGACATAGAGGCGTAGCGCCAACCTTCACGACAGAAGCCGAGCCCTAGACGGCCGTAGCAGTTTTCCGCTCGCTCTTCCGCATCCGCTCGCTGGCGCTCTTCAATTGTCCGCACGCCGCAAAGATGTCGCGGCCGCGCGGGGTGCGGATCGGCGAGGCATAGCCGGCGCGGTTGACCACCTCGGCAAAGGCCTCGATCCGTTCCCAGTCGGAGCATTCGTAAGGGGCGCCCGGCCACGGATTGAACGGGATCAGATTGATCTTCGCCGGAATGCCCTTCAGGAGCTTGACCAGGTCCTTCGCCTCGGCGAGCGAGTCGTTCACGTCCTTCAGCATCACGTATTCGAAGGTTATCCGTCGCGCGTTCGACAGACCCGGATAGGCGCGGCAGGCATCCATAAGCTCCGCGATCGGCCACTTCCTGTTGATCGGCACGAGCACGTCGCGAAGATCGTTGCGCACCGCGTGGAGAGAGATCGCGAGCATCACGCCGGTCTCCGCGCCCATGCGCGGAATCTCCGGCACGACGCCTGAGGTCGAAAGGGTGATGCGGCGTTTCGACAGCGCAATGCCGTCGCCGTCGGCGGCGATCAGCAGCGCGTCGCGCACGTTGTCGAAATTATAGAGCGGCTCGCCCATCCCCATCATCACGACGTTGGAGACGAGCCGGCCTTCCGATGGCACGACGGCGCCCTGCGGAATCTCGGCATCGGGAAAATCGCCAAGCCGCTCGCGGGCGATCAGAACCTGCTGGACGATCTCCTCCGCCGTCAGGTTGCGGACCATGCGCTGCGTGCCGGTGTGGCAGAAGGTGCAGGTCAGCGTGCAGCCGACCTGGCTTGAGACGCAGAGCGTGCCGCGCCCCTCCTCGGGTATGTAAACCGTCTCGATTTCGACCGGCCGGCCGGCGCCGCGCGGCGGAAAGCGGATCAGCCATTTGCGCGTGCCGTCTTCGGAAACCTGCTCGGCGACGATCTCCGGTCGCTTCAGCGTGAAGCGCTCGGCGAGCGCGTCGCGCAGCGGCTTTGCGACATTCGTCATCGCCGAAAAACCGGTCGCGCCGCGGAAGTAGACCCAGTGCCAGATCTGGCTGGCGCGCATGCGCCGCTGCGCCGGCGGCACGTCGACAGCCGCAAGCGCCTCGGCGAGCGCCGGGCGCGAAAGCCCGATCAGCGAGGGCTTCTCGGCTGCGGACGCGTCCAGTGCGGCTTCGACGGTGAAGGTAGCGGTCATTGGTGGCGTTCTAGCATGCGGGCCGGTTGATGGCACCGCAGGTGCCCCCCTCCCCCGCGCAACTCGGGTGTTCCCGAGTTGCTTGCCCCCGATAGGACATCGGAAGCATCCGATGTCCGGCCGGGAGAGGGTCAGTGTCCTATTTACATTCCGCGCGCATCTTGTCGGCCGCCGCCGTGACGCCGGCGAGCGAGTAGTTGTAGGTGGTGTCGTTGCCGCGCCGCGAGACCGCTTTCACCACCATCGTCGAGCCGGCCTTCATGGCGTCAAGCAGCGCCGGCTCCTCTTCCTTGTTCACCAGCCAGGCGCTGTCGCCCTGCGTGAACATCGTGAAGGTCTTGTTGCCGATCGTGACGGTGACCGAGGACTGCTCTTTCATCGCATAGCCGGTGACGAAATTCGCCTCGTCGGTGACCCCTTCGCTAGGGCTGGTCGTGATGGAGAAGCTCACGCGGCCATGATCGAGCTTCGGCGGGTCCATCTTGTCGGGCTCAGCGTAGATGTAACAGACCTTGCCGTTGCCGTTGCCGCTGTAGCTCCCGGTGTAGGACCAGATCGTCCACTTGTTGAAGGTTCCGACGAGGGTCGGCTTGGCGGCGCCCTGCGCGAGGGCGGCGGTGGCAAAGAGCGCAAAGATTGCGCCGAGAAAAAATCGCATCTGGCTCATGGTCGCTATCCGGATTTCGTCTTTCGGTGCGGGCGGAGTTGCGGCCGGCTTCGGGCGGCCTGCGCCTAGCCCGCAGATTTCCGTGCTTTGGTTACCAAACCGTCAACACGCCGGCTTCGCCTCGCACGAACCGACGCAGACCGACACAATCGTTAGAAAGAAATGGGCGAGACTGTGACTGCCTGCCCATTCTCGGGCTCAGTTCACTGCAACCTCGTCGGCGAGCGCACGACGCGCCGCCGCGCGGTGCTCGTCACGAATCGAGCCCTGCACCGCCGTTATCGCGGCGAGAAGCACGGTCGCGTCGTCCACGAAGCCGAGCCCGGCGATCATGTCCGGAATAATGTCGAAGGGCGCGACGAAATAGGCGAGCGCGGCAATAAGCGTCAGCCGCGCCGCGGTCGGGGTCGCCGGATCGAGCATTGCGTAGTAGGCGGCCGCCACATCCTCCATGAAGGGAATCGCGCGGAGCGCGCGCTTGACCGTCGGCCAGAACCTGGCGCGCACGCGCGCCTCTTCGCGGCCCGCATCCTCCGGCCCGAGGATCTCAATGTCGGGAACGTGCTTCGCCATCGGTCGCCTCCAACAGAGCCCAAGATGGCGTCGCCCCGACGGCGTCGCAAGGCTTTGCCGCGAGCCTCAGCCGCCCGCCTGCCAGGCGCGAATCGATTCGAGCGGCCACAGAAGCATGATGACGTTCAAGGTGAGGTTGTCGCGGATCATGAAGCCGACAAAGAGCTCCAGCGCGACGGCGATCGCGACCGTCAACCAGATCGGCAGCCGCGAGGCGAGCCAGAAACCGAACACCATGAAGAGGATGTCGGAGGCTGAATTGATGACGCTATCGCCGAAATAGTCGAGCGAGATCGTCGCCTCGCGGTAGCGGTTGATGATGAAGGGGCTGTTCTCGACGATTTCCCACGTCGCCTCCACCAGGGTCGCGGCGATCAGGCGGACGCCGATCGACCGCCGTCGCGCGATGAGCCAAAGGACGCCGTAGAAGATGAAGCCGTGAATGACGTGCGAGGGCGAATACCAGTCGGAAAGATGCTGCGAGTTCTCCGAGCTTTGCACCACGCCCTGCCAGAGCTTGACCGTGCCGCACTTGCAGATCGGCTCGCGGCCCATAAGCAGAAGAACGAGCGCCGCAAGCGCGACGATGCCGAGGGTGATGGCGAGATACCTTGGCGTGAGACGTTGGACCGGTGCCCCCACGACATCTCCTGTCGTCATGCCCGGACTTGATCCGGGCATCCAATCCGGAACGGTCACGGAATGGATCGCCGGGTCAAGCCCGGCGATGACGACAGTCTAAGGCCATGCCTATTGCTGCTGCAGGCGCTCCATCGGTGCAGCGGATTTTGCGAGTCGCACGAGGCTCACGAACTCCGACCGGTAGCCGAATTCGTCCGGGCCCTTGTTGGCGTTGGCGAGCGCGATCACGTCGTCGTAGCCGAAGTCGCCGGTATAGCGCCCGCCGCGCAGAATCTGCCCGAACGCCGCGACGGAGGCCGCAAAGCGCGCCTCGCGCGCGACCGTGCCGCCGCCCTCGGCGCCGACGTCGTCTGCCGTCGAGATCGGCGTCGCGATCAGCCGGCTCGTGTCCTCGTCCGGAAGCTTGTAGCGGATCTTCAGGAAACCGTACTCGCCACTCTTGTCTTCGCTTCCCGCGGACGCCGGGGCGGAGTTGCTCTGATAGCGCAGGCCATCGACAAGATTGGCCGCGCTTCCGGTCGGCGTGATCTCGTAGATCGCGGTCACCGTGTGGCCGGAGCCGATCTCGCCGGCGTCGACCTTGTCGTTGTTGAAGTCTTCGCGATTTAAGAGTCGCGTCTCGTAGCCGATCAGCCGGTATGCCGAAACCGTCGCCGGATTGAACTCGACCTGGATCTTCACGTCCTTGGCGATCGGGAAGAGCGTCGAGGTCGATTCCTCCACGAGCACCTTCCGCGCTTCCGAAAGCGTGTCGATATAAGCGGCGGCGCCATTTCCATTTTGTGCCAAGGCCTGCATCAGTTCGTCGTTGTAGTTCCCCATGCCGAAGCCGAGGACGGAGAGGAAGATGCCGCTCGTCCGCTCCCGCTCGATGAAGCCTTCGAGCTCGTCGGTGTCGGTGATGCCGACATTGAAGTCGCCGTCGGTTGCAAGGATGACGCGATTGACGCCGTTCTTGTCGAAGTTCTGCTCGGCGAGCTGATAGGCCTGCCGGATCCCTTCTGCGCCGGCCGTCGAGCCGCCGGCCGAAAGATTTTCCAGCGCCGAGTCGATCTTCGCCTTGTCCGATGCCTTGGTCGGCTCAAGCACCGTGCCGGCGCTTCCCGCATAAGTGACGATCGCCACCCTGTCGTCGGGCTTGAGGTCGTCGACGAGAAGCTTCATCGAGTTGATCAGAAGCGGCAGCTTGTTCGGCTCCTCCATGGAGCCGGAGGTGTCGATCAGGAACACGAGATTCACGTGCGGCCGCTCAGCCGGCGCGATGTCGAAGCCCTTGATGCCGATATCGACGAGCTTGGTGCCGGTATTCCACGGCGTCGGCATCACCGTCACCGACGCCTTGAACGGCGTCTCGGCGGAATCGGGCCCCGGATAGTCGTAGGGGAAGTAGTTGACGAGCTCCTCCACGCGAACGGCGTCGTCCGGCGGCAGCGCGCCGTTATTGAGAGAGGCGCGCATGAAGGAATAGGACGACGTGTCGACGTCGATCGAGAAGGTGGAGACCGGCTCCTCCGCCGTGACCTTGAGCGGGTTGGTCTCGATCGTCTGGAAACGATCGCGGCCCTGGTCGTGGTAGCCGGGCTGCTGCATCGGCTCTTCCATCGCGGCGATCCCGCCGGCGGTTGTCGCGGTCGCACCCGCGAATGCGAACTTCTCAACCGAGAGGTCGGCGACCGCGTCCTGGCGGGGCGGCGTCGCGGCAAGAGGCATCGACGCGGCAGGACCCATGTCCGGTACCGGTTCCGGCGCCGCCAGCATTTGGGTCGCCTGATCCATCTCCTCCGGAACGTTACGGAGTGCGGCGGCGTTCTCCGTCTTTTCGTCCACGAGGGCTTCCGGAGCCGGCACCACCGGATTCGCGGTGACCGGGTTCGTTGCGGCTGGCGCGATCTCGCTCTTCGGATGCTGAACCGGCGGAACGCCGATCGGTTCGCGCGCATCGCGCCACTTGAAGCCTTCGATCGTCTGCAGGTTGGCCGCCGTCATCACGGCAAGCATGAGCACGGCAAGGCTGACGCCGCCGGCGAGTGCATGAGACATACGCATGTGTCGTCTTCCCGTCAGGAGTTGCATCGCGGCACGTGCCGCATTCCTGAGACGGTCGACGGCGGTGTTTCCTTGGCGCCCGGCAGCCATGTTCGCGTCGTAGGCGGAAAGCGCCGCACCGATTGCGGCCTCGCGCGCCGCCTCGCGTGCGCTGACGGGCTCCGTTCGAAGCGCCTGCTTCAGTCGGTCGAGCTCACTCATCTTCATCCATCCGGGCGCTCAAATGCTTTTTGGTCACATGCATTCGCCACGACACCGTGCTCTCGGCACAGCCGAGAATTTTCGCGGCCTCGCGATGCGAGAGCTCCTCGCCGACGACGAGAAGCACCGTCTCCCTGAGGCTCGGCTCAAGGCCTTGCAGGGCATCGTCGAGCCAGGCGGTCCGCTTGTCCGTGTCCGCCTTGTCGGCGTCCTCGGCCTCGCGTAGCGCCGCGTATTGCGCGACGAGCGTCGCCGACGAGCGGCGCCGCCGCAGGACGTCACGGCAGCGATTGATCACGATTGCGACAAGCCAGGTCGAGAAGCGGCTGCGCCCGCCGAATTTCCCGAGCCGTGTCGCCAGCGTGACGCACACGTCTTGCGCAATATCCTCAGCGTCGGCTGCGGCGCCGACATAGCGGTAGGCGACGCGGTAGATCATGTCGTAGTGCCGCTCGACGAGGCGGCGGAACGCCTCGCGATCGCCCCGAAGCGCCGCGGCGGCCAGCGCGTTGTCGTCGGTCGTGTCGAGCATCTGCCCCATTAGACGACGCCAGTGCCCCGTTCCTTGGCGAGTCGAAGGAGATTTTTGTCCCCTGCCCACGCAACAGTGCATCAGCGACGAAGCGCCGCAAAGCTGCCGCAAGGTTTTCCTAACCATGCCGGAGGCAGAGTTGGGTCAAATGCGGGCGCCGCTCCCATTTGATGAAAATGGGAAAGAGCACTGCATTCCGTGACGCAACGTGCCGCATGGAAGACGTAGGCATGCAACAGCCAGACGATAGCGACCAGCCGTTGGAACCGGCGGCGCACGACGAGCACCGCGACACGCATCGCCAGCGTACGCTGAAGCGCGGGCGCGCCGTCCTCGACGATCGGTCGACGATCGACTGCACGATCCGCGACATAAGCAAAAGCGGCGCGCACCTGATCTTCGGCGATGCGTTCAAGCTGCCGGAGACGTTTCGCCTGATCATCGTCATGTCGAGCACGGTCGTGCCCGTCACGCTTCAGTGGCAGCGCGGCATGGAGGCCGGGGTCGCCTTTACCGGGCCCGAGGAACCGGCGCACACACACAATCTCTGAGCGCGGTCGTCACGAAGAGCCGCAGCCGGCCGGTTGACTCTTCTCTACCTGAGAACATAATAAGAACATTCTAGGTCGAAACGGGACGCGCGCGGCGATGAGCCTCTGCCGCGGCAGGACTTTGCATGCCCGAGAAACCGCCTTCCAGCCACGAGCGGCCGCGCATCGTGCCTTTGCTCCGGCATGGAGCAAAAGCGCGCCCGCACCGGCCCGGCGAGCCTGTCTATGCGGAGCTCCTCGCAGCTTCGAATTTCTCGTTTTTGCGCGGCGCCTCGCATCCGGAAGAACTTGCCGCGACGGCGTCCGCGCTGGGCCTCGCCGGCTTCTCCATCGCCGACAAAAACACGCTCGCCGGCATCGTGCGCGGACATCTCGCCGCGCAGGAGACCGGCGGCCGCTATGCCGTCGGCTGCCGGCTTTCCTTTTGTGACGGCACGCCTGATGTCGCCGTCTGGCCGCACGACCGGGCAGCCTACGGAAGGCTCTGCCGTCTGCTCACCACTGGCAACCTCCGCACCAAGAAAGGCGAATGCCATCTCGGTCTCTCCGATCTCATCGACTGGGGTGAAGGCATGGAGATGGCGGTGCTGCCGGACGCACTTGTTCCCCCGCCCGCCTGTTGGGCTCGGCGACAGGTGCGGGGGCGCCCGCCGGAGCCTCAGCGGAGGCGGGAGGGTTAGGGAGGAGGGAAAGCCGCTCCACCGCCTTAACCTCCCCCTTGAGGGGAGGTCGAAGTTTGCGAGGCGGAGCCGCAGCGGATTCGGGAGGGGGGCCGCATCGCTGGGCAGCATGCCCCCCTCCCGAAATTGCGCGCATCTCGCTCCGCACGACGCTTCGAATTTCGACCTCCCCTCAAGGGGGAGGTTAGGCGACAGTCCTGCTCCGCTGCAGAGCACACTGGAGCAAACCCTCGCCACTCTCGCCGAAGCCTTCCCAGGCCATGTCAGGCTCGGCGCGACGTGCCTCTATCAGGGTGAAGACCGCCGGCGGCTGGCGGCGCTTTCCGCGCTCGCCGCGCGCTATGAAATCCCGCTCGTCGCACTCGGCGACGTGCTCTATCACGCGCCCGAGCGTCGGCGGCTCCAGGACGTGCTCACCTCGGTGCGCGAGAAGAAGACACTCGAGACCGCCGGAAGATTGCTCGAAGCGAATGCCGAGCGACACATGAAGAGCGCCGCGGAGATGGCGCGTCTCTTCGCCGAGCACCCGTCAGCGATCACAGAGACGCTGCACGTTCTCGAGCGCCTCGCCTTCTCGCTGGACGAGATCAGCCACGAATATGAATACCCGCTCGAATCCGCGGGAAAGAGCGCCACGCCCTATGACGAGCTGGTGCGGCTGACTTGGGAAGGCGCTGCCTGGCGCTACCCACGCGGCCTTCGCGAGGACGTGCGCAAGCTCATCGAGCACGAGCTTTCGATCATCAAGGAGCTGAAATACGAGGCCTACTTCCTGACCGTGCGCGACATCATGGAGTTCGCGCGCTCGCAAGGCATCCTCTGCCAGGGGCGCGGCTCCGCGGCCAACTCCGCGGTCTGCTTTTGCCTAAGGATCACCGACGTGAACCCCGACCAGGGGAATCTCCTCTTCGAGCGCTTCATCTCGCGCGACCGCAATGAGCCGCCCGACATCGACGTCGATTTCGAGCACGCGCGGCGCGAGGAGGTGATGCACTACGTGTTCGGGAAATACGGCTACGACCACGCCGGCATCGCCGCCACCGTCATCACCTATCGCTCGCGCTCCGCCGCGCGCGAGGTCGGCAAGGCCTTCGGCCTTTCGGAGGACGCCGTCGGCGCGTTGGCGGGGAAAGTCTGGGGCTGGTCGTCGAGCGCCGTCGACGGCGCCGACGCCCGCCTCGCCGGCCTCGATCCCGAGGAAGCGCGCATCGGCCAGATGTTAGAGATGTCGCGCGAGATCATCGGCTTTCCGCGCCATCTCTCGCAGCACGTCGGCGGCTTCTTGATCACGCGAAGCCGCCTCGACGAAGTGGTGCCGATCCTCCATTCGGCGATGGACGGCAGAAACATCATCGAATGGGACAAGGACGATCTCGATGCGTTGAAGATGCTGAAGATCGACGTGCTCGCGCTCGGCATGCTGACGGCGCTGAAGCGCGGCTTCGATCTGCTCGAAGCGCATTACGGCGAAGCGCTCTCGCTCGCTTCGATCCCGCAGGAGGAGAAGCCGGTCTACGACATGATCTGCCGCGCCGACACGGTCGGCGTTTTCCAGATCGAGAGCCGCGCGCAGATGACCATGCTGCCGCGGCTCAAGCCCCGCACCTTCTACGATCTCGTCATCGAGGTGGCGATCGTGCGCCCCGGCCCGATCCAGGGCGACATGGTGCACCCCTATCTCCGCCGCCGGCAGGGAATCGAGAAGGTCCACTATCCGCGGCCGCATCCCGACCACGGTCCGCCCGACGAGTTGGAGAAGGTGCTCGGCAAGACGCTCGGCGTGCCGCTCTTCCAGGAGCAGGCGATGAAGATCGCCATCGTCGCGGCGAAGTTCGAGCCGGGCGAGGCGGATCGCCTGCGCCGCGCCATGGCCACTTTCCGCCGCGTCGGCACGATCGGCCTCTTCAAGACGAAGATGATCGAAGGCATGGTCGCGCGCGGCTACGAACGGAGCTTCGCCGAGCGCTGCTTCAGCCAGATCGAAGGCTTTGGCGAATACGGCTTCCCGGAAAGCCACGCCGCGAGCTTCGCGCTCCTCGTCTACGCCTCCGCCTGGATGAAGTGCCACTATCCCGACGTCTTCTGCGCCGCGCTTTTGAATGCGCAGCCGATGGGCTTCTACGCCCCCGCGCAACTCGTCCGCGACGCGCGCGAGCACGCGGTGGAGATGCGCGAGGTGGACATCAATTTTTCGGACTGGGATTGCACGTTGGAGAGCTTGCGCGAGTCCCCTCCCCCGCAAGGGGGGAGGGTAAGCACTGATGCCCTTCACAAGCGCCACACCTCGCAAGCTCCCTCCATCCGCACCACGCACGCCGTCCGCCTTGGCCTGCGTCAGATCAAAGGCTTTCGCGAAGCCGATGCGACGCTGCTCGTCGCAGCGCGCGGAAAGCCCTACCGCAGCGTCCGCGATCTCTGGCTGCGCTCCGGCATTTCACGCGCCGGGCTTGAGCGTCTCGCCGAGGCGGACGCTTTCCGCTCGATCGGCCTCGACCGCCGAGAGGCGCTTTGGGAAGTGCGCGCGCTCGATCCGCTCTCCGCCGCCGAGCGCCTGCCGCTCTTTGCTGCCGCGCAAGGCCTCGCGGAGCGCGACCTGCAATCGGAGGCGCAGTTTGCCCTGCCCCTGATGCGCGAAGGCGAGCACGTGGTGAACGACTATCGCGCGCTGTCGCTTTCCTTGAAGGCGCATCCCGTCTCGTTCCTGCGCGCGCGCCTCGCCGCTGACGCCATCGTCGAGGCAGGACGGCTGCCGGAGATCAAAAGCGGCCGGCGCATCTCCGTCGCCGGCCTTGTGCTCGTGCGCCAGCGCCCGGGCACCGCATCGGGCGTGATCTTCGCAACGCTTGAGGATGAGACTGGCGTTGCCAATGTCATCGTCTGGCCCAAGATCTTCGAGCGCTTCCGCCCGATCGTGCTCGGCGCGCGGTTGATGCGCGTCACCGGCAAGCTGCAATCCGAGCAGAGCGTGATCCACGTCGTGGCGGAGAAGCTGGAGGATCTGACGCCGCTCCTCTCGCTTCTCTCCGACAACTCGATCGGCTCAAGCGGCATGGCTCCAACCGACGAGGTGCGCCGGCCGGTCGACGAGCTCCGTCACGCGGCAAAGAAGACCTCGCGCATGGCGCGCATGCTTGCCGCCGAGCCGGAGCTCGTGGCGGACTTACGCGCGCTCAATGCCGCGAATGCCGCGATGCCGAAAGGTCGGAATTTTCACTGAAAGCCCCTCGCAGCACTAGCTCCCATCCGAAATTCACCCGGTCCGAGACGTCGAACGACCCATCCCCAGCGCCGACCGCCATGAGCGCCGCCGGCCCGCTCCTCAGCGCGCCAGCCACAGGCCACGGCAGCGGAGCGTCCTCTACACCGCCTCAGCCCCGCCCGATCGCTTCCTCGGGATGGATGAACGGCAGCCCGAGGCTCTTCGCGACCGCCGGGTGCGTGACCTGACCGCGATGCACGTTGAGACCGGCGCGAAGATGCGGATCGTCGAGCATCGCGCCAAGCCCCTTCGCCGCAAGCGCCAGACCGAAGGGCAATGTCGCGTTGTTCAAGGCATGGCTCGAAGTCAACGGCACCGAGCCCGGCATGTTCGCCACGCAATAGTGGATGATGCCGTCGACGGCGTAGACAGGATCGGCGTGCGTCGTCGCGTGCGACGTCTCGAAGCAGCCGCCCTGATCGATGGCAACGTCTACGACGACCGCCCCGCGCTTCATGTGCTTCAGCATCGCGCGGGTCACGAGCTTCGGCGCACTTGCGCCGGGCACCAGCACCGCGCCGATCACAACGTCAGCCGCGAAGACTTCCTCCTCGATCGTCTCCATCGTCGAGAAGCGCGTCCTGACGCGGCCGAGGAACAGATCATCGAGCTCGCGAAGCCGCGGCAGCGACTTGTCGAGCACCGTCACTTCCGCGCCGAGACCCGCCGCCATGCGCGCGGCATGCGTGCCCACCACGCCACCGCCGAGCACTACGACGCGCGCCGGCTGCACGCCGGGCACGCCGCCGAGGAGAAGCCCGCGCCCGCCGTTGAAGCGCTTGAGCGACATCCCCGCAGCCTCGATCGCAAGCCGCCCCGCGACCTCGCTCATCGGCGCAAGAAGCGGCAGATGACCGCGTGCATCGGTGACCGTCTCGTAGGCGACCGCGCTCACGCCGGATTCAATCAGCCCGCGGGTCTGCTTCGGGTCGGGCGCGAGATGAAGATAGGTGAAAAGGATCTGCCCGGCCCTGAGCCGCTTCCACTCCGCCTCCTGCGGCTCCTTCACCTTCACGATCATCTCGGCCGTGGCGAAGACCTCGACCGCGTCCTTGGCGATGGTCGCGCCGGCCTTGGCGTAGACGGAATCGTCGGCGCCGATCCCGGCGCCCGCATCGTGCTCCACGCTGACCGCGTGGCCGGCGGCCACGTATTCGCGCACAGCGCCCGGCGTCAGCCCGACCCGGTACTCTTGCGATTTGATCTCTTTGGGGACGCCGACCCGCATGACACGCTCCATCAATCGCAACGCTGATAGCAGATCGGCAGCCGTATTTCAGGAGAACCGCTTGCGCACGCCGCAGCGTCTCTAAAGCGGGTCACGGACACGCGCTTGCGCGCAAACCTCAGCCGCCGACCGCCTTGCCGTAGACAGCCTGGGAAATTGCCCCGGCGGTTTCGTCGTCGCCCCGGCTGAGCAAGGCAAATACGTAGGATCCGCCGCCGTCCCGCGGCAGCACGAGATAGTGGATGGTGGTCGGCTGGTCGCTACCGCATTTCAGATTGAAGTATTCATGCGTCGCGTCGGACGCGACCACGTCGGTCGCCACCGAACCGCCGCATCGGTCGAGCTCGAGGCCGCCGATGCTTCTCCTGATGTCGTCGGGCGTGCCTGAATCGACGATGCGCGTAGACCCGACGATCGCGCCGAGCGTCCACACGGCGTCGCCGCTTGGAACGCCATCGGGGACCGCGTCTTTCATCCCGAGGATGACGTGGTTCGGATAGCCGGCGCGCAAGAGAAGCGCGGTCGTATAGCCCGCGGCTTCGGTGTGGATTGCGTCCGCGTCCGCGGGCGCGCCGGCCTCGGCGGGTGCCATGGTCGTCTCACTCGAGGGCGCTTCGGCCGGGGGTGTCTCAGCCGCCAGCGGAGAGGCCGCGGCTGAGTCTGTCGCCCCGCTCGCACCCGGAGCAGCCTCCGGCGCAGGCTCGCTCTCCACCTTCTTTGGCGCCGGCTCGAGCTTTTTCGTCGCAGGGGCAGGCGTCGGCTCTGCGCTGCTTGCCGCGCGGCGCGCGACGCAATCGTCGATCGCCTCGATCCCAGGGCCGATATCGCTGATGTCGAAGGCGAGGCTCTTTCCCTCCGCCTCGATCGTCATCTCCGGTGCGCTCTTCAGTATTTCGGTGAGCGCGTTCCCGCCGCCGATGTTGGCGACGATGAGATTCGCCAGCGTCACTTGCCCCTCTCCCGACACGGAGAGCGGCGTATCGCCCGTCAGCTCATATTTGAGCGGCACCCACGCGCCCTCTTCGAGCGCCCAATCGCCGTGCTGAATGGCAAGCACGAGATCGCCGCCGACGGCGCGAGCGACAGCAAGCGTCGCGCCGTTCTGGTATTCCGCCTTGATCGCGCAATGCGTGAACGTCCCGTCGTCGAGCGAGAACGCGGCAGCCGTCCAGCCCGGCACATCGAGAGTCTCGATGAGCTTGGGCCCGAGATCTGGGAGCTCCCGCCGCTGTCCGCCGGGCGCCGCACTGGCGCTCTGACCCGTGCCTTTGCCTGCATCCGCGGCGGTTTTTCCTTCAGGCGCAGCCGTTTCGCCGTTGCTGCCGCCGTTATCGGTAGCCGTGGATGCCTCGACCGGCGGGCTCGCGTGGTCCGTCACGCATTGCCGGATCGCCTCGAAAGCCGCATGCGCCTGATCGAGCGGGTAGCTGTAATTTTCCGCCGGACCGGAGAAGCCGCGGAACGCAACATTGAGGACGCTGCCGTTTTCCATCCGCTCGACGATGTCCTCAACGTCGCTGACTTCGAAGAAGATGCGCGTCTTTTCGGGTGCCTCGACCGGCCGCTTGACGACGTCGGGAGCGTCGGCGGGAGCATCCACGTTGTACCAAAGATAGTAGGTCTGGTTCGTGTCGAGGTTCCACGCCGCGCGATAGAGGCCAAACGTCCAGACACCGTCTGGAAAGTCGGACATGATGATCTGGTCGTCGCCCTGCAGATCATAGGCGGTGCAGTTGTAGAAGCCTCCATCGCTGTCGGCCGTCGCCGAGACGACCCACGGGCCGAATTGCTGCTCCTCGCCGGTCTCCGTCGCATTGCCCGAGTCGTTCGTGCTCGACGACGTGTCGGGTGCGGGCGAATTGTCCGACTGACCGCCGGATGCGGGCTCCTTGCTGACGACCTGTTGATCCGCCTCCGGCTGCGCGGCATTCGGCTGAGACTGCTGTTCCAACTCCTGCACCTGCTGCTGCGGCTGGCCCGCCACGACGGGCGTATGCGTGCCAAGCCGCACATGCCGGCGCACGCAGTCCTGCGCCGCATTCATCGCCTTGTTCGAATTGGAGAGCTCGAAGGCGTAGTCCTTGTTCTGGAAGGAGATGACGAGCTGACGGCCGCGGCGGAGCTGCCCGACGAAGGGATGGTTCGGGTCGACGGGAAGCCCGATCTGCGTCGGACCAAGGGCGACGCCGGTGCCGTCGATCTGGCTGTGGCGATCCACCCTGAATTTGATCGCAAAATCCCCGCCCTCTTTCAGCGACCAGCTGTCATTGGCGACGCTGAAGAACCAGGTGTCGTCGACCTGGTAGGCGATGTAGAGCGTGGAACCGTTCTGGTAGCTCGCGAAGACGGAGCAATGAGTGAATTGGCCCGTTTCGTCGCTGGTGAAGGCCATCCCATTCCAGTCCGCCGCCGTGAATTGCTCGACAACGGCCGCATTGGCAGACGTGGCGAACACCGTCGCCAGGATGGCCAAAGAAATCCCGATGCGCATGAGAGGCGCCCCCCGCCCACAAACAGCGACAGCCAAGCGCCTCCTCGGAAGCGGTTCAACTGAATTCTTTTCTATCGGAGAGGGAGGCCGCGGGGCTCTCCGACGTCAGCCGCGATAGGCGCCGGCCAAGCCCCTCCCTGAATTCAGTCGCTTAGGGGCGAAGAGCAGCGGCGCGCCTGATTTCGAGGCGCCCGTTCCAAGACAGGTCAATATTGCAGACCTATTTCGCGGGCTGCTTGCGGGAGAAAACCTGGAAACACGCGGAGACATTCTGCCGAAACGCGATGCCTCTATGTGAGCGGCCATCGGCGCGCCACCAAGAACGACGAACCGGCCCGCCGCCTTATCCGACCGAAGGAGAAGAACGCTCCTCGGTCACCAATGGCTGGGAGCCGTCAAATGTCGGAAATGGCGATCGAAGCCGCCGGGGCGGAGACCCGGCAGGCGATGCTGCGAGTATGGATGGCGATAACCGCCGTCTGGGCCGCTTTCTGGGTCTCCATTGCAGGACTTATCGTTTTGACCGGCCTGATGCCCAATCCCCTGATCGACAGCCTCCATCTCGTTACGCTCATCGTCATTGCCCCGCCCTTTGTCCTTCTCGCTATCGGCACGGCAACACGCCTGACCTTCGAGTTGATCTCTCGCAAATTCCGGAACGCCTGAAGCCTATTTGCGAAAAGCGCATCTCGCGCTTGACCTTCCCCGCCGCCGCGGACCATCAAAAGAGCATCGTATCTTCACTCGCCATGCGCCGCTTCGGGCGCGGCGAAACGGCGGCGCTTATGAAGACCATCCTCTGTTTTGGCGATTCCAACACCTGGGGCAGCGCGACCCGGCCGGGCGACAACCAGCGCTATGAGCCCGGCGAGCGCTGGCCGGGAATTCTGCAGCAGCGGCTTGGGGCGGACTGGTCGGTCATCGCCGAAGGGCTTTCCGGCCGCACCACCGTGCATCCCGATCCGATCGAGGGACCCTGGCTCGACGGCTCGACCTATCTCCTTCCCTGCCTGAAGAGCCACCGGCCGCTCGACCTCGTGGCCATCATGCTCGGCACCAACGACCTGAAGCAGCGCTTCAGCGTTCCGGCAAGCGACATCGCAAAGGGCGTCGGCCGCCTGCTTTCGATCGTAAAGACGTCGGAGTGCGGCCCGGACGGCGGCGCGCCGCGGATGCTCGTGATCTGCCCGCCGCCGATCCTCGACCGCTTCGGCACGCGCCCCGACTTCGTCGAGATGTTCGCCGGCGGGCACGAGAAATCGCTGAAGCTCGCGCCTGCCTACGCAGCAATCGCCAACGAGCATGGCGCGGCATTCCTGAATGCCGGCGACGTGATCAAAACGAGCGCCTTCGACGGCATCCACCTCGACGAGGATCAGCAGGCGGCGCTCGGCAACGCCGTCTCCGAAGCTGTGCTGAAGCTCCCCTGGTGACGGCGCCGCGGATCAAGGCAGCTCGACGACCGGCGCAGACTCCTTGATCTCCATGACCTCGAACACGAGCCCGCCGGGCGAGCGGAAGAAAGCGATCCGCCGCGTGCCAAATCCGGCGCTGATCTCCATCGGCGGGATCAGCACTTCCGCCCCGAGCGCCGCCAGGCGTTCGGCTTCCGGCGCAAGTGCTGCGACTTCGAACACCGCATGGGTCAGGCCCTCCGGCGGCGGCACTTTCAGGCACTCCTCGAAGATCGGCTTCGGAGTCAGGAAGAGCCGCGTGCCGCCGAAGGCAACGATGGCGTATTCCGCTTCGCCTTCCGGCGTTGTCAGCCGCTCGTGCAGCATGAGCCGGCCGCCGAGCGCGACGTAGAAGTCGATCTCGGCGGCAACGTCCGCCACCTTCACCCCGACGTTCCAAAGCTTTGCTTCCACCCGTCTCCCCCCGCGCGATTTCCCCTTGCACATCCCTTCGGCTAGAAGCGAACCGCCCGTCTTGGAGTGCCGGCTATGCCCGCTAGTGCCACGCCGCCGATCGCCGTCTCAAGCTGGAGCGTGCACCGCGCGCTCGGCGTTTTCCACCCGAACGCGCCTGGAAACGACGTTCCCGGGCAGGCCGGGCCCCGATGGGGAGCGGGAACGCTGACGCTGATGGAGCTTCCGGCGGCTATCGCCAAACGCGGCATCGACCATCTGCAGATCTGCCACTTCCATCTCGAAACCCGCGACCCGACCTATCTCGGCGAGGTGCGCGCCGCGCTTTCCGACGCGGACGTGACGCTTTCGACCCTCCTGATCGACGACGGCGACATCACGCACCCAAGCGAGCACAAGCGCGACCGCGACTGGATCGGCAAGTGGATCGACGCGGCCGCCGCGCTCGGCGCGAAGGCGGCGCGTGTCATTGCCGGCAAGCAGCAGCCAACTCCGGAGACGCTGGCGCGCTCGGTCGAGGGCCTGAAGGAGCTTGGTCGGCGCGGCGCTGGATTGGGCGTGCGCGTCACCACCGAGAACTGGCTTCAGCTCCTCGCCAGCCCGAAGGAAGTCCACCACGTCCTCGACCGGCTCGACGGCACGGTCGGCTTCATGGCCGACTTCGGCAACTGGAAGACAGCCGGGCCGCAGAAATACGAGGAGCTCGCTTCGATCTTTGCCCGCTCGGAAGACACGCACGCCAAGGCCTGGTTTCCCGACGAGAAGATCGACGGCGAGGATTTCGGCCGCTGCCTCGATGCGGCGAAGCGAGCCGGCTATTGCGGCCCCTACACGCTGATCTACGAGGACAAAGGCGACGACGAGTGGAGCGCGGTGGAGATCGAGCGCGACTTCGTGCTTCGCCACTTCAACGGCGGCAATGCCTGAGCCGCAACTCTAGTGGCGGAACAGCGAGCCGCCGTAAGAGTTGTCGTCGTCCCAAAGCGGCGGGTTGGGCTGGCACGTGTAGCCGAGCGGACAACGCAGCGTGTCGCGCGTCGGCGCCCACGCATTGTAGGCGTATTCGCCAAGCATGCAGAAACGCCAACTGGCGACGAACCGGTCGTAAGTATGCCGACCGGTCGACATCACGACCGCGCCGCGCTTCGCGACGAGGCTTTGCGCCTGCTGGCAGCTCATCGCGAGCGTCGAGGGGCGTTCGGCATAGGACGCGGTCGTCGAGAGGAGAAGCGAGACGGCAACAAGAAGCTTGCGCATTTGAGCCTCCGTGCTGGCCGCCCCCACGGAAACACAGCTTGGTTTTTCGCGTTCGCCAGGGAATCTGCCGCAGCCCGCCGAAAATCGCAACCCGCGGACCGCCGATCGAAGTTGACAATTCGCTGACAACCGGCGTCAGGCGGATGTCAGCGGCCCGCTGATAGCTTCGCGCGAAACCACGGGCCGCAGGGGAACCGGGCGCCAAGCCCAGTGCCCTTCCGCGCGCCTTTTTCAGCGCAGGGCGATGAACATCAACTACGCCGCCAAAGTCCCTGTCCGCCTGCACGAAAGCAGGCCGATGATGGCGGTATGGGATCCCTTCGTCCGCATCTTCCATTGGCTGCTCGTCGCCGCTCTGACGGTGGCGCTTGTCACCAGCCTTTGGTTGCCGCCGACCTGGATCAACGCGCATGTCATTGCCGGCACCATCACCGCGGCACTGGTGGCGGCACGGATCGTATGGGGCTTTCTCGGCCCTTCCGCTGCCCGCTTCTCCGGCTTCGTCCGCGGGCCGCGATCCGTCCTCCACCATCTTCGGGAGCTCAAGATCGGCACCGGGCAGCGCCACATCGGCCATAACCCGGTCGGCGCGGTGATGATCCTGGCGCTTCTTGCAGCCGTGCTCGCCGTCGTCATCAGCGGCGTGGTCGCGCTCGGCGGCGTGCTCAAGTCCGGCCCGCTTGCCTTTGCGTCGAGCTTCGCGGTCGGCGAGGCGGCGCACCAGCTCCACGCACTCCTCGCCTACGGCCTTCTTGTTCTCATCGCCCTGCACGTGACGGGAGCGATCTTCGAGAGCCGGCGCACCGGAGAAAATTTAGTCAGAGCCATGGTCGACGGACGCAAGGAGCTGCGTGCCGGCGACACCGTTCCCGCCCGACGCGCGAGCTACCCGGCGACTGCCGCCGCCATCGTCGCGGCACTCCTTTTCGTTTCGACCGCGGCGCTCGTCGCCCTTGCCAACCGGCCGGCGCTCGGCGTCCCGACCCAACCTCTCGATCCCCTCTACGCGACGGAGTGCGGCGCGTGCCATGTCGCCTATCATCCGAGCCTCGCGCCGGCGGCAACCTGGCGCACGCTGATGGCAGGTCTGGGTGACCATTTCGGCGAGGACGCTTCGCTCGATCCCGGCACCGCTCAGACGATTCTCGCTTACCTCTCGGCCAACTCGGCCGATGCCTTCGACACGCGCGCCGCCAACGCCTTCCGCCGCCGCAACCCCGACGATCCCCTCAGCATCACCGCGACGTCGTTCTGGCGCCACCGCCACGCCCGCATCCCCGACGCGGTCTTCGCCGCGCCGTCGGTCGCAGCGCGAGGCAATTGCAACGCCTGCCACGCCGACGCGGCGAGCGGCCTCTTCCGCCCCTCCGAAATCGCCATACCGAAGGATGCCGAACCGTGAGCCAGATTCACCGAATGCTGTTGATTTCCGCCGTCGCTCTGGCCGGCTCGGCGGTCGCGTGCCTCGCTGCTGCCGCCGCGCAACAGGCCGTCCTCGATCATTACGCGCAGGAGGCGCAGGCGAGCGGCGACCCCTTTTCCGGTTTCTCCGCCGACCGCGGAAAGGCCTTCTTCCTCGCCAGCCATGGCAGCGGCGATACGCCGTCATGCAGCACGTGCCACACGACCGACCCGACCAATGTGGGCCGCACGCGCGTCGGCAAGGCGATCAAGCCGATGGCGGTTTCGGCCAACCCCGATCGCTTCACCGACCCCGCCAAGGTCGAGAAGTGGTTCCGGCGGAACTGCAACACCGTGCTCGGGCGCGAATGCACGCCCGCCGAGAAGGGCGACTTCATCGCTTTCATGATGAGCCTTTGATCGAAGCCGCCAACCTGGAGGGACGCTGATGAAGACGATCGCCATTGCCGGCTTGGCCGCCGCACTCGCGTTGGGTGCCGCGCTGGCCATCGAGATCGACGCCGGATCGAGCGCGGCCGCCGAAGCCGCTGCGCCTGCCGACAATTCCGCAGCCGGTGCAGCGCCGGCCGCGACCGAATTCAACGCCAACCCCCGCCCCGATCTCCGGCGAAGAGGCGTTCAACGCCGAATGCGGGGCCTGCCACATGGCGTATCCGGCAGTCATGCTGCCGGCCCGATCCTGGCAGGCGATCACCGCCAACCTTGCCGACCATTTCGGCGAGGATGCGAGCCTCGACCCGGAAACGACGCAGAAGATCACCGACTATCTGGTTGCGAACGCCGCCGACACGACCGACCAGGCGCAATTTGTCCTACGCGGAGTCGCCGCCGATCAGGTGCCGCTCCGCGTCACCGACATGCCGTGGTGGCGCGGTGCGCATCACGAGGTTCCGGCCGCCGCTTTCAAACGTCCGGAAGTGCTCTCCAAATCGAACTGTCTCGCCTGCCACCGCAACGGCGCCTCCGGAGAGGCCGGAGACGATTGATGCGGCCGGTCGCCCGGCGGTCTCAGCGGCCCTACGCGCCCTCCCATTGCAGGATGTAGAGGCCGGCATTGTAGTCCGTCAGGTACATGAGCCCGTCGGGCTGGACGTAGACGTCGACGGAGTGGAGCACCCGCTTGATGTTGGTGCGATGATCGAACCAACCCGCCGGCGGCGGCGGCACGAAATAGCCGATCTCCTCCGGCCGGAACGGGTTCTTGATGTCGAAGATTCTGAGCCCGGCGTTCTGGTAGGTCGCAAACACGACGTCGGCGCTGACGAAGGCGTCGGGCCGGTTCTCCCAGAGATTATGCGGACCGAAAGCGCCGCCCTTGGCGACATAATCCTGGTCGCAGGGGATCGGCATCGTCGCGATCGAGACGGGGCTCGCGCGCTCGCGAATGTCGAACACCCAGGTGTGCTTCATCGGCTCGACCGAGATGTCGTCCGCCGCCTCGTCGTCGACGATCAGGAGGTCGCGCTGAAGCAGCGGCAGCGCGGTGTGCGTATTGCCGCCGAAAGGCGGGCACCAGTTGCGGTGAGCGATGAGCTTCGGCGCCGCTTTGTCCTTGACGTCGAGAAGCGTAACGCCGCCGTTTCGCCAGGCCGCGCAGGCGAGATCGCCTGCGACGATCGCGTGATGCAGCGCGACGCGGCCATTGAAATCGTTGGTCTCGCCGCCCGCCTTCCACATGCCCGGCAGCCACCAGCGGCTCACTTCCCGCGGCCGCGTCGGGTCCTGAAGGTCGATGATCATCAGGATATGATCGGTGTAGCCGTGCAGAAGCGCGGTCGCGTAGACGTAGCGATCGCCGACCCACCAAAGCCGATGGAAACCAAAACCGTCGACCGGCATGAAGCCGATCGGCCGCGGCTTTGCCGGATTGGTGATGTCGTAGACGCGAAGCCCGCCGGAATAGTCGACGCCGTTCTTGCCGGTGAGCTTCGGGTCGCTCAGGTCGAGGGACTGGCCGTAATAGTCCTTCACCTGCAGCTTGAAGAAGTCGAACTCCTCGATGACCAGGAGAAGATCGCCGAACGCCTGGCCGTGGATCGACCATGAACGCGGGTGCACCGGGAGAAAATTCACCGGCTTCGGCGCGCGCGGATCACGCACGTCAATGACGGTTACGCCGCCGCTGAAGGGATGAAAGACGAAGGCGTGGCCCTTGTTGACCATGACTTGCGCCCCGTCGGAACGCCCGCCCTGGTCGGAATAGCCGACGAAGCTGACGTTCTTTGCGCTCTCCGCCTTCGTCGGGTTGCTCATTGCTGTGCCTCTAGGCTCTGAGCGCCGCCGCGGCCGGCGCGCGCACAACGTTGACGAGCGGCCTTCCGTCGCGAAGGCGCGAAATGTTGTCGGCGAACACCTTTGTGCGGCGCTCCCACACGCCCTCCGTCCAAGCGGCGGAATGCGCGGTCATGCGGACGTTCGGAAGACTGGCGAAGGGAAGATTTCCGGGTTCGACCGGATCGTCGAGCGAGGTCGGATATCGATACCATGTGTCGAGCACGGCGCCCGCGATGACCCCGCCCTTCAAGGCTTCGTAGAGATCCTTCTCGATCACGATCTCGGCGCGGGCGATATTGATGAGAAGCGCGGACGGCTTCATGTGGTGAAGCTCGCGCGCCGCGATCATGCCTCGTGTCGAATTGCTCAATGGACAGGCGAGCACGACGAAATCCGATTGCGCCAGAAGCTCAGGGAGCCGCTCGGACGTGCCGAGCCAGTCCACGTTCGGCTCACGCTCGCGCCGGCTCGCGGTCACGGCCATGACCTGCATGTCGAATGCTTTCGCGCGCCACGCGATCGCCCGGCCGATATGTCCGAGCCCGACCAGGCCCAAATTGCGCCCGGCAATCTCCCCGTGCGCGACGCGGTTGAAATATGCCCCGGCCCAGCCGCGCTGCCCGATCTCGTTCGTCAGCGCAGTAAATCCGAGCGCATGGTCGAGTATCGCGGCGAACACGTACTCCGCGATCGGAGTCTCGTGCTCGAAGGCATTGCACACCCATGGCTCACCGGGGAGCGCGGCGAAGTCGATCTTGTCGATCCCGGCGCCTGGAAGCTGAAGCAGGCGAAACCGTGCGCGCTCGCGATCCTTTGCTGCGAAGCGCGACGCGATCAAGACATCAATATCGATGGGTTGCGCCGGCTCAGGCGGGATCTCGACGAACGCGTCGCCCGGAAGCAAGGCTTCGAGCCGTTTCCTCTGCGTGGCGGCGATGTCCCAGAGCGCGATCCGCATTGATCACCCGATCGCCCCGGCGGCAGAGACGCCGTAGCGCGGCCCCTCGCCGGCCTCTGCAGAATGTTGCTCGATCAGTGCCGCAAGCTCGGCTTCTTCGCTTGCCGACAGGTCGACAAGCGGCGGGCGCACGCCGCCCGCCGACCGCCCGACAATTCTGAGCCCCGCCTTCATGATCGAGACCGCGTAGCCCTTCTTGCGGCTGCGGATCGCGCTGAGCGGTACGTAGAAATCGCGAAGCAGGCGCTCGAACGTGGCGCGATCATCGTCGCGGACGGCTTGGAAGTAGCGCATGGCGAGCCCGGGGAGAAACGTGAAGACCGCCGAGGTGTAGCTGCAGATCCCGATCGCGAAACATTGCGGCGCGATCATCTCTGCCGTGGGCACGCCGTTGATGACGACGAGCCGATCGCCGGCGCGCTGCTTCAGGATCGTGAGCTGCTCGAAGTCGCCGGTGCCATCCTTCAAGGCGATCAGATTCGGACACGTCTCGGCAAGGCGGAGCGCTGTGTCTGGAGCAAGAATGCCATTGCCGCGGCTATAGACGATGACGGCCAGCGATACCGACCGGCAGACCGCTTCGACATAGGCGGCGAGCCCCTGCTGCTCGCTGCCGACGAGATACGGCGGGAAGAGCAGCAGCGCCGCAGCGCCCGCCTTCTCCGCGCTCCGCGCCATCCCGCACGCAATCGCGACGCCGAACCCAACTCCTGCGACGACGGGAATCTCAGGCGTTGCCTCGACCGCGGCGCGGATCAGAAGGTCATGCTCGCCAAGCGACAGCGAAAAGAGCTCGCCGGCGCCGCCGGCCGCGACCATCGCGCTCGGCCTATGCGCCCCAAGGTGCTGAAGCTCGCTCTGGAACCCCTCGACGTCGACGGCACCGGCCTCGTCGAACGGCGTCGCGGGAAAGGCCAGGATGCCCTCCGCTATCCGCCGCTTGAGAACTTCCCGGGCTGGCGTCACGTTCGCAATCCGCTCGCTAGAAGTCGCGTCCCATTGTTTGGGACATATTCTCATCAAGTGAGACGGTAGACAGCGGTGGCAAGAGCGTCAAGGCGATGCGCTGCGCACGAAGCCAAGGCGCTCGGAGATCGCCTTCGCCGTCTCCGAGACGAGGCTCCCGATGCGATCGATCTGCGCGAGGACGCGCTCAGCTGGGCCCGACACGCTGATCACGGCAACCGGCTGACTGCGATGATCGAAGACCGCGGCCGCGGCGCAGGCAAGCGTCGCTTCGAACTCGCTGTGATCGATCGCATAGCCGCGGCTCCTGATCTCGACGATCTCCCGATCGAGCGCGACGGCGCTCGTGATCGTGCTGTCGGTGTAGCGCTTCAGCGAAATCCGACCGAGCAGCACGCGCCGCTCTCTTTCGTCCATCGCCGAGAGAAAAGCCTTGCCGACGGCGCTCGCGTGCATCGGGCGATGCGAGCCGAGGCGTGAGCTGATGGTCACCGACTGCGGACCCTGCTCACGGTAGAGCAGCACCATGCTGTCGGCGTCGAACACCGCGAGGTTGACGGCCTCGCCCGCCATTTCGAGCAAGAGGCGCAAGAGCTCCGGCGCCACCTGCATCACGTCGGTCGACTGCAACGCGACGACCCCGAGCTGCACCGCCTCACGGCCGAGCCGCCAGCGGTTGGTGGTGCTGTTGACCTCCAGGAACCCGAGCTCATGCAACCGCTCGGCGATCCGATAGGTGGTCGAGCGGCTGAGGCCGACGGCGACCGCAACCTCCGGGATCGTCGCCTCCGGGGAGCGCTTGAAGAACTGCAGAATGGAGAGCCCCCGCTCAAGCGTTCCGATGGGCGCCTCAGCAGCGGGCTTGACCGACTTTCGTCTTGGCAATTTGGGCAAAGGCGCAGCAAGCGATGCAGGTTTCGCCGCCAAACTCGCCGTTCGCTTTGCCCGGGTCAAGGATCACATGCCCATGTTTTCTGGGTTCGTGCCGGCGCAGGCTCGCCCGCGCCGGCAGTTCTGAAGCTCTGGGCTATTGCACACCCCAGATCTCTTTGTAGTGCTCACGATAATTGTTCGACGGCTCGAAGCGGTTCTTGTCGCCACCGTCGGCGTCGACGTTGGCCTTGGTCACGAGGTGGACCTTGGTCACGAAGCCCGACGGGCCTTCGCCGTTGAAGGCGCGGTTCAGTTCGTCGACCAGTTGCCAGCCGTGCATCACCGCAGGCTCGGGGACGGTCGCGACCTGATACTGGCCGTTGCGGATGCGCTGATAGGCCAATTCGCTACCGTCACCGGCGGCGACCAGATGCGGCGGGGCGCTCGGATCGATGCCGGCGGCCTTCAGCGTCGGCACGGCAAAATCGAAATACACCTCATTGAACGTGAGGATGTAGCCGAGATTGCCGCCGAAGCGCTGGAGCAGCGAGCTGATCAGTCCGGGCGTCCGCTGCGGCACTTCACCGAAAGGCGCGTTGTCTTCGGAGAGGAGCTTGCAGCCGGAGCACTCCGCAATGGCCTTCTCGATTCCGTCACTCTTGGTCACCACGATCGGATACTGACGGTCGCTGATGACTTCCGCCTGCGCCGTGCCGTTGGAATCGACGACGGCGTATTCACCGGCGGTGTAGGCGATATCCCAGGGATCGGTGCCGACATTGGTGAAGACCTTCGGATCGGCAACGGGACCGGGCTTGTCGGTAGCGTGCCAGCCGATGACCACGATACCGGCGTCGTTCGCCTGCTGGATCAGCGTCTTGTTGTTCTCGATCGAGACCGAGCCGAGAATGATCGCGTCGGGCTTGAGCGCGATCGCCTGAGCGAGCGCGTCGGCGCCGCCGGTCGCAGTGCCTTTGCCGTCCATCAGCGTGAACTTCCAGCCGAGGACATTCGCCGCTTCTTCCGCGCCGCGCGCGGAGTCGGCGTTGCCGCTCGAGTTCTGCGTGAGCGACACGTAGACGATGGATTTGTCCCTGGCGGCCTTGGGGCCGGTCGTCGGTCCGTCCCACGTCGTTTGCGGGCCGACCGAGCGGGCGATATCCGCCTTCATGCGGTCGAGCACGTCGTCCGCGAAGGCGGCGCTCATCAGCGTCACGGCCGCGAAACCGGCGACCGCGCCTAAGAGCAAATGTTTGCGTAGTCTGTTCATGCGAATTCCTCCCTTTCCTCTTCTCTTCTCGCTTCACCGTTTGCGCCGGCGAGCGGCGTAGCCCGCCAAGCCGACGGAGATGATCAGGGCTGCGCCCTGGAAGATCGGCTCGGCGAAGAACGAGTTCCCAAGCTGCTGCAGCCCGGCGATGCCGACCGCGAGGACCAGCACGGCGATGATCGTGCCCCATGCGTTGACGCGGCCCGGCCTGACCGTCGTTGCGCCGAGCAGCGCGCCGACGAAGGCCGGCAGCAGGAATTCCGGACCGACGGAGCTCTGCGCCACCTGCAGCCGCGCCGCGAGGAGCACGCCGGCCAGCCCGACGATCAGGCCGCTGCACACGAAAGCCCCCATCACGAGCCGACGCGCCGGGATGCCGGTCAGCTCCGCCGCCCTGCGGTTCGATCCGATGGCGTAGAGATGGCGACCGACCGGCACGTGCTCCAGGCAAACCCAGGCGAGGATCGCGACCGCCGCGACCATGTAGGTCGGAAGCGGGATCGAGAAGAGCTTGGCGTCGTTGAGATCGGCGAAAGCGAGCGGCACGTTGCCGACGAGCT
Organism: uncultured Alphaproteobacteria bacterium; assembly: GCA_963778625.1. Taxonomy (GTDB): domain Bacteria; phylum Pseudomonadota; class Alphaproteobacteria; order Rhizobiales; family Afifellaceae; genus DASWJZ01. The sequence continues at coordinate 56,771 of CAVZVB010000017.1, forward strand.
GAGTGCCGTTCGTGTACCAGGAGCCGACGCCGTAGAGGATGGTGCCGACGCCGAGCGTAGCGATGAAGGAATCGATCTTGGCGTATTCGACCAGGACGCCGTTGATCCAGCCGATCAGACCGCCGATGCCAATGGTCGCGATCACGACGAGGGGCCACGGCAGATAGAGGTCCGTCAGGAGACCCATCGCCGTGATGTGCATGAGGCCGACATTGTAGGCGATCGAGAGATCGTAGTTGCCGGTCGAGATGACGACCATCTCGGCCAGGGCGAGAAGCGCGACGGTCGTGTTGTTGCCGAGAATGGCCCGGAACGTCTGTGTTCCCGTGAACGTCTGCGGCAAGAGGAACGAGAAGATGACGAAGAGGACGATGCCGAAAACGAGGAGACCGTGAACAGAAAGGACGTGGAGAATGAATGCCTTCGTGCCGCGCCGCTCCGGCGCCGCCGGCGGCTCGTGCTGCGTCACGATCGGCGGCACTTCGACCGGCCCCTCGTCCTTCGGGTCGAAGTCGCGGCTGGCGGTCATTGGAGCGCCCCGCTCCGCGCTTCGGTGACAGCCGCGGCGCCGCACACGGCATGGGTCAGCGCGGCGACGCTCAGTTCCGGACGCGCTATCTCCGCCACGATTCGCCCGCGGCTGAAGGCAAGCACGCGGTCGCAAATCTGTGCGAGTTCGTCCAAGTCGGAGGAGATGATGATGGACGACGTGCCCGCCGCCGCATCCTCCGCCATCATCCGGTAGATCTCAGACTTCGCGCCGAAGTCGACACCGATTGTCGGCTCCTCCAGGATGAGGAGCTTGCAGCGGCGGCCGGCCCAGCGGGCGAGCACGACCTTCTGCTGGTTGCCGCCGGAGAGCGTGGAGATGTCGCGGTCGGGGTCGGCGGGACGCACGTCGAACTTCGCGAGAATGCCGGCCGCGGCCTGCCGCTCTTTCTTGCGGCTGCGCAGGCGAAACGATTTCTGGCCGAAATTCAGTGGGTTCAGGAAGAGGTTCTCCTTCACGCTCAGTGTTCCGGCGAGCGCCTCTTCGGCGCGTTTGCCGGTAGTAAAGCCGAGCCCGGCCGCGACTGCCGCCGCGGGCGCATCGATCTTCGCTTCGGCGCCGTTGATGCGGACGATTCCGGCGTCGCGTTGAAGCACGCCGGCGATGGCCCGGCCGACGACTTCGTGGCCCTGGCCCCGGAGCCCCGCCAGGCCGACGATCTCGCCGACGCCGACATGGAAATCGATCGGCCCGACCGACCCGGCGCGAAGCCCCTCGACCTCGAGCGCCGGAACGCCGTCACGCTTCTTACGCGACATCAGAAGCGCCACCGGTGCGCGGCCCACGATGTCGGTCACCAGCTGCTCCGGCGACAGCGTGACCGGCCGATAGACGGCGACCGTGCGCCCATCGCGGAGCACCGTGACCGCATCGGCGATCCGGAAGACCTCGTCCAGGCGATGCGTGACGTAGATCACGCCTGTGTTGCGCTCGCGCAGCCGGGACAGGACGCCGAAGAGCCTGCCGACATCGGCCTCCGGCAAGCTTGCGGTCGGTTCGTCGAGCACGAGGAGATCGACCTTCTCGATCAGCGCGCGCGCAATCGCCACGATCGACTTCTCGGCGCGCGTCAGTTCGCTGACCGGCCGATCGAGCGGCAACGGCGAGTCAAGGAAGTCGAGGGCCTCCGCCGCGACACGGTCGACCGCCTTCCAGTCGATGAACTTCCACCGCCGCGGATAGCCATATCCCATGGCCATGTTCTCGCCGACGCTCATCGTCTCGATCAGACCGAGATCCTGGTGGACAAAGGCGACGCGACGGCGAACCGAAAGCTGATCGCGCGGGACGCCGCCGATCCTGATCTCGCCAGCGTCCGCCGGATAAACGCCGGCGAGTATCTTGATCAGTGTCGATTTGCCGGCACCGTTTGCACCGAGGAGCGCGTGGATCTCTCCGGAGAGCACGGAAAAGTCGACGCCGCGCAGCGCCTCGGTGCCGCCGAAGCGCTTGCAAAGCCCACGGACCTCCAAAAGTGCGTCCCCGCCCCGGGTCATCTCAAATCCCATTCATTGGGACAATATGCCAGTTACTGAGACTATTGGGGAGGCCCGGCACCCGTCAAGTTCGTCGGGCACCGTGGCAGAAGCTCGCCTCTCAATGCCTGCTTCTCGTTTGAAACGAAACGGGGCCCAAAGGCCCCGTCGAAAATGCTCGTCGCATGGCCCAACCCTTTTTAGTAGTCCATGCCTCCCATGCCACCCATGGCGGGCATGGCCGGTCCTTCCTTCTTGGGCATCTCTGCCACCATGGCCTCGGTCATGACCAGTAGGCCCGCTACCGAAGCGGCGTCCTGCAGAGCGACCCGGACGACCTTCGCCGGATCGATGATGCCGGCTTCGACAAGATCCTTGTATTCCTCGCTCTGGGCGTCGAAGCCGAAGGTCTTCGACTTGTTGTCGAGCACCTTGCCGACGACGATCGACCCGTCTACGCCCGCGTTCTGGGCGATCTGCCGGATCGGGGCCTCGAGCGCCTTGAGCACGATCTTGATGCCGGCCTGGACGTCAGGATTGTCTGAGGACAGATCCTTGATGGCCCGCTTGGCGCGGAGCAGGGCGACACCACCGCCCGGCACGATACCTTCTTCGACTGCCGCGCGGGTCGCATGCAGCGCGTCGTCGACGCGGTCCTTTCTCTCCTTGACCTCGATCTCGCTGCCCCCGCCGACGCGGAGGATGGCGACGCCGCCGGAGAGCTTCGCCAACCGCTCCTGCAGCTTCTCCTTGTCGTAGTCGGAGGTAGTCTCCTCGATCTGCGCCTTGATCTGGGCGATGCGGCCCTCGATCTCGGACTTCTTCCCGCCGCCGTCGACCAGAGTCGTGGCTTCCTTGGAGATCGACACCTTCTTCGCCTTGCCGAGCATGTCGAGTGTCACGTTCTCGAGCTTGATGCCAAGGTCTTCGGAGATGAGCTGACCACCGGTCAGCACTGCGATGTCCTGCAGCATGGCCTTGCGGCGGTCGCCGAAGCCCGGCGCCTTGACGGCAGCGACCTTCAACCCGCCGCGCAGCTTGTTGACGACGAGCGTCGCAAGCGTCTCACCTTCGACGTCCTCCGCGATAATGAGCAGCGGACGCCCGGATTGTACGATGGCTTCCAGCAGCGGCAGCATGGCCTGCAGATTGGGGAGCTTCTTCTCGTGCAGGAGGATGTAGGGGTCCTCCAGGTCGGCGATCATCTTCTCGGCGTTGGTGACGAAATAGGGAGAGATGTAGCCGCGGTCGAACTGCATGCCCTCGACGACCTCAAGCTCTGTCTCGAAGGATTTCGCCTCCTCGACGGTGATGACGCCCTCGTTGCCAACCTTCTTCATCGCCTCGGCGATCAGACGGCCGATCTCGGTCTCACCATTGGCTGCGACCGTGCCGACTTGGGCAATCTCCTCAGAGGATTTCACCTTCTTCGCCTGGCTCGCGATGCTCTTCACGACTTCGGTCACCGCGAGATCGATGCCGCGCCTGAGATCCATCGGGTTCAGGCCGGCAGCCACCATCTTCGCGCCTTCCTTGACGATGGCCTGCGCGAGCACCGTGGCGGTGGTCGTGCCGTCGCCGGCGACGGTGCTGGTGTTGGACGCGACCTCACGCACCATCTGCGCGCCCATGTTCTCGAACTTGTCCTCAAGCTCGATCTCCTTGGCGACCGTCACGCCGTCCTTGGTGATGCGGGGCGCACCGTAGCTCTTGTCGATCACGACGTTGCGGCCCTTCGGGCCGAGCGTCACCTTGACAGTGTTGGCGAGAATATCGACGCCGCGCAGCATCCTGTCGCGCGCATCGGTGGAAAATCTAACGTCCTTGGCTGACATTTCGTCCTCCTCAAAATCGGTTTGTCTAAATGGGCAGTGCGTCTAAGCGGCTTTCCGCCTGGCCTGAACCTTCTCGATCACGCCCATGACGTCGGACTCCTTCATGATGAGGAGATCTTCGCTGTCGATCTTCACCTCGGTGCCGGACCACTTGCCGAACAGCACACGGTCGCCTGCTCGCAGGTCGACGGGAACGAGCTTCCCGGCTTCATCCCGCGCGCCGGGACCGACGGCTACGACTTCGCCCTCTTGCGGCTTCTCCTTGGCGGTATCGGGAATGATGATGCCGCCCTTGGTCTTGTCCTCGCCTTCGATGCGACGGATGACGACGCGGTCGTGCAGCGGACGGAATTTCATTGGGGTTTTCCTCTCCGGATGGTGAGGAGCGCTCAAGGCGAACGCTCTGGCACTCTCCATGGCAGAGTGCCAACCCTTGAAATGGGCCGCTCACTAAGAAAAACAAGGAGGTTTGGTCAGTATTTTGACCCGCGTCGTCAAGAATAAAGGGGCTGTGAATTTCAGCGACTCTAATTATGTCAGCGTCGCTGACTGACAATGTTGTTTTGTCGATCCGCAAACCATGCTTGCCCGAGTCCGGCGGGACACGACCGCGTCCTTCGCACAAGAGATTGCTGTGCCATCAAGGATTGCGTCCTTGTTCCGACATGGAGCCTGTTACCAAAGCATGCGAGGGCGATGCGTGGCGGCCACTCGCTACGTCCGCTAATGCGCGGTCCAGCCGCCGTCGACGAGCAAACTGGCGCCGTTGATCATCGCAGATGCGTCGGAAGCCAGGAACACGACCGCGGCGCCGACATCCTCGGGCGTTGCCAGCCGGTCGACCAGAAGCATCGAATTAACGTAGCCGCGAAACGCATCGCTCTCCAGGAACGGCCGCGTCATCGGCGTCTCGACGAAGGTCGGAGCCACCGCGTTCACGCGGACGCCGGTTCCTTTCAGGTCGAGCGCCATCGCTTTGGTCAGGCCCTCGAGCGCGAACTTGGTCGCGCAGTAGACGGTGCGGTTCGGCAGTGCGACGTGGCCGGCCTGCGAGCTTATGTTAACGATCACGCCGCTGCGCCGTGCGACCATGCGGCGGGCGGTCGCCTGCGCGGTGAAGAAAGCCGCCTTGAGATTAAGCTCGACGACCGTGTCGAAGGTCTCCTCCTTCACGTCGAGGAAAGGCTCGGGGAGGTTCATCCCTGCGTTGTTCACGAGGACGTCGATCGCATCGAGCCGGTCGAGCGCGCATTCGACGTCGCGACGCGCGCGGACGTCGACCGGTATGCGGATGGCGCGCCGGCCGAGCGCCTCGACCGCGGCGGCTGCCGCTTCGAGCTCCGCGGAGGGACGGGCGAGGAGCGCAATGTCGGCGCCCGCTTCGGCCAGCGCCAATGCACAGCCCCGGCCGAGGCCCTTGCTTGCACCGGTAACAAGCGCCGTCTTTCCCGCGAGCGAAAAGCTAGTCAACTCAGCTCTCCGGAATTAACCCGGCGCTTGTGGGTGGCAAGGGCCATCAGCCGGCGGTCGCGCCAGCGGCTGCGCTCCTGCAGCTTGTCGGCGGCGAGTACGGCGCGCCGCTCGGCTTCGACAGCGCCGATCAGCTCGTCGCTCCACGGCTGCGGGTCGGTGCGGTCACGCGCGATGTTGAGATAGAGGCCGCCGAGCCGTTCGGCGTAGTCGCGCACGCCGCCAGGTGCGTTCAGGTCGATGGTCTCGAACGGTCCGATAAACGACCACCGATAACCGAGCCCGTAGGACACCGTCTTGTCGATGTCGGCGGCGCTCGCATAGCCCTCTTCGTAGAGCGCCCACGCTTCGCGCAGCAGCGCGCCCTGCAACCGGTTCAACACGAAGCCTTCGACCTCCCTGCGGACGCGGATCGGCACCTGCTCGACCGCGTTCATCAGGCGCTCGGTCTTGGCGACGGCCTCCGGCGAGGTCCACGGCGCCGGCACCAACTCGACGATCGGCACAAGGTAGGGTGGATTGACCGGGTGCGCGATCAGGTAGTTGGCGTTGTGCTCAAGGCCTTCGGTGAAGGCTGAGGCCGGAATGCCGGACGACGAGCTTCCGACGACAGTGTCGGGGCCGATCACCTTGTCGATCCGCTTGAACAGTTCTTGCTTGACGTCGACCTGCTCGAAGACGGACTCTTGCACGTAGTCGCCGCCGCGCACCGCCTCTTCGAGGGTGCCGACGACCTGAAGCCGACTTGCGACGGCCTGCGGATCGTCGATCAGACCGAATTCGGCGAGGTCGTTCAGGCTGTTTCGCGCGCGCTCGGGGAACGACTTAATCGCCGGGCCTTCGTCGAAGACGCGTACGGGATAGCCAGCCCGCGCGAAGACGATTGCCCAGCCCGCCCCGACCAGGCCGGCGCCGACGATGCCGACCGGTGCACGCTCGGCGTCCGGCATCAGGCGACCGCCGAGGCGGCGCCGTCAGCGAGGCAGATCTCGCTGATACGAAGCTTGTCCTTGGTGATCCGGCAGGGGAAGGCATCGGCGAGCCGCTCCTCATGGATCGGGATCACCCGCCGAGCCTCGTAGCCTACCTGCTTCATCATCCGCTCGGTGGCGAGCACGAGGTTCATCTGGCTGCCGACCGCAAGGCCGACCGGGATGTACATCTTGTCGACGCCGACGACGTCGCCATCGCCCTCAAGATTGTCGAACTGGTATACGAGGTCGCCGGCGAGCACCCACGTGTCGCTCGACTGCGCCTCGCCATCGTTGCGCACCGTCACCCACATGGAGCCGAAGGTGTGGCTGTCGTACGCGACATGCAGGTCGACGCCGGGAAGCACGTTCTCCATCGAGCCGTCGACGACGACGAGGCGTCCGTCGCGCGCAAGCGCTACGCCGCGCAGGATGTCGCCGGGATCGACCGCGATCATCATCCAGCGCATGCGGTCTGGCAGCGACATCGCCCAGACCCAGTCCTGAATCTCGCGCTTCTGCATATAAAAAGTGGCGTTGGGGAAGTCTTCGACGTTTCCGAAATGGTCGAAATGCGCATGCGTGATGAAAACGGTGTCGATCTCCTCCGGCTTCACGCCCACTTCCGCCAGCACGTCGCGGGGGCTGCGCCAATTCTCCACGCCGAACTTGTCGCCGAGATACTTGCCGTAATCCTTGTCGTTGTAGCCGACGTCGACCAGCGCGAGATGGCCATTGCCACGGATGAGCGCGTAGCAATATGGCAGCTTCACGTAGCCCTGATTGTGCGCTCCATAGAGCACGCCGCTCTTGTGGTATTTCGACACGAACGAATATTCGAGCACATGGATCGAATACTGCGCCATGGATGCTCCTCCCTTCTTCTTCGTTGCAGGTTCTAAGATCGGCCCAGCGGGCCGGCGGCGCCGCAGCTGCAGCAGGCGTGTCTGAAATCGACCGGCGTCATGCCCGCGCGCGGCTCCGAGGCGGCCAGGAGCAGACGGTGCACCTGGAACACCTTGCCGACGAGCGCATCGACCTCGCCCTTGCTCCTGCCGAGGCGCAGAGCGTTCTCGCCGACCTCCCCGAGCAGGCGAGCAAGCGCTGCGGCAATCGCCCCAAGCTTCTCGCAATGCGGTTCGGCAGAGCGCGGCGGACGCACGGTGGCAAGGCGCTCGCGCGCCTCCTGCAGCTGTTCCATCGCGGAGCGAAGCATCGGCTCGCGCCAGTCCGGATCGTCAGCCTCGGTCTGCATCAGGAGCAGGACGCCGGATAGCTGCCCGAGGACGCGCTTCAGGGCGTCGTAGACAGGACGAACGGCGCCGCAGTAGCGGATGAGCGCATCGTCATCGATGCCGGCGTCGATGAGCGCTGCGGGCGCCGCGTCGGGTGGCGTCTCCCAGATGTCGCAATCGGCGCGGTGGATGGCGGCGCCGGGCGTCTCGCTCAACCTCATTGCGGCGCTTCCAAACGGGCCGAACCGCGGCGGACCAGCCGGCCGGGCAGGATTCGCGTCTCCGGCGCCGCATCGCGATCGGCGAGTAGCCGCTTCGTCTGCGCGATCGTCGCGTCGATCATGGCGTTGATCGGCTGGCGCACCGTGGTGAGCGAATAGGACGGCCAGGCCGCCATCGCGATGTCGTCGAACCCGATGATGGAGAGCTCTTCGGGCACGCGGATGCCAAGCTCGCGGCGCGCCGCGTCAAGTGCGCCGACGGCGACAATGTCGTTGGCACAGAAGACGGCGTCGGGCGGATTGGAGCGGTCGAACAACCGCTTCAGCCCCTCGCGTCCGGCTTCGTAGGTGAAGCTTCCGCCCTCCGAGACGATCGGTTTCGGGTAGCCGAGCTCGCGGCAGACCTCCTGATATCCGGCAAGGCGGTCGCGGTTGGTGCTCGTGTCGGGAAGGCCGGCGATATAAGCGAGCCTCTTGTGGCCGGCGGCGATGAAGGTCTCCGCAACCAGCCGGCCACCGGCATGGTTGTCGCAGGAGACCGCGGCGGCGTGCGAGTTCGGGACATAGCGGTTAAAGAGCAGAACCGGCGTGCCGGCCTGGCGGCAGACGCGCACCATGTCGGAGGACAGAGTCGCGGCAAGCACGATCGCGATATCGGGGCTGTATTGCAGCAGGATCGGGAGCGAGTCGTCGACGTTGCGGCCGGGCCCGGCGAAGAACAGCATCGTCTGCAAGCCCGCCTCCTGCAGACGCCGCGTCAGCGCTGCCAGCACCTCCGGATAGAAGGGGTTGGTGATATCGGCGACGACGATGCCGGCGATCTGGCTGCGACGGGTGGTGAGACTACGGGCGAAGGGGTTCGGCTGGTAGCCGATGCGCACCGCCGTCTCCAGCACCCTGTCGCGGGTCCCCGGCGCGATCACGGCGTTCTCGGTGAACGCGCGCGAGACGGTCGCCGTCGAGATCCCGAGGATGCGCGCAACGTCGCGCGCGGTCACGCGCGACCAGCCGGTCACCGTAGCGTCGGCCGGTTCTGACTCAGGAGCCTCAATCTCGGTCTTTGTCATCCTACCCGATCAGCGATCAGACTGCGTTCTTGCCGCCATAGCGACGCACGCGCAAATCCGCCTGCTCCTTGTGACCCCAGAAATTCTCCACGGCGCAGAGGCGTGAACAATACTCGCCAATCACCACGCTCGCCTCCTCCGTACAGCGCTGGTAGGTGACGGTCTTGATGAACTTACCTACCCAGAGACCCCCGGTGTATCGCGCCGCGAGCTTGGTCGGGAGCGTGTGGTTCGTGCCGATCACCTTATCGCCGTAAGCGACGTTGGTCTCCTTGCCGAGGAAGAGCGAGCCGTAGTTGGTCATCCGCTGCAGGAACCAATTCGGGTCAGCGGTCAGGACTTCGACATGCTCTGCAGCCAGCCGGTCGGCCTCCGCGAGCATATCCTCATCGTCGTCGGCGAGGATGATCTGGCCGTAATCGCGCCAAGCCTGCCCGGCGACCTCCGCCGTCGGCAGCGTGCCGAGCTGGCGCTCGATCTCTTCCACGGTTTGCTCGGCCACACGTTTGGATGTGGTCACCAGGACCGCCGGCGAGGTCGGTCCGTGCTCGGCCTGACCCAGGAGGTCGGTCGCGCACATCTCACCGTCCGCGGTGTCGTCGGCAAGCACGAGAATCTCAGTCGGTCCGGCGAGAAGATCGATGCCGACGCGGCCGAAGAGTTGCCGCTTCGCTTCCGCGACATAGGCGTTGCCGGGTCCGACCAGCATGTCCACGGACTCGATCTCCTCGGTGCCGAGTGCCATCGCCGCGACGGCCTGGACGCCGCCGAGGAGATAGATCTCGTCAGCCCCGGCAAATGCCATCGCCGCGATCGTGGCGGCGTGCGGCTTGCCGCCGGTCGGCGGCGTGCAGGCGATCACGCGCTTCACGCCGGCAACGCGCGCCGTCAGGATGCTCATGTGCGCGGAGGCGACCATCGGATAGCGGCCGCCCGGAATGTAACAGCCGACGCTGTTCACCGGGATGTGCTTGTGCCCGAGCGTGACACCGGGAATCGTCTCGATCTCAACCGATTTCATCGACGCCTTCTGCGCCTCCGCGAACTTGCGGATCTGCGCCTGCGCGAACTTGATGTCATCGACCGTCTGCTGCGGCAGGCTGTCGATGCACGCCTTGATCTCGGCCTCGGACAAGCGGAACTGCTTGGGCGACCACTTGTCGAACTTCTCCGAGAATTCGCGTACCGCGGCGGCGCCTTCCTTGCGCACCCGACGAAGGATTGAGTCGACGGTGTTACGGACCGATTCGTCCGCCGCGTCCGCGGCCTCTGGATCCATCCCCGCCTTCAAGATCTCAGCCATCTTACCTTTTCCGTTTCCGCAATCAGTGGAGGGGGAGGCGCGAAGCTGCGCCTCCCGTCTTCGTCAGCATGCCTCAGTTGGAGAGCGGCTCAACCTTGGTCAGGTGATAGAGGTTGGCCGGCGGCTCGCAGTTCTGGCAGTTGATGTTGGGCTCGTTCGGAGCCTTCACCACGACGTCCTCCGGTAGCGGCTGGATCGTCGCACCCGGGGTCGGCTCGCCGTTCAGTGCGGAGCGCAGGGTGAGCTCAGGCAGAAGCGTCGGGTTGAACACCTCGGTCACGAAGGAGCTCGGCACCTTGTCAGCCGGGAAGGCGTTGCAGCCGTTCTCGAACGTGTCGCCCTTGCAGACGTCGACCTTGTCGGCCGGCACCCACGGCAGCGGATACTCGATGTTCGTCGCTTCGAGCTTACGCTTGCCGGTGAGAATCTCCATCATGAGCTTGAAGGCGTAGCCGGACTGCGCCGGCGGAGAACCGGAGGAGACGCCCTTCAGTCCCTTCGCCTGCATGGCCGGATCGGCGAGCGCCAGACGGAAGCCGTTCGAGTTCTCGCCGGTCAGCGGGACCAGGTGCCCGTCACCCGACTGCAGCATCGCCTGGATCGCGCCGTACTCGCCGGCCTGCGCCCAGATGCCCTGCACGTCGGGATGCGCCGCGAGCGCCTTCGCGGTCTCCTGCTGCGTCGTGCGGTCGTCCCAGTAGCTGTAGTACTCGGCGACGATCTCGATGCCGGGATAGTTGGCGAAGATGTGCTTAGCGCCGGCGGTGTGACGCTCGTCGACCGAGTTGCCCGGCACGCCGCGCGACAGGAAGATCTTGCCCTTGCCGCCCATGGCATTGACGAGTGCCTGCGCCGTGTTCTCGCCGAAGCCCGACGTGATGTAGCTGATGTTGTAGGCGCAGGGCTCGGTAACGGTGGCGTCGTACATGAAGAACAGCACGCCCTGCTGGCAGCCGCGGTGGATAGGTACGGTTGAGCGCCGTCGACGAGATCGGGAAGCTCACGATCCCATCCGCGCCGTCGGCGATCATGCTCTCATAGGCGGAGATCTGTGCCTGCGGATCGGTGCCGGAGATGACTTCCTTCAGATCCACCATCTTGTCGAAAGGCGGCGTCTGGGCGAGCGCCTTCACGATGTTCGCCGCCTCGCTCTGCCAAGCGTTGCCCGAGTAGCTGAGCGAGAGATAGATCTTGTACTTCTTGTCCTGCGCATGCGCTCCAGAGACTGCGGAAACGGCCAGCGCCGCCCCCGCTACCAGAAGCCCTAAGCGTTTGATTCCGTTCATACTGCTTCCTCCTTCATGACCGCCTTGGCGCGGCGGGGTTTGGATTGTCGGGCTGGTTTGCCGTGGGATTTGCAGGCGCATGCAAGCGCTTGCATCCGAATCGAGGGGGAGATGCGGGAGGTCTGCATCCCTAGTTCCCCTTCGATCCGAATTGGGTGCGGAGCGCGTCGTAGAACTGTTCGCGCAGAAGGACGAGGGCGGTGATAATGACGCCGCCCTCGATGATGGTCTTCCACCCTTCCTCGATGCCGACCGCGGCGAGGAGCGTGCCGAGGGTCGTGAGAAGAATGGCGCCGCCGACCGTGCCGACGAAATTACCTTGCCCGCCGAGGATCGAAGAGCCGCCGATGACAACGGCCGCGACCGACGGCAGCAGATAGTCGTCGCCCATCCTAAGTGTTGCGCCGTTGGAGTAGCCGGCGAGCATGATTCCGGTCAGTCCGGCGCAGCCGCCGGAGACGGCATATGCGGTAATCGTCAGCATGCGCGTCGGCAGACCGGCGACGTAGGCGGCGGCGGGATTGTTGCCGATCGCGTAGAGCCGTCGGCCGAGCGTGCTCCACGACTGGACGACCACCGCGATGACGACGAACACGAAGGTAAAGATGATCGGAACCGGAATCCCGCCGAGCCGCGCGTGCATGAAGCTGACGAGGAACGGCGGGGAATAGCCGCGCGGCGTCCCTGCCGTGTAGCCGAGGCAGAGGCTGTAGACGATGATGCCGGCGGCGAGCGTCATGATGAAGGGCGGGATCCGAAGATAAGACACGCCAATCCCGCTCAGGCAGCCGACGAAGGCGCAGGCGAGAATGACGCCCGGCAGCACGATCCAGGCATAGTCGTTCGATCCGTTCAGCCAGATCGTGGTCAGAACAGCGCCGAGCGTGATGACCGAGGCGATCGACAAGTCGAGGCCGCGGACCAGGATCACGAGGCCCTGGCCGTAGCCGACGATGATCAAGAAGCAGGAGAGGTAGAGGATCGTCTCCAGCTGCGCCCACGACCCGAAATCCGGGCTGATGGCGCGTGAGGCGACGATCAGGATCGCCGTCAGCAGGAAGATGATGACGGTCGTGATCGGTACTGCTTGCGACGCGGGGCCGCGTGCGCGTGTCGCCCGGCGGAAGGGTTGCCAATTCGGTGTCCGGCTGCACGCTCATGCCGCAGCGCTCCGGCTGCGCGACAGGTGCCAAACGAGACCGGCGAAGAGGACCGCGACGATCATCACGATGCCCTGGAAGACCCCGGTGTAGAAGGAGGAGACGCCGGTGGAGAACAGCACCTTCTGCATCAGCATCAGCGTAGCGGCGCCGATCACCGAACCGATTACGCCGCCGGCTCCGCCTGAGAACGAGGTGCCGCCGAGCGCCACCGCGGCGAAGGTGAGAAGCAGGAACGGCTCGCCGCCGGTCGGGTTGCCGGTCGCCGTCTGCGCGGCGAGCATGTAGGCGGCGGCGCCGTAGAGCACGCCGGCGATGCAGAACGCGATGAAGCGGGTGAGGCGGACATTGATACCGGAGAGCGCCGCGCTCGTCTCGTCGCGGCCGACCGCATAGATCGCGAGACCAATATTGAGCCGCCGGAAGAAGATCCAGATCAGGCAGATGACGAGCGCGATGACGGCCGTCACCGGGATCACGCCAAAGAAGGAGTCGGTCAGGTTGTAGGCGATGAAGTCGGGGACGTATCCGCCCGGCGCCTTCAGGATCAGGAGCGCGATGCCCTGGCAGACGATCATGGTGCCGAGCGTGGCGGCGATAGACTGGATGCGCAGATAGGCGACAAGAAAGCCGTTGGCGGCGCCGACGGCGAGCCCGATCGCCGCGACCATCAGGAAGTTCACAAAGGCGCCGCCCGGGCCGTCCATCGGATGGACGGCGATCACCACGTTGGCGAGCGAGATGACGCCGGCGACCGAGAGGTCGAAGCCGCCCTGCAACACGATGAAGGTCTCGCCGGCGGCGGCAAGCATGAGCGGCAGCGAGTTGTTGTTGAGCGCCTGGATGGAGAAGGCGGAAAGCGCCGAGGGCTGCTCGATCGCGTAGATCGTATAGAGAATGACGTAGATGATCGCGATCAGCACCGCGCCACTTGTCAGCGCGCTGCGGAGAAGTGCCGCGGGTGAGCGGGACGCGCTCATCCTGCGCGCCTCGCGTCAAGAGCGGCGATGCTTCCGTGCGCCGCGGAAAGCAGGTTCTCTTCCGAAAGCTCCTCGTGCGGGAACTCGACGACGACGCGGCCGCGATAGATGACGGCGCAGCGGTCGCAGAGGTGGACGAGCTCCGAAAGCTCCGACGAATAGATAGCGATCGCGCCGCCCTCGTCGGCGAAGCGACGGATCATCGTGTAGATCGCCTGCTTTGTACCGACATCTACGCCGCGCGTCGGGTCGAACATCACGAGGCAGCGCGCGCCCGACATCAGCGTGCGGGCGATGACTGCCTTCTGCTGGTTGCCTCCGGAAAGCTCGTCCATGCGGAACCCGAAATAGCGTTCCGCAAGCTCGACCGCCTCCGCCGCATTGGCGATCGCGCCGGCCTCCATGCGCGAGGTGACGAAGCCCGCGCGGCCGACACGGCGAAGCGCCGGAAGCGAGATGTTCTCCGCCGCCCGCAGCCCGCCGAAGACGCCCTCGACCTTGCGCTCCTCCGGCACGAACGCGATCGGAATCTCCGCGCAAAGCGCGCGCTGCGGGGAGGTCAGGTGCGCGCGTTTGCCGCCGACTAGAATCTCGCCGCTGACATTCGAATTGAGACCGGCAAGCGCACGGAAGAGGTCCGACTGACCCTGTCCCTCGAGCCCCGCGAAACCGAGGATTTCCCCTTGCCTGAGCTCGAAGTCGACGCCGTGCAAGCGGCCGCCGGTCAGTCCATGGGCGGCAAGCGCGACGAGGGTGTCCGCGGTGACCGCCGGCCGATTGGGATATTGGCTCTGCGGGGAGCGGCCGACCATCATGCGGAAGATCTCGTCGTCGTCGACATCGACGAGCGGCAGCGTTCCGATCGAGCGACCGTTTCTGAGCACTGTGGCGCGCTGGCAGAGCTCGCGCACCTCGCCAAGGCGGTGCGAGATATAGAGCACCGCCGTGCCGGCGGCGGTTGCGCGCCGCACCTGGCGAAACAGCCATTCGGTGTCGGGGAGAGCGGCTGTCGGCTCGTCAAGGATCAGGACGCGCGAGGCGTGGGCGAGCGCGCGCACGATCTCGACACGCTGCTTCTCGGCAAGCGACAGCTCGTCGAGAGGACGGCTGGGTTCGATGTCGGTCGCCTCGAAGCGCTCGAGCGTCGTTGTCGCAGCGGCGAGGATTCGCCGCCACGCCGCAGGCGCAAAGGCGCGCGGCGACACCTTCGGCAAGAGCAGGTTTTCAGCAACGGTAAGATTGGGCAGGAGGCTCAGCTCCTGGAAGGCAGTCGCGATCCCCGCGGCGCGCGCGTCGAGGATCGAGCGTGCCTCGTAGCGCTCGCCGCCGAGCAGGATCGTGCCGCTGTTCCGCTCGACCGCGCCGCTCAGGATCTTCACGAGCGTCGACTTGCCGGCGCCATTCTCGCCAAGGATGGCATGGACCTCGCCGGGCATAGCCTCCATGGCAACGGAGGCGAGCGCTGTCGTCGCGCCGTAGCGCTTGGTAAGACCTTCCACTTTGAGCAGGCTTGCGCCGCTCATCGGCATTCCTCCGGCAACGCGGTGCTCTTTTTCTAAAGCTGACGTGACTTGTGCAACCGCTTGCAGCCATCGTGGCGAGAGACGCGCTGGGAGTCAATCCGGCGATTACCGAGCTCCGACGGTTATGCGAGATCCACCGCCGCAATCCGCGGCGTTCGGGCGGTTCAGAGAGCGGAACGCATTTCTGCAACCGATTCCAGAATATCGACAAATTATGAGCATATCGAGCCCTGTGTGGCGTTCTGAATGAATGGTTGGTCAGCCGTCTCCGACGCTGCTTCGGCGCCTGCAAACGGGTGCTCAGCTTGCCGACACCCCGACAGCCGCGCGCGGGGCACGTCAGACGAGGACGAATTCCGGGTCTGGAAGCGTTGAAAGCCATCCTGACGCTGATCCGCACGCTACCAATGCTTGGCGCCCAATACTTTCCGACCGCCTAGGTCAGCGACGTCACTTCGCTCCAGAGCGGGAAGAGCTTCGGCTCGTCCTCCTCAATGCGCGCAAACCGGCCGACTTCGTCGAGAAAGTAGTTGTCGGTAAGGTCATCATTGACCTGTGAGACTTCGCCGGCGAAGACGGTCCCTTCGCCCGCTTCGCCATAGAACCGATGCCAGACGGTGCGCTCGATCGTTACGCTTTGGCCGGGCGTCAGTCTGATCGGCGCTCCGGCTGCGAGCTGGTGCTCAACTCCATCGACCATCACACGGACGGGCGTTGCCGCGAGACCACCATTCTCTTGCGAATTGTGAAACTCGATCATCAGGTTGCCGCCGCCGCGAACGATAATGTCCTCCATCTTGACCTTGTGAAAATGGAATGGGGTTTCTTGGTTTTCCCGAACGACGAGAAGCTTTTCGGCATAGGGCTTCTCTTCGGCAACAGCCTGCAGCCCGTTGCGCACACAGAAGATCACGAGGCCGCGTTCATCGAACCGGCCCGAGCCAAAATCGGTCACATCCCATCCCATTTGGTGCGAGGCGCAGTAGCGTGCTGCCGCCGGCTGCGCTCGCCAATCCGTTTCGCTCCATCGTGCGAAGAGAGGCAGGCTGAACCGGTATTCGGCGAACAGCTCGAGCGCCTCCCGCTGAAGCTTGTTGATTTCGGAGCGCTTCATTTGTCGGTTCCAGGTTCAAGGCCTGCACGCTCGCAACGGCGAACAAGCCAAAATCGCAATTCTACACACCGCGCGCGGCTGGAGCGCTCAGCCCTTCACCGCGCCGAAGGAGAGGCCGCGGGCGAGAAAGCGCTGAACGAAGAGATACATGATCACCGGCGGTATGATGCCGATCAGCGTATTCACCGAGGCAACGTTGAAATCGACGCCTCGGGTCGAGCGCGAGGCAAGCACCAGCGCGGAGAAGGTGGTGGCGCTTTGTGAGGTAAGCGCTGCGGCGAACAGCGCTTCGTTCCAGGTGAAGGCGAAGATCAGCACCGACGTGACGACGAGGCCGTCGGCGGAAAGCGGCAGCGATATCTTCCAGAAGATCTGCCATGGCTTCGCGCCCTCCACCTTGGCGGCGTCCTCGATCTCCGTGCTCACGTCGCGGAAGATGTCGCGCATGATCACCACCGCGAAGGCAAGATTGAAGGCGGAATAGCAGAAGATCAGGCCGGTCCAGGTGTCGATCAGCCGGAGATAGACGAGCATCAGGTAGAACGGCACCAGCACAACCGCCGGCGGCAGCACGCGCTGCGACAGGAACCACATCGCGATGTCATTGGTGCCGATCGGAAACTTGAACCGCGCCAGCGCGTAAGCCGCGGGCACGCCGAGAATGAGCGAGAAGATCGTCGTGCCGATGCTCACGGCGACGCTGCTGATGAAGGCGTTTTCGGTCTGCGGATCGTCGAGCACGTTGATCCACGAATCGAGCGTCGGCTGGAAGTTCACGAAGGGAATGATGGCCGAGGGCTCGAAGGTGTCGGCACTCGTCTTGATCGAATTGAGTATCGCCCACACGAACGGCAGCAGCGTGAAGACGGCCGCGGCGATCAGCAGGAGATAGACGACGACGCGGGCGCGGAGCGACGATCGGAGCCAGAGCACGTTGATCATGATGGTCTCCCGCCGCTCAGTCGAGCGCCTTGCGCATCTGCTTGAAGAATATCGTGATGATCACCGCCACCATGATGAGGAAGATGATCCCCATGGCCGACCCCTTGCCGAAATCGAAGAACTGGATGGTGGTGAGATAGTCCATCGCGCTGAATACCTCGGTGCTCGTCCCCGGACCTCCTGTGGTCAGCGCGAAGGGGATGGCGAAAACCTTCAGGCACTCGATGGTGCGCAACAGGATCGCAATCGTCATCACCGGCCAGGCAAGCGGAACTCCGAGCCGCCACATCACCGGCCAATGGCTCTTGGCGTCCAGAATCGCCGCGTCATAGAGGTCGGAGGAGATTGCGCTCAGCGCCGCAAGCGCGATCAGGAAGACGAACGAGGTCCAGCGCCAGATGTCGAGGATGATCGCGGCGGTGATCCCGCCCCATGGCGTCGAGAGCCAGGGGATATGGATTCCGACGAGCCCGAGCAGGGAATTGATCATGCCGCCCTGCGAAGAGAACATCGTGACTCCGAGATAGCCGATCGCCACCTCGAGCGTGAACAGCGGCAGGCCGATGATCGTGCGGAAGCTGCGCGACCAGGGCGCGCCGAGATTGACCAGCCAGGCGGCGAGGAAGCCGAGAATGACCTCGATCGGGACCGTGACCACGACATAGATCGCCGTGACGGTGATGCTGTGCCAGAAGCGATTGGAGGTCAGAACGTCGACATAGTTTGCGAAGCCGACATAGCCGGTGATGCCCTGGCCAAGGACGTAGTTAGCGAAGCTGTAGCGGATGACGGAAATGAGCGGCAGGAAGGTGAATGCGATCACCCAGACGACCGCGGGAAGCAGCAGCACGTATTTGAAGACTGAGCCGTACTCCCGGCGTCGGACCGCGACCGCAGCCATCCCCGCTCCCTTCGCCCAATGAGAAGGAGGTCTGCGCCGCATCGCGGCGCAGACCCGTTGACGTGTGCTACTCGAAGGAAGCCGCGTAGAGCACCTTCTGCTTGTCGCGGCCGTAGCGGTCGGTGATCTTCTCCCAGGCCGCGGCGGTGGCGTCGAGCGCCTCCTTGGGCTTCATCTGGCCGCCCAAGACCGAGGAGACGTTGACGTCGAGCTCATGCCAATACTCGGCCGCGCCGGGGATGCGCAGGTACTGCTGCTGCAACGGTGCGCTGAGAACGGCATAGTAGCCCTTCAGGTATTCCGTCACGTCGTCGGTGTTCCAGCCTTGCGCCTTGAACTCGTCCAAGGTCGCGCTGCCGACCGGCGGCAGATACTCGAACTTCATGCCGGGCTGCACGCCGGTCCAGCCGTTGGCGGCGTTGAAGAAGGCGTTCTTCTTGTTGGCCATGAAGGCGAGGAAGTCGTAGGTCGCCTCCTGGTTCTTCGACAGGCTCGAAATCACGCAGTGCCAGGAGCCGCCATTGGTGTTGCCGACCTGGTTCAGGTCGTACTTCTTCCATTCGCCGGTGATCGGATTGAACGCCTCGGTCGTCCCCGGAATGGCGGCGGCGCCCATCTTGCCCTGGACCTTCGAGGTCTTCGGGTCCTGGGCGATGGTCGGCAGGTCGCCCCAGGTCGGCTCCATCGCCGAATCGCCGGCGAGGAACAGGTTCCAGCCCTGGCCAAGCGTCCAGCTGATCTCTTCGCGCGGGCCGTTCGCCGCAAGCTTGACGTAGTCCTCAAGCGCGCGGAGATGCCCCTCCGAATTGATCAGCGGCTTCATGTCCTGATCGAAGAAGTAGTACTTGTTGTCCGGCGAGATCACGTAGGGCGCCGACAGCGACAGGAAGTGGAAGAAGCCCTGCTCGTTGACCTTGGCGTGGAGGGCGAGCCCCCAACCCTTGTTGCCGTCGCCGTTCCAATCCCAACCAGTGAAGAAATCCGCGCAGTCGTGCAGTTCCTTCATCGTCTTGGGCGGCGCCGGAAGATCGTAGCCGTACTTCGCCTTGAACTTGTCCTGGTTGTCCTTGTTGGCGAAAATGTCCTTGCGGTAGTAGAGCGCCTGAGCGTCGCCATCGAAGAGAACGCCATAGACCTTGCCGCCCCACTCGTAGAGCTTCCGCATGGCCGGCAGCCACTGATCCGGATCCCAATAGGGATGCTTCGGATCGGCGAGGAACGACTCGATCGGAACGATGTAGGGCTGCTCGGGAACGAAGAAGTCGCCGTAGAACCAGGCGCCGGTCATGTAGGCGTCGTAGCGCCCCAGGCCGCTCGCCAGGTCGGAGAAGATCTGCTGGTGCAGCGTCTCGATCGGCACCTCGGCGACGTTGACCTTGCCGCCGGTCTCGTCTTCCCAATGCGGGACGTGGTATTTGAGGCCGTCGCCGACGGTCGCCTTCAGCACCATCACGTTGATGGTCGTGCCCTTGTAGGGCTTGGTCTTGATGAAATCGACCCGCTCTTTCGTTATCGGCGACTCGTAGGGCGCCTCGGGCGCCGAATCCATCATGTTGTCGGCAGCCCAGACAGGCCGTGTCATCTTGGTCAGAACAGCGGCCGATAGGCCGAGCTGCGTGCCCTTGATGATAAACTCGCGCCGCCCGATTTTGCCTTGCATGAAGCCATGGGCCAGTTTGGCAAATTTGTCGGCGCCGTCCCTATGAGTCATCGTCTCCTCCCTTGTGTTGCCCCCAAAGAACAAAGAGCATGGCGCGTTGAAACCACGCCTTGATTGGGCCGCTAACATCCAGCGCAGAGCACGGATGGTCAAGCTACTTGGCGTCGCTCCCCACGACCGCAGCGTGTAGGGGGATCCGGGAACCGGATGAACAGCGTGGACAGCGCCGCTTTGAATATGCATCCTCTCGCGGTCCGCGACTTCGGACCAATAATACCGCTGCGCGGCGGAGACCGACCGCAGGGCGAGGGGGAGTGATGGCAACAGTCGAGTTGCGTCATGTGTGGAAGCGGTTCGGCGCCGTCGTGGCGGTGCAGGACTTCTCACTGGTCACCAGCGACGGCGAGTTCATCGTGCTGGTCGGGCCGTCGGGCTGCGGCAAGACCTCGTCGCTTCGCATGATTGCCGGGCTTGAGGCGGTGAGCGAGGGCCAGGTGCTGTTTGATGGTCAGGACGTGACCGACCAGCTTCCGCATGACCGCGACGTGGCGATGGTCTTCCAGAACTACGCGTTGTTTCCGCACCTCAACGTCTATTCCAACATCGCCTTTGGAATGCGGCTCCGCAAGGTTGCGAAGAGCGAGATCGACGCCCGCGTGCGACGGGCGGCGCAGACGCTCGGCATTGAGGATATTCTGCAGCGTCGGCCGCGGGAGCTTTCCGGCGGGCAGCGGCAGCGTGTGGCGCTTGGCCGTGTCATCGTGCGCGAGCCGCGCGTGTTCCTGATGGACGAGCCGCTCTCCAATCTCGACGCAGCGCTGCGCATGGACATGCGCGCAGAACTGATCAAGCTGCAAGACCGTCTCGGCGTGACCACTTTCTACGTCACCCACGACCAGGTGGAAGCGCTGAGCATGGGCGACCGGGTGGTCGTGATGCTGCGTGGCCTGGTGCAGCAGGTAGGGACGCCGACGGAGCTCTACGAGCAGCCCTCCAACGCCCACGTGGCAAGCTTCATCGGCAGCCCGCCGATGAACTTCCTAAACGGCGAGATGAGCGGCGACACGCTCAGCCTGCCGGCGGACAAGCTCACGCTGGCGCTGCCGCCCGAGGTCCGGGCTGCGGCGGCCAAGGCCAGCGGGCGGCAAATCCGTCTCGGCGTGCGGCCCGAGCATATCTCGCTTTCCGACAAGCCGATCGGCGACGGCGTCTACAGCCTGCAGGGCAAGGTCGACACGGTCGAGCCGCTTGGCTACACCACGCTTGTTCGGATCACGCTGCCGTCGGAGCAGCATCTAAACGTCCTCGTTGCAACGAAGGTCCACCAGAAGACTGGGAACTCGGTCTGCGCCGGCTTCCGACCTGAGCACATTTATCTCTTCGATCAGAGCGACGACCACACGCTGCACGGCATCTCCGGCTGACGCGCGCTCCTAGCGCACGCTGGATGACGTCGACGCAGAGGCGCGCCGGTGGCTTTAGCACGGGCAAGATTGCGGGATTCTGCGGAGCTTGACCCCAAGCGGCACCCCAACTGGGGAGCGCATATCCGGTCGGAAATCTAACGGTTTGATATTTATGGGAAGTTTGGAGCGGGCAAAGGGATTCGAACCCTCGACCCCAACCTTGGCAAGTGTGCAACTACGATCCATCGGCGTTCACCGGAGTGCATCAGTGTTTACTATGTGATTGATTCTCATTGATAATTGTTCAGGGTGATGTTTAGGCGTACAGCTCCAGCCAAACAAAAGTGGCACCCCAAACGGCACCCCAAATGCCCCTTACTGACACCAGGCTTCGTCACCTCACCCCCACGGGAAAGCGGTTTGAGCTCCCAGACCGAGATGGCCTTTCTCTCCGCGTATCGCAAAAGGGCGTCATGACCTGGACCGTCAGCCTTCGTGTCTCTGGTGCCGGCACACAGCACGGCAAGAGGGGACGCAGACTAGCCGGCAGCAAGCACCGCATCGGCATCGGAAGATATCCGGAGATAACGTTGGCCGAGGCTCGAGCGAAGGTCATCGCGATGAAACAGCTGGCGCGAAGCGGACGCCAGCCCGGTGCACTCGAGACCTCAAAGGGATCTGCTCCTCGTTTCGTCGGAGAACTCATTGACCGGTATGTAAAGGACCATCTCCGAAGAAGCCTTCGGTCGGCCGGTAACGTGGAGAAGCTTCTCCGACGTCATGTCCAATCGCGTTGGGGAGGCCGAGAGCTTGAGACGCTGCGGCGGGCGGACCTCATTGCGCTCCTCGAAGAGGTCCGGCTTCCACATCCGGTGCAGATTCTATCGCAAAGAGGTGCGGAAAGCGGACTCGTGCAACGGGGCGGCGTCGGCGCCGCGCAAGAAGTGAGAAAATGGGTGCTCGCGATGTTCGAGTTCGCCGTTCAGGCGGACCTGATTACGGAAAACCGCTTCGAGAACGTCAAGAACCGCGACAAACAAAGGAAGCGGGACCGTGTCCTGACAATGGAGGAGCTCGCCGCCGTGTGGCAGTGGGCAGTGGCCACCCCGTACCCTTGGGGACCCTTTATTCACCTGCTGATGCTGACGGGCGCGCGCCGGAACGAATGGGCCAACGCCGAGGCCGCTTGGTTAGCTGCAGATGGAAGTCGCTTCGAAATTCCCAGCGCCAACTACAAGAATGGAAGAGCACAGGTGCTCCCGCTCAGCGCCCAGGCACGGGAGATCTTGGAAGCGCTTCCAACACCGGACCTAGGGTCATACATCTTTTCCATCGTGCGGAGGGCTCCATCCAATTTCTGGCTTCAGCAAAATCAAGAAGCAGCTTGATTCGAATGTATCGTGCGGAGGCAAACCTCTCGCGCATTGGACACTTCACGACCTCCGTCGTTCAATGGCCACTCATATGGAGCGAATTGGCATACAGCCGCACATCATTGAGGTGTGCCTAGGCCACGCGCTGCGAGGGGTTGCGGCAGTGTATCGGAGGTACCAGGACTTGCAGGAAAAGGGCGAAGCACTTCAGAAGTGGGCGGACGAACTAGGTCGACTGTCCAGCGCCCACCCAGCCCCTGTCTCAGTTGTGGCGGGGATGCAGCTGGCCAGATCGCATCAACACGAACAGGCCCTACCCTCCTTTTCATCACACACCAGCGCTGCGCGGTATTCGTAATGCGAGGGTCGCTGGTTCGAGTCCGGCATGCGGCACCATCAAGCGATTGAATACAATAGGAAATTTCGAAGCGACGAACAGGCGCCTTTAGCGCGCTTCTTTTGTGTCAGCACCCTGTCAGCACAGTGAGCGCTAAAGCTGGGCTTCGCGCCTCCTGCTACGCACCCGACGGTGCGCATACGGGTCGCAGCTCAGAACGTGTGCTCCTCAGCGCTCCGATTTGCCGTCCACCCTCCGACCAACATGAATTCCTAATCTGAGGGTCGCTGGTTCGAATCCAGTCGGGGTCGCCATTTGATATCAAACACTTAGTGGACATTCCGCGCCGCGGAACCTTGGGGGAACCAAGCCAATAAGCAATGCTGTAGGCAATGTGTCGGTGCTATTGATCGCGCTTGGTCTGCCTGACGCGACTTCCATGCCTTGAAGATCGCGGGCAGGTCCGGAGCTGGGTAACAAGCGGACATGCCCATACCGCCTGCCCCTTCGCATTTTGGACCCATCGCAGACATCCGCTGTAGAGCGGCGCGAACCACCAAGCGCATGTGAATGGCATGACCGAGCAGCACGCTTCTGCGATAATCCCAATAATGAAGACTGGAAGGAATAAGCCGTGCCCGTGCGGGAGCGGCAAGAAGTTCAAGAAATGCTGCTTGAATGCCGCCAAACCGGGTGTGCGGCGCGGGCTTATGCCCGAACGCGACCCTGCCTTCTTGGCGCAAGCACAAGCCATGCTGCGCCAGCATCAGGCCGCCGAGAACGTACCGCCAGCAGCAGCAAGGCCACGGCAACCCCATCGTGTCGTGGATGGATGAGGCGAACGGTTTCCGGTTCGTAGCGGTGAAGACGACGGTCCACTGGGGGAAGAATTGGGTCACCTTCCACAACTTCCTCGACTATTTCATGAAGAAGACGCTCGGCCATGAATGGGGCGAGCGTGAACGCAATAAGGTCAGTTTCCGCTCTTCGCTGGCTACAAAAACTTAAGCATAGCAGCTACAGCCCGGCGATCCGAAGGTGAAGACCATCGTGATGATGGGCTTCATCGGGTGCTGGCTGCACTGGCCTATGCGCTATATCTGATCGCCCACCACGACGAGATCCCGGAGCTGCTGCTGAAGCAATCGTGAACCCGTCAGCTTCATGCCTGCCTATCACGAGGCTATCGTGGGCGCGGCCTTGGCCGTTGCGGGCATGGAGATTTCTTCCGCGGAGACGAAAAACCCGGATCGACGCCGACGCCGGAGTTCAGGGCCAAGTCCAGATGTCGGGAAAGACCTATGAGGTTGAAGCCAAGCGCAAAAACGGCTGGAAAGCACCCACAGACGATGTGACGAACACAGAGTTTCAGCGCGAGTTGGAA
>CAVZVB010000018.1:0-351727 GCA_963778625.1 uncultured Alphaproteobacteria bacterium
GAGATCGACAGCCGGCCCGGCGAGGGGGCACGTTTCACCGTCATTCTGCCGCGTGCTGATTACTCTGAAGAAGGAGCAAATTAGCGTTTAATATCATTTACTTGGCGCGTCGTATCATACCGTCGCGCAGAAGTCATAGAACCATAGCAGCGCAGGCCTAGGGTCTGTGTGCCTGAGCGGCCGGGCGGTCGCTTCGGATCACTCACAATTCATGAACTCCAATCAGGGAGAGGCCAGGTGAGAATATCCAACCTCGCACTTGCGATCGGGCTTGCCGTTTCGGCGAGCATCGGCGCTGCTGCAGCCGCCGACATTTCAGGCGCCGGCGCAACGTTCCCTTACCCGATCTACGCCAAATGGGCGGATGCCTATAAGACGGAGACCGGCAACGGGCTGAACTACCAGTCGATCGGCTCCGGCGGCGGTATCAAGCAGATCAAGGCGAAGACCGTCACCTTCGGCGCTTCCGACGCGCCGCTTCCGGGCGCGGACCTCAACGAGATCGGCCTTGCCCAGTTCCCGATGGTCATGGGCGGCATCGTGCCGGTCGTGAACCTCGAAGGCATCAAGGCCGGGCAAGATCGTCATCGACGGCGCCACCCTGGCCCAGATCTTCCTCGGCAAGATCACGAAGTGGAACGACGCGGCGATCACGGCGCTCAATCCGGGCGTCAAGCTGCCCGACCAGGCGATCGCGGTGGTGCATCGTTCGGACGGCTCCGGCACGACCTTCAACTTCACCTACTATCTGGCTGACGTCAGCGCGGACTGGAAGGAAAAGGTCGGCGTTGAAAAGGCCGTCGAGTGGCCGGTCGGCATCGGCGCCAAGGGCAACGAAGGCGTTGCCAACAACGTCGGCAACACCGCGGGCTCGATCGGCTACGTCGAGTACGCCTATGCGCTGCAGAACAAGCTGACCTACACCGACATGATGAACAAGGCCGGCAAGGCCGTTGCTCCGACCTCCGAGGCCTTCTCGGCTGCCGCGGCGAATGCCGACTGGTCGTCCCAGCCCGGCTACGGCGTCATCCTCGCCAACCAGCCCGGCGACGAGTCCTGGCCGATGACCGCCGCCACCTGGATCCTGATGTACAAGGAGCCGGCGGATCCGGAGGCTTCGGCCGAGGCGCTCAAGTTCTTCGCCTGGTGCTACGACAACGGCGGCGAGATGGCCGAGAGCTCGACTACGTCCCGATGCCCGACAACGTGGTGAGCGACATCGAGGCCTACTGGACGAGCGAGATCAAGGACTGCGAGCGGCAAGCCCGTCTTCGCGGCCATGTAAGATCCGGTTGACGATCGGAGAGGGCGCCGCCGGCGGCGCCCTCTTCTTGTCCACCGCTGTTCACCGAGCAGCTTGTCTTGCGGCCTCGCTGCCGCTTCAGTGGCCTTCCGATTGCGTTTGAGTGGAGGAGGCCCGGATGCAACCCAGCAGGGGGCGGCCTGTGGTTGATGCAGCGATGCAGGGCGGGGCCGTTCAGACGAGCCAGCAGGTCGGCGCGGGCCAAGAATTCTCCGGCGCCTCCGGCTTGGCGACACCGCGTTCCGCATTATCACGCGCGCCGCCGCCATCATTGTTCTCCTCATCCTCAGCGGCATCATCGTTTCGCTGATCCATGGCTCGTGGCCGGCGCTGAGCACCTTCGGGTTCTCCTTCGTCTACCGGGAGGTCTGGAACCCGGTGACCGAGCAGTTCGGCGCCATCGCGCCGATCTACGGCACCGTCGTCACCTCGGTCATCGCCATGCTGATCGCCGTGCCGATCGGCCTCTTCATCGCGCTGTTTCTGACCGAGCTGTGCCCGAGATGGCTGCGCCGCCCGATCGGCATCGCCATCGAGCTCTTGGCCGGCATTCCCTCGATCATCTACGGCATCTGGGGCCTGTTCGTGTTCGCGCCGTTTCCTGCAGGAGACGGTGCAGCCGTTCCTGATCGACGTGTTTGGCCCGATCCCGGGATTGTCCACGCTGTTCGCCGGGCCGCCCTACGGCATCGGCATCCTGACCGCCGGTCTGATCCTTGCGGTCATGGTGCTTCCGTTCATCACCTCGATCACGCGCGACGTGTTCGACGCGGTGCCGCCGGTGCTGAAGGAAGCCGCCTACGGGATCGGCTCCACGACCTGGGAGGTGGTGCGCTACGTCGTGCTGCCCTATGCGCGCGTCGGCGTCATCGGCGGCGTGATGCTGGCTCTCGGCCGCGCGCTCGGCGAGACCATGGCGGTGACCTTCGTCATCGGCAACGCACACCGCATCTCCGGCTCGATCCTGGCGCCGGGCACCACCATCTCCGCCACCATCGCCAACGAGTTCACCGAGGCGGACGGCGTGCTCTACACGTCCTCGCTGGTCGCGCTCGGCCTCATCCTGTTCGTCATCACGTTCTTCGTGCTGGCCGCGGCGCGCTTCATGCTGATGCGGCTCAACGCGCGGATCGGAGCCTGACCATGGCGATCTACGACACTCGCCGCCGCCGCAATCATGTCGCCATCGGGCTGGCATACGCCGCCACGGCATTCGGGCTGACCTGGCTGGTCCTCATCCTCGCCGTGCTCTTGTGGAAGGGCTTCAGCGGCCTCAACCTGGCGGTCTTCACCGAGATGACGCCGCCGCCCGGCTCGCTCCGGCGGGCTGCTCAACCCGATCGTCGGCAGCCTGGTGATGACCGTCATCGCCGTGCTGATCGGCACCCCGCTCGGCATCCTCGCCGGCACCTACATGGCCGAGTACGGCCGCTACGAAAAACTGACCATGGTGGTGCGCTTCATCAACGACATCCTGCTCAGCGCGCCGTCGATCGTGATCGGCCTGTTCATCTACGAGGTCATGGTCGCCCGGATGGGCCACTTCTCCGGCTGGGCCGGCTCGGTGGCGCTGGCGGTGATCGTGATGCCGGTGGTGGTGCGCACGACCGAGGACATGCTGAGCTTGCTGCCCGACACGATGCGCGAGGCGGCGGCGTCGATCGGGCTGCCGCGATCGCTGATGATCCAGAAGGTCGCCTATCGCGCCGCCCGCGCCGGCATGATCACCGGCGTGCTGCTCGCCGTCGCCCGCATCAGCGGCGAGACGGCGCCGCTGCTGTTCACCGCGCTCAACAACCAGTTCTGGAGCACGAACATGAACGCGCCGGTGTCGAGCCTGCCGGTGGTCATCTTCCAGTTCGCGCTCAGCCCCTATGACGACTGGCAGCAGCTTGCCTGGACCGGCGCTCTCCTCATCACCATGGCGGTGCTTGCGCTCAGCATCATCGCGCGCGTCCTCTCATCAGGGGGAAAAACGTCATGACCGTGAACAAGCACCAGCGTCCCCGACGCCGAGCGTCACCAGACGCGCCGGCGGGCGCCGAAGGCCTCAAGGAAAAGATCTCGATCCGCGACCTGGATTTCTACTACGGCGAACCCGCGCGCTGAAGAGCATCAACGTGCCGCTCTATCTGAACAAGGTGACGGCGTTCATCGGCCCGTCGGGCTGCGGCAAGTCCACGCTGCTGCGCATCCTCAACCGGATGTACGACCTCTATCCCGGCCAGCGCGCCGACGGCCATGTCAGGCTGGACGACACGGACATCCTCTCGCCTTCGCAGGATCTCAACCTGCTGCGCGCCAAGGTCGGCATGGTGTTCCAGAAGCCGACGCCGTTCCCGATGACCATCTACGAGAACATCGCCTTCGGCATCCGGCTCTACGAGCGGATCTCGAAGTCCGAGCTCGACGACCGCGTCAAGCACTGCCTGGAGCGCGCGGCGCTGTGGGATGAGGTGAAGGACAAGCTCAACGCCAACGGCCTGAGCCTCTCGGGCGGCCAGCAGCAGCGCCTGTGCATCGCGCGCACCGTCGCGGTGCGGCCGGAGGTCATCCTGTTCGACGAGCCCTGCTCGGCGCTCGATCCGATCTCGACGTCGAAGATCGAGGAGCTGATCGACGAGCTGAAGAACGAGTACACGATCTGCATCGTCACCCACAACATGCAGCAGGCGGCGCGCGTCTCCGATTTCACCGCCTTCATGTATCTCGGCGAGATGGTCGAGTTCGACGAGACCTCGAAAATCTTCACCGCCCCGCGCGACAGCCGCACGCAAGACTACATCACCGGCCGCTTCGGCTAGCCGGCTGCTGAGGGACGCAAGGAATGACACAGCACACCGTCACCTCCTTCGAGGACGAGCTTCAGGCGCTCTCCCGCTCCATCGCCGAGATGGGCGGCCGCGCCGAGCAGATCGTCGAGCGCTCGATCGGCGCGCTTCTGCGCTCCGACATGGCCCTCGCGCACGAGGTGATCGAGGCCGACAAGAAGGTCGATGCGCTGCACCGCCAGATCGAGGAGGACGCGATCGTTCTGATCGCCCGCCGCCAGCCGATGGCGCAGGACCTGCGCGAGACGATCGCCGCGATCCGCATCGCCAACGATCTGGAGCGCATCGGCGACCTCGGCAAGAACATCGCCAAGCGCGCCGTCGTCATCCAGCGCGAGACCTTCTCCAAGAAGCTGCGCGTCGGCGTGGAGCACATTTCCGAGCTGGCGCTCAGGCAGGTGAAGAACGTGCTCGACGCCTACGCGACGCGCGACGTCGAGAAGGCGCGCGAGGTCTGCACGCAGGACGAGGAGATCGACGCCGTCTACACGTCGCTCTTCCGCGAGCTCCTCACCTACATGATGGAGGATCCGCGCAACATCACGATGTGCACGCATCTTCTGTTCTGCGCCAAGAACATCGAGCGCATCGGCGACCACGCCACCAACATCGCCGAGACGGTCTACTACCTGATCACCGGCGAGCAGTGGGAAGGCCCCCGCCAGTCGAGCACGCAGATCGACGAATAGGGACGACGGAGGCAGCGGGGCATGGCAAAGCCGCTCATCCTGATCGTCGAGGACGAGGAGCCGCTGACGCTGCTCCTCCGCTACAACCTCGAGGCGGAGGGCTACGAGGTGGAGGTCGCCGCGCGCGGCGACGAGGCGGAGGTCAGGCTGCGCGAGCGCATGCCGGATCTGCTCATCCTCGACTGGATGCTGCCCGGTCTTTCCGGCATCGAGCTCTGCCGGCGGCTCCGGACGCGCGACGACACGGCGGCGCTTCCGATCCTGATGCTGACCGCGCGCGGCGAGGAGGACGAGCGAATCCGCGGGCTCGCGACCGGCGCCGACGACTACGTCGTGAAGCCGTTCTCCGTGCCGGAGCTGATGGCGCGGGTGAAGGCGCTTCTGCGGCGCGCGCGGCCGGAGGCGATCTCCTCGGTGCTGCGCGCCGGCGACCTTGAGCTCGACCGCGAGACGTTCCGCGTGCGCCGCGCCGGGCGCGAGGTGCATCTCGGCCCGACCGAGTTCCGCCTGCTTGAGTTCCTGATGAAGACGCCGGGCCGCGTCTTCTCCCGCGAGCAGCTTCTCGACGGCGTCTGGGGCCACGACGTCTATGTCGACGAGCGCACCGTCGACGTCCACATCGGCCGCCTCCGCCGGGCGCTGAACCGCGGCCGCAGCCGCGACCCGATCCGCACCGTCCGCGGCGCCGGCTACGCCTTCAACGAGCAGTTCGAGCGGGCCTGAAATCGCTGTACAGAAAGTCCGCACAGAGAAAAGGCGGGGCAAGCCCCGCCATTTTGGTACGCCCTTTCTTCGGGAGGAAGGGGCTCGTGAGCCGCTCAGCCGGCTCGCTTTCGCGCGCCGCCGCGGCTCCGGGGCCTGATACGCAACCCCTGCGTGATACTCGCAGTACGGGAGATTTTCCAGTGAATCATGCCCGCAAAAGTGGAAATCATCCTGGCCGGGATCGCCGATCGGCCATTTGCAGGTGTGCTCGTTGAGCTGGAAGATCGAGAGCTTGCGCGGGATCGGCACCACCACGTTGCGGCGCGGCTGCAGGTCCGCGTCGGGCAGATAGTCGAGGTTGCTCTTCAGCGCGAGATTGCCGACGGAGACCGGGCGCGAGCGGCGGATGCCGCTTGGATGCGTGCGCCGCTGGCGCTTGATCGACGAGGTCGGCTGCCCGCGTCCGGAAAGGCCGAGGCGGTGAACCTTGCCGATCACCGCGTTGCGGGTGACGCCGCCGAGCTCGCCGGCGATCTGGCTGGCGGAAAGGCCGTCCTGCCAGAGCTTCTTCAACAATTCGACGCGTTCGTCGGTCCAGGACATGTCTTCTCCTTGGGGCCGTGTCCTCGCCGAATCCGGTTGCGTTCACGGAACGCATCGCGCCCGCGTCAAACGCAAAACCTAGATTGGAAACTGGCCCGCCGCACAACATCTCGTGCGTTTCGAGGGAGAACGTATAGTCGGCCGGAATCGCCGACAAGAGTCGGCCAGGCTTATCCAACGGCATTATCTGTGGAATTGGAGGGAGTGAGTCGCGAATGCCACACCGCCCGCCGGGAGAGGCGCGCAAGGAGCGGAATTCCGCGAGTGAAGCGGCTGCAGAGCCCGCCGTCACGACCGAGGTGGCGCCGCTCTACGAGGCGGCTGCGGCGCGTTTCGACCGACATCGGACGCGTTTTGCCGGCGAAGAGGCCTACCTCGCCAAGATGCTGGATGGCCGCCCGGCCGAACAGCTCTCCGTGCTCGACCTCGGTTGCGGCACCGGTCAGCCGATCGCGCGCTTCTTCATCGAGCGGGGCTGCGACGTTACCGGCGTCGATGCGGCGCCGGCGATGGTGGCGCTTTGCCGCGAGCGCTTCCCCGATCGGACGTGGCTTGTCGCCGACATGCGCACGCTCGCCCTTGGACGGCGCTTCGATGCGATCATCGCCTGGGACAGCTTCTTCCATCTCGACGCGCGCCGATCAGCGCGCGATGTTCCCGGTCTTTGGCGATCACGCCGCGCCGGGCGCCGCGCTCCTCTTCACCTCCGGCCCGGCGGCGGGCGAGGCGATCGGCGACCTCTATGGCCGCGCCGCTCTTCCACGCGAGCCTCGACGCGGAGGAATATCGCGCGCTTCTCGACGAGAACGGCTTCGACGTCGTCGTCCATCGCGTCGAGGATCCCGAATGCGGCGGACATACCGTCTGGCTCGCCGAAAGGCGGGCCTGAACGGCGCGGGTCTCCTGGCGGTTCCGCCGCCTTGGCGTTTGCGCGCATTGCCCGCGCCATGGTAAGCGAGGTGCGGCGGCCGCCCCTCGGGCGGCCTTTGATTTTCAAGAAGTCTGGCAGTTCTGGCGATGGCGACAAAACCGCAATCGGATTCGCCGCTGTTTTCGACCTATCAGCGGATCGACCTTGCCTTCGAGCGGGGCGAGGGCGCTTGGCTCGTCGCCACCGACGGCACGCGCTATCTCGACTTCATGGGCGGCATCGCCGTGAACGTGCTCGGCCACGCGCATCCGCATGTGGTCGCCGCGTTGAAGGCGCAGGCCGAGAAGGTCTGGCACGTCTCCAACATTTTCGAGATTCCGGGCCAGCGCGCGCTCGGCGAGCGGCTCGTCGCCGCGACCTTCGCCGACTGCGTCTTCTTCGGCAATTCCGGCGCCGAGGCGAACGAAGCCGCGATCAAGACGGCGCGGCGCTACCATTATGTGAAGCGGCGCGCCGGAGCGCTTCCGCATCATCACGTTCGAGGGCGCCTTCCACGGCCGCACGCTCGCGACCATCGCCGCCGGCGGCCAGAAGAAATACCTGGAAGGCTTCGGGCCGAAGGTCGAGGGCTTCGACCAGGTGCCGTTCGGCGACCGCAAGGCGCTTGAGGCGGCGATCACGCCGGAGACCGCCGCGATCCTGATCGAGCCGATCCAGGGCGAGGGCGGCATCCGGCCCGTGCCGCTGGAAGACCTGCGCTACCTGCGCCAGCTTTGCGACGAGCACGGGCTGCTTCTGATCTTCGACGAGATCCAGACCGGCATGGGCCGCACCGGCCGCTTCCTCGCGCACGAATGGGCCGGGCATCGCCCCCGACATCGCGACGCTCGCCAAGGGGCTCGGCGCCGGCTTTCCCGTCGGCGCGTGCCTGGCGACGCGCGAAGCTGCGGCCGGGATGACGGCGGGCACGCACGGCACGACCTTCGGCGGCAACCCGCTCGCGATGGCCGTCGGCGCGGCCGTGCTCGATATCATCCTCGGCGACGGCTTCCTCGAGCACGTCCGCCAGACCGGCTTGCAGGCTCAAGCAGAAGCTCGCCGCCGTCGTCGATTCGCATCAGGACGTGGTCGAAGGCATCCGCGGCGAGGGCCTGATGCTCGGCATCAAGTGCCGCGTCCCGAACGGCGAGGTCGCCGCCGCGCGCGCGCGGCGAAGGGCTGCTCCTCGTCGCCGCCGGCGACAACGTCGTGCGCCTGCTGCCGCCGCTCATCATCAGCGACACGGATGTGGACGAGGCCGTCGAGCGGCTCGATGCGGCGCTCGACCGGGTTGACGCGCCGCGCCGCCGCCGAGTGAAGGCCGCGCGATGGACGCCCCGCGGCACTTCCTCGACATTTCCGATCTTCCCGCGGAGACGCTGCGCGGCATCATCGACGACAGCCGGCGGCTGCAAGGCCGACGAGCGCGATACGCCGCGAGCGTCCGCTCGACGGCCGCGTGCTGGCGATGATCTTCGACAAGCCGTCGACCCGCACGCGCGTCTCCTTCGACGTCGCGATGCGCCAGCTTGGCGGCGAGACGGTCGTGCTTTCCGGCAAGGAGATGCAGCTCGGCCGCGGCGAGACGCTCGCCGACACGGCGCGCGTTCTCTCCCGCTACGTCGACGCGATCATGATCCGCATCCTCGACCACGATGCGCTTCTGGAGCTCGCCGCGCACGCCACCGTGCCCGTCATCAACGGCCTGACCCAGCGCTCGCACCCCTGCCAGATCATGGCCGACCTGATGACCTTCGAGGAGCATCGCGGCCCGGTCGCCGGCAAGAAGATCGCCTGGTCGGGGGACGTGAACAACGTGCTCGCCTCGCTGGTGCACGCCTCGGAGCGCTTCAAGTTCAAGCTCGACGTGGCGGCGCCGCCCGAGCTTGAGCCGCCGCCGGCGCTGCCGAATGGATCGCCAAGAACCGCCCCGACGTGCGCTTCCTGAGCGACCCGGAGGAGGCGGTCGCCGACGCCGATTGCGTGATGACCGACACCTGGGTCTCGATGGGGGAGGAGGAGGCGGAGCGCCGGCACAATCTCCTGAAGCGCTATCAGGTGAACGCCCGGCTTTTGGAAAAAGCCAAGCCAGACACCATATTCATGCACTGCCTCCCCGCCCATCGCGGCGAGGAGGTGACGGCGGACGTGATCGACGGACCCCAATCCGTCGTGTTCGACGAGGCGGAGAACCGCCTGCATGCCCAGAAGGGCATCCTTGCCTGGTGTCTTGGAGCGGGAGCGTGACGGTGAGCGAGACCGGTTTTTTCGCGGTTGAGCCTTCGGGCGGCGACGATCGGGCCCTGCCTTTCCAGGTGGAGGCGCTCGACGTGCGCGGCCGCGTGGTGACGCTCGGCGCGTCGATCGACGCCATCCTGCAGCGCCACGATTTTCCGGCGCCCGTGAAGCGCCTGGTCGGGCGAGGCGGCGGTGCTTGCTTCCCTCCTTGCAACGTCGCTGAAGGACGTCGGCCGCTTCATCCTGCAGACGCAGACGGACGGTCCGGTGTCGCTCGTCGTCGTCGACGTCAGGACGCCGGGCCAGATCCGCGCGACCGCCACCTTCGACGCCGAGGCGGTCGAAGCGGCGACCACCGACAGCGAGTGGGATACGAGCGTCCTGCTTGGCACCGGCACGCTCGCCATGACCGTCGAGCAGGGCGAGATGCAGCAGCGCTATCAGGGTTACGTGCCGCTCGAGGACGAGACGCTCGAGGCGGCGGCGCACACCTATTTCCGCCAGTCGGAGCAGATCCCGACCCGCATCCGCCTTGCCGTCGCCGAGATGTACGAGCGCGACGCCGACGGCGCGGCGCGGCGCACCTGGCGCGCCGGCGGCATCATCGGGCAGTTCCTGCCGGAGGCGGGCGAGCGCATCCGTCACCGCGATCTTCCGGCCGGCGACGCGCCGGAGGGTGCGTTCGCGGAGGACGATCAGGAGGATGACGACGCCTGGGTCGAAGCGCAGGCGCTGATCGACACCGTCGAGGACCATGAGCTGACCGACCCGGCGATCGTGGCCGAGCGGCTTCTCTACCGGCTCTTCCACGAGCGCGGCGTGCGCGTGTTCGAGCCGATCTCGATCAAGGAGAACTGCTCGTGCTCGCGCGAGCGGATCGGCGAGGTCTTGCGGGAGATGGAGCCGAGCGAGATCGACGAGGCGGCGGCTTCGTCGGGATCGGTCGAGGTGCGCTGCGAGTTCTGCGGCGCCAACTACAGCTTCGATCCCAAGGAGATCGTCAGCGAGCGATCGGAGAGCTCTGCATAGGACATTGTCGTCATTGCCGGGCTTGACCCGGCAATCTATTCCGTTGCGGTCGCGATTGGCAGAAAGCGTTGCGGAGTGGACGCCCGGATCGAGTCCGGGCATGACGACAGTTCTGTGGTGTCGAGAGGGTCGGCGGCCGGATTAGTTCAGCACCCGGCGCTCGCCCGGGATGTCGAGCGAGAAGGCGGGAATGTCGACGGAGAAGACCTCGCCGTCGTCGCCGATCGCCTGATAGGTGCCGACCATCGTGCCGGACGGTGTCTGCAGCGGGCAGCCGCTCGTGTAGGTGAACGACGCGCCGGGCTCGATCACCGGCTGCTCGCCGACGACGCCGATGCCACGCACGTCCTCGCGCCGTCCGAGCTGGTCGGTGATGACCCAGTGGCGAGCGAGAATTTGCACCGGCGCCGCGCTGCCGTTGGCGATCTCGACGGTGTAGGACCAGAAGAAGCGGTTCTCGGCCGGATCGGACCGGTCCGCCATGTAGCGGGGCTCGACGCTGACGCTGATCCTCTTGGTGGTCGCCGTGTACATCGCTGGCCCCAAAGCGGGATTTTCCCCGCAGCTTCCCTCCGGGGCTGGGGATTTCTAAGTCACCGGGGCGGAAACGCAAGCGGAGCGGAACGCGCTCAGGCGGTCAACAAAAAGCCCAGGCAAAGCCCGGGCCTTTTGCTAAAAACCGGATGCGTCGGTCAGGCGACCTTCATCGCCTTTTCGAACATCGCCTTGGCGGGCGCGACGGCTTCCGTGCCGGCCTTCGTCACGGTCGCCTGCACGTCCTTCGAATAGTCGACCATCGCCTCGAAACGCTCGCGCGCGAATGCCGTCTGCAACTGCATCGCGTCGGCGACCGAGGTCGTCGCGAGCATCTTGCGCATGAGGTCGAACGCGGCATCGGCATTCGACTTCGCCATGTCGAGAGCCTTGAACTGAACCTCGCGCATGTTCTCGCGCGCGGTCCCAAGGCTGTCCTCAAGAACGTCGGTCGCCTCTTCCGCCGCGCTCTTCATGCGGGCATACGCCTCGCGCGTCTGGTTCAGGCCCTGCTCGGTGAACGAGCGGAAAACTTCAGGGATTTCGAATTCGGGAAACGAGAAAGCGGCCATCATGTCCTTCGCCGCCGACTTCCCGTCTTGGTCGTAGCGCCAGCCGCGGCCGCTTTGGCAGCGCCGGCCTTCTTCTCTGTGCTCGCCATGGGGGTCTCCATAATCATCGCGTCAAGATGACAGTTATATAGGCCGAGTTTATTGTGCATTGCAACATAATTTTGCACTGCACAAACCCCTAGGGCGTATGAGCGGCGCACCCGGTTAACCAAAATCGGCGAATAGCGGTGAGCGGATGGCCTTCAGGCGCTGGCTCACCTCCTCATCTCTGCCATAACGTTTCATTAACCAAGCGGCGCCGCGGGGGAGATAGCCGTTGATGACAGGCTGGCGGGAGAGCGCACTGGCGTTTGCCGCCGTGCCCGAATTGGGCGCGCTCCTTTTTTCGGCCGAGCCGGCGATCGTCTTCGCACGCGACGGGAGCCGGGTGCTTTGGGCCAACCCGGCAGCGGGGAAGCTGCTCGGGTCGGCGTTCGCGGCGTCTGGCTGAACGGGCGCCGGACGACGGGCTTCGGCGCGCGGTTGGCAGCCTGGCACGCGCAGTTCCCGAGACAGGGACGCTCGCGCGGCTGCGGCTTGCCGACGATCTTGCCGCGCTTCCCGTTCTTTGCCGCTGCCGACCGGTGCGCGCGGGAGATTTGCTCGGGCTCATCGCGGTTGTTCAGGCCGTCGGCGCGAAGCCCGCGCCTGCCGACCTCGCGACCTTCTTCACCGGCGGCGGCGTGGTCGCGGCCGTCGTCGGCGCGACGGGGGAGACGCTGGCGGAGGGCGCGCCGGGCATTGCCGAATTGATCGGCGCCGCGACGCCGGCGGTGGAGTTCTCGGAGGGCGGGCGCGCGCTCAGGCTCTGCCTCGTCGAGCGCAGGCCGGAGCCCTTCCAGCCACAGCGCGGGGCGGCCGCCGCGCCGTCGGCGCTCGACGGGCCGGGGCTGAGCATGCTCGCCGCCGCGCTCCGCGAAGAAGCGGCGCGCGTCGCCCCGGCGCAACCGGCTGCGGCGGCAGGCGTCGAAGCGTGGCGGCGGATGAGCCGGCCGCCGAACGAGGCGCCGCCCGAAAAAGCGCCTCCGCCGAAGCCGGCTACCGCCCCGCCAGCCAAGGCCGTCGCACGCGATGAGCGCGCGGACTTCGGAAGAGGGCCGACGGCACGCTCGGTCACGGCGGGACGGGTGCCGCAGAGTCTTTCTCGCGCGCCCGGTGCGCTTTCTTTGGCAGACCGACGCCGCCGACCGCTTCCTGTTCCTCTCTCCCGGCCTCGCCCAGGTCGTCGGCCGCAATGCCGAGATCGTCGGCGAGCGCTGGCAGGAAGCTTCCGCGCGGCTGCGGCTCGATCCGGGCGGGCGGATCGCCCGCGCGCTTCGCCAGCGCGACACCTGGAGCGGGCTCACCGCCTGGTGGCCGATCGAAGGCTCGAACGTGCGCGTGCCGGTGGAGCTGACCGCGCTTCCGGTCTTCGGCGGCGACCAATCCTTCCAGGGCTTTCGCGGCTTCGGCATCCTGCAGGCCCGCCGAGGCGCTGATGCCGGCGACCTTCGAGGCGCGCTTCGGTCCGCGGCCCCGCTCGGCGAGCCGCAGCCGCCTTACGAGGAATTGCTCGCCGCCAACGTCGTCCCGATCCGCGCCGACCTTGAGCGCATGGCCGACAGCGCGCAGCCTCACGACGCAGGAGCGGAACGCCTTCGAGGAGATCGCCGCCGCGCTCCGCGATCGGATCGTCGACGGGCTCGCCGCCAAGCAGGCTTCCGAAGCGGAAAGGGCCGCGGAGCGCCGAAGCGCACCGCACGCATCGAGCCTTCGCCGAAGACGAGGAGCGATCGCCGCCTCCCTCCGAGCCACCCGCGCGCCTGAAACGCCGCAAGCGGGAAGAGAGAAGAAAGACGCCGCGCGAGGCGGGGAGGCGACAGGCGCCGACGCTCGCCTCTCCGCCTTGTCGGAGCAGCTCGCAGAGGCGCGCCGGCGGCTGCGCGAGATGACCGCGATCCTCGACACGGCGACCGACGGCGTCGTCGTCCTCGATCGGTCGGGCGCAATCGAAAGCGTGAATGCCAGCGCCGAAGCGCTCTTCGGGCTCGACGCCGCGCGAAATGGTCGGCCGCCAGTTCGACGATCTTCTGACGCCGGAGAGCCGGAAGGCCGCGCTCGACTATCTCTCAGGGCTGAGAGACAACGGCGTCGCCAGCCTCCTGAACGAAGGGCGCGAGGTTGAGGCCGCGGCCGGCGCCGGCTCGATCCCGCTCTTCATGACGATGGGGCGGATTTCGAGCGAGGAGGGCCAGCGCTTCTGCGCGGTGCTTCGCGACATCACGCATTGGAAGCGGATCGAAGCTGAGCTGACGGCGGCGAAGCGCGCCGCGGAGGACGCCTCCACGCAGAAGTCGGAATTCCTCGCTCGCGTCAGCAACGAGATCCGCACGCCGCTGAACGGCATCATCGGCAACGCCGAGGCGATGATCGAGGAGCGCTTCGGCCCGGTCGAGAACGAGCGCTACCGCGAATATCTGCGCACGATCCGCGCCTCCGGCGAGCACGTCGTCAATCTCGTCGAACGACCTTCTCGACATTTCGCGGATCGAGGCGGGCAGGCTTGCGCTCGAGTTCGCCGCCGTGCCTTTGAACGAGATCGTGCAGCGAGGCGATCGGCCTGATGCAGGCGCAGGCGGGCCGGGCCGCGCGTCGTCGTGCGCTCCAGCCTTTCGCGCGAGGTCCCGGCGATCGTCGCCGACGAGCGTACGCTCCGCCAGATCGTGATGAATCTCTTGTCCCACTCCGTGCGGCACGCGGGGCCGGGCGGACAGGTGATCGTCTCGACCAGCCTGAGCGAGATCGGCGAAGCACTGCTTCGCATCCGCGACACCGGCCATGGCATGACGGAAGCGGAGGTCGCGCGCGCGCTTGAGCCTTTCCGCGATCTTTCGATTGCAAGCCTGGCGGACCGCGCCGGCACCGGGCTCGGCCTGCCGTTGACGAAGGCGCTGGTGGAAGCGAACCGCGCTGCGCTTTCGATCAGAAGCGCGCGCGGCGAAGGCACGGTGATGACGGTGACGATCCCGCCGACGCGGGTGCTGCTCGCGAATAGGGCGCTCAGCGCTCGCCTGCGCGTCAGCACAAGAACGTTGCCGGCCGCGACGAGCACGAGGCCGCTCACGCGCAAGCGCCGACCAGCGATAGTCCTCGGCGAAGGTGGAGACGAGGAGCGCCAGCACCGGCGCCACGACGGCCGTGTAGCCCGCGCGGTCCGCGCCGATGCGTCTGAGCAGCACCAGATACATCCAGAACACCAGCACCGAGCCCGGGAATGGCCAGCCAGAGAAGCGCAATCATGTAGCGCGCCGTCGGCTCGACGATGAAGGCGCTGCCGGCGACGAGCGCGACGATGAGATTGACCGCGACCCCGTAGGTCAGCCCCCAGGCGTTCGCCGAGAGCGCGGGAATGCCGTCAAGCTGGACGCGCGCGGCGATCACGTTGCCGGTCGAGAACGACAGGCAGCCGAGGAATCCGAGCCCAAGCCCGATCAGCGGGCCCGCTCCGAGGTTGCCGTCGAGCTCATGCCAGAACATCAGCGAGATGCCGGCAGAGCCCGAAGAACGCGCCGAGCGCCACGCGCGGCCTGAGCGGCTCGCCGAGAAAGATCGCGGCAAGAGCGATATTGGTCAGCGAGGCAAGCGAGAAGATGACCGAGAGGAGGCCGGACACGACGTACTGGCCGGCATTGTAGAAGAGGAGGAAGTTGGTCGAGTAGAAGAAGAGGCCGAGCGCCGCAAAGCGAAGGTGCGCGCGCAGCGGGAACGCGATGCGCTGCGCCGGCGAGCCTGCAGACGAGGAACATCAGCGGCGCGGCAATCAGGAAGCGCCAGACGAGCGAGACCTGCGGATCGACCGTCCCGAGCTGGAATTTCAGCGCCAGCCAGGTCGTGCTCCAGACGAGCACGGTGCCGCCGAAGAGGCCGAAGTCGCCGGCGGCAAGGGGTTGCGCGCAGCGGCGGCGCGAAAACTGTCGTGGAGGCCATGGGAACTGCGAGAGGAAGGTCGGACACGACTATGCGCTGGTCGTCAGCCTCGCGCTTCCAGCCAAATCCTTCTGATGCGAGCGGTCAGCGCGGCTGATCGGGTCAGTAGGCCTGCTCTTCGAAGAGCGGCTCGACGGAGCGGCCCCAGAGCGTCTCATATTGCCAGATCAGGTTTTCCGCCGGCGTCTTGCCGAGCGCCAGCGTCTCTTCCAGCGGGTGGAGATAGGCCGCCTCGTCGGGCGCGCCGTTTCCGGGAATGGCGCGGCGCCTCAGCCCGTCGCGCGCGAGCCCCACGACGTCGCGCGCGATGTCGAGCACGGTGCGGTCGCGGAAGGGCGTGGCAAGCGCCGTCTTCGGCACCGCGTCGCGCAGCGCCTGCCGCTCCTCCGCCGTCCAGTCGGCGACGAGCGCCTTGGCGCCGTCGAGCGAGGTCTGGTCGTAGAGCAGCCCGACCCAGAGCGCCGGCAGCGCACAGAGCCGTCGCCACGGCACGCCGTCGGCGCCGCGCATCTCCAGA
Source organism: uncultured Alphaproteobacteria bacterium (assembly GCA_963778625.1). GTDB lineage: Bacteria > Pseudomonadota > Alphaproteobacteria > Rhizobiales > Afifellaceae > DASWJZ01. Next base: position 15,937 of record CAVZVB010000018.1, read on the forward strand.
TAGGTCTTGAGCCGGACTTCGGGGAAGAGCGTGGAGAGGTGGTTCTTCCAGTCGCCCATCGTCGGCCGCGGGCGAGGGCAGGTCGTTCGGCGCGCTGCGCCCTCCATGAACTGGCGGAAGGTGAAGCTGCGTCATGTCGTGGTAGCGGCCGTCGCGGACGACGAAATACATCGGCACGTCGAGCGCCCAATCGACGTATTTCTCGAAGCCGAAGCCGTCGAGGAAGGCGAAGGGCAGCATGCCGGTGCGGTTCGGGTCGGTGTCGCGCCAGATCTCGGCGCGGTAGGAGAGGAAGCCGTTCGGCCGGTTCTCGGTGAACGGCGAATTGGCGAAGAGCGCCGTCGCGATCGGCTGCAGCGCAAGCCCGACGCGCATCTTGTCGCGCATGTCGGCTTCGTCGGAGAAGTCGAGGTTCACCTGCACCGTGCAGGTGCGGAACATCATGTCGAGGCCATGGCTGCCGACCTTCGGCATGTAGTTCGCCATGATCCTGTAGCGCGACTTCGGCATGACCGGCGTTTCGGAGAGCTTCCATTTCGGGCTCATGCCGAGGCCGAGGAAGCCGATGCCGAGCGGATCGGCGATCTCGCCGCACCTGGGCGAGATGCGCATTCACCTCGCGGCAGGTCTGGTGGAGCGAACGGAGCGGTGCGCCGGAAAGCTCGAACTGCCCGCCCGGCTCGAGCGAGATCGCCGCCGCCGCCGACCGGGTCGGCGAGGCCGATGATGTTCTCGCCGTCGGTGATCGGCTCCCAGCCGAGCAGGCCCTGCATGCCTTCCAGCAGCGCCGGATGCCGCGCGGCCCTTGATAAGGGCACCGGCGCATGGCCATCCTTGTAGAAGCCGAACTTCTCGTGCTCGGTGCCGATGCGCCATTGCAGCGCGCGGCTTCCAGCCCGATTCAAGATGCGCCGCGAGCTCGTCGCGGCCTTCGATCGGCGTCAGGTCGGCGGTGTCGCGCGCCATCGTCGCTCCGTGGAAAAGGAGCCGGACCATAATCGCGCCGCCCGCTGGCGCAAAGCCTTTTATCGCCAATCGCCGATGAATGATTGGACGAGCGCCAGCGCCGCGACGGCCGCGGTGTCGGCCCGCAGGATGCGCGGCCCGAGCGACAGCGCCGTGACGTAGGGCCGGGCGAGCAGATCGGCGCGCTCGCGTCTCGGAAAATCCGCCCTCCGGGCCGATCAGGAGGGCGGCGGGGCCGCGCGGCAGGCTTCGTCAGGGCCTCTGCCGGGATTGGCGGTCGGCGCCGCCTCGTCGCAGAAGATCAGCCGGCGGCTCGGGATCCCAGTCCGCAAGGGCGTCGGCGAGCTTCTTCGGCGGATCGATCGCGGGAAGCGCCAGGACGCCGCATTGCTCCGCCGCCTCGACGACGTTCGCCCGCATGCGCTCGAGGTTGACGCGGCCGACCTGCGTGAACTCGGTGAGCACGGGGCGGAGCCGGCCGACGCCCATCTCCACGGCCTTCTGCACCATGTAGTCGAGCCGCGCATGCTTGAGCGGCGCGAAGAGGTAGTGGAGGTCGGGGAGCGGCGTCTGCTCGCGCAGCCTCTCTTCGACGCACGAGCGCGCAGCTCTTCCGCTTCGCCTCGGCGATCGCGCGCGCCATTCGCCGTCGCGGCCGTTGAAGAGGAGGATCGCGTCTGCCGTCCTTCAGCCGCAGCACGTTGAGGAGATAGTTGGCCTGCTCGCCGCATCGGCCGTAACCCGCGCGCCGGCCGAAAGATCGCTCTCGACGAAAAGGCGCGGGCTCTTGAAGTCGTAGCGTCATGCGCCTCCGGCTTGAAGAGCGGGAGCGGGCGCGTCAAGAAGAGCGTGCCGGCGTGTCTGCAGCCACGGCTTGCATCGAATATATAGTAACGTATATGAGACCATAGCTTCGATGATCGAACTCGTTCAATACGTGACGGCGGGAGGGACTTGCCCGTTCGCGGAATGGTTTGATGGGCTCGACAGCCGAGCGGCGCTGAAAGTGCGAACCGCCCTCGCGCGGATGGAGGTCGGCAATCCGGGGGAACGAAATCGGTCGGGGAGGGCGTCCTGGAACGGCGGATCGATTGGGGTCCGGGATACCGGATCTATTTTGGCCGGGATGGCGGCCAACTCGTCGTCCTTCTGGCGGGCGGCACGAAGAAGCGGCAGGCAGGCCGACATAAGGCGAGGCCGCAAGACTATTGGGCGGAATACAGGCGGCGAAGGAAGGAGCGCAGAGATGCCATGGCGCTGACGCGAAGCTTCAAGGAGACGGTGAAGGAACGTGCCCAGCGCGATCCCGACTTTCGCGTCGGTCTGCTGCGGGAGGCGGTCGAGGCTTTGCTTCGCGATGAGCTCGACGACGGGAAAGTTCTGCTGCGCGACTATATCAATGCGACTGTCGGATTCGACAGATCTGGCCGGAGCAACGCACAAGAATCCGAAGAGTTTGATGCGAATGCTGAGCGCCGAGGGAAATCCGCGCGCAGACAATCTGTTCTCGGTGATCGCACATCTGCAGAAGCGCGAGGGTATTGAGCTCGGCGTGAACGGTCCTGTCCTGAGATGCGCAGCGCAGGCGCATGAGCGAACCCCCGCCACCAACGTCGTCGAATATCACCGTCTCGGAGCTCTCCTTCGCGCTGCGGCGGATGGTGGAGAACGAATTCGAGCACGTGCGCGTGCGCGGCGAGGTCTCCGGCTTCAAGGGCGCCGCCGGCTCCGGGCATTGCTATTTCACGCTGAAGGATTCCGGCGCGGCGCTCGAAGCGGTCGTCTGGAGAACGACCTTCCAGCGGCTGAAGTTCAAGCCCGAGGAAGGGCTGGAGATGGTGGCGACGGGGCGGCTCACCACCTATCCGAGCCGCTCGCGCTACCAGCTCGTCGTCGATTACCTGGAGCCCGCCGGCGCCGGCGCGCTGATGGCGCTCCTGGAGGAGCGCCGCAAGAAGCTCGCCGCCGAAGGGCTCTTCGACGCCGCGCGCAAGAAGCCGATCCCCTATCTGCCGGCGGTGATCGGCGTCGTCACGTCGCCGACCGGCGCGGTGATCCGCGACATCCTGCACCGCCTGCGCGACCGCTTTCCGCGCCGACGTGCTCGTCTGGCCGGTGCGCGTGCAGGGCGAGGGCGCGGCGGAGGAGGTGGCGGCGGCGATCCGCGGCTTCAACGCGATTGCCGCAGGCGGCGCGCTGCCGCGCCCCGACCTTCTGATCGTCGCGCGCGGCGGCGGCTCGATCGAGGATCTGTGGGCCTTCAACGAGGAGGTCGCCGTGCGCGCCGTCGCGGCGAGTGCGATTCCCGTCATCGCCGCCGTCGGCCACGAGACCGACTGGACGCTGGTCGACCACGCCGCCGACCTGCGCGCCCCGACGCCGACCGGCGCCGCCGAGATGGCGGTGCCGGTGCGCGTGGAGCTTCTCGCGCAGACGCGCGAGCTTGCAAGCCGCCACGAGCTGGCGCTTCGCCGCGGCATGGAAGCACGCCGGCGCGAGTATCTGGCGCTGACGCCGCGCGCTTCCCTCGCTCGCCGATCTGCTCGCGCTGCCCAGGCAGAAGCTCGACGATGTCGGCGGCCGGCTCGGCCGCTCGCTCGTGACCGAGGTGGCGAAGAAGCGCGAGCGCTACGCAGCGGTCGCCGGCCGCCACAATCCGGCGATCCTCCGCCGCGCCGATGCTGAGCGGCGCGAGCGTCTGACGCAGATGATGGGGCGCATGGCGCTCAGCGCACGGCGACTTTGGTGCGCCTGGCGCGGCGCGATCTCTCTCGCGCGGCTGCGCGCCACAACGTCGCCAGCCTGGCGCGCGCCGTCGCCCGCCATCGCGAGCGCTATCGGCAGGTCTCGCGGCTCTTCCAGACGCTGCGCGAGACCGTGTCGCCGGACGCGATCTCTCGCGCGGCTTTGCGATCGTGCTCGATTCAAGCGGCGGCACGGTGCGCTCGCCCGAGCAGGTCGCGACCGGCGATCCGCTGCTGATCAAGGTCGCGCACGGCGCGCGACGGTGACGGTCACGGGGGACGAAGGCCAGCGCGCGCGCACCGGCGACGGCTGCTCCGGCGACCAGGGCTCGCTGCTTTAGCGGCTCAGCGCATCTACCGTCTCTTCGCCTGTCCCAGCCGGTAACGCCGGCTGGTCAATTGGCGGATAGCTTGACGGGAAGCGCTCTAGCGCCTCGTCAGCGTCTGTCTCTTCCGGCAACCGATGTTCGGCTCGCTGGCTTTAGATAGGCAGGCGATCATCGGCGCTCCATCCTGTGACAACGCGGCTCGCGCGGCGTGTTCCGATGACGCGGCTGCGGCGTGCTAATCCGCTTTCGGAGAAATGCGCGTCCTCGTCATCGAGAACTATCCGAAGACGACGCTCGGTCTTGTCGGCGAGGCGCTGGCCGAGGCCGGCGCCGAGACTGCGGGTCCTTCGCACGCATCGCCGGCGAGGCGCTGCCGGCATCGCCCGGCGGCTTCGACGCGCTGATCATGCTCGGCGGCGCGCAGGATGCGCTCGACGACGAGAACCATCCCTACCTGAAGGACGAGGCGGCGCTCGCCCGCGCCTTCGGGGATGCGGACAAGGGCGTGCTCGGCATCTGCCTCGGCGCGCAGATTCTGGCGCGCGGCTACGGCGCGAAGAACATCCTCGGGCGTCCGCTCGAATTCGGCTGGCACGAGGTGCGCGCGACGGAGGCCGGCCGCGCCGATCCGGTGCTTTCCGCGATGGGCGAGGCGGCGCCGATCTTCCACTGGCACCTCGACACGTTCACGCTGCCGCCCGGCGCCGTGCATCTTGCGACGAGCGCGATGACGCCGATGCAGGCCTTCCGCATCGGCCGCGCGGCCTACGGCATCCAGTTCCATTTCGAGGCCGGCACCGAGCTCGTCGCAAGCTGGACGCGCGATTTCGCCGCCGAGATCGCCGACTACGCGCCCGACTGGTTCGATCGCCATCCCGCGGAGGCGGCGCGCCACGGGCGGGCGGCGGACGCGACCGGCCTGGCGCTGGCGCGCGCCTGGATCGCGCAGGCGCGGTCGGCCTCCCCAAGCCGCCGCAGCCGGCTAAAACAAGGCGGAGCGAGTTCGTGCCGGAGTCCTCAAGCATGACCAGGATCAAGATTGCCGTCGCCGCGCTGCTTCTTGCCGCGACACCCGCGCGCAGCGAGCTTCCCGATCTCGGCGGCCGCACCGTGAGGGCGGTGACGGAGAACGCCTACGTGCCGCTCAATTTCGCCGACCCGAAGACCGGCGAGGGGATCGGCTGGGAATACGACGCCGTGAACGAGATCGCCAAGCGGCTGAACCTGAAGGTCGAGTGGAACCTGTCGAGCTGGGACACGATGATCCAGGCGGTGCGCGAGGGCCAGTTCGACATCGGCATGGACGGCATCACCATCAACGACGAGCGCAAGGCGCAGGTCGACTTCTCCGATCCCTACATGATCTCCGAGCAGTACATGCTGGTGCGCGCCGACGAGAACCGGTTCACCGACGCGGCAAGCTTCGCCAAGGACGCAAATCTGCTGGTCGGCGCGCAGGCCGGCACGACGAATTTCTACACCGCCGTCTACAACGTGCTCGACGGCGACGAGGCCAATCCGCGCATCAAGCTCTTCGACACGTTCGGCGCCTGGGTGCAGGCGCTGAAGTCGGGCGACGTCGATCTCGTGCTGATGGATAAGACCTCGGCCGCCGGCTACATCGGCGCCTCGCCGGGCTCCTTCAAGATCGTCGGCGAGCCGCTCGGGCGCGGAGGAGTTCGGCTTCATCTTCACGCCCGGCTCCGATCTCGTCGCGCCGGTCAACGCCGCGCTCGCCGAGATGAAGGCGGACGGCACGATCGACAAGCTGAACCAGAAGTGGTTCTTCGAGTACCAGTCGAAGCAGTGACGCGAGTGCTGCGTCAGGACGTCGTCATCCCGTGGCTTGACAGGGAGCATCCGTGGCGCACGCGGAGCGCAGCGTCGCCGGAGCGAATGACAGTCGGGCCCGGTAGCTGAGACGTCGCGCGACCCAATCCCGCGGAGACGGAGGGGCACGAGTTTCCGTTCTGGCTGCTTGCCGCGGTCCTGCTTGCGGTCCTCTTCTTCTGGCTGATCGTCGCCGACTACGACTACCGCACGATCTTCTCCGCGCTGCGCAAGGGCGTCGTCGTCACGCTGTGGGTCACGGTCGTCGCCTTCGCGCTCGCCGCGGCGCTTGGCTTCTGGTCGCGCTCGGCCGCGTCTCGCGGCTTGCGCGTCGTGCGCGAGGTCGCGACCTTCTACGTCGAGATCCTGCGCGGCATCCCGTCCTGGTGCTTGCTTTTCTACGTCGCCTTCGTCGGCGCGCCTCAGCTCGTCCATTTCTGGAACTGGGTCGTTCGACTGGCCGATCCACGCCGGGATTTTTCCGCGCGCTCAGCGTCCGCGACTTCGACCTCACCTGGCGCGCCATCTTCGCGCTGATGGTGAGCTATTCCGCCTATCTCGCCGAGATATTCCGCGCCGGGATCGAGGCCGTGCCGAAGGGCCATCTGGAGGCCGCCTGGTCGCTCGGCCTGAGCCGCTGGCACACCTTCCGCTTCATCGTCTGCCGCAGGCGATCCGCGTCGTGCTGCCGCCGCTCGGCAACGATTTCGTCGCCATGATCAAGGATTCCGCCCTCGTCTCAGCGCTCGGCGTGCAGGACATCACCCAGCTCGGAAAGGTTTATTCCGCATCGACCTTCCTGTTCTTCGAGACTTACAACGTCGTCGCCTTCCTCTATCTGGTGATGACGCTGTCGCTGTCGCTTCTGGTGCGCGGGCTGGAGCAGCGGTTGAAGCGAAGGGCAGGGTCGGCGGATGAGTGCCGATGCGGCATCACGCTCACTGCTTGCGGCCGGACGGCTGATATAGGGTTCGGTTCGGGCGGCAGGGGCAGCCTTGGAAGAAGGTCGCGAGATGGACGGCGTCTTCTCGTTTCTTGGAAGCCTTTTCCTGCGTTACGGAAAGGGTGCCTCCCGATCGTCGTTCTTGCCGCCTATTCGCTTGCAGTGCCGGATGAGCGGATTTTCGGCAGCGAGCATTTGGAGCATCTGCTCGATTTCGTTGCCCTGGCGGTGGTGCTCCTCGGGCTGACCGTTCGCGCCGTGGCGATCGGCGCGTCGCGCGAGAAGGCGGCAGCGGCGGGTTCGTCGATAGCGGTCTTTACGGGCTGTCGCGGAATCCCGCGCTACCTCGGCAGCCTGCTTGTCATCGTCGGCATTTTTCTCATGCACGGGATCGCTTCACGTCGTGCTGACCGGGACAGTCGCCTGCGTGCTCATCTACTCCGCGATGGTGCGCGTCGAGGAGGATGAGCTTCGCGCCCGCTACGGCGAGCCGTACCGCGCCTATCTGGCGGCGGTGCCGCGCTGGCTCCCGCGTCTTGCGCGTCTTCGGCACGCGAATTTCCGTGTCGACTTCAGCGTGCGGCGCGCGCTTTCCAACGACTGGTTGACGATCGCGGCGACGGCGGTCGCGCTGGTGTTCACCGAAGTGCACGAGTCGCTGTCGCCGGCCCATGCCGCCTCGTCGCAAATGGTCCTGATCGTGCTTGCCGCAAGCCTTGCGGTCTTCACCTTGGTTGCGATTGCCGTGCGCGCCGCTGGGCGCCGGAGCGCCCCGAGCGGAGCTGCCGGAGCGCCCCCGAGCGGTGCCGCCGGATCGCTCGGCGATCCGCTTCGTTTCGTCGGCCCGCGCACGCGCGGCATTCGCGTCGACGGGCGGGTCGGGATCGTGGACTTCCTGGAGAACATGCTGAGCTTTGGCCAGCAGGAGGCGATCCTCGAAGCGACCCTCGAAGCGGCCGGGCTTGAGCCCGGCGAGCGTCTGGTCGACGTCGGTTGCGGCACCGGCAAGCTCTGCGTCGCCGCCGCCGCGAGGCTCGGCGACAAGCATGGCGGCACGGCGCATGTGCTCGGCATCGACGCCACGCCCGGGATGATCGACCTTGCGATCGAGCGCGCGCACGACGCCGGCGTCGCGGCCGACTTCCAGGTCGGCATCGCGGAGACGCTGCCGCTTGCCGACGGCGCCGCCGACGCCGTCACCTCATCCTATTTCTTCCACCACCTCCCCTCTGAGGTGAAGCCGGAGGCGCTGCGCGAGATGTGGCGGGTGCTTCGCCCCGGCGGACGGCTCGTCATCACCGACTACGCCCGCGCGCGCGGACTCTATGGTTTGATCGCGTCGATCCCGATGCGCGCGAACTTCTACGAATATGTGCGCCCGCAGCTCGGCGGCGAGCTCGAGGCGATCATCGCGGCGGAAGGGCTCGGCGAGCCGGAGACGGTCGCCGCTCTTCCTCGGCTACATCACCGTCATGCGGCTCACAAAGCCGCACTGAAGCGTCGCATTTGGGCCTGGCGCCGCGCCGGTTGCATTCCCCCTCGCGCGCGGCTCTTATTCGCGCCCGGCAGTCGAAACAGGAAGAGTGCCATGCCCGAGATCGTGATCAACCTCGTCGAAGGCCGCGCGCCGGAGAAGAAGCGCGCGCTGATGAAGGACATCACCGACGCGGTGGTGAGGCATTTCGGCGTCGATCCGGAGGCGGTCGTCATTCAGATCGTCGAATCGTCGAAGGCCGACAAGATGAAGGGCGGCAAGCTCTTCACGGAGCGCACGCCGTCGAAACCCGCGGCTTAGGCGACGGCGCGCTTGTCGAACGCGCTCGCGAGCGCCGCGACGAGTTCGTTAAGAGCGTCCGATGCTGCGTCGCCCGGTTGCTTGGTTCCGCCGGCGTTTCGCGCCATCCTCTCCTCACTTGCAGCCCAACCCGGTAGCCAGGAATGATCGACGATCCTCCGCTTCTCACCGTCCGCCGCCGCTTCCAGCGCCCGACCGCCGAACAGCTTGCCGCCTTTCGCGGCGCGATGACCGGCCATGTCGTCGACGCCATGGAGGGCCGCGGCGCGCTCGACTACCGCATCAAGCCGATCGGGGAGGCGACGACCTTCTGCGGCACGGCTCTGACCTGCGAGGCCGGGCCCGCCGATTGCCTCGCCGTCTTCGGCGTGCTCGACGTGGCGGCGCCCGGCGACGTGATCCTTTGCGCGACGGACTCGTTCTCCAACACCGCCGTCATCGGCGATCTTGTGATCGGCATGATGAAGAATTGCGGCATCGCCGCCTTCGTGACCGACGGACTTGTGCGCGACACGCCCGGAATCCGGGCCGTCGGACTGCCGTGCTTTGCGGCAGGCGTCACGCCCAACTCGCCGACGAAGACCGGGCCGGGCACCGTCGGCTTCCCGGCGATCGTGGGCGGCGTCGCGGTCTCCGCCGGCGACATCATCGTTGCCGACGAGGACGGCGTCGTGGTGGTGCCGTTTGCGAAGATCGGCGAGACGATCGAGCGGCTCGCCGGCGTCCGCGCCATGGAGGCGGAGCTTGAGGCGAAGGTGAAGGCGGGCCTGGTGAAGCCCGACTTCATGGCGACCATGATCCCGCCGGGGCGCGTGCGCGAAGTCGATTGATCGCGGTCAGCGCCGCGGCGCGCTGCGCAAGAGGTCCGGCCCGATGTCGGGGGTGCTGCGCATGCCGCAGAGCCCCATGACGCGGTCGATCTCGTTTCTGAAGATCTCCAGCACGCGGGCGACGCCTTGCTCGCCCGCGACCGACAAGCCCCAAAGCTGCGGCCTCGCGATCAGGCAGGCGCGCGCGCCGAGCGCCAGCGCCTTCACCACGTCGGCGCCGCGCCGGACGCCGCCGTCGAGAAGCACCGGGATACGCCCGGCGACGCTTTGCGCCACCGCCGGCAGCGCCTCGATCGACGACACGGCGCCGTCGAGCTGGCGCCCGCCATGGTTCGATACGATCAGGCCGTCGACGCCGTGCGCCAGCGCTTCGCGCGCCTCGACCGGGCTCAGCACGCCCTTCAAGATGAGCGGCCCCGTCCAGACGCGGCGCAGCTCGTCGACGTCGCGCCAGGACATCGAAGGGTCGAGCATCTCCGCCATGCGGCCGGCGAGCTGCGACAGTCCGGACGTGTCGTCGCCGGGCCGGACATAGTTCGCGAAGGTGATGCGCCGAAGCTCGCGCCGCATGCGCCAGAGCCACGGAAGCTTCGCCGCCATCGCCGCCACTTCGAGCGGGCCGAGCCGCGGCGGGATGGTGAAGCCGTTGCGGATGTCGCGCTCGCGGTTGCCGGTGAGCTGGTTGTCGATGGTCAGCACCAGTGCGTCATAGCCGACGGCCTGCGCGCGCTCGGCGAGCTCGCGGGTGAAGCCGCGGTCGCGATAGACGAAGACCTGCATCCAGCGCGGCCCGATGCCGGTCGCCGCAAGCTGCTCGAGCGTGCATACCGAAGCGTGGCTGAGGCAGAACGCCGTCCCCGCCGCCGCGGCGGCACGCGCGGCGCAGATCTCGCCGTTCGGCCAGAACAGACCCGGAAAGGCCGGTCGGGCCGATCATCACCGGCAGCGCCAGCCTCTTGCCGAAGAGCTCGACGGAGAGATCGCGCTCAGCCGGGCCGCGAAGCGTCTGCGGAATGAGCTGAAGATTGTCGAAGGCCGTCTCGTTGCGCCGGAGCGTCCATTCGTCCTCCGCGCCCCCGTCGGCGAAGTCGAAGACCGGCTTAGGCAGGACGAATTCCGCCTGCCGCCGCATCTCGGCGACGTTATAGACGCGTCGCTTCAGGGTCTCGGCGTTCATGGCGCGATCAGCGATCGAGGCGGTAGAAGCGGACGGCATTGTCGTGGAAGAGCTTGCGCTTCTCCTCCGCGCTCGCGCCTTGCGTGACCCAGTCGACGAGTGCGACCCATTCGGGATAGCGGATGGCAAGCTCCATCACGTGCCAGTCGCCGCCGTAGAGGACGCGGTCGAAGCCGAAGCACTCGATGGCATGCGCGATGTAGGGCTTCAATTGTTCGCGCGTCCAATTCTTGTGATCCGCCTCGTTGGCGACGCCGGAAATCTTGCAGTGCACGTTCGCATGCGACGCGAGCGCCTTCATGTGCTCCCGCCACGGGTCGAGAAGCCCGTCCTTGATCGCCGGCTTGCCGATATGGTCGAGCACGAAGCGGACGTCCGGGCACGCCTCGACCATCTTGATGACGTTCGGCAGATGATGGTGGAAGACGCAGATGTCGAAGGCGAGATCGTGGGGGCCAAGCAGCTTCAGCCCGGCGATGAAGTCCGGCCGGATGCAGAAGTCCGGGTCCTTCTGGTTCTGGATCAGCCGCCTGATGCCGCGCAGGATCTTGTGCTGACGAAGCTGGTCGAGCTCCTTCTCGATCGCCTTGCCGCGCTCGAGCGGCAGCGCCGCAACCATGCCGGTCACGTGCCTGTCCTTCTTGGCGAGACCCGCTATCCATTCCGCCTCGGCGAGATGCTGGGGATAGTCGACGTCGACCTCCACGAAGACGATCTGCTCGATCTTCACCGGCTTTGCCGCGGCGTCCAGATCGGCGGGCAGCTTCCTGGCCTTCAGCGACGGCGCGCCGGCGGTCCACGCGTAGCCGAAGCGGCTCGGGTCGAGCAGGTGGACGTGACTGTCGACGATCGGAAAATCGGGCAACGGAAGCCTCCCCCAAGAACCGGTTTTCATAGGCGCGCTTTGCGGGCCGGACCGGCGGCGTCTTTTCGGGTCAGGTTAGCGTGCCGGCGTGGCGGGTTGGAAGGGCAATTGCGGGTTGCGCGAGCGACGCGGCCCGCGGCACGGGCGCCCGTTCAGGAATGCATCCGCGGCTTCCTCAGGAACAGCTCGCGGTCGCTTGTGGTGACGCGCGCCTCGATCGTCTCGCCCTCGCGGCTGACGACAAGCGGCACCGCGACGCCGGCCGGCCCGAGCGACCAGACCTTGCGGAAGAAGCCGGCAAGGCTCGTCACCGGCTCGCCGGCGACGGACTGAACGAGGTCGCCGGGCTTCAGGCCGGCGCGGTCCGCCGGCGCGCCGGAATAGACGCCGACGACGAACACCTTGCTTTCAAGATCGGTCGCGAACAGCCCGAGCCAGGCATGCGGCGGGTGCGCGGGGCGCCCGGTTGAAAGCAGGTCGTCGAGGATCGGCTTCAGAAGGTCGATCGGCACGGTCATGTTGAGCTGGCCGCCTTCGCCCGCCGCCGGACGTTGCTCTACCTGCAGCGAGCCGATGCCGATGAGCTCGCCGCCGGCGCCGATCAGTGCCGCGCCGCCCCAGATAAGGATGCGCCGGCGCGGTGAAGATCGCCTCGTCGAGCACGTACTCCCAGTAGCCGGCAAACTCCTGCTTCGCGACGATGCGCGCGGCGAGCGCATGGCGGCGCCCGCCGGCGCCGGCCATCACCACGCGGCTTCCCGTCTGCGCCGCGCTCGAGCGCCCAAGCGGCAGCGGCGGCAAATCGAGCGCGCCGAGCGCACGCACGAGCCCGAAGCCCGTGGTCTGGTCGTAGGCGATCGGGTGACCCGCCATGACGCGGTCGTCGGCGAGACTGATCCAGACCTCGTCCGCCTCGGTGATGAGATAGCCGATGGTCAGCACCACGTCGTCGCGGATGACGACGCCGTGCCCGCCACGCTCCGTGCCGAGCACCTCCGCTGTGAAGGCGTCGTCCGGCACTTTCGTGCGCAGCCCTACGATCGAGGTCAGCGCGCGCTCGAGGTCGAAGTCGTATTCGCCGGGCTTCGGCTGCCGGGCGGGCGTGATCTGCCAGTCACTCAGGCTCGGCATCTGGGCTCCGTGCGCTCGTCCTTTGTTGCGCCCCCCATCTCGATACTGCCCGAAACAGGCGTGGCGCGACAACGGCTCCGTCACCAAGGCATCAAGTGGGCCGGACGAAGGCGCGCCGGGCCTTTTCGGCTTCCGCTCGGCAGGCGCAGCCTTCCAGGTGGTCGTTGACGAGCCCCATCGCCTGCATGAAGGCATAGACCGTGGTCGGTCCGACGAACGACCAGCCACGCTCTCTCAGCGCCTTCGAAAGTGCTGCCGATTCGGGCGAGCGCGACATTTGGGCGAGCGCCGCCCGGTCGAGCCGCTTCGGACGGCTCTTGGGCTTCGGCTCGTAGCGCCACACGAAGGCCGCGAGCGAGCCGGCCTCGTCGACAAGCTCCAGGGCGCACTTGGCGTTGTTGATGACCGATTCGATCTTGCCGCGATGGCGCACGATGCCGGCATCGGCGAGGCAGCGTTTCACCTCGCGCGGCCCGAAGCGCGCGACCTTTTGAAAATCGAATCCGGCGAAGGCGGCGCGGAAGTTCTCGCGCTTGCGCAAAATGGTGATCCACGAGAGCCCGGCCTGGAAGCCTTCCAGGCAAAGCTTCTCGAAGAGGCGGCGGTCGTCGGCGACCGGCCGTCCCCATTCGCTGTCGTGGTAGCTCTGATAGAGCGCGTCGTCGCCCGGCCACCAGCAGCGCGTCTGCCCGTCGGCGCCTTCGACCAGCCCGTCCGCAGGACGCTTCATCTCGCCCACAGCCTCGCGTGTCCGCCGCTTACCTCCGTGAAAGACATGCACGGCATATTGACCCTCATGGCTTTGACCTTCACGCGCCGCTCGCCCCTTCGCCTCGCGATGGCGCTTCTGCTTTCGCTCGCTTCGACGCCGGGTCTGGCTTTCACCGACGCCGAACTCGTCGACGGCTTCCGGCGGACCGTTTTCGGCTCCGAATATCCAAGCTGGGGCTGGCAGGCCGACATCGTCAAGAAGTTCGTGAAGCCGGTTCGCGTTTATGTCGACGACCGCTCGAGCGCGCGGCGCGGCGACGAGGTCGTGCGCTTCGTGCGCTCGCTCCCAGGCCTGGTCGACGGCCTCGATATGCGCGTCGTCACGGCGCCGACGGAGGCGAACTTCCGCGTCTTCGTGGTCGACCGCCGGGACTACCGCAACGTCATCGTGCGCGAGGTCTACGGTCGGCCGACGTCGACATTTGCGCCGGGCCGGTGCCTCGTGCGCGTCGTCTCGACTTCGCACGGGATCGTCCGCTCCGACGCCGTGATCGTCGCCGACGAAGGCGATTCTGTACTCCGCCGCTGCACGGTGGAGGAGGTGCTGCAGGGCCTCGGCCCCATCAACGACGACCGCACGCTCACCGAGAGTGTCTTCAACGACAGCTCGCGCCATTTGACCTTCACCAGCTTCGACCGGCATCTGGTCAACATGCTCTACGACGCGCGCGTCCGCCCGGGGATGAGCGAGGCGGAGGTCGGACGGGTGCTGCCGGCCGTCGCGGCGGAGGTCCGCGCGCGTCTGAAATGAGTGACCGGAAACGGTTTCTTAGGCATAATGAAGAATTGCACGGGGTGGCGATCCCGGCGCCGCGTGCCGTTCACCGAAGCGCAGCCTTTTTCGGGCTAACGCTTCGTTATCGTTATCGACGATGAGTAGCGAGTACGTCATGCAGCGCACGACCCTTTCCTTTCTTTTCCTCATGATCGCGGCGGTCTTCTCGCTCGCCTCGGCGGGCTCCGCCCCGCAGATGAGCGGCGATCCCGCGATCGACGCGCAATGGATGCAGCTTGCGAGCAGCGCGAATCCGGTCGGCTCGAACCCGATCGACCCGAACGCCATGCCCGCGACCGGCATCTTCCGCTCCTTCGGCGGCACGCGGAATTCGCCTGCTCAGGCGCGTCTGCAGGCGCGGGCGCCGCGGCGCACGATCGACCCGGCCTACCTGCCCAAGGTCATCGACTATCCAAGCAGCGAAAGCCCCGGCACGATCATCATCGATACCGGCAGCCGCTATCTCTACGTCATCCTGCCTGGCGGCAAGGCACAGCGCTACGGCGTCGGCGTCGGGCGCGAGGGCTTCGCATGGAAGGGAAGCGTGCACGTCGGCCGCAAGGCCGAATGGCCGACCTGGACGCCGCCGGCCGAGATGCGCCAGCGCCAGCCTTATTTGCCGGTCTCCATGCCCGGCGGCCCTGACAACCCGCTCGGCGCGCGGGCGCTCTACCTCTTTGACGGCGGCCGCGACACGCTCTTCCGCATCCACGGCTCGAACGAGCCGTGGACCATCGGCCATGCGGTCTCCTCCGGTTGCATTCGCATGCGTAACGAAGACGTGATCGAGCTCTACAACCGCACCGGAATCGGCACGAAAGTGGTCGTTCTTTAGCGGCGGGCGGGATCGCCGGCCGGTTCCCCCGGCCGGCTTGCATTGCACTCAGGCGTCCACGGCCGGCGCGCAGGTGCGCGGATGCAACGGTTTCCGCTAAGCGTCCGCAGCCCGCTGGCGACCGCTTGCGAAATTCAGTATGAGACCCACGGGTCTCGGCGATGGGCTTGGAGGTTCGAATGAGATTTCCGCATGTGGCCGGGGTCGCGGCGCTGAGCGTAGCGATCGGAATTGTGGCGTTCGCGGCAGCAGCCGCACCGCGCACGATCTACGACCCGGCCACCCATTCCTACTTCACCTACGATCCGGACAAGATGCACCAGGACGCGGTTTCGGCGCCGCGGGGCCCCGTTGCCATGGCGCCGCACGTCTTTTCGAAACCGGACAAGCAGTTCGACCGGCAGGTCGTCAGCTACGACACGACGGAGGCGCCCGGTACCATCGTCATCGATACCAAGGACAAGTTCCTCTACTACGTGCTCGAGGACGGGCAGGCGATCCGCATGGGCGTCGGCGTCGGGCGCCAGGGATTCGGATGGACCGGCGTCGTCCATGTTGGCGATAAGCAGGAGAACCCGAAGTGGTTCCCGCCGTCCGACATGGTGCAGCGTCAGCCGGAGCTGGCGAAATACCAGGCCGCGGGCATGCCCGGCGGTGACGGCAACCCGCTCGGCGTGCGCGCGATCTACCTCTACGACGACAAGGGCAAGGACACGCTCTATCGCATCCACGGGACGATCGAGCCGAATTCGATCGGCCAGAACGTCTCCTCCGGCTGCATCCGCATGCTGAACGAGAACGTCACCGAGCTCTACGATCTGGTGAAGATCGGCACCACGGTCGTCGTGATGTAGCGGTTTGGAGGCTTGTCCAGTAGGCGGCCCGCTTCGGCGGGCCGTTTGTTTTTTAGGCCGATGAATCCATCCTGAAACGCAACAGTACACCGCGAAACAAATGGGAAATCGCGCGGAAACCTTTTCCCCTTACGTCGGCCGCCAACGCCGCTCGCGAAGAGCCGGCATGGAGGGGTCAGATGCTTTCCTATCGTTTTGCTCGTTCCGTGGTGATCGGAATCGCCGCCGCCGTTACGCTGTCCACGGTCGCCGGGGCCACGCCGTTGCGCGTCTATGATCCGACGCAGCACACCTTCATCACTTATAACCAAGAGGCGGACCACAATCGTCCGCTCGACCCGAAATACCAGGCCCAGGTGGTCCCATACGCCACCGAAGAGGCGCCGGGCACGGTCATCGTCGATACGACGAACAAGTTCCTCTACTATGTCCTCGCCGACGACATGGCGATCCGCTACGGGGTCGGCGTCGGCCGCGAAGGCTTCGGCTGGACGGGGACGGTCGAGGTGGGCGCGAAGCAGGAATGGCCGACCTGGACGCCGCCGGCCGAGATGGTCGAGCGTCGGCCGGAGCTGGTCGAATATTCGAACGGCATGCCCGGCGGCGTCGACAACCCGCTCGGTGCCCGCGCGCTATACCTCTTCGACCATGGCCACGACACGATGTTCCGCATCCACGGCACGAACGCACCCTGGTCGATCGGCGAGAACATGTCGTCCGGCTGCATCCGCATGCTGAACGAGCAGATCACCGAGCTTTACCAGTTCGTCCACGTCGGCACCAAAGTCATCGTGATGTGAATAGGGCGCAAAGCGCATTCGAAAGGGCAGCCCGGCGCTGCCCTTTTTGTTTGATGCAATTCCCACCATCGTCGCGCCTGGGTCGAGCCCGGCGATGACGACAATCCTGACGCGCTTCTACCCGGCCGCTTTCCGCTTTGCCTCTTTGCGTCGCGCATGCAGGATCGGCTCGGTGTAGCCGTTCGGCTGCTCCCGCCCCCTGAAGACGAGGTCGGACGCCGCCTGGAAGGCGACGCTGTCGTCGAAATTCGGCGCCATCGGGCGGTAGAGCGGATCGCCGGCGTTCTGTTTGTCGACCACCGCCGCCATGCGCTTCAGCGTCTCCGTCACCTGCGCCCTCGAGACGATGCCGTGATGCAGCCAGTTGGCGATGTGCTGGCTTGAGATTCGAAGCGTCGCGCGATCCTCCATCAGCCCGACATTGTTGATGTCGGGCACCTTCGAACAGCCGACGCCCTGATCGATCCAGCGCACCACGTAGCCGAGAATCCCCTGCGCGTTGTTGTCGAGCTCCTTCTGGATGTCCTCCGGCGGCCAGTTCGGACGCTCCGCGACCGGAATTGCCAGGATATCGTCGATCGACGCGCGCTTGCGCGACCTCAGCTCCTCCTGCCGCGCCTTCACGTCGACCTGGTGGTAGTGGAGCGCGTGCAGCGTCGCCGCCGTGGGCGAGGGGACCCAGGCGGTGTTGGCGCCGGCCTTAGGGTGCGCGATCTTGGCTCTCAGCATGTCGGCCATCAGGTCGGGCATCGCCCACATGCCCTTGCCGATCTGCGCGCGGCCGGGGAGACCGCACATGAGCCCGATGTCGACGTTCGAATCCTCGTAGGCCTGGATCCAGGTCGACGCCTTCATGTCGCCCTTGCGGATCATCGGCCCGGCCTCCATCGACGTATGGATCTCGTCGCCGGTGCGGTCGAGGAAGCCGGTGTTGATGAAGACCACGCGATCCTTTGCCGCGCGGATCAATTCCTTGAGGTTCAGCGTGGTGCGGCGCTCCTCGTCCATGATGCCCGATCTTCAGCGTGAAGCGCTCGAGCCCGAGCACCTCCTCCACGCGCCCGAACAGCTCGTCGGTGAAGGCAACCTCCTCGGGTCCGTGCATTTTCGGCTTGACGATATAGACGGAGCCGGCGCGGCTGTTCGCGCGGCGTCCGTTCTTACCGATGTCATTTAGCGCGATCGCCGAGGTCACCATGGCGTCGAGGATTCCTTCGGGGATCGGCGCGCCGTTCTTCGTCACGACGGCGTCGATTGTCATCAGGTGCCCGACGTTTCGGACCAGCATCAGGCTGCGGCCCTGCAGCGTCAGCGTCCCGCCGCCCGCGCTCTTGAACGTGCGGTCGGGGTTGAGCGCGCGGTCGATCGACTTGCCGCCCTTGTCGAAGTTGGCGGTCAGGTCGCCCTTCATCAGGCCGAGCCAGTTGCGGTAGGCGGCGACCTTGTCTTCCGCGTCGACGGCGGCGATCGAAATCCTCAAAATCCATGATCGTCGTCATCGCCGCTTCGACGACGATGTCGGCGATGCCGGCCGGATCGCCCTTGCCGATCGGATTCTTCCGGTCGATCAGGATCTCAAGGTGAAGGCCATGGTGCCGCAGAAGCACGGCGCTCGGCGCCTCGTCCGTGCCGGCGTAGCCGACGAAACGCGACGCATCCTTCAGGCCGACGGCACCGCCGTTCGTCGCGACCATGAGCTTGCCGTCCTTGACCAAGATGCCGGTCGCGTCGCGCCATGACGCGCCGTCGAGCGGCGCCGCCTCGTCCAGAATGCCGCGCGCAAAGTCGATGACGCGTTTGCCCCGCACCGGGTTGTAGCCCTTGGCCCGCTCCGCGCCGCCGTCCTCGGGAATGGCGTCGGTGCCGTAGAGCGCGTCGTAGAGGCTGCCCCAGCGCGCGTTTGCGGCGTTCAGCGCATAGCGCGCGTTCATCACCGGTACGACGAGCTGCGGCCCGGCGACCTCGGCGATCTCCGGGTCGACGTTCGCGGTCGTGATGCCGAAGTCCGGCCCCTCAGGCAGCAGGTAGCCGATCTTCTGAAGGAAGGTCTTGTATTCGCCGAGGTCGAAGTTCTTGCCGCGGCGGTCGCGGTGCCATCGGTCGATTTCGGCCTGCAGCCGGTCGCGCTTTTCGAGGAGCGCGCGGTTCTTCGGCATGAGATCGCGCACGATCGCGTCGAACCCGGTCCAGAATCTCTCCGGTGCGACGCCGGTCCCCGGCAGCGCCTCGTCGTTCACGAAGTCATAGAGGCTTCGCGCGACCGCAATGTCGCCGACCGCAATCCGATCCGTCATCCGTTCCTCCGCAAATGCTTGCTCTACCTTGCCGATCGGCAGCCGCTACGAAACCCCCTCGCCGAAGGGCGAGCCGCCGCGCCTCAGGAAATCGGCTTCCTCCTCGCCGTAGGCCCAGTCGAGGAGCTCCACCGTGTGCAGCACGGGGACGTGCGTGCCCGACGCGATCTGCGCGATGCAGCCGATATTGCCGGCCGCGATCACGTCCGGCGCCACAGCGGCGATGTTCTTGACCTTGCGGTCGCGGAGCCGCCCGGCGATGTCGGGCTGCAGGATGTTGTAGGTGCCGGCCGAGCCGCAGCAGATATGCCCTTCCGGCACGTCGCGCACCTCGAAGCCGGCGCTCTTCAGGAGCGCCTTCGGCTGCGCCGTGATCCGCTGGCCGTGCTGCAGCGAGCAGGCGGCGTGATAGGCGACGACGAGGCCGGCGCCGCGCTTGCTCGGCGGCAGCTTGAGCCAGGCGAGATATTCCGACACGTCGGCGACAAGCTCGGCAACGCGCGCCGCTTTCTCGGCATAGACCGGGTCGTCGCGGAAGAGATGCGCGTAGTCCTTGAGCGTCGTGCCGCAGCCCGACGTCGTGGTGAGAATGGCGTCGAGCCCTTCGCCGTCGATCTCGTCGATCCAGGCCTCGATGTTGGCGCGCGCGAGCCTCCGCGCTTGGCGCTCGCGTCCCATGTGATGCACGACGGCGCCGCAGCAGCCTTCGCCCTTGGCGAACACGACCTCGACGCCGAAGCGGCTCAAGAGCCTGACCGCGGCGATGTTGATGCCGGGATCGAGCACCGCCTGCGCGCAGCCGTTCAGAAGCGCCACGCGGCCGCGATGCTCGCCCTCCGGCGTGAAGCTCACGCCGGGCCGGATCGAGGAGCGCGGCGGAAGATTTGCCGGCGCAAGCCCGAGCATCGCCTCAAGCCGCCGGCCTGTAATGCCGAATCCCTTGACGAAGGGCAGGAAGGCGCGCGCGAGCCCGGCAAGCCGAAGCGCCAAGCGGAAACGGCGGCGATAGGGAAGCACCGCCGCAAGCATCCGGCGGATGAGCCGGTCGAGGAAGGGCCGGCGGTAGGTCTCCTCGATCCTGATGCGCGCCTGGTCGACGAGACGCATGTAGTTCACGCCGGACGGGCAGGTTGTCATGCAGGAGAGGCAGGAGAGGCAGCGGTCGATATGCAGCGCGACTTCGCTCGATGCCGGCTTGTCGTTCTCCAGCATGTCCTTGATCAGGTAGATTCGCCCGCGCGGGGAATCGAGTTCGTTGCCGAGCTCCAGATACGTCGGGCAGGTGGCGAGGCAGAAGCCGCAATGCACGCAGCGCCTGAGAACCGAGTCCGCCTCCTTGATGTCGGGGTCGGTAAGCTGCTCGAGCGTGAAGGCGGTCTGCA
This sequence comes from uncultured Alphaproteobacteria bacterium, assembly GCA_963778625.1. Classification (GTDB taxonomy): domain Bacteria; phylum Pseudomonadota; class Alphaproteobacteria; order Rhizobiales; family Afifellaceae; genus DASWJZ01. The sequence continues at coordinate 36,258 of CAVZVB010000018.1, forward strand.
TCCTCAGCCCCCCGCCACCATGCGTCCGGGGTTCAGGATGCCGCGTGGGTCGAACTGCTGCTTGAGGCGCCTTGAAAGCGCCGCGAGCGCCTCGGGCTGCGGCTCGAATGGTGCGATCGCAGCACGCAGCGCCGGGCTGCCGCGCATCAAAGTCGCGTGGCCGCCGCCCGCTTCAGTGACGGCGGTGCGGATCGCACGCGCGAGCCCGTCTCTTGCCTCCTCCTCGACCTCGATCCAGACGAGCCCGCCCGACCAATCGTAGAAATAGCGGATCGCGTGCGTGTCCTTGAGCGTCCCGACGACCTCCGGCCCGGCGCTCGGCGCGACGCTGACGCGCCACACGGGAAGCGTAGCCGTTCCGAAGGCGGAGACGTCGCGCACGGCGTGCCACGCGGCTTCCGATTGCGCGCCTTCGAGCACCGCGACCTCGCCGAGTCTCCCGACGAGCGCGGTCAGCTTCTCCGCGCGATAGTCGACGGAAGGTGCGATGCCTTCGAGCCGGATCAGGGTCGCCGCCCCTCCGCCGGAGGCAAAGGCCGCGTCGGGCACCTCCGCCACGAGGCGCTCCGGCAGATGCGCCGCGCCCGAAACGTCGAAGGGCGTTCCCATCGCCTTGCAGAGCGCGGTGACGGCAGTCAGGTCGTCGAGCCCGGCGATGACCAAGGTCGCCGAGGCCTCCGGCTTCGGCAGCACCTTGAACGTCGCCTCGGTGACGACGGCGAGCGTGCCCCAGGAGCCGGCAAGGCCTTTGGAGAGATCATAGCCGGTGACGTTCTTGACGACGCGCCCGCCCGACTTGAACGCCTCGCCGCGGCCGGAGACGGCAGCGATGCCGAGCACGTGGTCGCGCGCGGCGCCGGCCTTCAGCCGCCGTGGCCCGCTGGAATTGGTGGCGAGCATGCCTCCCATGGTGCCGCGCCCGCGCGCCACCCCGAAGAGCGGCCCGAAATCCATCGGCTCGAAGGCGAGCATCTGGTTGTGGTCCGAAAGCAGCGTCTCGACGTCGGCGACCGGCGTCCCCGCTTTGACCGAAAGCACCAGCTCTTCAGGCTCGTAGAGGGTGATGCCGGAAAGGCCGGAGAGGTCGAGCCCATATTCGGCCTGCACCGGGCGCCCGATGTCGCGCTTCGAGCCATGGCCGAGAATCTCGAGCGGGGTCTCCTCCGCCGCCGCCCAGCGGACGGCGTCGAGCACGCCACCGGCATCGACGGGCTTGAGCGTCGTCTCCATTTCCCGGCGTCAAAACCTCGGCAGGTCGGGAAACGCCACCTTGCCCTTGTGCACGTGCATGCGGCCGAGCTCGGCACAGCGGTGAAGCTCGGGGAACATCTTTCCGGGGTTGAGCAGATGCTTCGGATCGAAAGCGCACTTCACGCGCTCCTGCTGCGCGAGGTCGGCTTTGGAGAACATCACCGGCATCAGGTCACGCTTCTCGACGCCGACGCCGTGCTCGCCGGTGAGGACGCCGCCGACCTCCACGCAGAGCCTCAATATGTCGGCGCCGAACGCCTCGGCGCGTTCCAGCTCATCGGACTTGTTGGCGTCGTAGAGGATGAGGGGATGCATGTTGCCGTCGCCGGCGTGGAAGACGTTGGCGACACGCAGCCCATATTGCTGTGAAAGCTCACGCGTGCGGTGGAGCACCTCCGAGAGCGCCTTCCGCGGGATGGTGCCGTCCATGCAGTAATAATCGGGCGAGAGCCGGCCGACGGCCGGAAACGCAGCTTTGCGGCCGGCCCAGAAGAGCTGCCGCTCCGCTTCGCTTTCGGAGACGCGGAAGTTCGTCGCCTTGTTGGCGACGGCGATCTGCTCGACGCGCGTCAGAAGCGCGCTGACCTCGCGCTGGGGCCCGTCGAGTTCCACGATCAGTAGCGCCTCGACGTCGCGCGGATAGCCGGCGTGGACGAAATCCTCCGCCGCCTGGATCGCCGGGCCATCCATCATCTCCATGCCGCCCGGGATGATGCCGGCGCCGATGATCTCGGCGACGCATTGCCCGGCGTCCTCGCTCGTCGCGAAGCCGATCAGCGCCGCGCGCGCCGTCTCCGGCGAGCGCAGGATGCGGACCGTCACCTCGGTGACGACGCCGAGCAGGCCTTCGGAGCCCGTCATCAGGCCGAGCAGGTCGTAGCCCTCGCTGTCGAGGTGCTTGCCGCCGAGCCGGATCACCTCGCCGGTGATTAGCACCATCTCGATGCCGAGCACGTTGTTGGCGGTCAGCCCGTATTTCAGGCAGTGCACGCCGCCGGAATTCTCCGCCACGTTGCCGCCGATCGAGCAGGCGATCTGCGAGGAGGGGTCGGGCGCGTAGTAGAAACTCTGCCGCGACACGGCGTTCGTCACCCCGAGGTTGGTCACCCCCGGCTGCACCACGACGACGCGATTGTCGAAGTCGATGTCGAGCACCTTGTTGAACTTCGACATGACCAGGAGCACGCCGTCTTCGAGCGGCAGCGCGCCGCCGGAAAGCGAGGTGCCGGAGCCGCGCGGGACGACGCGGATACCGTTGTCGTAGCAATAGCGCAGCACGCGGCTCACTTCGTCGACCGTCTCCGGCAGCACCGCGAGCATCGGCAGCTGGCGATAGGCGGTGAGGCCGTCGGTCTCGAAAGCGCGCAGCGCGTCGGGGTGCACGACCACGCCCTCGCCGGGCACGATGGCGTTGAGATCCCGCGCGATCGCCTCGCGCTTGGCGATCACGTCCGCCTTCGGCTTCGGCATGGCGAGCGTCATAAGGCCTTCACTAGGGCCTTTTCCCCGGCCTGTCGAATGGGCTTTCGGGTGGCCTCATGCATCGTGGTGACGGCGCCGGATGCGGCGGACAAGGAACCAGATCGCGACCACCACGACGGGGACGGCGGCTGCCGCGACGAAGTCCGGATCAGCGCGGCTTCCGGCGGCCTGCGCGCCGTGCATCAGATAGCTGATCAGCCCCACGACGTAGTAGCTGACCGCCGCGACCGACAGACCCTCGACCGTGCGCTGCAGACGAAGCTGCAGCTTGCCCCTGCGGTCCATGGAACTAAGCAGGTCGCGGTTTCCCTGCTCAAGTTCCACGTCGACGCGAGTGCGGAGCAGGTCTGCGGCGCGCGACAGCTTCTCCGACAATGCCTCCTGGCGCTGGGAAACGGTCTCGCAGGTGCGCATAGCCGGACCGAGGCGGCGGCTCAGAAAATCACGCCAGGTCTCGTAGCCCGGCATGGGCGCCTCGTGGAGCACGTCGAGGCGCTGCCGCACGATCTCATAATAGGCGCGGCTTGCTCCGAAGCGGTAAAGGGTCGCGACGGAATCCGCCTCCAATTGGGCGGAGAGGGCGATCAGCTCGTCGAGGAGCTTGGCGCTTTCGGTCGGCGTCTTGTTGAGCGCGGCGGTGATGCGCACAAGCTCGCTCTCGATCCGCCCGAGCGACGCCGCCAGACGCTGCGCTTCGGGGAGCCCGAGAAGGGCGAGCGTCCGGTAGGTCTCGACCTCGATGAGGCGCTGGGTGAGCGCGCCGGCGCGCGCCGGGCCGAGCCCGCGGTCGAGCACCACGACGTGCGTGAAGCCTTCGCCGTCCTGGCGGAAGTCGGTCACTGCGAGCGCCTGCCCGCCCTCTACTTCCGAATAGCAGAGGCTTGTGGGGTCGAAGATGGCGAGCGCCGCCTCCGGCTGCTCGGCCGCAACGAGGTCGAGCCTGATGGCAGCAATGAGCTGGCCAGGCTGGGTGAACCCCTCGCCAAATGGGTGCGAGCGGAGCTTGGCCTCGAGCGTCGCCGTCGCCGGCGCATCGAAGGTCCAGGTGGTGAACTCGGTGTGACGTTCCCACCGTAGTCGACCTCCCGCCACGTCGAGCGACAGGTGGCGGATGTCGCCGGCCGGCCGCGGCTTTCCGCGCCGTTCTTCGAGCTGTGCAAGCTCGCGGAGGTCGGCGGCGAAGTCGCCGCCAACAAGCAGGAAGGCGAGGCGGATGATCGTGCGCGGGGCGGTGACAAGCTGGAAAGGCCGCGCGTGGATCTCGCCGAGAAGACGCGGCATCAGCGGATGCTGCGCAAGCCCGAAGGGCCCACGCGCCGGCTGCTTCGCAGCGTCTCCCGGTTCGTTCACTGCGTTCACCTTCCACCCGCTGCCGGACTTTGGCATGCCCACAACCGCCCAAAGTGACGGCTGGCCTCCGGGGCAATGCATTTGACCGCGCCCGGGCGCCCGTGCCAATCGTTCGCGGACACCGATTGATGGTCAAAACGTCGCCGATCCGCCGATGAGCGAGCCCGTCCCCGCCGCCCCGAAGGTCGGCCTCTTCGTCACGTGCCTCGTCGACCTCTTCCGGCCGACGGTGGGCTTCGCGGCGCTGAAGCTCCTGGCCGATGCGGGCTGCCGCGTGGAGGTGCCGCAGGCGCAGACCTGCTGCGGCCAGCCCGCCTACAATTCCGGCGACCGCGGCGACGCCAAGGCATTGGCGAAGGCCGTAATCGCGGCCTTCGAGGGCTACGACTATGTGGTGGCGCCATCCGGCTCTTGCGCCGGCATGCTCAAGAAGCACTACCCGCCGCTCTTCGCCGACGAGCCGGCCTGGCAGGCGCGCGCGGAAGCGCTTGCGGCAAAGACCTACGAGCTGGTCAGCTTCCTGACCGACGTGCGTGGCGTGGAGAAGGTTGCGGCACGCCACGCGGGCAGCGTCACCTATCACAATTCCTGCTCGGGGCTGCGCGAGCTCGGCATCCAGGCGCAGCCGCGCCGCCTGCTCGGCTCGGTAGAGGGACTGGAGCTCAAGGAACTGCCGGACGCGGACGTCTGCTGCGGGTTCGGCGGAACGTTCTGCGTGAAATATGCCGACATCTCCAATGCCATCGTGGAAAAGAAGACCGCGGCGATCGCCGATACCGGCGCTGAGACGCTGCTCGCCGGCGACCTCGGCTGCCTCCTGAACATGGCCGGCAAGCTGAAGCGCGAGGGGCGGGCGACGAAGTCGCGCCACGTGGCCGAGGTGCTCGCCGGCATGGCCGACGGCCCGGCGATCGGGGAGGCGGAATGACGGCCGCCCTGGCGTCGGCGGATCGCCTCGCCGTACGCCTTGGAGAGAGGCGCGACGCGAGAGAGATCTGCGCGATCTACAACCAGGGCATCGAGGACCGCATCGCCACCTTCGAGACCGAGCCGCGCACCGAGGCCGACATTCTCGCCTGGTTCGAGCGAGGCTTGCCGATCGTCGCCGCGGAGCGCGCCGGGACGATTCTCGGCTATGCCGCGGCCTTCCCGTATCGCGCGCGGCCCTGCTACGCGGGCGTCGCAGAGTTCTCCGTCTACGTTGCGCGCGCTGCACGCGGGCAGGGGATCGGCCAGGCGGTTCTCGCCGGGCTCATCGCCGAGGCCTCCCTGCGCGGCTATTGGAAGCTCCTGTCGCGAATCTTCCCGGAGAACGTCGCGAGCCGGCGGCTCTGCACCGTGCTTGGCTTCCGCGAGGTTGGAATCTATCGCCGGCACGCGCGCCTCGACGGGGCTTGGCGCGACACGGTCATCGTCGAGCGGCTCATCGGCGAAGCAACGTCCGCCGTGCCCGACCGCGAAGGCGACGGTTGATGCAGATCGCCGCGGACCACTTCAAAGAGAACGCTCGTCACGCGCTCGCCGACCCGCAGCTTCAGCGGGCGCTGCGCAATGTTGGCGACAACTTCACCGGCAAGCGCGCCAAGGCCGTAGCGGCATTGCCTGAGTTCGAGCGACTGCGCGCCGAAGCCCGCGCCATCAAGGACCACACGCTCGACCATCTCGATCTCTATCTGGAGGCCTACGAGGCGCGCGTGACGGCTCAGGGCGGGCATGTGCATTTCGCCGAGACCGCCGCGGACGCGCGGAAGATCGTCCTCGACATCTGCCGCCGCGTCGGCGCCAAGACCGTGACTAAGGGCAAGTCGATGATCTCCGAGGAGATCGGCCTGAACGAGCACCTTGCCGAGAACGGCATCGCTCCGATCGAGACCGATCTCGGCGAATACATCATCCAGCTCCGCGGCGAGGTGCCGAGCCACATCATCGCGCCGGCCGTGCACGTCAACAAGGATCAGGTGGAGGCCGATTTCCGCCGCGTGCACACGCATCTTCCGCCCGACCGCGATCTCTCCGAGCCTGCGAGCCTGCTCGCCGAGGCGCGCGGCGTCCTTCGCGACCGCTTTCTCGCCGCCGATGTCGGCATCACCGGAGCCAACTTTCTCGTCGCCGAGACCGGCACCTCCATCATCGTGACCAACGAGGGCAACGGCGACCTGACGCAGATCCTGCCGCGCATCCACATCGTCGTCGCTTCGCTGGAGAAGATGGTGCCGACGCTGAACGACGCGGCGACGATCCTGCGCCTTCTCGCACGCTCCGCCACCGGCCAGGACATGTCGGTCTACACCACGCTTTCGACCGGTCCACGACGGCCCGATGATCCCGACGGGCCGGAAGAGTACCACGTCGTGATTCTCGACAACGGCCGCACCGCGGTTCTCGGTACCGGAATACCAGGCGATGCTCCGCTGCATCCGTTGCGGCGCCTGCATGAACCATTGCCCAGTCTACAATGCCGTCGGCGGACACGCCTATGGAGCCACCTATCCCGGCCCGATAGGGCAGGCGCTCGACCCGGCGATCTTCGGGCTGGAGAAAACGCACGAGCTGCCGAACGCCTCGACCTTCTGCGGGCGCTGCGAGAGCGTCTGCCCGATGATGATTCCCCTTCCGGGCCTGATGCGTCATTGGCGCGAGAAGGAGTTCGAGCGCGGCCTGTCGCCGGCGACGCAGCGCTTCGGTATTCGCTTCTGGGCATTCTTCGCCCGCCGGCCGCGCCTCTATCGCTTCGCCACGCGGATCGCGATGCGCGCGCTCGGCAATCTCGGACACGCGAAGGGCCGCTTCCGCGCGCTGCCGCTCGCCGGCGGGTGGACGAGACATCGCGACCTGCCGGCGCCCGCCGGCCGCACCTTCATGGATCTCTACAAGGCAAGGAGACGGAACGCGTGAGCGCGCGCGACGCCGTCCTTGCCAAGGTCCGGCGCGCGCTCGGCGCTTCCGCCGACGACGCAGCGCGAAGCAGCGCCGTCAAGACGCGGCTCGATCAGCCGAGGCCGAACACGATTCCCGCGCGCGGGCAGCTCGATCGCGAGGGCCGCGTGAAGCTCTTCAGCGAGATGGCGGAAGGGGTCGCCGCCACGGTGGAGCGTCTTCCCTCGAGCGACGACGTCCCGGCGGCGGTCGCCCGCTATCTGCGCGGCCACAATCTCCCTTTGCGATTTCGCACCGGCTCCGACCCGGCGATAGCCGCGCTGCACTGGGAGCGCGAACCGCATCTTGAGCGCCTGCAAGGCGCCTCACACGGTCTAGACGTCGTCTCGTTCAGCCACGCTTTCGCCGGCGTGGCTGAGTCCGGCACGCTCATCCTTCTTTCCGGGCCCGATAACCCGACAACGCTGAATTTTCTGCCCGAGACGCAGATCGTGATGCTTTCGGCCGACGACCTCGCCGGTGACTACGAAGCGGTCTGGAGCCGCATCCGCGAGCGCTACGGCGCGGGGGTCCTGCCGCGGACGGTGAACCTCGTTACCGGGCCGTCGCGCTCCGCTGACATCGAGCAGACGCTGATACTCGGCGCGCACGGGCCGCGTGCGCTGCACATTCTGGTGGTGGGCTGAGCGGCGTCCCCGCGAGGCCGCGTCACTGGACAAGCCGGTGAGACGCCCGTATCGTTTCTGCAAAACAACCGGCTTGCAGCCAGCCGGATGGGAAACGCCTTTCTCGGGTGGGGCCACAGGTGGCTGTTCTTCAGCTCAGCAAGATATCGAAGCATTTCGGCGCGATCACCGCGCTGACGGAGGTCGACCTGTCGCTTGAGCCGGGCGAGGTGCTCGGCCTCATGGGCGACAACGGCGCCGGCAAGTCGACGCTGGTGAAGATCATCGCCGGCAACTTTCCGCCCTCCTCCGGTCAGATCCTGGTGGAGGAGGAGCCGGTGCATTTCCACAGGCCGATCGAGGCGCGCGAGAAGGGGATCGAGATCGTCTATCAGGATCTCGCGCTATGCGACAACCTCACCGCGGCGGCGAATGTCTTTCTCGGCCGCGAGAAGGCGAACCGGGTCGGGCCGTTCAAGTTCTCGACTTCCGCTCGATGTATGCCCGCGCCGGCGAGCTCTTCGCCGAGCTGAAGTCGGAGACGCGGCCGCGCGACCTCGTGCGCAAGATGTCGGGCGGCCAGCGCCAGGCGGTGGCGATCGCCCGCACGCGGCTTTCCGATCCAAGATCGTGCTGATGGACGAGCCGACTGCGGCGATCTCGGTGCGGCAGGTGGCGGAGGTGCTCGACCTGATCCGCCGGCTGCGCGACCAGGGGATCGCCATCGTGCTGATCAGCCACCGCATGCCCGACGTCTTCGCCGTCGCCGACCGCGTCTGCGTGCTGCGGCGCGGCCGCAAGGTGGCGGAGAAGGCGGTCGCCGATTCCAGCCCGGAGGAAGTCACCGGGCTCATCACGGGGGCGATCCATGCAGCCTGACGGAGCGCCGGCGGGAGCCGCCGGCACGGCGCCGGCCAATGAGCGGCGTGGCCATCGAGGACGTCGTCGGCATCAAGGAGCAGACGCTCCTTGAGAAGGTGATCTCCAGTCAGCCGTTCTGGGTCAGCGTGGCGCTGATGCTGATCATCGTGCTGATGTGCTTTCTGCAGCCGCAGGCCTTCGCCTCGTCGGAGAACTTCTACAACATCACCCGCAACTTCGCCTACATCGGCATCATGTCGGTCGGCATGGTGGCGGTGATCATCACCGGCGGCATCGACCTCTCGGTCGGCTCGACGATGGGTCTCGTCGGCGTCGTCTGCGGCGTCATCCTGCAGGCCGGCCAGCACTGGGCGCTCGCGATCGGCGCCGGATTGCTGGCGGGCATGGCCGTCGGCATGGTCAACGGCGCTTCTGATCGCCTATGTCGGACTGTCGCCCTTCGTCGTCACCCTCGGCATGCTGTCTTTTGCGCGCTCGGTCGCGATCGTGCTGTCGCAGAACAAGATGATCTACAATTTCGGCCCTCATAAGCCGGGCTTCAGGGCGTTCGGCGGCGGCGAGTTCCTCTGGCATGTCGAACATGGTCTGGGCGCTGGTCATCCTCGTGGTCGTCGTCGGGGTCGTGCTGAAGTTCACCACCTGGGGCCGGCATCTCTTTTCGATCGGCGGCAACGAGCAGGCGGCGCGGCTGACCGGCGTCCCGGTCGACCGCGTCAAGATGCAGGCCTACATGCTTTCCGGCTTCACCGCGGCGGTCGCCGCCATCCTGGTCGTTGGCTGGCAGGGCTCCGCCATCAACGCGCTCGGCACCGGCTACGAGCTGAAGGTGATCGCCTCGACCGTCATCGGCGGCGCCAACCTGATGGGCGGGGAGGGCGGCACCTACGGCGCCTTCGTCGGTGCGGCGCTGCTTGAGGTCATCCGCAACTCGCTCCTGATGCAGGGCATCGATTCCAATTGGCAAGGCGCCTTTGTCGGCGTCTTCATCGTTCTCGCGGTTCTGCTTGAAAAGATCCGCGGGCGCCGGCGCGCATGAGCCTCGTTCGAGGGCGCTGGTGCGTCGGAATAGTAGTGAAAGGGAGGAGAATACATGAGGAAATTTCTGACGGGTGCTGCCTTCATCGCCGGGGCCATGGTGGCCGGCGCGCTTCTCGCCGGCCAGGCCAGCGCGCAGAAGCTGACCATCGCCGTCGTTCCGAAGAACCTGAACAATCCGTTCTTCGACCAGGCGAAGCTCGGCTGCGAGAAGGCGGTGAAGGAAATCGGCGCGGACAAGGTCGAGTGCTACTTCACCGGCCCCGGCGAGCACGGCGGCGGTGACGAGCAGGTGCAGATCGTGGCCGACCTGATCGCCAAGGGCGTCGACGGCATCGCGTGTCTCGGCCGCCAACGCCGCGGCGATGGCGAGCGTGCTCGGCGACGCCAAGGCGAAGGGCATTCCGGTCCTCACGTGGGACTCCGACCTTCTGCCGGAGAACAAGGACCTGCGCGTCGCCTATATCGGCACGCACAACTACGACATCGGCGTCAACATCGCGAAGCTCGTGCAGAAGATCAAGCCGAACGGCGGCACGATCTGCATCCAGTCGGGTGGCGCCGCTGCGGCCAACCACAACGAGCGCATGCAGGGCATCCGCGACACGCTTGCCGGCGAGACCGGCACGACCTCTCCCGGTAACCGCCTGACCGGCCAGAACGGCTGGACCGAGGTGGACGGCTGCCCGCTCTACACCAACGACGACTTCCCGCTGTCGGTGCAGCAGATGGAAGACATCCTCGGCAAGTATCCGGACCTCGACGCCTTCACGCCGACCGGCGGCTTCCCGCAGTTCGTGCCTGACGCCTATCGCGACGTGGCCTCGAAGTACAAGGACAAGATCGCCTCCGGCACGCTGGCGCTCGTCGTCGCCGACACGCTGCCGGTGCAGATCGACCTGATGAAGGAAGGTCTGTCGGCCGGCCAAGTCGGCCAGCGGCCGTTCGAGATGGGCTACAAGGTCATCTACGCCATCTATGACATGAAGGAACGGCAAGCCGGCGCCGGCCGACCCGACCTATACGGGTCTCGACGTCTGCACGCCTGAGACTGCCGACACCTGCATCGGCGGCTGACCGCGTCGTTCCTGAAACGCTAAGGCGGGCGGGGCTTCGGCCCCGCCCGTTCCTTTTCTAAGGCGCAAAGGCGCGCCCGAGCGGGTGCTGAGCCATCGGCCGACGCCGAGCGCCGCTTCGATCCGTGCGAGGAAGTCGGCGTAGTCGTCCCAGCGGAGCGTCCCTTCCTCCGCCATCCGCCCGGCGATGTAGATGGCGACGCCGGCTGAGCTCCGCCACGAAGCGCACCGCGTCGCGCTCCGCCTTGCGCGAACCCCTGACGCGCTTCCGCGCCACCTCGGCATAGTGCGTCCGTCCCCGTTCGATCAGCGCATCGAGGACCTGCGCCTTCTCGGCCCTTCGAGCTGGTCGACGAAGTTCGCGATCACGCTTTCGGAGATTTTGAGCGCTGCGAGCGTGGGCGGAACGCCGGCTTCGAAATCGGCGCGGATCGCCGTCTTGAGCCGCGGGAAATCGCGGGCGAATTGCCGACCGCGCGGATAGTTGAGGAGCAGCGCCTCGAGGTTCTTCATCACCGCGTCGCGATGGTTGAGCCGTCGGAAGAACCTGCGCATCCTTAGGTTCCCTAAGCGCTTGCCATCGCGCGCCGGCGCTTTGCGTCGCGCAGGATTTCCCGCGCCGCGTTGTGCCCTGGCACGCCGGTAACGCCGCCGCCCGGATGCGTTCCGGAGCCGCAGAGATAAAGGCCTGGGATCGGCGCGCGGTAGTCGGCATGGCCGAGCGCCGGGCGGGCGGAGAAGATCTGGTCGAGCGACAATTGCCCGTGGAAGATGTCGCCGCCGAGAAGCCCGAAGGTGCGCTCAAGGTCGAGCGGCGAAAGCACCTGCCGCCCGACGACGGCTGTCGCGAAATTCGGGGCGTAGGCATTCACCGTCGCAATCATCAGATCGGCGACCTCTTCCTTGTGGTCGTCCCACGAAGAGCCGCCGGGAAAGTCCTGCGGCAGCTCCGGCGCGACGTGCTGGCAGAAGAGGCTCGCCACATGCTTTCCCGGCGGCGCGAGCGTGTCGTCGAGCGTTGAGGGGATCAGCATCTCGATGACCGGCGCCTTCGACCAGCCGTGCGCCCTGGCATCGAGGAAGGCGCGATCCATGTAGGAAAGGCTCGGACCGATGATGATTCCGGCCGTGTGGTGTTCTGCGACGGCCTTGCCCGGAGCCGCGGAAAAATCCGGCAGCTCGGCGAGCGCCACGTTCATGCGGAAGGTACCGGAGCCTGAGCGCCAATGCGTCATGCGCCTGAGGAATTCCGCATCGAGCGCCGCCGGGTCGACCATCCGGGTGAAGAGGAGCTTCGGATTGAGATTCGAGACGACGATCTTCGCGCGAATGATCTCGCCGGATTCCGTGACGGCACCGACGGCGCGGCCCTTCTCTACGATCACCTCGCGGATTGCGGTGTCGGTGCGAATGTCGACGCCGCGCGCCGCACAGCATTTCGCCATCGCCTGCGTGATCGCGCCCATGCCGCCGATGGCGTGGCCCCACACGCCCGGCTTCCCGTTCACCTCGCCGAAGACGTGGTGCAGCAGCACGTAAGCCGTGCCCTGCGCGTAGGGGCTCTGATAGGTGCCGACGATGCCGTCAAAACCGAAAACGGCCTTGATCGGATCGCTCTCGAACCAGGAGTCGAGAAAATCGCCGGCCGATTTCAAAAGCAGGTCGAGGAAGTCGCGGCGCGCTTCCGCGTCGAGCCCGCCGAGCCGGCGGCCGAGCGGCGCGGCTTTCAGAAGCTCCGGGAGGATGCCCCAGCCCTCGGCGAGGACATTCGGCGGCGCTTCGAGCAAAAGCCCGCGAAGCACGCCGGCGACGCGGTCGAGCCGCGCCGAATAGTCGTCGAGCCGCTCCGCGTCCTTCGTCGAGAACTTCGCCACCTCCGCCTTCGTCCGGCCCTGGCCGATCTTGAGATGGCGGCCGTCGGGAAGCGGCAGGAAGTTCGCAAGCTTGCGCTCCACGATCCTCGAGTCCGTGCGCCGGCAAGGCGAGGTCGCGGATGATCTTCGGGTTGAGCAGCGACACTGTGTAGGAGGCGACGGAGTTGCGGAAGCCCGGACAGAACTCTTCCGTCACCGCCGCTCCGCCGACGACGGCGCGGCGCTCAAGCACGGAGACCTTCAGCCCCGCAGCCGCGAGATAGGCGGCGCAGACGAGGCCGTTGTGACCACCTCCGATGATGACGGCGTCGGTTTCAATCACGCGCGGACTTTCAATTCGATGCTCCGGCAATGAAGCATCCCGTCTTCCTTTGCGGGAGAGAGGAGCCGCGGCAGCCGTAGCTTGCGAGTGCACCCTCCCACAAGGGGAGAGGGTTGGCACCTGGGCGACGAGCCGCGCCCCTTTGACCTAAACCATGCTTCGAGCGCCCGGTTGCCGCCGCGGCGCCAGCCGGCTACTAAAGGCGCGGCCCGCAACGGGTTCGCAACAAGACCACGCCGGAAAGATGGTTCACCCAGCGTACAACCCGAAGCGCCCCTCCGCGTTTTCCCGCGTCCTGATCATCGCCATGGCGCTCGTCGTCGCGCCGCCGCTTGCTGCACCGAGTGCCGCTCTTGAGGCCGCGATCGTGAAGGGGCTGCGCGAGCTCGATCTGGGCGCCAGGCTCGAGCAGCGCTGCGACATCGAGGCGATGACCCGCATCGCCAAAGACAAGAAGGGCTATACGCCGGAACGCGTGGTGGCCGCGGCGACGGCCGAGACCAAGGTCGAAGGCGACTTGCTTGAGGGCGCCGGCGCCGCCTTCCGCTCGAAAGGCAAGTGGTACAAGCTCTCCTATGTCTGCAAGACATCCGACGACCATATGGACGTGCTCGATTTCAACTACGAGATCGGCGCGCCCATCCCGGAGAGCGATTGGGAGAAGTACGGCCTTTGGAATTGAGCGGCTGGGCGCGTTTCCGCCGCCGGCCGGCGTCGCCGCAGGTTGCCGCCATCCTTCCGTCCCGCTACTAAGACGCCGCCCGCGCCCCTAGCCTGTCGAAGCGGGCTTTCCGGCATTTTGAGAAACGCATTCCGCCCGACATGGCCGACACGAAGAAGAACAAGCTTGAGCCCAAGCTGCCGCGCGGCTTCGCCGATCGCGGGCCGGAGGATATTCGCGCCGTCGACGCGATGATGGCGAAGATCAAACGCGTCTACGAACGCTACGGCTTCGAGCCGGTGGAGACGCCGTTTGTCGAATACACCGAAGCGCTCGGAAAATTCCTGCCCGACCAGGACCGCCCGAACGAAGGCGTGTTCTCGTTTCAGGACGAGGACGAGCAATGGCTGTCGCTCCGTTACGATCTGACCGCGCCGCTTGCGCGCTTCGTGGCTGAGAATTTCGAGCGCCTGCCGAAGCCCTACCGCAGCTACCGCGCCGGCTGGGTGTTTCGCAACGAGAAGCCGGGACCGGGACGCTATCGCCAGTTCATGCAGTTCGATGCCGACACGGTCGGCTCGGCATCGCCCGCCGCCGACGCCGAGATCTGCATGATGGCGGCGGACACGATGGAGGAGCTCGGCTTCGAGCGCGGGCAATACGTCATCAAGGTGAATAGCCGCAAAGTGCTCGACGGCGTGATGGAAGCGACTGGTGTCAAAGACGAGCACCAGAAGCTCGCTGTGCTGCGTGCGATCGACAAGCTCGATCGGCTTGGCGTCCATGGCGTGCGTCAGTTGCTTGGCGAGGGTCGCAAGGACGAGAGTGGCGACTTCACGAAAGGCGCGGGGCTAAAGGACCAACAGATAGAGCGCATTGAAAAGCTGTACGGGCACCAAAGGGAGGGGCCACAGGAATTCTTTATGTCCATGCCGAGAGAGGAGGTCCTCAATGACGACCTCCTGATGGCCTCGGAAAGTGACTGTGCCCGTGCCCTTGGTGGTGGGGAATCCGCAATTCATCGAGGAATACAAAAAGCTGTTCTCCGCAAGCGACCAGGCTCAAGAAGGATTCGATGAGCTCCTTTCGTTGAGCAAGCTCGTCCGGGCGTCGGGGTACGGCACCAAGCGGATCCGCTTGGATGTGTCCGTCGTCCGTGGTCTCGAATATTACACCGGCCCGGTCTTCGAGGCGCAGCTCACTTTCGAGGTTCCGAACGAGAAGGGCCAGCCCGTCGTCTTTGGTTCCGTCGGCGGGGGTGGGCGCTACGATGGCCTCGTCGGACGATTCCGTGGCGAGGACGTGCCGGCGACCGGATTCTCCGTCGGCGTCTCGCGTCTTGCGGCTGCATTGAAGGCCGTCGGCAAGCTCGGCGACGAGGTGCCTGTCCGGTCCCGTCGTAGTGACGGTGATGGATAAGGATCGCCTCGCCGACTACCAGAAGATCGTCGCCGATCTCCGCCATGCCGGCGTCGCGGCGGAGATGTATCTCGGCGCCTCCGGCATGAAGGCGCAGCTCAAATACGCCGACCGCAGAAATTCGCCGGCCGCCATCATCGCCGGCAGCCAGGAGTTCGAATCCGGCAAGCTGCAGATCAAGGATCTCGTCGCCGGCAAGGCGCAGGCGGCGGCGATCGGCGAGAATCACGCGGCCTGGAAGGAAGAGCGCCCCGGACAGTTCGAGGTGTCGGCCGGCGACATCGTGGCGGAAGTGAAGAAGCTGCTTCAGAAGCAGCGCTCGGGCTGATTTCGATGGCGCCGCCGACGTTGTCTTCGCGCCTTCGCGCGCTCTTCGACCGCGCCGGCGCGCGCTTCGTCGACGTGCCGGTGCTGCATCCGGCCGACCCGTTTCTGGAGACGGCGGGCGAGGACATCCGCCGAAGGATGTTCGTGACCGAAGGGCCGCAGGGCGAGCGCCTGGCGCTTCGTCCCGACTTCACCATCCCCGTCTGCCTCGCGCATTTGCAAAGCGGCGCCGGGCCGGCGCGCTACGCCTATCAGGGCCTCGTCTTCCGCCGCCACGACCAGGGCTCGCCGGAGCGCCTTGAGGCCGGCTACGAGGATATCGGCGCGCCCGATCGCGTGACCGCCGACGCCGAGGCGCTGGCGCTCGCCATCGCCTGCGCGATCGAAGCCGCGCCGGGAGAGATCGCGGTGAGGCTCGGCGACATCACGCTCTTCACGGCGCTGCTTCGCGCGCTTGGCCTTCCCGGCCGCTGGCGGCGACGGCTTCGCCGCTCGTTCGGCCTGCCCCACGTGATGGCCGCGAATCTGGAGCGCATGGTGGCGCTGCGCGATGCGGAGGATCGCCGCCTCGACCCGGCGCTCCGTGCCGTCGCGGAGGATGACGGGCGCTCTCGTCGCGCTCATCGCCGAGCGTCTCGTCGCGCACGGCCACCAGGAAGGCGCAGGCCGCGCGCCGCAAGAAATCGCCGCGCGCTTCCTCTCCAAGCGCGCCATCCCCGACGCTGCGATCGCCGCGCGCGCCGCAACGACCGTCGGAGAGTACCTGAAGCTCGATGCTGAGCTCTCTCAGGCGACCGGCGCGCTCCGCGCGTTCGCGACGCGGCACGGCCTTGATCTTTCGGAAGCGCTCGACTTCTTCGCAGAACGCGCCAAAGCGATAGCGGAACGCGCGTCTTCCGCCGCGATCCGCTTCGAGGCGGGCTTCGGCCGTCCGCTCGACTATTACACCGGCCTTGTCTTCGAGATACGCGCCGCCGGCCTTGGCGAGCCGCTTGATCGGCGGCGGCCGCTACGACCGCATGATGGAGCTGCTCGGCGCAACGAAGCCGATGCCCGCCGTCGGCTTCACCATGCGGCTCGATCAGGTCGAGGCCACGCGCATGAACGGCGCGCTCGTCCTGGCGCTTCCCTCCAAGGGCCGGCTCATGCAGGATTCCGAGGCGCTGCTCGCGCGCGCCGGCTTGCATGTCGAGAAGCGCGACGCGCGCGGCTATCGCGGCCGTGTCGTCGGCGCCGATGAAATCGAGGGCGACATCGAGGTCGTCTTCCTCTCCGCCGGAGAGATTGCGCGCGAGCTTGCCGCCGGAAACGCGCATCTCGGCATCACCGGCGAGGACCTCGTGCACGAGACAGTCGCCGACTGGGAAGCGAAGATCGCGCTTCTCGCCGGGCTTGGCTTCGGCCGCGCCGACGTCGTGGTGGCCGTGCCCGGAGCTTTGGATCGACGTCTGGACCATGGAGGATCTCGACGACGTTGCCGCCTCCTTCCGCGCGCGCCACGGCCGCCGGCTCCGCATCGCGACGAAATACTGGAATCTGACGCAGAGTTTCTTCGCCAGCGCACGGCATCGCGCTCTATCGCGTCGTGGAAAGCCTCGGCGCGACGGAAGGCGCGCCGGCAGCCGGCACGGCGGATTTCATCGTCGACATCACGACGACCGGCGCAACGCTCGCCGCCAACCATCTGAAGGTCCTGGAGGATGGCGTGATCCTCCGCTCCGAGGCGCAGCTCGCGGCCTCGCTGAGCGCGCCGCGCGAGGAGGCGACGCGCGCCACCGCGGCCGGGATTCCTGGCGCGCCTCGCGGCTGTCGGCGTCGCCGTCGACCCGGCAAAGGCTCAAACGCTCGGCACCGCTCCCGGCTCGGAAGGCTTCCTCTAAAAAGAAAACGGGGCCCGCGAGGGCCCCGTTCGATTCTTCGCGGTGCTGGACCTTAGAAGTCCATGCCGCCCATGCCGCCGCCGCCCGGCATCGGGGGATGCGCGGCTTCCTTCTTCGGCGCCTCGGCGATCATCGCCTCGGTCATCACCAGGAGGCCGGCGACCGACGCGGCGTCCTGCAGCGCGACACGCACGACCTTGGTCGGGTCGATGATGCCGGCCTGGACGAGGTCCTTGTATTCCTCGGCCTGTGCGTCGAAGCCGAACGTGTTCGACTTGTTCTCCAAGCACCTTGCCGACCACGATCGAGGCATCGACGCCGGAATTGGTCGCGATCTGACGGATCGGAGACTCAAGCGCCTTCAGGACGATCTTGATGCCGGCCTGCACGTCGGGGTTCTCGCTGGACGAGCTTGTCGACCGCCTTGCGGGCGCGCAGCAGCGCAACGCCGCCGCCCGGCACGACGCCTTCCTCGACCGCCGCACGCGTGGCGTTCAAGGCATCGTCGACGCGGTCCTTCTTCTCCTTCACCTCGACCTCGCTCGCGCCGCCGACGCGGATCACCGCGACGCCGCCGGCGAGCTTCGCCAGCCGCTCCTGCAGCTTCTCGCTTGTCGTAGTCGGAGGTGGTCTCCTCGATCTGCGCCTTGATCTGGTTGATGCGGCCCTCGATGTCCTTCTTCTTGCCGGAGCCGTCGACGATCGTGGTCTCTTCCTTGGAGATCGACACCTTCTTGGCGCGGCCGAGCATGTCGAGCGTCACGTTCTCAAGCTTGATGCCGAGGTCCTCGGAGATGAGCTGGCCGCCGGTCAGCGTGGCGATGTCCTGCAGCATGGCCTTGCGGCGATCGCCGAAGCCCGGCGCCTTCACGGCCGCGACCTTCAGGCCGCCGCGCAGCTTGTTGACGACGAGCGTCGCCAGCGCCTCGCCTTCCACGTCCTCGGCGATGATGAGGAGCGGACGGCCCGACTGCACCACGGCTTCAAGCACCGGAAGCATGGCCTGCAGGTTGGAGAGCTTCTTCTCGAAGAGCAGGATGTAGGGGTCCTCGAGGTCGGCGATCATCTTCTCCGCGTTGGTGATGAAGTAGGGAGAGATGTAGCCGCGGTCGAACTGCATGCCCTCGACGACTTCGAGCTCGGTCTCGAGCGACTTCGCTTCCTCGACCGTGATCACGCCCTCGTTGCCGACCTTCTGCATGGCCTCGGCGATCATGTCGCCGACGGTGGTGTCGCCGTTCGCCGAGATCGTGCCGACCTGCGCCACTTCGGCGGAGGTGTTGATCTTCTTCGACTGCTTCTGCGAGCTCCTTGACGACGGCGGCGACCGCGAGGTCGATGCCGCGCTTCAGGTCCATCGGGTTCATGCCGGCGGCGACGTATTTGGCGCCTTCCTTGACGATGGAGTGCGCGAGCACGGTCGCGGTCGTGGTGCCGTCGCCGGCGACGTCGTTGGTCTTCGACGCGACTTCGCGCACCATCTGCGCGCCCATGTTCTCGAACTTGTCCTCAAGCTCGATTTCCTTGGCGACCGTCACGCCGTCCTTGGTGATGCGCGGCGCGCCGAAGGACTTCTCGATCACCACGTTGCGGCCCTTGGGGCCGAGGGTAATGCGGACCGCGTTCGCCAGAATGTCGACGCCGCGGAGCATCTTCTCGCGCGCGTCGGCGGAGAATTTTACGTCTTTTGCTGCCATCTTCTTTCCTCGTGTTCAGGAATTTCGGGGGGAGCGGGCCTAGGCGGCCTTCCGCTTGGACGGCGGGGGTGCCCTCGATGATGCCCATGACGTCGGACTCCTTCATGATCAGGAGCTCTTCGCCGTCGATCTTGACCTCGGTGCCGGACCACTTGCCGAACAGGATGCGGTCGCCGGCCTTGACGTCGAGCGGCTGAACCTTGCCGCTCTCGTCGCGGGCGCCGGGGCCGACGGCGACGACTTCGCCTTCCTGCGGCTTTTCCTTGGCGGTGTCGGGAATGATGATGCCGCCCTTGGTCCTCTCTTCGGACTCAAGACGACGGACGACCACGCGGTCGTGCAGTGGACGGAAGTGCATGTGTTTCCTCTTCCCATGTTTCTTGGGGCCACATTGAAAGGGGCTTGGCGCCCCCGGATCCTGGCTGTTAGCACTCTCTCACTAGCGAGTGCCAGCAGGTGGCGCGGACATAGGAAGAGGCCGCGATTTCTGTCAATGGGGAATGGCTCGAGGGCGACGAAAATCCGGCCCATTTGGCTATGCCGCACCGACGAGCGAGGCAATCCGCCACACTTTGAGCGCCGGCGCCCGCGGCGCCGGCCTTGCCGTTGCCGCCTGTCGGCGCTCAGCCCGCGGTCGGCAGCGTGATGGCGAAGGGCACCTCGAACGTCCCGCTCTTGTCGGAGTTCTGGTCGTGGACCGTGAAGATCGCCTTGTAGTCGCCCGGCCGCAGGAACGGCACGCCGAAGGAGAGCGTCATGGAGAATTCGCGCTTTCCGGCGTGCTCGGCGTCGAAACGGAGAAGACGTCCTTCGCCTCGCCGAGCACCTGGCCGGTGGTGTTCTCGATCGCAAGGTCGGCAGTGAAGCCGATCGTGGCCGAGCGCCGGAGCCGCCGTGGCCGAAGCAGATCGGCTCGACATAGACCATCATCTTCTCGTCCGGCTTGA
The DNA here is from genome assembly GCA_963778625.1 of uncultured Alphaproteobacteria bacterium. Lineage (GTDB taxonomy): Bacteria > Pseudomonadota > Alphaproteobacteria > Rhizobiales > Afifellaceae > DASWJZ01. The sequence goes on from CAVZVB010000018.1 coordinate 56,003, forward strand.
AGGTCTTGTCGGCGCGCTCCGTGTAGACGCCGTAGCCGCCCGAGGAATCGACCACAACGACCTTGCGGAAGGCAAGCGGGCTCGCCTCGCAGAGCGCGTCCATGGCCGCCGAAAGCGCGTCGAGCGCCTCGGCGGTCTTGCCCTCCGCCACCAGCGCCTCGGCGCGCGTCGCCGCGTCGACGGCCGGGCCGGCCGCCGCGACCGTCGCCGACCCGATGACAAGAAGCGCCGAAAGCGACGCGGCCTAGAAATTCATGACGCCCTCCAACCCCGAGATTTTCCCCGCCCAGCATCGTGGGCAGAAGACGCGCGAAGCGCAAGCCCCTGCGTGCGCTTCGCGTTTTCGCGAGGGTTCCCGCTCTAGACCTCGCCCGGGCCGACGGTGACGACCGAGAGTGGCCCGCCCCATAGCTCGTGCGCCACCCGCTTGGCGTCGTCGAGCGTGACCGCCCGGATCAGGTCGTTGCGGCGCTCGATATAGTCGATGCCGAGGCCGTCGAGCTGGAAGCTCGAGCAGATTGCGCGCGATCTTCTGCGAGGAATCGAAGCGCAGCGCGAAATTGCCGACGAGATAGTCCTTAGTGTCGGCGAGCTCCTGCCGCGGTCGGGCCTTCTTTGCCGTAGCGCGCGATTTCGTCGCGCATGATGCCGACCGTCTCGGCGACCTTCGTCGCGTCGACCGACGTCGCGGCGACGAAGGCGCCCGCATGGTCGTAGGGGAGCAGGCTCGGAGCCGACCGAATAGGCGAGCCCGCGATCTTCGCGGACCGCCTTGTAGAGGCGCGAGGAGAAGGTGCCGCCGCCGAGGATCTCGTTGGCGACGTAGGCGGTGATGAAGTCGGGATCGTCGCGCTTCAGGCCGGGCCCGCCGATGCGGATCGCCGTCTGCGGGACGCTGAGCGCAGCATGTGCGCGTCTCGCCGGCCGCCGGCGTCGTGTCGGCGACCGGCATGAAGCGCGCGTGCTCCGGCAGCGCGCCGAACATCTGGTCGAGCGCGGCGGCCGCCGTCTTCGGCGTCGATCGCGCCGACGAACACGACGTAGAGATTGTCGCGCGCCATGCGTGCGCGCATGGAAGGCCTTGCAGGTCGTCGGCGGTGATCTCGCCGACGCTGTCGACCGTGCCATCGTCGGCCGCCCGTAGGGGTGCGTCGCCGAAAAGCGTCTGCGCGAAGAGCCGCGCTCGCGATCTCGTTCGGGTCGGATCCTCGTTCTGCCTGAGGCTCGCCGACGACCTGTCCGCGGATGCGCTCCACCGGCTCCGCGTCGAAGCGCGGCTGCGGTGACCGCGAGGCGGAAGAGGTCGAAGGCTTCGTCGAGATTGGTGGAGAGCGTGCGCAGGTTGCCGTAGAACGCGTCCGGGTCGGCGTCGAAGGAGAGATCGATGCTCAGGTCCTCAAGCTTCGCCTGGAAGGCGCGCGAATCGAGGTCGCCGGCGCCTTCGTCGAGAAGCCCCGACATCAGGTTGGCGAGCCCGGCCTTGCCTTCCGGGTCCTGCGCCGCGCCGCCGCGGAACGCGACGTTCATGGCGACGATCGGGACCGTGTAGTCCTCCACCAGCCAGGCCTTGAGCCCGCCCGGGCTGGTGATCTTCCTGGACGGTGGCGGCGCGCGCGGGCGGGCTGACGACTGCGAGCGTCATGGCGGCTCCGAAGAGGGCAGGCTGCGAGGCGGGCGGACGCGGCATCGATCGGTCAGCTCCGGCTCCCGTCGGCAGGTTCGAGATAGCCGGTCGCGGAAGCCTCCGGCCGCAGATATTTCTGCGCGACGGCCTGCACCTCTTCCTTGGTCACGGCCTGCACGCGCGCCGGCCAGTCCTGCACGCTCTCAAGGCTCTGGCCGACCGCGAGCGCCTGCCCGACGATGTTGGCGAGCCTCGCCTGGCTGTCGAGCGAGTAGATCGCCTGCGCGATCGCCGAGCGCTTTGCGCGCTCGAGCTCCTCGTCGGAGATGCCGTTCTTGCAGAAGGTCGGCGATGACCGCGTCCATGCGGCCTTCGAGGTCGCGAAGGTCGACGCCCGGCTTCGGCAGGCCGTAGATGACGAAGCGGGAGCTGTCGAGGCCGTCCGGCCGATAGCTGGCGCCGGCATAGGTCGCCGGCGCCGTCGCCGCGCACCAGCTTGTCGTAGAAGCGGCTGACCGAGCCGCCGCCGAGGATCTCGCGCGAGCAGGTTCAGCGCCTCCGCCTCGCCCGGCGCGGCGGTGACCGCGGAGGGCACGACGTAGATGCGCTGCAGCTGCGGCTCGCGCACCTTGTCGTCGCGCACCGTGATGGTGCGCGGGCCGATCTCCGGCGGCTCCGACGGGCGCGGCGCGCGCGCGGCGTCGGGCCGCGCCGGAATCTTGCCGTAGGTCGCCTCGGCGAGCTTGCGCACCTCGTCCGGCGTGACGTCGCCGGCGACGACGAGGACCGCGTTCTCGGGCGTGTAGTAGCGATGATAGAAGTCCAGCGCGGTCTGTGCGGTCGAGCGCCTGTGATCTCGTGGTTCCAGCCGATGATCGGCCGGCCGTAGGGATGATTGAGATAGAGGATCCTGCAGAAGCCCCTCGTTGAGGACGGCGTCGGGGTTCTTCTCGATCCGGTCGCGGCGCTCGTTCAGGACCACGTCGCGCTCCGTCGCGACCGTCTCGTCGGTCAGCACGAGGTTGGTCATGCGGTCGGCCTCGAACGCCATCATCTCGCCGAGGTTTTCCTTGGCGACGCGCTGGAAGTAGGCGGTGTAGTCGTAGGAGGTGAAGGCGTTCTCGTCGCCGCCGATCGCCGCCACCCGGTGGCGGAACTCGTCGCCCGGATGCGTCGCCGTGCCCTTGAACATCAGATGCTCGAGGAAATGCGCGATGCCGGACTGGCCCGGCCGTCTCGTCGGCCGCGCCGACCTTGTACCAGATCATGTGGGTCACGACCGGCGCGCGGTGGTCGGGGATCACCACGACCTGCATGCCGTTGCGAAAGCGTGAACGCCACGGCGTTCGGCGCCATGCGCGGGATTGCCGCCGCGGCGTCGGCCGGCGCGGGGCTTTCGGCAAAGGCTGGAACTGCGGACATCATCACTCCGAGCGAGAGGGCGAGGGATAAGAGGAGCTTCATATGGGGCGGGCCCTTCAGGGAGCGACGATATAGCGCGCAATATAGGCGGCCCGCGAGGAGAGCGAGTGAACTTTCCTTCATATTGCCGGCATCGGCTTACGCCTTGGTTGACGATTGCGACCCGGCTAAGGCTACCCGGCCGGGCCGGCGCCATGCCGGCGGAGGGGGCTGGGAATCGAATGCGGCGGGTGGACGGGCTTACGGAGCTCGCCGGCGGAATACGACTCGCTTCTCTGCGACGTGTGGGGCGTGCTTCACAACGGCGTCGCCGCCTTTCCTGCCGCCGTCGACGCGATCCGCCGCTTCCGCCAGCGCCGCCGGCCCCGTGATCCTGATCACCAACGCGCCGCGCCCGAGCCTGTCCGTCCGCCAGCAGCTCCGCCAGCTCGGCGTCCCCGACGACGCCTATGACGGGCTCGTGACCTCCGGCGACGTGACGCGCGCCCTGATCGCCGAGCGCCCCGGCGTCCAGGCTCCTCCACATCGGCCCCGAGCGCGACATGGCGTTCTACGAGGGGCTCGACGTCGTGCTCGTCCCCGAGGCGGAGGCCGAGCTCTTGAGCTGCACCGGCCTCGTCGACGACACCACCGAGACGCCGGACGACTATCGCGCGCTTCTTTCGCGCTGCGTCGACCGCGGCCTTCCGATGATCTGCGCCAATCCCGACATCGTGGTGGAGCGCGGCGACCGGCTCGTCTACTGCGCCGGCGCGCTCGCCCGTCTCTACGTCGAGCTTGGCGGCGAGGCGGTGCTCGTCGGCAAGCCGTACGCGCCGATCTATGAGGCCGCGAAGCGCCAGCTCGCGGAGCGCGGCGGCAGCGCGACCGCTCGCCGTCGGCGACGGCCTGCCGACCGACATCCGCGGCGCCGTCGACAACGGCGTTCCCGGTGCTCTTCGTGACCGGCGGCATCCATGCGGCGGATTTCGGCCCGCCCGCCGAGCCCGACGGCGAGCGCGTCGCTGCGCGGCTCAAGGCCGAAGGGCTTGCCGCCGTCGCCTACGATCCCGCGCTTTGCGCTGGGACGGCGCGGGGACGCGCGCATGACCGCTCGCAGTGAAGCCGGCGCGTCTCGCGCACCTCGAAACGCTGCCGGCCGCATGGCGCGGCGGCGTCGTCGCGATCGGGAATTTCGACGGCGTGCATCTCGGCCATCAGGCGGTGCTTCGCACGGCGCACGCGGAGGCGGAGCGCCTCGGCGCGCCGAGCCTCATGCTCACCTTCGAGCCGCATCCGCGCGCCTTCTTCTCCGGCCGGCCGATCTTCCGGCTTGACGCCGGCGCCGCTCAAGGCGGTGCTCACCGCCGCGCTTGGCCTCGACGGCACGCTCGTCGTTCCGTTCGACCGCGCGCTCGCGGAGACGAGCGCCGAGGATTTCGTTGGAGAAGATGCTGGTCGAGCGCCTCGCGCATCCGCGCCGCCGTCACCGGCTACGACTTCCACTTCGGCAAGGCGCGCCGCGGCACGCCGCACTTTCTCGCCGAGGAGGGACGGCGCAGGGCTTCTCGGTGGCGATCGTCGACGCGCTGACGTGACGGCGCCGACGCGGTCTCCGCGACGCGCGTGCGCGCCGCGCTTTCGGAGGGCGACGTCGACCGCGGCGAACGGCTGCTCGGCTGGAGCTTTGCCGTCTCCGGCGAGGTCGTCCGACGGCGACGGGCGCGGCCGCGAGCTCGGCTATCCGACGGCGAACATGGTGCTCGATCCGGCATGCGAGCTCGCGCACGGCATCTATGCGGTCAGATTTCTCGGCGCCGACGGCGTGCTCCGCGACGGCGTCGCAAGCTACGGCCGCCGGCCGACCTTCGGCGGCGGCGAGCCGGTGCTTGAGACCTTCGTGTTCGATTTCTCAGGCGACCTCTACGGCGAGACGGCGCTCGTCTCCTTCTACGGCTTCATTCGCGCCGAGGAGCGCTTCGACAGCGTCGCGGCGCTGGTCGCCCGCATGGACCAGGATTCGATCGACGCGCGCGCGATCCTCGAACGCGCGCCACCTGGCGACCTCGACGCGAAGGTCTTCGCGGCCTGGGGTGCCTCTTCGCGAGACGATCGCGACGCCTAGCGTGATGCTACAAGATACCGTAGCGCCAGGAATCCGGCGACGACCAGCGCGACGACGATTGCGGCGGTCAGGTGAGCCGCCGCTCAACGACTGCCAGGATGGCTGGGCCGTAGCGCTTCAGCACGATAGCGACCAGGAAGAACCGAACGCCGCGCGTCGACGATCGAGGCGGCGACGAAGACCGGGAAGTTGAAGGCCGCGAGACCGGAGGCGATGGTCACCAGCTTGTAGGGGATCGGCGTCGCGCCCTTGATGAGGATGACCCACACGCCCCATTCGGCGTACCATTGGCGGAACGTCTCAAGTCCGCCGGCGTGCCCCATGAGCGCGAGCAGGCTCTCGCCGAAATCGCTCAGGAAATAGCCGATGGCGTAGCCGAGGATGCCGCCGATCACCGAGGCGACGGTGCAGATGCCGGCATAGGTGTAGGCCTTCTCCGGCCGCGCCAGCACCATCGGCGCAAGCACGACGTCGGGCGGGATCGGGAAGACCGAGCTTTCGAGGAACGACACGACGGCGAGCGCCCTCGTCGCGTGGCGGCTTGCCGCAAGCCCCATGGTCCAATCGTAGAGTGCGCGAATCCACGCGCCCGGCCCGCTCATGGCAAGCGCCTCTATCTGCTTCGCAGAAGAAGCGCCAGCGACGGCCGGCGAATCGCGGCCCTTCGGCGCTTCACTTGCCCGCCGCCCTCCGCTAAGAACCGGCGACATGACGCCCTTTTCGTCGCCAATACTGCGAATTATTTGCCCGGCCTCGCTTTGACGGGGCCGGGAAGGCCGTTTTCGGCCTTTGCTACCCGATTGGCGCCCTCGACCAGCAGATTTCGAGCCTTGAAGGCCACACGATGAGCGACAAGAAGGCCGCCTCCTCACGACCCGACGCCAAATCCGCCCAAGCGGACAAAGGCCGCGACTATTCGCAGACGCTGTTCCTGCCGAAGACGGATTTCCCGATGCGCGCCGGGCTGCCGCAGCGCGAGCCGGAGATCCGCAAGCGCTGGGACGCGATCGACCTCTACCGCCGCCAGCGCGAGCAGGCGAAGGGGCGCGAGAAGTATGTTCTGCACGACGGCCCGCCCTACGCGAACGGCCACATCCACATCGGCACTGGGCTGAACAAGATCCTGAAGGACGTGGTCGTGCGCTCGCACCAGATGCTCGGCTACGATTCGAACTACGTGCCGGGCTGGGACTGTCACGGCCTGCCGATCGAATGGAAGATCGAGGAGGAGTACCGCGCCAAGGGCAAGAACAAGGACGCGGTGCCGATCAACGAGTTCCGCCAGGAATGCCGTGAATTCGCCAGACATTGGATGGCGGTGCAGGCGGAGGAGTTCAAGCGGATCGGCGTCATCGGCGATTTCGACAATCCCTACACGACGATGTCGAACGATGCCGAGGCGACGATCGCCGCGGAGCTGATGAAGTTCGCGATGTCGGATCAGCTCTATCGCGGCTCGAAGCCGGTGATGTGGTCGGTGGTGGAGAAGACCGCGCTCGCCGAAGCCGAGGTCGAGTACCAGGATTACACGTCCGACACCGTCTGGGTGAAGTTCCCCGTCGCCTCCGGACCGCGGACGCTGCGCGGCGCCTCGGTGGTGATCTGGACGACGACGCCATGGACGATTCCGGGGAACCGGGCGGTCAGCTATTCGCCGAAGATCGCTTACGGCCTCTATGAGGTCGGCGCCGCGTCGGAGGGGAATTGGGCGAAGGTCGGGCGATCGCTATGTTCTCGCCGACTCGCTTGCTGCCGACGTGATGAAGCAGGCGCGCGTGGAGAGCTTCGAGCGGCTCGCGGCGGTTCCGGCGGAGGATTTCGAGACGCTCGTCCTGACGCATCCGCTGAAGCACGCCGGGCTCGGCGGCTATCAGTTCGACGTGCCGGTTCTTGCCGGCGAGCACGTCACCGAGGATGCCGGCACCGGCTTCGTCCACACCGCGCCCGGCCACGGCCGCGAGGACTTCGACATTTGGATGGAGCATCGGCGCGAGCTTGAGGAGAGCGGCGTCGACACGACGATCCCCTACACCGTCGACGCCGACGGGCGCTTCACGTCGGACGCGCCGGGCTTCGAAGGGCGCCAGGTCATCACCGATTCCGGCGAGAAGGGCGACGCCAACGCCGCGGTCATCGACGCGCTCGCCAAGGCGGGGATGCTGATCGCGCGCGCGCGGCTGAAGCACCAGTACCCCCACTCCTGGCGCTCCAAGAAGCCCGTCATCTTCCGCAACACGCCGCAATGGTTCATCCATATGGACCGCGATATTGCCGGGAAGGGCGATACGCTGCGCGCGCGTGCGCTGAAGGCGATCTCAGAGACGCGCTTCGTACCGGCCGCCGGCCAGAATCGCCTGCGCGGCATGATCGAGAACCGCCCCGACTGGGTGGTGTCGCGCCAGCGCGCCTGGGGCGTGCCGATCGCCGTCTTCGTCAAGCCGATACGGGCGAGGTGCTGAAGGACGAGGCGGTCAACGCGCGCATCGTCGGCGCCTTCCGCGAGGAGGGGGCCGACGCCTGGTTCAAGGACGGGGCAAAGGAGCGCTTCCTCGGCAACGCCTTCGACGAGGCCGAATGGGAGAAGGTCGACGACATTCTCGACGTCTGGTTCGATTCCGGCTCCACCCATGCCTTCGTGCTTGAGGAGCGGGCGGACCTGAAATGGCCGGCCTCGCTCTACCTCGAAGGCTCCGACCAGCATCGCGGCTGGTTCCATTCCTCGCTGCTTGAAAGCTGCGGCACGCGCGGCCGCGCGCCCTATGACGCGGTGCTGACGCACGGCTTCGTCATGGCCGAGGACGGGCGCAAGATGTCGAAGTCGCTCGGCAACCAGGTGACGCCGCAGCAGGTGATCGAGCAGTCGGGCGCCGACATTTTGCGGCTCTGGGTGGTCTCCTCCGACTACGCGGAGGACCTTCGGATCGGCCCGGAGATCCTGAAGACCAACGTCGATTCCTATCGCAAGCTTAGGAACACGATGCGCTGGATGCTCGGCTCGCTCGCGCATTTCCGTCCCGAGCATCGCGTCGCCGAGGCCGACATGCCGGAGCTTGAGCGGCTGATGCTGTCGGAGCTCGCGCGGCTCGATGCGCTCGTGCGCGAGGCCTACGAGGCGTTCGACTTCAAGCGCATCTATTTCGCGCTCTTCACCTTCATGACCAACGATCTCTCCGCCTTCTATTTCGACGTCCGCAAGGACCGCCTCTATTGCGATCCCGCCTCGTCGAAGGCGCGGCATGCCGCGCTGACGGTCATCGATATCCTGTTCGATTACCTGGTGCGCTGGCTCGCGCCGATGATTCCCTTCACCTGCGACGAGGCCTGGGCCGAGCGCCACGGCACGTCCGACACCGTGCATCTGGAGCTTTTCCGTGCGGTGCCGGCGAAGTGGCGCGACGAGGCGCTCGAAGCGAAGTGGGAGACGGTGCTGCGCCTTCGCCGCGTCATCCTCGGCGCGCTCGAGGAAGCGCGGGTGAAGAAGGAGATCGGCGCTTCGCTTGAGGCGCGTGCCGTGCTCTTCGTCTCCGATCCGGAGCTTCTCGCTGCGCTCGACGGTGTCGACATGGCGGAGGTGGCGATCACCTCCGGCTTTGAGGTGAGGCCGCTTGAGTCCGCGCCGGAAACCGCCTTCCGGCTTCCGCAGGAAGCCGCCGCGGCCGTGGTGATCGAGCCGGCGAGTCGGGCGAAATGCGCGCGCTCGTGGAAATATTCCGACGAGGTCGGCACCGACCCCGACTATCCCGACGTCACGCTCCGCGATGCCGCGGCACTGCGCGAATACGATGCCGCCAGGCAGGCTGCCGAATGAGCAACGCGCGGCGCACCCGCGCCGTCGGTTTCACGGTCGCGCTCCTCGGCCTCCTGATCGACCAGGCGGTGAAGCTCTGGTTGCTCGGGCCGTTCGACATCGAGGCGAAGGGCCGGGTGATGCTCACGCCGTTCCTCGATCTCGTGCTGGTATGGAACCGCGGCGTGAGCTACGGGCTCCTGACGCAACACGGCGACGTCGGCCGCTGGCTGCTCATGGGGCTCGGGATCGTCGGCGCTGGGCTCTTCTCCTGGTGGCTGTGGGTCACCAAAGGCAGGCTCGCGGCCCTTTCGCTCGGCCTCGTCATCGGCGGCGCTGTTTCCAACGTGATCGACCGCCTCGCCTACGGCGCGGTCGCGGATTTCTTCCTTTTCCATGTCGGCGCCTTCGAATGGTATGTGTTTAACCTTGCCGACGCCTGGATCGTGGCCGGGGCGATCGGGTTGGTGCTCTCCTGGGCGCTGGAGCGCCCCGAAATCGCCACGGAGCCGTGAGAATCCCGGCGAAGAGCACCCGCCGACGGCGGAGGTCGCGATCCCCGATCGTTGATGCTATAGAGTTCGGGATTCGAAGGGTTTGGTCATGGGGCGCCGGGGAGTTTCAAGTTCGCTGATCTTCACGGTCCTGGCGGCACCGCTCGCGCTCGGCGGCTGCGCCATGACCTCGACCTACGGCACCGGCGAGGCGCCGGAGCTCGCGCTTCTTCACGAGGTGACCGGTGGGCTGATCACCAAGCCGAAGAAGAATACAGATCGACTACCAGCCGCGCGCCCCGCTTGTCATGCCATCGAGCGACACCCTTCCGCCGCCGGCCGAGGCTGCGGCTGCGACCGATCCAAATTGGCCGACCGATCCTAGCCAGCCGGTGTTGGCGAGTGCGGCCTCCGAGGAGGACTTCTCCGGAACGTCGGCGCGAGAGCAGGACAAGAAAACACGTCCGTTGGCGGGTCTCCTACCGGGCGACGCGACGACGCCGGGCCCGCGCAGCGACAATGACGTGGACCGCCAGGAAACCTACGATTTCATCCGTCAGTCGCGGCAGCAGCACAAGACGTTCGACAAGGCGCTCGCCGATGCGAACGGCTTCAATCCCAACGAGCGGAGATACCTGACCGATCCGCCGCTTGGCTACGAACAGCCGTCGGACACCGCGCCGACCGAATACGAGGGCGTTGGGAAGAAGCGCGGCTTCTGGCGGCGCCTCTTCCCCGGCTCGTAGTGCTCGAAGCGCTGTTCTTAGGCTTCCCTGAGCGTCCTGTTTGCGTGAGAGTCCGGCCCGATTCGCCTTGAGCCGAGGTCGTGCGCGTGACGATTCGCCGCCTCCCTGACCATCTGATCAACCGCATCGCCGCCGGCGAGGTGGTGGAGCGGCCCGCGAGCGTCGTGAAGGAACTCGTGGAGAACGCGCTCGATGCCGGCGCAGGGCGGATCGAGATCGTCACCGCCGGTGGCGGCAAGGGCCTGATCCGCGTCACCGACGACGGCGGCGGCATGCGGCGCGCCGATTTGGCGCTCGCCGTCGCGAGACATTGCACCTCGAAGCTCCCCGGCGACGATCTCGGCAAGATCGCCACGCTCGGCTTCCGCGGCGAGGCGCTCGCCTCGATCGGCGCCGTGGCACGGCTTCAAGTCGAATCGCGCCACGGGCAAGAAGAGCACGCCTGGGCGATCACGGTCGAAGGCGGGACGGTCGGCGAAGCGCGGCCGGCAAGTCGCGAGATCGGCACGCAGATCGAGGTGCGCGACCTCTTCTTCGCCGTCCCGGCGCGGCTGAAGTTCCTGCGCTCCGACCGCGCCGAGGCGAACGCCGTGGCCGAAGTCGTGCGCCGGCTGGCGCTGGCGCATCCCTCGATCCGCTTCACGCTCGCCGGACCCGACCGGCTGCCGCTCGATCTTGCGCCGCAGAAAGGCGAGGGCGCGGCGGAGGCACGGATGGCCGAGATCGTCGGCGCGGCGTTTCTCCGGGATTCCATGCCGATCGATGCCGAGCGCGAAGGTGTGCGCCTCACCGGGCGCGCCGGCCTGCCGACCTTCAACCGCGCCAACTCGCTCAGCCAATTTCTGTTCGTGAACGGCCGCCCGCTTCGCGATCCGCTTCTCGCCGGCGCGCTCCGCGCCGCCTACGCCGACGTGCTTGCGCGCGATCGCTTCCCCGTCGCCGTCCTCTTCCTCGATCTCGATGCGGCGGAGTTCGATGTGAACGTGCATCCGGCGAAGCTCGAAGTGCGCTTCCGCGATCCCGGTCTTGTCCGCGGGCTCCTGATCGGCGCGCTCCGCGAGGCGCTTGCCGCGCACGGCTTCCGCGCCGCGCGAAGCGTCGGCGACGAGACGCTTGCCGCCTTTCGGCCGGAAGCGGCGCGGTCCGGCGGAGCCTATGCGCCGCGATCCGCAAACGGCAACGGCAATGCCGGATGGCAGGGCTGGGCCGCGCCTTCAGGTTTTGCCGAGGAGGCGCAGGCAGGGCTCGCCGTCGATCGACCGCCCGTCGGCCGATGCCCGCGCCACGCTTTCCGCCCCCGATGCGGAGATGCTTTCGCGTCCGCTCGGCGCCGCGCGCGCGCAGCTTCACGGCAACTACATCGTCGCGCAGACCAATGACGGGCTCGTCATCGTCGACCAGCACGCGGCGCACGAGCGCATCGTCTACGAGCGCTTGAAGGCGGGGCTCGCCGGCCGCGCGATCCCGCGCCAGATGCTGCTCATCCCCGAGGTGGTCGAGCTTCCCGCCGACGACGTGGCGCGGCTCGTTGCCCGCGCCGAGGAGCTCGCATCCGTCGGGCTTGCGATCGAGGCCTTCGGCCCGGGCGCCGTCGCCGTCACCGAGACGCCGGCGATGCTCGGCGAGATCGACGCTGCAGCCCTTATCCGCGACATCGCCGACGACTTTGCCGAATGGGATGCCTCGACGCGGCTCTCCGAGCGCCTCGACCATGTCGCCGCGACCATGGCCTGCTACGGCTCGGTGCGCTCGGGCCGCAAGCTCAAGCCAGAGGAGATGGACGCGCTTCTTCGCGAGATGGAGGCGACGCCGCAATCCGGCCAGTGCAACCACGGCCGCCCGACCTATGTGGAATTGAAGCTCGCCGACGTGGAGCGGCTTTTCGGCCGGCGCTGAAACCGCGGCGCCGACGGCTCCGTAGTGTTCACTGAAGACGTCATATCCGTGCTAAGCTCGAGCGAAATGGAGCATTCCTCGGGGAGGATGGGCCATGACCGCGATCAACGAAAAGCTCCTGGACGAGCGCCTCGCGGCGCTTGAATCGGCGCGCGCGTGGAGCCCGCGCGTCGTCTCCAAGCTAGAGAGCCACATCCGCTCGGCCGACGACGCCGGGCTCTTGCGCATCAATCCGCTCGCCTTCGCGGCGGAAAAAGGCCTCGCCGAGGAGGAGGCGATCGATCTCTTCCTGCATGCGTCGTCGCTCGGCCTCTTCGACATGAACTGGATTCTGATCTGTCCGATCTGCTCCTGCGTGATCGACAGCTTCCGGGCGCTCAAGAATCTCCAGAGCCATTGCCGCTGCACCAACTGCCACGTCGATCTCGTGGCGGCGCTCGACGACATGATCGCGGTCACCTTCACCGTGAACCCGGCCATCCGCCGCATCGCCTATCACGATCCGGAGACGCTTCCGGTCGAGGACTATGTCTTCCGCTACCGCTCGGCGGAGGAGGGGCTGGTGCCCGACGGCACGCCGTTCGTCCGGATCAAGGAGATGATCAACCAAGGCGCTGGCCTATATCTCACCCGGCGAGACGGTCACGATGGAAGTCGACGCCGAGGCGGGAGCGCTGCGCGGCATCGAGCCCGACTGCGACGCCGGCTTTCTGTTCATCATCGATCCGGCGCTCCCGCCTGCGGAACAGCGCATCGAGATCCGCTGCGGCGAGAACGCCTGCGACGCCGGAGGGTGGCACCGTTGCGCCCGGCAAGGTCACCTTCGATCGTCACCAGCACAGCGGCAAAGCGCTTCGCGTTCGAATCATCGCGAGCCTGCCGCCGGGCGTCGACCGCCCGCCGCCGCTGCACTTTGCGCCGTTCCTCTCCGGCAAGCGGCTTCTGACCACGCAGACGTTTCGCGATCTCTTCCGCGCCGAGGTGATCGGCGGCAGCGAGGGGATCGGCGTCAAGGACATCGCGCTGCTCTTCACCGACCTGAAGGGCTCGACCGCGCTCTACGACCGGATCGGCGACTTGAACGCCTTCGCGCTCGTGCAGCAGCATTTCGAGCAGCTGCAAGGCGTGACGGCCCGTCACCACGGCGCGATCATCAAGACGATCGGCGACGCGGTCATGGCGGCCTTCATCGATCCCGCGGACGCCGTCGAGGCGGCGCTCGACATGCGCAGCGAGATCGCGACGTTCAACCAGCGCCAGCCCGACAAGGCGCTGATCCTGAAGATCGGCGTCCACAAGGGCGCTGCGATCGCGGTCACGCTCAACGACCGGCTCGACTATTTCGGCCAGACGGTGAACATCGCCGCGCGCGTGCAGAACCTCGCGGATGCCGACGAGATTTTCGTCAGCGAGGACGTCTACGACGCGACGGCGTGAAGGAGAGGCTGACGCTCGTTTGCGGTCGAGCCGCGGAACGCGCAGCTTCGCGGCGTCCAGCAGGACATGAAGGTGTTCCGCGTCGCGCCGCGGCGACGATGTCCGCTGCCTGACGCAAGGCTCTAAGGTCCGTAGCGCACGAAGATGAGCTGGCTGTCGCCGGCTTCGCGCCGGTCGAGCGCTCGAGCCCGCAGGCAACGCGACGTCGACGCCGGCGCGCTCCTCGAGCACGCAGAGCGCGCCCGGCTTGAGCCAGCCGCCCGCCGCAGCGCTCGCGAGCGCCTTTTCGCCGAGCCCCTTGCCGTAGGGCGGGTCGAGGAAGACGAGATCGAAGGGCTGGATCGTGCCCGCAGGCCCGAGCGCGGTCGCGTCGCGGCGCAGGATGCGGGTGACGCCGGTCAGGCCGAGCGCCTCGATGTTGGTGCGGATCAGGCCGCGTCCCTCGACGCCCGTCTCGACGAAGAGCGCATGCGCCGCGCCGCGCGAGATCGCTTCGAGCCCGAGCGCGCCGGTGCCGGCGAAAAGGTCGAGCACGCGCGTCTCGGCCTCGGCAGGCCGTGCGCATGCGCGAGGATGTTGAAGAGCGACTCGCGCAGGCGGTCGCTGGTCGGGCGGATGGCGCCCGGCCAGTAAGCGAGTGCGCGGGCCGGCGAGCGGCCGCCCTCTAAGCCGACCGCCGACGATGCGCATGGGGCTTGCCGCGGCCTTCGGGCGCGGCTTCGTCGCTTCCGGCTGCGTCGCGCACGCGGATCGGCGCATCGAAATCCGCGCCGGCGGCTTGCGCGAGCTTCTCGCCGAGCTGGTCGCGAAGCACGCGGCCGCGCACCTCTTCGACCTCGCCGGGCTTCAGAGTCGCCGAGCTGGAAGGGCCCGTAGGAGATGCGGATCAGCCGGGTGACGGAGAGCCCGAGATGCTCGAGCACGCGCCTGACCTCGCGGTTCTTGCCTTCGCGCAGGCCGACCGTCAGCCAGACATTGGTGCCCTGCACGCGGTCGATGGTCCGCCTCGATTGCGCCATAGACCATGCCGTCGATCGTGACGCCGCGACGGAGCTTGTCGAGCGCCGCCTGCTCGATTTGCCCGTGCGCGCGCACGCGGTAGCGCCTGAGCCAGCCGGTCGCCGGAAGCTCCAGCACGCGCGCGAGCCCGCCGTCATTGGTGAGGAGCAGCAGGCCCTCCGTGTTGATGTCGAGCCGGCCGACCGTCATGACCCGCGGCAGCTCCTGGCGGCAGCGCGGAGAAGATCGTCGGCCGGCCTTCCGGGTCGCGGTTGGTGGTGACGAGGCCCTTCGGCTTGTGGAAGAGCCAGAGGCGCGTCGCGCTCGCGCGCGGCGAGCGGCTCGCCGTCGACCTCGATCCGGTCGTCCGGCCCGACGATCGTCGCCGGCGTGGCGACAAAGCGGCCGTTCAGCTTGACGCGGCCGGCCGCGATCATCCGCTCCGCGTCGCGCCGCGAGGCAAGGCCGGCGCGCGCGATACGCTTGGCGATGCGTTCGCCTTTCGCCGCCCGTCTCGACTTGTTTTTCCTGCCGCCCGCCGCCACTCATGCGGGTCTCTTATCCCAAAGGCCGGCTCGAAGCGAGGCAGATGAGCCGGGACGCGGACGAGCTTCATGGATATGGCGCTTAGGGAAGCGGAGGCGGCGGGCGAGCGCGGCGAGATTCCGGTCGGCGCCGTCGTCGTGTGCGACGGCGCGGTCGTCGCCGCCGCCGGCAACCGCACGCGCGAGCTTTCCGACGTGACGGCGCATGCGGAAGTGCTGGCCATTCGCGCCGCGGCGGAGCGGCTCGGCAGCGAGCGGCTTGGCGGAATGCGATCTCTACGTGACGCTTGAGCCCTGCACCCTATGCGCCGCGGCCATTTCCTTCGCGCGCATCCGCCGGCTCTACTACGGCGCCGGCGACCCCAAGGGCGGGCGCGGTCGAGCACGGCGTCCGCTTCTTTGCCGCGCCCACCTGCCACCATGCGCCAGAGGTTTACTCCGGTATCGGCGAGACGGCGGCGGCCGCCCTTCTGCGCCGCTTCTTCCGCGACCTTCGCTGAGGGGGCGGGAAGCTCGAACGGCGTGTTGATGATGTGGTCGAGGCGCCGCTTCAGGTCGTCCTTGAAGTCGGCGTTCATCTCGAGGATCGCCTGTCGTCTTCAGGAAATCCATGATGAAGACGCCGTTGATCTCCGGCCGGAGCAGCATGTCCGGCTGATGCCATTTCAGCTTCTCGCGAATCACCGACTGCATGGAGATCTGCGCGGCGCCGACGACGCATTCAAGCAGGCCCGGCAGCGCGGCCCGGCGTCTCGGCCGGCCCGCCGGCCACGTCGCAGGCGACCGTGATGTCGCAATCCGCGACATGGTCGAAGGGGAGCGGGTTAGCGGCGCCGCCGTCGATCAGCACGCGGCCGTCGAGATTGACCGGCCGGAAGAGCGCGGGAATCGCGATCGAGGCGGCGATCGCCGGCCTGAGCGCGCCTTCCGCCAGGATGACCTCGCACCAGGCGTAGAAGTCGCAGGCGATGATCTTCAGCGGAATTTTCAGATCCTCGAAGCGTCTCCGGCAGAAGCTCGAACGCCGGGCACGAACGCTTCGAGGATGACGCGCGCGTCGAATTGCGGCGTGAGCGAGCGGCCGCGCAGAAGGTCGGTGAAGGCAAGCGGCCGCGCCTTCCAGAGCCGCGCCAGCACCTCGCGGCGCTTCGAATAGAAGCCGACCGCCGCCTCGCGCATCTCTTTGCCGGAGAAGCCGGCGGCGTAGCCGGCGCCGATGATGGCGCCGATCGAGGTGCCGGCGATCAGCGCCGGCTTGATGCCGAGCTCGTCGAACGCCTCGCAGACGAGGATATGCACCATGCCGCGGGCGCCGCCGCCGCCCAAGCGCGAGACCGATACGCGACTCCACCGACATACGGCTTCCCTCTGACGAGGAACTTGCCGGGCCGAAGGCGAGTCCGACAACAAACATTTATGCAAATAGATTGAAACTCTCGGTTAACCGCGGCGGATTCCGCCGACTTGTTCGCCGCGCGACCGCGCGCCAGCCGATGTCGCGGCGGCAGAAGCCCTCCGGCCAGTCGATCCGGTCGACCGCCTCGTAGGCGCGCGCCTGCGCCTCGCGCGATGGTCTGCGCCGAGCGCGGTGACGCCGAGCACGCGGCCGCCGGCGGCGACGGATTCGCCCGCCCTCGCGGCGCGTGCCGGCGTGGAAGATCTCGACGTCGGGCAGCGCCGCCGCCGCGTCGAGGCCGCGGATCTCCGAGCCCTTTGGCGTAGGCGCCGGGATAGCCCTTCGTCGCCATGACGACGCATGAGCGCCGCCGTCGTCCCGCCAGCGCACGCTCATCTGGTCGAGCACGCCGTCGACCGCGGCATTGAGGATGGTGAGGAGATCGTCCTTGAGCCGCAGCATCAGCACCTGGCATTCCGGGTCGCCGAAGCGGGCGTTGTATTCGATGAGCTTCGGGCCCTCGGCGTCGATCATCAGCCCGGCATAGAGCACGCCGCGATAGGGGATGCCGCGCCTCGCAAGCGCCGCGACCGTCGGCCGGATGATCTCCGCCATGACGCGCTCCGCTCATCGCATCGTCGAGGATCGGCGCCGGCGAATAGGCGCCCATGCCGCCGGTGTTCGGCCCACGGTCGCCGTCGAAGGCGCGCTTGTGGTCCTGCGCCGTGCCGAAGGGGATGACCGTCCTGCCGTCGGAGAGCGCGAAGAAGCTCGCCTCCTCGCCGTCGAGAAATTCCTCGATGACGACGGAGGCGCCCGGCTCGGCGAAGATCGCGTCGAGCGCGGCGAGCGCGCCGTCGCGCTCCGTCGCGACGGTGACGCCCTTGCCGGCGGCGAGCCCGTCCGCCTTCACCACGACCGGGAGCGCGTGGCCCTCGACATAGGCGCGCGCCGCGCCGCGGTCGGTGAAAGCGCCGATAGGCGGCGGTCGGGATGCCCGCCTCGCGGCAGAGATCCTTGGTGAAGCCCTTCGAGCCCTCAAGCTCCGCCGCCGCCTTGGTCGGTCCGAAGGCGCGGATGCCGGCTGCTTCGAGCGTCGTCGACCAGCCCGGCGACGAGCGGCGCTTCCGGTCCGACGACGACGAGGTCGATCCGCTCGGATTGGCAGAAGGCGACGACGGCGGCGTGGTCGCCGGCGTCGAGCGCGACGCATGTCGGCGATGTCGCAGATGCCGGCATTTCCCGGCGCGGCGAAGAGCTTGGTCAGAAGCGGCGAGGCGGAAAGCGCCCAGGCGAGCGCATGCTCGCGCCCGCCCGACCCGATCAGAAGAACCCGCATCGCCCGCCGCCCGCTCGCATGGGCGCTCCCCTATCACGCGCGCGCGTGCGGACAAACCTCGGCTTGACGGCCGGCCCGCGCGCGCGAGCAGGAGGCATGACCGCCCCCTCGCTCGCCCTTCCCGACGCGCCGCCGAAGAACTGGCTCGACCGCTTCGCGCCGGACTGGCTGAAGCCCTATCGGCCGGCTTGCGCGCTGGGACCGGCCGATCGGCTGGTGGCTGCTTCTGTGGCCGTGCTGGTGGTCGGCGGCGCTCGCGGCGATCGCCGGCGAGCGCGGCGCGCCGAACGTCTGGCACCTCTTCCTCTTCCTCGTCGGCGCGATCGCCATGCGCGGCGCCGGGTGCACCTACAACGACCTGATCGACCGCGACTTCGACGCGCACGTCGAGCGCACCCGCATGCGCCCGCTGCCCTCCGGCCAGGTGACGCCGGTTCAGGCGCTGGTCTTTCTGGCGCTGCAGGCGCTGGTCGGCGCGCTCGTGCTTTTCCAGTTCAACCGCTTCACCATCCTGCTCGGCCTTGCTTCGCTCCTCGTCGTCGCTCTTCTACCCCTTCGCCAAGCGGGTGACCGACTGGCCGCAATTCGTGCTCGGGCTCGCCTTCTCCTGGGGCGCGCTGGTCGGCTGGTCGGCGGTCTTCGGCCGCCTCGCCGCGGCGCCGGTCGTGCTCTATATTCGGCGCCGTCCTGTGGACGATCGGCTACGACACGATCTACGCGCTGCAGGACAAGGAGGACGACGCGCTGATCGGCGTGCGCTCCACGGCGCGGCTCTTCGGCCGCCGCTCGCGCGCCGGCATCCCGCTCTTCTACGTCGCCGCCTTCGTGCTTTTCGGGCTTTGCATTCGTGCTTGCCGACGCCGGGAATCTTCGCCTTCGCGGCGCTCGGCGTCGGGCTTCTCCACGCCGCCTGGCTGATCGTGACGCTAGATCCTGACGATCCGGCGAACTGCCTGCCCGCTTCCGCGCCAACACGTACGACCGGCTGGATCATCTTCGCCGGCCTCGTCGCCGACGCCGATGCTTAGCGCTTTTAAGGACGCTCGCGATTGGAAGCGCTCAGCTGCGCGCGATGATCTCGCGCCCTTCGATCTTGCGGATGGCGATCGCTCCGCCCGCACGCCGGCGCGTCAGGAAGCGCGGCCGCCGCGTGCGCGCCGAGCCGGACGCGTCGCTCACGCGCGGCGTCCGTCGCGTCGGCACGTCCCGCCTTCGGCGAGGCGGCGATCACGATGACGGCGGAAGATCGAGGAAGCCGGCGAGCCGGTCGCGATATTCCTCCGCCGTCGGCGAAGCTGTCGAAGGCCTCGACGTCGAGCGACAGCCCGACGTCGCGATGCATGAGGCGGATCACGTTGCTGTTGCCGCGCACGAGCAGCGCCACCGCCTGGTACTGGCGGACGGGCACGCGGATGCGGCAGGCAAGGCCGGCAACGGGTCGTGACATCAGAACAGTCCTCCGGTCGAACGTTACAAGACAATCTGCGCCATCCCCAGAACTGCACCTGTATAGGAGCACGTCTGGGAAGGGGTGGGCTGCTCCATGGAACAGCCCACCAGTATTGAGTGGATTTGGCCCATATCTGCTCGACGCGAATTCTTTTTCGTTGGGCCGTTTTGGCCTCGTGATGACGCGAGAGATTAGCCACGAATTTTCCTAAACTGCTTAATGTCCGTGGTTAATGCTTTTCGCCGCAAATCACGGTAATCGAATGCTAAATCGGGCTGGGCGGAGTGCGCAGAGCGAGCAGAAGGGTCGACCATGCGGTCGAATCGAAACGGACTGGAGCTCCTGAAGAACGCGGCGCTCGAGGCCGGCGCGCTCGCCATGCGCTTCTTCCGCCGCAATCCGAGCGACCTGGGACGAAGGCCGGCGGCTCGCCGGTCACCGAGGCGGACATGGCGGTCGACGAGTTTCTGCGCACGCGGCTTCTCGCCGGCGCGCCCGGACTATGGCTGGCTTTCGGAGGAGACGGTGGACGAACCGTCGCGGCGCGCGCGCTCGACGATCTTCGTCGTCGATCCGATCGACGGCACGCGCGGCTTCATCGAGGGTGGCGACTCCTGGTGCGTAAGCCTCGCGGTCGTCGAGGACGGACGCCCGGTGGCCGCGGGCTCGAACGCGCCGGCGCGCGACGAGATCTATGTCGCGCGACGAGCGGCGGCGGCGCCTGGCTCGGCGAACGGCCGTCTCGCGGTCTCGGATCGCGCGGAGCTCGCCGGCGCGCGGCTTGCCGGGCCGCGCGGCTGGCTCAGAAGACCGGCAGCGCGTCGAAAGCGGCTGGCGCCGACCTGAGGCCGCACATCCCCTCGCTCGCCTATCGCTTCGCGCAGGTCGCCGCCGACCGGCTCGACGCCGCTTTCGCGAGCCCGCGGGCGCATGACTGGGACCTTGCGGCTTCCGACCTTTTGGTGCACGAAGCGGGCGGCCGGCTCACGGGGCTCGACGGGACTGCGCCGCGCTACAATCTAGGCGGTCCCGCGCCATGGCGCGCTTGTGGCCGCCAACCCGCGGCTCCATGCCGCCTGTTCTGGCGACGGTGGAGGACGCGGGACGGGAGGTGGCGCATGGCGCGACGGGCATGAGCGCCGCCGGAGGCCGGGGATGAGCGGGGCGAAAGCCGGCCAGAAGCAGCTTCTGCACCTGGTCTTCGGCGGGGAGCTGGAATCGCTTGAGAAGGTGCGCTTTCGCGACCTCGATGCGCTCGATATTGTCGGCATCTATCCGAACTATGCCGAAGCCTATCGAGCGTGGAAGGAGAAGGCGCAGATGACGGTGGACAATGCGCAGATGCGCTATTTCATCGTGCATTTGCACCGGCTGCTCGACCCGAAGCGGGCAATGAAGCAGAGCTGAGCGGCAGCGCAGCGTTCCGCGCCCCGGCTTCAGCTTCGACGCGCTTCTCGAGATGGACCATTCGCGCTGGCCGGTCTTTGTGCGCCTCGTTCGCGAGTGCATGCTGCCGCGCTGGCGCATCGTCGCGATCATCGATTGCGGCGATGATCGTCGAGCTCGGCGACCGCCGGCGTGATGCCGTTCCTCCTGCAGCGGGTCGGCGACGACGTGTTCGTCCGCAAGAACGAGGCGCTCGTCTTCGTGCTGCCGGCTCTGATCGTCGCTTGCGGTTGTCGTGCGCGCGCTCTCGGACTGGGTGTCGGCCGTCGCGGAGGGCTCGCTCAGCACCAAGATCGTCGCCGAGATCAGGATCCGCATGTTCGACACGATCGCGGCGGCCGATCTTGCCTGGATGCAGCGGGGTTCATTCGGGCCGCTTCGTCTCGATGCTTCGTCGGCGATGCCGCGATCGATCGACCGCGCCGCGACGCGGGTGCTGATCGGGCATCTTCAAGAACGGCGACGAGCCTCGATCTTCCTGATCGGCGCCATGTTCTACATGGACTGGCGCTTGAGCCTCGATCGTCCTGCTCGGCGCGCCGCTCGCGGTCCTCAATCTCGGCCGCCAGCGGAAGCGGATCAGGCGCGCCGCCGGGCGCGAGCTGCGCGAAGCCGGCGACTGAACAGCGTGCTGACGCAGACGCTGCAGAGCATGCGCGTCGTCAAGGCCTACGGCCAGGAGGCGAACGAGACGCGGCGCCTGCGGCGCATCATCACCAACTGCGCAAATACTTCGATGAAGGCGACGCGCACGCGCGCCGCCGTCGGCCCGTTCTGGGAGAGTGCTGACCGGCTTCGGCTTTGCGGCCGGCGTGTTCTACGGCGGCTGGCGCGGCGTACTACGGCGACGTCACGCTCGGCGCAGTTCATGGGATTCATGACCGCGGCGCTTGCTGACTTTCCAGCCGATGAAGGCGCTGGCCTCCATCCAGGCGACGCTGAGCGAAGGACTGCTGGCGGCGGAGCGCGTCTTCGCGCTGATCGACTACACCGCGCACGTGACCGAGAAGCGCGGCGCCGCCGCCGCTCAAGGTGAGTGCCGGCGGCGCATCAGCTTCAAGGACGTGGATTTCGCCTACGAAGGCGGCGGCCCGGTCCTCTCCGGCTTCAATCTCGAAGTTCCCGCCGGCCGCAAGGTCGCGCTCGTCGGGCCGAGCGGCGCCGGCAAGAGCACGGTCCTCAATCTCATCTTGCGCTTCTTCGATCCGCTCTGCGGCGGCGTCGCGATCGACGGGCAGGACCTGCGCGACGTGACGATCGCAAGCGTGCGCGCGGCCTCCGCGCTGCTGACGCAGGACCCCGTGCTCTTCGACGATACGATCGCCGCCAACATCGCCTACGGCTCGGAGGGTGCGAGCGAGGAGGAGATCGCGGCTGCCGCGACCGCGGCCGCGGCGCACGATTTCATCATGCAGCTGCCGCGACGGCTATCAGACGCGCGTCGGCGAGGCCGGCAACCGGCTTTCCGGCGGCGAGCGCCAGCGCATCGCCTTTGCGCGCGCCATGCTGCGCAACACGCCGATCGTGCTCCTCGACGAGCCGACCAGCGCGCTCGACGCGGAATCGGAGGCCAAGGTGCAGGAGGCCATGCAACGGCTCCTACAACGGGCGGACGGTCGTCATGATCGCCCACCGCTTGTCCACGGTGCAAAAGGCCGATCTGAATCTTCTACATGGAGGATGGTCGCGTCCTCGAATCCGGCACGCACCGCGAGCTCGTGGCGCGGCGCGGCAAATATGCACGCATGGTCCAGACACAGCTTCTCGGCGACGAGACCGCAGTCGCGCGCTTGTCGGAGGCTGAAATCGCAGCCGGCCGCAACCCGGCGGGCTCCTCGGCGAGGCCGCGCTGTCGCTCTATGGCGCCGCCGGCCGGCTGGCGGCTCCGGTCGTCGGCGCGCGCGCTCAGGCTGGCGGGAACGGGAGGGCAAGGAGGACGGCGCGCGCCGCGGCGAGCGGTTCGGCGTCGCCGGGCCGCGCGCGTCCGCCGGGGCCGCTCATCTGGGTGCATGCGGCAAGCGTCGGCGAGACGGTCGCGGCCGTGCCGCTGGTCGACCGCCTGATCGGGACTCGGACTCGGCCGTGCTTCTGACGACCGGCACGGTGACCGCGGCCGAGGTCGCGAAGCGGCGGCTTCCCGACCGGCGCGATCCACCAGTTCGTGCCGATCGACACGCCGGCCTCGGTCGGCCGCTTCCTCGATCATTGGCATCCCGGCCTCGCGCTTTTTGCCGAATCGGAGCTTTGGCCGACGATGCTGCGCGCGCTTGCGCCGGCGCGCGCTGCCGCTTGCCGTCGTCAACGCGCGCATGTCGGAGCGCTCGTTCCGCGCGTGGCAGCGCGGTCGCGCCGCTGGCGC
The DNA here is from genome assembly GCA_963778625.1 of uncultured Alphaproteobacteria bacterium. GTDB lineage: Bacteria > Pseudomonadota > Alphaproteobacteria > Rhizobiales > Afifellaceae > DASWJZ01. The sequence goes on from CAVZVB010000018.1 coordinate 79,047, forward strand.
GCGCCGTGATCGGCCAGGCGGACCTTTTTCTCGCGCAGACCCTCGCCGATGCCGAGCGGCTGAAGGCACTTGGCGCAAGCCGCGTCGTCGTCTGCGGCAATCTGAAGTTCGATGCGCCGCCGCCGCCGGCCGACGACGCGCGCGGTCGCCGCCATTAAGCAGGCGATCGGCGACGCGTCCGGTGCTCGTCGCGGCAAGCACGCATCCGGCGAGGAGACGGCGGTGATCGCCGCCCACGGCCGAGCTCGCGCGGGAGCGGCGACGCGGCTCCTCACCATCCTCGCGCCGCGCCATCCGGAGCGCGGCGACGCGGTCGCCGAGGAGATCGCCGCCGCCGGCCTGGCGTTCAGCCGCCGCTCGAAGGGCGAGCCGATCGACCGCGAAGACCGACATCTATCTCGCCGACACGATCGGCGAGATGGGGCTCTGGTACCGGCTCGCCGACTTCGCCTTCCTCGGCGGCTCCATGGTGCCGCATGGCGGGCAGAACCCGATCGAGCCGGCGAAGCTTCTCGTGCCGATCCTGCACGGCGGCCATGTCGGAAATTTCCGCGACGTCTACGATGCGCTGCTCGCGGCCGGCGCCGTCACCGCGGTCGAGGACGCCGCGACGCTCGCCGCCGCGGTCAGCGCGCCTGATCGCGGATCCCGCCGAGCGCGATCGCCTGGCGCGCGAGGCGCGCGCTTGCGTCGAGCGCTTCGGCGGCGCACTCGAGCGGACGCTTGGCGCGCTCCAGCCCTATCTCGCGCAGCTCGGTCTTCCCGATGAAGCTTCCCCGCGCGCCTGAATTCTGGTGGCACCGCCACCCCGCCGCCGGCCTCGCGCTGGCGCCGCTCGGCCTCGTCTACGGCCAGATCAGCAGCCGCTTGATGGCGCGGCCGGGCGTGACGCTCGACGTGCCGGTGATCTGCGTCGGAAACCTCGTCGTCGGCGGCGCCGGCAAGACGCCGACCGCGCTCGAGGTGGCGAGCGTCTGCCGCAAGCTGAAGCTCAATCCAGGCTTCCTGACGCGCGGCTATGGCGGGCGCGAGCGCGGACCGCTTTGCGTCTCGGTCGGAATCCACACCGCCGCGGAGGTCGGCGACGAGGCGCTGCTTCTTGCCCAGTTCGCGCCGACCGTCATCGCCGCCGACCGGCCGAGCGGCGCAAAGCTGCTCGCCAAGCTCGGCGCCGACGTCGTGGTGATGGACGACGGCTTCCAGAACCCGTCGCTGCACAAGGATCTCTCGCTCGTCGTGATCGACTCGGAGCGCGGCATCGGCAACGGCTTCGTGTTCCCGGCCGGGCCGCTGCGCGCGCCGCTTGCCGCGCAGATCCGCATGGCCGACGCGCTCGTCGTGCTCGGCGAGGGGAGCGGCGGCCGGGCCGTCCGCGTCGCCGCCCGCGCCGGGCGGCCGACGCTGCGCGCGTTCTCCGCCCCGGCGCGCAAGCGCGGACTGAAACGCCGTCCCTATCTCGCCTTCGCCGGCATCGCCGACCCGTCGAAGTTCTACAAGGCGCTGGCCGCGGCCGGCGCGACGGTCGGGCACACGATGAGCTTCCCCGACCACCATCTGTTCACCGTCGCCGACTGCGAGGCGATCCTGAGCGGAGGCGAAGGGCCGCGATCTCGTGCCGATCACCACCGAGAAGGACCGCGTGCGCCTGAACGGCGGCGGCGATGCGGCGGCGCGGCTCGCCGCTGCGACGGAGACGTTCCCGGTGCGCGTCAGCTTCGAGGAGCCGCGGCGGCTGATCGCGCTCATCACCGACGCGGTCGCGGCGCATGCGAGCGCCTATCGCTTGAAGCCGGTCATTTCCCGCGACGAAGAGAAAGTTCCCGCTTGAGCGATGCGGCGGCGTCGACATAGGCCTCCTGGCGGTCGACGCTCCAATAGCGAAGCTCGGAAAGCGGGATGCGCTTGCCGGTAACCGCGCAGGTCACGTAGGCGCCGGGCGCCACGACCTGGAAGTCGCTGTCGAGGTAGCGGAGCCGCGCCTCGCCGTCGCGGCCGAAGAATTCGTGCCTGTTCATCCGAGCCTTTTAGCCAGCGCGCCGCCCGCGGCCAAGCGATACGTGCTGGTCATTCCGCGGCGGCCTCGTGCCCGTCGCGCCTTCGCGCCGCGCCGGCAGCGTGAGCGGCTCGGGCGTCACGTCGCTCGGCCGGGTCGCCTCGACGCCGGACGCGGTATCGCCGCCGAGTTGTGCCTCGAGCCGCTCCGCGTCGCGGCGGCGCACCTCCTCGACGATGGTGTCGGCTTCGTCGGCCGCGAGGCCGAGCCCGCGCAGCGTCTCGGCGCCGAAGGCGAGCGCCGATTCGAAGGTCTCGCGGATTTCGTAGTCGATGCTCTTGGCGCGAAGCTCGAGCGTGTGCGCTGCGGTCGTAGGAGCGCACGAAAAGGCGGGCATTGGGAAACTCGGACATGACCAGCTCGACGATGCGGTTGGAAACGTCCTGCTTGGCCACGCAGACGCAGATGATCGTCGCCTGCTCGGCGCCCGCCGCCTTCAGCACGTCGCGCCGCGTGCCGTCGCCGAAATAGATGCGGAAGCCGAAGCGCGACGCCTGGCGCACGCGCTCCGCGTTCGGATCGATGAGCGTGGTGTCGACGTGCTGCGCGAGCACCACCTGGCTGACGATCTGCCCGAAGCGGCCGAAGCCGATGATGAGCACCTGTCCGCCGGCGCCCTCGAAATCCTCCTCCATCGTCTCTTCCTCCTCCTTGGTGAGGAGAAAGCGCTCCAGCATGAAGGACAGCGGCGTCAGCGCCATCGTCACCGTCACGATGCCGGCGACGAAGGCGGTCTCGGACGGCCACAGCGCTCTGGACCGCCGACGCGGAGGCGAACAGCACGAAGGCGAATTCGCCCGCCTGCGGCAGGAGCAGCGCGATCCTGACGGCGTCGTTGTGCGTCGCACGGAAGAGCCGCGCGAGCCCGTAGAACAGCGCCGCCTTGACGCTCATCACGACGATCACGGCGAGCCCGATCCGCCACCAGCTGTGCAGCAGGTAGTCCGGGTTGATGGCCATGCCGACGGAGACGAAGAAGAGACCGAAGAGGATGCCGCGGAAGGGCTCGATGTCGGCCTCGAGCTCGTGGCGGAAGGCGGAATCGGCCAGCATCAGCCCGGCAAGGAAGGCGCCCATCGCCATGGAAAGGCCGGCGAATTCCATGAGCGCCGCGGCGCCGAGCACGACGAGAAGCGCCGCCGCCGTCATCACCTCGCGCGCCCGCGTCAGCGCGAGCACGCGGAAGAACGGGTTGAGCAGATAGCGCCCGCTGAGCAGAAGCACCGCGAGCGCGCCGACCGCCTCCAGGATGTCGCGCGGGCCGCCGGCGCCGAATTGCGCGCCGCCCGGCGCAAGTATCGGCACGATGGCGAGGAGCGGCACGATGGCGAGGTCCTGGAAGAGGAGCGCCGCCGTCGCCTTCTGGCCGTAGGGGGTGACGAGGTCGCTGCGCTCGGTCAGCGCCTGCATGCCGAAGGCCGTCGACGACATCGCAAGGCCGAAGCCGATGATGATGGCGGGCTCGATGCGCCAGCCGTGCAAGGTGGAAGATCGCGGTGAGGATCGCGCCGGTGACGAGAACCTGGGCGAGGCCGAACCCGAAAATGTCGGTGCGCATCGCCCACAGCCGCGCCGGCTTCAGCTCCAGCCCGATGATGAACAGGAACATCACGATGCCGAGCTCGGCGACCTGCATGATCTCCTGCGCGCCGGTGATGAGCCGCGCGATCGGCCCGATCACGACGCCGGCGGCGAGATAGCCGAGCACCGAGCCGAGACCGAGCCGGCGCGAGAGCGCGACGCCGACCACCGAAGCAAGGAGCAGGATCAGCGGCTCGGCGAAGGCGAAGCCGTAGTCCGCTCAGATGCGTCAAGCATGCCTGTCGCCGTCCTCAACGCCGGGCACGCGCCGTCCGGCGGAAGCCGGAGGCTCAGGGAAGAGCGTCGAACCCCTCGCCGAATCCGGCAAGCGAAATCGGCACGCCGATACCTTCTTCCGGCGTCTGGAAGATGATGAACATCGCCTGCTTGCCGTTGCGCAGCTGCTGGATGAGCGCGTCGTCCATGAGCACTTCGGAGACGCAGCCGTTCGGCAGGCAGCGGATGAAGCCCGGTCGTGCCCATGTCGGTGTTGTCGATCCTGAGGCCGAGCCCGCGCGGCAGGAGGACGCCGAGCGGCGCGAGCACGCGCAGGATGCGCGCCTGCTTGTCCGCCGTCTTCATGACGACGACGGAGAGGCCGACATTCTCGCGGTCCTGCGCGGTCACGAACTGCATGATCACGCATTGCTGCGTCGTCGCGCCCGCCGGCGTGTCGCAGCGCAGGTCCCAGTCGCCGTGTTTGGATTTGACCTCGCCCTGTGCCGACGGCCTGGGCGGGAATGAGAAGCAGAAAAGTGAGCAGCAAGACGAAGCGATGCACGATATGCCTCCGGAAGCGGTCGGCCGCTTCGCGACGTGAACGCCGGTTGCAGGCACGACGAAGCCCTAGCAGAGCGGCCCAACGTGTCAAGAAAAGGGCCGGAGACGCCGTGCAACGGCCGTTCCGCGCGCGCAATTTGCCGCATAATACCGCCGGCTTGCGCGTTGCGCGGCGGGGCCGACTGTGGTTACTCGGGCGACAGCGGACGGCGCGCGGGCGACCCGGCATCGAGGCTCGGTGGCTCGCCCGCGGGCGCGGGGGCCGCAAGGCGGAGTTACTGATCCATGGCGGTTGCGACGAGACTGATCGCGGCTCTTGCGTGGCTGGCGGCGGGCAGTCGGCCTGGCCTTGGCCGAGGGGCGCCCCGACGGCGCCTTCGACTGGCAGATGGGCTTCCAGAACCCGGCGACCATGGTGATGGACTACATCGAGTGGTTCGGCAACTACACGCTGATCATCGTCACGGTGATCGTGATCTTCGTGGTCGGGCTGATCGGCTGGTGCATCGTGCGCTTCAACGAGCGCGCCAATCCGGTTCCCTCGCGCGTCACGCACAACACCACCGGTCGAGGTGCTGTGGACGGTGCATGCCGGTGCTTGATCCTGGTCGCGATCGCCATTCCCTCCTTCAAGCTGCTCTACGGCGAATACGATCCCTCGAAGCTCTACACGGATTTCGATCCGAAGACGACCAAGTTCCTGACGGTGAAGTTCACCGGCGTGCAATGGGCGTGGGACGTCGACTACGCGAACGACGAGGACAATGCCGGCGATGGGCGTTGCCGCAGCCGATCTCGCTCTTCATGCTGCCGATCCCCGACGACCAGCTCAAGGACGGGCGACGCTGCGCAACCTGACGGTCGACAATCCGGCCATCGTGCCGGTCGACACCTTCGTGCGCGTGCAGGTGACCGCGGAGGGCGACGCCATCCACTCCTTCGCCATGCCGGCCTTCGGCCTCAAGGAGGACGCGGTTCCCGGCCGCCTGAACGAGACCTATTTCAAGGCCGACCGCGAGGGCATGTTCTACGGCCAGTGCTCGGAGCTTTGCGGCAAGGATCACGCCTTCATGCCGATCGAGATCCAGCGTCGTGTCCGCCGACCAGTTCAGGGCTTGGGCGGCGCAGGCGGCCTCCGACCTGCCGGCGCCTACAAGACGCTGGCGCGCGCCGATCGACGAACGACGAAGCAAGAACAGAAGCTTGCCGCCCGCTGAGGGCGGCGAAGCGTAGAGCGCAGGAGCTGACGACGATGGCCCACGCAGCAGTTCACGAGGCGCATGCCGCCCATCCGACCGGATGGAAGCGCTACGTCTACGCGACGAACCACAAGGACATCGGCACGATGTACCTGATCTTCGCGATCATCGCGGGGGTCATCGGCGGCGTCGCTCTCCATCGTCATGCGCATGGAGCTGCAGGAGCCGGGCATCCAGATTTTCCACGGCCTCGCGCAGATGGTCTACGGCGTGTCGAGCGGCGAGGCGCTCGACTACGGCAAGCACATGTACAACGTGTTCACCACGGCGCACGGCCTGATCATGATCTTCTTCATGGTCATGCCGGCGATGATCGGCGGCTTCGGCAACTGGTTCGTTCCGATCCAGATCGGCGCGCCGGACATGGCCTTCCCGCGCATGAACAACATCTCGTTCTGGCTGTTGCCGCCGTCCTTCCTGCTGCTGCTGATCTCGATGTTCATGCCGGGGCCGGCCGGCGGCTACGGCGCCGGCGGCGGCTGGACGCTCTATCCGCCGTTCTCGACCTCCGGCCAGCCCGGCCCGGCGATGGATTTCGCCATCCTGTCGATCCACCTCGCCGGCGCCTCCTCGATCCTCGGCGCCATCAACTTCATCACCACGATCTTCAACATGCGCGCGCCGGGCATGACGCTGCACAAGATGCCGCTCTTCGTGTGGTCGATCCTGGTGACCGCCTTCCTGCTGCTTCTGTCGCTGCCGGTGCTCGCCGGCGGCATCACCATGCTCCTGACCGACCGCAACTTCGGCACCACGTTCTTCAACCCGGCCGGCGGCGGCGATCCGATCCTGTTCCAGCATCTCTTCTGGTTCTTCGGGCATCCTGAGGTCTACATCCTGATCCTGCCGGGCTTCGGCATGATCAGCCACATCGTCTCGACCTTCTCCAAGAAGCCGGTCTTCGGCTATCTCGGCATGGCCTACGCCATGGTGGCGATCGGCGTGATCGGCTTCATCGTCTGGGCGCACCACATGTTCACGACCGGCATCGACGTCGACACGCAGGCCTACTTCACCTTCGCCACGATGGTGATCGCGGTGCCGACCGGCATGAAGATATTCTCCTGGATCGCCACCATGTGGGGCGGGTCGATCTCCTTCCGCACCCCGATGCTGTGGGCGATCGGCTTCATCTTCCTGTTCACGATCGGCGGCGTGACCGGCATCCAGCTCGCCAATGCCGGGCTCGACCGCTCCATGCACGACACCTATTTCGTCGTCGCGCACTTCCACTACGTGCTGTCGCTCGGCGCCGTCTTCGCGATCTTCGCGGGCTGGTACTACTGGTTCCCGAAGATGACCGGCTACATGTACAACGAGACGATCGGGAAGGCGCATTTCTGGGTGATGTTCATCGGCGTGAACCTCGATCTTCTTCCCGCAGCACTTCCTCGGCGTCGCCGGCATGCCGCGCCGCTACATCGACTATCCCGACGCGTTCGCCGGCTGGAACATGGTCTCCTCCTGGGGCTCCTATATTTCCGGCGTCGGCGCGCTGATCTTCCTCTACGGGATCTTCGAGGCGTTCAGCCGCAAGCGCGTCGCCGGCAACAATCCCTGGGGCGAGGGCGCGACGACGCTCGAATGGCAGCTGCCTTCGCCGCCGCCGTTCCATCAGTGGGAGGAGCTGCCGCGTCATCCGCTAGGGCGGCGCCGGCAACACGATGACGGCAGCGGCCAACGAGACCGAAGCCAAGCTCCTCGCCGAGGACTGGAACGGCGCCGACGTCGAGGACTATTTCGCGCTGCTGAAGCCGCGCGTGATGTCGCTCGTCGTCTTCACCGCGCTCGTCGGCATGGTCGGCGGCGCCGGCCTGGATCAACCCGGCTGTCGGCCGTCATCGCGCTTCTCGCGATCGCCGCCGGCGCCGGCGCCGCCGGCGCGCTCAACATGTGGTACGACGCCGACATCGACGCGCTTGATGCGGCGCACGCGCAAGCGCCCGATTCCGGCCGGCCGGCATGACCGCGCGCCGAGGGCCTCGCCTTCGGCATCGTGCTTGCCGCCTTCGCCGTCGCGATTCTCGGGCTTGCCGCCAACTGGCTCGCCGCCGGCGCTCCTCGCCTTCACGATCCTCTTCTACGTCGTCATCTACACGGCGTGGCTGAAGCGGCTGGACGGCGCAGAACATCGTCATCGGCGGCGCCGCCGGCGCGCTGCCGCCGGTCATCGGCTGGGCGGCGATGACCGGCAGCGTCTCGCTCGAGCCGCTCATCTACTTCCTCATCATCTTCATGTGGACGCCGCCGCATTTCTGGGCGCTCGCGCTCTTCACCCGCGACGACTACGCGCGCGCCGGCGTGCCGATGCTGCCGAACGTCGCGGGCGACGTCGTCGACGCGGCGGCAGATCCTGGTCTATGCCGCGCTGCTTGCGCCGATCGGCGTGCTGCCCTTCCTGCTCGGCCAGGCCGGCCCGCTCTACGGGGTCGCTGCGGTGCTCCTCGGCGCGGAGTTCCTGCGCCGCGCCGTTCGTGCTCTGGCGCCGCGGCGACGCCGACAGCAACGCCGCCGCGAAGAGCCTCTTCGGCTATTCCATCGTCTATCTCTTCGGCCTCTTCGCGGTGCGGCTCGTCGAGCTCGGGCCTGCCTGGGCCGCTCGGTGGCTGAGCCCGGATGCGCGGCGGACACTCACTCCGGAGCAGGCGAGGCGACGGCGCCGGCGGTCGGTGGCGCTTGCCATCGTGCTCGGCGTTCCTCGTCGTGCTCTTCTACGTGCTCGCGCTCGTGCGCGGGCCCGGCGTCCTCCACAATTGAGGCCGGGCGACCGTGGGCAGCCGCATGAGCAAGCCGAAGAAATCCGCCGGCAACGCCGCCTCGCGGTCGGGCTCCTGTCGCTGTCGCTCGGCATGGTCGGCGCGTCCTTCGCCGCCGTGCCGCTCTACCGCATCTTCTGCGCGGCGACCGGCTTTGCCGGCACGCCGCGGCGGGCGACGACCGGCGCCGACCACACCGTCGACCGCACGGTGGTGGTCCGCTTCGACGGCAACGTCGCCGGGCTCCCCTGGGCGTTCCGGCCGGAGGTCCCGCAGGTGACGGTGAAGCTCGGCGAGACCACGCTCGATCAAATTCGTCGCCGAGAACACCGGCAGCAGCGGCGACCGTCGGCACGGCGACCTTCAACGTGCAGCCCGATCATCGCCGGGGCCTATTTCAACAAGATCCAGTGCTTCTGCTTCACCGAGCAGGCGCTAAAGCCCGGCGAGCGGGTCGAGATGCCGGTGCAGTTCTTCGTTTCGCCCGACTTCGCGGACGACCGCGAGCTCGACGGCACGCGGACGATCACGCTTTCCTACACCTTCTTCCCGGCCGCCGGCGAGCGAGCCGGCGAGGACAACCGGTCGCGCGGACGGACGGCGACGCGGCTGGAGAAAAGCTGTAGAAACGCGCGGGCCGGCGCGCTGGCCGGATCCGCGAAGCGGATGGAACGGGACGACCATGGCTGAGGCGCACGCGAAGCACCACGACTACCATCTCGTCGATCCGAGCCCGTGGCCGATCATCGGCGCGGTCTCGGCCTTCGCGCTGGCGCTCGGCCTCATCTCCGCCATGCACGGCGCCAGCTATTGGTGGACGCTGCCGGGCGCGCTCGGCGTGCTCTACACGATGTTCGGCTGGTGGGTCGACGTCGTGCACGAGGCGAATCGCGGCGACCACACGCCGGTCGTGCAGCTGCATCTGCGCTACGGCATGATCATGTTCATCGCCTCGGAGGTGATGTTCTTCGTCGCCTGGTTCTGGGCCTTCTTCGACGCCAGCCTCTACTCCGGCGAGGCGATGCAATATTCGCGCGTGGCGGCGACCGGCGGCGCACTGGCCGCCGACCGGCCTGGAGGTGCTCGACCCCTGGCACCTGCCGCTCGTCAACACGCTGATCCTGCTTGACCTCCGGCACGACGGTGACCTGGGCGCACCACGCGCTGCTTCAGAACGACCGCAAGCGGGCTGAAATGGGGCCTGGCGCTGACCATCGTGCTCGGCGTGATGTTCACCTCCATCCAGGCCTACGAGTACATCCACGCGCCGTTCGCCTTCAAGGGCAACATCTACGGCGCCACCTTCTTCATGGCGACCGGCTTCCACGGCTTCCACGTCATCATCGGCACGATCTTCCTGACCGTCTGCCTGGTGCGCGCGTTCCTGGGGCAGTTCACGCCGAAGCAGCATTTCGGCTTCGAGGCGGCGGCCTGGTACTGGCATTTCGTCGACGTCGTCTGGCTGTTCCTCTTCACCTGCATCTATGTCTGGGGGAATTCCGGCGGCATCTATGCCGGCTAGGGCAGTGAGCGGCATCGGCGCGCCGCGCGCGCCGGCGCGGCGCGAGCGATGAGCGAAGACAAGGCGCTTTACGCGCCGCAGAATCCCATTTCGGCCGGCCTTGCGCGGGCGCTGCCCGCGCTGCGGCGAGGGACGGCTGTTCTCCGGCTTTCTCACGCTTGCGCCGCGCTGCTCCGCCTGCGGCCTCGACTTTCGCTTCGCCGATTCGGCCGACGGCCCGGCCGTCTTCGTGATCCTGATCGTCGGCTTCATCATCGCCGGCGCGGCGCTCCTGGTGGAGGTCGCCTACAGCCCGCCGATCTGGGTCCATTTCGTGCTATGGGGTGCCGCTGGTGCTGATCCTTTGCCTCGGCATGCTGCGGCCGCTGAAGGGCGTGCTGATCGCCCTCCAGTATCATCACAAGGCGGAAGAGGGCCGCATCCATCACGTCGACTGATACACGGCGCGCAGCCTTGGCGGGCTTGTCCTGCCGGCGGTTCTGGCGCTCGCCGGCATCGCCGTCCTCGTCTCGCTCGGCAACTGGCAGGTCCGCCGCCTGGCCTGGAAGGAGGATCTGATCGCGCGCGCGACGGAGCGCCCGAAGCAGGCCGGTGCGCGATCTGCCGCCGAGCGTCGGCGTGGCCCAGCCTCGACTCGCCGCGGACGACGGCTACCGCCCCTTCAGGCTTGCCGGCCGCTTCCTGCACGACAAGGAGGCGCTGCGTCTTCACCAGCCTTCCCGACCCGCACGGGCCCTATGGCGGGCCGGGCTTCTGGGTCGTGACGCCGTTCGCGCTGTCGGGCGGCGGGACCGTGCTCGTCAATCGCGGCTTCGTCGCCGGCGGAGAAGAGCCTGCCGGCGCAGCGCGGCGAGAGCTTGTCGAGCGAGCCCGTGGTGGTGACCGGTCTGATGCGGCCGGACGAAGAGCGCTACTTCTTCACCCCGACCGACGCAGCCGGAGCGAGAACATCTTCTTACGCCCGCAACATCGCCGCGATCGCCGCCGCCAAGCGACCTTTCGCGCGCCGGTCGCGCCGTTCACCATCGACCTCATCGCTTCGGAGACGCCGCCCGGCGGGCTGCCGCAGAGCGGCGAAACGCGCATGGTGTTTCCCAACAATCACCTTCAATATGCGTTGACCTGGTACGGCCTCGCCGCCGGCACTTTTGGCGGTTTTCGCGCGTATTCGCTCTGGCGCCGGGTGGGCGGAGCGGCGACGAAGTCCGCTTGACGCCACCCCGGCGGGCTCCCTAACTGCGAGACAAGAGATGCCCGGCCCCAAGCTTCATATCCTGCTCTGCGCCCCGCGCGGCTTCTGCGCCGGCGTCGAGCGTGCCATCCAGGTCGTCGAGGAGGCGCTGGAGCGCTTCGGCGCGCCGGTCTATGTGCGTCACGAGATCGTCCACAACCGCTACGTGGTCGAGAGCCTGAAGGCGAAAGGCGCCGTCTTCGTCGAGGAGCTGGAGGAAATCCCGGAATCCGACCGCCCGGTGGTCTTTTCCGCCCACGGCGTCTCGAAGAAGGTGCGCGAGGACGCGGCGACGCAGGAACATCTCCGTGCTCGACGCGACCTGCCCGCTCGTCTCCAAGGTCCACAAGGAAGCGATCCTGCACGCCCGCCGCGGCCACGAGATCGTGCTCGTCGGGCATGCCGGCCATCCCGGAGGTGGAAGGCACGATGGGCCAGCTCCCGTCCGGCATCGATCACGCTCGTGGAGACGGCCGAGGACGCGCGCACCTTTCAGCCGCGCGAGCCCGACAATCTCGCCTGGATCACGCAGACGACGCTCTCGGTCGACGATACGTCGGAGATCGTCGCCGTCCTGAAGGAGCGCTTCCCGAACATCATCGGCCCGCACAAGGACGACATCTGCTACGCGACGACCAACCGGCAGGAGGCGGTGAAGCGCGTCGCGCCGGTGGTCGACCGCATGCTCGTCGTCGGCGCGCCGAACTCCTCCAACTCGCAGCGGCTGGTCGAGGTCGCCGAGCGCGCCGGCTGCCCGCGCGCGGTGCTGATCCAGCGCGCCTCGGAGATCGACTGGTCGGTGTTCGAGGGCGTCGAGCGGATCGGCGTCACCGCCGGCGCCTCGGCGCCGGAGGTCATCGTCGAGGAGGTGCTCGACGCCTTCGCCGCGCGCTTCGACATCAATGTCGAGCTCGTGCGCACCGCCGAGGAGAACATCGTCTTCAGCCTTCCGAGGCAGCTTCGCGAGGCGGCGGCCTAGAACAGGCTCTTTTCCCATGGCCGTCTACACCGATGTCGGCGACGCCGACCTCGAAGAGCTGCTCAAGGCCTACGATCTCGGCGCCATCCTCTCCTTCAAGGGCATCGCCGAGGGCGTGGAGAACTCGAACTTCCTGCTGCGCGCCGAGTCCGGCACCTACATCCTGACGCTCTACGAGAAGCGCGTGGCGGAATCCGACCTGCCGTTCTTTCTCGGCCTGATGGAGCATCTCGCGGAGCGCGGCATACGCTGTCCGCTGCCGGTCCGCGGCCGCGACGGCAAGACGCTATCGCCGCATCGCCGGCCGCCCGGCGGCGCTTGATCACCTTCCTGGAAGGGATGTGGGTGCGCCGCCCGCAGGCGCATCATTGCGCCGCGGTCGGCCAGGCGCTCGCCGAGATGCACGAGGCCGGCCGCGATTTCCCGCTGCGCCGCGAGAATGCGCTCTCCTGCGCCGGCTGGCGCCCGCTCTTCGAGATGTCGCGCGCGCGCGCCGACACGGTCGAGCCGGGCCTTGCCGCCTTCGTCGAGGCCGAGCTTGCGGCCCTTGAAGCGGCCTGGCCGGAAGGCCTGCCGGACGGCGTCATCCACGCCGATCTCTTTCCCGACAACGTCTTCTTCCTGAAGGGGCGGCTCTCCGGGCTGATCGACTTCTATTTCGCCTGCAACGATCTTCTCGCCTACGACCTCGCGGTCTGCCTGAACGCCTGGTGCTTCGAGCCGGACAACTCCTTCAACGTCACCAAGGGCCGCGCGCTGATCCAGGCCTATGCCGGCGTGCGCGCGCTTGAGCCGGCCGAGCTTCAGGCGCTGCCGATGCTGTCGCGCGGCGCGGCGCTGCGCTTCCTGCTGACGCGCCTCTACGACTGGCTGACGGTGCCCCCCGGCGCGCTCGTCACGCCGAAGGACCCGCGCGAATATCTCCGCAAGCTGCGCTTCCATCAGAAGGTGACGAGCGCCGCCGATTATGGAGTCGCCGCATGACGACGGGCGCGAAGCGGGTCATCGTCCACACCGACGGCGCCTGCTCCGGCAATCCCGGGCCGGGCGGCTGGGCCGCGATCCTCGAATATGACGGGCGCGAGAAGGAGCTTTTCGGCGGCGCGCCGGACGACCACCAACAACCGCATGGAGCTGACCGCCGCGATCGAGGCGCTGAAGGCGCTGAAAGGCTCGCTCGTCGTCGAGCTGCACACCGATTCGGAATATCTCAGGAACGGCATCACGAAATGGATCCACGGCTGGAAGCGGAACGGCTGGAAGACCTCCGACAGGAAGCCGGTGAAGAACGCCGATCTCTGGCAGGAGCTTGAGCGGCTTGCAGAGAGCCACGACGTCGACTGGCGCTGGGTGCGCGGCCATGCCGGCCACGATCTGAACGAGCGCGCCGACGCGCTCGCCCGCCAGGGCATGGCGCCGTTTCTGAAGAAGGGGCGGTGAGGCGCTCCCTAACCGATGTCGTCATTGCCGGGCCTGACCCGGCCTGACGACTTCGGCCGGGGGGTCTGCCTAGAGCTTCTCCAGGATCTGCGCGGCGGAGCTGACCGCCGTCTGATCCGCCCTTGTCCTCGACCGCGATCATCGTCACCACGCCGTCGTCGACGATCATGGCGAAGCGCCGCGCCCGCGTGCCCATGCCCGTCCCCGAGCCGTCGAAGGAAAGGCCGGTCTGCGTGATGAGCTCCAGATTGCCGTCGGAGACGAAGCGCACCTTGCCCTTGGCGCCGCTCGCCTCCGCCCAGGCGCGCAGCACATGCGTGTCGTTGGTCGAAAGCACGACGATCTCGTCGACGCCCTTGGCGAGGATCGCGTCGCGGTTCTCGATGAAGCCGGGGAGGTGGCGTTGATGGCAGGTCGGCGTGAAGGCGCCGGGCATGCCGACGAGCACGATCTTGCGCCCCTTGAAGAGATCGCCGGTGGAGAGCTTGTCCGGCCCGCTTTCGCCGGGCTCGAAGAGGCCGGCCGCCGGCATGCGGTCGCCAACGGAAATACTCATCGAATTCTCCATGACTTGCGAAACGGGTGCGGAAGCGGCCCTCGAAACTGAAGGTCAGCGTATATCGACCGCCTTCTCTATCGCCTCGCCGCCGGAGACGGCAACGAAAGGGAAGGTCTGACCGTTGAGCGGCTCGCCGGCCGGCCGGCCGGCAAGCGAAAGGCGGTAACGCGAGACGCCGGCCGAGCGCTCCACGAATGCCGGCTGGCCGATGAACCAGCCCTGCGGCGGATCGGCGAAGAGGTCCATGGTGGAAGATTCGGGCATGCGCACGTCGATCAGGAGCGCGTTTTCCTCCGGCTTAACCGCCTCGATGTCGAAGCGGCCAGGTTCCGGCGCCTGCGGCACGCGCGGCGCGAAGCTTGCGATGCGCGTCGCGGCGAGCGGATCGGGCGCCGGCGAGGACGCCACCTCGGCACTGGCGCGGGTCGGGATGCAGACTTCGCTGCACACGCCGAAATTTGCTTTGACACGAAGCGTCACCGGTTTCCCCGCATCGCGCGGCGCGACGACGAGCGGGAACACGACCTCGTCCGTGTAGACGAGCGAGACGCTGCCGCCGTCATCGTGGCGGAAGGGCGCCGGATAGCGCACCTCGACTTTGGCCACATTCTCCGAGCCGGAAAAATCGAACACCGGCGGCACGCCGGATTCGCCGGGATTGCGCCAATAGGTATGCCAGCCCGGCTCGAGCACGATCTCGATTCCGCCGGCGATGCCGCCGTCCGTCGCCGCAGCGAGCAGCAGCCTGAGCTGCGCCTCGTCGGCCTCGGTCCAATCGGAATGGGCGGCGAGCGCCCCGCTCGGAAGCGCTAACGCTGCGAGAAAGACGATGCGGATCGCGGTTGCGGTCATGGATTTCGACCTTAGTTTATTCGAGTGGCGCCGTGACCCGCGAGCCGGCCATCGGCGACCCTCGACGCCTATCCAACTTCGGGCGGGATTGGTAGCATTTGCGAATGAAGAAGCACACGCAACCGCAAGGCTTTCTCGACGGACAGCTTCTGATCGCCATGCCGAGCATGGCCGACAAGCGGTTCGCCCGCTCCGTCGTCTATATGTGCGCACATTCCGGCGACGGGGCCATGGGCATCGTCATCAACAAGCTGGCAAACGAAGTGAGCTTCCGCGATCTTCTCGTGCAGCTCGACATCGTGCAGGCGCGCAACGAGCCGGACCTGCCGGGCGGCGTCGATAACGTGCGCGTTCATCGCGGCGGACCGGTGGAGACCGGGCGCGGCTTCGTGCTGCATTCGGCGGATTTCTTCCTTGAAAACGCCACGCTGCCGATCGCCGAGGGCATCTGCCTGACGGCGACGTTGGAGATTTTGCGCGCCATCTCCGACGGCCGCGGGCCCGACCGCGCGCTGCTCGCGCTCGGCTACGCCGGCTGGCGGCCGGGGCAGCTCGAATTCGAGATTCAGGCGAACGGATGGCTCCACAGCCAGGCCGATTCCGACATCCTCTTCGACGACGACATCGACGCCAAATACGATCGCGCGCTCGCCAAGATCGGCATCGAGCCCGCCATGCTGTCGGACGAGGCCGGCCACGCCTGAGGCAATTCAGCGTGCGTGTCGGCGGTTGCTTCAAACATGTGTCGTCATTGCCGGGCTCGACCCGGGCATGACGACGGCGGAAGGCCGCCTCAGCTCGCGCGCGCGACCGCCGGGCGCCGCCGCACCATCTGCTGCACCATCTGCGCCGTCATCGGCCGCCCGTAGACGAAGCCTTGCGCGTATTCGCAGCCGGCCTCGGTGAGCTCCGTGACCTCCGCCTCCGTCTCCGCGCCCTCCGCCACCACTTCCATGCCGAGCTCGTGGGCGAGCGTCACGATCGAGCGAAGCAGGATCGCGCGCGCCGGCGAGCCGTTCGGGCGCACGAAGGACTTGTCGATCTTGATCGTGTCGAAGGGGAAGCGCTGCAGATAGGAGAGCGCCGAATAGCCGGTGCCGAAATCGTCGAGCGCCAGCCCGGCGCCGAGCTCGCGCAGCCGCGCGAGCACCTTTGCCGAATATTCCGGGTTCTGCATGACCAGCGATTCGGTGATCTCAAGCTTCAGCGTCTCCGGCGCGACCCCGGTCCGCGCGATCACCGCCTTCACGTCGTTGATGAGGTCGTGGCGCAGGAGCTGCCGGCTCGACACGTTGATCGAGACGAAGGGAAGCGGCGAGGTCGAGAGCGCGTTCTGCCAGGAGGCGAGCTCGCGCGCCGCGTGCTCCAGCACATAGAGGCCGAGCTGCACGATCAGCCCGCTCTCCTCCGCGGCGGCGATGAACTCGCTCCGGCGGAATGCGCCCGTGCAGCGGATGCTCCCAGCGCGTCAGCGCCTCGAAGCCGGCGATCGAATTGTCCTCGAGCCGCACCACCGGCTGGTAGACGATGTCGATGTTTCCCGCCTCGAGCGCCTTCCTGAGTTCGGCGTCGAGGTCGATGCGGCGGCTGCGCATGCCGAAGGCCGGCTCGTAGAACTGGATGTAGTCGCCGCCGTAGCGCTTCGCCTGATAGACCGCGGCCTCCGCCCGGCGCATCTGCTCCTCCGCCGTTCCCTCGTTGGTCGGCGGCGCGATGCCGACCGAGGCGGTCAGGAAGACATCGTGGTCGCCGATCGAGATGGCGGCCTTGATGGTGCGGACGAGCTCGCGGGTCAACTGCTCGATCGCGTCCTGCTCGGTCTCCGAAAGGAGCAGGAGCGCGAAGGAATCGCCGTGCAGCCGCGCCAGCGTGTCCTGCAGCGGAAGCAGCCTGACGATGCGCCGCGACAGCGCGAGCAGGACCGAATCGCCGACCGAGTGGCCGAACCCGGTGTTCACTTCCTTGAAGTTGTCGATGTCGAAGACGATGACGGTCGGCGCGGCGATGTGCTCAAGCCGGGCGCGGGTCAGCGCGAACTCCAGCCGGTCGAGCAGGATCTGCCGGTTCGGCAGGCCGGTCAGATTGTCGTGCACCGCGTCGTGCAGGAGCCGTTCCTCGGCGAGCTTCTGGTCGGTGATGTCGGCGATCGTGCCGGAGCAGCGCATCACCTCGCCGTCGGAGCCGACGATCGGGCGCGCGCGGAGCGCGAACCAGAGGAAGTGCCCGTCCTCCGCGCGCATGCGGAAATCGAGGTTGATGCGGCCGCGCCGCTGGTTGACCACGGCGTCGAGCACGGCGCGGAAGAGGTCGCGCTCGCTCGGATGGATGAGGCCGAGCCAGTTGCGCGCCGGCCCGTCGAGCGCGCCGCGCTTGAAGCCGAGCACGTGCTCGATGTCGCGTCCGGTCTCGATGCGGTCGCGCGCCGTGTCCCAGTCCCAGATCGAGTGGCCGGCGCCGACCAGCGCCAGCGCCTTCTGCTCCGCGTCGCTGATCAGCCCTTGCGCGATCGCGCCGCCGGCGAACGCGTGCTGCATGATGGTGAAGGCGATCAGCATGACGATCAGCACCAGCCCGCCGGCGAGCGCCGGCTGCACGACGGAATGGTCGATGCGGCCGGTGACCGCGAGCCAGGCCGCCGCCACCCAGAAGAGCAGGACGATCCAGGTCGGGATCAGCATGATCGCGCGGTCGAAGCCGCGGATCGCGAGCCACAGCACGACGCCGAGCCCGACCACCGCCGTCAGCCCGAGCGACAGCCGCGCGACGCCCGCCGCGACGCTCGGGTCGATGGCGATCACGCCGGCAAGGAGCGCCAGGCCGATCAGCCACAGCACCGCGACGTGGCTGTAGCGCACGTGCCAGCGGTGCAGATGGAGATAGGTGTAGAGGAAGACGAGGAGCGCGCCGGCGAGCACGACCTCCGTGCCGGCCCGCCAGGTTGCCATGTGTCCGCTCGAGCTCTGGAAGACGCGGCTCCAGAAGCCGAAGTCGATCGAGATATAGGCGAACACCGCCCAGGCGAGCGCCGCCGTCGCCGGGAACATGGCGGTGCCCTTGACCACGAAGAGCACGCTCAGGAAGAGCGCCAGCAGCCCGGCGATCCCCAGCACCACGCCGCGATAGAGCGTGTAGCTGTTGACCATGCTCTCATAGGCGTCCGGCCGCCAGAGATGGATCTCCGGGAGAGCGGGTCGCTAAGCTCGGCGACGTAGGTGACGATGGCGCCGGGGTCGAGCGTGATGCGGAAGATGTCGGCCTCGCTGCTCGCCACGCGCTCCGGCGCGAAGCCCTCGCTCGGCGTCACCGCGCGGATGCGCTCCCAGCCGAGGTCGGGCCAGATCAGTCCCGACCCGACCAGCCGGTAGTGCGGCACGACGATCAGCCGGTCGATCTGCTCGTCGGAAGGATTGGCGAGCGCGAAGACGATCCAGTCCGACGCGCCTTCCGGGTTCTCCGAGCGCACTTCGATGCGGCGCACGATCCCGTCCGCGCCCGGCGCGGTCGAGACCTGGATGCGGTCGCCCTGGTTCAGATAGCGCTCGTACGGAGCCGCCGAGATCGACGACAGGATCGTCGACCTGCAGCGAGACGGCGTCGAGCGCGAAGGCGCGGCCGGCGATGAAAATGGCGGCGACGGCAAAGAGAATGCGCGTGAAGAGTGAGTCCAGCGCGCAACGCGCCACCTCCGGAACGAACTATGTGCAAAGCTGTAATGCTCGCCGCCGCCGTTCACAAGCCGACAAAATGCGGCGCCGACACGGCGAAGTTGGCGGAATTCCAGGGAAAATGACGCGTCAGGAGGGGCGGTCGTCGGCCAGCAGCGCGAACACGATATGGTCCTGCCAGCGGCCGTTGATGCACACCAGGCCGCGCGCCAGTCCCTCGCGGTGGAAGCCGACCCGCTCGAGCAGCCGCATCGAGGGCGCGTTGTGCGGCAGGCAGGCCGCCTCGAGCCGGTGCAGCCGCAGCGCGCCGAAGGCGAACGGGGCGATCGCGCGCACCGCCGCGCTCATGTGGCCGTGCCCGGCATGGCGCTCGCCCATCCAATAGCCGAGCGTCGCCGTCTGCGTCATGCCGCGCGTGACGTTCGAGATGGTGATGCCGCCGAGCAGCACGTAGTCGCTCTGGCGGAAGATGAAGAACGGATAGGCGCGGTCCTCGCGCACCTCCGCGTGGTAGCGGCGGATGCGGCGGCGGAAGGCGGTGCGGCGTCAGGTCGTCGGCCGGCCAGGTCGGCTCCCAGGGCGTAAGGAAAGTGCGGCTTTCGGCGCGGAGCGCCGTCCAGGCCGGATAGTCGGCAAGGCTCGGCATGCGCAGGAAGAGCCTCTGCCCCGGAATGACCGGCGTCTCGAATGCCGTCGTCGCGCGCAGGAACGCCATCGCTACCAGCCCACCGCGCTCTTCTGCCCGGCCATCGTCGCCGCGATCGCGTCGACGCCCGGAAGCCGCTTCACCGGCCCGATCGCGGCGAGCGTCGGTGCGCTCGCAAGGAGGCGCGTGCCGCAAGTCGACGAGGTCGGCTTCGCCTACCGCGTCGACCCTCGCCAGCATTTCCTCGAGCGCTAGCGGGCGGCCGTGGATGAGGATGTGCCGCGCCATCTGGCCGGCGCGCGCGATCGGGCTTTCGAGCGTCATCAGGAGCCCGGCGCGAAGCTGCGTCTTGGCGCGCTGCGAGCTCGAGCGCGCGTCACGCCGTCGGTCATCTTGCGCAGCTCGTCAAGCACGACACGCACCAGCTCCTCGATGTCGTCTTCCGACGTCGCCGCCTGCACGCCGAACACGCCGGTATCCATGAACGGCCAGTAGAACGAATAGATGGAATAGCAGAGACCGCGGCTCTCGCGCACCTCCTGGAAGAGGCGCGAGGCCATGCCGCCGCCGAGGATCGCGGAAAAGACGTGCGCGGTGGTGAACGGTGCGTCGAGATAGGTCGGCGCCGGGAAGCCGAGCAGGATCTGCGCTTCCTTGAGCGCGCGCGGCTCCTTCCGCTCGCCGCCCCTGTAGTGGCCCGGCTCGTCCGGCCCGGGCTTGCGGTCAGACAGCCGCCCGAGATGCTCCTCGGCACGCCGCACCACCTCGGCGTGATCGAGATTGCCCGGCCGCCGCGATCACGATCCGCGGCCCGCAATAATGCGCGCCGAGGAAGCGCCTGAGATCGTCGGCGGTGTGTGCGCGGATCGATTCCGGCGTGCCGAGCACGGTGCGCCCGATCGCCTGGTCGGGGAATGCGGCCTCCTGGAAAAGCTCGAACACCCAGTCTTCCGGAACGTCCTGCGCCGCGCCGATCTCCTGCAGGATGACGTGCTGTTCGAGCGCCAGCTCCTCCGGGTCGAGCAGCGGATCGGAGATGATGTCGCCGAGCACGTCGAGGCCGAGCGCCAGGTCGTCCTTCAGCAGCCGCAGATAGTAGGTGGTGTGATCGACGCTCGTCTCCGCGTTCATCTCGCCGCCGACCGCTTCGATCGCCTCGGCGATCTCGCGGGCGGTCCGCCGCGTCGTGCCCTTGAAGGCCATGTGCTCGAGAAGATGCGAGATGCCGTGCTCGCGCGTCGTCTCCGAGCGCGCGCCGGCGCCGACCCAAAGGCCGAGCGCCAGGCTTTCCAGATGCGGCATGTGATGCGTGACGACGGTGATGCCGTTCTTGAGGCGGGAGAGTTCGACGCTCATCAGACTTGCTCGGTCGCAGCGATTCCCGCCTCGACCGCCTGCTCGACCGTTGCAAGGTCGGCCGGAAGCTTTCGGTAGGATTCCTTGGCTGTCAGGATCGCGCGCGCCCATTCGGGAAGCTCCGGACGCGCGCCCGTCGCCGCCTCGACGGCGTCGGGGAACTTCGCCGGATGCGCGGTGGCGAGCGTCACCATCGGCGTTGCGCCGAGATGGCGCTCCGCCACCGCGACGCCGACCGCGGTATGCGGATCGACGAGGATGCCGTCGTTCTTGAAGAGGCGGCTGATCGTGGCTGCGGTTTTCGCTTCGTCGGCCGAGTCCGAAGCGAAGATATCCGCGAGCTTCGCGCGCGCGCTTGCGCCGAGCGTGAAGGCGCCCGATTGGCTGAGCCCCGCCATCAGCCCGCGCACGGATGCGGCGTCGCGATCCTCCGCCTCGAAGATCAGCCGCTCGAAATTCGACGACACCTGGATGTCCATGGAAGGCGAGGTGGTCGCCGTCACGCCGCGCACCTCGTAGCGGCCGGTCTTCAGCGTGCGGTCGAGGATGTCGTTGACGTTCGTGGCGACGATGAGCCGTTCGATCGGAAGCCCCATCCGCTTCGCCGCGTAGCCGGCGAAGATGTTGCCGAAATTCCCGGTCGGCACGGTGAAGGAGACGGCGCGATGCGGCGCGCCGAGCGCGACGGCGGCGGTGAAGTAGTAGACGATCTGCGCGACGATGCGGCCCCAGTTGATCGAGTTGACGCCGGAGAGGCGCACCCGCTCGCGGAAGCGCTGGTCGTTGAACATGGCCTTCACCAGCGCCTGGCAGTCGTCGAAATTGCCTTCGATGGCGATCGCGCTGACGTTCTTCTCGCGCGCCGTCGTCATCTGCCGCCGCTGCACCGGCGAGACGCGGCCGTCGGGAAAAAGGATCGCGATATCGGTGCGGCTGCGGCCGCGGAATGCCTCGATCGCCGCCCCGCCGGTGTCGCCCGACGTCGCGCCGACGATCGTCGCCCTCGCGTCGCGCTCCGCAAGCACGTGGTCCATCAGCCGGGCAAGGAACTGCATCGCCAGGTCCTTGAAGGCGAGCGTCGGCCCGTGGAAGAGCTCAAGCAGGAAATGGTTCGGCCCGATCTGCACGAGAGGCGCGACCGCGTCGTGGCGGAAGGTCGCGTAGGTCTCCTCGATCATCCGCTTCAGCGCCGGCGCGCGAACCTCGTCGCCGGAAAAAAGGCTGATGATGCGGAAGGCGGCCTCCGGATAGGAGAGGCCGGCGAGCGCCGCGATCTCGCTTTTCGTCAGCGCCGGCCAGGTCTCGGGAAGGTAGAGCCCGCCGTCGCGCGCGAGCCCTGCGAGCACGACGTCGCGAAAACCGAGCGCCGGCGCCTCGCCGCGGGTCGACACATAACGCACGCTTTGGGCTCTCCCGTCCCTAGAAGGCGCTCGGAGCGTATAGTCCTGGATTGAGCCGGGCAAGCGCGGCTCCGCCCTTGCCGCATCGAGAAAGCCTGTTAAACGGGCCGTATGCTTATCATTTTCGACTGCGACGGCGTGCTGATCGATTCCGAGATTCTTTCGGCCGAGGTCGATTGCGCGATTCTGCGTGAATACGGCTACGAGATTTCACCGGCGGAGCTCGCGCACCGCTTCGCCGGCATCACCACCGAGGGGATATTCCAGCTGGTCGGCGAGGAGATCGGCCGCGAGTTTCCGGACGAGGTTCTGGATCGTGCCAAGCGCGAGACCGACCTGAAGCTTCGCCGGGAGGTCGCGCCGATCGAAGGCGTGCACGAGATGCTCGACGCGCTCGACGATCCGCGCTGCATCTGCTCGAACTCGCGGCTGTCGCGGCTTGAGGTCTCACTTCAGAAGGTCGGTCTCTGGGACCGCTTTCGACCCTACATCTTCTCCGCGCAGGAGGTCGGCACGAAGCGCGGCAAGCCGGCGCCCGACGTCTTCCTCCACGCTGCGGGGGTCTTCGAGACCGACCCGGCCGACGCGATCGTCATTGAGGATTCCGTCACCGGCGTCGCCGGTGGAGTGGCCGCGGGCATGCGGGTGATCGGCTTCACCGGCGCGTCGCATTCCTGGCCGGGCCACGGCGAGACGCTGATGGACGCCGGCGCGCTGACCGTGGTGCGCCGACTGGCCGAGGTGCCGCCGACGATCGAGGCGCTGCGCGAATGGCGTCAGCCGGTGAGCTGAGGGGCGCGTCGGCGCCTTTCGTGCTGACGCTTGAGATGGACGGCGAGGCGTTCGCCGCCTTCGATGCGCTTCGCCGCAAGCACTACGCGCCGGAGCGCAACCTCGTCCCGGCGCATGTGACGCTGTTTCATCGGCTTCCCGGCGAACGCGCGCGCGAGATCAAGATGCTTCTGACGATGGCTGCGTCCGGGGAGCGACCGATCGACGTAGCGGTACGCGAGGCGCGGGTGCTTCAGCACGGCGTCGCGATCTTCCTCGATTCGCCCCGGCTGCATGCGCTCCGCGAGCGGCTCGCCGCGGAATGGTGGCCGTGGCTCGAAGCGCAGGACCAGGCTGGCTTTCGTCCGCACGTGACCATTCAGACGACGGAGAGCGAAGCGGAGGCGCGGCGCACGCGCGAAAGCCTTAGCCGCGGCACCCTCCCGCGCCGCCTCCGCGGTGTGGGCCTGCATCTCTGGCGCTACCGCGATGGCCCCTGGGAGCACGCCGAGCTTTTCCGCTTCCGCTAGCGCTCGGCAAGCGCCGGCTCTTCGGCCGCCGGGAGCTTCAGCCGCTTCTCGCGCAGGAAGATGAAGAGCCCCGAGGCGACGATGATTGCGGCGCCGACCAGCGTGTTGAGTCGCGGCGCGTCTCCGAAGAAGACGTAGCCGAAGATGATCGCGAATACGATCAGCGCGTATTGGTAGGGGATGACGACGGAAGCCGGCGCCAGCCGCAATGACTGGTTCACGCAGGTGATGGCCAGAATCGACACCGCACCGAGCAGGAGAAGGAGCAGATAGTGGCTGCCGCTCTCGACCGGAACCCAGCTGAACGGTAGGCCGATCGCACCGAAGCCAAGTCCGCCAAGCGCCTGCGCCGTCGTCAGCACCACGTTCGACGTGTTGCTGACCTGTCGGGTCGTCACGATGAAGATCGCGTAGACAAAGCTCCCGACAAGCGCGATCAGCGACCCGAACCCGAGCGTTCCGAGCGCCGGGTTCAGCGCAATCAACACGCCGACGAAGCCGACGAGCACCGCGCCCCAGCGGTAGATTCCGACCCGCTCGTTTAAGAAAAGCGCCGACATCGCCGTCACGTAGATCGGACCGGCGAGATAGAACGTCATCGCATCGGCGAGCGGCAGGTAGCGCACGGCGAGGTAGAAGCAGGAGACCTCGGCGGTCGCGAGGATCGCGCGAAGCACCTGCAGTCCGGGCTGCGGAGCCTTGCGAAATACGGCGAGGCCGGCGCGCGCGATGAACGGCGCCAGGAGCAGAAGCGCGGCGACGGCGCGCAGGAACAGGATTTGCGGTACCGAATAGGTCGCGACCAGCCATTTGCCGAGCGCGTCGTTCAGCGAGAACATGAACGTGGCAAGCAGCATAAGGCCGATGCCGGCGAGATGGGCGGAGCGTTCGGGCAAGGCTGTTGGCTACGTGCCGAGCGGTTGAAGGCGACCCTCTTCCACAAGGGGAGAGGGTATCGCCTTCTTCTACTCCGCTGCCTCCTCGTAGGCGCCAGGCGGCGTCCATCTCAGCACCGGCTGGCGCGCCGCGCGCGTCTCGTCGAGGCGTCGGCGCGGGGCAAAGCGCGGTGCCTGCGTGAAGCGCTCGGTCCATCCTGCCTTCGCCGCGAAACAGAGGTCGCGAAGCGCTGCGACGAAGAGGTCGAGGCTTGCCCGCGATTCCGATTCGGTCGGTTCGATCAGCATCGCGCCGTGCACGACGAGCGGGAAATACACCGTCATCGGGTGGAAGCCTTCGTCGATCATCGCCTTGGCGAAGTCGAGCGTGGTGACGCCGCTCTCTTTCAGGAAATGGTCGTCGAAGAGCGCCTCGTGCATCGCCGGGTGGTCGGGGAAGGAGACGCTCATCACGTCCTTCAGGCAGGCGCGCACGTAGTTGGCATTCAAGACCGCGTCTTCAGAGGCTTGCCGCATGCCGTCGGAGCCGTGCGAGAGCATCCAGGCGAAGGCGCGCACGAACATCCCCATCTGGCCGTGGAAGGCGGTCATGCGGCCGAGCGGCTTCGCTTCGCCGGCGTCGCCCTGATGCTCCACAAGCCGGAATTTCTGGCCGTCGCGCACGACGAAGGGGAGTGGCGCGAACGGTGCCAGCGCCTGCGAAAGCACAACCGGCCCGGCGCCCGGCCCGCCACCGCCATGCGGCGTGGAGAATGTCTTGTGCAGATTGATGTGCATGGCGTCGACGCCGAGCTCGCCCGGCTTCGCCTTGCCCATGATGGCGTTCAAATTGGCGCCGTCGCAGTAGAAATAGCCGCCGGCCTCATGCACGGCCTCCGCGATCTCCGCCACCTCCGGCTCGAAGATGCCGCAGGTGTTCGGATTGGTCAGCATCAGCGCCGCGACCTGGCCCTCGTTCTCCTTGAGCTTCGCGCGTACGTCCGCTGCGCCGACCGTGCCGTCCGGCCGCGCCGGAACTGTGACCACCGAATAGCCAAGCAGCGCCGCGGTCGCCGGATTTGTGCCGTGCGCCGATTCCGGCACCAGTACCTTGGTGCGCACCTCGCCGCGATCCGTGAGCGCCGCCTTGATCGCCATCATCCCACAGAGCTCGCCGTGCGCCCCCGCCTTCGGGCTCATCGCGACGGATTGCATGCCGGTGATCTCGATCAGCCAGCGGCCGAGCTCGTGGATCAGCGCCGAGCGCACCCGGCACGCTTGCCGGCGGCTGCATCGGATGGATGTCGGCAAAGCCCGGAAACCGCGCCGCAGCTTCGTTCAGCCGCGGATTGTACTTCATCGTGCACGAGCCGAGCGGATAGATGCCGAGATCGATCGCATAGTTCTTCTGGCTGAGCCGCACATAGTGTCGCATCGCCTCCGGCTCGGAGAGCGCCGGCAGGTCGATCGGCATCTTGCGACGATGCTTGCCGAGACGGTCCGGCACCGCGTCCGGCACGTCGATGTCGACGCCGGAGATATCCGCGCGGCCGATCTCGAAGAGCAGCGGCTCCTCGATCGAGAGCGCGCGGTTGCCGGTGAAGGTCTCGCGCTTCGCATCCTGCGGCTCGGCGCGGGTCGGGCGGCCCTGGTCGTTCATTTCACCGCCTCCGTCAGCGCAATCTTGAACATCTCGATGTCCGATTCCGTCACCATCTCGGTTGCGGCGACGAGA
The DNA here is from genome assembly GCA_963778625.1 of uncultured Alphaproteobacteria bacterium. Classification (GTDB taxonomy): domain Bacteria; phylum Pseudomonadota; class Alphaproteobacteria; order Rhizobiales; family Afifellaceae; genus DASWJZ01. The sequence goes on from CAVZVB010000018.1 coordinate 105,037, forward strand.
AGCAGGTCGTCGAGCCCGTGCCCGGGCAGGAGCCGCGCGACCGGCACGCCGGCCATGACCCCGGCTTTCGCCAGGACGTCGACCACCGGGACGGCGGGCTTCGGGAGCTTCACGGTGAACTCGTTGAAGAAGGCCTCGTTCAGAATCTCGACGCCGGGGATCTCGCCGATTGCGGCGGCAAGCTGGCAGGCGCGCGCGTGATTGGCTTCCGCGAGACGCCTGAGGCCGGTCTCGCCGAGAAGCGTCATGTGCGCCGTGAAGGCGAGGGCGCAAAGCCCGGAATTGGTGCAGATGTTGGAGGTCGCCTTCTCGCGGCGGATATGCTGCTCGCGCGTCGACAGCGTCAGCACGAAACCGCGTTTGTCCTCCGCGTCGACCGTCATGCCGGAGAGACGGCCGGGCATCTGGCGGACGTGTTTCGGCCTGGTGGCGAAGAGCCCGACATAGGGCCCGCCGAAGGAGAGCGCGTTGCCGATCCCCTGGCCTTCGCCGCAGACGATGTCGGCACCCTGTGCGCCGGGCGGCTCCAGAAGTCCGAGCGAGACCACTTCGGTGAAGACGGCGACGAGGAGCGCGCCGTGCGCGTGCGCCTTCTCGGCGATCCGGGTCAAGTCGACGAGCTGTCCGTAGAACGACGGCGACTGCACGACGACGCAGGACGTCTCGTCGTCGATCGCAGAGAGCAAATCCTCCGTGCCGCGCGGGTCGGGATCGAACGCGAGAACCTCGTCCCCCGCCATGTCCGACAGCGTCTCGACTACTTCGCAATAATGCGGATGCAGCCCGCCGGAGAGGACGGCCTTCCGCCGCCGCGTGACGCGATGCGCCATCAGCACCGCTTCACCGGTCGCGGTGGAGCCGTCGTACATGGAGGCGTTGGCCACCTCCATGCCGGTGAGGTTCGCGACCTGCGTCTGGAACTCGAAAAGATATTGCAGCGTGCCCTGTGCGATCTCCGGCTGATACGGCGTGTAGGAGGTGAGGAATTCCGAGCGCTGGATGATGTGGTCGACGGCCGCCGGCACATGGTGGCGGTAGGCGCCCGCGCCGACGAAGAAGGGTCCGTCGCCGGCGGAGCGATTCATTCCGGCAAGCGTCCGCATGAGGCGCGCCACCTCGATCTCGCTGCGCTGTTTCGGCAGGTCGAGCGGCTTCGTCGCCCGCTTTGCCTCGGGGATGTCGGAGAAGAGGTCGTCGATCGAGCCGACGCCGATTCTCGCCAGCATGTCGGCGCGGTCCTGGGGCGTATGGGGCAGATAGCGCATCGGGTCGTTCGTCCTACCTCACGGCTGCGGCTCGATCGTGATCTTCGTCGTGACGGAGTTGGCGATGAAGCAGAGCTCGTGCGCTTGGTGATGGAGCGCATCGAGCTTCGCCTTGTCGGGCGGCGTGCCGCCGAAGACGATCTTCGGCCGGAGCGTCACCTCGGTCACCGCCCGCTTTTTCGGCGCGATCTCCCCCAAGACCCCGACCGCTTCGTCCACGTAGGATTCGAGCATCAGCCCGGCGTGGCGGGCAAGATCGATGAAGAAGAGCATGTGGCAGCTTGAAAGCGCAGCGACGAACGCCTCTTCCGGGTCGACCGCGTCCTCGCGGACGAATTGCGCAGGCACCACGCCGGGCGAGGCCGACGCGGGCACGACGGTGCCGCCGTCGAAATGCCACTCGTGTGCGCGCGTGTAGCGGCCCCTGGAGAAATCGTCGCCGATCTTTTTCCAGACGATGGTGGCGCGGTAGTCGTGAGCCATTTTGCGAAGCCTCAGAGTGTGTCGAGAAAGGCGCGGTAGCCGGATTCGTCGAAGAGCCCGTCGACCTCGCTCTTGTCCGCGAGCTTGACCTTCATGAACCAGCCGCCGCCTTCCGGCTCCTGGTTCACCGCGCCCGGCTCGTCGGCGAGCGCCGCGTTGGTCTCCACCACCTCGCCCGAGATCGGGGCGTAGACGTCGCTCGCCGCCTTGACCGATTCGACGACGGCCGTTCCTTCGCCCTTCTTCACGACGCGTCCGACTTCGGGGAGCTCGACGAAGACCACGTCGCCGAGCTGATCGGCCGCGTAAGCGGTGATGCCGATCGTGGCGGTGTCGCCGTCGAGGCGCACCCATTCGTGCTCTTTGGTGTAACGCGTGTTGGACATGAGAACTCCGGTCAGCGGGTTGTTCGGAAATAGCGGTGCGGGACGAAGGGAAGGCGCACGATCTCGGCCGGCTCGTCGCCGCGCCGGCCGCGCGTCGCGATCTTCGTCCCGGGCTCTGCGAACTGCGTCTTGATATAGCCCATCGCGATCGGCGCATTGACGGTGCCGCCGAAGCCGCCCGACGTGACAATGCCGATCACGTCGCCGCTCTCGGCAACCACCTCCGCGCCGTCGCGTACCGGCGCGCGCCCATGCGGGCGGATGCCGACGCGTTTGCGCACCGGGCCTTTGGCAAGTTCGCCAAGAATGCGCTTGGCGCCGGGGAAGCGCCCCGTTTCGCGCCGTGACTTGGCGATGGCAAAGGCAAGATCGGCTTCCACCGGCGAGGTCGTCTCATCAAGGTCGTGGCCATAGAGCGGCAGCCCGGCTTCCAGACGGAGCGAATCGCGCGCCCCCAGTCCTACGGGTTTCACTTCGGCTTCGGCAAGGAGGGCGCGCGCGATAGCCTCGGCGTCGCTGGCCGGGACCGAGATCTCGAAGCCGTCCTCGCCGGTATAGCCGGAGCGCGAGACGCGGCAGTCGATGCCGTCGAATTCGGCGTCCGTCGCGCCCATGAAGGTGAGGCCTTCGGCCTGCGGACAATGCCGCGCCATGACCGCCGCCGCCTGCGGCCCCTGGAGAGCGAGAAGCGCGCGGTCGTCCGCCGTGTGCAGCGTCACGTCGTCCGGCAGGCGGGCGCAGAAATACTCGTCGTCGATCTCTTTGCGGCCGGCGTTGAAGACAAGACCGAGCGCGCCGTCCTCGTTCTCTGCGATCGAGCGCGTGACCATGAAATCGTCGATGATGCCGCCGTCGTCGTTGAGGAGCAGCGTGTAGCGCATGCGCCCGAGAGCGAGCGATGCGAACGCGCCCGGTGTGAGCCGTTCGAGCGCCGCCGCGGTCGTCGCGTGATCCGGCCCGATCAGGAAGCGTTGTCCCATATGCGAGACGTCGAAGAGGCCCGCGTGCTCGCGCGTCCAGCGGTGCTCGGCGAGGATGCCTTCATATTGCACCGGCATTGCGTAGCCGGCGAACGGCACCAGGCGGGCGCCGAGCGCGACGTGCAGCTCGTAGAGCGCGGTTCGACGAAGTGCTTCGGTATCTGCGGCCATCGTGTCCTGCGCCAGAGCGTTGCACGTGGGCGCGCCGTCGCGCCCGTTCGTGCCCCCTCTGTCGCGAGAACCTGAGAGATTCCCGGCGAGGGTCATCTCGCCGGTTACTCCTTCGGTGGGCGGCCTGACGTTACACGGGCCACCGCTTTCCAGAGCGTCGCTCGCCTTTGCGCGGTCCTGTCGCCTGAGAGTTTCCGGGGCGGTTGCTCCTTCGGCGCTCCACCGAACCCGTGAACCGGAATCGGCGGAGCCTCTCCCGCGCGGCGTATTTCATGGCGGATCGCGACGTGATCCGCGTGGCAAGTCATGGGCGCAAACCGTGCCCCCGTCAACCTTCCGGGGGGCGCGGCAGCGCTATTGGGGGAGGACAAATCCGCCTTCCGGCACCGGCAGCTCGTGCGGCGTCTGCTTCGGCGGCGGCGGAGGAGGCGGGGCGGCAGCCGGCGGCGCTTCTTCTTTGACGGGCGGCTGATCGACGGCCGCGATCGCCTGGCCGCCGCCCGGGTGCATCGGATCCCAGTCGCCGACGTCGAAGCCGACATAGATGACGTAGTCGCGGTGCGTGCCGGGCGAAGGCACCGTGATCTCCTTGACCTCGCTGAAGAGCGTCGAGCCCTGCTGCGGGATCGTCACCGACAGCGTGAAGCTCTGCGCCGTGATCACTGATTCCTTGTATTTGACGACCGCGATCTTGACAGGAACGGTGACCGGATCGGAGCCGACTTTCGGACCTGCGACGACGCGGCCGGCAACGCCGATCTTGAGCGTCAGGTTGCCCTGCGCGTCGTAGAGGCAATCGCGGGCGGTCTTTCCGAACGAGGCCTGCCAGGTGACGTAGTCCTGGTCGCCTTGGTGGCCATGCTGGTAGGTGCGCATCAATTGCGCGCCGTCATAGATGCGAAGCTCGGGGCAATAATCGGGGCCGAGGAAGCGGCGGACGTCGACCTGGTCGGCGCTTGCCGTGTCCTTGTCTTTCGATGCCTTGGAGCCCGGGCGCAGATGGCTCATGACCGAGCAGCCGCCGAGCGCGGACAGCGCGAGAAATCCAACAGTGACGGCGGAAACCGCGGCAAGCGGCACCGGTCGAAATAGCCGCATCGACGAAAACATCCTCCCCCCGAGCCTCGTCTATAACAGTCGGAAGCCGGGAATTTAAGGGCGGAAGGGGCGGGAACGCCCGATATTTACGACCTTTTCACCAAGCTCTTTGTGCGCGGGTTAACCCTGATCGGCCACGCTTTCCGCGGTTCGAGTGCGGAGTAGCGTGATGGGCGTGCGTACGGCGCGGGCGGGGCCTTTGGCTCTGCGCCGCGATCAGATCCTAGTGGGCGACTGCGTCGAAGAGCTCGCCCGGCTTCCGCAGAAGAGCGTCGACCTCGTCTTCGCCGATCCGCCCTACAACCTGCAGCTCTCCGGCGAGCTTCACCGCCCCGACCAGTCGCGCGTCGACGGCGTCGACGACGCCTGGGACCGCTTCGCCGACTTCGCCAGCTATGACGCCTTCACCCGCGCCTGGCTCTCCGAATGCCGGCGCGTCTTGAAGCCGACCGGCGCACTTTGGGTCATCGGCTCCTATCACAACATCTTTCGCGTCGGCGCGCTGTTGCAGGACCTCGGCTTCTGGATCCTGAACGACGTCGTCTGGCGGAAGACCAACCCGATGCCGAATTTCCGCGGCCGCCGCTTCGCGAATGCCCACGAGACGCTGATCTGGGCCGCGCCCGCAGCCGACGCCAAGGGCTACACCTTCAACTACGATGCGCTCAAAGTCTTCAACGACGATTTGCAGATGCGCTCCGACTGGTTCCTGCCGATCTGCACCGGCGAGGAGCGGCTGAAGGGCGACGACGGCGCAAAGGTGCATCCGACGCAAAAGCCCGAGGCGCTCATCTACCGTGTGCTGCTCGCGTCGACGAAGCCCGGCGACCTGGTGCTCGATCCTTTTTTCGGGACGGGAACAACCGGCGCGGTCGCCAAGAAGCTCGGGCGGCACTTCATCGGCATCGAGCGCGAGCCAGCCTATGTCAAAGCTGCGCAAAAGCGCATCGACGCGACATCGGCCGCGACCGGCGCGGTGCTGAAAGTCTTCGAAGGCAAGCGCGCCGAGCCGCGCGTTCCCTTCGGTTCGCTGATCGAGGCGGGGCTCGTCGCCGCCGGCGACATCCTGACCAATTCGCGCCGCCGCTTTCTGGCGACGGTGCGTGCCGATGCCTCGCTGTTCTGCGAAGCGGAAGGCAGGCAGCACGTCGGCTCGATCCATCGGGTCGGCGCGGCGGTGCAGGGGCTCGAAGCCTGCAACGGCTGGACCTTCTGGCACCGCGAGATGGCAGGCGCGCTCCAGCCGATCGATGTGCTGCGGACGGAAATCAGGCAGCAGCTCGCGGTCTAGCCCTCCTCGTCGTCATGCCCGGACTTGATCCGGGCATCTATTCCGTGAGTTGTTGTCACAGCTCCGACCGCCGGGGAATGGATTGCCGGGTCAAGCCCGGCAATGACGATTAGAGTGGGTCTTTGCTGCTAGACCTCGACGCCGTATCGCTCCAAATCCTCCCGCATCTTCTCCGCGCTTTCGAAAATCTCCGCTTTCCATCCGGTGCTCCGCGCGCCTTCGACGTTCGCCGGTAAATCGTCGAAGAAGAGCGTTGCCTCCGGCTGTAGATCAAATGCTTGCGTGTGATGCGCGTAGATTGCCGGGTCGGGCTTGATCAGCCCGACGTCGCCGGAGACGGTGACGCCGCGGCCCTCCTTCAGGATCGGAAAGCGCCGTTGCGCCTCGCGAAAGGTGTCGGATGCGAAGTTGGTGAGGAGCGTCACGTCGTGGCCGTCGGCGAGAAGCGCGCGGAAGAGCGCGATGCTCTCCGGATATTCGTGCGACACCATCAGGTACCAGTTCTTGCGAAAGGCGCGGATCAGATCGGCCTTGTCGGGGTGGCGCGCGATCGCCTCGGCTTCCGCCTCTTCCCATCCGCGCCCGCGGTCCTGCTCGGCGTTCCACGCGTTCGAGCAGACGTCGGTCAGAAACGCCGTCCGCTCCGCCGGATCGGGAAGCAGCGCGAAATAGCCCTGATGCGGGTCGTAGTGGACCAGCACCTTTCCGACGTCGAGCACGATGTGGCGGATGTCGCTCATGGCTTCCCTTGCGGTTTCGTGGCGCCCGGATAAGCGGCTTCGATGGCCTTTTTCATGACACTCGGCAGCGCCTCTTCGGAAAGCGTTGGTTGCCCACCAATGGCCGGGCGGCGCCGGCGTGTCGGGTCCGACGTCGCTCCGCTCGACTGAGAGCTTCAGAGCGAAATGCGTGAAGACGTGGTCGACGGGGGCGGCAAGCCGGCTCCAGCGCGCTTTGACCGGAGGCTCGGTACCGAGCCGGCTCCGCGCCCCATTCCGTGCCGGGCACTTCGCTCATGCCGCCCAGAAGCCCGACCGGGGGGCGGCGGCGAAGCAGGATCGCCCCGTCTGCGCGCCGCGCGACGAAGGCAGTGCCGTAGCGCGTCGGGCGCGGTTTCTTCGGCGCCTTCAGCGGCAGCACGGCCTCGAGCCCGCGTGCCCGCGCGACGCATTCCTCCGCAAAGGGGCAGAGCGCGCAGGCGGGCTTCCGCGGCGTGCAGAGCGTCGCCCCGAGATCCATCAGCGCCTCGGCGAACTCGCCCGCGCGCTCTTTCGGCACGAGCGGCTGAAGCTTCTCTTTGATCTGCGGCTTCGCGGCGGGGAAGGGTGTCTCGATCGCAAAAAGCCGCGCGATGACGCGCTCCACGTTGCCGTCAACGACAGCGACCGGCGCGTCGAAGGCGATCGCTGCGATTGCCGCCGATGTGTAGGCGCCGATGCCGGGAAGCTTTGCGAGCGCGGCGGCCGTCTCAGGGAACGCGGCGCCCGGCCGTGCCGCGACGGCGCGCGCGCATTCGATCAGCTTGCGCGCCCGCGAGTAGTAGCCGAGCCCCGCCCAGGCAGCCATGATGTCGCGTTCGTCGGCAGCGGCGAGATCGCCGATCGTCGGCCAGCGTTCCACGAAGCGGAGGAAATAGGGCGCGACGGCTTTGACCGTCGTCTGTTGCAGCATTACCTCCGAGAGCCAGACGCGATAAGGATCGGGCCGCGCGCCCTGTGCCCGCGCCTTCGGGCCGACGCGCCAGGGAAGGGCGCGCGCGTGGCGCTCGTACCAGGCGATAAGCGCCGCTGCGGAGGCAGGGCGATTTCGCCTTGCGGGCGCTGGCAGCTTCGCTAGCTTGGCGGACATCACGCGCCATGTGTGGCGCCGGCGCCCTCCAACGCAAGGGCGGAAGGAGCATCGTCAACAGTGGCGCACCCGTCGCGGCCGAACGCAAAGTCCGTCGCCGAGCTGATCGGCAAGTCGCTCGATCCGCTGGCGCGCAAGCGCGGCTTGGCGCGCGCCGAGCTGATCGCCTGGTGGCCGGACATCGTCGGCGCTGCCTATGCGGGGCGCACCGTGCCGGAGCGCATACGCTGGTCGCGCGACGGCGTGGCGACGCTCGTCGTGCGTTGCGATCCCTCCATGGCGCTGCAATTTTCGCACGAGACGGCGCGTGTCCGTGAGCGGCTGAATTCCTATTTCGGCTATCCGGCGGTCGGCGCTGTGAAGATCGTGCAGCATCCGATCGGAACGGCGCGGCCGCCCGAATCCCGGCCGCTACCCGAACGGGAGATACCCGCCGAATTGGCGCATAAGCTTGACGGCATCGACGCGCCGCTGAGGGAATCGCTCAGCGCGCTCGGCCGCAAGATCCTCGCACGAACGTGACGACTTGCCCGTTTCCCGCGCCGGGGCCATGTCCTAATGAGGCGGCCACAGGCGCCGTTCAGCCTTCGTTCAAGCGGCTACGGCTTTCGTTGCCGGCAAGGGGTCCGGGAAGGATGGTGATATGGTGAGAATCGCTCGCCGCGTTTTCGTGGCATTCTCGCTCGCGGGCGCGCTTGCACTCGGCGCGAGTATTGCATCGGCGCAGGACGTCAACGTCGCCGATCTCCTGACGCCCGGGCCGATCGGCGAGAAGGTGCTCGGCCCGCCCGACGCCCCTGTCAGCGTCGTCGAATATGCGTCGATGAGCTGCCCGCACTGCGCGCATTTCGACGCGACCACCTTCGACGATTTCAGGCTCAAATACATCGACAGCGGCAAGGTCCGCTACGTCTTCCGCGAATACCCGTTGAACGCACCCGCTTTGGCGGTCGCGATGCTTGCGCGCTGCGCCCCGGCCGACAAATTCTTCGACGTCGTCCACACCTTCTTCCGCACCCAGGACAAATGGCTCTATGTCAGCGATGTGAAGGCCGGTATCCTGGATATCGGCGGGCAGTTCGGGTTCACCGAGCAAAGTTTTGATGCATGCGTGAAGAATCAGGCACTATTCGAAGCGATCAAGGCCGTTCAGGACCGCGGCTCCGCGTTCGGGGTGCAAGCCACGCCGACGTTCTTCATCAACGGCAAGAAGTATGAAGGGGCGTTGTCGCTTGACGATTTGGATAAGGCGATCGAGCCGTTGCTCAACTAAGCGCGCCGGCGAGCCCGCGCCGGCGGCTAGGGCTCGCATCGAATGAAGGTCACACGTCTGCGTCTGCACGGCTTCAAGTCGTTCGCCGACGCCATCGAAGTTCCGGTCGAACCAGGAATTACCGGCATTGTCGGGCCGAACGGCTGCGGCAAGTCGAACCTTGTCGAGGCGCTGCGCTTCGTCATGGGCGAAAGCTCCTACAAGGCGATGCGCGGCGGCGGCATGGAGGACGTGATCTTCTCCGGCTCCGGCACGCGGCCCTCCCGCAACATGGCGGAGGTGACGCTCGGCGCCGAGCGCGACGAGGGCACCGGGAACGGCCCCGAGCCGGTCGAGATCAGCCGCCGCATCGAGCGCGATGCCGGTTCAAGCTACCGCATCAACGGCCGCGACGTGCGCGCCCGCGACGTGCAGATCCTCTTCGCCGACGCGGCGACCGGGGCGCATTCATCGGCGCTCGTCCGCCAGGGGCAGGTGGCGGAGCTGATCGCCGCCAAGCCCATCGCCCGCCGCGGCATCCTGGAAGACGCCGCCGGCATCTCCGGCCTGCATGCTCGCCGCAACGAAGCAGAGCAGAAGCTACGCGCCGCGGAGAACAATCTCTCCCGCGTGGGCGATGTCATGGCCGAGATCGAGGGCCAGCTCGACGGGCTGAAGCGCCAGGCGCGCCAGGCCGTGCGCTACCGCAAGATATCCGAGGACATTCGCCGCGCCGAGGCGATCCTCTACGTCATCAACTGGGAGAACGCGCTCGCCAAGCTCGCCGAGGCGGAGGCCGAGCTCGTCGCCGCGGGCGCGCATTTTTCCGACGCTTCCGCCGCGCAATTGGAGGCGGGCAAGGCGGAAACGAATGCCGCCGACAGGCTTCCCGCGCTTCGCGACAAGGCCGCTATCGCCGCGGCGAAGCTCGAGCGGCTGAAGGCGGCAGCTTCCGAGATCGACCGCGAAGAGGCGCAGCGGAGGGCGCGGCGCGAGGAGCTGATCGCGCGGCGCGTGCAGGCCGAGGCCGACTTGCGCCACGAGGGCGACATCGGGAACGACGCGAGCGCGGCCGCCGAGCGGCTCGACGCCGAGGAGGAGAAGCTCAAGACGGAGACGGAGGAGGCGGAAGAGCAGATCGTCGCCGCCACTGCCGCCGCCGAGAACGCCGCCGCCTCTGTCAACGCATGGGAGGCGGAATTTGCCGCCGCGGCCGGCGCACTTGCCGCGGCCGAGGCGGAGCGCGCGGCCCGCGAGCGCGCGATGCGTGAGGCGCAGGCGAAGCTCCGCCGGCTGGAGGACGAGCGCGCGACGGCGCTCGGCCAGCGCGACCGCATCATGGCCGAGCAGGGCGCCGAGGCGGAGATCGCGGCTGCGGCCGCCGCGCTCGCCGAGGCGGAAGCTCTTGTGGCGGAGCGCGAAAAGGAAGCCGAAGCGGCGGAGGCGACCTACGCCGCGGCACGCGAGGCCGAGCGCCGCGCGCGCGGACCCTACGACGCGGCGGAGCGCGCTTTCGGCGCGCTCGACGCGGAGGCGCGCATGCTCGCCGAGCTTCTCGGCGCCGCCGATGCGCACCGCTTTCCGCCGCTGATCGATTCGCTCGAAGTCGCGCCCGGCTACGAGCAGGCGCTTGCCGCCGCGCTTGGCGACGATCTCGATGCGTCGCTTGACGTGGCGGCACCGGTGCATTGGGGTGAAGGCGGCGCTGGCGAGACCGATCCGGCGCTTCCCGAGGGCGTCGCGACCCTCGCCGATTTCGTGCGCGGGCCGGAGAACCTCAGCCGCCGTCTTCGCCAGATCGGCGTCATGTCGAGCGATGAAGCCGCCGCGCTCCAGCCGCGTCTTGCAACCGGCCAAAGGCTGGTCAGCTTGGAGGGCGGGCTTTGGCGCTGGGACGGGCTGAAGGCCGCCGCCGGCGCCGCCGCCGCGCGTGCCCGGCGGCTTGAGCAGCGGACGCGAATGGGCGCCGTCGCGCAGGAGCTGGAGGCGGCCCGTGCGGACGTGGAGAAGGCGCTCGATGTCTTCGGCACCGCCACCCAGCTCCGGGCCGAGGCGGAGTATTTCGACGCCGATGCGCGCCGTGTGCTCCACGACGCGCGCCAGGCTTTTGAGGCGGAGCGTCGGGCGCATATGGACGCCGAGAAGCGGCAGGCGCGCGTCGTCGAGCGTGTTTCCGCTTTTGCCGGCGCGCTGGCGCGGATCGAGTCCGACACCGAGACCTGCAATGCGGAGTTTCGTGCGGCCGAAGATGCGCTCGCCGGCCTTGCTGAGGCTGTCGAGCTTGAGCGCCGCCGCGACGATGTGCAGGCCGCGCTCTCCGAGGAGCGCAGGCGCGCCGCCGAGGCGCGGCTTGAAGCCGAACGCGCGACGCACGGGCAGATGGTGCGGGCGCGGCGCCTTGACGACATCGCCGCGGAGCGCGAGCGCTGGGCCGCACGCCTTCAGCGCGCCGACGAGCGCGTCGTTGAGCTGAAGGAGCGCCTCACGGCGCTCGATACGGAAATCGCCGCCGTTCCGGACGACCCCAGTCTGTTCGCCGACCGGCGCCATGCGCTTTCCGGCGAGACGGACGCGGCGGCGGCCGAACGCTTTGCTGCGGAAGCCGAGCTTGCCGACGCGGAAGCCGCGCATCGCACTGCCCAGGAGGCGGCACGTGCCTCTCTCGATGCGCTCGCCGAGGCGCGCGAGCGGCGGGGCCGCGACGAGGAGCGCGTCATCGCCGCGCAAACCCGCAAGTCAGAGCTCGCCGCCCAGATCGCCGAGCATTTCGATTGGCAACTGGACGACCTTCGCAGCCTCGCCGGTCTCGGCCCCGACGCGGAGACGCCCGAGGCCAGCGTGGTCGAGACGCGGCTCCACCGGCTGAAGGCTGAGCGCGAGCGCCTCGGCGGCGTCAATCTGCGCGCCGAGGAGGAGGCGCGGGAACTCGAAACGCGGCTCGGCGAGATGCGGGTGGAGAAGGAGGATCTCGACGAGGCGATCAAGCGGCTGCGCCTCGGCATCCAGAACTTGAACCGCGAAGGCCGCCAGCGGCTCGTCGCCGCCTTCGAAACTGTGAACGGCCACTTCGGCGGCCTCTTCAAGCACCTCTTCGGCGGCGGCACGGCGGAGCTTGCGCTCGTCGGCTCCGACGACCCGCTCGAAGCCGGCCTTGAGATCGTTGCGCGGCCGCCGGGCAAGCGCCCGCAATCGATAACGCTTCTTTCCGGCGGCGAGCAGGCGCTGACCGCGCTCGCGCTGATCTTCGCCGTCTTCCTCACCAATCCCTCGCCGATCTGCGTCCTCGACGAGGTCGACGCGCCGCTCGACGACGCCAACGTCGACCGCTTCTGCAAGCTCCTCGACGACATGCGCCGGCGCACCGACACGCGCTTCATCGTCGTCACCCACAATCCGATCACGATGGCCCAGATGGACCGCCTCCTCGGCGTCACCATGGCCGAGCGCGGCGTCTCGCAGGTGGTGTCCGTCGACCTTGCGGCGGCGGAGCGCTTCCGCGAGGCAAGCTGAGCCAAGCCTGAGCCCCCGGGTCGGAAGAAAAAAGCGATATGCTGCAATGGGTTGAGCCGCATTGCGGTTGCCTTGACACCCTTGGGGGCCAAAACTAAGGTGCGCCCGGTTTCGGAGGGGTCCGCCTCTGCCGACGCTTGCTTGCGCGCTATCTGAAGGGCGGGTTTCCGAACATTCGGATGGCGAAAGACGAGAAATCGGGAAGGAGGGACGGCACCGGGTCCGATGCCGATCTCGCCCGCCGGCTTGATCGTCTTTCGCGTGCGCTTGACGCCGAAAATCGCGAGCGCGCGGAGGCGGAGCAGCCGCCGCGTTCGAGCAGCACGGATTTCGCCTATGCCTTCCGGCTGGCGAGCGAGTTCATTGCCGGCATTCTGGTCGGCATTGCCTTGGGGTGGGGGCTTGACCGCTTGGCGGGAACGTCGCCGTGGGGTTTGATCGGCTTCCTGCTGCTCGGCTTCGCGGCGGGCGTGGTGAACGTGGTACGCTCGTCCGCGCGAATTTCGAGCGGCGCGTCGGGCGGCGATCGCGGGTCGAATTGAGATCGTAGCCCGCGGGTTCGGGCGAAAGGGGACGAGGCTTGGAACAGACAGCGGCCACCGACAAGGTCGACCCGATCCATCAGTTCGGCATCCACAGCATCGTCGATTTCGGCACGATCGGCGGCGTCCATATCGCCTTCACCAATTCCGCGCTCTTCATGTTCATCGCGGTGGCGCTGATCGCCGCGCTCCTCATTCTCGGCACGTCGAGCCGCGCCGTGGTTCCCGGCCGCATCCAGGCGCTCGCCGAGATCTCCTACGAATTCACCGCGAACATGCTGCGCGAGGCGGCCGGCAAGGACGGGATGCGCTTCTTCCCGTTCGTGTTCTCCATCTTCATGTTCGTGCTGTTCTGCAACGTGATCGGGCTGGTGCCCTATTTCTTCACGGTGACGAGCCACATCGTCATCACCGCTGCGCTCGCGGTCACGATCATCCTCTTGGTGATCCTCTACGGCTTCTACAAGAACGGCGTGAAGTTCCTCGGCCTCTTCGTGCCGCAGGGCGTGCCCGGCTATCTGTTGCCGCTCGTCGTCGCGATCGAGGTCATGTCGTTCCTGTCGCGGCCGATCAGCCTGTCGGTTCGTCTCTTCGCCAACATGCTCGCCGGCCACATCACGCTGAAGGTCTTTGCAAGCTTCATCCTGATGCTCGGCGCCTTTGGCGTCGCCGGCTGGGTTGGCGCGGTGATCCCCTTTGCGATGACCGTGGCGCTGACGGCGCTCGAAATCCTCGTCGCCTTCCTGCAGGCCTATGTCTTCGCGATTTTGACCTGCATGTATCTGAACGACGCGCTTCACCCGACGCACTGAAATCACACCAACGCGAATTGAAGGAGTTCATCATGGAAGCGGATGCTGCAAAGCTGATCGGAGCCGGTATCGCCTGTATCGGAATGGGCGGCGCCGGCATCGGCCTCGGCTCGCTCTTCGGCCTCTATCTGCAGAGCGCGATCCGCAATCCGGCCGCTGCCGACGGCCAGTTCGGCCGGCTGATCTTCGGCTTTGCGGTGACGGAAGCGCTCGGCATCTTCTCGCTGCTGATCGCGCTGCTCCTGATCTTCGCCGTCTGAAAGCGCGAGTGGGCGGCCGTCGAGCGGCCGCCTGAATGGGAAGGCAAACGTGAGCTTCGTTTCATCCTCCTTCGCGCAGACGGAGCCGCCGGCCGCGCCCGCGGCGGATACCGGCGCGATGGCGCCCGCGGCCGACGCCGGCGCGATGGCGCCCGCTACGGCCGCCGACACGATGCAGGGGACGACACAGGCGCCGGCCGCTGCACATTCGGGCGGGCATACTGCCTTCCCGCCCTTCGACCCTTCGACCTTCGGCTTGCAGCTCTTCTGGCTGGTGATCGCCTTCGGCGGCCTCTACCTCCTGATGAAGCGCGTGGCGGTGCCGCGGATCGGCGGCATCCTTGAGGAGCGCGCCGGCCGAATCTCCAGCGACCTTGCCGAAGCCGGGCGCATGAAGATGCAATCGGAAGCCGCGGTCGCCGCCTACGAGGAGGCGCTGGCTCACGCGCGGCAGAACGCTCACCAGATCGGCCAGAAGGCGCGCGATGTAGCGAAGGCCGAAGTCGATGCTGACCGCGCCAGGACAGAAGGTTCGCTGAACGACAAGCTCGCCGCTGCCGAGGCGGAGATCGGCAAGGTCAAGCAGGCGGCGCTCGCCGGCGTCGACGCGATCGCCAAGGACGCGGTCGAGACGATGGTCGAGGTGCTGGTCGGCGCCAAGGTCGGCAAGGCGGAGATCGCGCGCGCGGTCGAAGCGGTGATCGGGGAGAGCGCCTGACATGGACGCCACGCAATGGGCCACGCTCTGGGTCTTCTTCGGTCTGCTCGTCATCCTCGGCGTCATGATCTATCTGAAAGTGCCGGGTATGCTGGTGAAGGCGCTTGACGATCGCGCCGCAAAGATCCGCGCCGAGCTCGACGAGGCGCGGCGGCTTCGCGAGGAAGCCGAGGCGCTGTTGAAGGAATACGAGAAGAAGCGCAGCAACGCGGAGAGCGAGGCCGAGGCGATCGTCGCGCAGGCGAAGCGCGAGGCCGAAGCGCTTTCCTCCGAATCGCGCGCCCGCATCGAAGATTACGTCGCCCGCCGCACCAAGGCGGTCGAGGCGCGCATCGCGCAGGCGGAGCAGCAGGCCGTCGCCGAAGTCAGGAGCCGCGCGATCGATGTCGCGACGGCCGCCGCGGGCCGCATCCTCGCTGAGGAAGCGAAGGGCAAGATTGGCGATGAGCTGGTCGAGCGCTCGATCGAAGCTGTCAGGAAGAACCTGAACTAAGCGCGTCTTACCCACTCCCCCTTGCGGGGAGAGGGTAGCCGCGAAGCGGCTGGGTGAGGGGTGTCGCCGAGCGACCCCTCCCCTAGCCCCTCCCCGCAGGGGGGAGGGGAACCGCGCCTTCGCCCTCGTCCCACGCCTCGGACAAATCGCCCTGCACGGGCTCGAAGAACGCGGCGACGCGCCAGAAGCTGCGCCTGTGCAGCCGGCAAGGCCCGAGCTCTTCAAGCGCCGTCTGATGCGCTTTCGTCGAGTAGCCCTTGTGCGCGGCAAGACCGTAGCCGGAGAAGCTCGGATCGCAGCGCGCCATCAGCCGGTCGCGCATCACCTTGGCGACGATGGAAGCCGCCGCAATTGAAAGGCACTTGGCGTCGCCGTCGATGATCGGACGCGCCTCGCACGGCATCCTCTGCGGCACGATGTTGCCGTCGATCAGCGCGACATCGACGGGAGCTGAGAGCCCGCGCACGGCACGGCGCATCGTGAGGAGCGTCGCCTGCAGGATGTTGACGCGGTCGATCTCGGCGACCGAGCCGAAGGCGACGGAAATCTCCGCTAGCGCGCAAAGGACCTCGAAGAGCTCCTCGCGCTTCTCCCTGGTGAGAAGCTTCGAATCGGCGAGGCCCTTTGGAAGCTTCTTCGGGTCGAGCACCACGGCGGCCGCGACGACAGGTCCGGCAAGCGGCCCGCGCCCCGCTTCGTCGACGCCGGCGACGCGCGAAAAGCCCTCGCGAAGAAGCTTCCGCTCGGCGCGGAAGGAGGGGCGGATCGCCGGGACCCGTTGCTTTGGCTCGACGGATTCGAGAAGCGCCATGGCCCCGGATAGGCCGTGGCGCTCCAGTGCGCAATCGCTAGACCAATTCGAGCTTCAGTTGTCCACCGAGCGGCACAGGCGGGTTGAAAAGATCGGCGCGGAGCTTCCGCCGCTCGATGTTGAGGCCGAGCCGCTTCGTCGCCGCCTCGAAACGGCGGCCGATCATCCAGGCGTAGGGCCCGCGCCCACGCTGGCGCACGCCCCATTCGGATTCGTAGTCCTTGCCGCCGCGCATCTGCTGCATCACCGACATCACGTGCGTGTAGCGGTCGGGATAGTTGGCGATCAGCCATTCGCGAAAGATCGGCGCGACTTCGAGCGGCAGCCTGAGCAACACGTAGCCCGCCTCGCGCGCGCCGGCTTCGTAGCCTGCTTCGAGCAGCCGCTCGAGTTCCATGTCGTTCAGCGCCGGCACGATCGGCGCCGTCATCACGGTCACCGGTATTCCGGCGGCGGCGAGCTTCGCCATCGTCTCGATCCGCTTCGTCGGCGTCGCAGCGCGCGGCTCCATCGCGCGCGCGAGCTTGCGGTCGAGCGTCGTCAGCGACAGCGCCACCTTGGCAAGCCCGCGCTCCGCCATCGAAGCGAGGATATCGATGTCGCGCACGACGAGCGCCGACTTCGTCACGATGCCGACCGGATGGTTCGCCTTCGACAGCACTTCAAGGATCTGCCGCATCACGCGCCACTCGCGCTCGATCGGCTGATAGGGGTCGGTGTTGGTGCCGATCGCGATCGTCTTCGGCTCGTAGCCGGGAGCCGCGAGCTCCTTTTCCAAAAGCTGAGCCGCGTCGGGCTTCACGAAGAGCTTCGTCTCGAAATCGAGTCCGGGCGAGAGCCCCATATTGGCGTGCGTCGGGCGCGCGAAGCAGTAGGCGCAGCCGTGCTCGCAGCCGCGATACGGATTGATCGAGCGGTCGAAGGAGATATCCGGCGACTGGTTGCGCGTGATGATTTTCCGCGCCCGCTCGATCTGCACTTCGGTCTTGAGCCGCGGCAGCTCTTCGAGCGAGCTCCAATCGTCGTCGAAGGCCTCTACGGTCTTTGCTTCGTAGCGGCCGGAGACGTTGGTCTGCGCGCCCCGCCCCCGTCGCCTGTCGGCGAGGATGTCTGATTCGGACGGCCCCGCCGGCCGACGCCCGCGGACGCGGGCGCCGGCCTTTGGGACGGGGTCGGGGAGACCACGTTGCGCAATATTGGAGTGCCGGTCGGCGTGATTCAACATGCGCCGATATTTACTTCTGCCGCATGAACGTTGCAAGAACATTTGGGAATATTTTCCGAGAATCGGCGTGAATCCGCTGAACTCGTTCTGCATTTTCCTGCCGCGGGCCACCCACCGAGGACCCCTAAAAACAGCCAAAGGCGGCGGCTTCGGGGGCTTTCGGAGGATGTCGTCGGCCCCTTTGCCGGCTGCCTCGCGGCGGACCCTCCAAGAGGGCGGGAGCGCGGGTGCGCGCATTGTCCCGGCGCTCCGAATCGCGTCCCCGTTCTTGAGGTGATTCGGTGCCGATGCACGCCTGGGGGCAGGCGCGGCCCGAGTTCCGATGACAGACCGGGCGCGGCTTTGATAAGGCATCGGCGCGCCCCTAGAGGTTCCGATGCCCGATCTTCTGCTTGAGCTTTTCTCCGAGGAAATCCCCGCGCGCATGCAGCGGCAGGCGGCGGAGGACCTGCGCCGCCTGGTCACCGACGGGCTGGTGGAGGCCGGGCTCACCTATGAGGGCGCCAAGGCCTTCGCGACGCCGCGCCGGCTCGCGCTTACCGTGCACGGGCTCACCGCCCGCTCGCCTGACTTGCGCGAGGAGCGGAAAGGCCCGCGCGTCGGCGCGCCCGACAAGGCGATCGAAGGCTTCCTGCGCGGCGCAGGCCTTGCCTCGATCGGCGAGGCGAAGATCGAGAAGGACCCGAAGAAGGGCGATTTCTACGTGGCGGTTGTAGCGCGACCCGGCCGCGCCGCCGACGAGATCGTGGCGGACGTCGTGCCTGCCGCGATCCGTTCCTTCCCCTGGCCGAAATCGATGCGCTGGGGCGCCCGCTCCGCGCCGGCCGATTCGGCCTTCGCCGCGGCAGACGCCGAAGGGACCGCGAGCCTGAAATGGGTGCGCCCGCTCCGCTCGATCCTTTGCACCTTCGGGCCGGAGACGGAGGAGCCGATCGTCGTCGATTTCTCGATCGGCGGGGTCGCGAGCGGCAACGTCACCTACGGCCACCGCTTCATGACCAAGGGCGCGCCGATCAGGGTGCGCCGCTTCGCCGATTACGAGCCGGCGCTGACCGCCGCGAAGGTGGTGCTCGATCCGGAGCGGCGGAAGGCGATCGTCGAGGCGGAGGCGAAGCATCTCGCCTTCGCGCAAGGGCTCGAAGTGGTGGAGGACGAGGGGCTCCTCGACGAGGTCGCCGGGATCGTCGAATGGCCGGTCGTGCTGATGGGCGCCTTCGATGGCGACTATCTCGACATCCCCGACGAGGTGATCCGCCTCACCATCCGGCAGAACCAGAAGTGCTTCGTGCTTCGCGATCCGAAGACCGGCGCGCTGACCAACCGCTTCCTGCTCACCGCCAACATCGAGGCATCGGACGGCGGGAAGGAGATCGTCGCCGGCAACGAGCGGGTGATCGCGGCGCGGCTTTCGGATGCGCGCTTCTTCTGGGAGCAGGATCGCAAGGTGCCGCTTGAGGAGCACGCCGAGAAGCTGAAGACGATCACCTTCCACGAGAAGCTCGGGTCGCAGGCGGAGCGGGTGGAGCGCATCGCACGATTGGCGCGCGAATTGGCGCCGCTGGTCGGCGCAGATCCCGACGACGCGGAGCGCGCGGCGAAGCTCGCCAAGGCCGACCTCACGACGCAGATGGTCGGCGAGTTCCCCGAACTGCAGGGCGTGATGGGGCGCTACTACGCGCTCGAATGGAAGGAGAAGCCGGAGGTCGCGGACGCGATCCGCGATCACTACAAGCCGCAGGGCCCGAACGATTCCGTTCCGACCGAGCCCGTGTCGATCGCCGTCGCGCTTGCCGACAAGCTCGATACGCTGGTTGGCTTCTGGGCGATCGACGAGAAGCCGACGGGATCGAAGGACCCGTATGCGCTGAGAAGAGCGGCGCTCGGAGTCGTCCGTGCATCACGGAACGTGGACTGAGGATCAGTCTGATCGGATCTTCGATGCGACCGATAGACTCGCCAAGACGTTCAGTCCTCGGCCCGCGCAACGCGGACGAAAGGCTGGCGGCGGCTACGCGGTGTTCGTCGGACGGCAGGTCGCTTACTGGTCAGGGAAAGACGACACATCAGCAAAGCATTGACCTCCTCGCCTTCTTCGCCGACCGCCTGAAAGTCCATCTGCGCGAGACCGGTGCGCGGCACGATCTGATCGATGCGGTGTTCGCGCTTCCCGGCCAGGACGATCTCCTGATGATCGTCCGCCGCGTCGAGGCGCTCGGGCAAATTCCTCGACACCGACGACGGCGCGAACCTGCTCGTCGGCTATCGCCGCGCCGCCAACATTCTCCGCGCCGAGGAGAAGAAGGACGGCGAGGGCGCCTTCGACGCCGCGCCCGACCATCATCTGATCGAGACGCAGCGGCGAGCCGGAGGAGAAGGCGCTCTTCCACGTCATGCAGGCGGCGGAGGGCCATGCGCGCGACGCATGTCGAGCGCGAGGATTTCGAAGGCGCGATGCGCGCGCTCGCCGAGCTGCGCCCCGCCGTCGACGCGTTCTTCGACAAGGTCACGGTCAACGCCGACGATCCGGCGCTTCGCGCAAACCGCCTGAAGCTCCTGAACATGCTCCGCCGCGCGACGCTCGCCGTCGCGGATTTCTCGAAGATCGAGGGGTAGCACGGGCCCGGCTCCAACCCTCTCCCCAAACAAAAAGCGCGCCCGAGGCGCGCTTTTCATCCGTCAGGAGCGGACGGAGAGGTCAGGACCAGCCGCCGTTCTTGGTGCGGTAGAAGATGTGCTGGCCGAGGCGGTCCTTCTGGATCATGCGGTGGCCCCAGCGCGGGTTCACGTAGCCGGCGTGGTAGTGGGTCGAATCGCCGACCTCGTCGATCCAGATCTTTCCGTTGGTGACGTCGAGCGCGATCTGCTTTGCGCGATCTTCCACGCCGCTGACTTCGGAGATGCGCTCCGGGCGGCCGTCGCAGGCGAAGGAGAACTGGCAGTGGTGCCGCATGTTCTCGTTCTGGAAGACGACGCCGCAGATCGTGTCCGGATAGGCGGGGTTGCGCACGCGGTTCAGGATCACCTGCGCGACCGCGGCCTGGCCCTCCGGCGACTTCGCCGCGCGCCTCGAAATAGATGCCCTCCGCGAGGCAGTTCTGCTGCTTGTCGTTGAACACGCTCTCGGGCAGCGGGTTCTGCACCCAGTCGTGCTGGCCCGGCGCGAACTGCCCGAGCGCGCGGCCGTCGAGCCAGTCGAGCACGAGCTGCGGGTCGGGGCGCGGGCCGCGGTCGCGCGCAGGCCGTCCGCATCGGTCTGTCCTCAGGCGTCGCGCGCGACCCGCGGGCCGCCCATGACCGCCGCGAACGGCGCTTCGATGTCGGGCGACGGCGCCGCATAGGCGAGCACCGCGGAGTTCGCCTCGACCGCGCCGTCGCGGGCCGATCGAGAAGACGCCGCCGGGCTTGGCGTGCGGCATGCGCGCGAGCGCCGTGCGAAGCGGAGCGCGATGCGGCGGAAGGGCGAACGTGGAATAGGTGAGGTCGAGAGCGATCTGGCGGGACGGGCGGGCTGCGAAGCGGAGCGGCGGAAGTGCCGGATCGTGCGGCGCCGTCAGCATAGTTGAGGTCCGCCGTGAGGCGCGCGGGCGTGATGGTAACGGCGTCGCACCTGGGCGCGGCTGAGTCGTGACGCGGCCGGGCTCTGCGGCAGGCTGCCGCGGCTCCCGGCGAACGAAACAGTCTCGCGTCGCGGGGTGGACGGCGGCGGACGCCAGGTCCGAGATGTTGCTGATCACACCCGGCAGCGCAGTCGCGATGGCTGCTATCGAGATGCTGGTGGCGGCGGCGAATTTCAGGACGCTTACGCGCGACGTCGCATGATACACAGCGCTAATACCCCTCCGACCCCACGGAGCCTGTTGCGCGATGGCAACAGGCGACCGCTGCCTTTTCACGAACCCATTAAAAGCGAGTTGAGGTTGACGTGCGGTTAACCGCGTCTGCCCCCCGAGAAAGCGCGCCCGCCGAGCGCGGGCATAAGATTTCTCTAGTGTTAATCAGGCGATAATGCGGCCGCCCAGCGCAACGGCGGGGTAACCTTGGATCGGGGCTCTCAGGCGGTCTGGCCCTGGCGCGCTGTCGAGCGCGGCCTGGGCCGCGGCGAGCCGCGCGATCGGCACGCGGAAGGGCGAGCAGGAGACGTAGTCGAGGCCGACCGCTTCGCAGAAGCGGATCGAGGCGGGATCGCCGCCGTGCTCGCCGCAGATGCCGAGCTTCAGATCCGGCCGCGCCTTGCGCCCTTCGTTCGCGGCGACGCGCACGAGCACGCCGACGCCCTCCGTGTCGAGCGTGACGAAGGGGTCCTTCTCGATCAGCCCAAGCTCCTGATAGCGGCCGATGAAGCCGTGCGCGTCGTCGCGCGAGATGCCGAACGTCGTCTGCGTCAGGTCGTTGGTGCCGAAGGAGAAGAAGTCGGCGCCCTCGGCGATCTCCTGCGCGCGAAGCGCCGCGCGCGGCAGCTCGATCATGGTGCCGACGGTGTATTCGATCTCGGCGCCGTTGCCGGCGATGCGTCTTCGCGGTCCGGTCGATCGTGGCGCGCACGTGGTCGAGCTCGCTGCGCATCCCGACGAGCGGCACCATGATCTCCGGCGTCACCGGCTCGCCCGTCGCCTGCGCCGCCTCCGCCGCCGCTTCGAGGATCGCGCGCGTCTGCATCTCGGCGATCTCCGGGTAGGTGATGAGCAGCCGGCAGCCGCGATGGCCGAGCATCGGGTTCGATTCCGTCAGCGCGATCACGCGGTCGCGCAGCAGCGCCGGATCGACCTGCATCGCCGCCGCGACCTCGGCGATCTCCTCGTCCGACTTCGGCAGGAACTCGTGCAGCGGCGGATCGAGCAGGCGGATCGTCACCGGCAGGCCGTGCATGATCTTGAAGAGCTCGACGAAGTCCTTGCGCTGCATCGGCAGGAGCTTCTCGAGCGCGGCGCGGCGGCCCTCCGGAATCCTTGGCGAGGATCATCTCGCGCACGCCGAGGATGCGGTCGCCCTCGAAGAACATGTGCTCGGTGCGGCAGAGGCCGATGCCCTCCGCGCCGAACTCGCGCGCGACGCGCGCGTCGTTCGGCGTCTCGGCGTTGGCGCGGACCTTGAGGCGGCGCACCGCGTCGGCCCAGCCCATCAGCGTGCCGAAGTCGCCGGTCAGCTCGGGCTGCAGCGTCGGCACGCGGCCGTCGAAGACTTCGCCGGTCGCGCCGTCGATGGTGATGACGTCGCCGGCCTGCCAGGCCTTGCCGCCGACCGTCATCGTTCCGGCCTTGTAGTCGATCTTGAGCGCGCCGGCGCCGCAGACGCAGGGCTTGCCCATGCCGCGGGCGACGACGGCGGCGTGGCTCGTCATGCCGCCGCGCGCGGTCAGGACGCCGAGCGCGGCGACCATGCCGTTGATGTCCTCCGGGCTCGTCTCGTTGCGGACCAGGATCAGCTCGTGGCCCTCGGTCTTGAGCTTCTCCGCCTCCTCGGCGGTGAACACGATCTCGCCGGTCGCGGCGCCCGGCGAGGCGGGGAGGCCGCGCGCGATCAGCGTGCGCTCCGCGTCGGGTCGAGGGTCGGATGCAGGAGCTGGTTCAGCGCCTCCGGCTCGACGCGGCCGACCGCCTCCTCGCGCGTGATCAGCCCTTCGCTCGCCATGTCGACGGCGACCTTGAGCGCCGCGTTCGCCGTGCGCTTGCCGGCGCGCGTCTGCAGGATCCAGAACGTCCCGCGCTCGACGGTGAACTCCATGTCCTGCATGTCGCGATAATGCGCTTCGAGCCGCTCGGCGGTCTGCCCGAGCTCGGCGAAGGCGTCGGGCATCACCGTTTCGAGCGACGGGAGCTTCGAGCCGGACGCGATGCCGCGCCGCTTCCGTGATGTCCTGCGGCGTGCGGATGCCGGCGACGACGTCCTCGCCCTGCGCGTTGACCAGGAACTCGCCGTAAAGCCCCTTCTCGCCGGTCGCCGGATTGCGCGTGAAAGCGACGCCCGGTCGCCGAGCTGTCGCCCATGTTGCCGAAGACCATCGCCTGCACGTTGACCGCCGTGCCCCAGCTCGCGGGGATGTCGTGGAGCTTGCGATAGGAGTCGGCGCGCGGGTTCATCCACGAGCCGAAGACCGCGCCGATCGCGCCCCAGAGCTGGTCGGCCGGCGCCTGCGGGAACGGCGTGTCGAGCGTGTCCTCGATGAGCTTCTTGTATTGCGGCGACGATCGTCTGCCAGGCCTCGGCGTCGAGATCGGTGTCGTGGGCGTGGCCGCGCTTCTCGCGCTCAAGCTCCAGGATCGACTTCGAACTCGTGGTGCTCGACGCCGAGCACCACGCTTCCGTACATCTGGATGAAGCGGCGGTAGGTGTCCCAGGCGAAGCGCTCGTCGGCGAGACCGGCGATGGCGCTGCACCGTCTCGTCGTTCAGGCCGAGGTTCAGGACCGTGTCCATCATGCCCGGCATCGAAGCGCGCGCGCCGGAGCGCACCGAGACGAGGAGCGGCTCCGCGCGGTCGCCGAAGATCTTGCCCGTCTGGTCGGCGATCGCGCCGAGCGCCGCTTCGACCTCGCCCTTGAGCTCGGGCGGGTAAGTGCGGTCGTTGGCGTAGAAATAGGTGCAGACTTCCGTCGTGATCGTGAAGCCTGGCGGGACCGGGAGCTTCAAGGTTCGCCATCTCGGCGAGGTTGGCGCCCTTGCCGCCGAGCAACTCCCGCATAGCGGCGGAGCCGTCCGCGCGACCGCCGCCGAAGCCATACACCCATTTCGCCATGAGCCGCCTCTCTCACGCGTGTGGCATTGTTTCGAGGTTGCTAGCTTGATCTGTCGCAGCGCACAATCGGGAAGGCTGACGGAAGCGGCGTCGTTCCCCGCTAAAGGTTGGCGGCCTTGCGCAGCGATTTGTTGATCCGGCTCTGCCACCCGGCGCCCTTCGAGCGAAAGTGGGTGAGCACATCCTGATCGAGGCGCAAGGTGACTTGCTGCTTCGTGGGCGACTTCTGCGGGCCCCGCTGGCCGGGTTTCCGCTTCGGGAGCACCGCAACGAGTTCCGGCGGGAGCACTTCGGCCGCCGGCCGCATGCCGCGGAAATCCTCGACCTCCAGCTCGCGCACTTCGCCCTTCTTGTCAGTCAGCGGCTTCCTGCTCATATCGACGCACCTCTCGATCGCTCGCTCTGCGAAAACTGATGATTCGGACGCCGTCCTCGATCGGCGTGAAACGGACGAAATAGAGCCGGGCTCGAGATAGCCGACCGCCACAAAGCGACGCTCCGGATAGGAAAATCGCGTGTCCTCGACGTAGGCCGCGCCCTCCCAGTCGAAATCGGCAACCAGGTCGAACGGAAGTCCTCTTTCTCGGTCGTTCTTCGCGCTCTTCGCCGGATCGAATTCGATTTTCATGTAGTTACAAAAAGCTCTGGCGTCAAAGCCTTTTTTTGGTTACTTCGACATCGAGCCCGAGGTCGAGCGCGCGGGCGGAGTGGGTGAGGGCGCCGGAGGAAATGAAATCGACGCCCGCCTCGGCGACCGCGGCGACGGTTTCAAGCGTGATGCCGCCGGAGGCCTCAAGCACCGCCTTTCCGGCCGCAATGGCGACGGCCTCCGTCAGCGTCGCCGGCGGCATGTTGTCGAGGAGGATCGCGTCGGCGCCGGCTTGAAGCGCCTCCCGAAGCTGGTCGAGCGTGTCGACCTCGACCTCGATCTTCACCAGATGACCGGAAAACGCCTTGGCGCGGCGGATCGCCTCAGCCACCCCGCCGGCGACCGCGATGTGGTTGTCCTTGATCAGGATCGCGTCGTCGAGGCCGAAGCGGTGGTTCGAGCCGCCGCCGCAGCGCACGGCATATTTCTCGAAGGCGCGAAGCCCGGGGATGGTCTTCCGCGTGCAGGTGATGCGCGCCTTCGTGTGCTTGACGGCGTCGACGTAGCGGCGTGTCAACGTCGCGACGCCGGAAAGGTGGGCGAGGAAATTGAGCGCGACCCGCTCAGCCGAAAGGATCGCGCGCGCATTGCCGGCGACGCGGGCGACGACCGTGCCGCGCCCGACGCTTTCGCCGTCGGCAACGGCCGGTAGAAATTCGATTTCCGTGTCCATCTGACGGAACGCCGCCGCGGCGAGTGCCAGACCTGCGATCGACGCCGGCTTCGCGCGCGGCAAGGACGGCGGAAGCCGTCGCCTCGGCGGGGATCGTGGCGGCGGACGTGATGTCGCCGGCGCGCCCGAGATCTTCCGCGAGCGCACGACTCACCGCCTCCTCGACGAGCGGGCGCGGAAGCGTCGGGAGCGGCGTCATGACGCGAGTTCAAGCGGCGCGGCAGCCCGCCCGGCGATCTCGTCCGCCTGTTCGAGCGTCAGGAAGGTTCGTTTGGCGAGGTTCGGGTCGGGTGCCGGGAAATCCGAGCGAAAATGCCCGCCCCGGCTTTCCTTGCGGGCTAATGCTGCCGGCGGCGACGAGCTTTGCCGCGACGAGGGCGTTCGTCACCTGTGGACTGTGCCGCTGCGCGGCAAGCTCTTCGATCGTCGCCAGCGCTTCGCCGAGCCCGGCGCGGTCGCGCACCACGCCGACGTGCCGGCTCATCGCGGAGCGGAGTCGCTGGATCGCCTCGACGTCTTGTTCCGCAGCGGCGGGTGCCTCGCCTGGCGGCGCGCCGGTCCAATGCGTCGTCTTGTGGGTGGGCAGGAGCCCGTGGATGTCCTCCGCGACGCGCGCCGCGAACACGACGGCCTCGAGCAGCGAATTCGAGGCGAGCCGGTTCGCGCCGTGCGCGCCGGTCGACGTGACCTCGCCGCACGCCCACAGACCGTCGAGGGTCGTGCGCCCGACTCCGTCCACGTGCACGCCGCCCATGTGGTAGTGCGCGGCGGGCGCGATCGGGATCGGCTGCCTGCGTCGGATCGACACCCGCTTCCATGCAGGCGGCGTAGACGGTCGGGAAGCGCTCGGGAAATTCCTGCGCCGATCGCCTGCCGGCAATCGAGGAACGCGCCGCGTCCGGAGACCTTCGCCTCATGCACGGCGCGCGCCACGATGTCGCGCGGCGCAAGCTCACCGTCGGGATGGACGTCGAGCATGAAGCGATGGCCGGCTTTGTCGACGATGATCGCGCCGTCGCCGCGCAGCGCTTCGGTTGCGAGCGGCGCCGGGTCGCGACCGATATCGACGGCGGTCGGATGGAACTGCACGAACTCCGGATCGGCGACGAGCGCGCCGGCGCGCGCCGCCATGGCGAGGCCTTCGCCGCGCGCCTCCGGCGGGTTGGTGGTGACGGCGTAAAGATGGCCGATGCCGCCCGAGGCGAGCACGACGGCGCGGGTGGAAAGATGGATGCGGTCGGAGAGGCCGCCGCGCCGGTCGCGCGCGACGAGCCCGGTCACATAATAGCCCTCGGCGCGAAGCTGCTCGGCGACGTAGCCTTCGAGCACGCGGATCGAGGGCGTTCGCCTGACCGCGGCGACGAGCGCCGACATGATCGCCGCGCCCGCCATGTCGCCGCGCACGCGCACGATGCGGCGCTGCGAATGCGCCGCCTCGCGCGACAGCTTGAGCGCGCCGTCGAGCTCGCGGTCGAAGGCGACGCCGTAGCCGAGGAGATCGTGCACGCGATCCGCCGCCTCCGTCGCCATGCCGCGCGCGACGCGCTCGTCGACGAGGCCGGCGCCGGCGGCGATCGTGTCGGCGACGTGGCTTTCGATGGTGTCGCCGGTGCCGATCGCGGCAGCGATTCCGCCCTGCGCCCAGGCCGAGGAGGCGCCTTCGCCGATCGGCGCGCCGGAGATGATGGTGACCGGCCGCGGCGAAAGCTTCAGCGCGCAGAAGAGCCCGGCGAGCCCGCCGCCGACGATGACGACGTCGTCGATGCCTTCCCAGGATTCCGGGGGGAAGGGGGAGCTCATGGGCGGCGGAGCCAAGCCTTCTCCCATGGGGAGAAGGTGGCTGCGAAGCAACCGGATGAGGGGGTATGGCAGTCAGGCAAAAACACGGTCTGCAATCTCGTAACCCCTCACCCGTCGCCTCCGGCAACACCCTCTCCCTAGGAGAGGGTTGCCACGGCGATCAGCTCTTCAGGTTCACCATGCGCTCGACCGCGCGGCGGGCTTTTGCCGCGACGAGCGGATCGAGCCGAACCTCTTCCTGCATGAAGAGGAGCGAATCGAGAATTTTCGGCAGCTGGATGCGCTTCATGTGCGGGCAGAGATTGCACGGCCGCACGAAATTCACCTCCGGCGCTTCCGACGCGACATTGTCGGCCATCGAGCACTCGGTGACCATCAGCACCTTCTGCGGATGCTCGCTCTTCACCCAGTCGATCATCTTCGCGGTCGAGCCGGTGAAGTCCGCCTCCTCGATCACGTCGGGCGGGCATTCGGGATGCGCGATGATCTTGATCGACGGGTCGGCCTCACGGTAGGCGCGAAGCTCCTCGCCGGAAAAGCGCTCATGCACTTCGCAGGCGCCGTGCCATGCGATGATCTCGACGTCGGTCTGCGAGGCAACCCATTTCGCAAGGTAGCGGTCGGGGAGGAAGATCACGCGCTTGGCGTTGAGCGATTCCACCACTTCAACCGCGTTCGACGAGGTGCAGCAGATGTCGACCTCCGCCTTCACCTCGGCGCTCGTGTTGACGTAGGCGACGACCGGCACGCCCGGATAGGCTTCGCGCAGCCGGCGCACGTCCTCGCCGGTGATCGAGGCGGCGAGCGAGCAGCCGGCGCGGCTGTCGGGGATGAGCACGGTCTTCTCCGGACAGAGGATTTTCGAGGTCTCCGCCATGAAGTGCACGCCGCACTGGACGATCACCTCCGCGTCGGTCCGCGCCGCCTCCTGCGCGAGCTGCAGCGAGTCGCCGACGATGTCGGCCACGCAGTGGTAGATTTCCGGGGTCTGATAATTGTGCGCCAGGATGACGGCGTTCCGCTCGCGCTTCAGCGCGTTGATGGCATGGATCGTCGGCGCGAAGGTCGGCCATTCGATCGCCGGGATGACGTGGCGCACCTTCTCGTAGAGCGGCGCCGTCTTCGCCGCGACCTCAGGCGTGTAGGCGAGGTCCGGACGCGGCAGCACCGGGAAGCGCTCGCGCTTCTTCGCGCCCGCAGGGCGCTCCGCCTCAAGGTCTTGCAGGAAACCCATCGCGTCCTCCCGCATCAGCCATTATACTCATACTGAGTATAAGTGGCCCCAAAGAAAACCGGCCAAAGCCGGCTTCTCGGTGACATACGGTTGTCACCGGATCATTTCAAGCCCGAATCCAACTCGTGCGTTATCAGGACGCAGCCGCGACCGGCTGCCCGAGCACTTTCTCAATCGCGCGGCGGAAGGGCTCGAAGCGTGACTCCTCAGTGCCCGCCGCGGCGGAGCGCAGCAGCCAGATGTCGAGCGCGGCAGAGAAGTCCGAAACCTTGACGATCTTGAGCCGTTCGCGGTGGGGGCTCAGCTCGATGATGCGGAGCGGTAGGAGACCCACTCCAACTCCGGCTGCGACGAGCGCCGCCTGCTGGTCGAAGCCCCAGAGGGCGGCCACGATGTCGAGCGGCTGAGCGGCGCCATAAAGGTGATGCTCAAGCGCGCGGCGGAAACCGCATCCGTCGGGACAAAGCACCCAGCGAAGCCCGCGAAGCGCCGTCAGCTTCGTGTGCGCCGGAACGGGTGTGTCGCGCGCCACCACGATGGCGGCGGGAAGCGTGGCGAGCCGCTCGCCGTGCGCCGGCTCGCGGTCCGTGTGCCGGAGGACAAGGCCGACATCGAACCGCTGCTCGTCGATGCCGCGCTCGATCGTTGGCGACGAGTGGATTTCGAACGCGATGCGCTCGGAGGCTTCCGGGACCGAAAGGAGAGCGGAGAGCACGAGGTCGGCAGCGCCGGTAGAGACGCCGACGCGGAGCGGGCGCGCGATTTCAGGCGCTGCACCGAAAGCGCTGCGGAGCCCATCGGCGGCGGTGATGACGCGCAGGCATTCGGAATACGCCGTGCGACCTTCCGCCGTGACGCGCGCGGGCTTCACGTCGCGGTCGAGGAGCTGCACTCCGAGGGAGTCCTCGAGCCGCTGAATCCTCCGCGTCACCGCGGGCTGTGTGAGACCGAGCTTGACCGCCGCATGGGCGAGCGAGCCCGTCTCGACGACGGCTACGAGCGCGCGGATATCCGGGAGGTTCATAAGTTTCGTTTAACTCCGAGATGCGAAACTTGCAATATTCGTATGATGCATGCCGTGCTATCCGATGGGCGAAAGGTCGCTCCCGATGCCGAATGCCTCTGCCGCTCCGAATCGTGCCGTCGCCGTCGCCCTGCCGGTGGTGATCGTCGCCGGCTGCCTGATCTCGCTGCTGTCCTTCGGCCCGCGCTCGATCATGGGCCTGTTCCTGGCGCCGATGACGGAGGCGCGCGGCTGGAGCCGCGAGATCTTCGCGCTTTCGATCGCCATCCAGAACATCATGTGGGGCATCGGCCAGCCGTTCGCGGGCGCGCTCGCCGACCGCTACGGCTCCGGCCGCGTGCTTGCCGGCGGCGGCTTCATCTATGCCGCCGGACTTGCGCTTGATGGCATGGGCGCCGAGCGCGCTCTGGCTCGACCTCTCCGCCGGCGTGATGGTCGGGCTCGGCATGGCGGCCGCCTCGTTCTCCATCGTGCTCGCCGCCTTCGGCCGGCGCGTCCCGGCGGAGCGGCGCTCGATGGTCTTCGGCATCGGCACGGCCGCCGGCTCGATGGGGCAGTTCGTCTTCGCGCCGCTCGGCCAGGCGCTGATCCAGACCTTCGGATGGGCGCAGGCGCTGACGATTCTCGCCGCGATGATGCTTGCGATCCCCGTGCTCGCCGTCGCGCTTGCCGGGAGGCCCGGCGCGGCCGGGCATCGCGATGCGCGAGCAGAGCCTCGGCAAGCGCTCGGCGAGGCCTTCGCGCATCGCAGCTACCTTCTCCTGACCGCCGGCTTCTTCGTCTGCGGCTTCCAGCTCGCCTTCGTGACGACGCACCTGCCGCCTTACATCATCGACCGCGGGCTCGACGCGCGGCTCGCCGCCTGGGCGCTCGCCCTGATCGGGCTCTTCAACGTCGTCGGCTCGCTGGCGTCCGGCTGGATCGGCCAGAGCCATTCCAAGCCGATCTTCCTGTCGTGCATCTATCTTGCGCGCGCGGCGCTGATCACGGTCTTCGTGCTGTTGCCGACGAGCGCCGTGACGGTGCTCGTCTTCGCCGCGGTGATGGGTCTTCTCTGGCTCTCCACCGTGCCGCTGACCTCGGGCCTCGTCGCCATCATGTTCGGCCCGAAGCATCTCGCGACGCTGTTGGGCATCGTGTTCCTCTCCCACCAGGTCGGCGCCTTCCTCGGCGTATGGCTCGGCGGCTTCCTCTACGACCAGACCGGCTCCTACGACGTCGTCTGGTGGATCGGCGTGGCGCTCGGCATCTTCGCCGCGATCGTGCACTGGCCGATCAAGGAGGCGCCGGCTTACGAGGCGCCGGCGGCGCTGTCCGCGTAGGGTTGCGGCTTCCGCCGTCCCGCGCCATGAAGGCGCCGACAGGAGGCCGCATGTCTCAAGCAGAAACGTTCAAAGCCCTCGTCGTCGACCGCGACGCGGAGAAGAAGCAGTTCGTCGAGGTGCGCGAGCTTGGGCTCGCCGACCTGATGGAGGGCGACGTCGTCGTCCGCGTCAGCCACTCCACGGTGAACTACAAGGACGGGCTGGCGATCACCGGAAAGCTGCCGGTGGTGCGCCGCTTCCCGATGATCCCCGGCATCGATTTCTGCGGCGACGGTGGTAAGCTCCAAAATCCCGATTTCAAGCCGGGCGACGATGTGATCTTGAACGGCTGGGGCGTCGGCGAGGGGCACTACGGCGCCTACGCGAAATATGCGCGCGTCAAAGGCGACTGGCTGATCAGGAAGCCGGACGGGATCTCGTCCGCCGACACGATGGCGATCGGCACCGCCGGCTACACGGCGATGCTCTGCGTGATCGCGCTTGAGCGGCACGGCATCACGCCGGAGCGCGGGTCGGTCGTCGTGACGGGCGCCGCCGGCGGCGTCGGCTCGGTCGCCATCGCGCTTCTGAAGGGGCTCGGCTACCACGTCATGGCGGTGACCGGGCGCGCTGCGGAAGCGGATTATCTGAAGGGCCTCGGCGCCGCCGAGATCATCGATCGCGAGGAGCTCGTGAATCCCGCCAAGCTTCTCGACAAGGAGCGCTGGGTCGGCGGCATCGACACGGTCGGCTCGAACGTGCTTGCCAACGTCATCGCCATGACCGCGGCGGGCGGCGCGGTCGCCGCCTGCGGCAATGCCGGCGGCATGGGCCTTCCGACCTCGGTCGCGCCCTTCATCCTGCGCGGCGTGTCGCTGATCGGCATCAACTCGGTCACGCAGCCGCGCCGGCGCGCGAGGAAGCGTGGGCGCGGCTCGTGAGGGACCTCGACCGCGACAAGCTCGAAGCGATGATGACGACGATCGGCTTCGACCAGATCCGCGAGACGGCGGAGAAGATCGTCGAGGGCAAGGTGCGCGGCCGCGTGGTGGTGGAGATCGGCTAGGAGCGCCGCTTCCTCGCTGCGTCCGCCCGCGCAGCAGGAGCCGCTGATAGAGGCGGCCGATCACGATCAGCGTCGCGCCGAGCCCGAGGAACGAGGCGGCGCGCAGCACGCCGGTCAGCGCCGCCATGTCGAACAGGAAGACCTTGAAGACGACGACGGCGATGACGAGGCCGGAGGCGGCGCGCACCATGGTTGAGCGGAGCAAAATGCCGGCCGCAAGAAGCGCGATGCCGAAGACGAGCCACACCGCCGAATAGGTCCAGTTCTCCGCGTCGGTCATCTCGAAGCTGTCGAGGTATTCGCCCTGGAAGGCGTGCCGCACCATCAGCGTCACGTAGGCGAAGCCGAGAAGGAGGGCGAGCGCGGCGATCAGGAGCACGTACCAGCGCGGCCTGACCGCCCGTGCCGCCGCCGCGACCCATGCCGCGCCGAGCGCGGGGAGCAGATAGCCCGGAAGCAGCAGGTTGAAGACAGCGGCCCGTGCCGACGCTTTCGCCGGTAAGAAGCGGGTTGGCGGTGAAGAAGTGCGCGATCGCGATCGCCAGCCGCGCCGATCAGGCCGGCGACAAGCGAACCGGCTGCGTAGACCTTGCTCTTCGTGCGCGCCGCGATCCGCTGCAGGCCGAGCGAGAAGGCGAGCGCGGCGAGCGTCAGCGCGCTCTGTTCGCCGAGCCGCACCGAGTTGTCTTCGATCACGCCGCCGTTCGAGAAATGTCGGATCTCGAGCACGACGAAGATGGCGGAAAGCACGAGGCCGATCGTCTGCAGGATCTGCGCCTCGATGCCGTCGCGATCGGCGGCGGAGCGTCTCGCGCGGCGAAGAGCACGGCAGCGGCTGGAAGGCCGAGCCTGAGGATCAGGCCGTTCAGGATCGGGACGCGTGCCGAGCTCGCCGGGCGTGAAGGGCGGGCCGAAGACGATCGCGACGCAGGCAAGCCCGGCGACGACGACCGCGAGCCAGGTGAGGATTTTGACCGGCCGGTAGAGGCTGACCCACACGATGCCCGCCGCGCCGAGCGAGAGCGAGATCGGGATGAAGCGCGTTGCAAGCCCGACCGCGAAGGCGAAGGAGAGCGCGAGCACCGCGCCCGCCGCATAGAGCGCCGGGGCGAGCGCCTTGTCGTCGTCCGGACGGCGCGCGATCAGGCGCTCCGTCAGCGTCGCGAAGACGGCCGCCATGACGAGCGCTGCGATCCCGATTGCCGGCCGCGTCTCGAACGGCGTGTGGCGGAGATAGACGACGATGAGGATCAGGAACGGCGCTAGCGCGCCCGCACCCGCGAAGAAGCCGGCGGTCATCGGCGCGCGCTCCGCGGCCCGGTCGGCGCTTGCAAAGCATCCGATGCCGACGACGAAGCCGATCGCCGCGCGCTTTCAGCGCGAAGCGTCCGAGCCCGGCTTCGCCGAGGATCGCCCAGTCGAACGCGCCGACCCGCATGGTTCCAAGGTAGATCGGGATCGACGGCGGCGTGAGCATCACCGTCACGACCGCGACCGCGCCTGCAATGAGCGCCGCGGCGGCGACGCCGGTCCAGCGGCTTGCGACGCCCCCGAGAACGCCGGCGAGCACGATGCCGGCGACGAGCGGCGGATAAGGTCCGTCGTAGCCGACATAGGCGTAGTGAAGCGAAAGCGCCGAGATGCCGGCGAGCGCGCCGAGCGGGTAGAAGTCCGGTGCGCGGTCGCGAAGCGCGGTCGGCGCGACGCCGACGAGGAACGCGCCGATATAGATGGCGGCGAGGCCGGCCAAGAGGAGGAGCTCGGCGGGCGTCGTCGCAGGATCGTGCATCTCGCCGACGAGGAGGCCCCAGACAAGGCTCGCCGCGATGCCGCCGATCGCGAGCCATCGCCATTCGCGGATGCGCGCCATGCCGAGGACGGCGGCGGTGACGGCGAGAACATGGAACACGACAGGGAAGGGCGCCGGCGTGGTGCTCGAGACGAGAAGCGGCGCGGCATAGCTGCCGAGCGCTCCGAGCGCCGCGAGTCCCGGCCCGTGGATGACGGAGAGGAAGAGCGTGACGAGACCGGCGACGGTCAGAAGGATGAAAGCGGGACCGGGGCCGATGAAGCCGTAGAGCGCGTGCGCGGCGTAGATCGTGGCAAAGAGCGCGATGCCGGCGGCGCCGGTCAGGATCGCCGGAACGTCCGCCTTGGCGAAGACCTCGGGCAGGGCGAGCGCCCGGTCGCGGCGCCTGAGCCACTCGCCGGCCACGAAGAGCACGATGGCGAGCAGGACGCCGAGCGCGATGCGCGCCGCGGGTCCGAGCAGACCTTGCTCGATCGAATAGCGCACCAGGAAGACGGCGCCGAGCGCCAGCGCCAGCCCGCCGACCAGAACCGTCCAGCGCGCGCCGATCTTCGTTTCGAGCGATTCGCGGGGTGGCACCGGCTGCGGCAGCTCTGGCGGCGAGGCTCTGCCGGCTCTTCGGCGGCGGGCGCCTCAGCCTCGGCGGGCGGTGCCTGGGCAGCCTCGGCCGGTTCCGGCGGGATCGCGGCGGAAACCGCGGGGATGCGGCTCGACGGGCGCGGTCTCCGGCACGGCCGGGACCGGCGGTTCGGCAAGGGGCGGCACGTAAGGTTGGGCGACGCGCGCCGACGCGGCTCGCGCGGCTTCCGCGGAATCGATTCCGGCTCGGCTCTCCAGCGTTTCGATTCGCCTCAGAAGCTCGTTGCCCGGCGGTTGGCGCGCAGCGCGCTCGCCAGCGCGAAGATCGGCCCGACGACCAACCAGATGACGACCAGGACCAGAAGTCCCCACACGCCGCATTCTCCCGATGGCCGCCCGGCCGCGACCTATAGCTGAAATCCGTCGAAGCTTGGAGAGAGGCGCGGAACGTCAGTCCTTGTGGATCACCGTCGCGATGTCGGGGGCGTCGACCGCCTTCATGCCGACGACGTGATAGCCCGCGTCGACGTGCACGACCTCGCCGGTCACCCCGCCGGAGAGGTCGGAGAGCAGGAAGAGCGCAGCACGCCCGACATCCTCGATGGTCACCGTGCGGCGGAGCGGCGCGTTGAATTCGTTCCACTTCAGAATGTAGCGGAAGTCGCCGATGCCGCGATGCGGCGAGCGTCTTGATCGGGCCGGCCGAGATGGCGTTGACGCGGATCGCCTGCGGGCCGAGGTCGACGGCGAGGTAGCGGATCGACGCCTCGAGCGCCGCCTTGGCGACGCCCATGACGTTGTAGTGCGGCATCACCTTCTCGGCGCCGTAATAGGTGAGGGTCAGGATCGACCCGCCCGACGACATCAGCTTCTCCGCCCGCTGCGCGAGCGCCGTCAGCGAATAGCAGGAGATCTGCATCGTCTTGGCGAAATTCTCCGCCGTCGTGTCGACATAGCGCCCGGTCAGCTCGTCCTTGTCGGAGAAGGCGATGGCGTGGACGAGAAAGTCGAGCCCGCCCCAAAGCGCCTCGATCTCCTGGAAAACCGCGTCGATCGTGGCCGGGTCGGTCACGTCGCAATGGCCGGCGACATGCGCCTGGAGCTCCGCGGCGAGCGGCTCGACGCGCTTCTTGAGCGCGTCCCCCTGGTAGGTGAGCGCAAGCTCCGCGCCCGCCGCGCGGACCGCGGCGGCGATGCCCCAGGCGAGCGAACGGTTGTTGGCGACGCCCATGATCAGGCCCCGCTTGCCGCGCATCACTCCGCCCACAGACGCTTCCATCCCGTCTTGTCCGCTTTCTTCGACGTGCGGCAAAAACCCCGCCGCCATGGGTAATGGCATGCGGACTCCCGCCCTTCAAGCCGCCTCGACGCCCGGCGATGCCTCGCGTAAGGGGAGGCCATGGTCGGGGAAACCGCTGGAAACGCCTTGCTTGCGCGGCTCGCAGCGATTGTGGGCGCCGCGCACGTGCTGACCGCGGACGCGGAGAAGGCGCCCTATCTCAGCGAGTGGCGCGGCTACTATCAGGGGGTCACGCCCGCCGTCGTTAGACCCGCGCTCGGCGGAAGAGATTTCGGCGATCCTCAAGCTGGCAAACGAGACCGGCACGCCGATCGTGCCGCAAGGCGGCAACACCGGCCTGGTCGGCGGGCAGATTCCCGACGAGAGCGGGCGCGAGATCGTGCTTTCGCTCGAACGCCTCGACAAGATCCGCGGCGTCGACGCGGTCGGCGCCACGGTCGTCGCCGAGGCCGGCGTCGTGCTGGAGCGTCTGCAGGAGGCGGCCGAGCGGGCCGGCATGCTCTTTCCGCTGTCGCTCGGCTCGCAGGGCTCGTGCCGGATCGGCGGCAACATCTCCACCAACGCCGGCGGCACCCAGGTGCTCGCCTACGGCAATACGCGGAGCCTCGTGCTCGGGCTCGAAGTCGTGCTGCCGACCGGCGAAATCTGGAACGGCCTGCGCGGCCTCATCAAGGACAATTCCGGCTACGACCTGAAGCAGCTCTTCATCGGCGCGGAGGGAACGCTCGGCGTCGTCACCGCCGCGGTGCTTGAAGCTCTTTCCGCACCCGAGCGGACAGGCGGTCGCGTTTGCGGCGGTCGCCGGGCCGCGCGAGGCGCTGGCGCTCCTGAAGCACGCGCGCAAGCGCGCCGGCGTGAGCCTCACCGCCTTCGAGCTCATGCCGCGGATCGCGATCGAGATGCTGGTGAAGCACTTGCCCGGCGCGCGCGATCCGCTCGCCACGCCGCACCCCTGGTACGTGCTGATGGAGGTCTCCTCCGGCCGCGGCGAATCCGACGCCACGAGCTGATGCTGCGTGCGCTCGGCGACGCGCTGGCAGAGGGCACGGTGGCGGACGCGGCGATCGCCTCCTCGCTTGCGCAGGCGCAGGAGTTCTGGCGCATGCGGCACGGCCTGAGCGAAATCCAGAAGCACGAAGGCAGCTCCATCAAGCATGACGTCTCGGTGCCGATCGAGCGTGTCCCCGATCTCATCGAGCGCGGCGTCGAGGCGGTTGGGAAGGCGGTGCCCGGCGTGCGCCCGGTTCCCTTCGGGCATCTCGGCGACGGCAACATCCACTTCAACTTCTCGCAGCCGCTCGGCGCAGACGCGAAGGCGTTCATGGCGCGCGCGCCGGAGGTGCATCGGATCGTGGACGAGATCGTGACGTCGATGGGCGGCTCGATCGCCGCCGAGCACGGCATCGGCCGCTACAAGCGCGAGCTTTTGAAAGGCGTGAAGAGCGAGGTCGAGCTTCAGATGATGCGCAAGCTGAAGCGCACCTTCGACCCGAACAACATCCTCAACCCCGGAAGGGTGGTCTGAGAGGCGGGACGAGCCGCTACCACACCGGGGTCAAACCGGATTAAATTCAGTCAGCTGTCGGAGAGCATGCGGCATGCCGGACGGAGGTTCGCGGATCGAGGTTGCGCTGGTTGATCCCGGCTGGCTGCTCGGCGTCAGGGACGTCGAAGTGCTTGTCGATGGCAACCCAGCGGGCAGAATGCAATTCGGAGAAGAGTTGGCGCTCGACTGTTCGAGCGGGAGCCATTCCGTGCAGCTCGTTCTGCACGCGCTTGTGACCCGGAGGTCGAATGCGCTGACGCTCGACGTCGCGGCGGGAGAGACCAAAAGCATAGCCGCGCGCTACAGTCGGCTTTGGGGAAGCATAAAGATCACCGAGACGGCCGCCGCCAGACAACAGTGACGGTTCTGAACGCAAGTCGCCTAGGCGCAGCGCCAAGTGCAATTCTTAGAACAAGCTGCCTTGCCGAGACTGCTCGGCGGCGGTTTTTGCTTCAGAAAGTTGCGGTTCCTCCTGCGTTTCCTTCAACAACGCTGCATCGTCGTTGTCGGCGGAATTGACGCGGGTCGAGACGGGCGTGAGCGACAGAAGATCGTCCGGCGCGGGTTTCAGAAGCGCCGCGGCCTCGGCCGGCTGAGTGTCCAGCGAAAGCCATTTCTCGAAATCCTTCGGCGCAATCACCACCGGCATCCGCTCGTGGATCGCGGCAAGCGGCGCGTTGGCGTCGGTCGTGACGATCGTAGCCGTGTCGATCTCGCTGCCGTCGGCCCCGTGCCAGGTCTCCCAAAGACCTGCGAAAGCGATCAGTTTGTCGCCGCCCGACTTGATCGCACCGGGGCTCGCGAGGAACGGCTGCTTCGGTCCCTTCGCACGCGCGCCAGCCATTCGTAAAAGCCGGAGGCCGGCACCAGGCAGCGGCGGTATTTGAACGGATCGCGATAAGCGGGCTTCTCGGCGATCCCTTCCGCGCGGGCATTGATCATCAAGGGCAGCGTCTTCGGGTCTTTCGCCCACCACGGGATCAGCCCCCAGCGGACAGGCACCAGCTCGCGTCCCTTCGGCCCGGCGCGCACCACGACGATCGGCTGCGTCGGCGCGATGTTGTAGCGCGGCACGACGAGGCGCTCGTCGAAGTGCCGGCAGCTCGAAGAGAAGCCGGATCGCCTCGGCGTTCGCGATCAATGTGTAGCGGCCGCACATGGTCCTTCCGTTAGATCGCGATTCCGCCGGGAGCGAAAGCGCCCTATTGGGAGAAGATGGTTGCGGCACGTGGCACAGGCAACGAAGCGGCGAACGGCGCGAGCGTGGTGGTGCTCGGCCGGGATTGCGTCTTGATGGTGGAGCGCGCCCGCGCGCCTTTCGCCGGGCTCTGGAGCTTTCCCGGGGGCCACGTGGAGCCGGGGGAGACGCCGGAGGAGACGGCGCGCCGCGAACTCCTCGAGGAGACGGGGCTCGGCGTCGGCCCGATCGTCAGGCTCGGCACGCAAGGAGCCGGAGCCCGGCTCGGCGTTCCGGCTTGCCGTCTTCGCCGCGCGCGCAGAGGGAGGGTCGCCGGTCGCGGCCGACGACGCGCGCGCAGCCGCCTTCGTGCCGTTCGCCGCCGTGCTCGAACGGCGCACGACCCCTGGCGCACCCGGCTGGATCGCGCGCGCCATCGCCGCGCTCTCAGAACCGGCGCTGCCATGAAATCGCCGCTCAACACCCTTGCTGTCGGCTCGTCCGCCGCCGCAGAGTCGCTGGATCATGAATCGTCTTCGCGGGCCGCTCTGCGCTTTTGCCATTCTCCTCGCCGGTTGCGGCGCAGTGTTTGCGCAGGACGCTGTGCCCACCGACACGCCCTCCGGCAAGGCGGCAGCTCGGGCGAGCGGCGATTCGAACGAACCCCCGGCGCCGATCTACGAAGCGAAGCTGCTGCGGCTTTCGGAGATTCTCGGCTCGCTGTCCTTCCTGCGCGACCTTTGCGGCGATTCCGACGGCCCCGCCTGGCGCGCCGAGATGAACGTCGCTGCTTGCCGCGGAGGAGCCGCCGCCGCAGCGCCGGACGCGGCTCATCGCCCGCTTCAACCACGGCTTCGAGACCTACAACGCCGTCTACCGAACCTGCACGCCTTCGGCCGGCTCGCGATCTCCCGCTATCTGTCCGAGGGCCAGTCGCTGGCGAGCGACGTCCGCGGCCGCTACAGCCAGTAGAGCGGCGATTAATAATCCTTTCACAATCTCGTGTGGCGCCCGTAAGGCTGCGTGTTAGGCGGTGAAGACAACGCCGAAGCGGGGGAGAGAATGCGCGATCTTAGCCGGCCCGAAACCGACGAACTGAAGCTGCAAAAACGCGAGGCCTATCAAAGGTTTTCGGCGGTGTGGGAGGACGGCGCTCGGCGCCGGAATCGAGCCCGAGGTCCTGGCGCATGTGGCGCTTTTCGCCGCCCTCGGCGACCTCGTCTCGACCTACGGCGAGGCGGCGGTCGCCGACTTCGCCGAGCGCTTGCCGAACCGCATCGCGGCAGGCGAATTCTCCATCTTCCGCGCCGTTCACTGACACGCCATTTCGGCTGCGGCTCGCGCGCGAGCCGCTCCGGCGCGGTTGCGCGACCGTGTCGCCGCCTCCTATCGTCGGCGGATGAGATCTTTGCCGCGCGCGTTTGCGTTGCCTGGATGGCCGCGGCGCTCGCCGTCGCCGGGCCGGGCACGATCAGGGCTGCGGCACCGCCCGATGCGAGCGCCGACGACCGCACAGCCGGAAGCGCCCGCTCCGGACGCGAGCGTCGACCAGCCGCTTCCCACGATCCTGCGCTCCGAATCCGACCTTCCCGAGCCGGTGCGCGAGATGCGCCGAAGCTGATCGAGGCGGCGAAGTCGGGCGACATCGAGCAGCTGCGCACGCTGATGGACGCGCAGCCGGAGCCGCCTTCCGTCGCTTTCGGCGATCCGGGCGATCCGATCGAATATCTGAAGGCGCTCGCCGCCGATGCGGAGGGCGCGAGATCCTGGCGATCCTCCTCGAAGTGCTTCAGTCCGGCTATCGTGCATGTCGGCGAGGGCACCGACGACGACCAGTACGTCTGGCCCTATTTCGCGCGAATATCCGCTGAACGCGCTGACGCCGCAGCAGCTCGTCGAGCTCTTCACGCTGCTGACCGCCGCCGACTACGAGGACATGAAGTCCTACGGCGCCTACACGTTCTTCCGCGTCGGCATCGCCAAGGACGGGCGCTGGCTGTTCTTCCTCGCCGGCGACTGAGCCCGGACTATTCCGGCCGGCGTGTGGAGCTCCGGGCTGCGCGCGCGCGAAGCCGCGCGAAGACCGCAGGCGGCGATGACGGCGAGGATCGACGTGCGGACGCCGAGCCGCCTCCAGACCGCGTAGGAGAGCCAGAGCGCGCGCAGCGTCAGCGCGATCGCGCTCGCCGATCGCCGCGCCGTTCAGCCCGAAGGGAATGATGAGCGCTACGGCAAGCGGCACATTCACCGCGACGATCGCGAGATAGGTGGAGGCGGAGACGTTGCTGTGGCCGGTCATGTTGAGCACGTCCTCGGCCGGGCCGGCGGCGACGCGCGCGAACACGCCGGCGGCGAGGATCACGAGCGGCAGATAGCCGGCCTCGAAGCCGTGCCCGAACATGCCGAGCAGCCAGTGCCCGGCGACGATCATGCCGTGATCGCGCAATCGCGGCGATGCTGAAGGTGGTCGGCCGCGACCGAGCGGCAGAGCCGCTGCAGCTCGTGCGTGGTCGCCGCGCGTGTGGCTTGCGGAGAAGAGATGCGCCGTGCCGACCGTCGCCGCATAGGGCACGAGGTTCACCACCTGGATGATGCGGGTCGCGGCGAAATAGATGGCGATCTCGGCGGGGCTCGACGAAGAACGAGAGGACCAGCACGTCGGCGAAGGAGGAGAGATGCTGCGGCGCCGTAGAGCACGGCGAAGGGCGCCGAGCCGCTGACCCATTCGCGCGGCCGGTAGGCGCGCGGGCCCGGCGGAACGACGCGGCGCAGGCGGAGCAGGATCGTCGTCGCCTGGTAGGCGATCGAGATCGTCATGGTGAGGACCAGGCAGATGAAGCCGGTCTGCGCCGTCGCCGCGAAGCCGAGCCACACGGCTGCGACCATGATGATGAGGAGCAGGCCGTGGCGCAGGATGTAGATCGGCAGGAGCGCCGGGACCGTCCAGTCGTAGCTGCGGCCGAGGCCCTCGAAGAAGGACTGCAGGCAGGCGAACGGGATCGACATTGCCATGAACGCCATCGGCATGAGGTAGGCGTGCTCGATCAGGCCGTCGGCGAGCGGAAGCAGCGCGATGAGGAGCGCGCCGAAAGCGATCGACGCGGCGAGCATGGCGAGCGGCGCGAAGCGGATGAAGCCGCGGAGATAGTCGTCCTCGCCGCGCGCGCGGAGCTGCGCCACGTAGCGCACCGGCAGAATCGCCGAAGCCGAGCGTTGCGACGGCGGAGAAGACCAGGAACCAGACCCAGGTGTAGGCGAAGACGCCGTATTCGTACTGGCCCATCAGGCGGGCGAAGACGACCTGCGCGAGATAGGCGAGCGCGGCGCTGCTCAGCCGGATGGCGAGCGCGATCGCGGCCGAGCGCCGCGCCACTCCCGCTCTTGTCGTTGCGGGTGGCGAAGTCGCGGGCGCGTCGAAAGAGGCTCGCGCAGGCGCCCGATGGAAATCGCTCGTGAGGCTCAAATCCGCTCCAGGCCGCTTCATGGAGGGTTAGCCCTTCTCTAACAGCCGGCCCTTAAGGGAGCGTAGCGCGCTCGTCAGGCTTGGTTACCAAGCGTTGCCAGAAAGCGCACGGGCTGGCCTTCGCCGCCGGCGAGAAGCTCGCCCTCCCACATGACGCGGCGGCCGCGGACGATGGTGCCGACCGGCCAGCCCGTGACGCTGCATGCCGGCATAGGGCGTCCAGCCGGCGCGCGAGGCGCTCCAGGCATTCTCGATCGTCTCCTGCCGCTTCAGGTCGACGACCGTGAAATCGGCGTCGTAGCCGACGGCGATCCGGCCCTTGCCGGCGATGCCGAAGAGCCGCGCCGGCCCGGCGCTGGTCATGTCCATGAAGCGCAAGAGCGACAGGCGGCCTTGCGCGACGTGGTCGAGCATGACCGGCACGAGCGTCTGCACGCCGGGCATGCCGGAGGGCGACTGCGGGTAGGGCTTCGCCTTCTCCTCAAGCGTATGCGGCGCGTGGTCGGAGCCGAGGATGTCGGCGGTGCCGTCGGCGACGCCCGCCCACACGCCCTCGCGATGCGCCGCGTCGCGGACCGGCGGGTTCATCTGCAGCAGCGTGCCGAGGCGCGCATAGTCGTCGGCCGAGAAGGTCAGGTGATGCGGCGTCACCTCGACCGACGCGATGTCCTTGTGGTCGGCGAGGAAGCGCATCTCGTCGGCGGTCGAGACGTGGAGCACATGGATCAGCGCGCCGGTCTTGCGCGCGATCGCGACGAGCCGGCGCGTGGAGGAGAGCGCCGCCTCCGCGTCGCGCCAGACCGGATGGCTCGACGGGTCGTCCGCGCACGCGCATGCCGAGCGCGATCGCGTGAGGCGGAACTCGTCCTCGGAATGGAAGGCGGCGCGGCGGCGCGTCTTCTGCAGGATCGCGCGCACGCCTGCGTCGTCGGGCACCAGCAGCGAGCCGGTCGAGGAGCCCATGAAGACCTTGACGCCGGCGGCGCCGGGCAGGCGCTCCAGTTCCGGGATGTCGCCGGAATTCTCCGCCGTGCCGCCGACCCAGAAGGCGTGGTCGCAATGCATGCGGCCCTTGCGCGCGCGCGAGCTTGTCTTCAAGCGCCGCCGCGCTCGGTCGTCAGCGGATTGGTGTTCGGCATCTCGAAGACGGCGGTGACGCCGCCCATCACCGCCGCGAGCGAGCCGGTCTCGAAGGTCCTCCTTGTGCTCGGCGCCCGGCTCGCGGAAATGCACCTGGCGTGTCGATGACGCCGGGAAGGATGGTGAGCCCGGCCGGCGTCGACGATCTCGCCCGCATCGGCGGCGGCGAGGTCGCCGAGCGCGGCGATCCGCCCGCCCCTGACGCCGATGTCGCGCACGCCGACCCCGTCATGGTTCACGACGCTTCGCGCGGCGGATGAGAAGGTCGAAGGTCTCGGGCATCG
The DNA here is from genome assembly GCA_963778625.1 of uncultured Alphaproteobacteria bacterium. Classification (GTDB taxonomy): domain Bacteria; phylum Pseudomonadota; class Alphaproteobacteria; order Rhizobiales; family Afifellaceae; genus DASWJZ01. Next base: position 147,963 of record CAVZVB010000018.1, read on the forward strand.
GCTCGGCTCTGCTCTCTCCCCCTTGTGGGAGGGGTGGGGTAGGGCTAACTCCACCGATTGCAGGCAATTCTCGCCGTGCGCAAGCGCGCGGAGCTCTCGAAGAACAGAATGCCCACCGCCCATCTTGATGACCGCGCCGTGGTCCGCATCGCCGGGCCGGATGCGAAGACGCTGCTTCAGAACGTCGTCACCCTCGACATGGAGGGCGTCGACGCGCACGGCAGCGGCTACGGCGCGCTGCTGACGCCGCAGGGCAAGATCCTCTTGGGACTTCGTGCTCCATCAAGACGCCGGACGGCTATGCGGCCGATGTCCAGCGCCGACGAGGCGGAGGCCTTCGCCAAGCGGCTCTCGCTCTACAAGCTCCGCGCGAAGGTGGAGATCGCGCTTGCGCCGGAACTCGCGGTCTACGCCGCTGTGGGATGGCGCGGACCGCAGAGCGGAAGCGCATCGCCGACCCGCGGCTTGCCGCGCTCGGGACGCCGCTGGCTCGCGGCCGCGCGGCTCTGTCGCGACCGATGCCTCCGCCGCCGACTGGCACCGCCACCGGATCGCGCTCGCAATTCCTGAAGGCGGCGTCGACTTCGTCTTCGGCGACGCCTTTCCCTTCGACGCCGGCATGGATTCGCTGCATGGCGTCGCCTTCGACAAGGGCTGCTACATCGGCCAGGAGGTGGTGAGCCGTATGCGCCATCGCGGCACCGCGCGGAGGCGGATCGTGGCCATCGAGTCGAAGGGCGCGCTGCCCGAGCCCGGCGCCGATATCGTCGCCGGCGAGCGCGTCGTCGGTCGTCTCGGCTCGTCCGCCGGCGGGCAAGGAGTAGGCCTTGTGCGGCTCGACCGCTTGCGCGCCGCGCTGGATGAGCGCTTGCCTGTCCGCGCCGGTGGAGAGGAGGTCGCCGTCGCGCTTCCGGCCTGGGCCACCTACGGCTGGCCGGCGACGGCGAGCGTAGGCGAGGACTGACGCGATGCCCGATCGTCCCGGCGCTCCGCCGCGCGCGTGGCAGCGCATGCTTTCCGGCCGCCGTCTCGATCTCCTCGATCCCTCGCCGCTCGACGTCGAGATCGAGGACATTGCGCACGGGCTTGCCCGCGTCGCGCGCTGGAACGGGCAGACCTTCGGCGATTACGCCTTCTCGGTCGCGCAGCACTCGCTGCTCGTCGAGCGCGTCTATCGGCTGCAGAACCCTGCCGCGACGCCGCGCGAAAAGCTGGCGACGCTCCTCCACGACGCGCCCGAATACGTGATCGGCGACCTGATCTCGCCGTTCAAGGCGGTGATCGACACCGCCTATCGCGAGGTCGAGGAGCGGCTGCACCGGGCGGTGCGCCTCCGCTTCGGCCTGCCGGCCGCGTTGCCGCCGCAGATGCAGAGCCGCATCAAGAAGGCCGACCAGACGGCCGCCTACTTCGAGGCGGTCGACGCTCGCCGGCTTCGCCGACAAGGAGGCGGCGCGCTTTTTCGGCCGTCCCGGCACGATCGGCGCGGAGCAAGTCGCGAGCGATGCTTGAGCCGTGGTCCGCCAAGAAGGCCGAATTGCTCTATCTGAAGAGCGTCAGGGCGGCGTCGAAGGCCGCCATGGCGGAGCTTTGAATGAGCGCTATCGTCGTCTGTCCGCTGTCGCGCCTTGCCGAGACCGTTGCCGCCTACCGCGCCAGCCACATCGTGACGCTGGTCAATGCCGGCACGCTCTTCGCGCGGCCACCGGTGGTCGACGCCGCGAACCATCTCCATGTCGCGATCCACGACATCTCCGCGCCGGCCGAAGGGATGGTGTTGCCCGGCGGAGGAGCACGTCAGCGAGTATCTCGCGTTCATGGAGCGCTGGGACCGCGCCGCGCCCGTTGTCGTCCATTGCTACGCCGGGATCAGCCGTTCGACCGCGGCGGCCTTCTCCGCGCTTTGCGCCGCGCGCCCCGATCTCGATGAAGAGACGATAGCGCTCCGTCTGCGCGCGCGCTCGCCGGAGGCGACGCCGAACGCGCGCTTCGTCGCGCTTGCCGACGAGATTCTCGGGCGCTCCGGCCGCATGGTGAAGGCGGTGGAGAAGATCGGCCGCGGCGCCGAGGCCTTCGAGGGAACCGTGTTCGCGCTTCATATCGATGAGTGATGCAGCAGCAATTGCCGCGGCGATCGAGATCGGTCTCAACGCCGCGATCGTCGCGGTCGAAAACGTCACGCCGTTGATCCTCGTCGTCGAAGCCGGGCGGGACGCGCGCGACGGCCTGCCTTTCGGGCCCTTCGATCCGGTCGGCGCACCGCACGCTCGAGATCGGGCTGCGCGGCTGGGTGGAGGCGCAGACGCATCTGAAGCTCGGCTACGTGGAGCAGCTCTATACGTTCGGCGACCGCGGACGCCATGCCGGGCCGTCGGCGCGCGATCCGCGCGTCATGTCGGTCGGCTATCTCGCGCTGACCCGCCGTTCGCCGGAATCCGACGCGGTGCTCGCGCGTTCCGGGGCCGCCTGGCGGCCTTGGTACGGGTATTTTCCCTGGGAGGATTGGCGCGGCGGAACGCCGGCGCCGCTCGATGCGATCCTGCCGCTCCTTGCCGATTGGTCGGCGCAGAAGCCCGGCAGGGACGCGCCGGCGCGACCGATCGCGCGGCACGACCGCGTCAGGCTCGCATTCGGCGTCGGCGATGTGCCATGGGACGAGGAGCGCGTGCTTGAGCGCTTCGAGCTCCTCTACGAGGCGGGGCTCGTCGAAGAAGCGCGGCGCGACGGCCGTCCTGCCGCGCTCGGTCGCAAGCGCCTGCCGTCGCTCGGGCTCGCAATGCGCCACGATCACCGCCGCATCCTGGCGACGGCGATATCGCGCTTGCGCGGCAAGCTGAAATACCGTCCGGTCGTGTTCGAGCTGATGCCGGAGACCTTCACCCTGACCGAGCTGCAACGCACCGTGGAGGCGATCTCCGGCCACCACCTGCACAAGCAGAACTTCCGCCGCCTCGTCGAGAACAGCCAGCTCGTGGAGCCGACCGGCGGCACGTCGACGGCGACCGGCGGGCGCCCGGCGGCGCTCTTCCGCTTCCGCCGCGAGGCGCTGCAGGAGCGGCCGGCGCCGGGCTTTCGGCTTGGCGGGCGCGCATGAGAGCGCCGCCGCTCGTCTTCATCCGCCATGGCGAGACCGACTGGAACCGCGAGTTCAGGTTCCAGGGCCAATGCGACATCCCCTTGAATGACCGCGGTCGCCGCCAGGCGGCGCGAAACGGCCGCGCCGTCGCCGGCATCCTCGCCGCGTGCGACTTGACGCTCGTCGCCTCGCCGCTCGGGCGGGCGGTTGAGACGATACGGATCGTGCTCGATGCTGCCGGGATGGGCGGACGGCGTTTTGCAACCGACGCGGTGCTGATGGAGGCGAATTACGGCGACTGGGAGGGGCTGACGATCGAGGAGATCGCCGTGCGCCACCCCGACCAGGCGCGGGCTCGCGACGTCGACAAATGGGGCTACGCGCCGCCGAACGGCGAGAGCTACAAGATGCTGTCGGAGCGCGTGTCCGACTGGCTGGAAACGCTTGATAGGCCGACCTTCGTCGTTGCGCACGGCGGCATCCTGCGCGCGCTCCTCTACCTTCTTGCCGGCCTCCCGGCACACGACGCGCCCCATCTCGCCGTGCCGCAGGACCGGGTGATCCTCTTCACCGAGGGCTCGGTGCTCACGATCTGAGCGGTGGCGTTGCCGTCAACTTGAGGCCGACTCTTCTTTGCTATTGCCGACGGCGTGGGCGAGGAGAGATGTTGATTCGCGCGGGGATAGCGGCCGCATCGTCAAGCTCACCGGCGACGGCATGCTGGTCGAGTTCCCGAGCGTCGTGAATGCCGTCGCCTGCGCCGCTGACATCCAGCGCAGGATGGCCGAGCGGAACGTCGACGTGCCGGAAGATCGGCGCATCGAGTTCCGCATCGGGGTCCATCTCGGCGACATCATCTTCGAAGACAACGACATCTATGGCGACGGGGTAAACATCGCGGCCCGCATCGAGAGCGTCGCCAAGCCGGGGGGAGTCGCGGTGTCGGGATCGGTGCGCGACAATGTCGGCAACCGGCTCGACCTTACCTTTGAGGATGCGGGCGAGCAGACGCTGAAGAACATCGATCGGGCGGTCCGGGTGTATAATATTTCGCTCGGCGCGCCCGCGGCCTCCACGGACGACGGATGCAGGCAAAGCCGAGCCTACAGCAAAGGAGAAGCCGTCGATCGCCGTGCTTCCCTTCGCCAACATGAGCGGCGATCCGGAGCAGGAGTATTTTTCCGACGGCATCACCGAGGACATCATCACCGACCTGTCGAAGATCTGGGGCCTCTCGGTCCTCGCCCGCAACTCCGCCTTCATGTTCAAGGGCAAGTCGCTCGACGTGCAGGAGGTAAGTCGCCGCTTCAACGTGGGTACGGTCCTGGAGGGCAGCGTGCGCAAGGCGGGTGCGCGCGTCAGGGTGACCGCGCAGCTTGTCGACGGCCGGGACGGCACGCATCTCTGGGCCGACCGTTACGACCGCGACCTGACCGACATTTTCGCCATCCAGGACGAGATCACCAGGACGATCGTCGATCAGCTCAAAGTTCGACTGCTTCCGGAGGAGCGAAAAGCGATCGAGCAGACGCCGACAGAGAATGTGGAGGCCTACACCTATTATCTCCGCGGGCGTCAGTTCCTGCATATGCGGAAGAAGGCGTTTTTGCAGCTCGGCCGACGGATGTTCGCCAAGGCGGCCGAGATCGATCCCGGATATGCGCGCGCCTATGCCGGTATGGCCGACTGCGAAACGCTGCTGTATTCCTGGCACGGCGTAGCCATTTCCTACGACGAAGTGTTGGCCGTCGCCGATCGGGCGCTGGCGCTCGATCCCGATCTGCCGGAGGCTCATGCCTCGCGTGGTCTGGTGCTCTCTGGAAGCGGCCGCCACGACGAGGCGGCGGCTCCGTTTTGTTCGGGGCGAATTCGACAAGGCTGCCGAGTTGTTCGAGCGCGCCGTCCAAGTACAGCCGGATGACTATCGCTCGCCCATACATCTGCAGAATATCTACCGCACGCTCGGTCGCCGTCCCGAAGAAGTGAAGTGGGCGCGGCTTGGGCTTGAGCGGGCGGAGGAGGCGCTTCGCGTGCACCCGGAGAGCTCGGACCCGGCGCAACTCGGCGCCTGCGCGCTCGCGGCGCTCGGAGAGCCGGAGCGGGCCAGGGAGGGTGGCGCGCGCCCTGGCGATCGATCCCGACGATCTCGGCACACAGTATAATGCCGCCGGAGTATTCGCCGTTCTGGGCGAATACGATAAGGCCTTCGACCTGCTTGAGCCGTACCTGCAGCACGTAGGGCCTGAGAAGAAACGCTGGTTCATGCACGATTCCGACATCGATCCGCTCCGCTCGCATCCCCGCTACGCCAGGCTGCTCGAGCTGATCGGATAGGAGGGGCCGTTACCCTGCGGTGCTGTCGAGAGTGGAATGCACCAGCGGCCCCCGCGCCGACATCTGACGGTTTGACGGCCCTCCGCTACCCGCCTACACGAAGCGCGAAGTCGGGTCCCTGATGTCGCACAACACTTTCGGCCATCTCTTCCGCGTCACCACCTGGGGCGAAAGCCACGGGGCCGCGATCGGCTGCGTGGTCGACGGCTGTCCCCCAAGGATTCCGATCTCGGAAGCGGAGATCCAAAGCTATCTCGACAAGCGCCGGCCGGGGCAGTCGCGCTTCACCACGCAGCGGCGCGAGCCGGATGAGGTGAAGATCCTTTCCGGCGTCTTCGAGGACGAAACGACCGGCGGGCTCGTCACCACCGGCGCGCCGATCTCGCTTCAGATCGAAAACGTCGACCAGCGCTCGAAGGACTATTCGGAGATTCGCGAGAGCTATCGCCCCGGCCACGCCGACTACACCTACGACGCGAAATACGGCATCCGCGACTATCGCGGCGGCGGGCGCTCCTCGGCGCGCGAGACGGCGATGCGCGTCGCCGCCGGCGCGATCGCGCGAAGAGTCGTGCCGGGACTTTCCGTGCGCGGCGCGCTGGTCCAGATCGGCGGGATCGAGATCGACCGCGCGCGCTGGGACTGGAACGAGGTGGACAACAATCCCTTCTTCTCGCCGGACGCCGTGGCCGCGAGGGAATGGGCGGACTATCTCGACGACATCCGCAAAGAGGGCACGTCGATCGGCGCGGTCGTCGAGGTCGTCGCCGAAGGCGTGCCGGCCGGTCTCGGCGCGCCGGTTTATGGCAAGCTCGACCAGGATATCGCCTCCGCGATGATGTCGATCAACGCGGTGAAGGGTGTGGAGATCGGCAACGGCTTCGGAGCCGCGCGCATCCGCGGCGAGGAGAACGCCGACGAGATGCGCATGGGCAACGACGGCAAGCCGGTGTTCCTTTCCAACAATGCCGGCGGAATGTTTAGGCGGCATCTCGACCGGGCAGCCGGTCGTCTGCCGCTTCGCGGTGAAGCCGACTTCGTCGATCCTGAACCCGGTCAAAGGCATCACCCGCTCAGGCGAGAATATCGACCTCGTGACCAAGGGCCGCCACGATCCTTGCGTCGGCATCCGCGCCGTGCCGGTCGGCGAGGCGATGCTCGCGATCGTGCTCGCCGACCACTACCTCCGGCATCGCGCGCAGATGGGCGCCTCCGGCTAACTCAGCCTTGAGCCGCGCGTTCGCTGTCGAGCATCGCCATCTGCGCCGGCGCGTAGCGCTCGCCGGCGGCGGCGCCGCGCGGAACGGCCCGCTCGATCTCGTCGAGGTCGTCCTTGCCGAGCCGCACGTCGAGCGCGCCGAGCGCCTCCTCGAGCCGGTCGCGGCGGCGAGCGCCGATGAGCGGCACGATATCTTCGCCGCGCGACAGCACCCAGGCGATCGCGATCTGCGCCGGCGTGGCGCCGCGCGCCTCCGCGATGCCGCGGAGCGCTTCGACGAGCGCAAGATTGCGCTCAAGGTTCTCACCCTGGAAGCGCGGATAATGGACGCGGGGATCGGCGCTCGCCGCCTTCGACCAGTGCCCGCCGATCAGCCCGCGCGAAAGCACGCCATAGGCGGTGATCCCGACGCCGAGCTCTCGACAAGCCAGAAGGATCGCGTCCTCGATGCCGCGCGAGATCAACGAATATTCGATCTGGAGGTCCGCGACCGGATGCACCGCGTTGGCGCGGCGGATCGTCTCCACCCCGACTTCCGAGAGGCCGACATGGCGCACGTGGCCGGCTTTGATCAGGTCCGCGATCGCGCCGACCGTCTCCTCGATCGGCACGTTCGGATCGAGCCGCGCCGGACGGTAGATGTCGACGTGATCGACGCCGAGGCGCTTCAGGCTGTAGGCGAGGAACGTCTTCACCGCCTGCGGACGTGCGTCGTAGCCGAGCCAAGCGCCGTCCGGGTCGCGCTGCGCGCCGAATTTCACGCTGATCAGCGCCTGGTCGCGGCGGCCCTTGAGCGCTTCGCCGATCAGCATCTCGTTATGGCCCATGCCGTAGAAGTCGCCGGTGTCGATCAGCGCGATGCCGGCGTCGAGCGCGGCGTGGATCGTCGCGATGCTCTCGCCGCGATCGGCCGGGCCGTACACGCCCGACATTCCCATGCAGCCGAGCCCGAGGGCGGAGACCTTGGGGCCGTTCCGGCCAAGTGAGCGCGTGATCATCGTTTGCCTCTTGGTGTTGAAGCATCAGACTTAGAAACTGCGCGGCCTGCGACAAGGTGGAAAGTCGCCGGACGCGGGAGCCGCGCCGAGGCGGGATTGTCGCGGCGCTTCAAGGTGGCGGAACCGCGGGCGCCTGACTAAGGTCTCGCGAATGCCCGAAAGGGGCGCGAACGTGACCGCAAGAATCAGGCTCACGAGGAAGATATCGTGCGATTTGCGAAATGGCTGGCGTGCCTGTTCGTCCTTGCTGCAGCACTGCCGTTAGAGGCCCGCGGCCAGGATCAGGGGTTCGAGTCGCTGATCGAGGGCGTGCTGAAGCAGCATCCGGACGAAACGCAGCCTGAGCAGCCCCTCCCGCAGCCTGAACAGCCGCTGCCGCAGTCCGAACAGCCTCAGCCGCCGCTTCCCCCGAGCGCGCCCTTCCCCGGAGCCCCGGAACCGAGCGTCGTCGCTCCGCCCGTTCTCGTTCCCGTCGAACCCGGTCCGCGACCCTATACGCCGCCCAAGATCGCGCACCCGGCCGAGGAGAACCCGCCGCGCCAGGAGACAGGCACAGCACCTGCGCCGGGAGCGACGTCGGCGCCCGCGCCGTCGGGCGCGACGGCTCCAGCGGCGCCGGCGGAAGCAACGCCGGGCGCTGCGCCCGCTGCCGATCAGAACGCCGCCGCCGCCGGCACTGCGGAAGCCGGCGCGGAGCGGACGCGCGAAAGCCTGACCGTCGAGGAGGTGAACGCGGCCGTGCTTCCCGCCGAGCTCACGCCCTTCAAGGGCGCAAACCCGCTCGTCCTCAAGGCGCAAGTGTTGCTTGACCGCGCCGGCGCCTCGCCCGGCGTGATCGACGCCTATGCGGGCGGCAATCTCAGCAAGGCGATCGCGGCGGTCGAGACGGTGCTCGGGCTTGCCGCTGACGGCGTGCTCGACCCGGCGGTATGGGACGCGCTCGGCGGCGACGCCGCGCCCGCGGTGCTTAAGCAGTACACGATCACGGCAGAGGATCTCGCCTATCCGTTCGTCGCTTCGATTCCCGCCGACGCCATGGAACAATCCCGGCTCCCGAGCCTTGGATATTCGAGCGTCGAGGAGATGCTCGGCGAGCGGTTCCATATGGACACGAAGCTGCTGGCGGCTCTGAATCCAAGTGCGGACTTCCACCAGGCCGGCACCCAGGTCTGGGTCACCGCGATCGACGGCCCGCCGATCACGGAGAACGTCGCGCGGATCGTCGCGGATAGGGCCTTGAGCCAAGTGCGGGCCTACGACGCCGGTAACCATCTGATCGTCGCCTATCCCGCAACGATCGGGAGCACGGCGAACCCATCGCCGATCGGCGATCATATTGTGAGCGCGGTTACGCGCGATCCCACTTTCCAGTTCAGCGCGCCCGATGGCAGCGGCACTATCGCAACGCTTCCGGCCGGGCCGAACAATCCGCTCGGCACGATCCTGATCGAGCTCACCGATCCAGGTTACGACATCAACGGCAGCGCCGACCCGTCGAAGGTCGGCAAGCCGGCTTCGGAGGGTTGCGTGCGCTTGACCAACTGGGACGCCGAGGAACTCGCCCGTCTGGTCGTCCCCGGCGTCCTCGTCTCCTTCCAATGAGACGCGCGGGCTGCGCGCGCCGAATGAGGTGGACGCTTGCTGTCCTGGCGATCGCGACGGCGGCAGGCGCAGCGTGGGCCGCGGGCGATTCCGCTCCGCGGCTCCCGCGTCCGCGACCGGCTACCACTCCGCCAGCGGAGACTGTCGATTGGGCGAACGGCGCGGAGACGCGCTTTCAGGATGCGATTCTGGCGGTCGACGGCCTGGCGAGGCTGCCGCGTCCGCGCCCGGCTGAACCCGCCGCCCTCGCCACGGTCGCCCCGCAGGCGGAGACTCCGGAATCGGAGCAGGCGCCGAACATAACGCCAGGCTCGGCGCCGAGGAGGGAGGAGAGCGACGCAGACCTTGCTGCCTGCCTCGTCAAGCTCCGCGCTCTCGGCGTAGCATTCGAGACGATGGTGCCGATCGACGGCGCCTGCGGCGTCCCGCATCCGCTCAACGTGACGACGCTCGGAGCGGGCGTTGCGATCAGCCCGGAAACGGTACTGAACTGCGCGACCACGCACGCGCTGGCGGAATGGGTGCAGGACGTCGTCGAGCCCGCGAGCACACGGACGCTCGGCTCGAGGCTGAAGGGGATCCGGCAGGATTCCGCTTTCGTCTGCCGCAATCGAAACAACGATCCAAACGCGAAGATATCCGAGCACGCTTACGCCAATGCCATCGATGTCGCGGCCTTCGAATTCGCCGACCGCAATGACGTTGGGATCGGAACGAACGAGGCGGGCTCGGCGGAGGCGGACTTCGAGACCGCGATCCGCGCCGGCGCCTGCCGCTATTTCACCACGGTGCTTGGGCCGGGCTCAAACGCGGCGCATGCCACGCACTTCCACTTCGATCTCGCCGAGCGAAAGGGCGGCTATCGTCTGTGCGAGCTTGGCGCCCCGAAGATCGTGCGCGGGCCGGAGAACACGACGCGCGAATAGCCCCTAAGGCAGCTGCGGCCAGCGCTTGCGGATCGCCGCCTCGACATGGGCGACTTGAATATCCGTCATCTTCGCATCGGTCGCGCGGGCGACCGGATGCCCGGCCGGAACCTCGGGCTGCGGCGCGCGGACCACAAGCCCGTTCGGGCTCCACGGCGAGTAGCACTCCGCGCGCGTCGGTCCGAAAAGGCCGACCGTCGGAATGCCCGCGGCAGCCGCGACGTGCATCATCCCGGAATCGTTTCCGACCATCAGCTTGCAGCGGCGAAGCGCGGCGTACGTGGAGGGGATATCGAGACCGAATGCATCGATGAGATTTGCCGGCGGAAGCCGCTCGAAGAGGGGCCCAGCCGCCGAGCGATCGTGTCGTGACCCGATCAAAAGCACGCGACCGCCGGCGAGAATTCCATTCGCCGCGGTCAGGCTGGTTGCCAATTCCGCATAGCGCTCGACGGGCCACATCTTGGGCGCCCAGGTCATGTTCGCAGCGATCGCGACGATCGGTGAACCGGAGCCAACGAGGGCGGCGGCGCGCGCTTCGTGTTCCTGTCGCGTCCACAACACGGGCGCCTGCGGCGGCAGATTGAGCGTTCGGGCGACCAGTTCCACGCGATGGATGTGCTCGTTTATACTAGTGAGCACCGCCTTACGGTTGGCGCGCACCAGCCTGGTGATGACCGAGTTGCGGAGATCGACAACGATCTCCCAGCGCCCGCGCCGAAGTTCGCGCCACAGATCGAGCCAGTGCAGCTTCCAGGCGCGCTTCTTGATGACATGCAGACGTTCAAGCCGCGGTACCGGCTCGAAGATCTGAGCCGCGGGTGGGCCGCAGGCGATCGTCACGCCATGCTCCGGGTAGCGCTCCAGAAGCCAGGCCAGCAAACCCGTCGTGAGCACCGCGTCGCCGATTCGGGTCGATGTTATGAAGAGGATCGACATCTGGTGTATTCACGCGCCTTCGCGGCGATAGGCGCTGTAGGACTTCTCCTCGGGAATATCGCTTCCGGTGAGGTCGTTGATGCGCCGCTTGATGGCGGAGCGCCGGTCGTTGGTCTGATAGACAGAGCGCGCCAGCTCGATGAAGCGCGGGCCAAAATCGGCCTTCGCTTCGTGCTCGCGAATCTCGATCTCGATGTCCCACAAGGCTTCGTTGACCACCTTCAGCGCGTCAGTCAGTTCGGCAAGCCCGGCGAGACCGCTGAGTTCGACAGCCGCGGCGCGCAGCGCCTCGCTCTCGCGACGGATGTTCTGAAGCTTCGATCCGTCGGTGATCCGCTGCTCCTTGATCGACAGGATTGTGAGCTTGTCGATCAGCTCACCGGGGGAGATCTCGACCTTGATTCTCACGCGCGTCGCCTGTTCCAATTCGGGCGGGCCATTGTCTTACGCTGTCTGGCACATCGAAACGCCGCAGGAAAGTTCGCACAAGGTCAGGGTACCGCGTAGCGGCGCCTCGCAACGAAAGCGCACGCGCCGTGTGCCGGCCATAGGGCCGGCTATCGTCTGTGCGAGCTCGGCGCCCCGAAGATCGTGCGCGGGCCGGAAAATACGGCGCGCGAATAGCCGACGTAGGAGAACGCCATCGCCGAGCCGGAGCCAAGCACCAGCGCGACGATCGGCGGCGATGCCGCGCCAAAGGAGAAGGGCGGCCGCGTAGACGCCGTAGTTTATGCCCGCCGCAAGCGCTGCGACGGTCGCGTAGCGCATGCCCTCATGCGCCTGGCTCCGCTCCGACGCGCCGAAGGTGTGCGCACGGTTGAGCCGCCACGTTGTGAAGGTCGCGCTGCTCATCGAGACGACGCGCGCGGAGAACGGGTCGAGCCCCACCACGTAGTGGAGAAGCGACAGCACGATTGCGTCGACCGCAAAGCCCGTCCCGCCAACGAGCGCGAAGCGGAGGAACGTCGGCGCCTCCGCCTTGACGAGACGCAGCATTTTTCTACTGCGCCCCGAGGCCCGGAACGGCTTGGAAGAGGATGCGCTTCTGCTCGATGCGCGAGCGGCCGAGCGCCTCAAGCACGAGCCCGCACCCGGCCATCGCGAAGCCGGCGACGAACATGCTCATGCCGACGAAGGTGCTGGAGAGGGAGGCGAGGATCTCGCCGTCGAGCCGTGCCGTCAGGATCGGCAGCATGAGCGACAGCCCGATGATCCAGAAGATCGTGGCGAAGAGCGCGTAGAAGGCGAAGGGTCGCGTCTCCTTGGCGAGCAGGGCGAGGCGGAGCGCGGCGTGGATAGCCTCGGCGATGCCCGCCGGCTCCCCCCGCGCGGTGCGCTCAGGCTTGCCGTCGCTAAGCTCGATCTCGGCGACCGGAATCATCAGCTGGTTCGCGTGCAAGGAAAGCTCGACCGCGACGTCGAAGCCGGTCGAGATCGCCGGAAAGCTCTTCACGAAGCGGCGCGTGACGGCGCGGTAGCCTGAGATCGATGTCGGACGATGCGCCGGCGAAGAAGCGGCGGTAGAGCCATTCGAAGGCGCGCTCGCCGAAATCCTCGCGCCCGTGTCGGGCGGAGAGACCGCGCCGCGTTCCGACCACCATATCGACATGCTCGGTGACGAGCGCATTGACGAGCGAGGGCGCGTCGGCCGGATCGTAACTGCCGTCGCCTTCCACAAGCACGTAGATGTCGGCGTCGATATCGGCGAACATGCGCCGAACTACGTTGCCCTTACCCTGCCGCGCCTCGCGATAGACGCGCGCGCCTTCGCGCGTCGCGACGCGCGCCGTGTCGTCGGTGGAGTTGTTGTCGAAGACGAAGATGCGCGCCGAAGGCAGCGCCTCGCGGAAGCCGCTGACGATCGCGCCGATCGTCTCGGCCTGATTGTAGCAGGGGATGAGCACGGCGATCTTGAAGCCGTCCTCGATCGCAGGCGCGCTCATGGTTCCATCCGCATTGCTCAAGGTGGGGCCGGTTTAGCCCGGAAGCGGTTAACGCCTGGTAAGATTTTGCTTGCAGGAACCACGCGTTCACTTTTCTTGGGTAGCCCCGGAGCAATCCGCCAACACCGGTCCTGCAAAGACGTGCCCGTGAAAGCCGAAGCCGACACTTTGCCGAACAGTGCCGCCTCAGGCGCCGCGCGCGAGCCTTCGCTTCCCGCGATCGTCGTGATCTTCTGGGCGGCTTTTGCGGTCGCTGTCGTTGCGACACGCGTCATGAATCCGGCGCTCTTCGAGGCCCAGGACCCCGACAGCTTCCTGAGGCTCGTCAACGTCCGCGACTTTCTTGCAGGGCAGGGCTGGTTCGACCTCGTGCAGCACCGCATGGACCCGCCCGGCGGCGCGCTCCTGCAGTGGTCGAGACTGATCGACGCGCCGCTCGCCTTCCTGATCCTCGTCGGCAAGCACATCGGGCTCGGCGAGAATCTCGCGCTGACCGGCTGGCCGACGCTGCTCCTGCTCGGGCTGATGGGTGCAGCGGCGGCGACGGCCGCGGGGCTTGCCGGCCGCGCCGCGGCGATCGCGACGCTGCTGCTCGTGCTCTTCTTCATCGATCCGCTGATCCTCTATTTCCCCGGCGACATCGATCACCACAACGCGCAGGTCGCGTTGACGCTGGCGACGGTCGCGTGCGCGCTCAGGCTGCGCGCCGGCGCGCTCTTCGGATTTCTGGTCGGTGCCGGCTCGGCGGTGACGCTCGCGATCGGGCTCGAGATGCTGCCCTACGTCGCCGTGCTCGGCATCGTGATCGCGCTGCGCTACGCCTGGAGCGGCGAGAACCCGCGCGCCGTCGCCGCCTATGGCATTGCGATCGCGCTTCTGCCGGGCGCGCTCTATTACGCGACCGGCTCGCCGGCGGCCGCGATGGCCTGCGATTCGCTCTCTTATGCCTTCGCCGTCCCGATCCTGATCGCCGGCCTCGGCCTTGCCGTGCTCGCTTCCGTCGGGACGCGCGCCGGGAGGGGCGTGCGGATCGCCGCGCTGCTCGTCGTCGGCGCGGCGTGCGGCGGGCACCTTCATCGGGTTCACGCCGGAATGCCTCGGCGGACCCTATGGCCAGCTCTCGCCCGCCGTGAAGGCTGCCTTCCTCGACACCGTCACCGAGGCGCAGCCGATCTGGGCCTATGCGGAGCGCGAGCCTCTTGGCGCGATCGGCTCTCTCGGTCCGCTTCTTGTCGCGCTTTTCGTCGCCTTCCGGCATGTGCGCCGCAAGGCGATCTGGATCGTTCCGACGGCGCTGCTCGTGCTCGCCGCCGCGCTTTCGTTCTACCAGGTGCGGACGCTTCCCTTCGCAAGCGCGCTCGCGATCCCCGTGCTCGGCGTCTGGCTGGCGGAAATCTACGCCCGCATGGCGGGGCGGTCGGAAAGCCGCGTGCGGCGCGCGCTCCCCGTTATCGCGGCCTTCGTCGCGGCGATCCCGTATCACGTACCTGCTGATCGGCTGGGGCGGGGAGAAGGCGCTCACCTGGGTCTCCGACGGCCGCATCGCGCCTGCCGTCCAGGTGAAACCCGACCCGGAGCTGGTCAAGGGCCTCACGCCGGCGCAGCAGAACTGCTTCGATCCGGCGAGCGGCGCGCTCTTCGCCGAGGTGCCGCGCGGGCTGGTGCTCGCGCCGCTCTTCTATGGCTCGACGGTGCTGATGCTTTCCGACCATTCCGTCGTGGCCGGCCCCTATCACCGGAACGGCCAGGCGATCCTCGACACCATCAACGCCATGCAACGTGAGCCGGCGGAAGCGAAGACGATCGTCCACGCGCGCGAGGTCGATTATGTGGCGCTCTGCACGGCGTCGCAGGAGGCGGCGATCACCGCGCACAAGGCGCCGGACGGGCTTGTCGCGGAGCTCCTTGCCGGCCACATGCCGGAATGGCTGGCGCCGGTGCCGGCGAAGGAGAAGACGGCGCTGAAGCTCTGGCGGGTGGTGAACTAGGCGTGTCTTAAGCCTTCCGCCGCCTCGTGCTATCGTGGCGCATGCTTCGCTTCCTGTTGATTCTGGCTGCCTTCCTTTCCGCCGCGCCGGCTTTGGCCGAGCCGCCGGCAAAGCAGCTTTTCGGGGCGCAGCCGCTGCCGGCGGCGCTCTCCTCCGCGCCGGTCGGCTTTTATAGCCGCGGCTGCTTGGCGGGCGCCGTGCAGCTTCCCCCCGACGGGCCCAACTGGCAGGCGATGCGGCTTTCGCGCAATCGCCAATGGGGCCTTCCGGTTCTTGTCGATTTCATCGAGAAGCTCGCCAAGGACGCAGCAACGCTTGACGGATGGCCCGGCCTTCTGATCGGCGACATGTCGCAGCCGCGCGGCGGGCCGATGGTGAGCGGGCATGCCTCGCACCAGATCGGCCTCGACGTCGACATCTGGCTGACGCCGATGCCGGCGCGGCAATTCACCGAGAAGGAGCGCGAAGACACGTCCGCAATCTCGGTCGCCGAGCCCGGCCCGCATCGCATCTACCCGAATCGCTGGACCTCGGCGCACGGACGTGTGATCCGCCGCGCCGCGCTTGATCCGCACGTGGAGCGCATTTTCGTCGCGCCGGGGATCAAGAAGGAGCTCTGCCGGACGGCGGGAAGCGACCGCGACTGGCTCAGGAAGATTCGCCCCTATTACGGGCACGACGATCATTTCCACGTGCGACTTTCCTGCCCGCCGGGGACGAACTGTCGCAAGCAGGCGCCGCCGCCGCCCGGCGACGGCTGCGGAGCGGATCTCGATTATTGGTTTTCCGCCGCGCCCTATAAGCCCGCTCCGAAGCCGACCCACCCGCCGCGCCAGGTGACGCTCGCCGACCTGCCGCCGGCCTGTGCGCAGGTGCTGACGGCGCCGCCGGTCGACGGGGCGCTCACCATGCGGCAGGCATTTGCGGTCGAGATGGGTGAGGCGCCGCCGCCTGCCGACGCGAACGTGCCCGTCGTCGCGGCCGCAGCCGCCGCTCAGCCTGACCTCGCGCGCCTGCCGCGGCCGAGGCCTGCGGCGCAGTAGAGGCTATGCCGCCGCTTCCTCTTGGAAGATCGGGCAGGAGACGCCGGTTCCGCCGAGCCCGCAATAGCCGCCCGGGTTCTTGGCGAGATATTGCTGGTGATAGTCCTCGGCGAAGTAGAATTCCGGAGCTTTCGCGATCTCCGTCGTGATCGCACCGCGCGATTTCCCAAGCGCCGCCTGATAGGCGTCGCGCGAGGCCTCCGCCTGCCGCCGCTCTGCGTCGTCATAGTAATAGATGGCGGAGCGGTATTGCGTGCCGATGTCGTTACCCTGGCGCATGCCCTGCGTCGGGTCGTGCGATTCCCAGAACCGGCGCAGAAGCTCCGCGTAAGAAATCTGCTTCGGGTCGAAGACGACGAGCACGGCCTCGGTGTGGCCGGTGCGCCCCGAACAGACCTCCTGGTAGGTCGGGTTCGGCGTCTACCCCGCCGGCATAACCGACGGCGGTCACGTAGACGCCCGGCGTCTTCCAGAAGATGCGCTCCGCGCCCCAGAAGCAGCCAAGCCCGAAGAGCGCCTGTCTCATGCCTTGCGGATAGGGGCCCTTCAGAGGGTGGCCGTTGACGAAATGCGTGGCGGCGGTCGCGATCGGCTCGGCGCGGCCGGCGAGCGCTTCGCCGGGGGCGGGCATCGCGAGCTTCTTGGAGAGCATACCGAAGAGCATGAAAGCCTCCGAGGTTCGGGTGATTTCAGGCCGCGAACTCGCGGCTCAGGAACGGGCGGCGGCGGCGCGCGCCAAGCACCAGGAACGCGACGCCGAGGGCGGCAAGCACGACCGCCGTCGGTGCCGCCATCAGCCAGGCGAGCGGGACATCGAGCGGCCAGGGCGCGGTCGGGATCGCGATCTCGGTTCCGTCCGGCTTGCCGAGCGCGGCGAGCGTCGCATAGGTGTCGGCGACCGGCGTCAGCACCAGCGCGGAGGCCGCGATCGACTTTGCCCCGTCGACAACGGCTGCGACAAGTGCCCCGGCAATGAGCCAGAAGCCGAGGAAGCGGGCGATGAAGCGAAGCATGCGCTATAGTTAAGGGCGTTCGGCGAAAGGAGCAATCGCTGCACACTCGCCTGTGATCGCTTCCGGCGAGCCCCGGCGAAGTGCGTTCGGACGGGCGCCTTGCGGTTCGGCGGCGCGGCCGATACATGAGGCGCTCCCGGACGCCGGCCCCTCCCGGCCGCGTCCGCAGGAGGGGTGGCCGAGTGGCTGAAGGCGCACGCTTGGAAAGCGTGTTTACGGGAAACCGTAACGCGGGTTCGAATCCCGCTCCCTCCGCCAGCTGCCTTGTACGTCTCCGCACCGGACGAAAATGAACAGCCCGGTCTGGAGAGCAGACGTGGACACCCTTACCTCCGCCTGCGGCGGAAGCGAGCGCGCCGCGATCCGGGCGCTGTTGATTGCGAACGAGTATCTCAGTGCGGAGGTCGAGAGGCTGCGAGCGAGCCAGTCTGTGGGATATGTGAGGAGAGGAAGGTAAGCGGGCTACCCCTGCATCCCTCCGATCAAACGACCGCGCAAGTCGGGAATGCTGACGAAGTGCCTCCCAAGCAGCACCCGGCCTCAAACGGTCTTGCGTCGAATGAGGAAGATATCCGCAAGTACCAGGATAATGATTGCAGCCAGCGACATTCCGAACAACGGAACCTGAAGTGTCTGGTACGTCGCCAGTTTGTCATTGGTAGCCAACGCCGTGACGACACCGAAGACGGCAAAGAAGTTGTGAAACACGGCGGTCGCGTAGACATCCCGGGACAGGAAGAAAAAGGCGCTGGTCACTCAATCCGACCACCGCAAGGAGACTAACCATTTCGATGGTGTTGAACGGTGGGCTATGGGCGAAGTGATAGAGGCCGAACAATGCGCTCGCAACAATGGCTGCCAAAGGGATCGAAGCCCATTTCGTGAGCCTTGTCGCCTGAGCGAGAACCCCTGCGACCACAGCCCAGCAGACGAGCACTTCAGCGATCGAGACGACCAGGACCTGCGCATAGATATTGAGGATGACTATCGGGTCTTTCGACGGGGCTCCCTGGCCGAAGTAGAGCGCGAGGCCGAGCGCCACACCAACGGGGACCCAGATTAGCGTTCGAACCGGAGACCCGAAGCCCAGGCGATCTCTTTGCATCTGGCTTCGCCTTACCATCCGGCCCACAAGGACGGCGGCGCCGACAATTCCGATACCGATGTTCGCCACTCCTATGAACAGAAGGCGGTCCACCAACGCATCGGGTCGTAGAAGTGCTTCGACACGGCCTTCGAATACCCAAGTGGCCAGCGTCCAGATCGCCCACAGTCCGAAGGCCGTCAGCACCAGTTTGCTTCGATCAGTCCACATAATCGGCCGCCCACCGAAATCCACGTGTCTTCATAGCACCTGACAATTCTCACGTATTAATCTGTGTCACTATCTCAAATCGAGGAGTGGGCCTGACCTTACTGTTTTCAGTGACCAGGAACGTCCACCTACATCCACCCAATTGTCCGGGGGATTTTCCGGGGTGCCTGCCGGAAATCAGCTCAAACCCCCAGCGCTTCCTGAGTTGGGTGGCCTCTGCTCCCTCCGCCAGCCAGGCTTAAGAGCGCTGGGCGGGCCGAAATCTCCTGCTCGTCCAAGAATGCTCGCCTGGTCGGTGTCAGCGCCCGATGGCGGCGAAGTTGGCATGCGCCACGACAAGCCAGGTGTCGCCGTCTTTGCGGAAAACGGTCAGCCGGGGTGCCTGAGGGCGCTCGACACCGTCGGCGAGCACGCCACCGGTGGTCAGGACATAGCGCGCGACGAGGAGGTCGCCGTGACCTGTTACGACCAGCTTGCTCATCACCGGCACGTCGGGAAAGCGCGGGAGATCGCTCTTAAGGTAGGCTTCCTTGTCGTAAGCCGTACCGTCGGCCCGCAATATCTGGAATTCCGGCGCGAGCACCGCTTCGATCCGGTGCACGTCGCCCGATACCACGGCGTCGACCCACGCCTGCACCGCCTTTTGCCCTTCGCTCTGAAGGTCGCCGGCGTCCTGCGCAACCGCGATCGAAGCGGGGGCAAGGACGAGCAGTACGGCGCTGAGCGCTGCAACGAGGAAAAGGCGAGCAGCATGGGTCGTGCGTGGAACATGGATCATCGGAATTTTCTCCATCGTACGGATCGGAGCTCGATGCCGGTCACGTGCGGTTTGCGCCATGGCTCTTTCGACGCTTCGCTCACTCTATCGCCATCACTTACAGTTGAGCTCGAAAACGTAGCGCGGCGCTTCGCCCGGTTCGATGGAGATCGTTCCCGTTGTGCCGGCATAAGGTCCGCTACCGCCAGTCACGACAAGCGTGGCGCTGCCGGCTTTCTGGCTTGTGTCGGCCGCATCGGCCAGTTCGTAGAGCGAGGACGACGCAACCCATCCGCCCGGCAACGTGACGAAATATTGGGAAGCGAGCACATCGCCGTGGCCGGCGCTTCCGAGTGCCGTCAACGTCGCGACGTAGTGAACTTTGCCGATCGGATTGCCGCTTTCGTCGACGAATACGCGCGAGCCGGCTCTTACGTCGCCGATGCTCTTGCCGGCAGGCGGGTTGTCTATCACGGCCGCCTGCTTTTCGGCCCCGACCAGCACGAACGATCCGCATTTTGGCCCCGTGTTTTCCAGGCCAAAGGATGCGCCGATCGACGCGACGTAGAAGGCAATGGCGGTAAAGAGAGCTTTGAGAAACATGATGCCTCCCCTGTGAGATGCAGCGTGCGCGGCGTGCCCGAACGACAGGCCAGGAGAGGCGTTATAGCGAGGCGAACATCGTGTAGCCCGGCGGAAGATCCTTGCCGGTTCGCCGCGCCTCGTCCTCGATGATGCGCAGGAGGTTCAGCCTGGTCTCCTCGAAGTCGGGAATCGCCTCGCCCTCCGCCATCGCCATCCGCTCCATTCCGATGGCAGCGACTTGCGGCCGGTTCGGGTCGCCGCCGAAGGGCGCAATACCGACCTCGGCGACTTCGATGTGATCCTCGGGCGGGTAGGAGAGCTCCGCGCGTTCCTCGGCGTCCGGTAACCGGTAGTATATCCCGACGGTCGCCTCCTGTGGCGCGTAGGGATGCCCCTTCGGCGCGAAGAAACCCGATCCATCGCCTTCAGCCTTCGCCTTCTCGGCAGAACGCTCGAACATCCGGTAGGCGTCGATGCCGTCGACCTGATCGACAAGCGGTCTGAAGTATTCGGTCGAGACGAGCAGAATCCGCCCGGGATCGAGCTTCCTCTCGGTCATGAGGAAGTCCATGACACTGGAAAGGAGCAATCCGGGCTCGGCGGCGCCCGGGACGGTGATGCCGAAGATGGTGAAGGCGGCAAGGACGCCGGCCGCTCCCTTTCGGCGATGTCGCCGATGCGCGCGGCGGTTTGCACCGTGACCGTTGGCGCGCTCGGTGGATTGGGCGTGGTTTCGTCGTAGCGGAGGCCGTCATTGAATGCCGAGCCGGTGATCATCTCCAGCGGCGGAGTCTCGGCAAATCCGTGTCCGCCGAAGTAACGAAGGGCATTGTCGCGCACCTCGTCAGCAGGCGCGGGAGCGGCCAATGCGAAATGGCTGCCGGCGGCGAGCACTGCAGCGCCGGCGGCTGAGAGATGAATCGCTCGTCTGCGTGTCAGATCCATGACGTTGAGTGGCCTCGTTCCGGCGCCGGTCTCGGCCCGTGGATTTGATTGGGCATGCGGCGATCAGCTTGCATTGGGAATGCGCGGTCCATCGTCACATCCTCCCAACGCGGAATGCGCGAACACGCAGACTGTCACGACCGCGATGCTGCAAGATAAACGCGACGGCTAAAGTTTGCCGACATTTGTGACAAGGACGTGGCGGGTCAGAGGATTCGATAGTGTGTCTCAGCTTGAAACCCGCCAATCTTGACGGGCGTCGCCGTCCGCCTTCGGTTCCTATATGCCAGCGGAAGATATGTGCCAGAGTGGCGCGGAGGGCCGCAACCGGTGGCCCGGCCATAAGCCGCTTGCTCTTGTAATCGGAGGGGGAATGAGCAAAGTCGCAATCGTCGGATCGGGGTTCATCGGCCGCGCCTGGGCGATCACTTTCGCGCGCGCCGGCCACGAGGTCGCGCTCTGGGACAAGGATCCGGCGGCGCCGGAAAAGGCGCTCGATTTCATCCGCGGCGTGCTGCCGGATCTCGCCGAAAACGATCTGCTCGGTCGCGCCGGCCCCGACGAAGTGCTCGCCAATATCAGCGTCGAGCGCGATCTCGGCGAAGCCGTCGCCGAGCGCATCGCACGTGCAGGAGAACACGCCTGAAGAGCTCGGCGTGAAGCTCGCGATCTTCAAGGAGCTCGACGCGCTCGCCGCGGCCGACGCGGTGATCGCAAGCTCAAGCTCGGCGATCCTGCCTTCGCTCTTCACCGAGACGCTTGCCGGCCGCGAGCGCTGCCTCGTCGTGCATCCGATCAATCCGCCCTATCTCATTCCCGCCGCGGAGGTCGTGCCCGCGCCCTGGACGTCGCAGCCGTGATCGAGCGCACGCGCGACCTTCTCATCGCCGCCGGGCAGGCGCCGATCGTCATGAAGCGCGAGCTCGACGGCTTCATCATGAACCGCATGCAGGGCGCGCTTCTGGAGGAGGCGTTCCGCCTCGTCGCCGACGGCTACGCGTCGGTCGAGGACATCGACATCGGCATTCGCGAGGGACTGGCGCTCCGCTGGACCTTCATGGGACCGTTCGAGACGATCGATCTGAACGCGCCGGGCGGCGTGCGCGACTATGTCACCCGCTACCAGGGCATCTACGAGAAGCTCTTCCCGCAGATGCAGCGCCGCGTCGACTGGGCGGGCGATGTGCTGAAGACCGTCGAGCGCGAGCGCCGCGAGCCGCCTGCAAGGAATCGGAGCTTGAGAAGCGGCAGGCCTGGCGCGACCGGCGGCTGATGGCGCTCGCCGCGCACAAGCGCGCGGCCGACAAGAAGATCGGGAAGTAGGGGAGGCGGGAATGGCCGTCGACGGGAAGGTCATCATCACCTGTGCGATCACCGGCGCGATCCACACGCCGACGATGTCGCCGCTACCTTCCGATCACGCCGGACGAGATCACGCGCGAGGCGATCGCCGCGGCGGAGGCGGGCGCGGCGATCCTGCACCTGCATGCCCGCGATCCCGAGACCGGCAAGCCCGACCAGACGCCGGAGGCCTTCGCCCGCTTCCTGCCGCGCATCAAGCAGGGCACGAATGCCGCGATCAACATCACGACCGGCGGCAGCCCCTATATGCGCGTCGAGGAGCGCGTGCTGCCGGCGGCGACGTTCAAGCCGGAGGTGGCCTCGCTCAACATGGGCTCGATGAATTTCGGCCTCTATCACCTGCTCGACAAGTACAAGGACTTCAAGTTCGACTGGGAGCGGCCGCATCTCGAGGCGACGCGCGATCTCGTCTTCCGCAACACGCTTCAAGGACATCGAGTACATCCTCGAGACCTGCTACGACAACGGCACGCGCTTCGAGTTCGAGTGCTACGACATCGCGCATCTCTACAACCTGTCGCATTTCGCCGAGCGCGGCCTCGTGAAGCCGCCGTTCTTCGTGCAGTCGGTGTTCGGGCTCCTCGGCGGCATCGGCAGCCACCCGGAAGACGTGGCGCACATGAAGCGCACGGCGGATCGGCTCTTCGGCGATTCCTATCGCTGGTCGGTGCTCGGCGCCGGCGCAGCACAGCTCCGCGTCGCGGCGCAGGCCGCGGCGCTCGGCGGCAATATCCGCGTCGGGCTCGAGGACAGCCTCTGGGCCGGCAAGGGCAAGCTCGCGAAATCCAACGCCGACCAGGTGACGCTGGCGCGAAAGATCATCGAAGGGCTCGGCATGCAGGTGGCGACGCCCGACGAGGCGCGCCGCATCCTGGATCTGAAGGGCGGCGACAAGGTCGCGTTCTGATCAGCCCAAGAGCAGCGCGTCGTCGGCCAGCATCTGGCCGCGGTGCTTGGCGAAGAGGGCGAGCAGATCGGGCACGTCGAGGCCCCGCCGCTCCTCGCCGGCAACGTCGAGCACCACGCTGCCCTCATGCAGCATCACGATGCGGTCGCCGTGATCGAGCGCCTGGCGCATCGAGTGCGTGACCATCAGCGTCGTCAGCTTCTGCTCCTCCACGATCTGCTGCGTCAGCGCGAGCACGAACTCCGCCGTCTTCGGGTCGAGCGCGGCGGTGTGCTCGTCGAGGAGCAGGATCTTCATCGGCTGCAGCGTCGCCATCAGGAGGCTCACCGCCTGCCGCTGTCCGCCGGAGAGCAGCCCCATGCGGTCGCCGAGGCGGTTCTCGAGGCCGAGGCCGAGGCGGTTCAGGCGGGCGCGGAAATCGTCGCGGCGCTGCGCGTCGATGGCGAGCGAGAAGCCGCGCCGCACGCCGCGCGCCGCCGCGAGCGCCAAGTTCTCCTCGATCGAGAGGTCGGCGCAGCTGCCGGCGAGCGGATCCTGGAAGACGCGCGCGACGAGCGCGGCGCGGCGTGGCGCGCCCCAGCCGGTCACGTCCTGCTCGTCGATGACGACACGACCCCGATCGACGGGCGCATCACCGGTCAGCACGTTCAAGACCGTCGACTTGCCGGCGCCGTTCGAGCCGATGACCGTAACGAACTGGCCGGCGGGAATTGCGAGATCGAGGCCGCGCAGCGCCGTCGTCTCCATCGGCGTGCCGCGACCGAACGTGACGGTGATGCCCTCAAGCCGGATCATCGTCTTCGCCCGTCCGGCGAGCAGGTTGCGGAGCGGCACGCGCGTGCCCGGCAGGATCAGGGCGAGCGCCACCAGCACGGCGGTCACGAGCTTCAGGTCCGAGGCGTTGAGGCCGAGCACGGAAGCGTTGAGCGCAAGCGCGACCGCGATCCGGTAGAGCACCGAGCCGGCGACGCAGCCCACGACCCAGACGATGATGGAGCGCGCGCCGAAGATCGCCTCGCCGATGATGACGGCGGCAAGCCCGACGACGATCGTGCCGGTGCCGATCGAGACGTCGGCGAAGCCGTTCATCTGCGCGAAGAGCGCGCCGGCCAGCGCCACCATGGCGTTGCTGACCGCCATGCCGACATAGGTCGCGCGCGTGGTGTCGACGCCCTGGGCGCGCGCCATGCGCGGGTTGGAGCCGGTGGCGCGGAGCGCCAGGCCGTATTGCGACAAGAGGAAGCGCGCCAAGAGCGAACAGACGACGATGACGACCACCCCGGCGAAGAGCGGCCTCAGATAAATGTTGTGCAGGCCGAGCCCCTCGAACGGCGTGAGCACGGTCGGCTCGCCGATGATGGCGACGTTCGGCCGGCCCATGATGCGCAGGTTGATCGAATAGAGCGCGATCATGGTGAGGATCGACGGCGAGCAGATGCAGGATGCCGAAACGCAAATTGAGCAGCGCCGTGACCAGTCCTGCCAGCGCGCCGCATAGGATCGCGACCGCCGTCGCCAGAAACGGATCGACGCCGTGGACGATCAGCGTCGCCGACACCGCCGCGCCGAGCGGGAAGCTGCCGTCGACCGTCAGGTCAGGGAAGGCGAGGACGCGGAACGATATCAGTACGCCGAGCCCGACGAGGCCGAAGACGAGGCCGAGCTCGACGGCGCCGAGGAAGGCGACGATGTTCATCGGCCTGCCCGGAACGCGCGCCCTCCTCCCCCCGTCGCAAGAGGCGGGAGGAGGTGCAACGGCACGTGCGCCCGCAGCCTACTGGGTAACCGACTTGGCCCGCGCGACGACGGTCTCGGGAATGGTCACGCCCATCGCCTTGGCCGCACCCGAAGTTGACGTAAAGCTCGGTGGTCTCGACGCCCTCGACGGGGATGTCGCCCGGCTTCTCGCCGTTCAGAACGCGCAACACGATCTTCCCGGTCTGCCGGCCGACGTCGTAGTAGTTGAAGCCAAGCGCGGCGATCGCACCGCGCGGCACGGAATCGGTGTCGCCGGCATAGACCGGAACCTGGTTGTCGGTGCCGACCTTGATCACCGATTCCAGCGCCGAGACGATGGTGTTGTCGGTCGGCACGTAGATCACGTCCGCCTTGCCGACGAGGCTCTGCGCAGCGGCCAGCACATCGGCCGACGTCGGCGCCGCCGCCTCGACGATCTCCAGGCCCATCTCCGGCGCGTACTGCTTCAACAGCCCGAGCAGCGTCACGGAGTTCGCCTCGCCGGGATTATAGGGCACGCCGATCTTCGTCGCGTTCGGCGTGATCTCCTTGATCAGCTCGAGATGCTTCTTGATCGGCGACAGGTCGCTCATGCCGGTGACGTTGCCGCCCGGATGCATCATGTCGCTCACGAGCTTGGCACCGAGCGGGTCGGTGACGGCGGTGAAGACCACCGGGATTTCGCTGGTGGCATTGACGACCGCCTGCGCCGACGGTGTGGAGATCGGCACGATCACGCTCGGATTCTCGCCGACGAATTTCTGCGCGATCTGCACGGCCGTGGCGAGGCTCGCCCTGCGCGCTTTCGTAGACGAACATCAGGTTCTTGCCTTCCTCGTAGCCGCCCGCCTTCAGTTCGTCGCGCACGCCGTCGCGGCAGGCGTCGAGCGCCGGATGCTCGACAATGGCGGTGACGGCGACAAAGGCGTCGGCGGCCGCGACCGGCCCGGCGGAACCAAGCCACCCGAGCACCAGTGCGGAAGCCAGCAAATGACGGCGCGCGATCATATTGGAGACCCTCCCGGAACGTTTCGTTTGTCGAAAAGATTGCCCTCAGGCAACACCGCCGGGCGCGCAGCGTCAAGCAGGTCCCTTCGCGACGGCGATTCCGGCCCCGAAGAGCGGCGCTCATTCGAGCGGTTTCAGGCCTTCGAGCAGCGTCGGGATCAGCTCAGTCACGGTCGGGTGGATGTGCATGGCGCGGGTGATGACGGTGTAAGGCACGTCGGCGTACATCACGTCGAGCACCGACTGGATCGCCTCGTCGCCCTCGATGCCGAGGATCGATGCGCCGAGGATCTTGTTCGTCTCCGCGTCGACAAGAATCTTCATGAAGCCATCGGTCTCGCTCCGCTCGCGCGCGCGGCCGACGCGCGTCATCTGCATGGTGGCGATCAGCGCGGTCTTGCCCGACTTTCGTACCTCGCGCTCAGTCATCCCGACGCGGCCGAGCGGCGGATCGACGAAGAGACCGTAGGCGGTGATGCGATCCGAGACCTTGCGGTCGTCGCCGTCGAACATGTTGGCGACGAGGATTTCGTAGTCGTTGTAGGAGGTGTGGGTGAACGCGCCGCGGCCGTTCACGTCGCCGACCGCGAAAATTCCTTCGACGTTGGTGTGAAGCTTGTCGTCGACCACGACATAGCCGTGCGCGTCGGTCTTGACGCCGGCCTTGTCGAGCCCGAGGTCGTGCGTGTTCGGCCGGCGGCCGACCGCAAGGAGGAGATGGCTGCCGACAACCTCCTTCGGCCCTTCTCCACACTTCACGCCGACCGCGATGCCGTCTCCGCGTTTCTCATAGGCGATGCATTCCGCGTTGAGCCGAATGTCGATTCCTTCCTTCTCAAGGATCGCTTTCACCGCAGCGGACACGTCGGCGTCCTCGCGCGGGATCAGCCGGTCGGCCATCTCGATCACCGTCACGCGGCTGCCGAAGCGGCGGTACATCTGCGCGAACTCAAGCCCGATGTAAGAGCCGCCGATGACGATGAGATGCTCGAGCAGGAAATCGACGTCCATCATGGTCGAACTGGTGAAGTAGTCGATCTTGTCGATCCCCGGCGCGTCGGGTACGAAGGCATGGCCGCCGACATTGATGACGATTTTCGGCGCTTCGAGCAGCCGGCCGTCGACGCTGACCGTGTTCGGGCTCTCGAAGCGGCCGTGGCCGTGGATCACGGTCAGGTCCGGGTTGGCTTTCAGCCACTTCTCGATGTTTTGGCTCGAGGTGCGGACGATCGCGTCCTTGCGCACCTTCACCTGCTCCATGTCGACCGCGATGTCGCCGCCGATCGTCACCCCGAAATCGGCGGCGCGCCGCGCCACGTGCGCCGTGCGGGCGCTCGCCACGAGCGTCTTCGTGGGGATGCAGCCGACATTGACGCAGGTGCCGCCGAAGAGCTTGCGCTCGAGGATGGCGACCTTCATCCCCTCCTTGGTCATGCGCTGTGCGATCGACGGCCCGGACTGCCCGGTGCCGATGACGATCGCGTCGAATTTCTCAGCCATGATCTGCTCCCGACTTTCTTCTCGCGACCTGACGGCGTGTCTAACGCGCGGCCGACGTGATCGACTGGATCACCATCGTCGCCATCTTGAACTGCGCGTCGCGGTCGGTGATCCCGTGCCGGTGCGCCACCCAGGTGAAGTCATTGTAGGCCATCTTCACCTTGCCGTTCGCGTCCTCGAAGACAAGCAGCCTGACCGGCCAGTCGAGACCGGAGACGGGGTTTGAGGTCAGAAACTGGATGCCGAGCGGCGGATTCCCGAAGATCAGGAGATGCGACGGCGGGAGCGAGATGTCGGCGCCGGCGGCGAGCTTCGCCTGGTCGACGTCCATGAAGAACACGATGCCCTTGTCGGCGATGTCCTTCTTGACGCGCGCGATGGTCTCGTTGACCGGATAGGCGCTGTTGACCACGACGACGCCGTTGCCGTCGCTCGCCGCGTTGCCGAGCGCCGCGCAAGATGCCGTGATGACGCTTGCGATGAGCAAGATTGTGGAAAGCTTCAGGAAATTCTGGATCATCGATCGCTCCTCTCGTGTCTCAAGAGCGCACGCGGAAAGTCACGCGGGCGTTGGAGCAATCGATACGAAGGGCGCGCTCGCGGCGGAAATGCCGATGCGCTTCCATGTCGATAACTGAGCGCTATTGCGCTGCGCGCATCGCAACCATGCAGACTCGGCATTGGATCGGCGAGTTTGCGATGGTTAAGGTTTTGTCAATCCGCAGCTGATTCTATCTGCAGATGCGGTTCGGCGCCGCAAGACCGATCCCGTTCCCCGGACTTGAAACAAATGAAGGGCAAGGGAGCCGTCTTGCGGCGCCGCTTCACTCCACCTCCCACGTCGTCATGCTCGGACTTGATCCGGGCATCCATTCCGTAACGTCTCCGCTAGTCGCGACCGCGACGGAATGGATTGCCGGGTCAAGCCCGGCAATGACGAGTTTAAAAGGGGTATCGCTTACTGGCCGACGGCGAGGCGCGCCGCGTATCGTGGCGCCGGCGACATCTTCAAGAGCCCCGCGAGGAACGCGGCGACGACGAGCGATACGCCGATCCCGCCGACACAGGCCGCCCATCCGACGCGGTCGAAGAGCTGGCCGAGCACGGCGCTCCCGAGGAGCCCACCGAAGAAGTAGGAGGCGAGATAGATGCCGCTTGCCGATGCGCGGTCGCTTGCCGCCGCGCGGCTCACGAACCCCGTCGCCGTCGCCTGCGCGAAGAAGGTGCCGACGCCGACGAGCGCCAGGCCGACGAGCACGGCGGGAAGATTCGGCAACAGGAGGAGCGGCAGGCCGAGCGCAGCGAGCGCGAGCGAGGCGCGAAGCGTCGCCTGCGTGCCGAAGCGTTGCGCGACGCTGCCGGCGACCGGCGTCGTCACGATCGAGGGGAGGAAGACGAAATAGACGAAGCCGATCCCCATCATCGAGAGCGACAGCGGCGCGCGCACGAGCACGAAGTTGACATAGGTGAACGTGCCGATGAAGGCGAAGAGGATGCAGAAGCCGATGCCGAAGGCGGCGCGGAGCTCGGGCGTGCGGAAGTGCATGAGCATGGCGGCGAGCGGCGAGGGCTGCTTCGACGGGCCCATGTCGGCCATCGGCGGCGTGCGCGCCAGCCAGAAATAGACGAGAACGGCGCCGGAGAGATTGAGCGCGGCGAGCATCAGGAAGCTCGCGGGGAGGCCGAGGTGGTCGGCCACGGCCGCGGCCATCAGGCGGCCGAAGAGGTTGCTCGCGACGTTGCCGGTGATGTAGGCGGCCGAAGCGGCGGCGCCATCGGCGGCGCTGCAGCGCTCGCCGAGATAGGCAAGCGTCAGCGCGAACGCCGTCGACATGCAAAGCCCCTGCACGATGCGAAGCGCCGTGAAGACGGTGAGGTCCGGCGCGATCGAAAGCAGCGACGTCGGGATCGAGAGCACGGCGAGGCTTATGAGCACGCCCAGGCGGCGGTTGATCTTGCGGCTGAAGAAGGCGACCGCGAGCCCGCCCGCCGCCATGCCGAAGGTGGAGGCGTTGACGGCGAGCCCCATCGCCGCCGGCGTCACGTTGTAGGCGTGCGCGAGCGCCGGCAGGATCGCCTGCGCGGCGAAGAGGTCGATGACGGTCAGGAAGGCGACGAGCCCGATCACGCAAGAGCGGCGGAAGACGGGTCCGAAGAAATTCGCGTTGGGCATTTTCGCCTCCGTGCGGAGCAGGTCGAGCTCGTGTGGGGAGTTTGGGGGCGCGGCGCCCCTTGTGGGGCGTGGGGCGGGACGCCGCGCCTCCGGGCCGGGCCGCCGTCTACATGGCGTCGGAGGGTTTGGCCTGGGGCGGCAGAAGATCGGCCGAGATGATGACGACCGGCGCGTCGCTCTTGTTCATCCACCAGTGGGCGAGATCGGCGCCGAACTCCGACGTGACGTCACCGGCCTTGTGGACGATCGGAACCTTGCAGGTGCTCCGGTATTCCTCGATCTGGCCTTCGAGGATCAGGATGTTGGCGGCGCGCTCGTTGTGCATGTGCCAGGGCACGACGCCGCCCGGTTCGATGACGAGCCGCCGCATGCGCAGCGTGTAGCCAGTGAAGTCACCCCCCTTGGAGGAGAGGTCGATCGTGCCGATCACCGTGTCGGTCACGCCTTTCGGCATGGTTTCGCCGGACGTGCGGGCACCGGACGCAACCTGGTCCGCCGGGCACTCGCCGGCAAAGGCCGTCCCCACGAAGGCGACGCCGGCAAGGAGTCCGGCGGCGACGAGCGCGGAGGTTCTCATTCCCTTCAACATTGCTTGTCTCCTGATTTTCGTGCCGCGACGTCACTGTCCGGCATGGGAGCAAGCATCGGGAAACGGACGCGCTAACGGAAATACCGAGTGCGAACGGATTTGATAGAACGCCGCTATCAGGCGCGGCGCAAACCCGTCAGAACGATCGTCATGCCCGGACTTGATCCGGGCATCCATTCCGCAACGCGCAAGCCGATCGCGATCGCGGCGGAATGGATTGCCGGGTCAAGCTCGGCAATGACGACAAATGAAGGCGGCGGCTCACGAAAAAGAGCCCGGACGTTTCCGTCCGGGCGAGACCTGCAGGCAGGGGGAGGTTGGTGCGAAAACTCGGGCGGATCAAAGATAGCGGGCGCGGATGTCGACGCTCGATTCCTTGCCGAGCTTGTCGAAGTTCTGATCGAGCCAGGCCCCGGCCCGCTCGCGGCCGGTCGCGTGGAGATGCATCAGGAATTCCCAGTCGGCGTTGAGCTTCGAAGCCACACCGAGCCCGCGCATGACGTCGTCGGCTTCGATCGCGTGCAGCAGCATGTGCTTGGCGTCGCCTTCCTTGAGTTTGCCGTCCTCGATCAGCTTGGTGACGAACGAGATCGCCCGCATCTCGCGCATGAGCGAGGAGTTGAAGCTGATCTCGTTGATGCGGTTCATGATGTCGCGCGCATTGGTCGGCACGTCCGGACGCTCCGCCGGGTTGATGTGCACGATGACGACGTCGGCGCTGTCGCAGTGATAGATGAGCGGGAAGATCGCCGGGTTTCCCATGTAGCCGCCGTCCCAATAGTGCTCGCCCCGGATCTCCACCGCCTGGAACATGAAGGGGAGGCAGGTCGAGGCGAGCACCGCGTCGGCGCAGACTTCCGCGCCGGTGAAGACCTTCACCTTGCAGGTGCGGACGTTGGTGGCGGAGAGATAGAGCTTCACCGCGCAGTCGCGCTGCAGCTTCTCGAAGTCGACGACCTCTTCGAGCACCTGCTTCAGCGGATTGATGTTGAACGGATTGAGCTGATAGGGCGAGAATACCCGGGAGAGAATGTCGAAGGCGAGGTAGGCGGGCGAATTTTCCAGGCCGTGATTGTGGGTAATGCGATCCCACGGTGAAGGCTGAAGGGGCGAGAACATGGCCGAGCGGGCGATCCGCCGCCAGAAGGTCTTGAGCGCCCGCTTGGCGCCTTCGCGCCCTCCGACCGAGAGGCCGTAGGCGAGCACGGTGGCATTCGCCGCACCGGCGCTGGTCGCGCTGATCCCCTCGAAGCTGATCCGCTCGTCCTCGAGCAGCCGGTCGAGCACGCCCCAGGCAAAAGCGCCGTGGGCGCCGCCGCCCTGCAGCGCGAGGTTGATGGTCTTCGTCGCCGCCGGAACCTTCGTCGTCTTCTTCGGCGTGATTTCCGAATGCATGTTCGTGGGCTCCCTTGAGCGCGGCCGAGTGGCCATGCGCACTTCTCGGCATCGGGTGCCGATGGCAGGAACTTCCCAAATTCAGCGCAGCGGCGGAAATACCGGGTCGCTGCTGTTTTGATAGGGGAGGGCTATGGGAGGCGAGGGCGACAGGACCCGACTCGGATCACGTTGCCCAGTTTTCCAGGGACAGACCCGGAATGTCGCGAAAGTCTGATTCGTTGCTCGTGACGAGGATGGAGCCCGTGCTGATCGCGTGTGCTGCGATCATTCGATCATGATCGCGCCCCCGCGCCCAACCGAGTTGAGCGATAATCTGGCCGTAGGCCTCAGCGGCAGAGGTGCCGAAGGGCAACACGGGAATGCCGCTGAGCAGAACTTCAAGACGAGCTCGCCGCAGCGCGGTATGAGCAGGATTCTTGTAGAGTCCGCGCTGCAGTTCGGCGAGGCTCAGCGCCGACAGCAGAACCTTGCCGTCGTGCTCTGCCAATTTGGCGAGCACCGCCTCCGTGCCGTCGCGGGCGTGAATGGCGATGTTGGTGTCGATGAGATAGGCCACGAATCCGGCCCGGTGTCACTCGCGCTCGCGCAACGGGACTTCGATCGGACTTCTCTTCTCGACGCGCGGTGGCTTCGGCATACGGCGAAGCTCGGCGACGGCCTCGCGGAGGCTGTTTCGGGCCGGAAAGACTGTGATGACGTCACCAAGGCGAGTGATTTCCAAGTCAACGTCCGTGTCGGCGTAGGCCAGCTCCGCTGGGATGCGGACGGCTTGGCTGTTTCCGGACTTGAAGGCGCGGGTTCGGGGCATGGTGCCTAGATACGGCGGTCTGGGCCGCATGTCAATCCGCGTATATACATCCCGCCTCAGCTCGGCTTCGTCTCCGCGAAGCTCGGCACTCTGGCGGCGAAATCGTCGAGCCACGCGACGAGCTTCGGATAGTGCTTCCGCCACTCGCCGGCGAAGCGGAGGTCCTGGTAGCCGAGCGCGCATGCGACCGCGATCTCGCCGATATTCGGCGTGCCGGAAAGCTTCGGCGGCGCCGCCTCGAGCGCAGCGAGCCCGCGCTCGATCTTGCCCGTCTGATGGTCCTGCCAGCGCTCGCTCCGCTGTTCCGGCGGGCGCCAGCGCTCCTCGTAGACCCGAAGCACCGAGGCATCCATGATGCCATCGGCGAGCGCCTGCAGGATGAGCACGCGGAAGCGCTCCGCGCCTTTCGGGATGATGACGCCGCCGCCGGCCTCCGCGTCGAGGAATTCGGCGATCACGCGCGAATCGTAGAGCACCGTCCCGTCATCAAGGACGAGCGACGGAATCTTGCCGAGCGGATTCTCGCGCCTGAGCGGGCCGGCCGCGTCACCCGTGTCGGTCACCTGCACGTCGATCCGGTCGGCGACCCCGCAGATGGCGGCAGCGATCCGCACTTTTCTGACGAACGGCGAGGCCGCCGCGCTCCTGAGCGTCCACATCGCCGTCATCCCCTCATCACTCTCAGCGCATTTTTCGGAGGTAACACGAGAGGAGCACGGGCGGGAGCCCGTCTCCCTATCTGGCCAATCTCACCTGACGGTGCGGCAGTCGCCGTCGTGGACATGCCATGGGTCGAGGCCGGGTACACAGAAATCGACGTCGTGGCCGATGCCGACGAAGCCGAGCCCATGCTCCACCACGTAGAAGACCGGGTGCGCGCTGCCGTCGCTCATCACGGCGTCCGCCTGGCAATAGTCGCGCTTGACCCAACCCGGCTCGGCATAGGGATGGCCGCTCGGCCGCGGATTGTCGATCGAGGCGATGACGAAGCCGCGATGCAGGACGTGGCGCTCGGCATAGGCGTAGTGGCTCTTGATGTGGCCGAGCACGCCAAAGCCGGCACAGGCCGTGTCGTCGTCGTGAATCACGGTGGGCGATGCCGCCGCGTTGCCGAAATCCGCCGCCTGGGCGGAGTTGAGTCCGAAGAGAAGCGCGAGCGCCGCGAGTGATCGAGCTGTCGACATCGTTGAATTCCTAGCCGATTCTCCGCCGGACCGCATCGTCCCGCGAGCGCTTTGCGGCGTTCCGGCGGCCCTTGCCAAACTCTATCCCGCCTGAGACGATCAAGAAAGCCGGCTCCGGAAGTGGGGCGAGAATTCGTGGCGGACCTTGTCGTCGAAGGCTCTTGTCGGGGGCCGGAGCGTAAGGCTTGAATTGGCGTTCTGCTTCCCCTTGGGCCGCAATCGGGGCTTTTTCAGACCCCGGCGAGGCAGGGAGAAGACATGAGCGAGAATGGACGCAAGACCGGCCCCAGATGCTTTGCGATCGTGGGACCGTTTGCGAGCGGCAAGACCAGCCTGCTTGAGGCAATCCTCGCCCGCACCGGCGCTGTGGAAAAGCCGGGCGTGGTGGCGAACGGGAACACGGTCGGCGATTCCTCGCCCGAGGCGCGCGCCCATTCGATGAGCGTGGAGCTGAACGTCGCCGAGACGAGCTTCATGGACGAGACCTTCACCTTCCTCGATTGCCCGGGCTCCGTGGAGTTCAGCTACGAGAGCGAGCCGCTCGTCGCCGGCGTCGACGCGGCGATCGTCGTCGCGGAGCCGGACGAAAAGAAGATTCCGGCGTTGCAGGTCGTGCTCCGCCACCTCGAAGAGCGCGGCATTCCCCATTTCCTCTTCCTGAACAAGATCGACAAGGCGTCGATGGGCGTGCGCGACGCGCTTCAGTTGCTGCAGCCCGCTTCCGAGACGCCGCTGGTGTTGCGCCAGATTCCGATCTGGAAGAACGAGATCGCCACCGGCTTCATCGACCTCGCGCTCGACCGCGCCTTCGTCTACCGCGAGCATGCGGAAAGCCAGGTGATCGAGCTCGATCCGAACGAGGAGCCGCGCCGCGACGAGGCGCGCTTTTCGATGCTGGAGCGCCTCGCCGACCACGACGACGCGCTGATGGAGCAGCTCCTGGAGGATATCCAGCCGCCGCGCGACAAGGTGTTCTCCGACCTCGCCGCCGAACTCCGCGCCGGACAGATCGTGCCGGTGCTGATCGGCTCCGCCTTGAACGGCAACGGTATTCTCAGGCTCCTGAAGGCGCTCCGCCACGAGGCGCCGAATGTCGAAGAGACGCGCGCGCGCCTCGGCATTTCCGATGCGTCGAAGACGCTTCTGCAGGTCCTGAAGACGATCCACACCAGCCACGCCGGCAAGCTTTCGCTTGCGCGCGTCTTGGCCGGAAAGGTCGACGACGCGATGGAGCTTCAGAACGCGCGCGGCGAGACGGGCAAGGTCTCCGGCATCTATCGGCTGGTCGGGCAGAAATCCACGAAGCGCGGCGCCGCCGAGGCGGGCGAGACGGTGGCGCTCGGCAAGCTCGATCCGGCGCAGACCGGCGACACCCTCGGGGCCAAGGGTGCTGAGGTCAAACAGCTTCCGATTCCCGCGGCGCCGCAGCCGGTGCTGCGGCAAGTCGTCAACCCGTCGGAGCGCAAGGACGAAGTGAAGCTTTCCTCCGCGCTTCAGCGGATGGTCGAGGAAGATCCTTCGCTCAGCGTCGACCATCGCCAGGATACCGGCGAGACGCTGCTCGGCGGCCAGGGCGAGATGCATCTTCGCGTCGCCGTCGAGCGGCTGACCAGCCGCTTCGGCCTGAAGCTCGAGACACGCCGCGCGCTCGTCCCCTATCGCGAGACGATCCGGGCAACCGTCGAGAAGCGCGGCCGCCACAAGAAGCAGAGCGGCGGGCACGGGCAGTTCGGCGACGTTGTGCTGGAAGTGAAGCCGCTGCCGCGCGGCTCAGGCTTCGTCTTCGACGATACGATCACCGGCGGCGTCGTGCCGAAGAATTACATCCCGGCGGTCGAGCAGGGGGTGCGCGAGGCGCTGAAGAACGGCCCGCTCGGCGGCTTCCAGGTGGTCGACGTCGGCGTGACGCTCACCGACGGTTCCTATCACGACGTCGATTCCTCCGACCAGGCGTTCAAGATGGCCGGCATCCTGGGCATGCGCGAGGCTTTGCCGGACGCGCGGCCGGTGCTGCTTGAGCCGGTCTTGAGAGTGAAGGTCGCGGTCCCGAGCGAGAACACGGCGCGGGTGAACGCCATCGTCTCCGGCCGCCGCGGTCAGCTCATGGGCTTCGACGCGCGGCCCGGCTGGCACGGCTGGGACGTGGTCGAGGCACTGATCCCGGAAGCGGAGATCGCCGATTTGATCATCGAGCTCCGCTCCGCGACCGCCGGCGTCGGCACCTTTACCGCCGAGTTCGACAAGATGGCGGAGGTCACAGGGCGGCTCGCCGACGACATCCTGGCGCACACGAAGCCGCAGGCGGCGTAGGCTTCTCTCCCCCTCGTGGGGGGAGGGGTCTCTCCGTTTCACCCATCATTTGACACCTCTCACCCAACACCTCTCCCGCGAGGGGAGGGCGGGCCAAATGGGGGACTTTGCACATTTGCTAGCGCCGAATTGATGCATTGCGAGCATCGAAACGGGAAACCCCGGCTATCGAACGGCCGTATAGTGTGCGAGGCAGGGAAAAAGCTTCGCCATGGCCGAAAGAGATCAAACGTCCCGCGTCTATTTCAAGCGGCACAGCCTCGTGGTGCGTATCACGCACTGGGTGAACCTGCTTTGCATGACGCTTCTTCTGATGAGCGGCCTGCAGATATTCAACGCGCATCCGGCGCTCTATATCGGCCAGAAATCGACCTTCGACGATCCCGTCCTCGCGATGGGCACGATGCAGGGCGATAACGGCAGCCCCGTCGGCGTGACGGAGATATTCGGCAAGACTTTCGACACGACCGGCGTCTTCGGGCTGTCGAAAGTGTCGGGCGACCGCTGGGTGTCGCGCGGCTTCCCGTCCTGGGCCACGATCCCGAGCTACCAGGACCTTGCGACCGGCCGCCGCTGGCACTTCTTCTTCGCCTGGCTCTTCGTCATCAACGGGCTGGTCTATATCGGCTACACGATATTGGGCGGCCATTGGCGGCAGCTCGTCCCGACGGGCGCGCAGCTTCGCCATATCGGTTCCGCGATCCGCGAGCACCTCCTGCTGCGCTTCCCCAAGGGGGAGGAAGCAAAGACCTACAACGTGCTCCAGAAGCTCGCCTATTTCGGCGTCGTCTTCGTGCTCGTGCCGATCCTGATCCTCGCCGGGCTGACGATGTCGCCGGGCATGGACGCCGCCTTCCCCTGGCTCCTCGACCTCTTCGGCGGACGCCAGACGGCGCGCACCATTCACTTCATCTGTGCGACGCTGATCGTTCTCTTCGTGCTTGTGCACGTGATCATGGTTCTTATCTCAGGCGTCTGGAACAATCTGCGCTCGATGGTTACCGGAAGATATCGCATCGAAACGGAGGAGCAGCCGCATGCCGCGGAATAGATCCTCGCAAGGCCTGAAGCCGAGCCGCCGGAGTTTTCTGCGCGGCCTCGGCGTCGCCGCCGGAACGTTGGTGCTTTCCGGATGCGACCAACTCTCGCAGGCGCCGTGGTTCCGCAAGATACTGTTCTTCGACGAGCAGGTGACGCGGCGCGTGCAGCGTTTGTTTCTCGGGCCGAACGATCTTGCGCGCGAATACACCGAGGCCGACCTCTCGCCGGTCTTCAAAGCGAACGGCTCGACTTCGCCCGACGACCCCGACTACCTGGCCTTGGCTGCGAACAACTTCGCCGACTGGAAGCTGAAGGTCGACGGGCTTGTGGAGAACCCCGCCGAATTCTCGCTCGCCGATCTTCGCGCCATGCCCTCACGCACACAGATCACGCGCCACGACTGCGTCGAGGGTTGGAGCTGCATCGGCAAGTGGAAGGGCGTTCCGCTCTCCCATGTGCTCGACCAGGTGAAGCTCAAGCCGGAGGCACGCTATATCGTCTTCCACTGCGCCGACACGCTCTATGGCGAGGCCCTGTACTATGAGAGCATCGGGCTTGAAGACGCCTTCCATCCGCAGACGATCCTCGCCTACGACATGAACGGCGAGACCTTGACGATCCCGCACGGGGCGCCGCTTCGCGTCCGCATCGAGCGCCACCTCGGCTACAAGATGGCGAAGTACCTCATGCGCGTCGAGGCGGTCGAAAGCTACGCGGACCTCTTCGGCGGCAATGGCGGTTTTTGGGAAGACCGCGGCTACGAGTGGTACGGCGGAATCTGAGCCTCAAAAACTCCAGCGCCGCGAATTGGAGACGAGGAAGTCGCGGAATACGGTGACGCGCGCCGAATCCTTGAGCTCCGCCGGATAGACGAAGAAGCCGTCGAAGCTCGGCACCTCGTAGTCGGGGAGGATCTGCACGAGCTCCGAGTGCGGCCCGACCAGATAGTCGGGGAGGAGCGCGATGCCGACGCCCTTCTCCACCGCGCGGCGAATGGCAACGACGTTGTTGACCGAGAAGACCGGCGGGCGCGCATTGCCCGGCTCGCGGCCGGCGGTGCAGAGCCAGTTCATGGTCTTCAGATAGGTCGGCGCATTCTCACCGAAGATGACGATGCGATGGTTGTCGATGTCTTCGGTCGTCTTCGGCTCGCCGAAGCGGTCGAGATAGTCGCGCGACGCGTAGACGTGGAAGTGCAGCGTGAAGAGACGGCGCTGGATCAGATCAGGTTGCGTCGGCGCACGTAGCCGGATCGCCACGTCGGCCTGCCGCATGGCAACGTCGAGCTCCGAGTCGTCGAGGATCAGCTCAAGCCGAATGCCGGGATAGAGGTCGACGAACTCGTTGATGCGCGAGGTGAGCCAGGTGGAGCCGATCCCGACGGTGGTCGTGACGCGCAGCGTGCCGGTGGGTTGGCCGCGGGAATCGACGAGTTGGGCGCGGACGTTCTCAAGCCTCAGCGCGATATCGCGCGCCGCGCGCATCAGAAGCTCGCCCTCCTCGGTCAGGATCAGGCCGCGGGCGTGACGGTGAAAGAGCGGCGTGCCGAGCTCCTGTTCGAGCGCGCTCACCTGCCGGCTCACCGCCGACTGGCTCATATTGAGCATCTCGCCGGCGCGCGTGAACGAGCCCTCCTGGGCGGCCGCATGGAAGATGCGCAGCTTGTCCCAGTCGATCTCGCCGCGTTGGACGGGCGGTCCCGGCTCCTGAACGTTCAAGCGCTCTACTCCGCTGCTTCGCGCGTCGTCTCTACGCTGAACAGGTACTTCTCCGCTTCGAGTGCCGCCATGCAGCCCATCCCGGCCGCGGTCACGGCCTGGCGGAACACCTCGTCGCTCACATCGCCTGCGGCAAAGACGCCCGGAACGCTGGTTGCGGTCGAATCCGGCGCCGTCTGGATATAGCCGCTCGGCTTTAGCGCGAGCTGCTCCCGGAACAGCGAAACGGCCGGCTCATGACCTATAGCAATGAATATGCCGTCAACCGAAATGTCAGACTTTTCGCCGCTTTTCACGTTCTTCAGGCGCGCACCGGTGACGGCGGGCGGAAAGCCGCCTTTGCCCAGCACCTCATCGAGCGCGGTGTCCCACACGACCTCGACGTTGTCGCGCGCAAACAGCCGATCCTGCATGATCCGCTCGGCGCGCAGCGAATCGCGCCGATGCGCGAGCGTCACCTTGCGGGCGAGATGCGAGAGGTAGATCGCCTCCTCGACCGCCGTGTTGCCGCCGCCGATGACGAGCACGTCCTTGCCCTTGAAGAAGAAGCCGTCGCAGGTGGCGCAGGCGGAGACGCCAAAACCCTTGAACTTCTCCTCCGAGGGAAGCCCGAGCCAGCGCGCCTGCGCGCCGGTCGCGACGATAAGGACATCGGCGGTCCACACGTCGCCGCCGTCGAGCTTCAAACGGAAAGGCCGCTGCCGGATGTCGGCTTCGACCACCGTGTCGGAGATCATCTTCGTACCGACGTTCTCCGCCTGCGCGCGCATCTGCTCCATCAGCCACGGCCCCTGAACCACGTCGGCGAAGCCTGGATAGTTCTCGACGTCGGTGGTGATCGTCATCTGCCCGCCCGGCTGCAGGCCGGCGATCAGCACCGGCTCGAGCAGCGCGCGCGCCGCATAGATCGCCGCCGTGTAGCCGGCCGGACCGGAGCCAAGGATCAGAACGCGCGCGTGATGTTGGGCCATGCCAGTCTGCGCCTCTAGCTCGCCTTGCGGAAG
Organism: uncultured Alphaproteobacteria bacterium; assembly: GCA_963778625.1. GTDB lineage: Bacteria > Pseudomonadota > Alphaproteobacteria > Rhizobiales > Afifellaceae > DASWJZ01. Next base: position 187,385 of record CAVZVB010000018.1, read on the forward strand.
GGGTTGAGCTTCTTGATCGTCGAGGAGATGCGGTGGCGGCCCTGCTCGCGCGCGACCACCGATTTGTCGGTCACCCAGTTCATTTGTATCGCGCGGCGCGTCCCGTCGAAGGGCTGGTGCCCGTGCCAGGAGTTTTCCGAGCGGCGGAAGACGAGAAGCGTGCCGCCATGCGGCGGCACTTCCTCCACATAGTCCTCAAGGTCGGTGCCGTTTCGAAGCACGCGAAGCCGGCCGCCGTCCTTGTCCCACTTCTCGTTCATGTAGAGGAGGACGGTGATGATCTTCGTCGTGGAATCGGTGTGGATCTTGCCGTCGGTCGGCCGGCACTCGCCGCGCACGGTGAACATGGTCGGGCGCGAGGAAAGGTCAATGCCGAATTTCTGCTCGATGGCGTTGCGGAATTCCGGGCCGTTGAGTTCTTCGAGCAGCGCCTGGAAATGGCCGCCGATCTCAACCTCGCTCAGCGGATGCGAGCCGGGGCCGGGCACCGCCGGGTAATCGGCGAGAACGCTGCCGAAACGCTCGGCGCGCACGAAGCCCGGCACGACCAGATAGTCGTAGGGGTCGCGTTTCAGCGGCGTGCGCTCAAGCGCGGCAATATCGAGATAGGCCATGATCCTCGACCGGTCTGAGGTGCCGCTTGAGAGCCAGCGGCCGGCCGGATGTGAGATAGTGGAAGGAGGCGCGGGCTTCAAGAATGCCCGTAGCCGCGGGCGTGCGGCGCCACACGCCCTGGACAGGCGGCGGCGGAGTCCTCTAGATCGGCGAAGACGCGCGCGTCCGTCGCGGGAAATAGCGCAGAGAGCGGGCTTTCGCGGCGGTGCGCCATTGAAATTGGGGGAAGGCATGAGCACGCTCTCCGACGCGGTCAAGAAAAGCCTTCGCGAGTCCGTCGACAATGCGGATCAGCGCACGGCGCCCTATCGCCATTGGATAGTGCGCGGCGTGCTTCCGGAGGGCGTCTACAAAGACCTGAAAGCGATGCCGTTTCCCGTTGCCGATCTCGGCGGCGTGTCGGGGACGCGCGAGGCGCACAATCCCGACCGCATCTATTTTTCCGGTGACAATCTTAAAACCTTCGAAAGCGCGGGCGCGACCGCGGAAGCTTTTCAGGACCCCGACACCGTCGCCCATCTCGCCGAGGTCACCGGCGCGCCGCTCGAAAACACTTATGTCCGCATCGAATACGCGCAGGACACCGACGGCTTCTGGCTGAAGCCCCACACCGACATCGGCGTGAAGATGTTCACGATGCTGATCTACATGTCCGACGATCCGCGTCATTCCGATCTCGGCACCGACATCTATGCCGACGCGAACACGCATGCCGGCCGCTCGCCGTTCGAGCCGAACTCCGCGCTGATCTTCGTGCCTGCGACGAACACGTGGCACGGCTTCGAGAGGCGGCCGATCCACGGCGTCCGCCGCTCCATCATCGTCAATTACGTGACGAAGGACTGGCGCGCGCGCGAGCAGCTGGCGTATCCGCAACAGCCCGTCGCCGCCGAAGCGGCGTGACGCGGAGCGCCGAGCCTTAGCCGCCGGCGAGCCCGAGCATTGCGCGGATGCGCCGCGCCGGCTCGTGCGTCGAATAGATCGGCGCGCCCCCGGTAAAATCCCAGTCGAGGTCGTCGCCTTCGATCTCCGAGACAAGCCCGTCCGCGACGATGCGCCTTAGGAACGCCTCATGGCGCACGCCGCGCCCTTCGAGCGGAAGCACGTGCACGGGCCGGCCGGTCGCGAGCGCCTCGGAGATCATGGAGATCGAACTCGGCCGTGACGATCAAGCGGTCGGCGAGCGCGAGGATGCCGTAATAGGGATTCTCGCCCGTTTCGTCCCAGAGCGTTCCGAGCGGCTCGGAAGCGAGCGCCGCCCCGATTGCCTGCTTCGCGGCGTCGCCCGTCCGCCGCGAGGGGGTGACGGCAGCGCGCAGCCCGTGCGCCGCATGCGCCTTCCGCAAGATGCGGATCAGCCGCGCGACGACCGCTTCGGTCAAACGGTGGCTGCCGTTGTCGCCGCCGATGAGGACGCCGAGAAGCGGCCCGCCGGAGCAGAAATGTCCCCGCCATTCTCCTCGCGCGCCGGCGAGCCGCTCCGGCGTGACGCGATGGAGTGCCGTCGGCACCGCGACGACGTTCGGCCCGCTGACGCGATCATGCGGCATCGCCGCCACGAGATCGAACTTGGCGCGCGCGAGCTCCGGGTTCTGCACGTAGGCTGCGAGCGTGCGGCCGCCGGAGGCGCGCTTGACGGCGAGCGCCGGCCCGATCGAGCGGCGCCCGCAGCCGACGATCAAGCGCGGCCACGGCGGCTCCAGCACGCTGCCGGAAGGATCGAGCGCCGAGAGCGGCATCGGCAGAAGCCCGCCCGGAAGCCTCGCCCAAGGCTGCCGCACGACAATGCGCTTCTCCTCCACCGGCAAGCCGACGGCTTCAGCCAGGCCGAGCGCCTGACTGCGCATGCCGGCCTCGCCCGTCGTCAGCACCCAACAGAGATCGGTCATCGACCGGCGCGTAGAGAGTCGGGCGTCGGAAATCAACGCCCGCGCTTCCGCCCGAAGCCCAACCGCAGAGCGGCATTGTCGCGCAGATGATCGACTGATCCGGCGAAACGCACGAGAACGAGCCCGATGGCGATGGCGTAGATGACGTGACGGAGCGCCGCGGAGCGGAAGAAATCCACGCTTGGAAATCCGAAGCGCCGGGGTCACCCCCAGCGCTCCGACGATAGTCCTCTTGCCTCGGGCGCGGAAACGCCGGGCGCGGCGTCAGCTCGCTGCGGCGATCGCTTCGGCGAGTTCGCCGTAGGGCTCGCAGGTCGTGCCGCAGAGCTTCTCGATCTGGGCGAGCTGTTCATTGGCGCGCGCCATGTCGCCCTTCACGAGGTAAGCCTCGCCGAGATACTCACGCACAAGCGTGTAGTTCGGGTCGAGGGCGACCGCCTGCAGATAGTAGCCGATCCCCTCATCCGTGCGCCCGAGCTTGCGCGTCGCATAGCCGCGGTAGTTGAGCGCCTCGGCGGTGTTCGGGTCTTTGAGGAGGTCGAGCGTCTGCAGCGCCTCCTCGTAGCGGCCCTGCTTGGCAAGCACGTAGGCGTAGGTGGTGAGCGACTGGTCGTCGATCAGGTTCGACTGCGCGTCGATGCACATCTGCTTCTGCTGGCTGTAGACTTGGCCGGCCGGACAGGTCGGGGTCTGGCCGCCGCTGCTAGTGCCGCCGCTGCCGGCGGCGAAGGCGGGCGCCGCGAGCAATCCGCCGGCGAGAAGGCTTGCACTGACGAAGGTGAAGAGGGTTCTCATTCTGGGCACTTTCTCGTAATCCGGTCGAGGCGGCGACTGCCGCTTCCGTTGCATGGTAGCCCCAATCCGCGGTCGTGGTGTGTCACTCTCATGTGAAAAACCGGGCGATTTCCCGCATGTTAATTTATACACGCGAGGATAGAATTACCTACAACAGTCGTCGGAACTGCGCTATCCTGAGGACAAGGAGAGCTTGCAGATGACTCCGTCGACTGTCGCAAGCATCGTTCAATACGCGGTTCTGCCGTGGCTGTTTCTTCTGTTTGCGGTCGTTCTCCTCAAGCTGTTGCGGCAGGAGATCAACACAACGGGGCTGTTGCGCAGCCGACTAGGGGACCCGGTTGACCCCGAGCGCGTCACAATTCTTGCAACCTCGTTGTTCGCGATCGGTGCCTATGCGCTCGAAGTGTTGAACACCGGCGTTGTCCCGGGCTCAAAGTCGGGCGTGCACGCCATGCCCGACGTGCCCCAAAGCCTGCTCGTGCTGCTTGGTGGAGCCAATGGCCTCTATCTGACCGGAAAACTCATGAGGCTTAGAAGTTAGGGGGAACCAACATGGCCAATGACAATCAGAGAACCAACCCTTTCGGATTGTCGGGTAACGCTGTCCTCTTTACCATTGCTTTCGTCGCGGCCATCGTCGCGATATCCGCTGCGGCCTTCCACTATGGCGTCAAGCCGAAGGACATCGCTGTCCTCGGGTTCATCGCATTTTCCATAATCATTCTCGCATTCGCCGCTGCGGTGCTCTGGCAGATCGGGACCGGCAGCATCCGACTTGTCGGATTGATTTCGGAGCCTGCTGGTCCCAACGACCCTCCCGGGAGCATGGGCAAAGCGAGCCTTTCCCGGTTCCAGTTTCTCATCTTCACATTCGTTGTCGCCGGCCTGTTCTTGATGCTCTGCATCGAGACAGGTGCCTTCGTCGAGATCCCGACCAATGTATTGGCCCTGATTGGCATCAGCGGCGGCAGCTACGTGGTGTCAAAGGCTGTGGGGCAGACGGACCCGAAAGCCAACAAGCGAAACGTCAACAACGGAGGCGCGGACGGCAACGACGAAGATAGTGCGGGCTAGGCTTCAATGATGTCGCTGTCTCGCCTGGCAATCCGCGCGCGGCAGGACGGCAGGGAGGCAGGAGTGGCAACTCGATCCGACTCGGCTTTGATTGTGCTGCGCTGTGCGCTTATCGGCGGTCTCACGACGGCAGGCGTCTCCTCTGCGTTGGCGCAGAGAGACTGCCCTGATCCGGAGGTACGTACGGATCCCGTCAGCTGCGAGTCGATCTGGGAGGGGATCGGTCTGCCGGTCTCAAACAATGACGAAGCGGCCGGGGCTTTCACCTATGTGTGCCACGACAAGTTCCTCGTCCGCCACAACAACGAGACCAAGACACCGGACTGGGTCATCGAACGGCTCACCGCCGAGCTAGTCTCCGGCGATAATTCTCGGCCCGACGAGGCCTTCAAGCCGGATAGCTGCGTCGCTCCCGCTCGCAGCGCTGTCGACAATGATTATCGCCTCTCGCTCTACGCACGCGGCCACCAAGCTGCCTCCGCGGACTTCAGCGTGAACGAGCAGTGGATGCGAGACACTTTTGTGTTCTCGAACGCGGTCCCGCAGGAAGGCGCCGGCTTCAATTCTTCGATTTGGAGTGAGTTCGAGGACAAGGTCCGTAACCTCGCTCGCGAGCGCGGGGAGATCTATGTCATCACGGGACCTGTCTATCAGGACCCGCACGGCGGCGACATCGTCGTGCCGGAGGAGCAAAATCCTTGCGGGCGCGAAATCCGCCTGCCGGCCCTCGAACGCAAGGAAATATGCGGCGGTACCAAATCGGGGGGGCCGACGGCAAACTGCGACGACGGCGTCGCCATTCCAGCCGGGTTGTTCAAGATCATTATCGATCCTGGGATTGATAGGGTGAACGCCTACCTTCTGCCGAATATCGACCACCCGTCACGCAAAGAGCGCGGCACGTCTACCGAGGAATATCTCGCCACATGGCGGGTGTCTGTCCTTAATCTGGAGGATCGAACGGGCTACAAGTTCTTGCCCAATCTGAGCCGTCACGATCGTCGGGCGCAGCTTGAATCGTGCCCGGCGACAATGTTCCGATAGACCGGTCGAGTCGGGGTGGCGAGCGTACGCGCAAGGCCTGCGAGTCCGTCTCAGGCCCTCGACGAAGCCTTGTTCCTCAGGCGCCGGCGCGACTCCGTCGGGCGTTGTCGCCTGTGTCGGCGGCGATGGCTTCGAGATGCGCCCGGAAGTCCGCTTCCGGCATGGGCTTGCCGAAGAGATAGCCCTGAAAAGCGTGACATCCGAGCTGCCTGAGCAGCATCGCCTGGAGCTCCGTCTCGACGCCCTCCGCGATCACGGAGATCTTCAGGCTGCGCGCGATGTTCATGATGGTCTGCACGATTTCCCGATCGCTCAAATCGCTTTCGATGTCACGCACGAACGAACGATCGATCTTCAGCGCGTTGATCGGGAGCCGCTTCAGATAGGAGAGCGACGAGTAGCCGGTGCCGAAATCGTCGAGCGCGAAGTGAAGGCCGGTCTTCTGCAGCCTCTGCATCACCGCGTTGACGGCCTCGAAGTCGTCGAGCATCACGTGCTCGGTGATCTCCAGCGTGAGATGGTCGGGCCTGACGCCGCACCGCGTCAAAGTGTGCTCCACGACCGTCGGCGAATTCCATGCGGCTCACTTCGCGCGCGCTGACGTTGACGGCGAGCGTCAGATCGCGGGTCAGGGGGTCGTTCTCCCAGGCGCTCAGCGTCGTGCATGCCGCGTTCAAGACCCAGTGGTCGATCGACCCCATGAACCCGCTGCGTTCGGCGAGCGCGATGAACTCGCCGGCTGAGATCAGTCCGCGCGTTGGATGGTTCCATCTGAGCAGAGCCTCGGCCCCGAAGCATTCGCCGCGCCCGTCGACCAGCGGCTGGTAGTGGAGAAGCAGGCTGCCCTCCGCCGGCGCGCGCCGCAGCTCGGAAGTGAGGGCAAGCCGGTCGGCGGCAGCGACCTGCATTTTCTCCTCGAAGAATCGCAAGGTGCCGCGGCCAGCTGCCTTCGCCTCGTACATCGCAAGGTCGGCGTGCTTCATGACCGCGTCGGCATCGTAATCGGCGGCGGAGAACACGACCGCGCCGATGCTGGCGGTCGTCTGGAACGTGTCGTCGATGTTGCGGAACGGCTGGTCGATCGCCGCAAGGACGCGCTCGCCCATCTTGCGCGCAGCCGCCCTCGCGTCGCTCGCCGTGTCGCCGGTCTGATCCAAGAGGACCACGAACTCGTCGCCGCCGAGCCTCGCCACGAGCGCATGCGGATCGAGGCATTCGCTGATTCGCTTGGCGATTTCGCACAAGAGCAGGTCGCCGACGTGATGTCCCTTGGTGTCGTTCAGCACCTTGAAGTGATCGAGGTCCACAAAGAGGAGCGCCCGCGGGCGCTCCCGGTCGGCGTTGAACGAAAGAATCCGATGCAGGCGGTTGTTCAGGAACACGCGGTTCGGCAGATGCGTCAGCGTATCGAAATAGGCGAGCTCGTAGATTTTCGCCTCCGTTCGCTTCTTCTCCGAGGCGTCGACGAGATAGCCGTGCCACAGCGTCGAGCCGTCGGGCTCGCGCTCCGGCACCGAATGGGCGAGCACCCATTTCTCAGTCCCGTCCGGGAGGCGCATGCGGTATTCGCATTGCAGCGGCGTCAGGGTGTCGCGGGAATGCAGGATCGCGCGGGTGACGCGATCGAAGTCGTCGGGGTGAATGAGGTTGCGGTAGGCAATGGAATCCTCGGCGACTTCCTCGGGGCGGATTCCGAGCATGTGATAGAGCCCGATGCTCGCATAGGGCATCGACGTCTTGCCGTCCGCCGTCATGCGGTTCTGGTAGAGACAGCCCGACATGATCGACGCGATCTTGTCGTAGCGGTCTTGCAGCTGCAGGCGGCGCATCGTCTCGGTGACTTCGCGGACGTTGCCCTCGTAGTAGAGCGGCTTGCCCGACTTTTGGTCGCGCACAAGGTGCACGCTCTCCTCGATCCATATCCGTTCGCGGGTCTTGTGCCGGAAGACTTCGGAGACGGCATTGCTCACGCGGCCCTTCGCGCAGGAGCTCCGCATTGATCTCGGCGCGGCGACTTCGGTTCGACGTACCACTCGGTCGCGATGTCGTTGCAGTTACGGATGAGCTCCTCTTCCGTCTCGTAGCCGTTCAACCGGACGAGCGCCGGATTGGCGCTGATCATCCTGCCGTCGAGCGTGGAGCGGAACACGCCCTCGCTGATGCCTTCGTAGAGATTGCGAAAGCCCTGCGCCGAACGCCGCGCCGCAACGAGTGCGCGTTGGCGGTCGTAGGCAAGCAGCGCGCAGCCCATCGCGGTCAGCGCGGTTCCGATGAGCAACCATTCGTGCAGCCACTCGCTATCGAGCGCGCTCTGCGGCGGCGAGCTGGCGAGTGCAGCAAGCCGCAGCAGTGCGAACGCAAGAAGCAGCCCGCCGCAAACAGCGCCGGACACTACCAGCGGCAATGCGGACGCGCGCGGACCCTCGGACCGGCCGTCCGATCTTTCGGCCAGCGAGCCGTCGGCGGTGACGGGGCGCATTCGGGTGGTCTCTTCTCGCTTGGTAGTTGCAGCGATCCGCTGGACGCTCACACTATTCTCTTTGCCTTCGCTGGCTACGGTTGCAGGAAATCGAAAAGAGACACTTAATTCGCTGGCCTAATAGCATTTTTGTTGCGCACGCTTAGCGTGCAGATGACCGCGGCGCGCTACACCCGGTCGCGTTTGGCGGACGGCCCTGAATACAACCGACGGGTGGCAAATCGAGTTTTGTCAGGAGGCTGCGGCGCGTGCGGCCGTAGGTTCTCGCCATTTGCCGCGGCGCGTACCATATTGCGCCGATGCCGCAGAAACGCACTGATTCCGCGCGGTCGAAGAGCCCAAGCGACCGCCCCGCCGAAGGCTTTTCCGAGGCCCCGCAGGCGCGTTTGGACGGTCAGCCGGTGGCGCCCGGGCCGGTATCGGCGTGGGCCGACGAGATTTCCAGGAGCGCAGAGCGAAAGCCGAAGCGGCGGGTGAAGGGGCGCGGCGATCCGACGCTTTCCGACCGCTCGATTCCGCTGGAGCCGGCAAAGCACCGGACTCCTGCGAAAGACCGGGAGGAGAAGCCGCTGACGACCGCGCGCGGAACCTCGATGGGCGGGCGCGCCACGGCGCAGCGAGCGCGCCGGCGCCGGGTTGATGCCGGTCCCGGGCCTCGACGTGACGCTGGAGGAGGCGGAAGCCACGCCGCAGGGCGCGGTGACGGCGACGGTGCAGGCGCTTTCCGACCTGATCGAGAAGGGCCGGCCGGAATTCCGCGACCACACCTGGGTTCCGCATCGCCCGCCGCGGCCGGAGAAGAGCGAAGGCGGCGTCGCGCTCAGGATCGTCTCCGAGTTCGAGCCGAAGGGCGACCAGCCGACCGCCATCGCCGAACTGGTGCAGGGCATATCGGAAGCCGGCGAGAACATGCAGGTGCTGCTCGGCGTCACCGGCTCCGGCAAGACGTTCACCATGGCGAAGGTGATCGAGGCGACGCAGCGACCGGCGCTGATCCTTGCGCCGAACAAGACGCTTGCCGCGCAGCTTTACGGCGAGTTCAAGAGCTTCTTCCCGGAGAACGCGGTCGAGTATTTCGTCTCCTACTACGATTACTATCAGCCCGAGGCCTACGTGCCGCGCACGGACACCTACATCGAGAAGGAATCGTCGATCAACGAGCAGATCGACCGCATGCGCCACTCCGCGACGCGCACGCTGCTGGAGCGCGACGACGCGGTGATCGTCGCTTCCGTCTCCTGCATTTACGGCATCGGCTCGGTCGAGACCTATACGGCGATGACGTTTGGGCTGGAGGTCGGACTTGCCATCGACCTGCGCCAGGTCGTCGCCGATCTGGTGGCGCTGCAATACAAGCGCACCGACATGAACTTCATCCGCGGCTCGTTCCGCCTGCGCGGGGATACGCTGGAGCTTTTCCCGGCTCACCTTGAAGATCGCGCCTGGAGAATCTCCTTCTTCGGCGACGAGATCGAGTCGATCCAGGAGTTCGATCCGCTGACCGGGCAGAAGACCGGCGACCTGAAGAGCGTGAAGATCTACGCCAACTCGCACTACGTGACGCCGAAGCCGACGCTCGCGCAGGCGACGAAGAGCATCCGCGAAGAGCTGACCTGGCGCCTCGCGGAGCTGGAGAAGGCGGGGCGGCTTCTGGAGGCGCAGCGGCTTGCGCAGCGCTGTCAGTTCGATCTGGAGATGATCGAGGCGACGGGTTCGTGCGCCGGCATCGAGAACTATTCGCGCTATCTGACCGGCCGCAAGCCGGGCGAGCCGCCGCCGACATTGTTCGAGTATCTGCCCGACAACGCCCTCGTCTTCGTCGACGAGAGCCACGTCACCATCCCGCAGATCGGCGGCATGTATCGTGGCGATTTCCGCCGCAAGGCGACGCTTGCCGAATACGGCTTCCGCCTGCCGTCGTGCATGGACAACCGCCCGCTCCGCTTCGAGGAGTGGAACCTGATGCGCCCGCAGACGGTGTGCGTCTCGGCGACACCGGGAGGCTGGGAGCTGAACCAGACCGGCGGCATCTTCGCCGAGCAGGTGATCCGCCCGACCGGCCTGATTGATCCGCCGGTCGAGATCCGCCCCGCGAAGAGCCAGGTCGACGATCTCCTGGGCGAGGTGCGCGAGGTGGCGGCGAAGGGCTACCGCACGCTCGTCACCACGCTCACCAAGCGCATGGCCGAGGACCTGACCGAGTATCTGCACGAGCAGGGCGTGCGCGTGCGCTACATGCACTCCGACGTGGAAACGCTGGAGCGGATCGAGATCATCCGCGACCTGCGGCTTGGCGCGTTCGACGTGCTCGTCGGCATCAACCTGCTGCGCGAGGGGCTCGACATTCCCGAATGCGCGCTGGTCGCGATCCTCGACGCCGACAAGGAGGGCTTCCTGCGCTCCGAGACGTCGCTCGTGCAGACGATCGGCCGCGCCGCGCGCAACGTCGACGGCAAGGTCATCCTCTACGCCGATCACATCACCGGCTCGATGGAGCGCGCCATGGCGGAGACGAGCCGCCGGCGCGAGAAGCAGGTCGAGTACAACGTCGCGAACGGCATCACGCCGGAATCGATCAAGCGCTCGATCCACGACATCCTCGACTCGGTCTACGAGCGCGACCACGTGCGCGTCGATACCGGCCTCGCCGACGAGGGCATGATCGGCCACAATTTCGAAGCGCACATGGCCGACCTGCAGAAGCGCATGCTCGAGGCCGCCGGCAATCTCGAATTCGAGGAGGCGGGGCGGCTGCGCGACGAGATCAAGCGCCTGCGCGAGACCGAGCTTGCTATCTCCGACGATCCGCTGGCGCGGCAAAGCGAGGTGGAGGGAAGAGCCGGCGCATTTGGATCAGGCGGCAAGCCCGGCGCACCGACCGGCGGGCGCCTAACCTCCCCCTTGAGGGGAGGTCGAAGCTCGCGAAGCGAGCTTCGGGAGGGGGGAGCCCCTCAGGGCCGCATCTCCGGCCCCGCCGGCTTATCCCCGCGCAGCCTCGCGCGCCGAAACACCCTCGACGAGATGACGGTGGGTCGGACCGAGAAGCCGCTCGGTGGCTCCAAGCCGATCAAGCCGGGCGACGCCCCCGGCCTCACGCCACGTGGGAAGATTGGCACCGGCTCCTACGAGGACGAGGGCGAGGAGCGCCGTCGCAAAGGCCGCTCGAAGAAGAGCGGCAGGCCGGGGCGCTGACGGTTAAGGGGAGGCGATGGGGTCGATCTCGCTGAAAACAACATGCTGTGTGGCGGGCGGCGGGCCGGCGGGCATGATGCTGGGCTTTCTGCTAGCGCGCGCCGGCGTGCCGGTGGCCGTCTTGGAGAAGCACGCGGACTTCCTGCGCGATTTCCGTGGCGACATCGTGCATCCCTCGACGCTCGAACTGATGCATGAGCTCGGCCTGCTCGATGAGTTCCTGAAGCTGCCGCATCAGGAGGTCGATCACCTGGCGGGCAAGATCGGTGGGCAAAGCATCGCCATGGCCGACTTCTCGCATCTGCCGACGCGCTGCAAATTCCTGGCGCTCATGCCGCAATGGGATTTTCTGAATTTCATGGCCGACCACGGCAAGCGCTATGGCGGCTTCGATTTGCATATGCGAACGGAAGTGACCGACCTGATCGACGAGGGCGGCCGCGTCGTCGGCGTGCGCGCCAAGTCGCCGCAGGGCGAGGTCGAGATTCGCGCCGATCTCGTCGTCGGCTGCGACGGCCGTCACTCCACCGTGCGCGAGCGCGCCAGGCTGCAGGTGGAGGACATCGGCGCGCCGATCGACGTGCTCTGGTTCCGCGTCTCGCGCAAGCCCGACGACGCCACCGATCTCTTCGGTCACATCGAAGCTGGCAAGATGATGGTGATGCTTGACCGCGGCGACTATTGGCAATGCGCCTATGTCATCCCCAAGGGCGGCATCGAACAGGTGAAGGCGAAAGGCTTGCCGGCATTTCGCGACGCCGTCGTGCTGATGACGCCGTTCTTCAAGGACCGCATCGGAGAGATCAGGGACTGGGACGACGTGAAGCTCCTGACGGTGACGGTCGACCGTCTGCGCAAATGGTACAAGCCGGGGCTTCTGTGCATCGGCGATGCGGCGCATGCGATGTCGCCGGTGGGCGGCGTCGGCATCAATCTCGCGGTGCAGGATGCGGTCGCCACCGCCAACATCCTCGCGGGCCCGCTGCGCGACGGCAAGGTTACGTCCGAGCATCTCGAAGCGGTGCAGCGGCGCCGCGCACCGCCAATGCAGGCGATCCAGCGCCTTCAGGTCATCGCGCAAAATACGCTGTTGGCGCCGGCACTGGCCAATGCTTCGCGGCCGAGCGTGCCGTTCCCGGTCAGGCTGATGCAGGTGTTCCCTATCCTGCGACGGATACCCGCGCGCGTGATCGGCCTCGGCTTCCGCCGCGAGCACATCCAAACGCAGGAAGCGTCGCCAATGCGCGCCTGATCGGGCAGCTTTGCCGCCTCGGAGCCGTCGCCATGATCGCGCACGTCATCTCTTTGCTTTCGCCCGAGCAGGCTGTGGGCGAAGCGCGCCGGGCTGGTCGATCTTCTCGTCGACGCGGTGGAAAGCGGCGCGTCGGTGAATTTCGTCTGGCCGATGACGCGCGCTAAGGCGGAGAGATGGTGGGAGGGGGCGCTTGCGAGCCATGCGCGCGGCGAGCGCGTCATCTTAGTGCGGAGGCGGAGGGTCGCCTCGACGGGACCGTGCAGCTCATCCTGGCGCCGCAGGAGAACCAGGTGTTTCGCGCCGACCTCGCCAAGCTCCTCGTCCACAGCCGCGCGCGGCGTCGGGGGCTCGGCGCGGCTTTGATCCACGCGGCGGAAGAGGAAGCGCGCCGCATCGGGCGCACGCTGCTCACCCTCGACACCGAGGTCGGCAGCGCCGCCGACCGCCTCTACATGCGGCTCGGCTGGACGAAATACGGCGAGGTCCCCGGCTATGCGATGCGCGCGGACAAGAGCCGGCGCGAAAACGTGAGCTTCTTTTACAAGGCGCTTTAACCCGAGGCGGAACGCGCCGGCTCAGAATTCGATCCCCACTTCGCGCAGCGAGTCCAACAGCCGCGTGACGACCGTCGGGTCGCGGTAGGGCAGCGCGCTTCCGACATGCTCGGCGGAGAAGGTCGGATTGATTTCCAGGATCTCGCGCCAGACGCGCTGTGCATCTTCGGGGCGGCCGGAGCGGGCATAGACGCAGGCCAGATAGAAGCGCGACATGTCGGAGTGCGGCGCGAATGTCAGGCGGCGCTTGAAGCGTTTTCCGCCTCGTCGAAGCGGTCGAGCGAAGCAGCGCGCGGCCGAGGAAATGCAGCGCCATGTCCCATTGCGGGTCGAGCCGGTAGGCGTGCGTGTAGAGCGCCACGGCCTCTTCGGCGCGGCCCTGGAACTCCCGCACGTTGCCGAGCCCGGTATAGCCGTCGGCGGAGTTCGGATCGAGCGCGAGCGCCCGCTCCGCCGCGCGCTCCGCCTCGTCGAGCCGCCGCATCCAGGAGAGCACGAGCGCCAACGCGATATAGCCCTGCGGCTCCGTCTCGTCGGTCGTCGATCGCTTTCTCCGCCAGCTCCAGCGCGCGCGTCGAGATTGTCGGGCGTCGCGCCGTTCCACCGATTGACGAATTCGGCGAAGGTCGTGATGGCGAGCCGCGCATAGGCGATCGCCACGCTCGGATCGAGCGCGATCACCCGCTCCAGCAACGCGCGCGCCTGACGCGCCGATTCGGGGCGGAGCTGCAGCGCGATCTGGCGCGCGCTCACGATCAGATCGTAGACCTCCGGGTTGATCTTGCTGCGGCTCCCGCGCTGCGCTTCCTCGTTCGGCGTCAGCTTCACCTTGAGCGCGCCGACGATGGTCCGCGTCACCTCGTCCTGCACCGCGAAGATGTCGGCGATGTCGCGGTCGTAGCGCTCCGCCCAAAGATGCCCGCCGGTCGTGCCGTCGATCATCTGCGCGTTGATGCGGATGCGGCGAAGCGGCGCGCCTGACGCTGCCCTCGAGCACGTAGCGCACGCCGAGCTCGCGGCTCACCTGCCGGATGTCCGGCGCCTTGCCCTTGTAGGCGAAGGAGGAGTTGCGCGCGATGACGAAGAGCCCGGAGACCTTCGAGAGGTCGGTGATGATGTCTTCGGTGATGCCGTCGGCGAAATAGCCCTGCTCCGGGTCGCCCGACATGTTGTCGAACGGCAGCACGGCGATCGACGGCTTGTCGGGAACCGGCGGCGGTTGCGCCGCCGACGCGGGGAGCGCGTTCGCCCCGTCCAGCGCCGGGCGACCAGGCCCAGACGTGCACCGGCCGCGCGATGTTCTTCACTTCTGTCGGCCGCGGTCGACGAAATCGACGGCGATGCGTCCGTGCACATGCTCGTGCACGCTGTCGGAGATCGCGACGCCGCCCGGCTCGGCGAGCCCTTCGAGCCGCGCCGCCACGTTGACGCCGTCGCCGTAAAGATCGTCGCCCTCGATCACCACGTCGCCGAGATTGATGCCGATGCGCAGCACCATCCGCTGCGCCTCCGGCAGGGCGTCGTTGGCGGTGGCCATCGCCTGCTGCACGTCGGCGGCGCATTCGACGGCGTTGACGGCGCTGCCGAACTCCACCAGCAGCGCGTCGCCGATTTCCTTGAAGATGCGGCCGTGATGGCGGGCGACGAGCGGCTCGAACACGTCCTTGCGCCGCGTCTTCAGCGTCGCGAGCGTGCTCGCCTCGTCGCGCTCCATGAGCCGGCTGTAGCCGACCACGTCGGCGGCCAGGATCGCCGCCAGGCGACGCTGAGTGCGTTGTTCGGACATGTCGGGGATCAAGTGTGCCTTCCAAGCGCTATCGTCAAATTCTAAGAGCAGCCTGCTGACAATTCCATGCGGTCCTTGCCGGGAGGGCCGCGGCATGCCATATCTCTTCCCGTCCTTTGCCGCCTCCATCCCTGCTTCCGCCCTACTTCCCCGGAGCCTTCATGACCGCGCATCTCTTCTCGCCGATCGAGATCGGCGGCTTGGCCTTCCCGAACCGCATCGCCGTCGCGCCGATGTGCCAGTATTCGGCCGACGACGGCTCGGCCACCGACTGGCACATGCAGCACTGGATGACGCTCGCGATGTCGGGCGCCGGCATGGTCACGATCGAGGCGACGGCGGTGGAGCGGCGCGGGCGCATCACGCATGGCTGCCTCGGGCTTTATTCCGACGACAACGAGGCGGCGGCGCGGCGCACGCTTGACGCGGCGCAAGCGCGTCGCGCCGGAGGGCACGCGCTTCGGCATCCAGCTCGCGCATGCCGGCCGCAAGGCTTCGAACCGCTTGCCCTGGGCCGGCGGCGGGCCGCTGCAAGCCGGACGAGGATCCGTGGCAGACGGTCGGCCCCTCGGCGATCCCCTTCGACCAGGGCTGGAACGTGCCGACGCCGCTCGACGCCGACGGCATCGCGCGGCTCGTCGAGAGCTTCGCGCAGGCGGCGAAGCGCGCCGAGCGTGCCGGCTTCGACTACGTCGAGCTGCACGGCGCGCACGGCTATCTGATGCACGAATTCCTCTCGCCCTTCTCAAACAAGCGCGAGGACGAATACGGCGGGCCGCTGGAGAACCGCATGCGGCTGATCCTCGAAGTGGCGCGCGCCGTGCGCGCGGCGCTGCCGAAGCGCATGCTGGTCGGCGCGCGGCTTTCGGCGAGCGAATGGACCGATGGCGGCTTCTCGCCCGACGAGGCGGTCGTCGTGGCGCGCGCTCTGAAGGAGGCAGGCGTCGGCTACGTCTGCGCCTCCTCCGGCGGCAATTTCGCCAAGGCGCAGATTCCGTTTGCGCCGCTCTATCAGGTGCCGTTCGCGGAGAAGATCCGCCGCGAGGCGGGGATCGTGACGCGCGCCGTCGGGCTGATCACCGAGCCGGAGGAGGCCGAGGCGATCGTGGCGGAGGGCAAGGCCGACATGGTGGCGCTGGCCCGCGCCATCCTCGCCGATCCGCGCTGGCCATGGCGGGCGGCCGCCGCGCTCGGCGCGGAGTTCGCGCCGCCGCCGCAATACGCCCGCGCCGCGCCGACGATGAGGAAATGGGCGGCGCCGGCGAAGCGCGGGCGAGCGCCGCGTAGATCGTCGCCGCACGGGCGAAAATCCGCTATGCTCTCCCGCCGTCGCGATAGAACGCGGCGACAGAGGAGGAAGCGCATGCCCTTTTACATGATCCAGGCGTCCTACAAGGAAACGGCCGCCAAGGCTCTCATCGCCCGGCCGCACGATCGCAGCGAAGTGGTCAGGAAGATGATCGAATCGCTGGGCGGCAAGCTGCATTCATTCTTCCTCGCCTTCGGCGACTACGACGTCATGGCGATCGTCGAGGCGCCGAGCAACGAGGCTGCTGTCGCGGCTGGTCTTGCCACCGTTTCGGGCGGCGCGCTGTCGAATTACAGGACCACCGTCTTCATCCCACCGAAGGAAGCGGTCGCCGCGATGAAGAAGGCGAAGAAAATCGCCTACACGCCGCCGAAATAGGTCGAGGGCGCCGATGGCGAAGACGGCGGACGCCGGCGGCGCGTCCGCGTCGGGATCGGCGGATGGACCTTCGCGCCGTGGCGCGGCGGCTGTTCTATCCGGAGAAGCTGCCGGCGAAGCGCGAGCTCGAGCACGCGAGCCGGCAGCTGACCGCGATCGAGATCAACGGCACCTTCTATCGCAGCCAGGGCCCGAAGAGCTTCGGCAAGTGGCACGACGAGACGCCGGAGGACTTCGTCTTCTCGGTGAAGGGCCATCGCGCCGTCGTCAACGCCAAGAAGCTCGGCGAGGCGGGCGGCGCGGTCGAATGGTTCTTCAAGTCGGGCATCTGCGGAGCTGAAGGAGAAGCTCGGGCCGGTGCTCTGGCAACTCGCGCCGTTCAAGAAGTTCGACGCGGAGGATCTCGGCGCCTTCCTCGCGCTCCTGCCGCGGGAGCTCGGCGGGCAGCCGCTTCGCCATGCGATCGAGGTGCGGCAGCAAGAGCTTTCTCGTGCCGGAATTCGTCGACGCTCGCGCGCGCAGCATGGCGTCGCCATCGTCTATCGCCGATTCCGATCACGCATCCGGCGATCGCCGACGTGACCGCCGACTTCGTCTATCTGCGCCTGCAACGATCGGACGCGGACGTCGAAGACCGGATATCCGGAGGCGGCGCTCGATCGATGGGCAGCGCGCGCCAAGACCTGGGCGGCGGGCGGCGCACCCGATGACCTCGCCACGATCGGCAGGGCCGGCGCGAAGGCCAGAAGACGGCTGCCAAGGACAGGGCGCGACGTCTTCATCTTCTTCATCGCCAGCGCCAAGGAGCGGAACCCCGCTGCGGCGCAGGCGCTGATCGCGAAGCTCAAGGGTTAGCGCGCTGAACGTTCGTCCGGGACCGACGCCGGACGCGGCTCATGGCTTCTCGACGATGTCCTTCTCGAGCGGGCCGAGCAGCGCGGCGAGATCCTGCTGCTCTTCCTGCGGAACGTTCAGCGCCGCGAGCGTTTCGCCGAGATGCGCGACGGCCTTGTCCCACTCGTCCTTGGTGACGCCCATCCCGGCGTGCGCAGTCTTCATGTCGCGGCCGAGATAGTAGCAGGGGCCGCCGGTCTTCTCGCAGAAGAAGTCGACGATGTGCTGCCGGATGCGCTTCTTCGAATCGTCGGAGAAGCCGACGAAGAAGCGCGCGAAGACCGGGTCGGCGAGCAGGCGCCCGATGAAGTCGTCGGTGACGGCGGCGATCGCGTCATAGCCGCCGAGGCGCTTGTAGAGGCTGTCCTTGGCGAACGCGACGCTCGCCGCGAAAGGCGCGTTCTGCGGTGCGAGCGAAGTGACGCCGACCAGCGGCAGGGCAAGACCGGCGGCAAGAACGATTGCGGCAAAGAAGCGTGACACCCGTTGCATGGCGAATACCCCTTCCCGGACACTCCGGCACGGCACCGTTTTCACGTGTGCCGCTGGACGGCGCGGCTATAGCACGAAATCCGCAATCGGAATTCGGTCGAGGCGAAGCAGCAAAAGAAAAGGGCCGGCTGCGGAGGCCGGCCCTCGAGGGGACAGGAGGTCGGGTGAAGGGCGGAGCCGCGGCGGGAGGAATGCCTTGGCGTCCTTGACCCACGCGCAATATGGCGGAACGCCGTTTCGGACGTGTTGCATGGGGGGGCGGAAGAGGTTTCGCGGCGCCGCGAGATTTGTTTCGCGGCGAGTCTTGCGAAGCCGCTTTTCCGGCAAATCCGCCGGCGTCCCGGCCGCCCGTGACTTAAGGTAAATGAAGGGTTTCCGTCGCCCCGCCGCTGCGGGCGCTCTAATGCCGGCCAAGACGGGCCGTCCGTGCGCGGAATTGCGGCAGCCGGGTCCGTGGAGGCATCAAATGTTGCGTCTCATGCGCCGCTATGCCGCCAATCAGAGCGGCGCCGTCGGCGATCGAATACGGTCTTGTCGCGTCGCTGATCGCCGTCGCGATCATCGGCGTCCTCGCCACGCTCGGCATCAATCTCCGCAGCAAGGCGACGTATATCGCCGACGAGATCGGCGACGCCGGCAGCCGGTGATGCGAAAGCGCCGGCTCGAACACGCCCGTTCGAACGGCGGCGCGCAAACAATTAACAAGCTGTTTAGGTTGCGATGACATGAATCCGGGAGCGCGACAGGCGCCCTCGCTCGCGCCGCGGCGTGCGGCGCACCGGGATCGAATGTCATGTTCATGCGTAGCCTCTCGTTCTTGCTCTGCGATCGCGATTGCCGCTCGGGCGCCTCCATGCCCGCCAAGGCCGGCGGTGGCGATGCGCTCTTCGCCGGCGTCGCCGGCTTCGCCGTCGGCACGCTCTTCGGCAACGCCACTGCGCGCCCGCGCTATTATGCGCCGGCGCCGGTCTATGTCGCGCCGCCCCCGCCGCCGGTCGTCTATCAGCCGGTCGCGGTCGTATTACGCGCCGGCGCCGTGGACGCCCGAATGGTACGCCTATTGCGCGCGGAAATATCGGAGCTTCGACCCGCGCTCCGGCACCTTTCTCGGCTTCGACGGCTATCGCCATATCTGCGAGTTGATCAGGGCGCTCGACGAAGCTTCTGCGAGGCCGGCCCGGCGCCGGCCTTATGCCTGATTCTTGGCCAAGGCTCGGCTAGACGCGCCGCCGACGGGGAACCTTCCCGTTCATGCGGGGTTCAGGTGAAAAGGCTCAGAATTCACGTCGAGGGGCGCTGAATCGGCGCCCGGGCGCCGCGGACCGGCGCCGAACGGAGACACGAACCATGCGTTTCACAAAACCCATCGCAGCGGCGCTCGCGTTGGCGTTGCCGCCGCTGTCTTTCACCGGACGCCGCGGAGGCGCGGAACCGCTATCACGACCACCGCGACACACGGCGGCGACGCAGTTCGCCGCCGGCATTTTCGGCTTCGCCGCCGGCGCCATGATTTCCGGCGCGCTGTCACAGCCGCGCTACCGGCAACTACTATTCTCAGCCAGCCGGCGCCCGTCTACTGTCGGCGCCGCCTCCGCCGTCGTCTATCGGCCGGCCCCGCTACCGCCCGCGCCGGTCTATTACGACCGGCCCGCAGCCGTGGACGCCGGAATGGTACGCGTATTGCGACGACCGCTATCAGTCGTTCAATGCGCGCACCGGCTACTTCTCGGCTTCGACGGCCAGTACCACTTCTGCCAGTGACGCGGCGTCTAAAGACGCTTCAGAGAAGGCCGGCCTCGCGCCGGCCTTTTCTTTTGCGGTGCCGGCACCGAGCGGTCGAGGCGCGTCGCTGGAATTATTTCTGTGACGACAATGCGGCCGGCAATGCGCTCAGCGCATATGCAGCCATGCGTTAAGCGAAGGTATCTGCGATCAAAGGTCCAAAGCCGAGCATTCGCGCGATACTATAAAGAATTGATGTCGTCGAGGAATAGGACAAAATCTGCTGGCGTGGACCCTATCGATTAGATTTTGCCGCAGGAAATCGCTGCTTCTCGCGCCATATTGTTTCGCTATGGCGGCAAATTCTGGCCCTTTTTGCCAGCCGGTCACTGACTCTGTGTTCGAAACATTGATGGAGAGTGGGCTGATGCCCGTTTGCTAAGAAGCTTGTTGCGCGGCGCCTTGCGTCGCGTTTCTTTTGCAGCATTTGACGGGAAGCGCGAGCGCGGAGACCGGCCGCGCTTCCTGGTATGCGTTGACGTCGCGGACCGCCTCCGGCGAGAGATGCAACCCGGGCGCCTTGACGGCGGCGCATCGCTCGCTTCCCTTCGGAACGAAGGTGAAGGTCGAAAATTTGGAGAACGGGCGCTCGGTCGTCGTCCGCATCAACGACCGCGGTCCCTATCGTCGGCGGCCGCATCATCGACCTCACCAAGGCCGCCGCCAGGCGGCTCGGATTCATCGAATCCGGCGTCGCCCGCGTCCGCCTGACCGTGCTCTGACAACGGCTGAAAGCCTCGGTTTCACAATGACGAGCCCGCCGCTGCGGGGCGCGATTCGCGCTTGCCGACGGGGCGGGCTTGTGCATAAGTGGCCGAGCGACGGCTTCGTTTGCGGAAGCCGGCGAGGTTGGATGGGCCCTGAGGATTTTGGTTTCCCGGCCGTAATGAATGACTCCTCTCCGAATACCGCACGTCTGCCCGCGTCGGCGCTTGTCCTCCTTTTGAGGGCGGGCTCCGGCATTTTTGTGATTTTGCGAGAGGACTTCGAGTGATGAGCGAGAACGGCGGCGACGACGACGATTTTGATCGTCGCGAGCAGCGTGACCGTGATCGTGGTCCGCGGCGTGGCGGACAGCGCGAATTCGGGGGCGAGACGTGATTTCGGCAGCGACACGCCCCGCCGCGGCGGCGGCTTCGGCGACCGCTCGGTGGCGGCGGCGGTGGTGGCGGCTATCGCGGCGGCGGCGATCGTGACGGCGGCGGTGGCGGCGGCGGTTATCGCGGCGGCGGCGCTGGCGGCGGCGGCGGCTATCGCGGCGGTGGCGGCGGTGGTGGCTATCGTGGCGGCGGCGCGGTGGTGGCGGCGGCTATCGTGGCGGCGGCGACCGTGACGGTGGCGGCGGCGGCGGTTACCGCGGCGGCGGCGGGGGCGGTGGCATTCCGCAGCGGCGGGGCGGCGGTGGCGGCGGCGGCTTCCAGAGGGACAGCGAGCCGCGCGAGCGCGGGCCGCGCCAGAACGGCACGCTGAAGTTCTTCAACAACGATCGCGGCTTCGGCTTCATCACGCCGGAGAGCGGGCGGCAAGGACGTCTTCGTCCACATCTCGGCGATCGAGCGCTCCGGCCTGCAGCAGCTCGCGGAAGGCACCAAGCTTTCCTTCGAGACGGAGGACGATCGTCGCGGCCGCGGCCCGCAGGCGGTGAACCTGCAGATCGTCGAGGAATAGCCGGACGGCTCAGAGAAGAGTTTCGAGCGGCGGGGAACATCCCGCCGCTTTTCGTTTGCAGGTGATCCGGGACGTGGCGGCCAGGAGGCCGTCTACTCGGCCCGAGGACGACAGTTCGTAGGGTGTCGCGTTCCGTCAGCTGAGCGCGTTGCAGAAGCGCTGGATGCGCGTGCACGCCTCTTCGAGCAGCTCCGCCGACGTCGCATAGGAGATGCGGAAGTTCGGCCCGAGCCCGAAGGCCGAGCCATGCACCACCGCGACGCCTTCCGCCTCGAGCAGCTCGCGGCAGAAATCCTCGTCGGTCGCGATCTTCTTTCCCGACGGCGCCGTCTTGCCGATCGTGCCGGCGCAGGACGGATAGACGTAGAAGGCGCCTTCCGGCGTCGGGCACTTGATGCCGTTCGCCTGGTTCAGCATCGACACGACGAGGTCGCGCCGCTCCTGGAACGCCTTCACGAATCTTCGGGATGAAGTCCTGCGGCCCGGTCAGCGCTTCCGTCGCCGCCCATTGCGCGATCGAGCAGGCGCCCGACGTCTGCTGGCCCTGGATCATCACCATGGCGTCGACGAGCGGCTTCGGACCGGCGCCGAAGCCGATGCGCCAGCCGGTCATGGCATAGGTCTTCGACACGCCGTTCATGGTCAGCGTGCGCTCGTAGAGCCTCGGCTCGACCTCGGCGATCGTCGCGAACGGCTCGTCGGTGTAGAGCAGGTGCTCGTACATGTCGTCGGTCAGGATCCAGACCTGCGGGTGCTTCAGGAGCACATCGGTCAGCGCCTTCAGCTCCTTCGCCGAATAGGCGGCGCCCGACGGGTTCGACGGCGCGTTGAAGATCAGCCACTTGGTGCGCTTGCGTGATCGCCTTGTCGAGCGCCTCCGGCGTCAGCTTGAAGCCGGTCTCGATCGGGCAGTCGACGAAGCGCGGCTCGCCGCCGTTCAGCGCCACCATCTCCGGATAGCTCACCCAGTAGGGCGCCGGGATCAGCACCTCGTCGCCGGGGTTCATCGTGGCGACGAAGGCGTTGTAGAGCACCTGCTTGCCGCCGGTGCCGACGATCACCTGCTCGGGCTTGTAGTCGAGCCCGTTCTCGCGCTTGAATTTTTCCGCGACCGCCTTCTTGAGCGGCGCGATGCCGGCGACCGGCGGATACTTCGTCTCGCCGCGGC
Source organism: uncultured Alphaproteobacteria bacterium (assembly GCA_963778625.1). Taxonomy (GTDB): domain Bacteria; phylum Pseudomonadota; class Alphaproteobacteria; order Rhizobiales; family Afifellaceae; genus DASWJZ01. The sequence goes on from CAVZVB010000018.1 coordinate 209,762, forward strand.
GGATGGCGGCGATCGCCGCTTCCTTGATGTTGTCGGGCGTGTCGAAATCGGGCTCGCCGGCGCCGAGGCCGATCACGTCGCGGCCCGCCGCTTTCAGGTCGCGCGCCTTCTGGGTGACCGCGATCGTGGCGGACGGCTTGACCCGCGAAAGGCTGTCGGCAAGGAAGCTCATGGCTGGCTCCGAGACGTTTTGAAAAGGAAGTGGAAACGGCGGCGGACCCTATTGGCCGCGCGCCGCCTTCGCAAGCGCGAATAACGAAGAACGGGGAGGGTCTCGATGAATCTCGCATCGACTGGCGCTTGCGCGCGCCGAGCGCTCCGGGCCGATCGGCGTCGCTTTGATCGGCGCCGGGAAATTCGGGTCAATGTTCCTGACGCAGACGCCGACCATGCCGGGGGTGGCGGTCCGCGCCATCGCCGACCTCTATCCCGACCGGGCGCGCGAGAAAGTCGCCGGGCTCGGCTGGGGCGCGAAGCGCGTCGGCGCCGTTTCCTTCACCGCCGACATCGACGAGGCCGTCGGCCGCGACGATGTCGACGTCGTTCTCGACGCGACCGGCGATCCGGTCGCCGGCATCGGCCATGCGCTGAAGGCGATCGCGGCGGGAAAGCACATCGTGATGGTGAACGTCGAGGCCGACGTGCTCGCCGGACCGGCGCTCGCGAAGCGCGCCCGCGCCGCCGGCCTCGTCTATTCGCTCGCCTATGGCGACCAGCCGGCACTGATCGCCGAGCAGGTCGACTGGGCGCGCGCCTGCGGCTTCCGCGTCGCCGCGGCCGGCAAGGGCACGAAGTACCTGCCGGAATACCATGCCTCCACGCCCGACACGGTGTGGACCCATTTCGGCCTGACGCCGGAGGAGGCGCGCGCCGCCGGCATGAACAGCCAGATGTTCAACTCCTTCGTCGACGGCACCAAGTCGGCGATCGAGATGGCCGCCGTCGCCAATGCCTGCGATCTCGAAGTGCCGGAGAACGGGCTCGCCTTCCCGCCCTGCGGCGCCGACGACCTCGCCGAGGTCCTGGGCGGCAACGGCTCGGAGAAGGGGATCGTGGAGGTGGTTTCGTCGCTGAACCGCGACGGCACGGAGGTCGAGTGCGATCTGCGCTGGGGCGTCTACGTGGTGCTCGAGGCGCCGAACGACTACACGGCCAGTGCTTCCACCAGTACGGGATGAAGCCCAGGCGGAACGGCCGCTACGCCGCGATGTACCGGCCCTTCCACCTGATCGGCATGGAACTCGGTATCTCCGTCTATTCCGCCGTGCTGCGCGGCGAGGCGACCGGCGCGCCGACCGCTTTTCGCGGCGACGCGGTCGCCGTCGCGAAGAAGGATCTGAAGGCGGGCGAGCGGCTCGACGGGGAGGGCGGTTACGCCGTCTGGGGCAAGCTCATGCCGGCGCGCGCGAGCCTCGATCGATCAGCGCTGCCGATCGGTTTCGCCAAGGATATTCGTTTGACCAGAGACGTCGCGGCCGGCGAGATCGTCGCGAAGACCGATGTCGCGCTCGACGAGACGAGCGAGGCTTACGCGATCCGTCGCGAGGCGGAGGGCATGGTCGCCTGATTCTCGAGATCGCCGATGCTGACGCTTTATTCGCAGCAAACATCCGGCAACTCCTACAAGCCGCGGCTGCTTCTCGCGCTGCTCGGCATCCCGTTCCGTATCGTCGACGTGAACACTTATGACGGCACGACGCGGAAGGCGGATTTCATGGCGAAGAACCCGATCGGACGCGTGCCGCTCGTCGAGTTCGAGGACGGACGGCGGCTCGCGGAGTCCGACGCCATCCTGCTCCACTTCGCCGAGGGCACGAAATATCTCCCGGCCGATTCCTACGATCGCGCCAAGGCGTATGAGTGGCTGTTTTTCGAGCAGGTACCGAGCACGAGCCTTCGATCGCCGTCCGCCGTTCGCTCCTGACCGCGCCGGAGCGCGCGCATCTGAAGACGCCGGAACGCCTGGCTCAGACTCTCGAGAAGGGCAACGCCGCGCTGTCCGTGATGGAGAAGCGGCTTTCTCGGTCCGACTGGCTCGCGGGCAGCGCCTATTCGGTCGCCGACATCGCGCTCTATGCCTATACGCATTGCGCCGGCGAGGGCGGCTTCGACCTCTCCGCCTTTCCAAGCGTGAGCGCCTGGCTCGCACGGGTCGCGTCGCAGCCCGGCCACGTACCGATCGATTGGCGGCCGTAAGGTCCCGCCGACGGCGCGGAGAGCCTTAACCTCGCTTTAGCCCGGAGCCGCGATTCTCGCGGCTATGCTCCGCTGCGACCGACATTGCCGGATCCGTTTCGCGACGCCGCATGGATCGATGTGGAGCGCGTGCGCGGCTATTCGCTCCTCTTCCTCGTTCTTTTCGCGCTCGCGACCCTTGCGCTGTGGACGACGGGGCACGGTCTCCTCGACATGTGGGGCCGGCCGATCGGGACGGACTTCGCCAATCCCTACGCCGCCGGCCGTCTGGCACTGGAGGGCCGGCCCGCGGCGGTCTACGATTTTGCTAGCCTCTTTACGAAAGAGGCGGCGGTCACCGGGCAGTCGGAGAACGTCTACGGCTGGCACTATCCGCCGATCTTCCTGCTCGTTGCAGCGCCGCTCGCGACGCTTCCCTATGTTGCCGCGCTCTCCGTGTGGCTCGTCGCCGGCCTCGCTTTCTATCTCTTCGCGATATGGGTGATCCTGCCGCGTCCGCTCGCGCTTCTCGCGGCGGCGGCGTTCCCGGCGGTGTTCGTCACCGTCGGCCACGGACAGAACGCGTTCTTGACCGCCGGCCTGCTCGGGCTCGGGCTGGCGCTGCTTGAGCGGCGCCCATGGCTCGCAGGACTTCTCCTCGGCTGCCTCTGCTACAAGCCGCATCTCGGGCTGGTGCTGCCGTTCGTGCTTGTCGCGGCTCGGCAATGGAAGCCGTTCGTCGGCGCTTCGATCGCGGTGGTCGTGCTCTCAGGCTTGAGTGTCGCAGCGTTCGGACTTGAGCCGTGGCGCGCATTTCTCGCCAGCGGAGAGGTGACGCGGACCGTGGTGCTCGAGCAGACCGCGACCGGCTGGTACAAGATTCAAAGCCTGTTCTCCGCCGTGCGCGGTTTCGGCGGACCGGTCGCGGCGGCTTATGTCGCGCAAGGCCTTCTCTCCCTCGCCGTGCTTGCAATGCTGGTGCGCGCGTGGCTCGGCGGCGTCGGGCGGTCGGAGAAGGCGGCGGTCGCGGTCGGCGCGCTTCTCGTCACGCCCTACGTGCTCGACTACGACATGCTGTTGATCGCCCCGGCAATCGCGTTCCTCGTGGCCGACGGCTTAGAGAAAGGCTTTCGGCCTTACGAGAAGGCGATACTTGCCGCCGCCTTTGTCGCGCCGCTTGCGGCGCGGCCGGCAGCCCAGATTCTCCACCTGCCGCTCGGGCTGATCGTCATGCTGACGCTTTTCGGATTGGCCGCGGCAGGGCGCCCCGCGCGGGGCGCGTTCGCCCCGCGCCTTGACGCTTAGACGCCGAAGGCGATGCGCAGGATCTCGTAGCTCCGCGCGCCGCCGGGCGCGGTCACTTCCACCGTATCGCCGACGCTCTTGCCGATCAGCGCACGCGCGATCGGCGAGGAGATGGAGATGCGCCCCTCCTTCACGTCGGCTTCGACGTCGCCGACGATGCGGTAGACCTTCTTCTCTTCGGTGTCCTCGTCGACCAGCGTGACCTTGGCGCCGAATTTCACCGTGTCGCCGGAGAGCTTGGAAACGTCGATCACCTCGGCACGCGTGAGCTTGTCCTCAAGCTCCGCAATGCGGCCCTCGTTCAGGCTCTGCGCCTCTTTGGCGGCATGGTACTCGGCGTTCTCAGAAAGGTCGCCATGCGTACGGGCATCCGAAATCGCCTGGATGATGCGCGGGCGCTCTTGCGACGTGAGGCGCTTCAACTCCACCTCCAGATTCGCATAGCCGTTCGCCGTCATCGGCACCTTTTCCATCGTAACCTCCAAAGACCGGCCATTGGCCGGGCAACACAAAAAACCGGGCGTTCCGCTCCCGGAACACCCCGTGAACACATAATGGTCAGGCGGCCGTGAAGTAAGATTGCAGCGGCCTGACTTCAAGTTGACCGCCCAACAGCGCCTCGATCCCGAGGGCTGCTGCACTCGCACCTGCCAGGGTCGTGAAATACGGAACCTTGTGCAGAAGCGCTTCGCGCCTGAGCGAACGGCTGTCGGACAGAGCTTGCGCTCCCTCCGTGGTGTTGATCACCAGTTGCACCTCGCCGTTCTTGATAGCATCCACGATATGCGGTCGCCCTTCAAGCACCTTGTTGATGCGCTCGCAGGGGATGTCGCGCGCGGTCAGGAAGCGCTGCGTCCCGGCCGTGGCGATCAGCCGAAAACCCAGTTTTGACAGACGGTTAGCTGTCCCTATCACACGCTCTTTGTCGGCGTCCTTGACCGACACGAAGGCGGTGCCGCCGGACGGCAGCATGGTCCCCGCGCCGATCTGGCTCTTGGCGAAGGCGAGCGGGAAGGCGGCGTCGATTCCCATCACCTCGCCGGTCGATTTCATCTCCGGCCCAAGCAGCGTGTCGACGTTCGGGAAGCGGGCGAAGGGGAACACCGCTTCCTTCACCGAGATCTGCTTCGGGCGCGGCGGCTGCAGGTGGAAATCGGCGAGGCGCGCGCCGGCCATCACCTTGGCGGCGATCTTGGCGACCGGCATTCCTATCGCCTTGGCGACGAAGGGCACGGTGCGCGAGGCGCGCGGGTTGACCTCGAGCACGTAGATATCGCCGTTCTTGACTGCGTATTGCACGTTCATCAGGCCGCAGACATGAAGCGCCTTGGCGAGCGCGACCGTCTGCCGCTCGATCGCCTCGATCGTCGGCTTCGAGAGCGAATGCGGCGGCAGCGAGCAGGCGGAATCGCCGGAATGGATGCCCGCCTCCTCGATGTGCTCCATGACGCCGCAGACGAAGACGTCGGTGCCGTCGGAGAGCGCATCGACGTCGACCTCGATCGCGTCGGAGAGATAGGAATCGATCAGCACCGGCGACGTGCCGGAGACGACCACCGCGTGCGTAACGTAACGCTCGAGGCTTCCGGCATCGCGCACGATCTCCATCGCCCGACCGCCAAGCACGTAGGAGGGGCGGATGACGACGGGATAGCCGATCCGCTCAGTGATGCGCCGCGCTTCCTCGACTGAGCGCGCGGTGCCGTTCTCCGGTTGCTTGAGGCCGAGCTTTTGGATGAGCGCCTGGAACCGCTCGCGGTCCTCCGCAAGGTCGATCATGTCAGGCGAGGTGCCGAGGATCGGCACGTTCGCGTGCTGCAACGCGGCGGCCAGTTTCAGCGGCGTCTGCCCGCCGAACTGCACGATGACGCCGAGGAGCGATCCCTTCGACTGCTCGACGCGCACGATCTCAAGCACGTCCTCCGCGGTGAGCGGCTCGAAATAGAGCCGGTCGGAGGTATCGTAGTCGGTCGAGACGGTCTCCGGGTTGCAGTTCACCATGATCGAACTCGATGCCGAGCTCGTCGAGCGCAAAGGCGGCGTGGCAGCAGCAATAGTCGAACTCGATTCCCTGCCCGATGCGGTTCGGCCCGCCGCCGAGGATGATGACCTTGTTGCGGTCCGACGGCCGCGCCTCGTCCTCCGGCTGGCCGCCGAACGCCGTCTCGTAGGTCGAATACATGTAGGCGGTCGGCGCGGCGAACTCCGCGGCGCAGGTGTCGACGCGCTTGAAGACCGGCTGAACGCCGAGGCGTTGGCGAAGCGCCAGAACTTCCGCCTCGCTCTTCCCCGAGAGCGACGCGAGCCGCGCGTCGGAGAAGCCCTGCGCCTTCAGCTGGCGCAAGAGCCGCGGGCTCTCCGGAAGGCCGTGCTCGCGCACGCGCGCTTCCCATTGCACGATCTTCTCGACCTCGCGCAGGAACCAGGGGTCGACGCGGCAGGCTTCGTGGATGAGCTCCACGTCGAAGCCGAGCCGCAGCGCCTGCGCGATCATGAGAAGCCGGTCCGGGCGCGGAATGCCGAGCGCAGCGCGCACTGCGTTCTTGTCGTCGCCGATGCCGAGGCCTGGAATCTCCACCTCGTCGAGCCCGTTGAGGCCGGTCTCCAGGCCGCGCAGCGCCTTCTGCAGCGATTCGGCAAAGGTCCGGCCGATCGCCATCACCTCGCCGACCGACTTCATCGAGGTCGTGAGCACCGGCTCCGCGCCCGGAAATTTCTCGAAGGCGAAGCGCGGGATCTTGGTGACCACGTAGTCGATGGTCGGCTCGAACGACGGCCGGCATGGCGCCGGCCGTGATGTCGTTCTCAAGCTCGTCGAGCGTGTAGCCGACGGCGAGCCTCGCCGCGACCTTGGCGATCGGGAAGCCGGTGGCCTTCGAGGCGAGCGCGGAGGAGCGCGAGACCCGCGGGTTCATCTCGATCACCACCATGCGCCCGTCCTCGGGATTGACGGCGAACTGCACGTTCGAGCCGCCGGTCTCCACCCCGATCTCGCGCAACACCGCGATCGAGGCGTCGCGCATCAGCCTGGAATTCCTTGTCGGTCAGCGTCAGCGCCGGCGCGACGGTGATCGAATCGCCGGTATGGACGCCCATCGGATCGACGTTCTCGATCGAGCAGACGATGATGCAGTTGTCGTCCTTGTCGCGGACGACCTCCATCTCGAACTCCTTCCAGCCGAGCACCGATTCCTCGATCAGCACCTCGTTGGTGGGCGAGGCGTCGAGGCCGCCGAGCACCAGCTCGTAGAGCTCGTCGAGCGTGTAGGCGATGCCGCCGCCGGTGCCGGCGAGCGTGAAGGAGGGGCGGATGATCGCCGGCAGGCCGGTCTCGTTCAGCGCATGCAGCGCCTGAAGCTGCGCAGTCAGGCGGTGCTCGTCGCGGCGGAGCCGCTCGCCGACCGACCACTCCGCCTCGAACGCGGAAAGCGCGTGCGCGCGCGTTCCGGCCCGGCGGGATGCTTCGCTTCGATCTCCGCGATCCGCGCCTCGCGCTCCTCGCGGAAGCGCTTCTTCAGCTCCGAGGTGTTGACGAAGGCGGCCTTCGGCGTCGCAAGCCCGATCCGCTGCATCGCCTCGCGGAAGAGCTCGCGGTCCTCCGCCTTGTCGATGGCGTCGGCGGTCGGCGCCGATCATCTCCACGTCGAATTTTTCCAGGACCCCCATGCGGCGGAGCGAGAGCGCGGTGTTGAGCGCCGTCTGCCCGCCCATGGTCGGCAGCAGCGCGAAGCCGCCGGGAAGGACGCGCCGCTCCTTCTCGATGATCTTCGCCACGATCTCCGGCGTGATCGGCTCGATATAGGTGGCGTCTGCGAGCTCCGGGTCGGTCATGATCGTCGCCGGATTGGAGTTGACGAGCACGATCCGGTAGCCCTCGGCCTTGAGCGCCTTCACGGCCTGCGTGCCGGAATAGTCGAACTCGCAGGCCTGGCCGATGACGATCGGCCCCGCGCCGATGATCAGGATGGTGGAGATGTCGGTGCGTTTCGGCATCTTGGGCGCGGTTCGAACGAAGCCCCGGCACGGCGGCTCCGCCCGGGGCTGGTCAAAGGAATTCGTCAGATTTCGGGGCGCTTATAGGCGCAATCGTTGCGACGGGAAAGGGCGCGCCGAATGTGCAGCCGGGCGGTGCGGAATGCGGTGGCTAAGCCGCGTCGCGCTGGTCGATCGCCCGCAGGAGTCCGGTGACACCGGGCCCGCCGTCATCGCCCGCGCGCTCTGAATTGGCGAGCCCGCCATCGAACGCCTCCACGCCCACGGAGAGCGCGTAGCAGGCGAGTTCGACAGTCTTCGGGATCACCACCTTCTTCTCGCCGCGGTTGCCGGTCTCGTAATATTGGATCATGCGCTTCTTGAGGCCGAGCTTTTCCGCCGCCTCTTTTTGCTTCAGGCCGCGCGACTTACGCCAGGCCCTGAACTCGGCTGGGCTCATCTTTCCTCCTCCTGGCGTAAACGGAGGGCCGGATTGCGGCCTCGCGGCGACCGATGCGGGGCAGAGTTCGGCGCTACTTCGTCACAATCAAGGGTGCCGGGCCAACGCAGCGGATCGCGGGAAGCGGCAGCATTGCGCTATACCCAAAATGTGACATTGGCGCGAAGCGGAGCACCGGACGGGCAGAGGATGGGATGAACCACAACGAAGACGCGATTCGCCAACTTGCCCAGCGGCTTCTCGACATTGGCGTGAACGACATGCCGGCGCGCGAGCGGCGCGTGATCGAACGCATGGCAAGACGGCTGGCCGTCTCCTGCAACGTCAACAAGGAGTTCGATAAGCAGCTGACATTCGGCGACCGCCTCGCCGATCATGTCGCCGAGATCGGCGGCTCGTGGACCTTCATCATCGGCTTCGGCGTTTTCATCGTCCTCTGGGTGCTTCTGAACACGGCTCTGCTTGCCGGGCTTCTCGGCGGGTTCGACCCTTACCCATTCATTTTTCTGAACCTGCTTCTTTCGCTGCTCGCCGCGATCCAGGCGCCCGTCATCATGATGTCGCAGAACCGTCAGGCGGCGAAGGACCGGCTCGCGGCGGCGCACGATTACGAGGTGAACTTGAAGTCGGAGATCGAGATCGCGGCCCTGCACGACAAGCTCGACCAGATCCGCACACACGAGCTTGCGCGGCTCGTGGATGCGTATAGAAACGGCGCTTGCGGCGCCGGGGCTAAGGAAGCACGCAGTTCTCGTGAGGCCGCCGGTCGGCTAGGCTGTTGTCGGCAGCGGCGCCTGATACATGCCGCCGCTTCGCAATTGTGAATGACGCCCCGGGCAGGGGTAGCGTGGAGGCGAACGATGCGTTGGCAGGGCCGGCGGCAGAGCGAGAACATCCGGGATTTGCGCGGGGACAGCGGCCTCGGCGGCGGCTTGGGGGGCGGCCTCGGCGGTGGGCTCGGCGGCCGCAGTCCGATCGGGATACGCCGGGGCGGCGGCGGAATCGGCGTGGTGATCGTGGTCCTGGTCGCGGCTTATTTCCTCGGCATCAACCCGCTTGAGCTGCTGTCCGGCGATGTTTCCGGCGTCGGGACGCAACAAAGCGGGCAACCGGTGCAAAGCGGCACCAGCGACGAGATGCGCGCCTTCGTGGCGACCGTGCTCGCCGACACGGAGGACACCTGGACCGCGATCCTGCAGCAGGAAGGCAAGGATTATCCGAAGCCGATTCTGACGCTCTTCTCCGGCAGCGTGCGCTCCGCCTGCGGCGCGGCGAGCGCGGCAACCGGGCCGTTCTATTGCCCGGGCGACCAGAACGTCTACATCGACCTCGATTTCTACAACGAGCTGCGCACGCGCTTCGGTGCGCCCGGCGACTTCGCCGAGGCTTACGTGCTTGCGCACGAGGTCGGCCACCATGTGCAGAACGTGCTCGGCATTCTGCCGGCGGTGCACGCCAAGGAGGCTCAGCTTGGCGAGAGCGCGGCGAATGCGCTTTCGGTGCGCACCGAGCTGCAGGCGGACTGCTTTGCCGGCATCTGGGCGAACCGGACCCAGCAGGAAGGCATTCTCGAGCCCGGCGACATCGACGAGGCTTTGCGAGCCGCCGCCGCCGTCGGCGACGACGCGCTGCAGCAACAGGCGCAGGGCTACGTCGTGCCGGACAGCTTCACGCACGGCACGTCGGAGCAGCGCGCAAAATGGTTCCGCCGCGGCTACGAGAAGGGTACGGTCGCAGCCTGCGATACGTTCTCAGGCACGATCTGAGCGGGGCAGCGATCGCCGGAAACAAGAAGGATCACGATGGCGCACATTACCTACCGGATCGTCGAGCACGACGGCGGCTGGGCCTACAAGCTCGGCGATGTCTTCTCCGAGACCTTTCGCAGCCGCGATGCGGCCGTCAAGGCAGCGCACCGCGTCGCGCTTGAGCAGCGGGCGCCGGGCGAAACCCACGCGATCCAGTACGAGGATGCCGACGGCACCTGGCACGAAGAGCTTTCGCGCGGCAGCGACCGGCCGGACGCGGACGTGGAGGAATAGGAGGCAGAGGAAGCTCACCGGTCTCATTTCGCGCTTTGCGGCCGCCGCATCGGGGCCGCCGAGCCATATTGAGCGTTCCGCGGTAGGCTGTCGCTATGGCACAAGTCGTCAGGTCACGGGTCGTCACGGCGGGGGCAGTCGGAGATGGCGATGTCCAGGTCATGAGCCCGGCGTCCACGAGATCGCGACTGCCGGCCTGAAAATCTGCATCACAAAGAGCGAGCCGCGTCAGTCTGGCCACGCTCGCATCAGAAATCTCCCGGCCTCTTCAAGGCGTGCTTGGAAAGAGATCGATCGGCGATTCTCTGCACGAGCTCTTTGGACAGGTCGGAACTGGCGGATCCGATTGAGCTCGGCGCTTTGCGTCGGCGATGGTGGCTTAATGCTTCATGGAACTGATCGATGTCGCTGCGTCGAAGCGCGACATGCGGGCGATTTGAAGGAGGGCTGCCAGAAGACTGATTTTGAAGCGCGGCGCGAGCTTCCGACCTCGTCGTTCAGGCGATTCCTCTCAAAAATTATCCGGCTGATCCGAGGCTGCGGCGTCGACATCGCGATCTTCTCAGATGCCACTCCTCCTCGGACGCTTGCTGATATCTTCTTCGAGGTGGGCTACTGCCTCGCGCTCGGAAGGTCTCGACGTATCGCCTCCTTGCCGGGAAGAACGCGGCGCCCTCAGATTTCGTCCGCTCCGAATGGATCGAATGTCGCGACGACGTCGACGGCAGCGCCATCGGTTATGTCGCGCATGTAGCTGAGGCCGTTCGCGGACGCTCGATGAAGACGAAGATACGTGGAGACCTGCGTTTGCTCGCCGAGGACGCCGAGCGAGATGGACCCAGAACTGGCATTCGAGCACCTCAGGCGACGCTAAGCTCGTCTCCAAGAGCAAGTCGGCACAAGATCGGGATCAAGAGGCGTTCAAGCCAAGCTGCGCGTCGCCCGAAAGGCCGGCGAAATCGGATTGCTCAATGCGCTCAGCTCGGCGGCGACTCCTCGACGAAGTCACGCATCACGAAAGCGGCTTCGGCGACCTCAGCCCGCGGCTTCCCGTTCTTCGCCGCCATCAGCTCCACGAAGCGCTTGAACAGGTAGTGGCTGTCCTGCGGGCCGGGCGAGGCCTCCGGGTGGTATTGCACCGAGAAGACCGGCCTGTCGGTCATGCGGATGCCGCAGTTCGAGCCGTCGAAGAGCGAGACATGCGTCTCCTCGACGTTCTTCGGCAGGCTGTCGCGGTCGAGCGCGAAGCCGTGGTTCATCGACACGATCTCGACCTTGCCGGTGGTGAAATCCTTGACCGGATGGTTGGCGCCGTGATGGCCCTGCCGCATCTTCTCCGTCGTCGCCGCCGAGCGCGAGGCCGAGCATCTGGTGGCCGAGGCAGATGCCGAAGGTCGGCACGCCGGCTTCCACCACGGCCTTGATCGTCGGCACAGAATATTCGCCGGTCGCCGCCGGGTCGCCCGGGCCGTTCGACAGGAACACGCCGTCGGGTTTGCGTGACAGCACGTCCTCGGCGGTCGCCGTCGCCGGCAGCACCGTCACCTCGCAGCCCTGGTCGGCGAGGAGCCGCAGGATGTTGCGCTTGATGCCGTAGTCGATGGCGACGACGTGGAAGCGGGGGTCGCCCTCGCGATGGCCGTAGCCCTCGCCGAGCTGCCAGGTCGTCTCGTCCCAGGCGAAGCTCTGCCCGGTGGTGACGCCGGGCACGAGGTCGAGGCCGGCCATCTTCGGCAGCGCCGCCGCTTCCTTCTTGAGCGCAGCGACATCGAAGACGCCGTCCGGCGCGTTGACGACGATGCCGTTCGGCATGCCCTTCTCGCGGATGCGCGCGGTCAGCGCGCGCGTGTCGACGCCGGCGATGCCGACGATGCCGCGCGCCTTCAGCCACTCGTCGAAGCGCCGCGTCGCGCGCCAGTTCGCCGGCTCGGTGACATCGGTCTTCAGGACCAGCCGGTGACGCCGGAGCTCGCGGCGGCGTTCACCGTCTCGATGTCCTCCTCGTTGGTGCCGACATTGCCGATATGCGGGAAGGTGAAGGTGACGATCTGGCCGGCATAGGAGGGGTCGGTCAGGATCTCCTCGTAGCCGGTCATCGCGGTGTTGAAGCAGACCTCGCCCGCTGCCTTGCCGCTCGGCGCCGACACCCGACACCCTCGATCACCGTGCCGTCGTCGAGCACGAGGAGGGCGGTCGCCTTCGGTTCGCTCCAGTCGGGGGTGGTCATCTCAGTCGCTCTCGCGAGGCCACACGCGCCCGGCTGCCGGAAGCCCAGCGTCCTGCCGCTCGCTTTTTTCGCATGTCGCCGCCATGTAGAGGCGGGCGGCGAACGGGTCAACGTGGCGGCAAGCCACCTGGAAGGACGAAGGCGATGCGCGAGGAGGTCAACGAGGCGCTGAAGGCGGCGATGAAGAGCCGCGACGCGCCGCGCGTTTCGGCGCTCCGCATGATCAGCGCCGCTTTCAAGGAGCGCGACATTCTTGCCCGCGGCGCGGGGGCGCAGAAGGCCGCCTCCGACGAGGAGCTTGTCGCGGTGCTTGGCGAAGATGATCCGCCAGCGCGAGGAATCGGCGACAGCCTATGACGACGGGCAAGCGCCCCGAGCTCGCGGCGAAGGAGCGCGCCGAGATCGAGGTGATCCGCGCCTTCATGCCGGCGCAGATGTCGGACGACGGAGATCCGCGCCGCGGTCGAGGCCGCGCTCGCAGAAGCCGGCGCAGCATCGTTCGCGCGACATGGGCAAGGTCATGGCGCTCTTGAAGGAGCGCCATGCCGGCAAGATGGACTTCGGCAAGGCGAGCGCGATGGTGAAGGAGCGGCTCGGCTAGCCGCCGCTTGCAGGCGGGGACAAAGGGGGTTCAGGAGCCGCCGGTATTGCCTTATCGCTGTGAGCTCGATCCGCTCGAACCTATGAGGCAGGGGCAAATGGGCTCAAGGGCGAAGAAGTTTCCATCGTGCTGATCAAGCCGGCCCGCTACGACTACGGACGGCTACGTCATCCAGTGGCGCAAGAATCTGCGTGCCTTCGAACTCGCTCGGCTGCCTCTATGGCGCTGGCTGCGCGACTGCGCCGACGCGCAAGGTCCTCGGCCCGGACGTGGACGATCGCATACGCAGGCGTACGACGAGCCGAACACGCTCGTTCCGGTCGACAAGCTCATCGCGCGAGATGCAGCACGGCCGACGGGGCGCTGCTTCTGTCTGGTCGGGCGTGCAGTCGAACCAGTTTCCGCGCACCATGCACATCGCGCGGCGCTTCCGCGCCGCCGGCATTCCCGTCGCCATCGGCGGGTTCCACGTCTCCGGCTGCCTGGCGATGCTGAAGGAGATCCCGGCCGACATCCAGGAGGCGATCGACATCGGCTGCATCATCTTCGCCGGCGAGGCGGAGGAGGGGCGGCTGGAGAGCGCTGCTGCAAGGACGTCTGGGCAGGGAAGGCGAAGCCGATCTACAACTACATGAACGCGCTGCCGGACCTCGCGGGCGCGCCGACGCCGATCCTGCCCGACTACGTGCTCGACCATGTCGCGGCGCCTACGCGACCTTCGATTCCGGCCGCGGCTGCCCGTATCAGTGCTCCTTCTGCTCGATCATCAACGTGCAGGGGCGCAAGTCGCGCTGGCGCTCGCCGGACGACATCGAGGCGCTCATCCGCGAGAACTGTGCGCGCGGCGTCCGTCGCTTCCTCTTCACCGACGACAATTTTGCTCGCAACAAGGACTGGGAGCTCGTCCTCGACCGCATGATCAAGCTGCGCGAGGAGGAGGGGAACGTTCAAGTTCTTCATTCAGGCCGACGCGCTCTGCCACAAGACCGAGGGCTTCATCGAGAAGGTGCGCGCGCGCCGGCTGCAACTGGGTCTATATCGGGCTGGAGAACATCAACCCGGAGAACCTGATCGCCGCCAAGAAGCGGCAGAACAAGATCTGGGAGTATCGCAAGATGCTCCAGAAATGGAAGCAAGCACGGCGTGATGGTCTATGTCGGCTACATCACCGGCTTCCCGCACGACACGCCGGAATCGATCCCGCGCGACGTGGAGATCATCAAGCGCGAGCTCCCCGTCGAGCTGATCGAATTCTTCTATCTGACGCCGCTGCCGGGCTCGGAGGATCACAAGCGCACTGACCGAAGCCGGGACCTGGATGGACCCGGACATGAACAAATACGCGCTATCGCACCGGGTCACGCATCATGCGAAGATGAGCGACGCGGAGTGGGAGGGGGCCTTCGAGAAGGCGTGGAAGACCTATTACAACCGCGACGCACATCGAGCGCATCCTGCGGCGCGTCGCGGCGCAGGGGAGGCCAGCTGTTCAAGGCGGTGTGGCCGCTTCTATGGTTCTGGTCCGACGCATCTGGTGGAGCGCGTGCATCCGGTCGAGGCCGGCTATATCCGCCGCCGGGTGCGCACCGAGCGGCGGCCGGGCATGCCGATCGAGAGTCCGCTCGTCTTCTATCCGAAGCACTGGACGCTGACGGCGGTCCGGCAAGGCGCGCGCCGGCTGGCTTTTGCTGACGCTTCGTCTACATCGCCTGGAAGGTCGAAGCGCGATCCGGCGAAGCGCGAGATACACGGACGCGGCGCTGGCGCCCGGTCGTCGACGACCGCGAGGCCTTCGACGAGCTGGAGATGATCCACACGCACGCCGCTTCGGCGAACAAGCTGCAGCGCGCGCACATCCACGTCCACGACATCGAGGCCGCGAAGGAACCCGAGACGATGCAGGCGGCGGAGTAGCCGCCGCCGCGTGGCCAGCTTTTTGGGGGATGAAATCGTGGGTGCTTCGTTCAGACGTTTCGCCGTCACGCTTATCAAGCCTTCCCGTTACGATTCCGACGGTTACGTCATCCAGTGGGTGAAATCGGGCGTGCCGTCGAACTCGCTCGGCTGCCTCTACGGTCTGACGCGGGACTGCGCCGAGCGGCACGTGCTCGGCCCGGATGTCGACATCACCTATTCCGCTTACGACGAGCCGAACACCGTCATCCCGGTGCAGAAGCTCATCGCTGAGATGAAGTCGGCGGACGGTGCGCTGCTCTGTCTGGTCGGCGTGCAATCGAACCAGTTCCCGCGCGCCATGCACATCGCGCGCAGATTCCGCGCCGCCGGCATCCCGGTTGCGATCGGCGGGTTCCATGTCTCCGGCTGTCTTTCGATGCTGAAGGAGATTCCCGCCGATATCCAGGAAGCGATCGATATCGGCTGCATCGTCTTTGCGGGCGAAGCGGAGGAGGGCCGCTTCGAGGCGCTCTTGAAGGAGGTTTGGGCGGGCACGGCGAAGCCGGTCTACAACTACATGAGCGCGCTGCCGAACCTCGCCGGCGAGCCGACCCCCTATCTCCCCGACTACGTGCTCGACCGCATCGTCGGCACCTATGCGACCTTCGATTCAGGTCGCGGCTGCCCCTACCAGTGCTCGTTCTGCTCCATCATCAACGTGCAGGGCCGCAAGTCGCGCTGGCGCACGCCCGACGACATCGAGGCCGTCGTTCGCGAGATGACGGCGCGCGGCATCAAGCGCTTCGTCGTCACCGACGACAACTTCTCCCGCAACAAAGATTGGGAACCCGTGCTCGACCGGCTGATCAAGCTGCGCGAGGTGGATGGTCTCAGGTTCAAGTTCTTCATCCAGGCCGACGCGCTCTGCCACAAGACGCCGGGCTTCATCGAGAAGTGCGCGCGTGCCGGCTGCCATTGGGCCTATGTCGGGCTTGAGAGCATCAACCCCGAGAACCTGATGGCCGTGAAGAAGCGGCAGAACAAGATCTGGGAGTATCGCAAGATGCTCCAGGAGTGGAAGAAGCACGGCGTGCTGAACTACGTCGGCTACATCACCGGCTTCCCGCACGACACGCCCGAATCGATCAAGCGCGACGTCGAGATCATCAAGCGCGAGCTTGCCGTCGAGCTTGTCGAGTTCTTCTACCTGACGCCGCTGCCGGGGTCGGAGGATCACAAGCGGCTGACCGAAGCCGGGACCTGGATGGACCCGGACATGAACAAGTATTCGCTCTCCGAGCGCGTCACGCATCATTCGAAGATGAGCGATGCCGACTGGGAGCGCGGCTACCAGGCGGCCTGGGACACGTATTACAACAAGGCGCACGTCGAGACGATCTTCCGGCGCGTCGCCGCGAGCGGCAAGCCGGCGAAGAAGGCGGCTTGGCCGGTGCTGTGGTTCTGGGCCACGCACAAGATCGAGGGCGTGCATCCGGTTGAGGCGGGCTACATTCGCATCAAGGTGCGCACGGAGCGGCGGCCGGGTCTGCCGATCGAAAGCCCGCTCGTCTTCTATCCGAAATACGCCGCGAACTTCCTCTGGAAGGGCGCTCGGTGGCTGCATCTCCTCTGGACGGTCAATTCGCTCGCCCGCAAGGTCGACAACGATCCGAAGAAGCTCGAATACATGGATGCCGCGCTGGCGCCGGTCGTCGACGACCGCGAGGCTTTCGACGATCTGGAGATGATCCACACGCACGGTGCATCAGCGAACAAGCTGCAGCGCGCCCACATCCACGTTCACGCGGACGCGGCGGAGCACGAAGAAGAAGAGCGGCTGATCGCGGCGGAATAGGCGCAGTCAAAGCGTTCGGTGGCGGCGCGCAAGCCGGCTTGCGCGCCGCCCGCGTCGAAGAACTGCTACTGCATCATCTCGACGCTGCAACGCGCATGGGTCGGCATGTGCATCATGTGGTCGGCCGTCATGTAGTTCTGCGATTTCATGCCGCCGGGCGCGACCGCGTCCATGAAATGCACGTCGCCCTGCGCCACGCCGGACAGCATCCAGTGCGCGGTGGTGCCCGCGGGGATCGGATCGTGGCCCATGTTATGGAACTCGACCATCATGCCGCCGGTGTCCGACATGCCGGCGCTGCAGGTGACTTCGCTGTGCATCATCGGATGCATCTCGTCCGCCATCATGTGGTCGTCCGCCATACCCGCGGCGAAGGCAGGGGCGAAGAAGAGCGGCGTGGCTGAGAACACGGCGGCCAAAGCGGCGCGACGCAAAGTTGTCATCGGGTATCCTCCAGGAAGTGTCGTCCGCCCAACTCTGCGCGCCGCGCGCCGTGAAGTCACAATTCAAGGCGGTTCAAGAAAGCGCCAGTCAGCTTCAAGCGGCGCTCACGCGCGCGCGATCTTCTCGTCGCCGTGCCTAGCCCTGCGGCGCCGGGCGCGGCTCGCGCTCGCTGAAGAGAAGCTCCAGATAGTTGCGAAACTGGCGCGACTGGCGGGCGACGAGGTGCGGGTCGCCGTAGCTTCGCGACAGGATCAGCCCGCCCTCGACGATCGCGACGATCATTTCGGCGAGTTCAGCGGCGGTGACCTGCGCCTTTGGCTCGTAGCAGGCGAGGATCGCGCCGAAATGCGCCTCGTAGAGCGCCTCCCAGCGTCTCAGTCCGTCGGCGACCAGCGTTTGCACGCCATCGTCGAATTGCCGGCTCTGACACGCGTAGGCGGCGTAAATACAGCCGGCGAGCGGCGTGGTGCGCGCCTCCACGAACGCCTCGAAGCTTCTCAGGAACGCCAGCGTCGCCTCCAGCGGGTCGTCGGAGACGGCGTTCGCCTCCGAGGCGAACTTCTCGAAGAGCGCGAGATGGTTGCCGCGATAATGCTCGGCGAGCGCGCGGGCGAAATCGGCCTTGCCACCGAAATGGTGGAAGAAGGCGCCCTTGGTGAGGCTCGTTGCCTTGAGAAGGTCGTCGAGCGAGGTCCCGGCGAAGCCTTGGCGGAGCACCATCGGCTCGGCTGCGGCGAGGATGCGCTCGCGCGTGTCGCGGCCCTTTGCCGAGGCTTTTGCCATACCGACCGGTCTCCCTGTTCGATTCGGAGCATACCGACCGGTCGGTTGAAGATTGGTTAACAGAACTCTATCCGTCGAGTTCCGGGTAGTGGCGGAAGATGCCGTCCTCGTTGAAGGGAATGCGGCGCTCGCTTGCGACATAGGCTTTGACGCGCGGCCTTGCCGCGACGCGGTCGCGCAGCGCGGCGACGCGAGGAGCCTTTGGAAGCTGCCGCTTCATCGCCTTCGGAAAGGCGTAGGAGAGGCCCTCGACCGCCTGGAACAGCGACAGGTCGGCGCTCGTCAGCCGGGCGCCGACGAGATGCGCGTCGCCCTTCGGATTGCGGGTCGAGGATCGTCTCGAACCATTCGAGGAATTTCGGGATGCGGCTCTCGCGGAACAGCTTCGCCCGGCGGAGCGATTCCGGCTTCTGGTCCTCGTAGTAGAAATCGCCGCCGAGCGGGTGATGCGTGTCGTGCGCCTCGACCACGAGGTCGGCGATGGTGAGCTGTATCTGGTGCACCCAGAGCCGTCCTGTCTCGTTTTTCGGCGCAAGGCCGTGCATGTCGCCGAGGTAGAGCAGAATGTTGGCGGTCTGGCCGATGACCTTCTTGCCGTCCTTCAGATAGGGCGGCGCGAAGGACGGGTGCTCGCCGAAATCCGCATCCCAAGGCGACCCGCCGCCCTCGCGCCAGACGTCGACATAGGGCGCGCCGGCCTCCTCCAGCGCCAGGCGGACGAATTCCCCGCGCCCCTGGATCGAGGGCCAGTAGTAGAGCTCGTAGGGCATTTGCCTCTCCGGTGAACGTTAGCGCCTGTGTTTTTCGGGCGCTTCGGTCGGAACCGTCGTGCCTCGCAATGCGCATACTCAAATCACATGTTAGATGCTGTCAGCATGCGCTTTCCCCCTTCTTTCCTCGACGACATCCGCGCCCGCGTCCCGATCTCCGACGTGGTCGGGCGCAAGGTCACGTGGGACAAGCGAAAATCCAATCCCGGCCGCGGCGACTACTGGGCGTGCTGCCCGTTCCACGGCGAGAAGACCCCCTCCTTCCACGCCGAGAACCGCAAGGGGCGCTACCACTGCTTCGGCTGCGGGGCGTCGGGCGACCATTTCACCTTCCTGGTCGAGCAGGAGGGGCTGAGCTTCCCGGAAGCCGTGGCGCAGCTCGCGCAAGAGGCCGGGTTGCCGCTGCCTGATCGCGATCCGGAGGCCGAGAAGCGCGAGGCCGTGCGCGCCTCGCTCCACGACGTGGTGGAGAGGGCGGCGCATTTTTTCGAGGAGACGTTGCACGGAGCGGAGGGTAGCAAAGCGCGCGCCTATCTGCGCGAGCGCGGCCTCGCGTCCGGAAATCCAGAAGCGCTTCCGCATCGGCTACGCGCCGGCGTCGCGCAACGCGCTGAAGGAGCATCTCGCAGCGGCCGACATCAGCCAGGAGCAGATGGTCGAGGCAGGGCTCCTGATCGCCGGCGAAGACATCCCGGTCTCCTACGACCGCTTCCGCGACCGCATCATCTTTCCGATCACCGACTTCCGCGGCCGCGTCATCGCCTTCGGCGGGCGCGCGCTGTCGCCCGACGCGCAGGCGAAATATTTGAACTCGCCGGAGACGCCGCTCTTTCACAAGAGCCACGTGCTCTATAACGGCCAGCCCGCGCGCGCCGCTTCGCGCAAGGGCGGGCACGTCATCGCCGTCGAGGGCTATATCGACGTGATCGCCTGCGTTGCCGCCGGCTTCGAGGCGACCGTCGCCCCGCTCGGCACCGCGCTCACCGAAGATCAGCTGAGAATGCTCTGGCAGATGGCGGACGAGCCGGTGCTGTGCTTCGACGGCGACGAGGCGGGGCTGAAGGCGGCGTTTCGCGCCGTGCACCTGGCGCTCGCCGAGCTGAAGCCCGGAAAGAGCGTGCGCTTTGCGCTCCTTCCCGGCGGGCAGGATCCCGACGATCTCATCCGCGCCGAGGGCACGGAGCCCTTCAGAAAGATCCTTGAGGCCGCGAAGCCGCTGGTCGACATGCTGTGGCTGAGCGCCACCTACGGGCTCGACCTTGCAACGCCTGAACGGCGCGCCGGCGTGGAGAAGGAACTCCGCGCGGCGGTGGCGACGATCGCCGACATGGATGTCAGGCGGCACTACGAGACGGCGATCAAGGAGCGGCTGGCGCTCCATTTCGGCGGCGCGCGGCGCCCCCCGAATCAGTATGCAGAATCAGTATCAGCGCAATGATCGGCGTCGCCCGGGCGAGCGGCGTTTTCAGCCCGCCCCGGCGGGCCCTTCGGCCAGCCTTCTCGCCCACCCGCTCGTTCGCGGCGCGCGCGGCGCCGGCCCGAGCCTCGGCGACGCGATCCTCGTCGGCATGCCGATTCTCTACCCGGAGATCGCGGCGGAGCGGCTGGAAGCGCTGGCAGACGCCCAATTCGCCGGCAAAGAGCTGACGGCGCTCGCCGCCGCCCTTGCCGCGGAGCTCGCGGAAAGGCCCGGAATTTCGGCTGCCGAGCTGAGATGCGCTCTTGAGCGCTCCGGCCATGCCCCTGAAATCACTGTGATTCTTGAGAAATTGCGTGGCGCGGGGCTGAGCGCGCTCGCAAGTGCCGGGGCCGAGCACGCCGCCGCCGTCTTCGACGACGCTGCCCACTTGCGTCTTCGCGCCGGCGCGTTATCTATCGAGCGTCAGGCGGCAGCGACGGCGCTCGGCCGCGAGGCGAGCGACGTGCACTTGAGCCGTCTGCGGGATATCCTGGAGCAAGACCAACGCAGCCTTCGTCCCGATCGGCATGACGAGACGGAAGGGGCGGGGATCGTGCACCCGTTCAAGCGACGCTGACGGCAACAAGCCCGGGTTCGGGATCGCCGCTGGGCGCCGCAGGCGTGAGGCGAGGCAGCGGAGGCGACGTGGTTAAGGCGACCTTTACAGGAACCGCTTTACGACCGCGCCATTCCCATAGATCGGCTGGCGCGCGCAGGCCGACCGATACGCGAGAGACGATGGCGACAAGCACCCAGACCGCAGTCGAGACCAAAGAAGAAGCGCCGGAGGCGCAGACCCACGACGGGCCGCTGCTCGACCTCTCCGATGCCGCGGTCAAGAAGATGATCAAGGAGGCGAAGAAGCGCGGCTACGTCACGGTCGACGAGCTGAACTCCGTGCTTCCCTCCGAGGAGGTCACCTCCGAGCAGATCGAAGACACGATGGCGATGCTCTCCGACATGGGGATCAACGTCGTCGAATCCGACGAGCCCGACGAGGGCGAGGCGGAGGCCGCCGAAGAGGAGGCGGAGGAGGAGTCGGAAGGCCGCGAGCTGATGCCGGCGGCGAGCACCGCGGTCGCCAAGAAAGCGAAGGGCCGCGAAGCCTCCGACCGCACCGACGATCCGGTCAGGATGTATCTGCGCGAGATGGGCTCGGTCGAGCTTCTCTCGCGCGAGGGCGAGATCGCCATCGCCAAGCGCATCGAGGCCGGGCGCGAGGCTATGATCGCCGGGCTCTGCGAAAATCCGCTCACCTTCCAGGCGATCATCATCTGGCGCGACGAGCTGAACGCCGGCAACGTGCTGCTGCGCGACATCATCGATCTCGAAGCGACTTATGCGGGTCCCGACGCGAAGGCGCCGACGGTCGCGCCCCCGCCCGGCGCGCCGGTCGAAAACGGTGACGCGACGAAGGTCGCCGCCGCTCCCGCCAAGGCGCCGACCCCGGCCCCGGCCCCGGCCCCGGCAAAAGCCGAAGGGGAAGATGGCGCTGAAGAGCCGCTTCCGAACGACTTGGATGCCGACGACGACGACGATTACGAGAACAACCTCTCGCTTGCCGCCATGGAGGCGGAGATCAAGCCGGCGGTGCTCTCGACCTTCGACCGCATCGCTTCGAACTACAAGAAGCTCCGCCGCCTGCAGGACGCGATCGTCGGCGGCGGCTCGAAGACGCGCGCGCTGACGCCGGCGCAGGAGCGCCGTGCCAAGAAGCTGACCGACGAGATCGTCACCGACGTGAAGTCGCTGTCCCTGAACCAGGCGCGCATCGATTCCTTGGTCGAGCAGCTCTACGACATCAACAAGCGGCTGATCTCCTTCGACTCCAAGCTGCTCCGTCTCGGCGAGAGCCACGGCGTCGACCGCTCCGACTTCCTCACGCACTATCGCGGCCACGAGCTCGACCCGCATTGGACGCGCCGCATCGCGCGCTTCTCCGCCAAGGGCTGGAAGTCGTTCTGCCAGAAGGAGAAGGAGACGATCGGCAAGATCCGCACCGACATCCGCCAGCTTGCGGCGGAGACCGGGCTGCAGATCGTCGAGTTCCGCGGCATCGTCCACAAGGTGCAGAAGGGCGAGCGCGAGGCGCGTCAGGCGAAGAAGGAGATGGTGGAGGCGAACCTCCGCCTCGTGATCTCGATCGCCAAGAAATACACGAACCGCGGCCTGCAGTTCCTCGATCTGATCCAGGAAGGCAACATCGGGCTGATGAAGGCGGTCGACAAGTTCGAGTACCGCCGCGGCTATAAGTTCTCGACCTATGCCACGTGGTGGATTCGCCAGGCGATCACCCGCTCGATCGCCGACCAGGCGCGCACCATCCGCATCCCCGTCCACATGATCGAGACGATCAACAAGATCGTCCGGACTAGCCGCCAGATGCTGCACGAGATCGGCCGCGAGCCGACGCCGGAGGAGCTCGCCGAAAAGCTGCAGATGCCGCTCGAGAAGGTGCGGAAAGTGCTGAAGATCGCCAAGGAACCGATCAGCCTCGAGACGCCGATCGGCGACGAGGAGGATTCGCATCTCGGCGACTTCATCGAGGACAAGAACGCCATCCTGCCGATCGACGCGGCGATCCAGTCGAACCTGCGCGAGACGACCACGCGGGTCCTCGCCTCGCTCACGCCGCGCGAAGAACGCGTGCTCCGCATGCGCTTCGGCATCGGCATGAACACCGACCACACGCTGGAAGAGGTCGGCCAGCAGTTCTCGGTGACGCGCGAGCGCATCCGCCAGATCGAGGCGAAGGCGCTCAGGAAGCTCAAGCACCCGAGCCGGTCAAGGAAGCTCCGGAGCTTCTTGGATAGCTGACGCCAGACGCAGGGAAAAATCGAAGCGGCCGCCTCATGGGCGGCCGTTTGCTTTTGGGGCGCGCCGCTCCTACGGCTCGACCAGCTCCACCCGCCGGTTCTTCGCGCGGCCGTCGTCGGTGGCGTTTGAGCCGACCGGCGCGAGGTAGCCGACGCCGGCGGTCTGCAGCCGCGCCGCGGCGATCTTGTAGGTCTTCGCAAGGTCGGCGGCGACCGCCGCCGCGCGGCTCTTCGAGAGGTCCATGTTGTAGTCGAAGCCGCCCTGGCTGTCGGTGTGGCCGACGATGATCACCTTGAGGTCGGGCTGGTCCTCAAAAGCTTGGCGATCTCGTCGAGCGTCGGGCGGCTCTCCGGCTTCAAGACCGCCTTGTCGGTGTCGAAATAGATGCCGTAGAGCGCGATGTGCCCTGACTCGCCGAGCCCCTTCGCCATCGCCGCGGCGTCGACCATCTTGTTCGCGATCGCGCCGACCTCGGTGACGACGAGCTCGGCGGTGATCTCGTCGTTGTTCTGGCTGACGAGCACGGTCGCGTAGGTCTCTGCGCCGTTCTCTCCCGCCTTGTTGCCGGCGTAGTAGCGGTAGTTGAAGCCGTCGACCCACATCTGCGGCACCGGCAGTATGTCGAGCGCCTCGCTGAAGGGAATGCCGCCGCAATCGTCGACGTTGCAGGCGATGAGCGTCTCGAAGCCGGCCTTTTCGAGCTGCGTCTCGAAATTGCGCGAGACTTCGAGGATCGAGGGACCGGCGCCGGTGCGGTAGGCGATACGCGTGACCTTGCCCTCCGGCCGTTTCTCGCCGGTGGCCTGGCCGTCCTTGAACGGCGCGGTCTGCAGCCGCGTCGCGTCGAAATCCTTCGCGTCGTAGCCGGTGATCACGCTGCCGGCGAAGCGGCCGATGCCGGGATAATCGTGCGAGCCCTCCACGTCGCCGTCCGCGGCGCGCGCAAAGGAGCGGATACCGCGAGCGCGAGCACGATCGCGATGGCGAGCGAAACGAGGGAGGACCGCCGCATGGGTTTGTCTTTCTCGAATGAAGAGTGGCGCATTCTCGCCCGCCATGAGCGGCGAGGACAAGAGCCTCAAACGCCGCGGACGCTCATCTTGCCGTGCGGATGAGTACTCTGAGATTTCCGCGTCGCCCGATTGCCCGCTCAGGCTGCGTCGGATTGCGGGATTACCAGCATCCCGGCCGCCGGCATCGTGCCGTCGCCGACCGACGGCAGGACGATCCCGGAGGCGAGCAGCGTCCCGAACTCCTCCGCCGGCAGCGGTCGGCTGAACAGGAAGCCCTGCAACGTGTCGCAGCCATAGGCCTGCAGGTAGATGAGCTGGCTCGGCTGCTCGACCCCCTCGGCGACCGCCGTCATGCCGAGCGAGTGGATCATCGCGACAATGGCCTGGAAGAGCGCCGCGTGTCCGCGGCTCTCGGTCATGCGCGTCACGAAGGCGCGATCGATCTTCAACGTGTCGAACGGCAGGTCGGAGAGATAGCCCAGCGCGGAAGGCTGCATGCCGAAATCGTCGAGGGCGAAACTCATACCTTCGGCGGCGAGCCGCCGCATCGTGCGCGCGGCGGCGGAGGCGTCGCGCAGGATTGCGCTTTCGGTGAGCTCGAGCACGAGAGCGTCGGGCGTAAGCCCTGCGTCCGCGACGATCGCAGCGATCCGGCTGTCGAGCTCGCTTTCGGAGAGCTGCAAAGCGGAGAGATTGACGGAGATCGGAAATTTCGCGCCCCGATCGCGCCAGATACGGGCCTGGCGGCACGCCGTCTTGAGCACGTGCTCGCCGATTGCGCCGATCAGCCCGCTCTCCTCGGCGATCGGGATGAAGTCGCTCGGGCCGATCAGTCCGCGCGTCGGATGCTGCCAGCGGACCAGCGCCTCGGCTCCGACCAGCTTGTAGCCGTGTGCGCTGACCTGCGGCTGGTAGACAACGAAGAGTTCGTTTCTGTCGATGGCGTGGCGGAGGTCGTTCTCCAAGCTCGAGCGCGACACCGCCGCATCCGTCATTTCGGCATTGTAGAATTGATAGCCGCCGCCCGGTGCGCGCTTCGCCCGATGCATGGCGGTCGTCGCGTTGCGGATCAGCGTGTCCGGATCGACTGAGTCGCCGGGCGCGGTGCTGACGCCGACCGCCACGCGCAGCGGTACTTCGTCGTTGTCGATCCGGAAGCCTTCGGAAAGCGCGGCAAGCAGCGGCTTGATCGACCACAGCGTCGCCGACTTGTCGGCCAACCTGGAGCGCAGCACCAGGAACTGGCCGCCGCCGATATGCGAGACCGTTTCGTGCGCATCGGTCGCGTCGCGCAGCCGGGCTGCGGCCTCCCGAATCGCGACGTCTCCGGCGTCGAGCCCATGGCTGTCGCGGATATGCTGGAGCGACGTCAGTTCCAGGCACGCGACCGCGATCGAACAACCGGAACGCTCGAGTTGACCGATCTCCTGCGTGAGATGATCGGTGAACAGCGACAGATTCGGCAGGCCCGTCGTGGCGTCGTGCTCGGCGAGGTGGTCGCGTTGGGCCTCGGCCTTCTTGAGCGCCGAGATGTCCATCTGCAGGCCGGCAATCCCGCCGTTGCTCATGCGTCTTTCGGTGATCAGCACCCAGCGGCCATCGGAAAGCCGTTCGACGATACTCCCCGACAGATCGCGATGGTCCTCGATCCGCGAGCGTATCCACTCCGGCTCCCGTCCCTTGGCCGCGGGATAGACTCCGCGCTCAACGGCGGCGCGCAGCAAATCCTCGAACGATACGCCCGGCGCAATGAGGTCGGCGACGTCGGGATAAAGCCTGCGGAACGCCTCGTTGGCCATGACGATCCGGTCTTCCGAATCGAAGATCACGAAGCCTTCGGAGATGCTGTCGACGGCGTCCGACAAAAGAGCCTCGGCTTCTTCGGCACGCCAGAAGGCCTCCACAACCGGCGTCTGGTCGGTCGCCGTCCCGCGATAGCCGCGGAACTCGCCGTTGCGGTCGAAGACCGGCACGCCGCTCATCGACACGTGATGCCGCGATCCGGAAGCCGACGTGAACGAGAAGAGGAAATTGCGGAACGCCTGGCGCGCCTCGCACTCGGCAAGATGCGCCTGCCAATGCTCGTCCTTCTCCACGTCGGCGCCGGCGAGCTCCCACGGCGTCTTGCCGAGGCTCGTCGCCGGGTCCGCCCACTCGGCCTCGCCGTAGCGGTTGGAGAAGAACGTGTAGCGGTGCGCCTCGTCGGTCTCCCAGATCCAGTCGCCCGAGACCTCGACGATGTCGCGGAAACGTTGGTCGCTGTCGTGGCGCGCGATGCGCGCGGCGGCGCCGGTAAGCTCGCGCTCGATCGCCGGCACGAGCCGCGACAGGTTGCTCTTATAGATGAAGTCCGCCACGCCCTCGCGCATCAGCGCCAGCGCGTTCTCCTCACTGATCGAGCCGGAGACGACGATCACCGGCACGTCCACGTCGACCGTCCTGACCGCTTGGATGATCTCCGAGAAGTCCTGCTGCGGGAGGTTGTAGTCGGAGATCACGATATCCCACGCGCGCTCCTGCAGCGCCTCCTTCACGCCGACGGTCGTCTCGACGCGGCAAAACGTCGGATCGAATCCGCCGCGCCGCAATTCGCGAATGAGCAGCTGCGCGTCGTCGTCGGAGTCCTCCACGATCAGGAAGGAGGGCTGGTTGATCGTGCGCGACTCCATCTCAATAGGCTCCGTTCTCAGCGAGGGCGGCTTCGTTCAGCAACAGCCAATAGTCGCCAAGCTGACGCTCTGCTTTGAGGAACTCATCGAAAACGACGGGCTTGTGGACGTAACTGTTGCAGCCGAGCCGGTAGCCCGTGATGACGTCCTGCTGTTCCTTCGAAGAGCCGTCGACTCTCGGAAGTATCAGGTCGAGCGGTATCGGCCTCGGCATCGCGCGCTCGCCCTCGGCTGCACTTTCGGACGAATAGTCGAGCGCCGCCGCACCGTCGCGCGCGACGACGATCTGCTCGCTGATCTGGTTCCGCTCGAATGCGCGCAAGGTCAGCGCCTCGCCGTCGGCATTGTCTTCGACCAAGAGCAGGCCCATCTCGTCCCCTGTCCGTCAAAGGCGCGAAGCGCCGTTGACGATTTCAAGCAACTATGCGCCGCGCCGAGGCAATGCGCGTTCGATCCTCTCTCCGTGGCTTCTTGGTCCATCCAGCGCGGAAACACGCGCGAATTTAGTAGGCAAGAAGCTTCACCGAACGGATAACCCCGTCGCTAAATTCCTACCGAGGCGGGAAGGAGTTCTTTGCGGCGCGTAGACCTTGAGGGGAAAATTTGCGACGGTCGGGCGTTCCGGCCACGCGGCAAGCCGGCCCCACGCGATCCGCCCCAACGGAAGGACGACAGATGCCAGAGACCGGCCACGCGGCTGACGTTGACGCGCTCGGCGAGATCATGCTCGTGCAGGGCACGATGCAGCGGCAGTTCCTGCGCATCCTGATCCGTCGCCTTGCCGGCGACGTCTCGGAGTTCAACGCCGAGCTCTTCCTGGCCGAGATCGATCTCTTGCGCGAAGGCCTCGAATCCGGTCGCGAGCGCACCGCGCTCCACGCTTTCGCGCTGAAGGAATGGCAGCGGCTCTCCGAAATGGCGCTCGATGCGATCGCTTCGACGCGGGTGAAGACCGGGGCGCACTGAAGCGCATTCGGGCGGTTTCAAGCCACATACGCGGCGGATCTGCCGGTTTTCTGCCCAAACATCGCCTTCTCCCGATCTTCATTTTTCGTTAAGGATAACGCCGAACCGCGTAGTTGAGGTTTGCGTTGTGAGTATTCGGCCTCGTTACGGCTCGAACGGCGTCCGCCGCGCATCGGCGTATGATCAATCCGCCGAGGAGGAGAACGGCTGGTTCAGCTGGCGTGACATGCGGCCCGTGCTTTTGAAGAGTGCAGGCATTGTCGGCCTTGCCGGCGCGATCATGGCGGTTGTCTCCAGCAATGCGCTGTTCGTGGATCCGGGCGGGCCGGATCGGCCGTCGCAGCACGCGGCGAGCGAGGATCGGAGCGAGCCGGCGCCGGTCGTGATTGTCGCAACCACGTCCGCCGCAACAGACGTCGCTGCCACAGAGATCACTCCGGCGGAGATCGCGCCGGCAGAGATCGCTCCGGCAGGTGCTCCGAGCTGGCAGAATGCTCCGACGGAGGCCGCGCCGGCCGAGGCGGAGACGACGAAGGAAACCGTGCCGCTCCAAACGGCGAGCACTGCCGCCGTCGTGCTGCCGCCGGCCGAGAGCGTGCAGCCCGAAACGACCGCCAGCGTCATTCCCGCCGAGCCGATGCCCGCGCGCCCAGTGCCGCCGCCACAGGCTGCCGAGCCCGCGCCTGGTCCTCCGGAACTGCCGGCGGCAGCTTCGACGCCGAGTGCGCCGCCCGACGCGGTCGCGCAATCGGCCGCAAGTCGCCCGCAGCATCGGACGCGCCACCCATCGGCACGCCGGCGGATGCGCCGGCAAGTGCTTCCGAAGAGACTGCAAGAGACGCTTCGGCAAACAAACCGAGCGGCGAGGTGTCGGCGCTCTGGCCGAAGGATTCCGTCGAGTGCCCGCGCGACTGGCTGGTGACTCCGGCCGCCGATGGCAGCGCGAGCAAGCCCGCCGGCTGCGAGAGCGTCGCCTCGCTTGTCCAGCCGGAAGCGAGCGACCCTGCGCCGCTTCGCGCCGCGCTTCCGGAGAAGGTGCTCGACCTTGTCGCGCTGGCGCCGACGATTCCCGTGCCCGGTTCGGAGGCCGCGCCGAGTGCCGCGCCGGAGCCGAGCGCTGCACCGGAGCCGCCGCCGCAGCCCAAGCCGACGCCGGTCCGCGCGAGCCGCGCATCCAGTTGGCCGGCGGACCCGCCGCCCGATTGCGGCGGCAAGCATGCCTATTGGCACTTCGTGCAGGGGCATCACGGCGCGAAGGAGTGGTACTGCCGCTAGGGCGGGGCTGAGAGGCTTCGCGTCGACGGCGACCCGGTAGCGCGCGCAATAGGTGGATCGAAAGACCTCCCGCGGCTAGGTTCCGAGCATCGAGCCGGAGCCTGACCTTTGAGTCGCGCCGACACTTCCGCGCCGGACAATGACACCTCCGACGCCGCCGAGCGGCCGTTTCCGCTGGCCAGGCGCTATCGCCGCCGCGTGCTCCCGATCATGGCGCTCTTCGTTATCTCGCTCGTCCTCCTGACGGCGCTTTCGGTCAGGCAGGCGGTGCGCGAGATTCATCTGGAGTTCGCTTCGCGCCTCGTGGACGAGATCGCTGCGGAGACCGACAGGGAGAATCCGGAGGCGTGGAAGGCGCTGCTCGCCGGCACGGCCGACGCCGGAATCGCGTAGAAGTCTCATCGCATCTTTCGACAAAGCCGTGTCGGAGCGCAGCCTTTCGCAGCTGAAGGTCTACGGCCGCACCGGCGAATCGCTCTTCAGCACCGACGCGATCGAGATCGGCCAGATCGAGTCGAACGCGGCGCTCACCAGCGCCGTTAAGGAAGGCGAGCGCACCTTGCTGCCGCACGTGGAGCCGGACGGCACGCGCTATAACGAGTTCTACGTCCCGCTGAAGAGGGCGGACGGCACGGTCGGGCTCGTCATGGAGCTCTACTGGCCGGCGGGCGACCTGCGCGCCATCCTGGCACGCGCGCTCGTGCTTCCCGTCCTCGTGCCGGGACTGCTCCTTCTCGGCCTTCTCGTCGTGCTCGGATATCTGATCAGGCGCGCGCAGGCGGGCATCGACTTTCGCGCCGCGCGCGTGCGCGAGCTTTCCGCGCGGCTTGAGAGCTTCATGTCGTCGAGCGCGGTCGGCGCGGTGCGCGCGGCGCCGGCCGGCGGCGACGTGCCGCTGAAACGGATCGAGGTGTCGCTGGTCTATTCCGACGTGCGCCGCTTCACCGATTTCTCCGAGACGGAAACGCCCGAAGCCGTCGTCGCCTTCCTGAACTGGATCATGACGCTGCAGATCGAATGCGTGGCGCGCCACGGCGGCGATGTCGACAAGCTGATCGGCGACGCACTCCTGGTGCGCTTCGAGGGCGAGGGGAAGGAGGGCCGCGCGATTCTTGCGGCGCGCGATATCCAGGCCGCGGTCGAAGCCGCGGACCTGCCGCGCGGCGTCGGCATCGGCGTCTATACCGGGCTTGCCATCTCCGGCCCGATCGGGCCGGAAGCGCGCCGCGACTTCACGGTGATCGGCGACTCGGTGAACATCGCCGCCCGGCTTTGTTCCGCGGCGGCGAGAGGCGAGATCGTTGCCGACGTCGGCGACGCTGGAAAGAGGCGGCGCGGCGGCGGGATTTGGTTCGGCCGAGGCGATTCATGTGAAGGGGCGGGAGCAGGCGGTGGAGGTGAGGCGGTTCGCGGCGGCGCATGCCTGAGCGCCCCGCCGCCTGACGGCGCGGGTTTCTGCCGAGAGGACGGGGCGCTCCAAGACCACCCTCGAACAGGAAATCGCTGGCGCTCTTAAAGCGCCCCGCGCGGCGTTTCCGATTCCCGACTTGTCCACTCTTCCGTCCTTCGACAGCGGCGCTTCCGCGCCGCCTGAAGAACCATGCACCCGACGACATCCGGCAGAGCGCTCGTAGTGGCGCTCGGGGGACCCTTCCGGGACCGGCCGGGCCGGCGCCCTTCCGGCGGGCACCGTCGCGGACCGCCCGCCTGTCCGCCGAAGCCTTGCGGCATTGGCGGACCTGTCCTGCGTAGCCCAACGGGCGGAGCAGGACCGCTCCCGAAATGCTCCGGTTGCGCGCCCGGCCTCTCATGAGCAGCGGTGAGGAGGAGATTAGCAGAGGCGGAGGGGCGGGGATAAGTTGAAGCGAGTGCTCGTGGAAGGACGAGTAGCTCGCCGGTCGCTCGATCTCTTGCAATGCTCCCATTTTGGGAGTAGAGCACGGAGATGCACGTCGTCAAGAAGAAGACACTTCAGGACTTCTGGCGTGTGCACTCAACCGCGGAGGTGCCGTTGCGCGCGTGGCTGAGAGACGCGGAACGCGCAAGTTGGCGCACGATGCATGACATCAAGGCATACGCTCGAACGGCTGACATGGTTGGTGATAATCGGGTCGTCTTCAATATCGGCGGAAACAAGTTTCGCCTTGTCGTGCTCTGCCTGCTGGCGAAGGGAAGGCTCTACATCCGTTTCGTCGGCACGCATGCCGAATACGATCGGATCGATGCCCGGAGGATTTGATCGATGAAGCCGATCAGGACCGAGAAGGACTATCAGCGCGCGGTTGATCGCATCGACAAACTCGTGGTGCGCCCCGACGCGGAGACGAACGAGGAGCTGGAGCTCCTCACGATCCTCGTGATGGCCTATGAAGCTGAGCACGTTCCTGACGAGCCGATGGAGCCGATCGAATACCTGAAGGCTTCCATGGACAATCGCGGCCTTACCCAGGCCGACCTTTCGCGCCTCCTCGGCTCCACCAGCCGCGCCGCCGAAGTTCTCGGCGGCAAGCGCGAGCTGTCGAAGGCGATGATCCGAACGCTGGTCGAGGAATGGGGGTTGGACGCGAATACGCTGATCGGGGCGAAGAAGGCGGCGTAAAGGATGAAGCTCGGCTTTGAAGATGCCCAAGCGAGCTTCACAAGTGGATCGCAGAATGCCCGTGTTTGGACAGAGCGATGGGTGGCAGATTGGATTTATTGTCCGAACTGCGGCAACCCGAAGATCAACCAGTTTCCGGCAAATCTCCCGGTAGCAGATTTCTTCTGTCCGTCCTGTCAGGACCAATACGAACTGAAGAGCCAGAAGAAGGCGTTCAGCGCCAAGGTGGCGGACGGCTCCTTCTCGAAGAAGCAGGAGCGTCTGGCGTCGTCTTCGAGCCCAAACCTTCTGCTCCTGAACTACGATCTGGCGGAGCGGTCTGTGAGAAGCATCTGCGTGATCCCCAAGCATTTCTTCGTGCCGGAGATCATTGAGAAGAGAAAGCCGCTGAAGCCAACCGCTCGGCGCGCCGGCTGGGTTGGTTCAAATATCCTGTTCAGTCGCATTCCCAATTCGGGTCGGATTTTTGTTGTCAGGGAGGGCGAGCTCCAGTCGAAGGAGTCAGTGCTCACGCAGTGGCAGCGAACACTGTTCCTTCGAGATGAGGGATTGGAGACGAGGGGATGGTTGATCGAAGTGATGAACTGCGTGGAAGTCGATCGGCACGCCTGAGTTCACCTTGGAAGACGCGTACGCATTTGAGGGAAAGCTCAGTGCAATATATCCTCATAATCGCAATGTGAGGCCAAAGATTCGACAACAGCTGCAATTCCTGCGCGACCGCGGCTACCTCGAGTTTGTATCTCGGGGACGCTATCGGCTGCGGACAAGCGGTTAGGCTTCGATCGCATTGAGGTGCGCCAATGGCTTGGTTCTTGAACTTTTATGAATGCGAGCGATGCGGAGGACGGTGGCAGGACGATTGGTCGTGCATGTGTGACGACGATTGCCCACGCTGCGGAGCAAGGCACATGTCACCGTACCAAAGCGCCGATCTTACCGAGATCGTCGAACCGGAGGGCGACATGTTCGTCGTCTTCCGTTCTCCAGATACAGCGGAGCACAAACCGGGATACGTCGCGGTCGGCAGATTTCCGACCGAGGATGAGGCGAGAGCCTTTGTTGGTTCGGGAAGCAGTGCTGAGACGCGCTAGCGGCGCCTCGCCTACCGCGAAAACGCCTTGTACTTAATCCTGTGCGGCTCGGTCGCCTCCGCCCCCAGCCTCCGCTTCTTGTCTTCCTCATACGCCTCGAAGTTCCCCTCGAACCATTCGACGTGGCTGTCGCCTTCGAAGGCGAGGATGTGGGTCGCGAGGCGGTCGAGGAACATGCGGTCGTGCGAGATCACGATGGCGCAGCCGGCGAAATCTTCGAGCGCCTCCTCTAGCGCCGCCAAAGTCTCCGTGTCGAGGTCGTTGGTCGGCTCGTCGAGGAGGAGCACGTTCGCGCCCGACTTCAGCATCTTGGCGAGATGCACGCGGTTGCGCTCGCCGCCCGAGAGCTTGCCGACCGGCTTCTGCTGGTCGCCGCCCTTGAAGTTGAAGGCGGAGACGTAGGCGCGGCTGTTCACCTCGCGCTTTGCCGAGCGTGATGATCTCCTCGCCGCCGGAAATCTCCGCCCAGACGTTCTTCGCGCCGTCGAGCGTGCGGCTCTGGTCGACATAGCCGAGCACGGCCGTGTCGCCGACGCGGATCGTGCCCTTGTCCGGCTTCTCCTGGCCGGTCAGCATGCGCGCGAGCGTGGTCTTGCCGGCGCCGTTCGGGCCGATGATGCCGACGATGCCGCCGGGCGGCAGCTTGAAGGAGAGGCCGTCGATCAGGAGCTTTCCGTCATAGCCCTTGGAGAGATGATCCGCCTCGATCACCACGTCGCCGAGCCGCGGGCCCGGGCGGGATGACGATCTGCGCATCGCGGCTTTGCAGCCGCGCCTCGTTGGCTTTCAGCAGCTCGTCATAGGCCTTGATGCGCGCCTTCGATTTCGCGCGCCGCGCCTCGGGGCTGCGGCCCATCCATTCGCGCTCGCGCTCGATGACCTTCTGCCGCGCGTTGTCCTCGCTCTTCTCTTGCTGAAGCCGCTTCGCCTTCTTCTCCAGATAGGCGGTGTAGTTGCCCTCGTAGGGCACGCCGCGGCCGCGATCGAGCTCCAGAATCCAGCCGGTGACGTTATCGAGGAAATAGCGGTCGTGCGTGACGATCAGAACGGCGCCGGGGAAAAGCTCCAGATGCTTCTCCAGCCAGCCGACCGTCTCCGCGTCGAGATGGTTGGTGGGCTCGTCGAGGAGGAGCAGGTCCGGCTCTTCGAGCAGCAGCTTGCAGAGCGCGACGCGGCGCTTTTCTCCGCCCGAAAGGGTCGCGACCTCGGCCTCTCCCGGCGGGCAGCCGAGCGCCTCCATCGACATCTCGACCTGAGATTCCAGGTCCCAGAGGTTCTTGGAATCGATCTCGTCCTGGAGCTTCGAGGCCTCCTCCGCCGTCTCGTCGGAGTAGTTCATCATCAGCTCGTTGTAGCGGTCGAGGACCGCCTGCTTGCCGGCAACGCCGAGCATGACGTTGCCCTTCACGTCGAGCGAAGGGTCGAGCTGCGGCTCCTGCGGCAGGTAGCCGACGCGCGCGCCTTCCGCCGCCCAGGCCTCGCCGGAGAACTCCTTGTCGAGCCCGGCCATGATCTTGAGCAGCGTCGACTTGCCCGAGCCGTTCGGCCCGAGCACGCCGATCTTGGCGTCCGGATAGAAGGAGAGGTGGACGTTCTCCAGGACCTTCTTGCCGCCGGAGAAGGCCTTGGTCAGGCCCTGCATGTGATAGATGAACTGGCGCGCCATTCGCTGCCCGCTGTCCGTTTCTGAGCGTTTCGAGGGAAGTCGCCGCTACTTAGGAGATGGCGGGCGCTTTCACAAGACGGCGCGGGCCTGAGGCGGAGCGTTCAGGCCTTCTCTGCCACTTCTTTCAGCAACCAGCACGAGATCGGCCACATCGCCTTGAAATGGCCGGTGCAAAAATCGACCTAGCGGCGGAGCTCGCTGACGGTCGCTTCTTCCGCCGTCTTGTCCGACGATTGTTGCACGGGGGCGAGCGCGACCGGGACGGGCGCGTCGGGGAAGGTGAGCTTGAGCGTGTTGAAATGGTCTGCATCGTCGCGGCGCAGGAAGACTTCGCCGGGCTTCGGGCTCGTGGGGCGGGCTCCGCCGAGGAAGGTGTCGGCGAAGACGCGTTGCAGCGCCTGGGGCGTCTCGCGCAGGCCCGGTGCGATGCCCGGCGCCTTGATCGCCAGCAGCGTCGCATAATGGTCGATCATATCCTGTTCGGTCAGCGATTCCGGCATCGCGGAAATGTAGGGCCGCTCTCCGATGCGTGAGCCGTGGTCGCCGTGCACGATGATGGTCGCCTCATCATAGATGCCGAGCGACTTCAGCTCGGCGAAGAGCGATTGCATCTCGCTGATCGGCGCAGATGAGCTGCGCCAGATAGCGGCGGTAGAGCTCGTCGCGCTCTCGCGCCGTGTAGTCTTGGTCGTCGCCAAAGCCTTCCCGTTCCCATTGCGAAGGATCGACGCAGCGTGCAGTCGTCGGAGTAGAGATAGCCAAAATGCGGAATGAGCAGGTGCACAATAAAGGCAACGCCGCGCGGATTCTCGGCGATGTCTGAGCGGAAGCGGGCAAGCGCCTCCTGGCTGACCATCGGCTCGAGCTGCAGCGCTCCGCGGCCGACGAAGAGCTTTTGCGTAAGCGCCTCAGGCGCTGCAGCGTGGTGAGCGGCGCGCGCTGGATCGCGTTGGGCGAGAAGAAGCGAATAAGTGTAGCAGGCGTCGGCCGGGTGTGGGCCATTGCACATGTCGAACCAGGCGCTCTGGTAGACTTTGATGGCATAGCCCTTCGCCTTCAGCGCATCGAACCAATCGTTCTGAAGCGGGGCCGACGAATAGAGGCCGTTATCGAGATAGGTCGCCGACATCGGCGCCTAGGTCGCGGTTCAACAGCGACGTGAGCGAATATTTGCGTCTCGGGGAAGCGGCTATAGGCGCGGCCGTAGAGCGCGAAATCCGCATAGGTTGTCTCGATGGTCCGCTGCGCCTTCGCCGACTCCGGGACTTCGGCGGGGAGGCCGGCAAGGCCGATATGCTCGTCAAGGACGATGTGAATGACCGGCGGCAGATCTTTTAGCGTCTTTGGCAGCGCGCCGGTTTCAACGGGCGCGCCGCCGGCCTCGGCCGGAAGCACGAGCGTCGACACGACGATCGTTCCAAACACCGCAGATGACGATCAAGTTGACGTGCCGGCGCATGAGGACGTAAGCAGAGACATCGCCAGGAACAGCGCGACGGCGAGGACGGTCAGCACGGCCACCGTGTGGCCCCCGGTCCTGTCGCCAACGGCATTCGCGGCTAGGACCAAGGCGTCGGTGACCTCCTGCCGGTAGAAGAGGTAGACGGAGAGCGTCAGTGCCATCAGCATCGGGCCGAGCGTCTGCGGGCGCAGCAGCGATAGCGCCCCCACCGCGGCTCCGGCCGCCGCCGCGCAGCCGATCAGGATCAGGCTCTCCGGCAGGAGCAGGCTGTATTCGTGGAAGCGAAGGAACGGAACGACGATGGCAAGCAGCACAAGGGCCGGTGCGGCGAGCGAGGCGGCAATGCCGCCAGCGGCTGGCCGGCGGCCGAATTCTCAGCGGCTTCGGTCATACCAGAAAAGTTCCCTTCCTGACGGGCCGAGGATGGTCGAGCGCTCGAACGCGCGCCGATCTGGACAGCGCGGAGACGAAACGGTCGCGGTCATAGGGATGGTGCACGCCCTTGCGGCGGGCGATCATGCCGCGCACCTGCACGTCGTCGGGCGGAACGAACTCGACGAGCCCGCGCGGGGCGAGGCCCGACGATCCATCCGAGCGCGCGCTCGAGCGGCACGTTGGCGCTGAAGAGGAGGTGGTGAATGACGGCGAGCGCCATCACCGCGTCGGCGGTCGAGCGCTCCTGCATGCCGGCGCGCTCCGCCTGGCTCCAGCCCTGGCTCGGGCTCGGATTGGCGAGGTCGCCGACAAGCGGCGTCAGGCGCGCGCCTGCCGCGCGCGCTGCGCGAAACGCCATATCGGCGGCGCGCGGGTCGCCGTCCCAGCCGATCGCGTATTCGGCGCCGGATTTCAGTGCCAGCAGCGAATATTCGCCGGTATTGCTGCCGACGTCCCAAAGCATCTTCGGCGTCGTCGCCGCGGCGAAGGCCGCCACCTCGCCGCGTTTCGTCGCCTGCTCGTCGTCGGTGTAGCTGCAGGTCGTCGCGTAGTCGGCCCACAGGCTGCGGCTCTTCTTCGGCGCGAGCCTGCGATCCAGGCTCTGAGGTCCCTCAGCATGTGAAGGAAGCTCGCCTTCGGCAGGCTCGGCCGCGGCGACGCCCTTCGCCGCGCGAAGCGTCCGGCGCGGCGTTTTCCAGCGCCGCGTGCGCGACGACGTGCAGGAGCACGCGGCGCGAAAGACGCGCGCGCCAAGGCAGAAGACGGCGCAAGATCGGCGGTCGCGATTCCTTCGATCGCGCCGCGATACCAGGCATTCGGCATCACGCCGGTCGTGGCGCAAAGCAGGAGCGGATTCAGAAACTGCTCGCAGAACTGCCGGTAGCCGGCCCAGATCTCGCCTTCGCGATAGGGGCGGAACGAGAGGAGGTCGATGAAGATCGGTGCGGCGCCGACGAACTGCATGTTGTAGGCGGTCGCGTCGGAGAGCGTGAGCCCGCCCTCCATCGCGTCGAGATGGAGGTCGAGGTGATGCAGACGCTGCCGCGCGCAGCGCCTCGAACGACCATTCGTAGGGATGCGAGATGAAGGGAAGCCGCGGATGCTCGACGACGCGGCTCGCGCCGGCGAGCCCGAGCGTCTCCGGCGGCACGTCAAGCGGCTCGAATGCGACGATGCGGCCCTCGTCGGCGAAGCGGTCGAGAAGGCCGGTCCGAAGCGCCGCGCGTGAAGTCCGCCTCGTGCTCGCTGGCGACGGTCCGCAGGATGCGGTCGCCGAGCCTGTGGACGCCGCCGGCGGGATCGCGATAGGAGCCGGCGATCGGCTCGGCGAGCGTCATCCGGCGCGGCGGCGCCGTCCGAAGTGGCGGAAGAAGTCGGTCGCGCGCTTGCAGGTAGAGCTTGCCGACGACCATCGCGCCGGCGACGCCGCCCAGCATCAGCTGCAGCATCATCGCTACCCGTGCCGGGATCGAGATAGGCCCAGGCGGGAGCGGCAGCCGAACGCCGCCAGAAAGACGGCGCCGAGAGCGAGCGGCTCAGCAAGCTGAACCTTGGACGTTTTCCGGGTCACGGGGTGCCTCATCGTCGATCGCCTTCCGCGCAGTGGCGTCGGCCGCAGTGGCGGCCGGTGGACGAAGCGCGGGTTGGGCGGTGTCACTCGCACAACCTTCTCAGGAATTTCCGCAATCCGGCAATCTTTACGTATTACCGCTTAACGGAGGCTTAAACGGCCGGCGAAGAGGCAGGGACTCTTCGGCGTCTTCGTGCACGCCGGCGCATCGAGTTTTCTGCGCGCGATTCACCTGGCGGCAAGCATCGCCCGGCTAGCTTACCGCGAAGTTAGCGGAGCGCGATTGATGCAAGCTGATTCGCCGGACAGAAATCCGGTGCACGCGGCCCTCTCCGACGTGGAGAAGTCCTTCGCCGAGGCCGGCGCGATCGAGCTTTCGATCGTCATGCCGTGCCTGAACGAGGCGGAGACGCTCGGCATCTGCATCGACAAGGCGAAGTCGTTCCTCTGGCGGACCGGCATCGCCGGCGAGGTGGTGATCGCCGACAACGGCTCGACCGACGGCAGCCAGGCGATCGCCCGCGCGCGCGAGCGCGCGCGTGGTTGACGGTGGAAAGCCGCGGCTATGGCGCGGCGCTGATCGCCGGTATCCGCGCGGCGCGCGGCCGCTTCGTCATCATGGGCGACAGCGACAATTCCTACGACTTCGCCAATCTCGATCTTTTCGTGGAGAAGCTTCGCGCCGGCTACGATGTGGTGATGGGCAACCGCTTCCGCGGCGGCATCGCCGCTTCCGCGATGCCGAAGCTCCACCGCTATCTCGGCAATCCGGTGCTCTCCTTCGTCGGGCGGCTCTTCTTCCGCAGTCCGATCGGCGACTTCCATTGCGGGCTGCGCGGCTTCTCGCGCGCGGCAGTGCTTGCGCTCGACCTCGACACGCCGGGCATGGAGTTCGCCTCGGAGATGGTGGTGAAGGCGACGCTCGCGGAGCTCAAGATCACCGAAGTGCCGACGACGCTTTCGCCGGACGGGCGCTCGCGGCCGCCGCATCTTCGCAGTTGGCGCGACGGCTGGCGGCATCTGAAGCTGTTGCTTGGAATTCGCGCCGCACTGGCTCTTCCTCTATCCGGGCGCGGCGCTTGCCAGCATGGGCGCGCTGATCGCCGCAGCGCTTATCGCCGGGCCGCTCGATCTCGGCCCGCTCACGCTCGACGCGGCGACGCTTTTGATGGCGGTCGCGGCGATCCTGGTCGGCACGCAGCTGGTGCTCTTCTATGCAGTGGCGAAGACGGCCGCGGTCGCCGCAGGGCGGCTTCCGGCGAACGCCGCGCTTCAAGGCGTTGAGGCGCTGCTCACCGTCGATCGCTTCTGCCTCGTCGGCGGCGGATTATTCGCGCTCGGCTTCCTGACTGCTGCGGTCTCCGCGCTGCATTGGATGGTACCGGCTTCGGCGACCTCGATCCCGGCACCAACGTGCGGCTCGCGGCGCTGGCGACGCTCGGCATGGCGCTCGGGGTGCAGAGCGTCACCGCTGGCTTCCTGATCGGCCTCGTCCGCGCAGAAGCGGCGACCTGCCGCGACCGAAAAGCCCGAAGACCGGGGATCGGATCCCGACCGATCGGATGCGCGCTCGCGCACCGACGAGGCGGCTTGAGGCGCGTCGAGCGCCTGCGCTTTTCAGCGCCAGGGGCAGGGGCAGGCCGAGCGCGGCGAAGACGAGCACCGCCTCTTCGATGTCGCGGCCGCCCTCCCAGATCATGCGCGCGGCGACATAGACGATGACGAGCAGCCCGACCCAGGCAAGCCAGCGATAGCGGTCGAGCAGGCCCGCGATGAAGGTCGCGGCGAGACCCATCAGCGCGACGAAAGCACCAGCCCGGCCGCCATGATCAGCGGATGCTCGTGCGCCGCGCCAGCGATCGCCAGCACGTTGTCGAGCGACATCGAAACGTCGGCGATGATGAATCTGCCACATCGCCTGGCCGAGCGTCTTCGACGATGCCGATCCGGCATCGCCGCTCTGCCCGCCGTCAGGGCCTCGCGCCGGCATGCTCCGCGGCGGCTTGCGCGGATCTCGCGGAAGAGCTTCCAGCGATACCCACAGAAGCAGCACGCCGCCGGCGAGAAGCAGGCCGACGACCTGCAGGAACTGGACAGCGAGCAGCGACAGGAGCACGCGCAGCACGACGGCGCCGGCGATGCCGTAGAAGATCACCTTCTTGCGGATGGCGATCGGCGCCCCGGCCGCTGCCATGCCGACGACGATGGCGTTGTCGCCGGAAAGCACGACGTTGATGAAGATGACCTGCAGGATGGTCGAGACTTCGGCGGAGAGCTCCATCGCCTGCCGCCCTCTAACCTTGCGCCGGCGGCGCGAGCGCGCGGCCGATCGGGCTGAGCCGCAGAGACGCGGAGCAGGCGTCGGCTGAGACGAAATCGAGCATG
The DNA here is from genome assembly GCA_963778625.1 of uncultured Alphaproteobacteria bacterium. Classification (GTDB taxonomy): domain Bacteria; phylum Pseudomonadota; class Alphaproteobacteria; order Rhizobiales; family Afifellaceae; genus DASWJZ01. The sequence goes on from CAVZVB010000018.1 coordinate 249,702, forward strand.
CGGCGCACCCTTCACGTGTGGCCGCCGCCTTGTTCTCCGAGACACCGAGATCGGGAAACGGCTGGGCCACACAGTGGTCGTCCAGTCCGACATCACAGCGGAAATCCGCTGTCAGAGGGGCCCGGCCTGGCGCCGGCTATTTAGCTCCGCCCCGCGCCAAGATCAATCGCGCGCCGACGTTATGAGGTCTTCGATTCGCACGGGGAACCGGCGGATTCGTATCCCGGTCGCATGCCAGATCGCATTCGCGACCGCGCCTGCCGTGCCCGTGATGCCGATTTCGCCGACGCCCTTGATGCCGAGCGCGTTCACATGAGGGTCGTCCTCGTGGACGAGCAGCGCCTCGAGCGACGGCACGTCGGCATTCACCGGCACGTGGTATTCGCAGAGGTCGGTATTCAAGACCCTGCCGCTGCGCGGATCGACGACCGCCGCTTCGTTGAGCGTGAAGGACACGCCCCAGATCATGCCGCCGAGGAGCTGGCTGCGCGCCAGATGCGGGTTGATGATCCGGCCGGCTGCGAAGGCGCCGACCAAGCGGGTGGCACGCACCTGGCCGAGATCGGGATCGACCTTCACCTCGGCGAAGACCGCACCGTGCGCCTGGAGCGCATGGTTCTCCGTCGCGGCCGGGTGGCGGGCGCCCTTGCCGCTTCCCTCCAGTTGCGCCAGTCCGGCGCGGGCGAGGATGTCGGCATAGCTCTCGCTGCGGCTCTCGTCGTCGCTGCGGTGGAGCCTTCCGCCGCGGGCGACCACCCCGGCATTGCCGGCGCCGAAGAGCGGCGAGCGCTGATCGGCGGTCGCAAGGTCGGCGAGCTTGGCAATGGCATCGCTGCCGGCCTGATCGATGGCCATGCCGGCCGTCGCCGTGTGACCCGAGCCGCCGGCGACGCCGCCGTCGGGAAGGTCGGAGCTGCCGGCGCGGAATTCGATCTGGTCGATGTGGAGCCCGAGCCCGTCGGCGGCGATCTGGGCGAGCGCGGTCAGAGCCCCTTGCCCCATGTCGATGGCGCTGGTCTCTACCAATCCCGTCCCGTCGCTCTTGAGCACCGCGCGCGCTTCGGCCGCGAACATCGGGCAGTGGAAAACGGCAGTGCCCATGCCCCAGCCGACGAGGAAGCCGGCATCGTCGCGCATCTCGCGAGGTTTGAGCGGCCGCCCCGACCAGCCGAAACGCTTGGCGCCCTCGGCGTAGCATTCGCGCAGCGCCTTCGACGAATAGGGCTTGCCGGTGATCGGCTCGACCTCGGCATAGTTCCTGAGCCGGAAGTCGAGCGGATCCATGCCGCAGGCCTCGGCTGCCTCGTCGACGGCCGCCTCGAGCGCGGCGGAGCCCGAAGCCGCGCCCGGCGCGCGCATCGGGCCCGGCGTGCCGATGTCGTTGCGCACGGCCTCGTGCGTCGCGGCGATGGCCGGGCTCGCGTAGACCATGCGCGAAATGCCGGCGGCCGCCTCGATCGAAATCTTCGAAGCTGCTGGTCGCCCCGATCGTATGGTGGGCAAGCGCGGTTAGCCGGCCGTCGGCTGCCATGCCGAGCCTGAGCTGCTGCCGCGTCTCGCCGCGATGACCGACGGGGCCGAACATCTGGCTGCGGGTCAGCACCAGCTTCACCGGCCGGGCGAGCATGCGCGCCGCCAGGATGCAGAGGACCTGCGGCCCGGCGAGGATCGCCTTCGACCCAAAGCCGCCGCCGATGAAAGGCGAGCGGATCAGGACGTTCTCTGCCGGTATGCCGAAATATTCCGCGAAGGCTGCACACATCATGACCGGCGCCTGGTTCGGCATGTCGAGCGTCAACCGGTCGCCGTCCCAGCTTGCGACGATGGCATGCGGCTCCATGGCGTTGTGATATTGCTGCGGCGTCTCGTAGCTCGCCTCGATGCTCAGCGTCGCTGCCGCCAACCCGGCTTCGACGTCGCCGTGCACCACGTTAGCCGGCATGCCGAAACCCACGGATTCCGGCGTGAAGCGCTCAAGGTCGAGGCCGGTGCGCGCGGGCTCGACCTCATAGCGCGGCGCAAGCAGCGCGGCGCCTTCGGTCGCCGCTTCCAGCGTCTCCGCGACGACCAGCGCGATCGGCTGGTTGGCGTAACGGACGCGGTCGTTCTGGAGCGCCTCGAAGCGAAACCCGAAGAGGCCGACCTTCGTGTCCGGGTCCTGCATCAGCGGTGGCCGGTTAGCGGGCGTGATCACCTCCACGACACCGGGATGCGCCTTGGCGGCCTCGACATCGAGATGCGTGACGCGACCGCGCGCGATCGTGCTGACGGCATGAACCGCGTAGAGCATCCCTCCGGGTGGTTGTCCGCGGCGTAGGTGGCACGGCCGGTGACCTTCAGAACGCCGTCGCGGCGCGTGAGCGGCTGACCGGCATTCGAGCCATGGCGCCGATGCGGCGAGGCTTGGATGGGATTGATCTCGGGCATTTTCAGTGCGCTCCGGGAACGGAAGAGAAGGGAGAGGCCGGAAGGGCGGGGAGGCGCTCGGGCGTTCCTGCCGCGGCAAGGGTTAGGGCGCGCAGAACGATCCGTTTCGCGAGGTCGATCTTGAAGGCGTTGTCGCCGGAGGGTCTTGCGTCGGCGAGCGTGGCTTCGGCGGCGCGCCGGAACGCGGTCTCGTTCGGGCTCGCACCCGCTAGCAATTCCTCGGCCGCGCGCGCCCGCCAAGGCTTCGGCGCGACGCCGCCAAGCGCGATCCGCGCGCTCCGGACCTTGCCGCCTTCAATCTCGAGTGCCGCCGCGGCGGACACCACCGCAAACGCAAAGGACGTGCGCTCGCGGAGCTTCAGGTAGCGCGCATGCGCGGCGAAAGTAGTCGCATCGGCGGGAAGGCGGAGCGCCACGATCAGGTCGCCCGGTTGCAGCTCGCTTTCCTGCTCCGGCGTGTCGCCCGGCAATCGGTGAAGGTCTTCGAGCGCAATCTCGCGCCGGCCCGACCTGCCTTCGATCTCGACGATGGCGTCGAGGGCGACGAGCGGCACGCAGAAATCCGACGGATGCGTCGCGATGCAGTGCTCGCTCCAGCCGAGCACCGCGGAAAGTCGGTTCTCGCCGTGGAGCGCGTCGCAGCCCGAGCCGGGTTCGCGCCTGTTGCAGGCGCTGGCGGCGTCATAGAAATAGCTGCAGCGGGTGCGCTGCATCAGATTGCCGCCGACGGTTGCGGCATTGCGAAGCTGACCCGACGCGCCGGAAAGGAGCGCTTCGGCGACGGCCGGATAGGAGCGCGCAAAATCCGGGTCGTAGGCGAGGTCGGCGTTGCGCACGAGCGCGCCGATGCGCATGCCGCCGCCGGGAAGCCGTTCGATGCGGTCGAGGCCCGGAAGACGCGTGACGTCGACGAGGCGGTCGGGCCGGACGGCGCCGCCCTTCATCAGGTCGAGCAAATTTGTGCCCGCGGCGAGATAGGCGGAACCCGGTTCTGCCGCCGCGGCAATTGCCTCCGGAACCGTGGCCGGTCTCACATAGTCGAAGCGTTTCATGCTGCGCTCCTCCGGTCGCGTGTCGCAAGAATCTTCTGCGCATCGATCACCGCCTCGGTGATGCCCTGATAGGCGCCGCAGCGGCAGAGATTGCCGCTCATGCCCTCGCGGATGCGCTCAGGGTCGCTGCCCGCCTGGCCTTCCGCGATCAGGCCGACCGCACTCATGATCTGGCCGGGCGTGCAGAAGCCGCATTGGAATCCGTCATGGGCGATGAAGGCGGTCTGCACCGGATGAAGTTGGTCGCCTCCAGCGAGCCCTTCGATGGTGACGACCTCCGCGCCGTCCAGGCTCAGCGCAAGAGCGAGACACGAATTGATCCGCCGGCCGTCGACGAGGACGGTGCAGGCGCCACATTGCCCGCGATCGCAGCCCTTCTTGGTTCCGGTCAGGTCGAAGCGCTCGCGCAGGAGATCGAGAAGCGTGACGCGCGGGTCCTCGAGGTCGACGTTGCGTTGCTCACCGTTCACGGTGAGGCTGATGCAGAAGTTCATGCGAGACTCCGATCAGTTCAGTCTTGCTGTTGTAGAAATCGGGGCCGCCAAGCGGCTATGAGAGGGGGTGCCGGGCGACGCCATCTGCCGATCGTGATGACGCCGGGTGGCCCGGTCTGATGCGGAAGGTGCCTATACTTCAGCACCCAAGACTCACTATACGGAGGATGCCTCCGTTTTGCAAGGGGCAAGTCAGGCGATATGCCGGTTCATTCCAAAAAGCCCGCGCGCAGGCCCCGTTCCGACGCGATCCGCAATCGCGAGCGTCTCCTTGACGCCGCCGCCGCGGTCTTCAGTGCCGGCGGCCCCGACGCCAGCCTCGAAGCCGTGGCAAAACGCGCCGGCGTCGGCATCGGAACGCTCTATCGCCACTTTCCAACTCGCGAAGCGCTGTTCGAGGCGGTCTATCGCCACGAGGTGGATCAGCTCGCCGAGCTTGCGGATCAATTGGGGAGGGAGGCCGCCCCTGTCGAGGCCTTGCGGCGCTGGCTGCACGCCAATGTCCGGCTGGTCGCGACGAAGAAGGGAATGCTGGCCGCTCTCGCCATTGCCGCGCACGGCCCCTCGGAGCTCTACGCCTACTCGTCGGACCGTCTGGCGAAGGCCATCGGCGCACTCCTCACCCGCGCCGTCAAAGCCGGCGACATTCGTGCGGATATCACGCCTGAAGAGCTCATGAGCGGCCTCGTGGGCATGTGCTACACCATGTACGGCAGGCCCAACTGGCAAGCGACTGTTCTGCGGCTCGTCGATATCTTCGTTGACGGCCTTCGCAAGCGCTGACGCCGCTGCCGCGTATGCTCTGGCTCAGGAGGGCGTGCGATTGGATTGATCGACTCGCTTCCGGTGCCACCGCCAGGCGTCTTCCACGATCGTGTTGAGGTCGGCGGCGGCCCGCCACTTGAGCAGCGCCTCGGCGCGCGAGGGATCGGCGACGAGCACCGGCGGATCGCCGGCGCGCCGCGGCGCCTCCGTGGCGGCGATGCGCCGGCCGGTCACGGCTTCGACAGCGCTAATTACCTCGCGCACCGAGGCACCGCGCCCCGTCCCGAGATTGACCGCGGCCGAGGTTCCGCCGCCAATCAGATGGCGAAGCGCGGCGACGTGAGCGGCGGCAAGGTCCATGACGTGGATGTAGTCGCGCACGGCAGTCCCGTCCGCGGTCGGATAGTCGGTCCCGAAGATCGAGATTGAGCGCCTGAGGCCGAGCGCGGCATCGAGCACCAGCGGGATCAGATGCGTCTCCGGCTCGTGCCATTCGCCGATCTCCGCCGCCGGATCGGCCCCCGCGGCATTGAAATAGCGAAGCCGCACGGAGCGGATCGCGTGCGCGCGGTCGAAATCGTCCATCATCCATTCGCAGGCGAGCTTCGACGCGCCGTAGGGACTGATCGGCTTAAGCGGCAGATCCTCGGTGATCGGCACGCGCTCCGGCTCGCCATAGACGGCGCAGGTGGAGGAGAAGACGATGCCCGCGACGCCACTGAGGCGCATCGCCTCGAGCAAGTTCAAGGTGCCGCCAACATTGACCGCGTAATAGCGCTCCGGATGCTCCGTCGAATTCGCCGACGAGCGCCAGCGCCGCGAAGTGCAGGACCGCCTGCGGCCGCATCTCGTTCATCACGGCGCGAAGCGCGTCCGCGTCGCGCATGTCGCCGCGGATCAGAGGGCCCCAGCGCACCGCGCTCTCATGCCCCATCGAGAGATTGTCGAAGACGACCGGCTCGAAGCCGGCTTCCGCCAGCGCCTTGCAGCAATGGCTTCCGACATAGCCGGCGCCGCCGGTGACGAGGATGCGGGTCATTTTGGAGACGAGGCCTGCAGGAAGCGCCGCGCGCCGTCTTCAAGCACGAGGCAGGTGAGGTTGCCGCGGAAGACCGCGCCGGTGTCGATGTTGATGCGGTTCGCTCTGACGTCCGGCGCGGCGACCGGCGTGTGGCCGTGCACGACGATCTTGCCGAAGTCCTCGTCGGAATCGAGGAACGGCTCGCGGATCCAGATCAGGTCCTCCGGGTCCTGGTCCGCAAGCGGGCGGCCGGGCCTGACGCCGGCATGGACGAAGAGATAGCCGCCGAATTCCGCCGTTCGCGGCAGCGACGAGAAGAAAGCGCGGTGCTTTTCGGGAAGCACATCGAGGAAGGCGGCGCGCATGCTTTCGGCGGAGGAGAAATCCGGCTGCTGGCCGCTGCCGAGATAAGACAGGATGGTCTCGCCGCCGCCATTGAAAAGCCAGTTCAACGTCGCCGAGGGATCGTCGAGCACCTGCAACAGCAGGTCCTCATGGTTTCCCATCAGGCAGATGCGCTTCTCGCCGATCGGCGGCGTCTCGATCAGCCAGTCGACGACGCCGCGCGTGTCGGGCCCGCGGTCGACATAGTCCCCGAGATAGATTTCGATCGCGCGCGCCGCCGGCGCCTTCTTGAGGTCGCGCTCGATCATTGCGGCAAGCGCCTGAAGCAGGTCGAAGCGGCCGTGAATGTCGCCGACCGCGTAGACGCGGAGGCCATTCGGCAGCGTGCCTTCTGCAATCTCGTCGCCGGTTCCGCTCACGGCATTGGGATGTCGGCTGTGAATTTCGGCACCTGATAGCCCTTCTGCACGGCCGGTCGCGCGGCGATGTCGCGATACCAGCGCTTCACGTTGGGAAAGGCGTTCATGTCGATTTCCTGCCACTCGAAGCGCGAGATCCACGGCCAGATCGCCATGTCGGCGATCGAATAGTCGTCGGCGACGAAGCCGCGTCCCTCAAGCCTGCGGTCGAGCACGCCGTAAAGCCGCTGCGCCTCCTTGCCGTAGCGCTCCTCCGCATAAGGCGCCTTGCCCTTGTTGAAGTGCAGGAAGTGGTGCGCTTGCCCGAGCATCGGGCCAATGCCGCCCATCTGCCACATCAGCCATTCGATCACGCGGTAGCGCGGCTCGCCTTCCTTCGGCAGGAAGCGACCGGTCTTGTCGGCGAGATAGATCATGATCGCGCCCGACTCCATGAGCGCGAAGCCGTTGTCGCGGTCGACGATCGCCGGAATCTTGTTGTTCGGGCTGATCTTCAGGAACTCCGGCTTGAACTGGTCGTCCTTGCCGATATCGATGGCATGCGTCTCGTAGGGGAGGCCGAGCTCTTCGAGCAGAATCGAGACCTTGCGGCCGTTGGGCGTCGTCCAGGTGTAGAGATCGATCATGGCATCTTCCGTCGTAAAGGGAAGCGACCGGGAGGCCGCGGGAGGGACATGCCGCTGCGCGCGCCGGATGGCAAGGGCCGGCGGCTCTCACCGGCCGGATGCATTAATCGGCGCGTGTCCTGAGCCGCCGGCGCACGGGAAAGATCTGCAAGTCGAAACGCTGCGTGACCAAGCCCCAGATGCCGCCCGGCGCGATCAGCATGACGGCAATCGCCAGCGCTCCGAGGAGCATCAGATACCAGGCACCCAAGGTCGATAGGTAGTCTTGCATGACGTAGAGCACGATCGCGCCGACGATCGGCCCTTCCATCGTGCCGATGCCGCCGATGACGACGATGAAGATGACGTAGGCGGTCCAGTCGAGGACGGAGAAGCCGGCGTCGGGCGAGAGGCGCGCCTTCTGCAGATAGATCAGCGCGCCGACCATGCCCGTCCCGAAGGCGGTCAGAACGTAGACGACGAGCTTGGTGCGGAAGCCGTCGACGCCGAGGCTGTCGGCGGCGGTCTCCGAATCGCGGATCGCCGCAAGCGCCAAGCCTCGCCGCGAGCGAAGCAGAAAGAAGACGAGCGCGAGCGTGCCGGCGAGAAGCGCAAGCGCCAGCCAGTAATTGGCGATGTCGCGCGCCGCCGCGATGCGCACGCCGAAGGTCGCGGCGATGAACTTCAGCCCCGCCATGTGGTTGGTGACGTCGGGGCCAAGCGAGGTGCCGGTGCCGCCGCCGAGTTCCTTCACCTGCGCAAGGATCAGGCGAAAAACCTCCGCCGCCACCCAGGTGCCGATGGCGAAATAGGCGCCGCGCAAGCGAAACACGACGAGCGCGGTTGGAACCGCAAGAAGCGCCGCGACGACGCCGCCGATCAGGATCGCGACGAGCGGATCGAGCCCGGCGATCAAGCGTCGCGGCGAAGAGCGCGTAGGCGCCGAGCCCAATGAACGCCTGCTGGCCGACCGAGACGAGCCCGGCATAGCCGGCGAGCAGGTTCCAGTACTGCGCCAGCGCCAGCATCGTGAAGACGAAGAAGAGGTCCTGCAGCGCCGCGCGTCCGACGAAAAGCGGCACGATCGCGAGGAACACGAGGATTGCTGCAAGCAGCCGCGAAGCGCGCGGTCTGTCCCTCCGCTTCGAGGATGAAGCGCGGTGCGGCGCGCCGCGTTGCGATTCTCTTCCGTCATCGCCGGCTCAATCGATGGCGCGCGGGAAGAAGCCGCGCGGCCTGAAGACGAGAACAGCGAGGAAGGCGACGTGCCCGGCGAGGATCTGCCATTCCGGATTGATGCGCGCGCCGACGGTCTGCGCGACGCCGACCACGATGCCGCCGGCAAGCGTTCCCCAGAGGCTGCCGAGGCCGCCGATGATCACCGCCTCGAAGGCGTAGATCAGCCGCGCCGGGCCGATGGTCGGATCGAAGGTCGCGCGGCTGCCGAGGAAGAAGGCGGCCACGGTGCAGACCGCGAGCGCGAGGCCCATCGCGGTCGCGTAGATGCGGTTGTTGTCGATCCCCATCAATTGCGCCGTCTCGCTGTCGTCGGAGGTGGCGCGGAAGGCGCGGCCGAGCCCGGTGCGATAGAAGAGCTGGTTCAGAAGCAGGATCACCGCGATCGCGGCGACCAGCGACAGAAGCGGCATGATGCCGACTGCGATACCGCCGCCGAGCGGGATCGATATTCCGGCGATCTCGCCGATCGGCAGCCGCCGCGTGTCGGCTGAGAACGCTTCGAGCAGCCCGTTCTGGACGATGATCGAAAGCCCGAAGGTGACGAGGAGCGGGGGCAGGATGTCGCGCCCGAGCGTGCGGTTGAAGAGGAATGCCTGCAGTGCGTAGCCGACCAAGAACATCACCGGCATCGCGAGCGCGAACGCGAGCACCGTGTCGATGCCGAGCGCCTGAGCCAACGCGAGGATGATGAAGGCGGCGAGCACGATCAGGTCGCCATGCGCGAGATTGACGAGGCGCATGATGCCGAAGATGAGCGACAGCCCGGCCGCGTAAAGCGCGTAGAGCCCGCCGAGCAGCACTCCCTGGATCAGCGTGTCGAGCCAGGCGAGCATTCGCTCAGAGCCCGAAATAGGCGGCGTGGATCGCCTCGCGCGTCAAGTCCGTCAGGCTTGCCGGAAAGCGACATGCGGCCTTCCTGGAAGCAATAGACTCGGTCGGCGACGGCAAGCGCCTGCACGATGTCCTGCTCGACGACGACGAGCGCGGCGCCCTCCGCCTTGATCGCCGGCAGCGCCGCGTAGATGTCGCGGATGACGATCGGCGCGAGGCCGAGGCTGATCTCGTCGCAAAGCAGGAGCCGCGGATCGGCCATCAGCGCGCGGCCGATCGCGCACATCTGCTGCTGCCCGCCGGAGAGCGACGTCGCCGGCAGCCGCCGCCGTTCGGCGAGAACCGGAAAGAGCTCGTAGACGCGCGAAAGCGTCCAGCGGCCGCGCCGGCCGTAGCCGCCGATCAGAAGGTTCTCTTCGACCGAAAGCGAGGGAAAGAGCCGGCGCCCCTCCGGCACGAGAACGATGCCGCGGCGGACGTTCTCATAGGCGCGCGCCCCGCCGATGGCATCGCCGTCGAAGCGGACCGCACCGCGCGGGCTCGGAAGCAGCCCGGCGACGGTCTTCAGAAACGTCGATTTGCCCGCGCCGTTTGCGCCGATGATCGCGACAGTCTCGCCCGCCTCGACCGAAACGCTGATCCCGAAGAGCGCCTGGAAGTCGCCGTAGAAGGCGGTGAGGTTTGGGTTTCGAGCAGCGGCATCAGAGGCTCATGCTTCGATGCCCAGATAGATCTCGCGCACCTCGGCGGAATCGATCACCGCGCGCGGGTCGCCCTCGGCAATCTTGTGGCCGAAGTTCAGCACCATGAGCCGGTCGACCACGGCGAGGAGCGCGTGCACGACGTGCTCGATCCAGACGATGGTGACGCCGCGCGCGCGGACGTCGCCGGATCGTGGCGACGAGCGCGCCGCATTCCACCTCCGTCAGCCCGCCGGCGATCTCGTCGAGCAGCAGGATGCGCGGCTCGGCGGCGAGCGCGCGCGCAAGCTCAAGCCGCTTGCGCTCAAGCAGCGTCAGCGTGCCGGCGCGCCGGTTGGCGAGCGGAAGGAGACCGGTCTCGCTCGAGAATCTCGCCGCAGCGCTCCGTCACTTCGCGACTCGCCGCGGTCGCTTCCATGCGTCGCGCCGACGAGCAGGTTCTCGAACACCGTCATGTTGGCGAAGGGCTGCGGGATCTGGAACGAGCGCGCCGATGCCGGCGCGGGCGCGCGCCTGCGGCGGATCGCCGGTCACGTCGCGGCCGTCGAGGCGGATGTTGCCGGAATCGGGCTTCAGCGCGCCGGCGATCAGGTTGAAGAGCGACGACTTGCCGGCGCCGTTCGGGCCGATGATGCCGAGCGCCGCGCCGGCCTCGATCCGAGGTCGATCTCGTCCGCCACGACCACCGAGCCGAAGGCTTTGGAGAGGCTTTGAAGCTCGAGGATCAAACGGTCGGCCCCATAGGCAGGGTCATCCTCGGGCGAGTCCAGCGAGGTCCGAGGACCCAGAGTGATGAGGTTGCTGGGCCCTCGGGTCAAGCCCGAGCGTGACGCTCGTAACGCGGGGCGATCGCTCGCACTTCCCACGGCGTGTAACGTTCTAGGCGATCGGCTCCATCTTGCCGCCGGCCGGGATTTCCGGCGCGTTCTGGTTGTCGACGATGACGAGGTCGAACTTGCCGTCGGCCTTGCGCCGCCATTGTCCGCTCACGAGCGGGGTCTTGGCGACGTTCTTGGCGGCGAAGGGCGGCAGGCCGGCGCCGTCCCACTTCACCGGCCCGACGACGGTCTGAAGGTCGGTCGCGGCGATCGACGGCGACGAAGCGAGTCGGGATCCTTCGGATCGTCGGCGCGCTTCAGCACGTCGACCGCGACCTCGAAGAGCGAATGGATGAAGCCGATCGGCTGCGTCCATTGCCGGTTCGCGGCTGTCTCGAAGGCCGCCGCGAGTTCCGCCGACGACTGCCCGGTCAGCGACGACTTGAAAGGATGGTTCGGCGACCACCAGACTTCCGAGGAGAGGTTGTTGCCGGCTTCGCCGAGCACCTCGACGGATTCGGGGAAGAGGATGGCCTTGCCGACGCTGACCGCCTTCGGCTTGAAGCCCTGCTGCTGCGCCTGGTTCCAGAAGGTGGTGAAGTCCGGCGGCAGCACGACGCCGGTGACGATATCGGCGCCGGCAGTCTTGAAGGCGGCGATCTGCGCGGAGAAGTCGTCGGTCAGATCCTGATAGCGGCCGGGATCGACGGTCTTGTAGCCCGCCTTGGCGAACGCCGGCGGCACGCCGTTGACTGGATCGCCCCAGGCGTTGCCGTCGCCGTCATTCGGGAAGAGCCCGCCGACCACCTTGTTGGTGTCGAGCTGGTTCCACATGTTGAGGAAGACGCCGATGATGTCCTCAAGCCCCCAGAAATAGTGGAACGTGTAGTCGAAGGGCTTCCATGCCGGCGGGCCGCCGGCCGGGTCGGCCTGCCGGCCGATGAACCAGGGCTGCCACGGCGCCATGGTGGAGATGCTGGGCATGCTCCTCGATCTCGCACTGGGTGGAGACCGGGTTCGTCGTCTCCGGCGTCGAGGCGACGAGCATCAGATCGATCTCGTCGTCGACGATGAGCTCCTTGGCGACCTCCGCGGCGCGGTTCGGATTGGACTGGCTGTCCTTGACGACGACCTCGACGTCGAAGCGTGGCGCCGGCCGCTTCGACCATGCCCTTGGTGGCCGCCATGACCGCTTTGATGTTGAAGTCGTCGGCCTGCGCGAAGGCGGCGAGCGGGCCGGTCTGCGGCGTCACGTAGCCGAGCTTGATCTTGGCGTTTTCGGCGCGCACGGCCGGCGCGAAAAGCGGCGTCGCGGCAACGAGCGCCGACCGCGGCGGACGCCTTCAGGAAACGCCGGCGATCGATGCTCGTCTTGGTAAGCGTCTTCATGGCATGTCCTCCCAACCCTCGTCTTATTCGGCACGGCGCTGAGCGAGCCGGAGGCAGGCGGCTTGGCCGCTCCCTGGTCGCCCCGAACCCACATCTTGACGCGCCCCGCGACTTGTTCGATAATCGAACAGTCGTTCGTTTATCGACCATATTCAGGCAGAGCATTTCACAGTGTCAACGAAGACTTCGACGAGTCAAGCGCAACAGCGCGCCGGCTAGAGTGACGGGTTCGCAAAACGCAAGCGCCTTGGCCGGCAGCGCACAGCAGTCCCGCCGGTCGTCGAGGATCGCGAGTTCATGACGACGCTCGCCAAGGGGCTGACGCGTCATGCGTGCGTTCTCCGGCCAACGCGCGACGATGACGCTGTCGGAGACCGCGGCGATTGCCGACCTGACGCGCGCGACGGCGCGGCGCATTCTGCGGACGCTGGCCGCGCTCGGCTACGTCGAGCAGAGAGGGCGGCAGATTCTCGCTGACGCCGCGCGTTCTGGAGCTCGGCTTCGGCTATCTCTCGTCGCAGAGCTGGATCGAGCAGGCGGCGCCGCTTCATGAAGGAGCTTTCGGCGAGGCGTGCAGGAATCCTGCTCCGCCGCCATCCTGCAGGGGACCGAGATCGTCTACGTCGCACGCATCCCGACGAGCCGCATCATGTCGCGTGGCGTGACGGTCGGCTCCCGGCTCCCGGCGTTCCACACCTCGCTCGGGCGCGTGCAGCTCGGCTATCGTCGAGGAAGCAGAGATCTGGCGGCGGCTGATGTCGCTGCGGATCGAGCCTTACACGACGCAGACCATCACCGAGCCGCAGGCGCTCTTCGACCGCATGAAGGCCGACCGCGAGCAGGGCTTCTCAATCGTCGACGAGGAGCTTGAGCGGGGCTTGCGCTCGATCGCGGTGCCGATCGTCGACCGCCGCGGCGACGCGGTTGCCGGCCTGAAATCTTTCCACCAACTCCACGCGCATCACCCGCAACCACATGCGCGACCATTTCCTGCCGAAGCTTCGAGCGGCGTCGGAGCGCATCTCGAGCTTCATCGCCTGACGGCTGCGCTTCGGATTGGACGATCGCTTTCTTGATCCGTCGCGGCGCCCGCTTGTCTTCCCCGAAGGGACTCCGTATCGTCCGGTTCGCAAAGCGGACATATGTTCGATAATCGAACAACGACCAAATCGTTGTCCATGACGAGGGAGGAAGGGATGGGCGACACGGCGACAAAGACGGCCGCAGCGGAAAAGCCCGGCCGGCGCGCATACAGCCGAAGCGACGGCGAAGCGCGAAAGTCAGCCGGCCGATGAACGGCAAGGAGTTCCTGGAGTCGCTCCGCGACGACCGCGCGGTCTACATCTACGGCGAGCGCGTGAAGGACGTGACGGAGCATCCCGGCCTTCCGCAACACCTCGCGCATGCTCGCGCGCTTCTACGACGCGCTGCACGATCCGAGCGAAGAAGGACAAGCTGACGATCCCGACGGACACCGGCAACGGCAGCTTCACGCACGCTTATTTCCGCGCGCCGAAGACGCTCGACGAACTGGTCGCCGGACGCGACGCGATCGCCGAATGGGCGAGGATCGGTTACGGCTTCATCGGCCGCGCGCCCGACTACAAGGCGGCCTTCCTCGGCACGCTCGGCGCCAACTCTGACTTCTACGATCCCTACCAGGAGAATGCCAAGCGCTGGTACAAGTTCCAGCCAGGAGCGCGTTCCCTTCGTCAATCACGCCATCATCCATCCGCCGGTCGACCGCGACCGGCCGCCGAACGAGGTGGCGGACGTCTGCGTCCACATCGAGAAGGAGACCGACGCCGGCGTCATCGTGTCCGGCGCCAAGGTGGTGGCGACCGGCTCGGCGCTGACCAACTACACCTTCGTCGCGCATCACGGCCTGACGCCGCTGCAGGACAAGAACTTCGCCATCGTCTTCATGATCCCGACCAACGCGCCGGGCGTGAAGCTCATCTGCCGCACCTCGTTCGAGATGACGGCGACGGTGATGGGAAGCCCCTACGACTATCCGCTCTCGCGCCGGCTCGACGAGAACGACGCGGTGTTCATCCTCGATCAAGGTGCTGGTCCCCTGGGAGAACGTCTTCGTCTACAAGGACGTGGAGAAGGCCAACAACTTCTTCCCGCGTACCGGCTTCCTGCCGCGCGCGCTGCTGCACGGCTGCACGCGGCTCGCGGTCAAGCTCGACTTCGTCGCCGGGCTGCTCCTGAAGGCGGTCGAGGCCGGCGGCACGCAAGCGACTTCCGCGGCGTGCAGGCGAAGGTCGGCGAGGTGATCGGCTGGCGCAACCTCTTCTGGGGCCTCTCCGACGCCATGTGCCGCAACCCGCAGCCGTGGATCGGCGACTACGTGCTGCCCGACCTGCAGCCGGGCGCCGCCTATCAGATCTTCTGCACCATGGCCTATTCGAAGGTGAAGTATCTGATCGAGGAGACGGTCGCCTCCGGTCTGATCTACCTGAACAGCTCGCAGGCTCGACTTCGCCAATCCGGAAATCCGCCCCTATCTCGACCGCTATCTGCGCGGCTCGCACGGCTACAAGGCGGAGGAGCGCGTCAAGCTCCTGAAGCTTCTCTGGGATACGATCGGCACCGAGTTCGGCGGCCGCTCCGAGCTCTACGAGATCAACTGGTCGGGCTCGACGGAGGAAATCCGCCGCTATTGCCTGTTCGGCGCGCAGGCCTCCGGCGCGACGGAGAAGATGGTCGGCTTCGCCGAAGCGTGCATGGCCGAATACGACATCGACGGCTGGCGCGTGCCCGACATGACCGATCCGGGCGAGCTCAGCTACCACATGATGCGGAAGGGCGGCTGAGCGCCGCCTTTCGGGTTCGAGCGATGCGCGACGGCGGCCGGATCGAGCCCTTCGTCTACGAGGGGCGTCCGCAGCGCGTGATCTTCGGCGCGGGCCGGCTCGCCGAGGCGCCCGAGGTGCTGCGCGCGCTCGGCGGCGAGCGCGCGCTCGTGCTTTCCACGCCTGAGCAGAAGGATGCCGGCGAGCGCGTCGCGCGCATCCTCGGCGACCTTGCGGTCGGCCACTTCTTCGGCGCGACCATGCACACGCCGGTCGAGGTGACGGAGCAGGCGCTGGCGATCTTCGACGAGCACGACGCGAATTGCGTCGTCTCCGATCGGCGGCGGCTCGACGACCGGTCTCGGCAAGGCGATCGCGCTCAGCACCGACGCGCCGCAGCTCGTCATTCCGACGACCTATGCCGGCTCGGAGGTGACGCCGATCCTCGGCGAGACGGCGGACGGCGAGAAGAAGACGATCCGCTCGCCGAAGGTCGTGCCGGAGGCGGTGATCTACGACGTGGAGCTGACGCTTTCGCTGCCGCCGCGGCTTTCGGCGACGAGCGGCATGAACGCCATGGCGCATGCGGTCGAGGCGCTTTACGCGAAGGACCGGAACCCGATCGTCGAGATGATGGCGGAGGAGGGGCTGCGCGCCTTCGCTGCGGCACTGCCCGTCGATCGTCGGCGCGCCGCGGGATCTTGACGCGCGCACGAGGCGCAATACGGCGCCTGGCTCTGCGGCATGTGCCTCGCCTCGACCTCGATGGCGCTGCACCACAAGCTCTGCCATGTGCTCGGCGGCGCCTTCGACCTGCCGCATGCGGAGACGCACGCGATCGTGCTGCCGCACGCGACCGCCTATAACGCGCCGGCCGCGCCGGATGCGATGCGGACGATCGCGCGCGCGCTCGGCGCGGACGATGCGGCGCAGGGCCTCTACGCGCTCGCGCAAGCACTCAAGATTCCGCTTGCGCTGAAGGACATCGGCATGCCGGAGGACGGGATCGACCACGCCGTCGCGCTGGTGACGAAAGACCCGTATTGGAACCCGCGGCCGCTCGAAGACGACGCGATCCGGGCGCTCCTTGCGCGCGCCTATGAGGGCGAGGCGCCGCGCTAGCGCCTTCGATCCGGTCGCGAGCGAGTTCTCCGTCGCCCTCCACGACATGCCGGGGCGGCGAAGACGCGTGGCGCGACGGGGTTTCCGGCGCTGTCGATGGCGTGCTTTCCGAAGACCGCGACGCCGGCCGGGATCACCGTCTCGCGCTGCGCCGCGTCGACGAAGATGTGCCGAGCATTTTCAGCGGCGTGATCGAACCAATTCGGATCGTCGAAGGTGCCGCCGTAGACGCCGACCACCGCAGGGAAACGCTCGAACGCCAGAAAGAGCTTCGTACCGCAGGTCGGGCAGAAATTGACGCCGACCGTCTTGCCGCTGCCCGTCGAGCGGTGGTCATAGACGCGCGGCGTTCCGGCGGTGATCGCGAAGGCGGTTCTTTCGAACACCGGCTCGACCATGTAGGCGGATCCGGTCGCGCGCTGGCAGAAGCGGCAATGGCATATCGTGACCCGGGCCGGCGGTGCGTCGACGCGGTAGCGGATCGCGCCGCAGAGACAGCCGCCTTCCTGCGCCTCATCACATTCCCCATCTGAGACGCCGCCGTGTGGACCGGCGCGTCCCAGAGGCGCTTCGATTCCTCGTCGAGCATCGAGACGGTGAGCGAGCAGCCGGCCATGTCGAGCGACGTCACGTAGTTGCCGACCAGCGAGCGCGCGGCCTTGAGCCCGTGCTTCTCGAGCAGCTTCCGCGCCGAATTGTAGACGAGGTAGAGCTCCATCGCCGGCGTGCGCGCCGAAGCCGTTGACGAGGAGCAGCGCCTCGCCGCTCTTCGCGCCGAGGTCGCCGAGGATCGCGCCCATCATCTCTTCCACGATGGCGTCGGCCGACTTGAGCTTGACGCGGCGGCGGCCCGGCTCGCCGTGAATGCCGACGCCCATCTCCATCTCGTCGTCGCCGACGTCGAAGGTCGGCTTGCCGGCGGCCGGCACCGTGCAGCTCGTCAGCGCCACGCCCATCGAGCGCGTGCGGCGATTGACGCTGTCGCCGAGCGCCTTCAGCGCATTCAGGTCGCGTCCCTCCTCGGCGGCGGCGCCGACGATCTTCTCCACGATCAGCGTGCCGGCGACGCCGCGCCGGCCGGTCGTGTAGGGCGAATCCTCCACCGCCACGTCGTCGTTGGTCTTGACCGACATCGTCTCGATCTCGAGCTCCGTCGCCATCTCCGCCGCCATGTCGAAGTTCATCACGTCGCCTTCGTAGTTCTTGACGATGAAGAGCACGCCGGCGCCGCCGGCGACCGCCTGCGCCGCGTCGAGCATCTGGTCGGGGGTGGGCGAGGTGAAGACCTGGCCGGGGCAGGCGGCGTCGAGCATGCCGTGGCCGACGAAGCCGGCATGCAGCGGCTCATGGCCGGAGCCGCCGCCGGAGATGAGCGCCACCTTGCCGGGCTTCAGCTTCGCGGCGCTTGACGAATTTGTGCTCGGCGCCGAGCGCGACGATGTCGGCATGCGCCGCGCAGAAGCCATCGAGGCTTTCGGTCAGGATCGTGTCGACTTGGTTGATGAGCTTCTTCAAGATCGCCCCTCCTTGGGCGGTGCAGGCTCGCCGCCGAGTTTCGCGGCCAGATTGAAACGGAAGACGGCTCCTCGCCTTTGAGCACGATCAACAATCCCGGCCTCTTTCGTTCATGCGCTAGTCCTTCGCGCGCGCGCAGAGCGGCGAGCTTCTCGACGAATTCGCCGATCAGCTGGTCGAGCTGGCGGTTCTTCGCCGGCGAGCCGAGGTCCGGCAGATGGATGACATGCGAGCGCATGCGCGGCTTGTCGCGCGGCGGCGCCTGGCGGTTCGGATGGGCGCGGGCGTAGGCGGCGAGGAACGCCTCCCGCTCGCTCGGCGAGAAGTGGCAGATCTCAAGCACCAGGTCGACGTGGCGCGCCGGGATCGGCGTGTCGTAGGCGGTCGAGGTGATCTGCGTGACGAAGCTGCGGTTCTTGGCGAGCGCCGTGGCGATGCGCTGCCGCGTGCCCGGACGGCCGCGATTCGAGCACGCGCTGCAGGATCGCCTTGTACTCGGCGACGCCGGCGCTCGCCGCAGGGTCGCCGCGCGGGGCGCGTTCACTCATCGAGCCGCGTCCGCGCGATCGCCGCCTTGACCGGCCCGAGCATCGCCGGCGCGACGGACAGGCTGCGCAGCCCCGCCTTGAGGAGGAGCAGGCACGAGCGCCGGATCGCCGGCCGCGTCGCCGCAGAGGCTGACCTCGATGCCGGCCACGTTGCCGAAGCCGGCGACGTCGGCGATGAGCTTCATCACCGCCGGGTTGCGTGACGTCGCAAAGGTCGGCGACGCGGTGGCTGTCGCGCGCCGCGGCCGTCACGTATTGCGTCAGATCGTTGGAGCCGATGGAGAAGAACTCCGCCGCCGCGTAGGCCTTCGGCTCGATGGCGACGGCCGGCACTTCCACCATGATGCCGAGCGACGGGCGCGCGGCGGCGATGCCTTCCGCCGCAAGCTCGCCGAGCACCGCGTCGAGGTGGTTGCGCGCCGCCTCGATCTCCGCCGGCACGGTGACCATCGGCAGCATGACCTTCAGATTGCCGCCGACCGCGGCGCGCGCGAGCGCGCGAAGCTGCACGCGGAAAATCTCCGGCCGGGCCAGCGACAGCCGGATGCCGCGCAGCCCGAGGAACGGATTCGGCTCCTCGACCGTCAGCCCCTTCACCGGCTTGTCGCCGCCGGCGTCGACGGTGCGGATGGTGACCGGGCGTCCGCCCGCCCATTCGAGCACCTTGGTATAGGCGCGGTACTGCGTCTCCTCGTCGGGAAGCGTGTCGCCGGAGAACAGGAACTCGGTGCGCATCAGCCCGACGCCGTCGCAGGTGGTGACGTCGATGCGGTCGACCTCCTCCGGCCGCGCGATGTTGACCATGACGTCGATCGGAACGCCGTCGGCGGTGCGCGCGTCGACATGGAGGAAGCGGGCGAAGCGGTCGCCGTCCTTGGCTTTCGCGGCGCTTGCGCATCGCCACGAAGGCGCGCTCCGCGGCGCCGGGGCTCAGCACCAGCGCGCCGCTGTCGCCGTCGACCATCGCCTCGCGGTGGTCGTCGACTGCGATGTCGCCGAGGCCGACCACCATCGGCACGCCGCGCGCGCGCGCCAGCATGGCGACGTGGCTGGTGGCGCTTCCCGCCGACAAGCGCGACGCCGCCGCCCATGCGACCAGTCGGTCTCCAGGAAGCGCGTCGGCGTGACCTCGGCGCCGGCCAGGATGGCGCCCGGCGGCGCTGCCGCGAGGTCGGCGCCGGAGAGGTTCCGCAGCACGCGGTCGCGCAGGTCGATCGAGGTCGGCGGCGCGGGCGCGGAAATAGTCGTCGTCGGCGGTCTCGTAGCCGGCGATCTGGTCGTCGAGCGCGGCGAGCCAGGCCGCCTCGGCGCTGTCGCCCGCCTCGATCAGCGCGAAGCGCGGGTTCGGTCAGCTCGTCGTCGGCGAGCATCGCCGCCTGGAATTCCAGAATGCCGCGCTCGTCCTCCGCCGGCGGCGCTCATCAGCCCGGCGATCTGCTCGATCGAGCGCAGCACCGCCGCGTTCAGCGCCTCGCGCTCGCGCTTCGCGTCGCCGGTCGGCAGGCGACGCGCGATCTCCGCGTCGAGGCGGAAGAGCGGGCCGGCGGCAATCCCCGGCGCGGCCGGCCGGCCCTTCAGCTCAACCGGTTCCGGCATGGGCAACGTCTCCCGGCTCGGCCGCCGGCGGTCCCCGAAATCGCTCGCGACCAGCGCCACGAGCGCGCCGACCGCGCGCTCCGCGTCGTCGCCCTCGGCGCGGAAGTGGAGCACGGCGTTCTGCGGCGCCTTGGTCGCCATGACCTTGACGATGCTCTTGGCGTCGATCCACGGCCCGTCGGTCGCGAGCGCCAGCTCCACGCGGCTCGAGAACGTCTTGGCGAGCTTGGTGAGCTTCACCGACGGCCGCGCGTGGAGCCCCACCGCGTGCGTCAACAGCACCGACCCCGTCATGACCTTGCCGGACATTCGCAATCCTTCAACTCAAGCCGGGGAAAGCTCTTCCGCCGTTCGTTTCACCACGTCGAGCGGCGCGCCGCCCGACGCTTCCGTCGCCGCGATCACCGCGCCCTCCACGATCGGCGCGTTGCAGACGACGACGCGCCGCGCCCGCTCGCTCCGGCAGCATCTCGACCGCCATCTCGCTGTTCGTCTCCGCGCCGCCGAGATCGACGAGGATGGCGACGCCGGCCTCCGACCAGGCGCTGTCGATCGCCTCCAGGATCGATTCGACGCTGGTGCCGAGCCCGCCCTCCGGATTGCCGCCGCAATAGGCGACGCGCACCTCGTCGCCGACCATCTGCCGCACCATGTCGGCCGTGCCCTCCGCGACGAGCGGCGAATGCGAAACGATGACGATGCCGACGTTCTTCATGGCGCGTCGCTCACGCGTTCGCCGCCAGCGCCGCGGCGGCGGCGTCGACGATGAGCGCGCTCGAGCGCGCGCCCGGATCCATATGGCCGATCGAGCGCTCGCCGAGGAAGGAGGCGCGGCCGCGCGTCGCCAGCATCGGGATCGTCGCCTCGGCCGCCTCATGCGCGCGCGCGCACGACGTCGGCGATGGCGGCGTCGCCGGCGACCGCCTCCTGCACGGGCACCAGCACGTCGAGCATGGTCTTCTGCCCGACGTCGGACTTGCCGCGCGCCTTGACCGCCTCGATCGCCGCCTTGAGCGCCGCCGCGAAGGCCGCGCGGTCGGCGCTCTCGGGAAGCGTCTTGCCGAGCGTCATGAAGAGCGTGCCGTAGAGCGGGCCGGAGGCGCCGCCGACCTTCATGACGAGCTGCATGCCCGCCGCCTTCAGCGCCTCGGGCAGCGGCTTTCCGGCGAGCGTGTCGAGGTCGGCGAGCACCGCCTCGAAGCCGCGCTTCATGTTGGCGCCGTGGTCGCCGTCGCCGATGGCGCTGTCGAGCGCGGTCAGTTCGTCGGCATGCGCGATCACCGGCGCTGGCGACGGCCTCGATCAGTGCGCGGCGTTGCGCTTCGTCAAGCATGGCCGCCTCCCGATCCGGTTGCCCGACTGGTCGAAATAGAGCGGGTCGACGAGCTCCACCGTCACCGCGTCGCCGGACCTGAGCTCCGTGTGCGGATCGACGAGCGTGACCAGCTTGTGCTCGCCGACGACTGAGATGCAGGTGGCTCTGGTCGCCGAGATGCTCGATCCAGTCGACCTTCGCCTGCGCCTTGCCGTTCGCGCCTTGGCGATCTTGAAATGCTCGGTGCGCGCGCCGATCGTGCGCGCGCCGGCCGGCGCGCCGCCGTCGGGGAGCAGCCCGGCCGGGATCAGGTTGATGCGCGGCTGGCCGAGCCGCGCGGCGACATAGACGCTGCGCGGGCTTTCGTAGATCTCGCGCGGCGTGCCGATCTGGATCAGCCGGCCCTCGATCAAGGATGCCGATGCGGTTCGCCATCGTCATCGCCTCGATCTGGTCGTGCGTGACGTAGAGGATGGTGGCGCCGAGATCGTGCTGGATGTGCTTCAGCTCCAGCCGCAGATCGGCGCGCAGCTTGGCGTCGAGCGAGGAGAGCGGCTCGTCCATCAGATAGACGGCCGGGCGGCGCACCAGCGCGCGGCCGATCGCGACGCGCTGCATCTCGCCGCCGGAAAGCTGCGTCGCGCGGTTCTTGAGCTTGGTCGCGATGCCGAGCACGCCGGCGACCTGCTCGATGCGCGCCTTGATCTCCGCCTCGCGGCAGCGCGGCGCGCCGGCGAGCGCAGCGGGAAGGCGAGGTTCTCGTAGACGGAAAGATGCGGATAGAGCGAATATTGCTGGAACACGAAGGTGACGTCGCGCGCCGCCGGCGCGATCCGCGTCACGTCGCGCCCGCCGATCGAGACCGTGCCGGCGTCCGGCGCTCGAGCCCGGCGACGAGGCGCAGCGTCGTCGTCTTGCCGGCGCCGGTCGGCCCGAGGAGCACGACGAACTCGCCGTCGGCGATCGTGAGGTCGAGCGCGTCGACGGCGAGCGTCTCGCCGAAGCGCTTGGTGACGCCGGAGAGCGCGACGTCAGCCATGCGCGCCTCCCTGCCAGAGCGCGGTCTGCGATCGCGCGGCCGCTCGCCTTCTCGAACAGCGACAGCCGCTCGCCGCGGAAGCGAAGGCCGACGGTGTCGCCGTCGGCGACGCTGGACATTGCCGGGAAGCCGCGCCTTGAGCGGCCCGTGCTCGGTGGTGACCGTCACGATCTGCGTGGTGCCGAGATATTCGGCGCCGAACACCGAGCCGCGCAGCGCCGAGGAATCGTCGAAGCGGATGTGCTCCGGCCGGACGCCGAGCGCCAGCTCCGTCTCCGCCAGGTCCTCGCGCACCTCCGGCACGGCGATCGTCGCGCCGTTGACGCGAAGCGTCTTCGCGCCCTTCGCCAGGCTCGAGTGGACGGGCAGGAAGTTCATCGGCGGCGAGCCGATGAAGTCGGCGACGAACATCGACGCCGGGCGGTCGTAGATCTCCTGCGGCGTCGCGAACTGCTCGATCACGCCGCGGTTCATCACCGCGATCTTGTCGGCCATCGCCATGGCCTCGAGCTGGTCGTGGGTGACGTAGACGGTGGTCGCGCCGATGCGGTTATGCAGCTCGCGCAGCTCGCGCACCATCAGGTCGCGGAACTCCGTGTCGAGCGTGCCGAGCGGCTCGTCCATCAGGAACACCTTCGGCCGGCGCACGATGGCGCGGCCGAGCGCGACGCGCTGGCGGTCGCCGCCGGCAAGGCCGGAGACGGAGCGGTCGAGGATGTGGTCGATCCTGAGGAGCCGCGCCGTCTCCTCCACCCGCGCCTTGATCTCGGCGCGCGGCATGCCCTGGGCGACGAGCGGAAAGGCGATGTTCTTGCGCACGTTCATGTGCGGATAGAGCGCGAAGAGCTGGAACACGAAGGCGATGTCGCGCTCCGCCGCGCGCTTGAAGGTGACGTCCTCGCCGTCGAGCAGGATGCGGCCGGAGGTCGGCAGCTCCAGCCCCGCGATCATCCGGAGCGTCGTCGTCTTGCCGCAGCCGGACGGCCCGAGCATGACGAAGAACTCGCCGTTCTCGACCGTCAGGTTCGAATCCTTGACGGCGACGAAATCGCCGAACTGCTTGCTGAGATTCTCGACCCTGATCTCGGCCATCGCGCTCAATCCGGGAAATGGCTGACGATGACGAACATCGCCGTGCCGGCGAGGATGGTGGCGAAGGAATAGGTGTAGAGCGCGAGCGCCAGCGGCTGCATCAGCATGATGATGCCGGCCGCGATCACGATCGTCGCGAGCCTCTCCCAGGGGCCGCGGCGGAAACGCAAGAAGCGCCGCGCCAAGCCCTCTCGCTCCTTGCGGGGGAGCGACGGAGACGGGGGACGCGCGCTCATTTCCGCACCGCCCCGAAGGTGATGCCGCGCAGGAGATGCTTCCTGAGCAGGATGGTGAAGACGCAGATCGGGATCAGGAACAGCGTCGTCCCGGCGGCGACCGCCGGCCAGTCCTGCCCGCCCTCGCCGATGATGAAGGGGATGAAGGGCGGCATGGTCTGCGCCTCGCCGGAGGTGAGGAGCACCGCGAAGGCATATTCGTTCCAGGCGAAGATCAGGCAGAAGATCGCCGTCGCCGCGATGCCGGTCGTCGCCTGCGGCAGCACGACCTTGATGAAGGCGTGCAGGCGCGAATAGCCGTCGATCATGGCGGCTTCCTCGTATTCGCGCGGGATCTCGTCGATGAAGCCCTTCAGCAGCCAGACCGCGAGCGAGACGTTCACCGCCGTATAGAGCAGGATCATGCCGATCTTGGAATCGGTCAGCCCGACCTCGCGGTACATGAGGTAGATCGGGATCGCGACCGCGATCGGCGGCATCATGCGCGTCGACAGGATGAAGAAGAGCAGATCGTCCTTGAGCGGCACCTTGAAGCGCGAGAAGCCATAGGCGGCGAGCACGCCGAGGAAGACGGCGAGGAAGGTCGAGCCGAAGGCGATGATGATGGAGTTGGTGAAGCGCCCGACGACGTTCGACGGCCCGGCGATCACCATGTTGCGCGAGCGCACCAGCTTGTCGTACCAGGCGGTCGCGGGCGGCAGGCTCGCCATGTATTCCGGCGTCTGCCGCGTGCGCGTCGTGAACAGGTTGACGTAGCCTTCGAGCGAGGGGCTGAACAGGACCTTCGGCGGATAGGCGATCGAATCGGGCGGCGTCTTGAAGCTCGTCGCCACGATCCAGACGAGCGGGACCATCGTGATCAGCGCGTAGAGGATGACGAGCGTGCTGGCGACGAGCTTCGCGCGCGGCGTCGGCTCGACGACCGAATGGGCGGCTGTCGCGGCGCTCATCGCTGCTTCACCCGGTTCAGCGCCTTCACGTAGATGTTGGCGAGGCCGAAGACCGTGACGAAGAGGATGATGGCGAAGGCGGACGAATAGCCGGTCTTCCAGCTCTCGAACGCCTCGCGCTTCAGCGTGATCGAGGCGAGCTCGGTGATCGAGCCGGGGCCGCCGCCGGTCAGGAGGTTCACCATGTCGAACATCTTGAAATTCTCGATGCCGCGGAAGAGCACCGCGAGCATGATGAACGGCAGCGCCATCGGCAGCGTGATCGACCAGAACTGCCGCAATGTCGACGCGCGGTCGACCTCGGCCGCCTCGTAGATGTCGTCGGGAATGGAGCGCAGTCCCGCGAGGCAGATCAGCATCACGTAAGGCGTCCACATCCAGACGTCGACGATGACGATCGCCCATGGCGCGAGCCCCACTTCGCCGAGCATCTCGAAGGATGTCGGATCGAGGCCGGTGAAGAAGGAGACCGCGTAATTGAAGAGGCCGATCTGCGGCTGATAGAGGAACTTCCAGAAATTTCCGACCACCGCCGGCGACAGCATCATCGGGATCAGGATCACCGTGGTCCAGAATCCGTGGCCGCGGAACTTTCGGTCGATCAGATAGGCGAGGCCGAAGCCGATCAGCGTCTCGAACACGATCGTCCAGATGACGAAGTGCGCGGTGACCTGCATCCCGTGCCAGACGTCGGAATCGGTCAGGATGCGCTCGTAGAAGCGCAGGCCGATGTTCTTGATCTCGGCGTTCGGCCGGTTCGCCCGGTAGTCGGTGAACGAGAGATAGATCGTCCAGATCAGCGGAAAGATGTTGATCGCAAGGAGCAGGACGATCGTCGGCGCGATGAAGAGCCACGCGAGCACGCGGTCGGAAAGACCGCGAAGGCGTCGCGCCACCCGAGCCGGCGTCCCCGCGGCGACCCGATCGGCCAACACCGCCTTGACAGAGGAATCGCTCATTGCCGGTTATCCTGCCGTTCCGGGCATCTTGAAGGAAGCCCCTCCCGAGGCAGTCCGGGAGGGGCAGTTTTAGGCAGGCGGACTAGATCTTGCCGTCGTCCTGGAAGACTTCGGTCCAGTCCTTGACCAGCGAGTTCGAGCGCTTCCTGCGCCGTGCCCTGATCGGCGACGACGTAGTCATGCACGCGCTTCTGCATGGCCTGCAGGAGCTCGGCATAGGCCGGGTCGGCCCAGAAATCCTGCACGATCGCCATCGAGTTGAGGAACGGCTTGGCGTAGGGCGTGCTGTTCAGGAACGCCGGATCCTGAAGCGCCGACGTGGCGCAGGAGAAGCCGCCGAGCTGCATCCACTTGGCCTGCACATCCTTCTGGGCGAACCATTTGATGTAGGCGAGCGCGCCGTCCATGTTGTCGGTGTTGGCGAGGACCGAGATGCCCTGGCCGCCGAGCTGGGCGAAGTGGCCGTCCGGACCGGCCGGGTTGGCGAAGAAGCCGATCTTGTCGCCGCCGACGTTCGGGTCCTTGTAGAGGCCCGGCCAGGTGAAGGCGAAGTTCATGTGCAGCGCCACCTGTCCGGATTTGAAGGCGTCGGCCGATTCACCCATGTAGACGTTCGATGCGCCGGGCGGCGTGCAGCACTTGTAGAGGTCCTTGTAGAACTCCAGGCCCTTCGCCGCTTCGGCGGAGTTGACGAAGCCTTCCATGTCGTAGGGCTTGTCGGGGTTCTGATACTTGAAGCCGTAGTCGTAGAGGACGTTCGTCACGCCCATCGTGATGCCTTCCGAGCCGCGCTCGGTGTAGATCGACGCGCCGTAGACCTTCTTGCCGTCGATCTCGCGGCCCTGGAAGAACTCGGCGATCTGCTTCAGCTGGTCATAGGTCGCGGGCGGGCCGAGCTCCCAGCCGTACTTGTCCTTGAATTCCTTCTGCAGCTCGGGACGATCGAACCAGTCCTTGCGGTAGGTCCAGCCGACGACGTCGCCCATCGCCGGAAGCGCCCAATAGTTCGGCGTGTTCTTCGGCCACTCGGAATAGCCGACGACGGTCGCCGGCATGAAGTCGTCCATCGAGATGCCGTTCTTGTCGAAGAAGTCGTTGAGCTTGACGTAGTAGCCGTTCTCCGCCGAGCCGCCGATCCACTGGCTGTCGCCAATGATGAGATCGCAGAGCGTGCCGTGCGAGTTGAGCTCGTTCAGGAAGCGGTCGGCGTAGCTCGTCCACGGCACGAACTCGAACTTCATGGTGGTGCCGGTCGCGGCGGTGAAGTCCTTGGAGAGCTCCACCAGCGCGTTCGCCGGGTCCCATGCGGCCCAGCACAGCGTCAGCTCGCCGGCCTGTGCGGCGCTCGCTGCGGCGCCGGAAATAAGCCCCGCCGTCGCCACGGCAAGCGCCCCACGATGCAATGTCTTCATAATCATCACCCTCCTAGCGTTTTCATGCGGCGACCAGCCCGCATGCCTCCGGCCGCAAATGCGGCCATCCCGACATCGACCCGCGAGCCGATGTTTAGTTGTTTTGTTTAGTAGAGGGGATTTTACTGAACTCGGCAAGTACAAAAACATGCTGCAACGCAGCAGAAATCCGTCAGCAAGGCTGACTTACCGGTGAGCCGGTTTGTTTAGTGATGCCAAATGCGTTCCTGCGCACGGCCGTCCGTTATATTTGTCTTTCCTCGATGCCGAGCCGCCCGCAGACGATCGAATTGCGCGGCCGGATCGCTGCAAAGTCGAGACAAGCAAAAGTTGAAAGGCGGTTTGACTCAAGCTATTTGGAGTAGCAGACTACGCCCGTTGAAGCTGTAGGGGGACAGCGGCATGACGGCCGGGTATCTATTGTCGTTCCTGCTGGCAGTCGCTGGGTTGTTGTTGGCGGGGTCGGCCTCTGCTCAGGCGTGGTACGTATTTGGCGGGACATACGATTGTGACGGGCGCTCAATCGGCAGCAATGCGGTGAAGCTGAACTGCATACAGGAGGTGCGGCACGGCAATCGCATCTACACGCTGACCCCGAGCTTCACGATCCGCGGACCTATCGCGAACAGGTACCTCGGCAAGCATGAGGGATGCCGCTATGTCGGCCCGACCGAGACGCGGTCGAAGCAGCACTTCGTCGACTGCCCCGGCATTCCCAAATGGTGGTGACGCGGCTCAGCCGGAGAGCCCGCCGGCCTTCTCGATGAAGCCGACGATGCGCTCAAGCCCGACGCGGCGGCGCATGTCGGCGAAGACATAAGGACGCTCGCCGCGCATCCGCTTCGTGTCGGATTCCATCACGTCGAGGTCGGCGCCGACATGCGGCGCGAGGTCGATCTTGTTGACGACGAGAAGGTCGGAGCGGGTGATGCCGGGACCGCCCTTCCGCGGCACCTTCTCGCCGCCCGCGACGTCGATGACGTAGATGGTGAGGTCGGCGAGCTCGGGCGAGAAGGTTGCGGCGAGATTGTCGCCGCCCGATTCGATGAAGACGACGTCGAGGTCGGGAAAGCGCGCGCGCATCTCTGCGATCGCTTGAAGATTGATCGACGCGTCCTCGCGGATCGCGGTGTGCGGGCAGCCGCCGGTCTCCACGCCGAGGATGCGCTCCTCCGGCAGCGCCTGCACGCGGTTCAGGATCAGCGCGTCCTCCTTCGTGTAGATGTCGTTGGTGACGACGGCGACGGAATAGCGCTCGCGCATCGCCTTGCAGAGCATCTCCGTCAGCGTCGTCTTGCCGGCGCCGACCGGGCCGCCGATCCCGACGCGCAGCGGCCCGTGCAGTTTTTCCGTTCGCGCTCATGTGCGGAACACCCGCGAATATTGCGTCTCGTGACGCATCGACGCGATGTCGGAGCGGATCGTCGCCGAGCCGAGATCGTCGAGCGTGGATTGTTCCGCGCGACGGGCGGCGCTCGCGATGCGCGGATGCAGCGACGCAAGAATCTTCGAGCCCGGCGCTCTGGCCGAGCGGCACGAGCCGGACGCCGACGGAGACGAGGTTGGCGACGAAGGCGTTGAGATAAGCGGGGAGTGCGGCTTCGAGCACGATGTCGTGCGCAGCCGCAATTGCGCCGACCGCGACCGGATAGGGCGCACCGTCCTCGAGCGCTTCGAGGATCGCGGCATGGCCAGGCCGCGCGACCGCATCGAGAAAGGCGCGGCCCTGCGCCATCGACTCAAGCTGCCGCTCGCGCGAAGGCGCGAGCGCTTCGGCTAGCTCCGCGACGTCAAGAAGCTCGCCGGTCGCGCCGCTTCGCGCCGCACGATGCGCCGCGGCGAAAAGCACCGCGTCGTTCCACACGCTGCCGTGCGTGACGAGATCGCCGAGCCACGAGGCGAGCGCCTCGCCGCTTCGGACTTCGCCGCTGTCGATCAGCCATTCGAGGCCGTGCGAATAGGAAAACGCGCCGACCGGAAAGGCCGGCGAGAGAAAGGTCATGAGCTTCAAGAGCTCCGGCGCGGCGAGCGGCGTCGCCTCGGCGATGGATGGCGTCCGCTCAGCCATGGCTGTGCCCGTGCCCGCTTGTGGCCCTGGCCACTTCCATGATCGTGCCCGCCATGCGCATAGGCGCCGCCTTCCGGATCGAAGGGCGCCTCGACGGCGGCGACCTTCGGCGCCGAGCCCGAGGAGCATCTCGGCGAGCACGTGGTCGGGGCGGATCAGGATGCGCTCCGCTTCGATCGCCGCCGGCACATGGCGGTTGCCGAGGTGCCAGGCGAGCCGGGCGAGGTGATGCGGGTCGTCGCCGGTGACGACGAGCAGCGGCTCCGGCTTCGCGCGCACCTCGACCATGCGCCCGTCCTCCAGCACCAGCCCGTCGCCGTCGCGAAGCGCCGTCGCCTCGGGAAGATCGAGCAGGAATTCCTGCCCGCGTTCGCCCTTCATCGCGAGCCGGCGGCGATGGCGGTCGTCATAGGGCAGCAGCACGGCGTCGGCCGAAGCGCCGCTCCAATGCCCTGCGCGGATGACTTTCGTGGCGCGGATCATGGCGAGGCTGCCCTTCGGCCGGCGAAAAGCCGCCGCCACAATGCCGCTCCGGCAAAGGCGAGAAGCATCGGCATCGCGATCGTCGTGAAGACGGATTCAGAAGCGTCCACAGGCTCGCGCGCGCTGCAAGCTCCGGCGTCAGGCCTGATGCGCCGGCGTGCAGCATCGCGGTGACCGATGCGTTCTCAAGATAGTCGAAGGCGGCGCCGGGCAGCGCGACGACTGCAAGAAGCGTCGGCACGGGGCCGGCGCCGGGCGCGAGCGCGCGGATTGCAAAGAACAAGGTGGCTGCGAGAAGTGCCGGATAAGCGGCGTCGAGGCGATGCTGGACGTTCAGATAGAACGCTGCGCCCTCCGGGCTGAGCGCGCCGAGGAAAGCCTTCGCCTCGTCGAAGCCATAGCCGAACGGCCGCATGTCGAATGGCATCGCGCCGCCCGCCGCTTCCGATATCTTCAGGAGCGACCAGAAGATCATCACGAGATAGATCGCGGTCGTGACCGCGAAGAGCGCCCAGAACGCGACGCGCGGCGCGACATCATCTCTCCAAGCCGACGCACCGCTACTAGAACAGGAAATAGCGCTGCGCCATCGGCAGCACCTCGGCCGGCGCGCAGGTCAGAAGCTCGCCGTCGGCGCGCACCTCGTAGGTCTCCGGATCGACCTCGATCTTCGGCGTCGCGGCGTTGAGCATCATCGAAGCCTTGGAGATGCCGCCGCGCGTGCCTTGACCGCGACCAGCTCCTTTTATGGCGAACTCCTCGCCACAGCGACCGGTCGCCGCAAGCCGCGCCCGAGACGAAGGTGACCGAGGTCGCCGCCGATGGCGCGGCCGAAGGCGCCGAACATCGGACGGTAGTGCACCGGCTGCGGCGTCGGGATCGAGGCGTTCGGATCGCCCATCGGGCGCCGCCGCGATGGTGCCGCCGAGCAGCACCAGGTCCGGCTTCACGCCGAAGAAGGCCGGGCTCCACAGCACCAGATCGGCGCGCTTGCCCACCTCCACCGAGCCGATGTGCTCCGCCATGCCATGCGCGATCGCCGGGTTGATCGTGTATTTGGCGATGTAGCGCTTGACGCGGAAATTGTCGTTGTCGCCGCTCTCCTCCGGCAGCCGCCCGCGCTGCACCTTCATCTTGTGCGCGGTCTGCCAGGTGCGGATCAGCACCTCGCCGACGCGGCCCATCGCCTGGCTGTCGGAGGCGATGATGGAGAACGCGCCCATGTCGTGCAGGATGTCCTCCGCCGCGATGGTCTCCTTGCGGATGCGGCTTTCGGCGAAGGCGACGTCCTCCGGGATCGACGGTGACGAGGTGGTGGCAGACCATCAGCATGTCGAGATGCTCGTCGATGCGTGTTCACGCGTGTAGGGCCGCGTCGGGTTGGTGGAGGAGGGGATGACGTTCGGCAGCCCGCACACCTTGATGATGTCGGGCGCGTGGCCGCCGCCGGCGCCCTCGGTGTGGAAGGCGTGGATGGTGCGGCCCTTGAAGGCGGCGATCGTGTCCTCGACGAAGCCGGATTCGTTCAGCGTGTCGGTGTGGATCATCACCTGCACGTCGTAATCGTCGGCGACCGACAGGCAGCAGTCGATGGCCGCCGGCGTCGTGCCCCAGTCCTCGTGCAGCTTCAGCGCGCAGGCGCCGGCGCAGCATCTGCTCGACCAGCGCCGCCGGCAGCGAGGCGTTGCCCTTGCCGGCGAAGGCCGAGGTTCATCGGGAAGGCGTCGGCCGCCTCGATCATGCGCGCGATGTGCCAGGCGCCGGGCGTGCAGGTGGTGGCGTTGGTGCCGGTCGCCGGCCCGGTGCCGCCGCCGAGCATGCGTGGTGACGCCCGGAATAAGCGCCTCCTCGATCTGCTGCGGGCAGATGAAGTGGATGTGCGCGTCCATGCCGCCGGCGGTCAGGATCTTGCCCTCGCCGGCGATCGCCTCGGTGCCGGGGCCGATGATGATGTCGACGCCGGGCTGCGTGTCGGGGTTGCCGGCCTTGCCGATGCCGGCGATCCGCCCGTCCTTCAGCCCGATATCGGCCTTGACGATCCCCCAATGGTCGATGATCGAGCGCGTTGGTGATGACGGTGTCGACGGCGCCGTCGGCGCGGCGAAACCTGGCTCTGGCCCATGCCGTCGCGGATCACCTTGCCGCCGCCGAACTTCACCTCTTCGCCGTAGGTGGTGAAGTCCTTCTCCACCTCCACGATCAGCTCGGTGTCGGCAAGGCGGACCTTGTCGCCGACGGTCGGGCCGAACATGTCGGCATAGGCGGCGCGGGAGATGCGGGCGGGCATTCGGCGTAGGCTCCGTCAGGTCATGGTTCTTGCCGTCGAAATGCTTCGGCTTCAGAAGCGTCGAGGATCGACGCCATCGAGGCAGCGGCAGTTGATGGCGACCATCTCGGCCCCGTCGGCATCGTGCCCCGTACGAGTAGCTCTGGATGCCGCAGGTCGAGCAGAAGAGATGGTGGATGACGTGCTTGTTGAACATGTATTCGGTCATCGCGCCCTCGCCCGACAGCAAGCTTGAACTGTCCATCGTCGTGACAGGCCATGATCGTGCCGAGCCTGCCGCAGCGCGAGCAGTTGCAGGCGACGGTCGTGATCGAGATCGGCGGTGACCTCGTAGCGGACCGCGCCGCATTGGCACCCGCCCGTGATAGTGTCTGCGCCGTCATTTCGTGTCTCCCCGTTCCGGGCGCTTCTCAAAGCGCGCCCATGATCTTCTGATTGAACCCGAAGACCTTGCGCGCGCCGCCGTAGGGCACCAGCGTCACCTCGCGCGTCTGCCCCGGCTCGAAGCGCACGGCCGTGCCGGCCGCGATGTCGAGGCGCATGCCGCGCGCCTTGGCGCGGTCGAATCGAGCGCGGCGTTGGTCTCGAAGAAATGGTAGTGCGAGCCGACCTGCACCGGCCGGTCGCCGGTATTGGCGACGGAAAGCGTCACCGTCGGCGCGCCGGCATTGAGCTCGATCTCGCCCTTCGCGGGGAAGATTTCTCCGGGGATCATCTGATGGCGCTCCAAAGCTTGCGGATGCCGAGGACGAGAAGCACGACGACGAGGACGTAGCCGATCGCCGCGAGATCGAACGGGCTGAAAGGGAGCGGCGCGTGGAATTCGGGCATCGGCCGCTACCGGATCGGCTCGTGCACGGTGACGAGCTTGGTGCCGTCGGGGAACGTCGCCTCGACCTGCACGTCGTGGATCATCTCCGCGATGCCCTCCATCACCTGCTCGCGGGTGACGACATGCGCGCCCGCTTCCATCAGCTCCGCGACCGTGCGGCCGTCGCGCGCGCCTTCCACCACGAAGTCGGTGATCAGCGCGATCGCCTCCGGGTGGTTCAGCTTGACGCCGCGCTCCAGCCGCTTGCGCGCCACAACGGCGGCCATGGCGATCAGAAGCTTGTCCTTCTCGCGCGGCGTCAGGTTCATCGCGTCATATCCGCCAGAGTTTCGGGAGGGGAGCGCCGTCGCGAAGCGCCGCGAGGAGCGGGATGAGCGTGCGCCGGAGCGCAAAGCCGGTCGGCGCGGCGAGGCGCGCGATGAGCTTGCCGTCCCAGGCGCTGACGCCGCCGGCTTCGCCGACGATGCTCGCGCGCGGCGTCGAGGTGGCGCTCCGGCTCGTCGCGTCACGAAGAGAACCGTCGCCATGGCGCCCGCGCCGGCAAGCACGGCCGGGCTGCTCAGGAGATCGGCATCCGCCCAATCGAAGCGCAGATCGTCGGCGAAGACGAGGCCGGCCGTCGCGGCGGATGCGCCAACGGTCGGCGAAAAACGCCGCTGCGCACCGTCTCGCCGTGCGCGGCGCGGCCGAAGATCACGGCCTCGACGACGAAGAAGCTCGGCGCGTCGGTCGCAAGATCGGCGTCGAGCCGCCGCGAGAGCCGCGCGCCGTCGAAGAGGATCGTCTCCTGCGGCAGCCAGTCGAGCCGCGCGCCCGCGCCAAGCGTCAGCGTTGTGCGGATTTCCGCCGTTCCGGCGGAGGCGCGGTAGATCTTCTCGCAGGCCTGCGTGGTGGCGACGGCGCGGCAGCCCGGCTCGAGGCGGATTTCGGCGGACATCCGGTCGCCGCCGGTCAAGCCCGCCCGCCGTATTGATCAGCACGGCCTCCGGCGGGTGCTCGGCCGGACGGTGCGGCAGGCGCACCTTGGCCGCGCCCGACTGGTGCAGCCGGTCGAGCCGGGTCGCGCCGCGCATCAGCTTGAATGCGATCCGCGCCGCGCCCTCCGTCCGCTCGAAGCGCGGCGACGCCGCGCCCTCGGTCAGTTCCGGGAGCGGCTCAGACGGTAAGGTGGCGGCGAACGGCAGGGTCATCGAGATCCGCGGCGGTTCCCGAGAAGACGACCTCGCCACGATCCATGATCGCGATGCGGTCGGCAAGCTCCCGCGCGAAATCGAGATACTGCTCGACCAGCACGATGGCGAGGCCGGCCTGCTCCTTCAGGTAGACGATGGCGCGGCCGATATCCTTGATGATGGAGGGCTGGATGCCTTCGGTCGGCTCGTCGAGCACGAGGAGCTTCGGGCGCATGACGAGCGCGCGGCCGATCGCGAGCTGCTGCTGCTGGCCGCCGGAAAGGTCGCCGCCGCGCCGCCCGAGCATGGATCTTCAGCACCGGGAAGAGCTCGAACACCACGTCGGGAACGTCGCGGTCGCCGCGCTTCAGCGGCGCGTAGCCGGTCTCCAGGTTCTCGCGCACGGTGAGCAGCGGAAAGATTTCGCGCCCCTGCGGCACGTAGCCGATGCCGGCGCGGGCGCGCGAATAGGGCGAGCCGGTGAGCGGCGCGCCGTCGAAGAGGATTTGCCCGCCCGACGCGGGCTGCTGGCCGACGATGGCGCGCATCAGGCTCGATCTTGCCGACGCCGTTCCGCCCGAGCACGCAGGTGACCTTGCCGGCCTCCGCCTGCAGAGCTGACGTGCCGCAGCGCCTGCGCCGCGCCGTAGTGAAGATCGAGGTTCTCGACGGCAGCATGCATCTCACCGCCCCAGATAGACTTCGATGACGCGCGGGTCGGCGCTGACATGGTCGAGCGAGCCTTCGGCAAGCACCGAGCCCTCGTGCAGCACCGTCACCTTCACGTCGAGATCGCGCACGAAGGTCATGTCGTGCTCAACCACGATGACCGA
Organism: uncultured Alphaproteobacteria bacterium; assembly: GCA_963778625.1. Classification (GTDB taxonomy): domain Bacteria; phylum Pseudomonadota; class Alphaproteobacteria; order Rhizobiales; family Afifellaceae; genus DASWJZ01. The sequence goes on from CAVZVB010000018.1 coordinate 284,068, forward strand.
ATGCGTCTCGGCGATGCGCTTCAGGAGCTTCGCCGTCTCCGCCGTCTCCTCGTCGGTCATGCCGGCGGCCGGCTCGTCGACGAGCAGGAGCTTCGGGTCCTGCGCAGCAGCATGCCGATCTCCAGCCATTGCTTCTGGCCGTGGCTGAGATTGCCGGCGAGGCTGTCGCGCAGATGCCCGAGCCGGATCGTCTCGAGGATATCCTCGATCTGCGCCGCTTCTCCTCGGCGCTGCTGCGGTGGAAGAGCGTGGCGAAGACGCCGCGCTCGCCCTTCAGCGCCAGCTCCAGATTGTCCCAGACCGTGTGGAACTCGAACACCGTCGGCTTCTGGAACTTGCGGCCGATGCCGAGCTCGGCGATCTCCGCCTCGTCGTGCCGGGTCAGGTCGATGTTGCCCTCGAAGAAGACGTCGCCCTCGTCGGGCCGGGTCTTGCCGGTGACGACGTCCATCATCGTCGTCTTGCCGGCGCCGTTCGGCCCGATGATGGCGCGCATCTCGCCCGCCTCGACCGCGAGCGACAGCGCGTTCAGCGCCTTGAACCCGTCGAACGAGACGCGTGACGTTGTTCAGGTAGAGAAGGCTGGCGGAGAGCTTTTCTGCCATCGATGCTACTCCGCCGCCGCTGCCTGGAAGTCCACGCGGCAGACGGACGGCGTGTCCGTCGGCCGTGCCGCAAGAGCTGGCATCGGCGGGCGAGGGATCGTGCGGCGGGCTCATCCCCTTCTCGCGCGAAGACGGCGCGGTGGCGCGCCACCACGATGCCGAAGCCTTGCGAGATCGTGCCGAGGATGCCGCTGCGGCAGGAACAGCGTCACCGCGATGAAGAGCCCGCCGAGCAGGAAGAGCCAGGCGGCCGGAAACGCGGCGGTGAAGTAGCTCTTCGCCGAGATTGACGAGCACGGCGCCGATGATCGGGCCGGCAAGCGTGGCGCGGCCGCCGACCGCGGTCCAGATCACCACTTCGATGGAGTTGGCGGGCGCGAATTCGCTCGGATTGATGATGCCGACCTGCGGCACGTAGAGCGCGCCGGCGATTCCCGCCATGCAGGCGGAGACGACGAAGGCGAAGAGCTTCACGTGCTCCACGCGGTAGCCGAGGAAGCGCGTGCGGCTCTCCGCGTCGCGCACCGCGATCAGCACCTTGCCGAACTTCGAGCGGACGATCGCCGCGGTGACGAGCACGCCGAGCGCGAGCGCGATCGCGGTGGCGGCGAAGAGCGCGGAGCGCGTCGCGTCCGACTGGATGTCGAAGCCGAGGATGTCCTTGAAGTCGGTCAGCCCGTTATTGCCGCCGAAGCCGAAATTGTTGCGGAAGAAGGCGAGCAGCAGCGCGTAGGTGAGCGCCTGGGTGATGATGGAGAGATAGACGCCGGTCACGCGGCTGCGGAAGGCGAACCAGCCGAACACGAGGGCGAGCACGCCCGGCACCAGCACGATCATCAGCGCGGCGTAGAAGAAGCTGTCGAAGCCGTACCAGAACCACGGCAGCGCCTTCCAGTTCAGGAACACCATGAAGTCGGGAAGGATCGGGTTGGCGTAGACGCCGCGCGAGCCGATCTGGCGCATCAGATACATGCCCATGGCGTAGCCGCCGAGCGCGAAGAAGGCGCCGTGGCCGAGCGAGAGGATGCCGCAATAGCCCCAGACGAGGTTGAGCGCGACGGCGAGCAGCGCGTAGGTCAGGTATTTGCCGAACAGCGCCACCGCGTAGGTCGGCACGTGCAGCGCGATGCCCCGGCGGCACCCAAAGATGCAGGATCGGCACGATGACGGCGAGCGCGAGGAGCACGAGCACGATCGGAAGCGCGCCGCGGCCGAGCCCGTTCAGCGTCGTTCGCGCCATCAGGATTCGACCGCCCGGCCGCTCAGCGCGAAGAGGCCGCGCGGGCGCTTCTGGATGAAGAGGATGATGAAGACGAGCACAGCGATCTTGGCGAGCACGGCGCCGGCATAGGGCTCGAGGAACTTGTTCGCGACGCCGAGCGTGAGCGCGCCGGCGAGCGTTCCCCAGAGATTGCCGACGCCGCCGAACACCACGACCATGAAGCTGTCGATGATGTAGCCCTGGCCGAGATTGGGCGAGACGTTGTCGATCTGCGAGAGCGCCACGCCCGCCATGCCGGCGATGCCGGAGCCGAGCGCGAAGGTGAAGGCGTCGACCCAGGGCGTGCGGATGCCCATCGACGCGGCCATGCGGCGGTTCTGCGTCACCGCCCGCATCTGCAGGCCGAAGGGCGTCGCCTTCAGGACGATGTTCAGGACCACGAAGACGAGGAGCGCGAAGACGATGATCCACATCCGGTTGTAGGTGATGGTCAGATGCCCGACGTCGAAGGCGCCCGACATCCAGGACGGGTTGCCGACCTGCCGGTTGTTGGCGCCGAAGATGGTGCGGACCGCCTGCTGCAGGATCAGCGACAGGCCCCATGTCGCAAGCAGCGTCTCGAGCGGCCTCCCGTAGAGCCAGCGGATGATCGCGCGCTCGATCAGAAATCCCGCCGCGCCGGAGACCAGGAAGGCGAGCGGGATCGCGATCGCCAGCGAATAGTCGAAAAGGCCGGGCGCGGAATTGCGGATCGTCTCCTGCACGACGAAGGTCGTGTAGGCGCCGAGCATCACCATCTCGCCATGCGCCATGTTGATGACGCCCATGACGCCGAAGGTGATGGCAAGCCCGATCGCCGCAAGGAGCAGGACCGAGCCGAGCGAGATCCCGTACCAGACGTTCTGCGCCGCGTTCCACATCGCGAGGCTGCTGCTCGATTCCCGCGACCGCCTTTTGCGCCGCCTCGCTGACGGCCGGCGGCGTGTCGGCGGGAAGCGTGGTCAGGATCGCCTTGGCGTCGTCGTCGCCGCGCGCCGCGAGCGTCGCCACGGCGGCGACGCGGTCCGCCTCCGCCGCTTGCGGATCGGTGACGACGATCGCGGCGCGCGCCTCTTCGAGCACGCGCTTGATCGCCGGGTCGGTCTCCTTGGCGAGCGCCGCCTCGATGCGCGGGAAGCGCGGTCGCGTCGCGCGACTTGAACACCGCCTCGGCGGCGGCCGCGCGCCGCGTCGGGTCCGGCGCCAAGAAGGTTCAGCGATCCAAGCGTCGCCTCGATCGCGCCGCGCACCAGGTTGTTGACGCGCACCTTCTTCAGGCCGAACGGGCCGTCGCCGGTGAAGGGCTCGCCGGTCGCCGCGTCGAACAGGGCTCCGGAATTGTCCTTGATGTAGACCTTGCCGTCGGCCTTGGTGAAATAGAGCCGCCCGTTCTTCAGCGCGCGCACGACGTCGACCGCGCGCTCGTCGCCGGTTGCGGCGACGGCGCTGAGCGCGTCGACGGTCTGCGTGTAGCTGTCCTTGGCAAAGCCGCCGAGCGCGTCGGCAAGGCCCTCGGCGCGCGCCGTGCTGTCAAAGGCCGCGTGGGCCAGGAATAGAAACAGAGCTGAAGCGAGAATCCTCAGCATCGGGCACCTTGGGTTCGCGTCCGTGGCTTTGAGCCGAGGGCTCGGGGCCGGGCGAGAAATCGCCCGACCCTTCGTCGTCTGGAGGCGGTCTTGCCTCAGTTCGTCGATTCGCCGCCGCACTTGCCCGTTGCGGTGTTGAAGTTTCCGCAGGAGAGCGGCGCCCGCCAATCGGAGATCAGCGGCTTGGAATCCGGCAGGTAGTCGGACCACTCGTCGCCCATCACGAGTCCCGGCGTCTGCCAAACGACGTCGAACTGGCCGTCGGCCTGGATCTCGCCGATATAGACCGGCTTGGTGATGTGGTGGTTCGGCATCATCGTCGAGTAGCCGCCGGTCAGGTTCGGCACCGAGACGCCGACGATGGCGTCGATCACCGCGTCCGGATCGGTGGTGCCGGCCTTCTCCACCGCCTTCACCCACATGTTGAAGCCGATGTAGTGGGCCTCCATCGGGTCGTTGGTGGTGCGCTTGTCGTTCTTGATGAACGCGTGCCACTTGTCGATGAAGGCCTCGTTCTCCGGCGTGTCGATCGACTCGAAGTAGTTCCACGCCGCGAGGTGGCCGACGAGCGGCGCGGTGTCGAGACCGGCGAGCTCCTCTTCGCCGACCGAGAAGGCGACGACCGGGATGTCCTCCGCCTTGATGCCCTGGTTGCCGAGCTCCTTGTAGAACGGCACGTTGGCGTCGCCGTTGATGGTGGAGACCACGGCCGTCTTCTTGCCGGCCGAGCCGAAGGTCTTGATCGCCGCGACTTCGGTCTGCCAGTCGGAGAAGCCGAACGGCGTGTAGTTGATCATGATGTCTTCGTCCGCGACGCCCTTCGCCTTCAGATAGGCCTCGAGGATCTTGTTGGTGGTGCGCGGATAGACGTAGTCGGTGCCTTCAAGCACCCAGCGCTTCACCGAGCCGCCGTCCTCGCTCATCAGATAGTCGACGGCGGGAATGGCCTGCTGGTTCGGCGCGGCGCCGGTGTAGAAGACGTTGCGCTCGCTCTCCTCGCCCTCGGTACTGGACGGGATAGAAGAGCAGGCCGTCGAGCTCCTTGAAGACCGGCAGCACGGATTTGCGGCTGACCGAGGTCCAGCAGCCGAACACCGCCGCCACCTTGTCCTGGCTGATCAGCTCGCGCGCCTTCTCCGCGAAGAGCGGCCAGTCGGAGGCCGGGTCGACGACGACCGCTTCGAGCTTCTTGCCGAGCAGCCCGCCCTTCTTGTTCTGCTCGTCGATGAGCATGAGCATGACGTCTTTCAACGTCGTCTCGGAAATCGCCATCGTGCCGGAGAGCGAATGAAGGATGCCGACCTTGATCGTATCTTCCTGCGCCCCCGCCACCGTGCTCAGCCCGAGCGACGCGGCAAGCAGCGCTCCGGACAGCAGCCTTTTTCCCCTGACCCAAACCATGACCTTCTCCCTGGTCGTTTGTGCACCGCATCGGGAGAAGCAAGGCGCATGCCATCCATGACGGCCGCCAACTGAGCAGCGCGCGTGGGGCGCGCTGCCTAAGAATGCGCCATAAGGCGATGCGGATCGCGCCGTTATTCCGCCGCGCGTCGTCGGGCCGCAATTTCGGCGCGGATTTCCTCGTTGTGCTCGCCAAGCGTCGGCGGGGGAACGACGTCGAGCGATTTCTCTCCGTCGAAGGAAAGCGGGCTCCTGACGGTCGTGAAAGTCCCCATCTCCGGGTGCTCCGCCTCGATCTTGAGCTTCAGGTGGCGCGCCTGCGGGTCGTCCAGCGCTTCGTTCGAATCGTAGGCGGGCGAATGCGGCACTTCGGCCGCCGCGAGCGCCGCGCACCAGTCGTCGCGCGCCTTCGTCTTGAAGATCGGCGCCATGAATTCGATCAGGTGGTCCTGGTTCTCGATGCGCGCTTCGCGCGTGGCGAAGCGCGGATCGTCGAAAAGGTCCGGCCGGCCGATCACCGCGGCGAGGCCCTCCCAGAATTTCGGCGGCGACGACATGTGGAGCGCCAGCCATTTCCCGTCGGCGCATTCGAACACGTAGGACTGCGAGACCTTCGGCCGGCTGAGTGGCCCCATGATCTCGCCCTCGGAGAAGTAGTGGGTGAAGGAATCGAGGTTGAAGTGGCACATCGCCTCCAGCATCGAGACGTCGACGCGACGGCCCTTGCCGGTGGTCTGCCGCTCGAAGAGCGCCGCAAGGACGCCGAGCGCGGCGTAGAAGCCGGTCATCGCGTCGGCGATCGCCGGGCCGATGACGCGCGGTTTCTCCGGCGGCATGACGAGGCGGAGAAAGCCGCTCGCGGCCTGCGCGACCGTGTCGTAGGCGGGGCGGTCGCGATAGGGGCCGCTCGTGCCGAAGCCTGAGATCGCGCAATAGACGAGCCGCGGATTGAGCGCACGAAGCTCAGTCTCGCCCGCCCCGAGCTTCTCCGCCACGCCGGGGCGGAAATTCTGGATGAAGACGTCGGCGTCGGCGACCAGCTCGTGGAAGAGGGCGCGGTCCGCCGTGCTTCGACGTGTCGAGCGTGATCGAGCGCTTGTTGCGGTTATATGTCTGGTAGTGCGGGCTGTAGAGGCCGCCCTTGAAGGCGCGGAAGGGGTCGCCGCTGCCGGGCCGCTCGACCTTGATCACGTCGGCGCCGAGATCGGCGAGATACATCGCCGCCGCCGGCCCGGTGATGAACGTCCCCATCTCGACGACCTTCAGGCCGCGCAGCACTTTCGCCACGTCGCGCTCCTATTCTGTCCGTTGGTTTTGCGCCGTCGTAGGTGATCGCCTGGTCGGCGTGGTTCGACATGATGAAGCCGATCGAGCGCTGCGCTTCCTCGTAAAGATGCGCGACCAGCCCGGCCGTGCGGGCCAGAAGCGGCAGCCCCTTGATCGCCTCGACCGGGTATCCGACGTCGAGCATCACGGCCGGAATGGCGCCGCTGACGTTGATCGGGAGCTTGCGCCCGGTGATCTCCGGGGCGTGCTTCTCGAGGAGCCGCAGCATGCGGACATGGTCGCCGGCGACTTTGCGCTCGTCGGCGAGCGTCAGAAGCAGGTTGGCGCGGGGGTCGCCGCCTGCGTGCTGCGGGTGGCCGAGACCCGGCACCTTCTGTTTTTCGGCGACGAGGCGCTTCAGGCCGGCCTTCGCGGTTTCGTCGAGCGAGGCCCCCGATTTCTTCGCCTCTTCAAGAAGCGCGACCAGGAATTGCCCCGCGGCCTCCGAGCTGCCGGCGACCACGGAGCCGACGCCGAGGAGGCCGGCGGCCATCGCGCCCTGCCACGCTTCCGGCGCTGCGGCGAGCGTCATGCGCGCGGCCTGCACGCTCGGGACGAGCCCGTGCTCGGCGATCGCGACCAGCACCGCGTCGGTGAAGAAGCGCTGGTTCTCGCTCGGCATCGTTCCGGTGACGAGAAAGTAGAAATAGTCGGTGAAACCGACCTTGCCGATCAGGTCGCGGCAGAGGTCGCGGCCACGGATGGTGATTGAATCGGCGTCGGAGGTCGCGATCGCCGTGAAGGCCTGGTTCTGCTTTCCGATCCGCATTCCGCCTCCCTGCCGAACCCTTTCGGAATTCGCAGTTTTTTTCGCTTGTCGAAAAAATGCCCGCTGGGTAGTCTGATGTCAAGCCGGCGGCCGCCCGCGCCGCCGCGAAGAAAGATCGTCGCCGCGCGGTCACGCCGGCGGCCGGTCGCAGACGAGAGGGGAGGATAAGATCCGTGCGCGACACCAATCAGATGACCATCACCGACGCCGTGAAGGCGTCCTTTCACGGGCGCAAGAACGAGCGCTTCTCGTTCCTGCTCGACAAGTTCATCGAGCATCTGCACGACTTCACGCGCGAGACCGGCATGACGCAGGACGAGTGGATGTACGTCCTGAACTTCCTCTACGACTGCGGGAAGATTTCGACGCCCGAGCGCCAGGAGTTCATCCTGCTTTCCGACGTGCTCGGCTGGTCGGCGCTGGTCGACATGATCAACACCAAGGGCGGCGGCACCGAGCTTTCCAATCTCGGGCCTTTCTACTTGAAGGACGCGCCGGTCAAGAAGCTCGGCGCCGACCTCGCCGAGGATCGCGAGGGCGTCATCATCCTTGCCAACGGGACTGTGCGCGACACGCTCGGCCATCCGCTCAAGAACGCCGTCGTCGACACCTGGCAGGCAGACGGCAGCGGCATGTATCCGATCCAGCAGTCGGACCAGAACCCGATGGATTTGCGCGGCCGCTTCACCACCGATGAGAAGGGCCGCTACTACTACACGACCGTGATGCCGAAATCCTACACCGTCCCCTATGACGGGCCGGTCGGGGACCTGCTTCGTGCCGGCGAGCGGCATGCCTGGCGCTCCAAGCACCTGCACTACATCATCGGCGCGCCGAATATGCGCGCGATCGTCACCGAGCTCTTCTTCGAGGGCGACGAGTATATCGATTCCGATGCCGTCTTCGGCGTGCGCCATTCGCTGATCGGCAAGGTGAAGCGCGTGCCTTCCGACGCCGAGATCGAATACGAGCTCGAGCGCCGTCCCGACGCCCGCATCGACTTCGACTTCGTGCTGTCGCCGGCGGATTGAGGCCGAGCCAGGGACCCGCATGGCGAAGCCGGAGGTAGGCAGCACGGAATTTGTCGGCGGTCTGGCCAAGGGGCTCGCCGTCATCGAGGCTTTCGACGCCGCGCAGCCGGAGATGACGCTCTCCGAGGTCGCTCGCCGCGCCGGCATCACGCCGGCGGCTGCGCGGCGGAGCCTGCACACGCTGGTGGCGCTCGGTTACGTGCGGCACGTCAACAAGCGATTCCTGTTGAGCGCCCGCGTCCTCCACCTCGGCGCCGCCTATCTTCGCGCCGCGCATGTGGAGGAGTTGCTGCTGCCGGAGCTTCGCCGCCTGGTCGCGCGCTTCGGCGACGCCGCTTCCGTCAGCGTGCTCGACGGCGACGACATCCTCTATATCGCCCACCACTCGGAGGAGCGCGCGAACCGCATCTTCGCCGGCGTCGGCGTGGCCTATCCCGCCTATCCGACCTCGATGGGGCGCGTGCTTCTCGGCGCGCTCCCTGCCGACACGCTCGACGCTTACCTTGCGAACGCACGGCTGCAGCCACTGACCGATTTCACCGTCACCGACCGCGGCGAACTTCGCGCCATCGTGGCGAAGGCGCGCCGGGAGGGCTTCGGCACGGCGGTCGACGAGCTCGACTACGGCATCACCGCGCTTGCCGTTCCGATCCACGATGCGGATGGAAATGTCGTCGCCGCGCTGAACAGCTCCGGCTATTCCGGCCGCGTCGACATCGAGCTGATGATTGCCGAACGCCTCGCGGAGCTGCGCGAGAGCGCGGCGCGCATGTCGCAGGCGCTGGCGCGGCACCCGACGCTGGCGCGCTCGATCGTCGGCAACTGGCCGGCGCCCGGCCGCGTGCTCAAGGCCGCGGAGTAGGCTTCCGACGACGTCGGGTTTCAGAACCTCGCCATCTCGGCTTTCACGCGCTTCAAGAACGCGCCGCAGGTCGCTTCCGTCGCGCGGTTCATGCCGTAATAGGCGAGGTAGGTGACCGGCGTCGTCATGCGGCCGGACTGCGCGCGCAGCACGCGCTTCACCACCTTGCGCGGCGGGTCGCCGGCGAGGATTGCGCGGAGCCGCGAGCCGCCATAGGTGCAGACCGCGCCGACCTTCTTGAGCTGCGTGAGCTTCGGCTTCACGCCGCCCTCCGGCGTCAGGTCGAAGGAGACGCCCGGCAGGAACACGCGGTCGAAGAAGCCCTTCAGAATCGCCGGATAGCCGAAGTTCCACACCGGGAAGGAGAGCACGATCGCCTCCGCGGCGAGGAGCCGTTCGACGTAGCCGCGCACCGGCTCGATGTTCGGCCCGACCTCGTGATAGCCGATGCGCTCTTCGCGCGTCAGCCGCGGGTCGAAGTCTTCCGCGTAGAGATCGCAGTCGTCGACGTCGTGGCCGGAGCCCTTCAGCGTCTCCACGACGGCGGCATGGAGCGCGGCGTTGAAGCTCGTCTCGACCGGATGCGCGTAAAGGACGAGGATGCGCATCCTCACTCCGCCGCTTGCAGGCCGGGGAAGAGATAGACCTTGTCGCTCTTCCAGTCGTAATCGGGGTTCTCCCAGGCGATCATCTTGCCTGGGTTCAAGAGCCCCTTCGGATCGGCGTCGCGCTTGAAGGCGAGCTGCACCTCGTCGGTGCGCTTCATGCCGCCTTCCTCGAGCGTGTAGCGGTGCGGATTGAAGATCGGGCAGCCGTTCTCCTCATGAATGCGCACGATCTCGTCGAGCCGCTCCTCGCTCGTGAAGCGGACGATCGGCAGTCCGGAGCAGCAGACGTTGCCGTCGAAGCGCTGGAATTCGAGATGCCCCGGCACCTCGTCGCCGAATATCTTCGTCATCCGCTCCACCTTCTCGACATGGTCGGGGAAAGGATAGAGCACCTGCAGATAGGTGATCGTCGGATCGACGCGGAGCCCGCGCAGCGTCGTGTGGTTCCAGGTCAATTCGAAGAGCGGCGGCAGGCCCTTCTTCTCTTCGTCCGTCGCGGTATCGGAGCGGAAGAGAATCTCCGCCCGGTTCTCCGCCGCGAGCGTCAGCAGCGGCTCGATCGCGTGCGGCGCCACCATCGTGCAGCACCACCGAATGCTCGCGCTTCAGGAATTTCTTGTGGCGCAGGAAGTAGTCGTGAGGGACAGGCGCGGCGACGGTGGAAATCTCCTTGAACAGGAGCCCGTCCTGGTTCGCGATCAGATTGGCGAAGCGCACCGTCTTCATGTAGTCGTCGAAGCCGACGATCACGTCGACCCAATCGTAGCTCGCGTCGAGCGGCATATCGACTTCGGTGATGATGCCGTTGGTGCCGTAGGCGTGCATGACCTTCATCAGGTCGCGGCCGTTGAGCTCAAGCACGCGAGGGCTCTCTTCCATCGTGACGACGCGCAGCCCGAGCACGTTGCCGATGTTCCTGAGGCCCCCCCATTTGATGGAGCCGATGCCGCCCGAGCCGCCGGCAATGAAGCCGCCGATCGTCGCCGTGTTGTAGGTGGAGGGGCGAAGCCGAAGCTCCTGGCCGCCGGGCTTCGTTTCATCGTCGATCTTGGCGAGCACCGCGCCGGCTTCCGCAACGACGCGGCCGCGCGCGATCTTTTTGACCTTGTTCATCTCCGCAAGGCTCAGCACGACGCCGCCCGCAAGCGGCATCGCCTGGCCGTAATTGCCGGTGCCGGCGCCGCGCGGCGTGACCGGCACGCCCATCGCAAAACAGGTCTTCAGGACGTGGATCACTTCCGCCTCGCTCTTCGGCGAGACGACGAGGTCGGCGGTGACGTGGTCGAGCTGACGCTTCAGGACCGGCGAGTACCAGAAGAAGTCGCGGCTCTTCTGCTTCACGATCGCGGGATTGTCTTCGGTCTTCACGTTGCCGAGCGCTTTCTTGAGGGCGGCAATGTCGGTCATTCTGCGGCTCCCATCAGATCGTCGAGCTCCGAATAGTCGGGGAGTGCGGTGTCGATCGCGCGTCCGCCTCTTACCACGATCCGCTCCGATTCCGGCCGCGACAGAAGCTCGGTCCACGAACGGCCGCGGAAGATCACGAGATCGGCGGCGGCACCCGCCCGAAGGCACCCCGCGCCGTCGAGCCCCATGATTTCCGCCGCCGTCGTGGCCACCGCCTTGGGCCAGTCGGCGAACGGGTGGTCGAGATGCAGGATGCGCGTCGCCTGCCGGAACACGTCCAGCATGTCGAGATCGCCGTAGGCGTAGAACGGGTCGCGCGTATTGTCGGAGGCGACCGCGACCTTGATGCCGCGCGCCTTCATCTCGTGCACCAGCGTCACGCCGCGCCAGCGCGGGGTCGTGCGATCGGTGCGGCGGTCCTGGAGATAGAGGTTGCACATCGGCAGGCTGACGACCGAGACGCCGGCCTTCGCCACCTTGTCGAGCGTCTTCTTCGCCTGGTCGTCCGGCTGGCGGGCGAGCGAGCAGCAATGCCCGGCGAGAACGCGGCCTTGGAAACGGTTGCGGAGCACGGCCTCGGCGATGCGGTCGAGCGAAACCGCCGCGGTATCGTCGGTCTCGTCGGCGTGGAAGTCGAGGTCGAGCCCGCGCTCGGCGGCGAGGCGGAAAATGTCGTCGAGCAGCGCGTCGAGGTCCGGCACCATGAAGGTGACCGCGCCGAGCACGCCCTTCGCTGCCGCGGCGCGGTCGGCGAGCGAAGCGAACCAGCTCTTGTTGCGCACTTCCTCGACGGTGACGAGCGAGACGGCCTGAAGCGCGATCCGCCCGTTCCAGCGCTCGCGCATCTCCTCGAAGACCGGCCAGGAGATCGTCTCCTGCGGCGGCAGCGAATCGATGTGCGTGCGGAGCGCGGCGGTGCCGTGCGCGTAGGCGGAGCGGAGCGCGAAATCCATGCGCCGCTCGACGTCCTTCGCGCTCCAGCGCGCAGCGCGATCGCGTGCCACTGCATCGAGCGCAGAAGGAAACGTGCCGTCGGGGTTCGGCATGCGCGGCCAGATGTGGCCCTTGTCGATATGCGTGTGGCAGTCGACGAAGGCGGGAAGCACCATGCGTCCGGCGAGGTTCATCGCACCCGCCGCCGGCTCGCTTGCCGCCGCGATCGAAGCAATCTTGCCGTCGGAGATCTCGATGTCGACCAGGGCAAGGCCGTCGGCGTCGGCTTTGAGCGGAGCGTCGGCGAGGCACACCGGCACGCGGGCGCGCGCCAGCCTGAAGCGGCTGCCGTCGGGAAACGCCTCCGCCATCCTAGTTCTCCCGCTGGACCGCGCTCTCGTGCCAGTTTCTGAGAAGCAGGTATGAGAGGAGGCTCGTCGCTCCGAAGATCAGGACGCCGGTCAGCGACAAGAGCACGAGCGCCGCGAAAAGGCGCGGGATGTTGAGGCGGTGCTGCGCCTCGATCAGGCGGAAGGCGAGGCCGGAATTCTGGCCCGCCGTGCCCGCCGCGAACTCCGCGACGACGGCGGCGATCAGCGCCAGCCCGCCGGCGATCCTGAGGCCCGCCAGGAAATAGGGAAGCGCGTTCGGGAGCCGCAGATGGATCAGCGTCTGCCAGCGGTTCGCGCCGTAAAGCTCGAAAAGGTTCAGGAGATTGTGGTCGGTCGAATGCAGCCCCTGCGCCGTGTTGGAGAGGACGGGAAAGAAGGCCACGATCCACGCGCAGATCAGGAGCGCCTCGCCCGTCGTCGACGTGTAGATCAGGATCAAGGGCGCGATCGCCACGATCGGCGTCACCTGCAGGATCACCGCATAGGGGAAGAGCGCCAGCTCGATCCACTTCGACTGCGCCATCAGGATGGCGAGCGCGACGCCGGTGACGAGCGCGATTCCGAGCGCGAGGAACGTCGTGCGGAGTGTGACCAACAGGGCTTTTCCGAGGATCGGCCAGTCGGTGACGAACGCCTCCCCGATCCTGAGCGGGCTCGGCAGGATGTAGTGCGGCACGTGTGCCGCCGTCACGTAGACCTGCCAGGCGACGATGAGGAGCACGAGCATCGCGATCGGTATCGCGAGCCGCGCGGCGCGACCGGCGATGCTTTCCCCCGCGGGTCTCTCCGCGAGGCGATCGTCGGCATCGGCTGCGGCGCGCACCTTTCCGGCGTCGATCGCGCTCAATGGGTTCGCTCCCCCATGGCCTCGTGCAACGCGTCGGACACGCGCCGGCAATTGTCGTTGTAGATTGTCGAAGTGCGGAAATCGTCGTGGCGCGGGTAGGGCGCGTCGACTTCGAGGTCGGTATAGACGCGCCCCGGCCGCGCCGCCATCACCACGATGCGCTGCGACAAGTAGACCGACTCGAACACCGAGTGGGTGACGAAGATCACCGTCCAGCCGAAGCGCTCCCAAAGCTCCAGGAGATCGTTGTTGAGCTTGAAGCGGGTGATCTCGTCGAGCGCCGCGAACGGCTCGTCCATCAGGAGCAGCTTCGGCTTTGTGACCAGCGCGCGGGCGATCGAGACGCGCATCTTCATGCCGCCGGAAAGCTCGCGCGGATAGGCGCCGGCGAAAGCCTCAAGCCCCACCATCTGAAGCGTCTGCATGACCTCGTCGCGCGCCGCGGACTTCGACCGGCCCTTCAGGCGAAGCGGCAGCCAGACATTGGAGAACACCGTCGCCCATGGCATCAGCGTCGGCTCCTGGAACACGAACCCGATCTCCGGATGCGGACGGCCGGACGCATCGTATTCCGCGCTCGGCCAGTCGATCGTGCCGGAGGTCGGCTGGCCGAGGCCGGCGATGATTCTGAGCGCCGTCGACTTGCCGCATCCCGACGGCCCGAGCAGGCTCACGAACTCGCCGCGCCCGACGTCGAGCGACATGTCCTTCAGCGCCAGCGTGCCGTTGGAAAAGACCTTCGAGATCGAGCGGAGCGCAATGAGCGGCTTTTCCGCGGCGGCTTGCCGGCTTTGGCCCGATGCGTCTGCCTCAGCGACGAAGTTCAATGGTGCGCCTCGTTTTTCGCCAGAAAGCCGGCGTCGGCGATCGTTCCTCGCCGAGGGGTTCGTCAGAGTGCGTCGGCGGTGAGCGCCACCGCCGGCGCGTTGTCAGTCGGTCAAAGTGCGAGCCGCGCTATTTCATCAGCTCCTTGCCGACGCCCTTGCAGACGTATTCGGTGGTGTAGACCTTCGAAAGGTCCATTCCGCCTTTGACCACGCCCGCCTTGACCATCTTGCCGTAGAAGTCCTGCACCACCTCGTCGGTGAAGCAGCCGATGCCGCCGTCCGCGGAAGCGCCGGAGACGACCACGCCGTAATCCTTCATCTGCTTGATGGAGAACGCGATCTGGTCGTCGTCCATGTCCGGGTTGTCTTTCTTGATCTGCTCGTTGGTCGCCTTGTTGTCACCGTAGAGGTAGTTGTACCAGCCGATGATCGACGCCTCGACGAAGCGCTTGGTGATGTCGGGATTGGCCTTCACGTAGTCGGCCATGCCCTCGATCATGGTCGAGGGCGTCGAGTAGCCGGCGTCGGCCAGCAGGAACACCGTCGGCTCGAAGCCGCCTTCCTTCTTGACCGAGTAGGGCTCCGAGGTCAGGTAGCCCTGCTGCCCGGAATCCATGTCGGCGAGGAACGGGGCGACGGAGTAGTTGTAGGGCTTGCGCTGTTCGTCGGTGATGCCGGGGAATTCCGACTCCATCCAGCGGTAGCCGCTGACGAAAAGATCGTCGCCGATGAAGAGCGTCTTGAGCTTGGCGAGGTCGCCGAAGGTCTTCAGCCCGCTTTCCGGGTGGGCCATGATGATCTGCGGATCCTTCTGGAATATCGCCGCGACTTCGATCACCGGCACGTCCTGTTCGACCGCCGAGAATGTGGCGAGGAAGTTGCCCTGCATGTAGAAGTCGATCTTGCCGCCGAGCAGCATCGCCTCGTCGGCCTTCGGGATGATGGTGACCTTCAGCCCGTATTTCTCATAGGTGCCGTCGGCCACCGCTTGATAGAAGCCGCCGTGCTCCGCTTCGGCCACCCAGTTGGTGCCGAAGGTGACCGCGTCGAGCGCCAGCGCCGGCCCGCCGAGCGCAAGCGCAGCCCCACCGGCCGCAAGTCCCAAGGTCAAAGCTCTGATCGTGGTCATGCTGTCTCTTCTCCGCCTTGCCTGTTGCGCGGGTAAGGCCGGGCGGCCGCCACGCGCGTTCTTGGTGAACCGTCTTATCCCCCGCGCCGCAAGAGCCATGCCAGCGGCGGCTGATTTCTCTCCGGCCAGCCGCCTTCGGAGCGGCTAAATCTCAAAACGCCGGCAGTCTAGGCGAAGGAAACTGCACAAGAAAGCGGCATGCCTTGCCCGAAAGGCAGGGCCTTCTCTTGTCAGCGAAGGGCCGCGGATCGTAGCGTGCCCAAAACCTCCCAAAGGCCGATGTTCCGACCGCTCAACCCCGCCGCGATCCGCCCGCCTTTCGCGCGCTACAGCCATGGCGTGGAGGTGCCCGCCGGGCACCGCCTGATCCTTTGTTCCGGGCAGCTCGGCATCGCGCCTGACGAGAGCATTCCGGAGGGCGCGGGAGCGCAGGCGGAGCTCTGCTTCAGGAACATCGCGGCGATTCTCGCCGAGGCCGACTTGACGCTTGCCGACGTCGCACGCATCAACGCCTTCGTCACCGATCGCGCCCATCTCCGCGCACTACATGGCGGTGCGCGACCGGCTCTTCACCGACCCGCTTCCGGCCTCGACGCTGATGATCGTCTCGGGTTTCGCGCGGCCGGAGTTCAAGGTCGAGATCGAGGCGATCGCGGTCGGGCCGGTCTGAGATTCCGGCGTGAAGCAATTCTTCGGAGGATGAAGTGAGCGAGAAGCAGGCGGCTCCGCTGGGGCGAATACCGGGCGAGCGAGTTTCCCGCGATCGATCCCGATGCGACGATCGCGATCCTGCCGACCGCCGCGACCGAGCAGCACGGGCCGCATCTTCCCGTCGGCACCGACGCGCTGATCGCCGACGGCATGCTGACGACCGCAGCAAAGATGCTCCCCGACGATCTCGACGTGCGCGGCCTGCCGATCCAGGCGGTTGGCAAATCGAACGAACATATCTGGGCCGCCGGCACGCTTGTCGCTGCCAGCCCACGTCGCGATCGAGGCGTGGACGGAGCTCGGGCTCTCCGTCAGCCGCGCCGGCGTCCGCAAGCTCGTCATCGTCAACTCGCACGGCGGCAACGAGGAGATGATGGGGATCGTCGCGCGCGAGCTGCGCGTGCCGCCGACATGTTCGTGGTGAAGACGAGCTGGTCGCGCTTCGGGCATCCGGAGGGGATGTTCTCCGAGCTTGAGCGGCGGCACGGCATCCACGGCGGCGAGGTCGAGACGTCGCTGATGCTGCATTTCCGCCCCGACCTCGTCGACATGTGCGCGCGCCGGAGAACTTCGTCTCGCTCGCCGCCGAGACCGACGCGAAGTTCAAGCACCTCGCGCCGACCGGCACGCACGCTTTCGCCTGGATCGCCCGCGACCTGAACGAAAACGGCGTCGTCGGCAACGCCGCGGCGGCGACGGCGGAGAAGGGCCGCGCCGTCGCCGAACATCAGGCGAAGGGCTTCGTCGCGCTCCTGAAGGAGGTGCGCGCAGTGCCGCTCTCGAAAGGGTTCGGCGCTTTCTAGCGCAACCGCGCGCCTGCCCTCAGGCCGGCCGCTCCTCGATACGCTCGACGCGGTTCGGATAGAAGGCGAGGTGCTCCTTGATCGGCGCAACGGCGTCGTACGGCGTCTCGTAGGTCCACACCGCGTTCTCCGCGCTCACGCCGTCGACGCGAAGTGTGTAGTAGTTCGCGTCGCCCTTGCAAGGGCACACGCTTGCGTGCGCGGTCCGCTCAAGCAGCGTCATGTCGACGTCGGCGCGCGGAATGTAGTGAACCGGCGCATAGGTGGATTCCTTCATCGTCAGCGCGTGCGTCGTATTGGCGATCTCGCGCCCGCCGAAGGTCACCACGACCCGCTTCGGATTGGGCGCGATGGTGATCGGGTGATCAGGTCCCGGAAGCTTCATGACGAGCCTTTCGCGCGCAAAGCGCCTTACGACACGTGCGCCAGACTGAGTTCCTGCTCGAAGAAGGCGATGGTCTTTTCGAGCCCTTCTTTGAGCTTGATCTTCGGCTCCCAGCCGAGCGCCTTCTTGGCGAGCGCGATGTCCGGGCAGCGCCGCTTCGGATCGTCGACGGGCAGCGGCGTGCGCACGATCTTGGAGCGCGAGCCGGTCATGTCAATGACCGATCTCGGCAAGTTCGCAGGATCGTGAACTCGTCGGGATTGCCGAGATTGACCGGACCGGTGAAGCCGGGCGGCGAATCGATGGCAGCAGACAATGCCGCGGATCAGATCGTCAACGTAGCAGAAGGAGCGCGTCTGGCCGCCGTCGCCGTGGACGGTGATGTCCTCGCCCTTCAGCGCCTGCACGACGAAGTTCGACACCACGCGCCCGTCGTGCTGATTCATGCGCGGCCCGTAGGTGTTGAAGATGCGCGCCACCTTGATGTCGACGTCGTGCTGGCGGTGATAGTCGAAGAACAGCGCCTCGGCGATGCGCTTGCCCTCATCGTAGCATGCGCGCGGCCCGATCGGATTGACGGCGCCGACGTAGGTTTCCTTCTGCGGATGCTCGAGCGGGTCGCCGTAGACCTCCGACGTGGAGGCGTGGAAGATGCGCGCGCGCGTGCGCTTGGCGAGCCCGAGCATGTTGAGCGAGCCGAAGAAGCTGATCTTGGCGGTGGCGATCGCGTTGCGCTGATAGAAGCGCGGCGAGGCCGGGCAGGAGAGATGAAAGATCTCGATCGAACTCGCCCCAATAGGGCTGGCGCACGTCGTGGCGCACCATCTCGAAATTCGGGTTGTTCAGGAGGTGCGCGACGTTCTCCTTGCGCCCGGTGAAATAGTTGTCGAGCCCGACCACGTCGTAGCTCCGCGCGATCAGCGCATCGCAGAGCATGCGAGCCGAGAAAGCCGGCGGCGCCGGTGACGAGCGCGCGGGTGCGGGTGAAGTCTTGCGGCGTCGATACGGTCATTCGGCGGCGGCGGCCTCAAGCGGGACCTGAATCTCGCGCCGGCCGAGCGAGACGTAGCGCAGGCCCTGCTCGGCGATGTCCTCCGGCTCGAAGATATTGCGAAGGTCGATCAGCACGGGCGCGCGCATCGTCGCCGCGAGCCGGCGCCAGTTGAGCGAGCGGAACTCGTCCCACTCGGTCAGGACGAGCGCAGCGTCCGCGTCCTTGAGCGCGTCCTCCGCCCAGTCGACGATGGCGACGCCCGGCAGAAGCGGCGCCGCGTTCGCGCCCGCCTGCGGATCGTAGGCCTTCACCACGGCGCCCTCGGCCGATCAACTTCGGGCAGGATCGTGAGCGAAGGGGCGTCGCGCATGTCGTCGGTGTTGGCCTTGAAGGCGAGGCCGAGGACGCCGAGCGTGCGCCCGCGCAGCTCGCCGCCGAGCGCGGAGCGGATCTTCTCCACCATCAGATCCTTGTGGCGGTCGTTGGCGCGAAGCACGGTCTCCACGATCTCCACCGGCGAGCCGAAATCGCTTGGCGGTCTTCACCAGCGCGCGCAGATCTTTCGGGAAGCAGGAGCCGCCGAAGCCCGGGCCGGCGGAAAGGAAGCTCTGGCCGATGCGCGCGTCGAGCCCGACGCCGACCGCGAGCTCCTCGATGTTGGCGCCGGTCGCCTCGCAAAGCCGCGCCAGCTCGTTGATGAACGTAACCTTCGTGGCAAGAAAGGCATTCGCCGCGTATTTGATGAGCTCCGCGGTCTCCACGGTTGAGGTGACGACCAGCGGCCGGCCTTTGCGCGTCAGCGGCAGATAGAGCTTCTCCAGCACCTTGCGGGCGCGTTCCAATTCGGCGCCGATGACGATCGCGGTCGGGCTCCATGAAGTCCTTGACGGCGCTCCCTTCGCGCAAGAACTCCGGATTGGACGCGACGGCGAAGCGTTCGCTTGGAAGGTGAGCGCCGAGGATGTTGGCGATCTGCCAGCTTGTGCCGACGGGGACGGTCGATTTGGTGACGATCACCGTGAACTGGTCGGATGCCGCCGGATGCGCGGCGAGCGCGTGGGCGACCTCCTCGGCCGCGCGATGGACATAGCTTAGAACGGCGCCACCGCCGTCCGCATCGGCAGGCGTGCCGACGGCGATGAAGAGCACGTCGACGTCGGGCGTGGCCGCCTCGTCGATGCCGGTCGCGAAGCTCAAATGCCGACGCCCGACATTCGTCGCGACGATCTCCTTCAATCCCGGCTCGTAGATGGGGATTTCACCCGCCTTCAAGCGCCCGATCTTCAGCTCGTCGGTATCGACGCAGACGACGCGGTGCCCGAGCTCCGACAGGCAGGCGCCCGTCACGAGTCCCGACGTAGCCCGTCCCGATCACCCCGACGTTCAGCATGCCTTCGTCCCTATTCGGGCGCTAGCGCGCCCGCAAGGACCCGATAGAGGAATTGCGGCCAGTCGAAAAGCGGATTTGGAGGCAATGGTACGCGCCGCATCGGCGCATTCGCGGCAATCCCGCGCCGCTTGGATTAATGCAGCACTTCCGGCAAGTTGTCGCAACGCTTCGCGGCGATGGAGGCAATATGCGCAAGGCGACACAGGAGATTGATCGCGATTGCCGGAACGAGCGACAGGCGCGGAGGCCGTGAACGCCGCGGCGCGCATCTTTCCCGTGCTCCTTTCGGGAGGGGCCGGCACGCGGCTTTGGCCGCTTTCGCGGGGAGACGCGCCGAAGCAGCTCATCAACCTCGTCGGCGAAGGGACGCTCTTCCAGCAGGCCGCCTTGCGCGCTGCCGATCCGGAGCTCTTCGAGCCGCTGACCGTGATCGCAGGCGCCTCGCACCGCTTCATGATCGCCGAACAGCTCCAGGCGAGCGGCGTGTCGAGAGCAAATATCGTGCTTGAGCCGTGCGGGCGGAACACGGCGGCGGCGGCCGCGGTCGCGGCTCTCTTCGTCGTCGAGGCCGCGCCGGACGGGCTCATCCTTCTGATGCCGGCGGATCATCTGATCGGCGACGTCGCGGCCTTCCGCGCGACGGTGCGGCGGGCGCTTCCGGCAGCGCGGCTCGGCCGCCTCACGCTCTTCGGGATTCGCCCTGACCGCCCCGCCACCGGATACGGCTATATTCGCCTCGGCGAGGCATGCGCTGAGGCCGAAGGCGTCAGCAACGTTGCGGCCTTCGTCGAAAAGCCCGAGCGCGCCACGGCGGAGGCGTATCTTCGAAGCGGCGACTATCTGTGGAACAGCGGAATCGTGCTGGCGTCGGCTGCCAGGCTTCTGGACGAGCTCACGCGTCACGAGCCCGAACTGGTGGCATCCGCCCGGGCCGCGTTGAAGGACGCGGCGCGCGACGCCGATTTCGTGCGCCTCGACGCAAGCGCCTACGAGCGCTGCCGCGCCGTCGCGCTTGACTATGCGGTTCTTGAGCGAAGCGACGGCATCGCCGTGGTGCCGGCCGATTTCGGCTGGCGCGACGTCGGGTCCTGGGAATCGCTGTGGGAGGCGGCCAGGCGCGACGCCGACGGCAACGCCGTCATCGGCAGCGTGATTACCGCGGCGACAAAGGACTCTTATGTGCGCAGCGAAGGGCCGCTGCTGGCGACGCTCGGCGTCGAAGGGCTGATCGTGGTCGCGACGAAGGATGTTGTGCTGGTCGCAGCCCGCGACCGCGATCAGGATATTCGTGAGCTCGTGGAGCGCCTTCGCGCGAGCGGCGATGTCCGCGTCTGAGCCGGCACTAAGGGAATACCCGCACAGACGGCGTCGGCACCAATTTGCGGACGGTCGCATGTAGGGCTTGTTGGGCGGTCCGAATCGGCCCCTCTTTCGGGAGCAGGAGGACCCGATCATGGCAATGCTGAATGCGCGGCCGGCGGCGCGCCGGCTGGTTTGGCGGGCGGGTCGGCGGCTCTACCGAGACGCCCGCGGCGAGGGTCGCAACGATCTGGCCGAGAACGGTGAAACTTATGTGCAGGAATGCGTGCTTGGGGGGACGGCGCACGGCGTTCCGGCACTGACGGTGCTCGATGTCGGCGCCAATCGTGGCGCCTGGACGCAAGCGTTCCTCGACCAGCTTTCCGAATCGCAAATGGCGACGGCGCGGCTTTTTGCGTTCGAGCCGATTCCCGCGACGCGGGCGCGGCTGGAGAAAGCTGTCGCCGGCATGCGTGGGGGGAGCATCGTCGAAGTCTTGCCGCTTGCGATGTCGGATCGGCGGCGCGCAGCCGAGATGCTGGTGTTGAGCGAGAGCGGCGGCACCAACACGCTTGAGTTCGACACCGCCATGGGCGTCGGCGCACGCGGGCGAGTGACAGTGGAAACAACCACGCTCGACCACTTCTGCTCCGCGCGTGGCATCGATCGTGTCAACCTCCTCAAATGCGACGCCGAAGGGCACGACAGCCATGTCATCAAGGGCGCGCTCCCGCTGCTCGCTGCTGGACGCATCGACGTTCTTCAATTCGAGTACAACCACCGTTGGATCTACGCCCGCGCGTTTCTGAAGGACGTGTTTGATCTCGCCGACGGGCTGCCTTATCGGGTCGCGCGCATCAGGCCGCATCATGTCGAGGTGTTCGAGGCTTGGCACCCGGAGCTCGATCGCTTCTTCGAGGCAAACTACCTTCTGGTACACGAGCCGGCGCTTGCCTGGTTCGACGCCCGGTTCGGCCGCTTCGACATCTCTAATACGTACGCGTAGCCCGAATAGGGCGCGGAATGGACGCCTAGAACGCCATGCTTCGCCGCACCAGCGCGAGTTTCGCCGCTCAGCTCGTCGCGCTTGCCGTATCGTTTGCGGATCGCATCCTCCTCGTCGGCATTCTGCTTCGCGCCTGGGGCACCGACGTCTATTCCGATTGGGCAACTCTCCTCGCGGCGGCAAGCCTCGTCTCGCTCGGCGAGCTCGGCCTGAATGTCTATTTTGGCAACGGCTGGCAGGTTGCATTTGCGCGGCGCGACGAGCTGCAATTCCAGCGCCTGATCGGCGTCTCGATCTCGGTTTATCTTGGCCTCGGGGCGACGCTTGCCATATGCGCCGCCGTCTACGCGCTCAATGTCAATATGACCGTGGCGCTGTCGCTGAAGGCCGTGACCGGGAGCCAGGGGACGATCGTCTTTCTAATCCTCGCCGTCGCCGCCGTCCTGCGCGTGATGCGCGGCAGCGTCTCCCAAATTTATCGCGGTCGCGGAAGGTATGCCGTTGGAACCCTCGTCTTCACGACCGCAAACGCCGCGGCAATTCTGCTGGCGGCGTTCGGCGCCTGGATCGGCGCCGGAGTCATCGCTGTGGCGACTCTCTATGTCGTCGCGGAATTGGGTTTCGGCTGGAGCGCTATTCTGATCGATCTTCGGCGCCGATTTCCCGATATCAGCATACGTCCCGCCAGGCCGAACGCCTCCGAACTGCGGCACTTGTTCAGCAACGTGGGCTGGTACGGCGTCCTGCAGGGTGCTCCGGTGATCTGGCTCAGCGCGCCTGTGCTGATCCTGGGCGCACTCGGCTACTCGGGCCGCGCGCTGGTCAGCTTCGTCGTTGCCCGCACCCTGGTCAATTTCGCGCGGCAATTCACGACGATGCTGCTGATCGCGTGCGGGATCGAAGTCGCCATGACGGTGCATGCCGGCGACCGAGCGACGCTTGACCGGCAGATCGCGATGGTGGGGCGCGGAACAGCGGCGGTAACCGGTGTCGTGGCAGGGGCGGTTTTCGTTTTTGCCGCGCCGGTGATTGCCGCCTGGACTGGCAATCCCGCCCTCTACCACCCAGTCATACTCCTGTGGTTGCTCTTGCCGGTACCGATCGTCGTGCCTGCTTTGCCGCTGGCGGCGATCCTGACCTACAGCAACCGGCCAAAACCGGAAGCCTTCGCCAAGATGGCGCAGGTCCCTCTCGGCGTCGCCCTCTGCTTCGCCCTCGCAACGCAATACGGGACAATCGGCGTACCGGCCGGCCTCGCGGCCGCCGAGATTCTCTGTCTCGGGCTCCTTCTGCCGGCACTAGCTGCGCGGCCACTGGCGGTGAACTACGGGAGCTATTTTGCAAAGTCGGCGGCGGTCTTCGCGCTGACCGCAACGTTGGGCATCGCAGTGGGCTGGGGCGTTCTGCATCTCTTCGGCGGAGACTTCGTTGAACGACTGGCCGCGAGCGCCATCCTGTGGGCGGGCGTTTCTCTGCCACTTGCCTTGAGCGTGGCGCTCTCGAAAGAACAGGGCGCGCGCGTTCTCCGCCGACTCAAGAGTCAAATCGTTGCGAGCGCCTCCGGATGACGGCCGAGGTTGGCGACGAGAAGATCGTGTATCGGCCGTAGCATCCAGATGCGCTGCGCGACCTACATCGGCCGTGCGGCGACGAGCTTCACTGCGGCGCGGGTCTCGATCAGAAGCGCCAGATTCTGGACGAGATGGAACTCCGGCGCTTCGGTCGCGGCGATCGTTGCCGCGCGTGCGATGCTCGCGCCTTGCGACAGCGCCGTCAGGAATGCGTAGCCGCCGCGCGGCAGGCGATGCACCTCCACCTCGATGTCCGGACGCAGGACGAGCGCCGCCTCCGGCTGCCAGCTCGCGACGTGCGGCGTGCCGTCGGCGACATTCGATCGCCAGATCGAGACGACAGGGTGAGGCGAGGTGAGAAGCTCCGTCGAAGGATGCAGCCTGACGCCGGTCACCGTCAGATCTTCGGCGCCGAGCGACGCGAATGCTTCCGGTGGCAGCGGCGCCACGTCGGCGGCGTGATAGGCGCGGCCGCGGGCAAGCTCCAGCCGCGCCACGTCGGCAAGGTAGGGAACGCCTGCCGCCGGAGGAAAGCGCTCGACGAAGTCGGGGAAGGCGCTTCCGTAGCGAAAGAGGATCGGCGAGCGTGGCGGCCCCGGCGCACGAAGACGCCGCCATCGCGCGAAAGAAATCAGCGCCGACCAACTCCTCCACGACCGGAAATTGCGGCTTGGAGCGCGCCGATCAGGCCGACGACGACGTTGTTGCGGTAGACCGCGAAGCGCGCCGCCGGTCGCGACCCGTAGCGCGTCTCAGTCCGGCGCGGACACGGCGGGTCGGTTCCGAGCAGCGCGGCGGCAACCGTCGCTTCGATGGCGCTTGCATGGCGGCCTCACGCCGTCCGCTTGAAGTTGGCGACGCAGAAGCGCTCCATCACGGCGTCGGCGCGCGCGGCTTCCGCGGCAAGCGCGGCGATAGGCGGGAACATCGTTGTCCCATTCGATGAGCGTCGGCACCGGGCCGGCGCGTTCGATCGCGTGCTCGTAGAGGGCCCAGACCATATCGGCGACCGGGTCGGCGTGCGAATTGATCAGGAGCGGGCCGCCGTCGGCGTCGTGCTCCTCGGCGTGGCCGCCGAGATGAATCTCGCCGACCGCCGCCGAGCGGGAAGCATTCGAGATACTCGAACGGATCGGAAGCCGTGGTTTGCGGCGGAGACGTGCACGTTGTTGACGTCGAGCAGCAGCGCCGCAGCCGGTGCGCGCCACGACCTCGGAGAGGAACTCCGTCTCGCTCATCGTCGATTCCTCGAAGGCGACGTAGGTCGAGGGGTTCTCCAGCAGCATGTGCACGCCGAGCACCTTCTGCACCTGGTCGACATGCGACGGCGACGCGCGCGAGCGTCGTCTCGTTGTAGGGGAGCGGCAGGAGGTCGTTCAGATAGACGTCGCCGTGGCTCGACCATGCGAGGTGCTCGGAGAAGAGCCCGGGCTTGTAGAGCGCGACGAGGCGCTGCAGCCGGCCGAGGTGCTCGCGGCAGAGCGGCTTCGCGCCGCCGATCGAAAGCCCGACGCCGTGCAGCGAAAGCGGGAAGCGGTCGCGGATCTGCGAAAGCAGCGCGTGCGGCGCGCCGCCGTCGCCCATGTAGTTCTCGGCGTGCACCTCGAAGAAGGCGACGCCGCGGGCGCTTTCGAAGATGTCGGCGGCGTGTTCGGGCTTAAGCCCGACGCCGGCGCGCGGCGGAATTCGGTGCGATGCACGATAGCTCGGCGGTGACATTGGGCGCAGCATGTTCGTTCCCCAGATTTGCGCGCGTCTTCGTTGGAGGCGCGGCGGGTCGCGTCGACCCGCCGTCGCCACGGCTTGGCGCGATGTCTTCGGTCAGTCGGTTGAGCGGTCGATCAGCTCGGGCGCTCGATCGGCTCAAGCGAGCCGGGCCCGAACGGCGTCTCCATGGTGAGGCAGGTGCCCTTCGGCACGAGCCTCCAGGAATGGCCGTTGTAGTCGACCTTGTTGGTCCCGGCGCAGGTCGTGCCGGGGCCGGCGGCGCAGTCGTTCTTGCCGGCGAGCGAGATGCCGAAGCACTTCTCCTTGTCGGCGGTCGGGGCTTCGGCGGCTTTCGCCGGCAGCGAGACGGCGGCGATCGCCGCGGCGAGTGCGCCGGCGAGCGCGGCGCCCGAGATTTGCGTGGTCTTCCTCATGATCTCTATTCCCTTGGTCTGGTCTGGCGCCGTGCTGGCGTAACGGCGTTTAAGCGCGTCTCGATCACCGCCGGAAATATTGAAGTTCGATTGTTCCAATAGCGCCGGGCTATTACGCCCGCGGGCCGGCGCATCTGGCCGCCGATCCTGGCTTTTTTGCGATGCCGGCACGAGACGATCGCGCCGCGCTCGTGGCCTTCCCGTGATGCGCCGCATGGATTTCATAGCCGCAGCGTCTCTATCCCCAGAAAATCTCGCCATGATATAGAATCGATATGGGGCAGACGTTGCGTAACGCGGGATCACAATCGCGAATGCCTGAACGCGCTGCAGCGGTTTTCTGGGGTGAATGAATGACTTCGAAACCGCTGACGGTGGCGATCGGAGAAGCGATCGAGCGCGCGCGCAACATGGACGCATCCATCAACGAACGGCTGAAGCTCGTCGCCGACGAGGTCAGGGCCCTCAGTCCGCGTTTTGCCGGCGCCGTCGACCGGCTGATTGAGCGGCTGACGAAAAGCGGTATCGGCGCGAATTCGCCCGGCCCGGGCGAGACCATGCCGCCGTTCATGCTGCCCGACGACAAGGGGAACCTGGTCGGCCTCGCAGGAGCTCCTCGACAAAGGTCCGGTCGCGATCGCCTTCAATCGCGGACATTGGTGCCCCTATTGCCGCGTCAACACGGCAGCGCTTGGCGAAGTGCACGCCAAGGTCGCCGCCATGGGCGCGCAGGTGGTCGCGATCCTTCCCGACCGGCAGAAATTCACCGTCCGCCTCAAGGAAGATTCGCAGGCGCCGTTCTCGATCCTGACCGACATGGACAACGGCTACGCAATGTCGCTGAACCTTGTGATGTGGGTGGGGGCGGAGATGGAGGGGCTGCTCCCCGCCGCCGGCGTGCATCTGCCGACCTATCAGGGCAACGAATTCGTGGATGCTGCCGATTCCGGCCACCTTCGTCGTCGGCACCGACGGCGTCATCAAAGCGCGCCACGTCGACCCCGACTATCGCAGGCGCATGGAGATCGACGACCTCCTGGCGACGCTGAAGAGCGCCGGTTAGCCGAGAACGACCGCACGCGACGTCGGGGGTGAATCACTAATTGATCGTGCGCGACCAATCGGTCGCGCGCAGAAGATTGAGCAGTGCCGAGGCAGCGGGCGATCGTCTGCGTCCGGCAATCCCGTAAAGCGTGATGTTCCGCTTCACGTCGATGCCATCGATCATGCGGCGCACGAGCTTGTCGGGAAGCGAGCCGGTGGCCGGGCCGATCGCGAGGCCGAAATTCGCCTCAAGCAGCGCGTAGAAATCCTGCTCCGATTCCACCTCGTGCGCGTCGTCCGCGTCGACTGCCGTGAGTGGCGAGCGCGCGCGCAACGATCGGCACTCATCTCGCAGCCGGCGCGCCTCAGGAACCGCTCGCCTTGCAGCTCCGCGACCGGGACCACGTCGCGTTTCGAAAGCGCGATGCTCGCGGCTGACGATCAGATCGAACCGCTCCTCGCGGATCGGCCACTGGTCGAGCCGCTCCCAGCTATCCGGCAGCGGGCCGGCGATGGCGATCTCCGCCTCGCCGTCCTTCAAGAGGCGTCCGATCTCGTCTCCGCCGCCGCGCTTGATCTTGAGCTGCACGCCCGGGATAGGCGCGCGACAGCTCGTTCAATTGCGCCATGAATAACGAAATGTTGATCGTCGGCGAGACGGCGATCGACACCGGGGCGATCTGGTTCTTCTTCATCGCCGTGGCGAGGTTCTTCGCCGCCAGCCGCCGCTTCGTAGCATTGCTGCATCAAGGGAAGCATGCGCTGGCCGAGGTCGGTCAGGTGCGACTGCCGCCGTTCGCGGCGCAGGAGCTCGCCGCCGAGCTCCGCCTCGAGCAGCCGGATGGCGCGCGTCAGCGACGGCTGGCTGACGTTGCACTCCTCCGCGGCGCGCGTGAAATTCAGGGTCTTCGCGAGCGTTATGAAGTAGCGGACCTGCTGCATCTCCATCAGGTCATGTCACAAGCCCGCAAAACGCGAAGCCGTGCTCCCCACTTGCCGCGACAGACAGGTCAGGCGAACCCTCGCAACAGATCGAGACGTTGGCCTCGCGCGCGAGCGATATAAGTGCTTTGCCGGCTGAGCCGGCAAGCGGTTCGCTTCGCTCAGGCGTCGCCGCCGTGAGCGGCGTTCGTGCGCGCCTGGAGGTCGCGGAGCACGGCGAGCTCCTCGGCCGTAGGCTGCGGCGTCTCGGATAGTTTGGATGCAAACTTGATCGGCCAACCGCATTCCGCCGCGACCTTCTCCTGCGTCGTGCCGGGATAGAGCTCCGTCACGCGTCAGCTCGCGCGTTTCAGCATCGGGCTCCAGCAGGCAGAGGTCGGTGATGACCTTGGTCGGGCCCTTCGTCTTCACGCCGAGCGCTTCGCGCGAGCCCGGTCCCGAGCCGTGGCCGAGCGAGGTGATGAACGGAAGCGTCTCCACGAAGGCGCGCTTTCCCATCGCCATGGTGATGAAGATCTCGCCGCAGTTCGTTGCGATCTCCGGCGCGCCGCCGCCGCCCGGAAGCCGCACCTTCGGCTTCGCGTAGTCGCCGACGACGGTGGTGTTCAGATTGGCGAAGCGGTCGATCTGCGCGCCGCCGAGGAAGCCGACGGTGATGCGCCCGCCCTGCAGCCAGTAGCGGAACATCTCGGGCACCGCGACGGTGGTGAGCGCGGTATCGGAAAGCTCGCCGTCGCCGATCGAAAGCGGCAGCACGTTCGGCTTCGTGCCGATCGTGCCGGATTCGTAGATGAGCGTGATGTCCGGCGCATGCGTGAGCCGCGCGAGGTTGCAAGCGGCCGACGGCGCGCCGATTCCGACGAAGACGACGTCGTCGTTCTTCAAAGCGCGCGCCGCGACGACCGTCATCATCTCGGTGGCGGTGTAGAGTCGGGACGGTCATCGCCGCTCACGCTGCGCTGCTTCGCGTACTGCGACGAAATCCTCCGCCGACTTCTTCATCACGTTCTCTTCGATCCACTTCACGAACGTGTCGCGGTCGCGCGCGATCGGGTCCCAGGCCTTGTAGAAGGCGTTGGCGCGCTTGTAGTAGCCGTGCGCGTAGGAGGGGAAGGCGCCGCCCGGCACGACGGCGATCGCGCGTCACCGTCCAGGCCGGCAGGATGACGGCGTTCGGGCTGCGCGGGCCGAAATCGTCGACCACTTCCTCCACCGTCACGATCGAGCGCGCTGCGCGGCGAGCACCGCCTCCTTCTGCACGCCGACGATGCCTTCAAGCAGCACATTGCCGGCGCGGTCGGCGCGCTGCGCATGGATGATCGCGACGTCGGGGCGGATCGCCGGCACCGTCGCGAGCACCTCGCCGGTGTAGGGGCAGGTGATGGAGCGGATGGCCGGATTGACCTTCGGCAGGTCGACGCCCTTGTAGCCGCGGAACATCGCGAAGGGGAGGTTGGCGGCGCCCGCCTCGTAGGCGTTCGCCATCGCGGCGTGGCTGTGCTCTTCGAGCGCGAGCGGGTGCGGCCAGCCGTTCTCCACCGCGTCGCGCAGCCGGTGCAGCGAGCCGACGCCGGGATTGCCGCCCCACGAGAAGACGAGCTTCTCCGCCGCGCCGACGCCGATCAGCTGGTCGTAGATCAGGTCCGGCGTCATGCGGATCAGCGTCAGCCGCTTCCGGCCCTGACGGATCACCTCATGCCCGGCGGCGAAGGGGATCAGGTGCGTGAAGCCTTCCATGGCGACCTGGTCGCCGTCCTGGAGGTTGCGCCCGATCGCTTCGGAAAGGGACAGGAACTCGGCCATCCTCGAACCCGTCAGACGTCGAAGAAGACGGTCTCTTCGTCGCCCTGCATGCGGATGTCAAAGCGATAGACGGGCATGGCCGCTGTCTCCTCGCGCCTGGCGATCAGCGTTGTCGCGGCGTTCGGCGGGCACGCTTCTGCAGCACCGGATCGCGCGCGTTCGCTTCCGCCTCGTCGGAGAAATAGAGGCGCGTGTAGGCATGGGTCAGCATGCCGCGCATGAACACGATGACGTTGACGTGCGGCGCCTGCTCGCCGTCGACCGAGCCGGGCTTGACGGTGCGGAATGCGAAGCGGTTTTCCGGCAGCGTGCCGGTTCCGCAGCGGCCGAAGCCGCGAAACAGCTGGTTGGAGCCGCGCGGGTCG
This sequence comes from uncultured Alphaproteobacteria bacterium, assembly GCA_963778625.1. Lineage (GTDB taxonomy): Bacteria > Pseudomonadota > Alphaproteobacteria > Rhizobiales > Afifellaceae > DASWJZ01. Next base: position 313,506 of record CAVZVB010000018.1, read on the forward strand.
GCCGGATGCGCGTAGCGGCCTTCCGAATCCGCCTGCCAGATCTCGATCATGGCGTCGGGGATCGCCTCGCCCGCGCCGTCGATGACCTGTCCGACGATCTCGATATGCTCGCCCGGCACCAGCGGATCGGCGACCTCGCTCGAGGCGATCGCGTTGTGCGCGATAGCCGTATTGCGCCGCCGTCAGGCCGTAGGCGAAGAAGGGGCCGACCGTCTGCGACGGCGTCTGTTTGAGGCTCACCGTCTCGGGCGTCTCCATCGGCGTCTCGGCGGGGCCGCGCAGCACGATGTCGAAAACGTAGCCGAGCGCGAAGCCCGGCTCCGTCACGTCGATTGAGAATTGCGAGACGAGCCGCTCGCGCGCGCCCTCCGGCGCGGAGAGGTAGATCGGATCGAGCGCGAGAAGCGGATCGCCGGGGAAGTACATCTGCGTCACCAGCCGCGTGGCGAGCGTCGGCCCGAACAGCGAGAAATGGATGTGGTTCGGCCGCCAGGCATTGTAGTGGTTCTGCCAGGGATAGGCGCCCGGCTTCACCGTCATGAAAGCGGTAGCGCCCGTGCTCGTCGGTGACGGAGCGCCCGCCGCCGAAGAAATTCGCGTCGAGCGGCGCCGCGTGCTGGTCGACCTTATGGACGTAGCGGCCGGCGGCGTTGGCCTGCCAGATCTCGATCAGCGTGTTCCTGACCGGTCGGCCCGCCTCGTCAAGCACGCGGCCGGTGACGATGATGCGCTCGCCGAGCGGCTCGCCGTTCTTGGCGCCGTTCTTGGTGAGGTCGCTGTCGAGCGCGCCGACGCTCTCGTGCCCGTAGACGGGTCCGGTCAGCTCCGAGAGCGTCTGCTTGAGCGGGACGAGCGGGCGCTTCGGTCCGCGCAGCTCCGTCGACTCGTAGCCCGGATAGACATAGGGCGGATGCGTGCCCCAGTCGCGTGGCTGAACGGCTTCGATCGCCATTGTTGTTCCTCCCGTCGCGTACGGATTTGGTTTGTACTCAAACTTTCGGCGCATAAATAGCCGAAACGATGTTGTGTCTTAAGTAGCCGGCGCGTTCGCGCCCGCAAACCTGCCATTTCGCCGCTAAAGCAGCGCAGCGCAAAAATTGACTGCTTGATAAAAAATTTGACGGTTTTTGCAAACCCGGTTCATCCTTTGCATGCGAAGGCTTGGCGCTCGGCAGCACGGACGCCGGCCGCGTCATCGCTGGAGGGATCGATGTCGAATCTGGGGGAGCGCCAGCCGGATATCGCTGCGGGCCGGCTCGGCGCCGACGAGTACGCCAGGAATTTCTCCGACCTGCATCCGCCGCTTTCGCGCCACGAGGCGTTCGTCGAGGCCGACCGCTGCTATTTCTGCTTCGACGCGCCGTGCATGCAGGCCTGCCCGACGTCGATCGACATCCCGCTCTTCATCCGCCAGATCCAGGCCGACAATCCGGGCGGCGCCGGCAAGACCATTCTCGATTCCAACATCATGGGCGGCATGTGCGCCCGCGTCTGCCCGGTGGAGACGCTCTGCGAGGAGGCTTGCGTCAGGAACCTCGCCGAGGACAAGCCGGTGACGATCGGCGAGCTGCAGCGCTACGCCACCGATTTCCTGATGGAGCGCGGCGAGCATCCGTTCACGCGTGCGCATCCGACCGGAAAAAGCGTTGCCGTCGTCGGCGCGGGGCCTGCGGGCTTGGCTTGCGCGCACCGGCTTGCAATGCACGGGCACGACGTCACGATCTACGATTCGCAGGCCGAAGCCGGGCGGCCTCAACGAATACGGCATCGCCGCCTACAAGACCGCGGGAGGCTTCGCCGAGCGCGAGGTCGATTTCATTCTGAAGATCGGCGGCATCAAGATCGAGGTCGGCGAGGCGCTCGGCCGCGACTTTACGCTCGCCGAGCTGAAGCAGGATTTCGACGCGGTCTTCCTTGGCATGGGGCTTGCGGGCGTGAACGCGCTCAATGCGGAAGGCGAGGGCGCCAAGGGCGCTCTCGATGCGGTGGAACTGGATCGCCGAGCTGCGGCAGGCGAAGGATGTGTCGAAGCTGCCGATCGGCCGCCGCGTCGTCGTCATCGGCGGCGGCATGACGGCGATCGACGCCGCCGTGCAGTCGAAGCTCCTCGGCGCGGAGGAGGTGACGATCGCCTACCGCCGCGGCCAGGCGGAGATGAAGGCGAGCCTCTGGGAGCAGGACCTGGCGCTAACCAAGGGCGTGAAGATCGTGCATTGGGCGCAGCCGCTTCGTCTTCTCGCCGACGAACAAGGCAACGTGCACGCGATCGCGCTCGAGCGCACGCGCGCTGAAGATGGAAAGCTCGTCGCCACCGGCGAGATCGTGACGCTTCAAGCCGACATGGTGTTCAAGGCGATCGGCCAGACCTTCGAACCGGCTCCGCAGAACGGCGGCGGCGACGGGATCAAGCTCAAAGGCGGACGCATCGCGGTCGACGCGGAGCGCCGCACCTCGATGCCCGGCGTCTGGGCGGGCGGCGACTGCGTCGCCGGCGGCGAGGATTTGACCGTCGCCGCGGCGCAGGACGGCAAGCTCGCCGCCGAGTCGATCCATAAAGCGCTTTCGAATTGATGGCCGAAGGAGGCCCAAATGGCTGATCTCCGCACCGACTTCGTCGGCATCAAGTCGCCGAATCCGTTCTGGCTCGCCTCCGCGCCGCCGACCGACAAGGAGTACAACGTCGTGCGCGCCTTCAAGGAAGGCTGGGGCGGCGTCGTGTGGAAGACGCTCGGCGAGGACCCGGAGATCGTCAACGTCAACGGCCCGCGCTACGGCGCGATCCACGGGCCGGACCGGCGGCTCCTCGGCTTCAACAACATCGAGCTGATCACCGACCGGCCGCTCGACGTGAACCTCCGCGAGATCAAGCAGGTGAAGAAGGACTGGCCGGACCGCGCCGTCGTCGTCTCGCTGATGGTGCCGTGCGAAGAGAAGAGCTGGGCCTCCATCCTGCCGCTTGTCGAGGAGACCGGCGCCGACGGCGTTGAGCTCAATTTCGGCTGCCCGCACGGCATGAGCGAGCGCGGCATGGGCTCCGCCGTCGGTCAGGTGCCGGAATATATCGAGATGGTGGCGCGCTGGTGCAAAGCGCACACCCGCATGCCGGTGATCGTGAAGCTCACGCCGAACATCACCGACATCCGCCGCCCGGCGCGCGCGGCGAAGCAAGGTGGCGCCGACGCGGTGTCGCTCATCAACACCATCAACTCCATCACCTCGATCAACCTCGACACCTTCTCGCCCGAGCCTTCGATCGACGGGAAGGGGAGCCACGGCGGCTATTGCGGGCAGGCGGTGAAGCCGATCGCGCTCTCGATGGTCTCGGAGATCGCGCGCGATGCCGAGACGCAAGGGCTGCCGATCTCGGCGATCGGCGGCATCACCACCTGGCGAGACGCGGCGGAGTTCATGTCGCTCGGCGCCGGCACGGTGCAGGTCTGCACCGCGGCGATGGCATACGGCTTCAAGATCGTGAAGGAGATGATCGACGGGCTCGAGCGCTGGATGGACGAGAAGGGCTATTCGCGCGTCTCGGATTTCGCCGGCCGCGCCGCGGGAAACGTCACCGACTGGCAGTTCCTGAACCTGAACTACATCACCAAGGCGCGGATCGACCAAGCTCTCTGCATCAAGTGCGGCCGCTGCCACATCGCCTGCGAGGACACGTCCCACCAGGCGATCTCGACGACCAAGAACGGCCAGCGGCATTTCGAGGTGATCGACGCCGAGTGCGTCGGCTGCAATCTCTGCGTCGAGGTGTGCCCGGTCGAGAACTGCATCACCATGGTGCCGCTCGCCGCCGGAGAGATCGACGCGCGCACCGGCAAGAAGGTCGAGTCGATCTACGCCAACTGGACCACGCACCCGAACAACCCGATGGCCCGCCAGGCGGCTGAATAGGGTGATTGTTGCGACTGTCTGCGGAACCTATATTGCCGCGCGAAAGACGGACTATGCCGATGGGCGAAACGCTTCAGCGTGACTACCGGACGACGATCGAGGCCTTTCACGCCTTTGTCGACGACCGCCCCCATTGGGAAAAGTGGGAGCTGATCGACGGGGAGATCATCTTGAATCCCACCGCGAACAACCGGCATCAGCTCATTGCCAACAACCTTCAATTCGAGCTGGAGACGACGCGACGCCGAACGGCGGCGCCGTGGCGGGTGCACGCTGGAATCGGAACGCGGCGCCCGGATGACCAGCACAATGAGCCCATCCCCGACGTGATGATCGTGCCGCCCTCGCCGGACATCTTCAACTGGACGTTCGAGGTTCTCGTCGCGTTCGAAGTGCTTTCGCCTTTTTCGCTGCGTCGCGACATGATCCACAAGCGGGATTTCTACACGCGCATCGAAAGCCTCACACATTACATCGTCCTCGCGCAGGATCGGTGTGAGGCAGCAGTTTTCGCCCGGACGGAGGGGTTTCAGCAGCGTACATTGACTGAGCCGACGGCGCGCATCGATATCGCGGCGCTTGGCGTTTCGCTTTCGCTCGCCGAAATCTACCGCGACGTGCCGCTCGACTGAGGTCTTTCCTTACCTGAACGTCACCGTCGCGATCGCCCGGTCGACCTTGGCCTGCGGCCAGAGGGTGACGGCGCCGGGTGCCGCGCCGGGCGTGGCGATGTTGGTGCCCTGGCCGGGCGCGTCGAGCACCTGCTCGCCCGCCGTGTTCGTCACGGTGACCGCGCCGTCGATCAGGAACACGCCGAGCACCTGATCGTCGATCGGCCCGCCCCAGAACTCCGTGCCGCGGATGCCGATGGTCGCGACGGGTGTGGTGACGGCGACCTCCTTGTTCGGCTGCTTCGAGACCTGGCCGGAGACGAAGCGGAACGCGCCCTTGACGGCAAGCGACATCTTTCCCGTGCCCTGTGCCGGATCGTAGACGAAAGTGTCGAGCGTCATGTCGGCGTGCTCGCCGAGCGTGAGCTCCGTCCCGTCGTCGAAAGTGAGCTCAAGCCGCGCATTGGCGCCGGTCCCGACCTTCTGGTTGGAGAAGATCGGCGCGCCGACGGAAAGCATCGCCAGCGAGCTCCCCGCGCGCCAGAAGGCTTCGCCTTGAATTCGCGTGACCGAGCCGATCTGCGTGTCGGCCGCAAGCGATGCCCGTGCGGCGAACGCGGCCGCCAGTGCGACAGCCGCGAATACAAGAAACCTGCGCATTCCAAAACTCCCATCGCCCCGTTTCATTGTTGCATAATTCCTCCGCCGATCGGTTAACCGATCGCGGCGCGCCGCGCCTCTTTTATGGCTATCGATACGGACGCCGGCCGAACGCGGTTTCGCTTCGCGGTACACGATCGGTTGAGGGACGCGCGAGGCCGTTTGCCTGGGAGCGGCGTACGTGCGTCGCACGCGGCTTGCGATGGCGCGCGCCCTCATCGAGACGCCCGGCCTCGAAGGTTGCCACCCCATCCTTACCATGCTTCAAATCACGGACTTGAGAAGTCGTAAGAACTTGATTGTGGGAGGAATCGATCATGACCAAACCCGTTTTCGGCGCGCGCATTTTAGCGTTGGCCGCGGTCTCGATTTGCCTGTCGGCCGCGCCGGGCCTGGCCTTTGAGCCGGGCAACACCGAGTGCATCGCTCCGGCCGGCGCCGGCGGCGGCTGGGACTTCACCTGCCGCCAGGTCGGCAAGGCGCTTTACGACCTGAAGATCGTCCCCTCTCCCGTGCAGGTCACCAACCTTTCCGGCGGTGGCGGCGGCGTCGCTTATGCCGAGGTGGTCAACAAGCGCAACGACGACAACAGCCTGATCGTCGCCGCCTCGTCGGCGACCTCCACCCGCCTCGCCCAGGGCGCCTATCCGGGCAACACGATGGATCAGGTGCGCTGGGTCGGTGCCGTCGGCTCCGACTACGGCGTGATCGCCGTTTCCGGCAAATCCGAGATCAATACGCTCAGCGAGCTGATGGACAAGATCAAGGCCGACCCGTCCTCGATCGCCTTTGCCGGCGGATCGGCGGTCGGCGGCTGGGACCATCTGAAGGTGCTGATCGCGGCGAAGGCCGCCGGCATCGATGACATCCGCACGATCAAATACGTCGCCTTCGAGGGCGGCGGCGAAGCGGTGACGCAGCTCCTCGGCGGCCACGTCCAGGCCTTCACCGGCGATCTTTCGGAAGCCAAAGGCTTCGTCGATTCCGGCGACATCAAGGTGCTCGCCGTGCTCGCGCCCGAGCGTCTTCCGGGCGACTTCGCAAAGTTTCCGACCGCCAAGGAACAGGGCATCGACGCCGTCGGCGCCAACTGGCGCGGCTTCTACGTGCCGGGCGGCATGTCCGACGACGCCTACGGCTTCTGGGTCGACGCCGTGGCCAAGGTCTACGCCTCCGACGAGTGGAAGAAGATCATGGCCGACAACGGCCTGATGCCGCTCGATTCCTCCGGCGATGCCTTCCAGAAGTTCGTCGCCGGCCAGGTGGAGGCGACCACTACGCTGTCGAAGGAGATCGGCCTGATCAAATAGGCGCATGCGCCTTGGCCGATCGAGCGTGATCGCCGGGTGATGAGCGCCAAGTCGTGAGCGCCAAGTCATGAGCGACCGCGTCTTCGGCGTCGTCTGCATCCTGCTTGCCGGATTCTTCATCTGGCAGGCGACGCTGATTGAGACCGGCTTCATCGTCGACCCGATGGGTCCGAAGGCGTTCCCGATCGTCATCGGCATCACGCTTGCGATCGCCGCGATCTATCCGATCGTCAAGCCCGACCCGCGGCCGGATTGGCCTGCCGCGGGCCGCATGCTTGAAATCCTCTTCGCCATCGTCGTGATGGTCGCCTATGCGCAGGCGCTGTCGCGCTTCGGTTTCGTGCTGTCGACCGCGGTGGCCGCCGCGCTGCTCTCCTGGCGGCTTGGAACGAAGCCGCTTGCTGCGGGGGCGGCGGGCGTCGCCATCGCCGTCGGCATCTACGTGATCTTTCACCTGGTCCTCGGCCTGACGCTCGCGCCCGGACCGTGGGGGTTCTGAGGCGATGCACGCTCTCTCTTCCCTCGCTGACGGCTTCTATATCGCGCTGACCCTGCAGAATCTCGGGCTGGCGCTCGTCGGCTGCTTCATCGGCACGATCATCGGCGCGCTGCCGGGGCTCGGACCCACGAACGGGGTTGCGATCCTGATCCCGCTCGCCTTCACGCTCGGCCTGCCGGCGACGCCGGCGCTGATCCTTCTGACCAGCGTCTATTACGGCGCCATGTATGGCGGGCGCATCTCCTCGATTCTCTTGAATATCCCCGGCGACGAGCCGGCGCTGATGACGACGCTCGACGGCTACCCGATGGCGAAGAAGGGGCAAGCCGGCGAGGCGCTGGCGCTTTCCGGCATTGCCTCCTTCGTCGGCTCGTTCTTCGCCACATGGGGTCTCGTTTTCCTCGCGCCGCTCCTCGTGAAGCTCGCGCTGCTCTTCGGCCCGGCGGAATATTTCGCGCTCTACACGCTCGCCTTCGCCACGCTTGGCGGCATCGCCAGCCGCAATCAGTCGAAGGCGGCGATTGCCGCAGCGATCGGTCTCGGCATCGCGATGGTCGGCGTCGACCACCAGACTGGCGTGCCGCGCTTCTCCTTCAACAACGTCTATCTCTACGACGGCATCAACTTCCTCGTGGCGATCGTCGGGCTCTTCGCGATCTCCGAGGTCTTCCTGTTCCTTGAGCACAAAGGCGAGGGCAGCGGGGGGCAGGTCAAGCTCGGCCGCGTGACCGCGCCGCTTGCCATGCTGAAGCAGTGCTGGGGTACGATGGCGCGCTCGACCGGTCTTGGCTTCCTCGCCGGCGTGCTTCCCGGTGCCGGCGCCTCGCTCGGCTCGTTCATCGCCTACACGCTTGAGAAGCGCATCTCCGACAAGCACGGCACGTTCGGCAAGGGCGACCCGCGCGGCGTGGCGGCGCCGGAGGCCGGCAACAATGCCGCGGCCGGCGGCGCGCTCGTCCCGATGCTGGCGCTCGGCGTGCCGGGCTCGGGCACCACGGCGGTGCTCCTTGCGATGCTGCTCGCGCTGAACGTCACACCCGGGCCGCTTCTCTTCCAATCCAACCCCGACGTTGTCTGGGGTCTGATCGCGGCGCTCTTCATCGCGAACTTCATGCTGCTTCTCATGAACATCCCGATGGTGAGCCTCTTCGTGCGCGTGCTTCTCGTTCCGCCGCGCTTCCTGATGCCGGCCGTCGCGATGATCTCCTTCGTCGGCATCTACGGGGTCTCCGGCTCGACCTTCGACCTGATGGTGATGATCGCGTTCGGCGTGCTCGGCTACATCTTGCGGAAGCTCGACATCCCGCTGGTGCCGATCATCCTCGGCGTGCTTCTCGGCAACGAGATGGAGAAGAACCTCCGCCGCGCGCTGACCATCTCCGATGGCGACCTGTCGATCCTGTGGGGTTCGCCGCTGGCGATCGGGCTCTGGACCTTCGCCATCGTCGGCTTCCTCGCGCCGATCATCGTCGGCCGCTATTTCCGGCCGAAGATCGCCGACGAAGCGATTGCCGAAGGCGCCGATCCGGACTGAGCGCATTCAGCGCGGTTTGAGCCCGTCGAAGAGCGTCGCCGTCACCGTCTTCGCCGCGTCAGCGAAGCGCTTGGCCGCCGCGGCATCGTCGCCGAGCACGGCCTGCACCTGCACGTCGAAATCCGCGTAATGCTGCGTCATCGCCCAGATCATCATGATCAGGTGCCGCGGCTCGACCGGGCGCAGTTTGCCCTTCGCGATCCAAGTCTCGATGACCATCGCCTTCTCGTCGACGAGTTCCTTCAGCGGCCCTGTCAGGAAATCGCCGATGGCCGGCGCGCCGTGCAGAATCTCGTTGGCGAAAAGGCGCGAGGCTTCAGGCCGCGTGCGTGACATTTCAAGCTTCGCGGAGACGTAGCGGCCGATCTCCGCGATCGGATCGCCCTCAGGATCGAGCGCGGCGAGCGGCTTTAGCCAGAACTCCAGCGTGTCCTCCAGGACCGCGACGTAGATCGCCTCCTTGGAGGGGTAGTAGTAGAGGAGGTTGGGCTTGGAGAGGCCGGCGCGCTCGGCGATGCGGTCGATGGTCGAGCCGCGGAAGCCGCGCTGCGAGAACACCTCCAGCGCCGCCTGCAGGATCGCCTTGCGATTCTTCTTCTGGATGCGGGTCGCCTTCTTGGGCGGCGGCTCGGGACGGTTCATGTCGCTTCGATCTTTCGCCTTGACCGGCGCTCGAACCTAGCGTTGATTTTGACCAATCAGTCAAGTTTGGCTTGGCGTCGGAATCCGGCTAGAGGACGCCACGAAATCATGCGCCGGCCAACGGCGGAAAGTGTCACCCATGCAAAAGCCAGTCGCCATCTCTACCAACAACCTCGAAGCCTTCTGGATGCCGTTCTCCGCGAACCGGCAGTTCAAGAAAGCGCCGCGCATGCTCGTGCGCGCCGAAGGCATGAATTACTGGAGCCACGACGGCCGCAAGGTGCTCGACGGCACCTCCGGCCTTTGGTGCGTCAATGCCGGGCACTGCCGTCCGGGGATCGCCGAAGCGGTGGGGGCGCAACTCCTTGAGCTCGACTACGCGCCCGCCTTCCAGATGGGCCATCCGAACGTGTTCGAGCTTGCCGCGCGGCTCACCGCGATCGCGCCGCAGAAGCTCGACCACGTGTTCTTCACCAATTCCGGCTCCGAATCGGTCGACACGGCGTTGAAGATCGCGCTCGCCTATCACCGCGTGAAGGGCGACGGCAGCCGCATCCGCCTGATCGGCCGCGAGCGCGGCTATCACGGCGTCAATTTCGGCGGCATCTCGGTCGGCGGCATCGCCTCCAACAGGAAGCATTTCGGTGCGCTCCTCGCCGGCGTCGATCACATCCGCCACACCCACGATCTGAAACGGAACGCCTTCACACGCGGCGAGCCGGAGCACGGCGCCGAGCTTGCCGACGATCTGGAGCGCCTCGTCGCTCTCCACGACGCCTCCACCATCGCGGCGGTGATCGTGGAGCCGGTCGCCGGCTCGACCGGCGTCTTGATCCCGCCGAAGGGCTATCTGCAGAGGCTCCGCCAGATCTGCGACAAGCACGGCATCCTGCTGATCTTCGACGAGGTGATCACCGGCTTCGGGCGTCTCGGCACGCCGTTCGCCGCGGACTATTTCGGCGTCGTGCCCGACATCATGACGACGGCGAAGGGCGTCACCAACGGCGTCGTGCCGATGGGCGCGGTGTTCGTGAAGTCCGACATCTACGAGGCCTTCATGAGCGGCCCGGAGCATATGATCGAGTTCTTCCACGGCTACACCTATTCGGGAAATCCGGTGTCCTCGGCCGCGGGCCTCGCCACGCTCGACATCTATCAGGACGAGGGTCTGTTGACGCGCGGCGCCGAGCTCGGCGGCTACTTCGAGGATGCGCTGCACGCTTTGAAGGGCCTGCCGCACGTGATCGACATCAGGAACATCGGGCTCGTCGGCGCGGTCGAGCTTGAGCCGATGGCCGGCGCCCCGACGAAGCGCGCCTTCACCGCGTTCCTCGAATGCTACGAGCGCGGCGTGATGATTCGCACGACCGGCGACACCATCGCCTTGTCGCCGCCGCTCATCATCCAGAAGAGCGAGATCGACCTTTTGGTCGGCACGCTGGCCGACGTGATCAAAGGCCTGGACTAGCGTCATGATCAATCGGTCGTCATCCTCGGACGCGCGAAGCGCGATCCAAGGACCCAGGGAGAGGGTCGCCGCCTCGCTCCGCCGGAGAATGACCGTTCAAGCCAGATCGCAAATTTCCAAAGCGTGCCAGTAGGCGGGGAAACTATGCAGCGCATCGCGAACGCCATCAACGGAGAGACCGGCCCCTCGACCGCGGGGCGCTTCTCGCCGGTGTTCAATCCCGCGACGGGCGAGCAGACGGCGGAGCTCGGGCTGTCGAGCGCGGCGGAGGTCGGTCGCGCCGTCGCCGCCGCGAAGGAGGCGGCGCCCGGCTGGGGCCGCACGCCGCCTTTGAAGCGCGCGCGCTACATGTTCAAGTTCAAGGAGCTTCTCGAGAAGCACGCCGACGACGTTGCCCGCGCGATCAGCAACGAACATGGCAAGACCCACGACGATGCGCTTGGCGAAGTCGCGCGCGGCATCGAGGTGGTGGAGTTCGCCTGCGGCATTCCGCATCTTCTGAAGGGCGAGTTCTCGCGCAACGTCGGCACCGACGTCGACACCCATTCCGACCGCCAGCCGCTCGGGGTGTGCGCCGGCATCACGCCGTTCAACTTTCCCGCGATGGTGCCGCTCTGGATGCATCCGGTCGCGATCGCCTGCGGCAACACCTTCGTGCTGAAGCCGTCGGAGCGCGATCCGTCGGCGCCGATGCTGGTCTTCGACCTCTTCAAGCAGGCCGGCTTTCCTGACGGCGTCTTGAACGTCGTCAACGGCGACAAGGAAGCGGTCGACGCCATCCTCGACCATCCCGACATCAAGGCGGTGAGCTTCGTCGGCTCCACCCCGATCGCGCACTACGTCTATTCGCGCGGCACGGCCAACGGGAAGCGTGTGCAGGCGCTCGGCGGCGCCAAGAACCACATGGTCGTGCTTCCCGACGCCGACATCGACAAGGCGGCGGACGCGCTGATGGGCGCCGGCTACGGCTCCGCCGGCGAGCGCTGCATGGCGATCTCCGTCGCCGTGCCGGTCGGCGAGGAGACGGCGAACAAGCTGATCGAGGAACTCGCCCCGCGCGTGCGCGCGCTGAAGATCGGTCCGGCGACCGATCCCGATGCCGAGATGGGCCCGCTCGTCACCAAGCAGCACATGCAGAAGGTGCTCGGCTATATCGAGAAGGGCGTTCAGGAAGGCGCGGATCTCGTCGTCGACGGGCGCGGGCTGAAGCTGCAGGGCTACGAGAACGGCTACTTCGTCGGCGGCTCGCTCTTCGACCGCGTGAAGCCCGACATGACCATCTACAAGGAGGAGATTTTCGGGCCGGTGCTCTCCGTGGTGCGCGCCGAGACCTACGACAGCGCCGTCGATCTCATCAACAAGCACGAATACGGAAACGGCACGGCGATCTTCACCCGCGACGGCGATTCCGCCCGCACCTTCGCCGACCAGATCGAGGTCGGCATGGTCGGCATCAACGTTCCGATCCCGGTGCCGGTCGCCTATCATTCCTTCGGCGGCTGGAAGCGCTCGCTCTTCGGTGACCATTCCATCTACGGGCCGGAAGGCGTGCGCTTCTACACGCGGCTGAAGACGGTGACGACGCGCTGGCCGGCGGGCATTGCCCACGGCGCGGTCTTCACCTTCCCGTCGATGCATTGAGCGACGGCGTGGTGGTGACCTCTGCGATCGTCGTCAAGCCCGGCGATGACGACGAGAGAGAAGTGAGGGCGTGATGGCGAAGCTTCGGGGCGGCCTTATCCAGATGCAGCTCAAGGGCGACACCTCCATGTCGCCCGACGAGATCAAGCAGAAGATGATCGCGGCGCATCTTCCGCTGATTGAAGAGGCGGGGAAGCAGGGCGTGCAGGTGCTCTGTTTCCAGGAGGTGTTCACTCAGCCCTATTTCTGTCCGAGCCAGGACGCCAAATGGTACGGCGCCGCCGAGCCGATCCCCGACGGCCCGACCACCAAGCTCATGCAGGAGCTCGCCAAGAAGCACGCGATGGTGATCGTCGTCCCGATCTACGAGGAGGAGATCACCGGGGTCTATTACAATTGCGCCGCCGTCATCGACGCCGACGGCTCCTATCTCGGCAAATACCGCAAGACGCACATCCCGCAGGTCGCCGGCTTCTGGGAGAAGTTCTTCTTCAAGCCCGGCAATTCCGGCTGGCCGGTGTTCAAGACGGCCTATTGCAAGCTCGGCGTCTATATCTGCTACGACCGGCACTTCCCGGAAGGCTGGCGGGCGCTGGCGCTCAACGGGGCGGAATACATCGTCAACCCGTCGGCGACCGTCGCGGGCTTGTCCGAATATCTCTGGAAGCTCGAGCAGCCGGCGAGCGCCGTCGCGAACGGCGTCTATATCGGCGCCATCAACCGCGTCGGCACCGAAGCGCCGTGGAACATCGGCGAGTTCTACGGCCAGAGCTATTTCGTCAATCCGCGCGGGCAGATCGAAAAGATCGCGAGCCGCGACAAGGACGAGCTGATCGTCCACGACATGGACTTCGACCTGATCCGCCAGGTCAGGAACACCTGGCAGTTTTTCCGCGACCGCCGGCCCGACGCCTACGGCCGGCTCACGGACCAGTAGGAATCGTAGATGCAGAGACCGGCAAGCAATCTCAGGATCAACGGCGAGCGCCTCTGGGATTCGATCCACGAGATGGCCAAGATCGGCCCCGGCGTGAAGGGCGGCAACCGCCGCCTGACGCTGACCGATGTCGACCGCGACGGCCGCGACCTCTTCAAGTCCTGGTGCGAGAAGGCCGGCGCCAAGGTCGCCGTCGACACGATGGGGAACATGTTCGCCCGTCGCGAAGGGACGGACCCGTCGCTGCCGCCGGTGATGGTCGGCAGCCACCTCGACACGCAGCCGACCGGCGGACGCTATGACGGCGTGCTCGGCGTGCTCTCCGGGCTTGAGATCATCCGCACGCTGAACGACCTCGGCATCAAGACGAAGCATCCGATCGAGGTGGTGAACTGGACCAACGAGGAAGGCTCGCGCTACGCGCCGGCGATGATCTCGTCCGGCGTCTTCGCCGGCGTCTACACCGAGGACTACGCCTACGGCCTGAAGGATTCCGACGGAAAGCTCCTCGGCGAAGAGCTGAAGCGGATCGGCTATGTCGGGTCGGAGCCGGTGGGAAAACGCCCGCTCAAAGCCTTCTTCGAGCTTCACATCGAGCAGGGCCCGATCCTCGAAGCCGAGGGCATCGATATCGGCGTCGTCACGCACGGGCAGGGGCAGCGCTGGTTCGACGTGAAGCTCATCGGCTTCGAGAGCCACGCCGGCTCCACCCCGATGCCGCGCCGTCGCGACGCGCTGGTCGGTGCCGCCAGGCTGGTGCAGGCGGTGAACGAGATCGCGTGGAAGAACGCGCCGAACGCCGTCGGCACCGTCGGCGTGCTCACCCCTTACCCGGGTTCGCGCAACGTCATCCCGGGCTCCGTCACGATGACCATCGACTTCCGCCATCCCGTCGACACGACGCTGTCGGAGATGAAGGAGGATTTCTCCAAGGCGGTGGAGACGATCTGCGCGGACGGCAAGCTGACCGCGGAGGTTGAAGAGGTCTTCTACTACGCGCCAGTCGAGTTCAATCACGACTGCGTCGCCGCCGTGCGCCGCGCCGCCGACCGGCTCGGCTATTCGCACCGCGACATCGTCTCGGGCGCCGGGCACGACGCCTGCTACATCGCCAAGGTCGCGCCGACCTCGATGGTCTTCTGCCCCTGCGTCGACGGCGTCAGCCATAACGAGGACGAGAAGATCTATCCCGAATGGGCAGCCGCCGGCGCCGACGTGCTCTTCCATGCGGTGGTGGAGACGGCGGAGATCGTGGAGTGAATTGCCCGCGGCATCCCAGAACTGTCGTCATTGCCGGGCTTGACCCGGCAATCCATTCCGTGACGCGGCGGCGGCTGAGCGGTTCCGGAATGGGTGCCCGGATCAAGTCCGGGCATGACGACTGGTTTGATGTCGGGCGCGGCTGAGGGATCAGGGAGAGTCGATATGTCCAAACTCATCAAAGGCGGCACGATCGTCACCGCCGATCTGACCACCAAGGCCGACGTCTTCGTGCAGCACGACAAGATCGTCGCCGTCGGCCCCGACCTTCAGCACGCCGCCGACCACGAGATCGACGCGTCCGGCTGCTACGTCATGCCCGGCGGCATCGACCCGCACACCCACATGGAAATGCCCTTCATGGGCACGTTCTCCTCCGACGATTTCGACTCCGGCACCGCCGCGGCGCTTTCCGGCGGCACCACGATGATCGTCGACTTCTGCCTGCCGGCCCCGAAGCAGGGGCTGATCGACGCGCTCCAGCAATGGTACCAGAAGGCCGGCAAGGCGCGCACCGACTACTCCTTCCACATGGCGATCACCTGGTGGGACAAGCAGGTCTTCGACGAGATGCCGAAGGTGGTCGAGCAGGGCATCAACACCTTCAAGCATTTCATGGCCTACAAGGGCGCGCTGATGGTGAACGACGACGAGATGTTCGCCTCGTTCTCGCGCTGCGCCGAGCTCGGCGCGATGCCGCTCGTTCATGCCGAGAACGGCGACGTCGTCGCCTTCTTGCAGCAGAAGCTGCTCGCGGAAGGCAACAACGGCCCCGAGGCGCACGCCTATTCGCGCCCGCCGGAGGTGGAAGGCGAGGCGGCCAACCGCGCCATCATGATCGCCGACCAGGCCGGCGTGCCGCTTTATGTCGTGCATGTCTCCTGCGAGCAGGCGCACGAGGCGATCCGCCGTGCGCGGCAGAAGGGGATGCGCGTCTATGGCGAGCCGCTGATCCAGCATCTCGTCCTCGACGAGAGCGAATACGCCAATCCCGATTGGGACCACGCCGCGCGGCGCGTGATGTCGCCGCCCTTCCGCAACAAGCTGCACCAGGATTCGCTCTGGGCCGGGCTCGCCTCCGGCTCGCTGCAGGTGGTGGCGACCGACCATTGCGCCTTCACCACCGAGCAGAAGCGCATGGGCGTCGGCGATTTCACCAAGATCCCGAACGGCACCGGCGGGCTTGAGGACCGGCTCTCGGTGCTGTGGACCTACGGCGTGCGGACCGGGCGGCTGACGATGAACGAGTTCGTCGCCGTCACCTCGACCAACATCGCCAAGATCCTGAACATGTATCCGAGGAAGGGCGCGATCATGCCCGGCGCCGACGCCGACATCGTGATCTGGGACCCGGAGGCGACGAAGACGATCAGCGCCAAGACGCAGAAATCGGCGATCGACTACAACGTCTTCGAAGGCGTCTCCGTCACCGGGCGGGCGAG
This sequence comes from uncultured Alphaproteobacteria bacterium, assembly GCA_963778625.1. Taxonomy (GTDB): domain Bacteria; phylum Pseudomonadota; class Alphaproteobacteria; order Rhizobiales; family Afifellaceae; genus DASWJZ01. The sequence continues at coordinate 329,410 of CAVZVB010000018.1, forward strand.
GACGACTCTTTCGCGCGGCCAGCATCGCCTACGCGGACGGCGAGGTGCCGCGCCGGCACCGGCGACGGCCGGTTCGTCGAGCGCCCGGCGAGTCCGCCGGTCAACAAGGCGCTCTCCACCTGGAAGGAGCTGACCGCCCCGCGCAAGGTGGAGCGGACTGGAATTCCGGCGGGGGTCTAGATACAGGCCTGTTCTCGCAAACGTCGTCAGTGCCGGGCTTACCCGGATTGCCATCCTCGGGCTTGACCCGAGGACCCGGCATCGAAACTCGGGTCTCCGCTTCGCTCCGCCCGAGAATGACAACGCCGAGGTCTCAGGCTTTAACGCTTTGAGGAGTATCTAGGCGGCCTTTGCGCCGACCGACTCCAGAAGCTTCGGCACCAGCGCTTCGAGCTCCGGCAGGAGCACGACACTCTCCTGCTCGTGCGGGTCGGTGCGCGCGATGACGGCCGATCGCGGGCTCGTCGCCGAGGTTCATCGGAAGATGCGGCACGCCGGCCGGGATGTAGAACATCTCGCCGGCGTGCTGCACGACGTGCTGCTCGAGCCGCTCGCCGAACCAGACATGCGCCTCGCCGCTCATCAGGTAGATGGCGGTCTCGTGGCTCTCGTGCTTGTGGACCTTGGCGCGGCCGCCGGGCGGGATGGTCAGGAGATGCATGCAGATGCGCGTCCGAGCCGACGGTCTCCTTGGCAATTCCCTCGAAATAGCTGAACCCCTGCTTCCCCTCGTAGGTGCCGGAGGGGCGGACGATCGGCAGGTCTTGGCTTCTGATTTGGGCATGATGGACGTCCTTCCGGCTGTGGCCGTGCCGGCGCCTCGTGGGGATCGCGGCCGCGGCGGTTCCGTTTCGCACGACAATACGGCGGCACGTGGTCGCGCGTTCTTCCAATAGGCGACACCGGCGTGGCGGATTTGCGCTAGGCTCGCGGAAGCGGGGCTGAATTGATGGCGGAAGGAACGGTGAGAGGCGAGGGCGGAAGGCGCCGCGCGGCCCGGTGCGGCATCCGGCGCTCACGCGTCATCGACATCAGCGGCCTCTCGCTCACCTTCGAGACGGCCGACGGGCCGGTCCAGGCGCTCTCCGACATCGATCTCGAGCGTGGAGCGCGGCGAGTTCGTCTCGCTGATCGGCCCGTCCGGCTGCGGCAAGACCACGCTGCTGCGCGTCATCGCCGATCTCGAACGGCCGACGCGCGGCACGATCCTCGTCAACGGCCTGACGCCCGACGAGGCGCGCAAGCGCCGCGCCTACGGTTACGTCTTCCAGGCGGCGGCGCTCTATCCCTGGCGCACGATCGCGAAGAACGTCGCGCTGCCGCTTGAGGTGATGGGCGTATCCGCGGCGGAGCGCCGCGAGCGGGTCAGGAAGAACCTCGACCTCGTCAACCTCACCGGCTTCGACCGGAAATTCCCCTGGCAGCTTTCCGGCGGCATGCAGCAGCGCGCCTCGATCGCCCGCGCGCTCTCCTTCGACCCGGCGCTGCTCTTGATGGACGAGCCGTTCGGCGCGCTCGACGAGATCGTCCGCGATCATCTGAACGAGCAGCTGCTTCAGCTTTGGGCGAAGACGCAGAAGACGGTGATCTTCGTCACGCATTCGATTCCGGAAGCGGTGTTCCTGTCGACCCGCATCGTGGTGATGTCGCCGCGCCCCGGCCGCATCCACGAGGTGATCGAGAACACGCTGCCGGCGAAGCGCACGCTCGACATCCGCGAGACGCCGGAATTCCTCGAAGTCGCCCACCGCGTGCGCGAGGGCCTGCGGGCAGGGCACAGCTATGAGGATTGAGGCAGAGCGCTGCCTTCGTCACCCGGTCTCCCGCGCGAGCGGCAAGACCGGGACCCATGAACACCGAAGCGCGGGACTCAAGCAGCTGCGCTTGCACGACGTCTGCAGCCAAACGTGTCCGTCATCCGGTCAGCCGCGCAAGCGCGGCTTCCGGGATGAGAGAAGGATATGCGCGGCATGAGCGCCGACGCCGACATCGCCGAGCGCGGCGCGGCGGTCGGCTATGTGCCGCGCGAGGCTGGCATCGCCGCGCCATGGCCGGCAACACCGGCCCGGTCATCGTCATCCTCCTTGCCATCGTCGCCATCTGGTACGTCGCGACGTTCGCGCTGAACGCGCCGTTCCAGCGCGATCTCGACGAGCGCGCCGGCAGGACGGTCCGAGCTTCTCCGAGCTTGGTTGCGCGAGACGATGAGCCAGAAGAAGCCGACGCTTCCCGCGCCGCACCAGGTCGCCGTCGACCTCTACCAGACCGTCATCCTCGCCAAGCCGATGGAAGCCGTCGAGCCTCCTCTACCATTGCTGGGTGACGCTCTCTTCGACGCTTCTCGGCTTCGCCATGGGCACGGCGCTCGGCATCGCGATCGCCGTCGCGATCGTGCACGCGCGCAGCCTCGACAAGAGCCTGATGCCCTGGATCATCACGTCGCAGACGATCCCGATCCTGGCCATCGCGCCGATGGTCATCGTGGTGCTTGCCTCGATCGGGCTGAGGGGCCTCGTGCCGAAGGCGCTGATCTCGACCTATCTCTCCTTCTTCCCCGTCACCGTCGGCATGGTGAAGGGCTTCCGCTCGCCCGACCCGATCCTGCTCGACCTGATGCGCACCTATAGCGCCAGCCGCGCGCAGGTCTTCTTCAAGCTGCGCGTGCCGGCCTCGCGTGCCGTTTCTCTTCGCGTCGATGAAGGTGGCGATCGCCATCAGCCTCGTCGGCGCGATCGTCGGCGAGCTGCCGACCGGCGCCGTCGCCGGCATCGGCTCGCGCCTTCTCTTCGGCTCCTATTACAGCCAGACGATCCAGATGTGGTCGGCGCTGATCGCGGCCTCGGTGATGGCGGCGTTGCTGGTCACGCTCGTCGGCCTCGCTGAACCGCCTCGTGCTCAAACGCAGGATGGGAGCGCGCATGAACGGCCGCGCGTCGCAGGTGCTCTATCCGGCGGTGTCGATCGCGATCGTCGCGCTGGTGCTCCTCTGTCTCACGACGGGCGGCGCCGGCGGTGATGGGCTCGCCGCTCTGCGATCGTCGCCGTGTCTCCTGGCTCTCGCCGGGCTGATCGCGATCTGGCAGCCGCGATGGCAGCTTCTTCTGACCGGCGTCGCCGCGCACGGCGCCGCGATCTTTCTCCTCAGCGCGCTTCCCGACGTCGCCGGCCACGCGGCGCTCGGCTATTGGGCGCTCGTCGTCGCGGCATGGCTGACGGCTTGGGCCTTCGTGCAGGCGCTCTCCGCGCTTCGCCCGCGCGATCCATGGGTCCGGCGGCGCGGTCGGAATCGCGATTCCCTTCGTCTTCGGCGTCTGGGTGCTGATCCTCTGGGAGATCGCGGTTCGCGGCTTCGCCGTCCCGTTCGTGCTGCTGCCGCCGCCGAGCGTGATCTGGCAGAAGCTCATCGTCTCCGGCCCGACGCTTGCCGCCGATTTCCGCCAGACGTTTCTGAAGGCGGTTCTCTTCGGCTACGCCGTCGGCTGCCTCTCCGGCTTCGTCGTCGCCATCCTTGCCGACCGCGTTCCGTTTCTCCGCCGCGGGCTTCTGCCGGTCGGAAATCTCGTCAGCGCGCTTCCAATCATCGGCATCGCCCCGATCATGGTCATCTGGTTCGGCTTCGACTGGCCGTCGAAGGCCGCGGTCGTGATCGTGATGACCTTCTTCCCGATGCTGGTGAACACCATCGCCGGGCTCGCCGCGACGGAGGCGATGGAGCGCGATCTGATGCGCACCTATGCCGCCGGCTATTGGAAAACGCTGATGAAGCTGCGGCTTCCCGCCGCCCTGCCGTTCATCTTCAATGCCCTAAAGATCAACTCAACTCTTGCCATGATCGGGGCCATCGTGGCCGAATTCTTCGGCACGCCGATCGTCGGGATGGGGTTCCGCATCTCCACCGAGGTCGGCCGCATGGGGATCGATATGGTCTGGGCGGAAATCGCCATGGCCGCGCTGGCGGGCTCGCTGTTCTACGGACTGGTGTCGCTGATCGAACGCGCGGCCACGTTCTGGCATCCGTCCTTCCGGGCTTAAAGCCTTAAGAAAGCTTGGAAATTCCAAACGGAGGTAGTCAATGAAGAAGGTTCTCTTGGCGCGGTTGCGTTTGCTGCGGGGCTCGGCCTGAGCCAGGCGTCCGCGGCCGACGCGCTGACCTTGCAGTTGAAATGGGTCACCCAGGCCCAGTTCGGCGGCTACTACGTCGCCAAGGACAAGGGCTTCTACAAGGAGGAGGGGCTCGACGTCACCATCAACCCCGGCGGACCCGACATCGCGCCTGAGCAGGTGATCGCCGGCGGCGGCGCCGACGTGATCGTCGACTGGATGGGTGGGGCGCTCGCCGCGCGCGAGAAGGGCGTGAAGCTCGTCAACATCGCGCAGCCCTTCACCAAGGCCGGCATGGAGCTCGTCTGCCCGAAATACACCGGCATCAAGACCGAGGCCGACTTCAAGGGCAAGACGCTCGGCGTCTGGTTCTTCGGCAACGAGTATCCGTTCTACGCCTGGATGCACAAGATCGGCATGTCGACCGACGGCGGCCCGGACGGCGTCACCGTCCTGAAGCAGAGCTTCGACGTGCAGCCGCTCATCCAGAAGCAGGCCGACTGCATCTCGGTCATGACCTACAACGAATATGGCCAGGTGCTCGACGCCGGCTTCAAGCCGGAGGACCTCGTCGTCTTCAACTACTCGGCGATGGGCAACGACCTCCTCGAGGACGGCCTCTACGTGCTTGAGGACAACCTCAAGGACAAGGCCTTCTTCGACAAGATGGTGCGCTTCGTGCGCGCCTCGATGAAGGGCTGGGACTACGCGCTCGCGCATCCCGACGAGTCGGCGCAGATCGTCGTCGACAACGGCGGCCAGGATCTCGACCATCAGAAATACATGATGGGCGAGGTCGCGAAGCTGACCGCCGGCGGCAACGGCGTCTTGAACGAGGATGCCTATAACCGCACGGAGCAGGCGCTGCTCGATCAGAAGATCATCGAGAACAAGCCGTCCGGCGCCTGGACGCACGACGTCACCGACGCCGCCGGCCTCGGCAAGATGTAAGAGTAAGCCGCCGGGGCGCCTGCGCGCGCCCCGATTTAGAACCCTGGAGAAAGCCCGGCCGCTCGCCGGGCTTTCTTGTCTCATGGAGGACAGAACATGGCGACAGGCTTCACGCAGCCCTGGTTTCCCTTCACCTTCAATCTCCCGAGCGGCGACGTCGACCTTGCCAATTGGTTCTCGCCGCGGATCGACGTGAGCTATGCCGGCACGCCGGCGATCGAGCGCGACGTGGTGGAGAACGTCGCGAGCTTCGGCGACCAGCTCGGCACGCTGATCGACGCCGTGATCGAGCTGGCGGGCAGACGCCAAAGGCAAGAAGCTGAACGACCTGCGCGACCTCAAGAAGGATGTCGACGAGGTCAAGTCGCGCCACAAGCGCGACGTCAAGCGTGACGCGGAGGCGGCGATCGAACGGCTTGCCAAGCTCGACGAGCCGGCGCTGAAGGCGCTCCTCCGCCGCTACGCTGCCTGAGGGTCATGCGCCTGGCGCTGCCGCAATAACCTCCCCTCGAGGGGGAGGTTACTCGCGATCAACCGCTGACTTCACTTTCTTGATGAGCTTCGCGCCGTCGATCTTCGCGAGCGCGCCGTGCACGCCGACGACTTCGGCCGCAACGGCGTGGCCGAGCCGCGCCGCGCAGAGCGGGTCGAGCTCCAGGATCCGTCCGGCGAGATAGGCGCCGGAAAAGGAATCGCCTGCCCCGGTCGTGTCGACGAGGCGTGGCGGTTTCGTCGGCGGCACTTTTCCGTGGATTCCGTCGCCGAAGACGAGCACCGGCTTGTCGCCGTTCTTCAGAACGAACTCGCCGACGCCGGAATCGATCAGCCGGCCGGCGGTGCGGTCCTCGGTGCGGTCGCCGAAAACATCGCGCGCGTCGGAAAGCGTCGGCAGCGCGATGTCCGTCACGCGAAACGCCGCTTCGATCGCCGCCCGCGCCGTCTTCTTGTCGGGCCAGAGCACCGGCCGGTAGTTCGGATCGAACGCGATCGTGGCGCCCGCCTTGCGCCTGGCCGCGATCGCCGCAAGCAGTCGCCGCCGCGCGGGCGGCTCGAGGATCGCAAGCGTGATGCCTGAGAAGTAGAGCATGCCCGCGCCGCCGAGCGCGCGCTTCAGCCGGGCGGCATCGTCGGCAAGCTGCCGCGCCGCCAATTCGCCGCGCCAATAGGTGAAGGAGCGCTCCGCCTCTTTCAGCGTGATCGCATAGAGCCCCGGCCGCCGCCCGGCGACCCTTTGGATGCGGTCGGTCTCGACGCCGGCTTCGGCGAAGAAGCTCAGCATCTTGTCGGAGAACGGATCGTCGCCGAGCGCCGTCACGTAGGCGACACGGCTTCCCTTCGGCAGGATCGCGCGCACGTACCACGCGGTGTTGAAGGTGTCGCCGGCATAGCCGAGCCGCCAGTCGGCGCCCTTGCCGGCGGAGAGCTCGATCATGCACTCGCCGATCGAGGCGAAGGCGACAGGTTTCACGAAAGGCCTTAGATCAATCTTGCAGGCATAGGCGCTTCTTCGCGAATGCTCTGCCTGAATGGGACTTAAGGTATTTCTCAAACTCGTACGCCCGCTGCTTTTGTGGGAAGGCTAGGTAGCACTCGAGTTCCCAGGGCCTGAACTTAGCCGTGTGCGGGGACTTACCGGCGTTGTGATCGGCGAAGCGCTGCTTCAGGTTCGCGGATGCACCGATGTAGCGCTCACTCGGATCGGCGGTGCTTCGGAGGATGTAGACGTAGTGCATCGCCCGTCTTCGCCTTCGCTTCGCTCCGGCTTCGCCGGGCAGGCTTCGCCTCCGGCTCGCTCGCCTGGCTGCGCCAGGCGAAGCATCGCCAGATGCGAAGCCTGGTGCCCAGGAAAGGACTCGAACCTTCACGCCTCGCGGCACACGGACCTGAACCGTGCGCGTCTACCAATTCCGCCACCTGGGCAGGTAAGCCGGCCTGACTTAGGGCCTGCCTTCTGGGGTGTCAACGCGGGCCGCGGGCGGGCGACATGCCGGTTGCCATCCGCGCGCCCGATGGTCCAGAAACGCGGCCGAAGCTCTTGAGATGGGCGCACGCGAGCGGGAGAGAAGCATGGCGGAACTGGCGGATATCGGCGTCCTCGGGCTTGCCGTGATGGGCGCGAACTTGGCCAGGAACGCCGCGCGCAAAGGCTTCGGCGTCGCGCTCTTCAACCGCCATGCCGACCGCACCGAGGCGCTCGTCAAGGAGCATGGCGGCGAGGGGCGTTTCCTGCCCGCGAAGGAGCTCGCTGCGTTCGTCGCGTCGATCGCAAAGCCGCGCCCGATCATCATCATGGTCAAGGCCGGCGCGCCGGTCGACGAGGTGATCGAGGAATTGCTGCCTCATCTCGACAAGGGCGACATCGTCATCGACGGCGGCAACTCGCAATACACCGACACCAACCGCCGCGCTCGCGCGCTGAAGGAAAAAGGCTTTCGCTTCGTCGGCATGGGCGTCTCGGGCGGCGAGGAGGGCGCGCTGCTTGGGCCGAGCATGATGCCGGGCGGCGAGCGCGAGGCCTATTCGCGCATCGAGCCGATCGTGCGGAAGATGGCGGCACAGGTCGATGGCACGCCTTGCGTGACCTACATCGGGCCGGAAGGCGCCGGCCATTACGTGAAGATGGTGCACAACGGCATCGAATATGCCGACATGCAGCTGATCGCCGAGGCCTACGATCTCCTGAAGTCGGTCTACGGCCTTTCCGCGACGCGATCGCCGACATCTTCGAGGAATGGAAGAAGGGCGACCTCAATTCCTATCTGATCGAGATCACCGCCGAAGTGCTGCGGAAGAAGGATTCGAGCGGCGGTGCGCTCGTCGACGCAGATACTCGACGAGGCGGAGCAGAAGGGGACGGGGCGCTGGGCCGTGCAGTCGGCGCTCGATCTCGGCGTGCCGCTGACGGCGATCACCGAAGCGGTCTTCGCCCGCGCGCTTTCGGCGCGGCGGGAGCAGCGTATCGCGGCGGAGAAGATCATCGCGCACGCGCCGACGCCGACGCGCAAGGCCGCGCCGGCCGACATCGACGCGATCCGCGACGGGCTCTACGCCTCGAAGATCGTTGCCTACGCGCAGGGCTTTGAGGAGATGGCCGTGGCGTCTCAGGAGTTCGGCTGGGATCTGAAGCTCGGCGAGCTTGCCATGATCTGGCGCGGCGGCTGCATCATCCGCGCGCGGCTCCTGCATCGCATCCGCGAGGCCTATCGAATCGGAGGCGACGCTGCCGAACCTTCTGCTCCACCGGTTCTTCCGCGATGCGGTGAAGAAGGCCGAGCCGAACTGGCGCAAGATGCTGGCGCTTGCCGTGGAGAGCGGCGTGCCGATGCCGGCCTTCTCCTCCGCGCTTGCCTATTTCGACGGCATGCGCCGCGCGCGCGGTCCGGCGAATCTCTGCAGGGCCTTCGCGACTATTTCGGCGCGCACACCTACGCGCGCCTCGACAAGCCGGGAAAATTCCACACCCGCTGGGCGCAGGACGGGAGCGAAGTCGCGATCGACGCGCGCGAGTAGGGCACCTCAGCGCGTGACGATCTCCGGCCCCATCAGCGCGTAGGGCAGCACCGTCGACAGGATCGGCACGTAGGTCACCAGGATCAGGAACAGGAAGAGGACCGCGCACGAAGGGCAGCGCCGCGCGCACCACCTCGAAGAGGTTCATTCCGGTGATGCCGGAGGTGACGAAGAGGTTGAGCCCGATCGGCGGCGTGATCATGCCGATCTCCATGTTGACCACCATGATGATGCCGAGGTGGATCGGGTCGACGCCGAGCTCGATCGCGATCGGGAAGACCAGCGGCGCCACGATCAGGAGCAGCCCCGACGGCTCCATGAACTGGCCGCCGAGCAGCAGGAGCACGTTGACCGCGATCAGGAAGGTCCACCAGTTGAACCCGGCGCCGATCATCCAGTCGGTGATCGTCTGGGGAATGCGCTCCGTCGTCAGCACGTGCGCGAAGAGCAGCGCGTTCGCGATGATGAACATCAGCATGATGGTCGTGCGCGCCGAATCGACCAGCACCTTCGCGGTGTCGCGGTGGAAGCAGCCGGGCAGGAAGCGCGTGACGGTCAGGAAGAGATTGCGCGAACGGCGCCTGGGCGAGCGACTCGTCGGGCATGCGCCACGGAACGCCTTTGAGCGGCCCCATGTCGCGATAGACGAAGATCGCGACCAGGAAGGCGTAGACCGCGGCGACCGCCGCCGCCTCGGTCGGCGTGAAGATGCCGCCGTAGATGCCGCCGAGGATGATGACGACGAGAAACAGGCCGAAGGCGGAATCGCCGGCCGCGGCGAAGATCTCGCGGAAGCCGGCGAAGGGCTGCGCCGGCAGGCCCTTGACCCGCGCCGCGACGTAGATGCGCGACCATCAGCATCAGGCCGGCGACGATGCCCGGGATGATGCCGGCGAGGAACATGCGGCCGACCGAGACGTCGGTCGCCGCGCAATAGACCACCATCACGATCGACGGCGGGATCAGGATGCCGAGCGTGCCGGCATTGGCGATCACGCCGGCGGCGAACTCCTTCGTGTAGCCGACCTGGCGCATGCCGGCGATGGCGATCGTGCCGATGGCGACGACGGTCGCCGGCGACGAGCCGGAGAGCGCCGCGAAGAGCATGCAGGCGAAGACGCCGGCCATGGCGAGCCCGCCGCGAAACTGGCCGACGCAGGCGATGGCGAAGCGGATGATGCGCCGCGCCACGCCGCCGGTCGACATGAAGTTCGAGGCGAGCACGAAGAACGGGATGGCGAGCAGCGTGTAGCCCTGCGTCGACTGGAAGAATTTCAGCGAGATCGAGGCGAGCAAGTCGTGGGAGAAGAAGATGATGACGATGAGGCTCGACAGGCCGAGCGACACGGCGATCGGCACGCCGAGCGCCAGCATGGAAAGAACGAGGATGAAGAGGACGGTGGATTCCATGTCGGCGCCTCAGTCGGCCGCCGGGTCGGTCCGGATCGGCGCTATGCGGACTGTTCGCGCAACAGGTCTTCCGCCTCGTGCCCGGCGGCGAGGCCGTCGCGGCGGCCGCTCAAAATCATGACCGCCGCCTCGCCGGCGCGAAGCGCGAAGAGCACCATGCCGATCGGCAGGATCGCGTAGACCGCCCAGCGCGGCCAATGCAGGTCCGTCGTCTTCAGGCCGACCGCGTACATCTTGCCGACGTAGCCCCCGCCGCAGACGCTTCCTGTCGCGAACGGATCGCCGCAGGAGCCGTAGAAGAGGATGCCGGCGTAGACGATGCAGGCAAGCGCCCCGAGAACCGTCAATCGCCCGGTAGGCGGGAGTCGGCAGCAGGCGGATCAGGATGTCGACGCCGAGATGCGCGCCGATGCGCATGGCGTAGCTCGCGCCGAACAGCACCAGCCAGGCGAACATGATCGTGGTGAGCTCGAGCGCCGCCGGCCAGCCCGAATTGAAGACGTAGCGGGCGACCACCTGGCTGAAGGTCACGATGGTCATCGCCGCGAGGAGCAGCGCGATCGCCGACTCCTCCAGCTGCCGGGTAAGGCTGCGGAACGCGTCCATGGGCAGGCGCCTCCCCCTCGGCCGGCGATCCGGCCGGAGCCGCCATTCGAGAGACCGGAGGCCCGGCTCCTTGCGTCCGGACCTCCGTCAGCTGGCCGCCGGCCTAGCTTGCCTGGTTGGCAGCCAGCGCCGCGTCGATGACGTCCTGCCCGATCTGGTCGGAGAACTTCGACCAGACCGGCTTCATCGCCGCCTTCCATGCGTCGCGCTGTGCGCTGTCGAGCGTGCGGATCGTTGTTCCGGCCGCGAGGATCTTCTGCTTCGCGGCGTCGTTCACCTCGCCGGCCTTGGCGTTCCACTTGTCGGTGACCTCAGTCAGGATCTGCGACAGCTGGTCGCGCACGTCCGGGGCGAGGCCGTCCCAGAAATCGGTCGAGGTGACGAGCAGATAGTCGAGCACGCCGTGGTTGGTCTCGGTGATGCCGTCCTGCACCTCGAAGAATTTCTGCGTGTAGATGTTCGAGTAGGTGTTCTCCTGGCCGTCGACGACGCCGGTCTGCAGCGCGCCGTAGACCTCGGAGAAGGCGAGCTTCTGCGGCACCGCGCCGAGCGCCTCGAACTGCGCCTGCAGCACGTCGGAGGGCTGGATGCGGAATTTCAGACCCTTGGCGTCGCTCGGCAGAATGAGCGGCTTGTTGGCCGACATCTGCTTCAGGCCGTTGTGCCAGAAGCCGAGGCCGATCAGGCCCTTGTCACGCATGGAATTCAGCATCTTCTGGCCGTCGTGCGACTTCTGGAAGCGGTCGACGGCGGCGATGTCGTTGAAGATGAAGGGCAGGTCGAACAGCCGGAAGACCAGCGTGTACTGCTCGAACTTCGACAGCGACGGCGCCGCCAGCTGCACGTCGCCGAGGATCATCGCCTCGAGCACCTTGTCGTCGTCGAAGAGCTGCGAGCTCGGATAGACCTCGACGCAGACCTTGCCGTTCATCTCGGTGTTGACGCGCTCGGCGAATTCCTGCGCCGCCTCGCCCTTGGGATTGCCTTTCGGCGCCACCACGTGGCTGAACTTGATGACCGTCTCGCCGGGATCGCACTGCGCAAAGGCAGGCGCCGACCACGCCAGCACGGCGGATGCCGCCGCCGCGAAAAGGATGCGCTTCATGTTTTCCTCCCTCATTCGCCGGTATGCGCGGCCACCGGCTCTAGACCCAAGGTTGCGTGCATTGGCGCCGATAAGCAAGACCCGGGTGGAGCCTCGCGCGGGGTGCAAGCGTGTCGCCGTGAAATAACAACCGGGCGATGCTGTCGTCGGCGGTCGCCGGTTGACTCTTTCAAGGGTCACGCGTCATCTATGGAGAGACGCGGTCGAGGCCATGGCATGTCACGTAGGAAGCACTTCCGGCGGCTGATTCTCACTCTTCTTGCAGGCACCGCCATCCCGAGCCTCGGTTTGGCGCTCGAACCGAGCGGCACGGCGGTGAAGGTCTCCAGCCATGCCAACGCCTCGGGGCCGGGGGGCGTTCGAATCCTGAACGCGCCGGGCGACGTGTTCCAGGGCGACCAGATCGTCACCGACGGCAACGGGCAGGCGCAGATCCGCTTCGTCGACGACACGCGATTCGTGGTCGGCCCGAACTCGCGCGTCGTCGTCGATAAGTTCCTGTTCAACCCGGATGGCACGGCGACCTCCGTCGCGCTCGACGCCGTGAAAGGCACGTTCCGTTTCATCACGGGCAAGAGCCCGAAGCAGGTTTATTCGCTGAACACCCCCACGATGTCGATCGGCGTGCGCGGCACGATCATCGACCTTCGCGTGCTCATCAGCGGCGAAAGCCTTGCCGCGTGGCAGGAGGGGAGCGGCCAGGCGTGCGTTGCGCCGCCAGGCGCGGCCCAACCGGCCCGCACCATGTGCGAAGACGCGTCGCCTGGCACCGTCATCGGCTCTGTTCCGGGAGGCGGGTTTAAGAGCTTCCAGCCCGGCGAGCAGCGCCAAGCCCTCACCGTCCTCAGCAACAGCCTCGGGCCGGGGCTTGCCCCCGAGTTCAAGGTCGGCAACGGGGCTATCAACGTCGGTGGCGGTCCGGAGGGCGGCACGAAGGTGGGGCGCGACGAGCCGCCGTCGCCGCCACCGTCTTATTCGCCACCCTCCGACCTCAACTATCCGTAGACAATCTTTCGCGCGACATTCGCCGAGTCGTCCGGATGGCGGCGCTCGGCTTCGCCGGCTAGGCTAGTCAGCGCATGCGCACCGCGTGCGTCGCCGCGGTCGAGGCTCACAATGGCATCCTCGGTCAGGCGGAAGTCGCCACGCCAGTTGGTTTCGTGACATGAGCGACGAGGTAGCCGAAACAGATCTCGACATCGAAGGGGCGGCCGTTCTCCTTTCGGCCGATCCGCTGATCATCTCGACCGTGTCCGACGGAGGGATGCCCTTCGGATTGACCGAAATCCTTAGTCGCATATGCGCGGAACCGCCCCGCGGTCTTCCTTCCGATCATCGCGTGGGATTGCGCGAGCGAGGAAGCCGCGTCGATTCGCGGCAAAGGTAGCCCGGCAATTCCGTGCGCAACGCCCAACGCATGAAGTCATCTTCCTTGCGAACACCCCGAAAGAGGCAGAAGTCCTGCGCGGCGCCGGCGCCGAAGCGTTCTTCGCAAACCACAACATTTTCGCTTCCGAGGAGACATTCAGGCCACTTCCCGGGGCCACGGTGATGTTCGACGCGGTCTACAATGCTCGGCCGTGTCCGATGAAGAGCCATGAACTTGCTGCCGACATCGCGGCGCGTCGCCTATGTCTGCGCTCCCTGGTGGACACTTCCAGAGCGCAACAGCGGAGCGATTGTCGCAGAACTTCTCGCGCTCGCGCCAAGCACACTTGCTGATCAACGAGATTGAAGACGGCCTGCCGAAATGGATGCCGCCTGCACAGGTGAACGAAGTGCTGGCGCAAGCGGCGGTCGGCCTCTGCCTGTCAGAGGTCGAGGGAGCGATGTACGCGAGCATCGAATACATGCTGGCGGGGCTTCCGATCGTCAGTACGCCGAGCCGCGGCGGCCGTGATGTCTTCTTCGATCCTGACTACTGCGTCGTCGTTGAGCCCAACGCGCGCGCCGTCCGCGAAGCTGTCGACGCGCTCCGCGCGCGGAACATCCCGCGAGAGTACGTACGCGCACGAACGCTCGCCAAGCTTGAACCGGAGCGCCGCCGCTTTCTGGAGTTCTTCGAGGGAATCAAGGAGCGCTACGGCGTCCCGCGGTCCTACACGACCGTCTGGCCCTTTCCCGGCTCGCCTTTCCACAATTGGACGACAGTCAGAGAGCACGCGCGGCAGCTCTTTGAATCTCCAAATCCTGCAGAGCGATCGAAACGCGTGGCGGCGGGGCCCACGACTGAGCTAACGGCTTATTCACTCCACAGCTTTGCCCCGCGTTTGGCGCCTGCGCGCGCCCAGCGGGATTGGATGGACAGGCTTCCGGCGCAGCAGGCCTACCACTGCCTGCCGATGGCGATCGCCAACGCTTATGGCTGGAATGTCCTTTGCCCGGTTCCGATCGAGATCGAGTGGAACGGCGGCCCGATGGTCCATGACTCTGACCATGCGCGGCTTGAAGCCGCTGCCCGGCGGCGGGCCGATCCGCTATTTCTGCTCATCCCATTTCGGCTCCGGCATCGCCACGATGCAGCTCGACTACATCTTCCGCACCGATCCCGGGCTGGAACCTCCTTGCGACCGGCCCCTTCAATAGTCCGAAGGACAATGCCTATCCGCTGACCGGCATAGTCGAGACCGACAGTCTTCCATTCCCCTTCACGATGAACTGGAAGATTCTTCGTCCAGGTCGCGTAACGTTCGAGGAGGACGAGCCGATCTGCGCCATCTTCCCGGTTCGGATGGAGGCGGTGGTGGAGTGCGCTCCCGAGATCAAGCCGCTTACCGACAATCCCGAGCTGAAGCGCGACTACGAGGCTTTTCGCGCGATGAAGGAGCGCTGAACGCTAAACAACCGGCAGGTCGGCATTTGCCGCGCTCGCCTGTGCTCTTTCGAACTCCATGGAGAAACGACAATACCGACAACGCGCGCCCCTTGACTTGGAGCACGGCCCTTTCGTGATGCGAGCCGTCGGTTGAGGCAACAAACCGGCCGTTCTTCGGTTGCACGGCCATGTCGAGGGCGGTGAAATAGAGCTCGCCGCCTTCGCATGCGCTCTCGACAAAGAGGAATCCGCTGAAGCTGAACGGATCGGGTTTGTCGCTGCCCACAAGGACCTGCGGCGCTTGCCGCGGATGCCGGCATGGCCGCGATTCCCTGGCGCAGTTTCTGGAGGCGGATCAGGTCGGGATAGAGCGGCGCCGTCAGGCCGTAGAACTCGGCCGTGAGCGCGATGCCCCGCTCCACGACCTCGCGGACCAGATTGGCGTCCTCCGGATGCGCCAACGCCAGCTCGCTCAGCCAAAGGAAGCTGTCTCCGTCCGCCTTGTCCTGACTGTCCGCGATGATCGTTCGCTCGGCGTCCTCGAAGACCCGGGCGATCGACGTCAGCTGGCGCGCATCCACGAGATCGTCGGCGACAAGGAAATCGCAATCCGCCGCGTCGGCCTGCGAGCGAATGGCGTAGGTTCCCGACCCGTCGAGGAGACGGCCATCGCCCCCGACCCGCAGCCTTCCCAGCCAGCTTTCGCGGCTGTCCGCCGGCTCGAGCATGCTGAGGAGTGAGTTTGGTCTCCAGAATTCCGGGCTGCGTCCTGGTGCCGTTTTGGCCGCCTCGCCCGCCTCAAGCCTCGCTTCGTCAGCACGGCTCCGCACGTCTTTCCGGTTGCCGGATATGGAGCGCAGCGCGACGAGATCCCCGAGAGTTCAGGTCGCGGGCAGGGGGTCGGTTCTCGCTGCCGTGTCCTGCCCTCCTGCTTCAAGGCCTTTCGCATAAATCCCTGCAGGTGCGCCGGCACCGCCTCCGTCCAGGCTTCCGCCAATTGACCTAGCTGCAGGGGCGTAGGCGCCGGTTCGTCCGGGGCGGAGGTGGCGCTCGAAGCTAATGGAGCGGGCACGCCGATGACGCGCCGGCCCGAAGCTTTCAACCGATTGAGGAATTCCCATTCGAGAATGGCGGCGACATTCGGATCGCCGGAAAAACCGCCGGCGTCGATGAGGCTTTCCTTGCCGACCAGGAGCAGCCGCGTGCCGTAGACGTTTTGCTCCGAAGAGAGTTCAGGCGGTCCTCCGAACACCGGAACGCTTTCGCATGAGCCGTCGGCCGCCTGCCGTGTGTAGCCGCAGACCACGGCATCCGCGTTGGTGGTCGCCATGGTGGCGACCATCGCCGGGACCGCACCCGCATCGGGAAGCACCGATCTGTGGCAAAAGAGAAGCCGATCGTGAGCCGCGGAGCGGGCGAGACTGTTCAACGCAACGGGAGTTGAGTCGGCGCTGACGAGCACCTCATGCCCCTCGCTTCGCGCGCGCGCGAGCCATCGGTCCAAGAAGTCGTCGTCCGAGGCCGCCGTTGCCGGTCCGTGCACAATGATCGACGCCTTGGCAGGCGCGACCGGGACCGTGCGGCCGCGGGAGAGACGCGCCTCGGCGACGAGGTTGCCATGCAGCGCGAGGAGGTCGATGTCGGCGAGCGTCGGATCGAACCTCGGCTGCGCCGGCGTGGCGCCGTTTTGCAAAGCATCGACGAGCTTGTCCGCGATTTCCTCCGGATCGCCGGAGACGAGCACGCGCGCCCGGTCTTCTTGCCGGATAAGCTCGGAGACACCGCCGACATCGGCCGCGATGAAAGGGATCGCGTTCTCTAGGCACTCGTAGACGGTGTAGGGGGAGTTGTCGGCGCGCGAGGGCATGACCGGCAATGCAATCTTCGGTGCGTAGAAATCAATCGCTTCCTGACTCGTGTAGCTAGCGAAGACCTGCGTCGGACACGGCCAGCCTTCCGTCCTGCGCGTGAGCTCCAGCGCGGGATAGGACGGCGCGAAGCTGCCCAGGAAGACGACCTCAAAACCGCGAGACGCCGCGCGCCAGCACGCTCTCGATTGCGGCAAGGAACCGGTCTATTCCTTTGCGGACCTCGATCCGACCGAAGAACACAATCTTGTCGACACGCCTGCATCCTGGAGGCCGGCGACCGAAACGGCGGCTCTCACCCGTCAACGAATGTTCGGGATCACGATGGTAGGTGCTGCGACTCGCGTATACTGGTCGTTGCACCACTCGGCCATATACGCGCTTGGGCAGACGACGACATCGGCAAGTCGACATAGCTGTCGCCTCGAGACCGGAGTTCAGTAGCCTCATCGTACGACCAGGGCAGGAGGTTTCCGTGCCTATGCCACAGCGTCGGTCCATGCGCGGTGACGACGATCCGCGAGTTTTGGAAGCCGAGCCCTGCGGAGCGCAAGAGAAGAGCTGCGCTCGCAAAACCGCCACTCTCAGCGGCGTGGATCACGTCCCACTCCCCGTCGCTCATTGCGGCGGCGAGGCGAAAGCGAACGCTGGTGCGGCGTTACATAGCGCTCCCCGATTCTTTGGTCGGAAGGTAATGGATTTGACAACCGCGCGCTTCCCAATGTTCGGTCGCAGCGCTGCTGCCAGTCGGGAACGCCTGCGTAAGGACGAGAGAAAGATGTGAACGTCGTGACCCGCCGCGGCGAGGCGCTCTGCGAGCGCCGACATCGCGGTGCCAATGCCACCGGATCTGCCGCAGGCCGAGCAAGTCCGAAGTGACGAGGGCGATGCGGCCCGGCGGCGTGAAAAGCCCGCGTCTGTCGAGATAGCGATCCAGAGCGGGATCGCGATTGATCCACGGCGTGCGGGGTCTTCTGAAGCTGCGTCAGTTGCCGGGGCGTCGGTTTGCGCCGCTGCGTTGCTTGAATGCCGCGCCCGGCGAAGCGCTGCCCCAAGTCGCAGCTCGGCCCGCGTTGGCCTGATCAGGTGGCCGTCCTCGATGAGTGCTGAGCGGCTGCACGGTCTCAGTCCGACGGTCGGCAGGCGACCGTCGTGCCCTTCCAGCCATCGGCGATAGGCGTCCTGCTCATGCTGGTTCGAGCCTTCGCCGCGAACGCGCGCGATCGACTGCGCCAGCCGGTCGCGCCATTTGAAGTGATGCGCGACCCCGCGGATCGGAAGATGCGCCACCGCGCGGCCGTTGCTCGGAAAATGGTTGCCGTTTGAAAGCCTGAAGCGCGGGCCGACGCGAACCAGCGGGTATTTGCTCTTCCAGATCGGCCGCGCGACGCCCATCCGCTCCGCCAGCCGATAGTCGTAGCAGGGAAAAAGCGCTTCCGGCGCGCCGTCGGCGAGCGCGAGGAGCCGCCCGTCCGGCGCCGCGCGCTGCAAGAGGTTGGCCGGCAGCTCCTCAATCCCCAGACATTCCAGCGCCGCGACGTGCGCGCGAGCGACGCATAGGGAAGCTCGAGGAACTCGTCGGCGTCGGCGACGATGATCCATTCGCCGGCGAAGCGCTCGGCGAGCTGTCTGCCAAGCGCCGAGTGTCCATGACGACAGTCGATATGGCTCGCGGTTGAAGTCTTCGATGACGACGTCTGCGGCTTGCAGCGGTTCTAATTCTCTTTCGCTCCAGCAGCCGTGCAGAATGAGGTGGAATTCGCCCACACCGAGACGGCGATAATGATCGAGAAAATGCGGAACTATGTCGGAATCGTCCTCCCCGACGAACGCAACCAACTCATGCATGTCGGGCGAAATCCCCCATGCGCATCGACGACCACCTTCTTGAGAGAGCACCGAAGTTTGCGGACATTATCACCG
Source organism: uncultured Alphaproteobacteria bacterium (assembly GCA_963778625.1). GTDB lineage: Bacteria > Pseudomonadota > Alphaproteobacteria > Rhizobiales > Afifellaceae > DASWJZ01. The sequence goes on from CAVZVB010000018.1 coordinate 347,699, forward strand.
GTCGGCAAGGCATGACTCAACTGCCCTCCCTTGCCAAGCAAAGGGAAGAGAGTTGTTCGAGGTGTCAGCCTTTGGGGGGGAGGGGGGTCACATCAAATTTTCAAAAACAACCCCATGCAAAGTAGGTCGGGTCAGGGTTTCTCGCACGCAGAACCGGTTGCCGCCGGCCGGCGACTCTCCTATTTTTCACGCGCTGACAACTGGGCGCACGGCGCCTGCACCAAGTAGAACCGGCCCGAACACGAAGATGACGAAGTCGAAGAAGAGCGCCGCGGCGAAGCCCAAATATCAGCCGACGGCAGCCGAGCTTTCCGCCGTCGAGAAGTTCGCCGCACGGCGCGCGGCGTCGCCGAGGATGCGCGCCACGAAACGCACGAACGCTCCGACGAAGCTGGAAGCCCGACCACACGGACCAGATGGTCGGTTACGCGTTACTCGGGGAGGCGTCGGGACGGCGGACATCGACTTCCTCGACGGCTTTCTGAACCAGCTCGTCAACGCCAGTGCGCCGGGGCGGGAGGTTGATGAGAGGGAGCTCGGCTTCATGCTCTCGCTCGTCAAGAGCGTGAGGCCGAGGGACGAAGTCGAGGCCATGCTGGCGGCGCAGATGGCCGCGGTTCACATGGCGACGATGACCTTCGCGCGCCGACTGGCACATGTCGAAAACATCCCCCAGCAGGACAGCGCGGAAGCGCGCTTCAACAAGCTGGCGCGAACGTTCGCACGCAAATGGAGGCACTGAAGCGCTATCGGACCGGCGGGAGCAGAAGGTGACGGTGCAGCATGTTTCGGTCAGTGAGGGCGGGCAGGCGATCGTGGGGAATGTAACGCAGGCGCCGCGCGAGAACGATTTGGGGAAGAACGCGTCGCCAGCTCTGACGGATGCCCAAGAAGTTCCGATGCCAAAAGTCAACGAACGCAAAGAGCGTGCTCTCGTGAGGCGCCGATCCAAGAAATGACTGCCCGTCACCGCCGAAACACCGAACCAATGCTGGTGAGCCAACGGTGTGGCGCCAGAACTCGGTCGGGCACTCTGTGCAGGTCGCCAGCCGTTCGCGGCAAGACACGTTGCCGTATGCATGGAGGAGCGCCTGGTTCCGGCGCCCCACGAGGCAACAGAAACGCTTTGAAGCATGGACGCTATACCCGCGAGGCCATCGCCGACCTACGTCAGTTGCGAGAGTTGATCAGGGAGACGCGCGAGCTAATCGACAAGATCAAGTGACTCGATTGAAACCCTCTCGGCCGAGGGCGGCACAGGAGGGGAAGTGGGGAGCAGGGTTACGTTTCCCGCTGCCCACTTCGTTCAAGACCTTGGCGCGCAGGCTGGAGTCCGATTTATGTTGGTAGCATGATCACGCAGATAAAACAGACCGCGCCGGTAAGGGCAAAGATGCCGAGCAGTCGTCTGGCTATCGCCAGGAACGGAAGAACGATTGAGCATTCAGACTTTCTGTTCTCCCCCAGCGCCGGCGAGCTTGCCCGGTCATGGTTAACACTTTGCTACGGCGTCGATGTCGACGTCTAGGTCTTCGGCTCACGCGCTTCGGCAAGAGCCATTTCGATCAGATAAGCGAGCAATGGCAGTGCATTCGCGTCAGCCTGCCGCTTCAGCCTTTCAAGATCGACCGCGATCATCTGCGCGGCTACCTTCTTTCTCTCCACGTCCTCCATCGCTGGCCCTCCGCAACAAGCGAGATCAGTTCGTAGGAGATCTTCGCTTCTGACGGAAAAGTTCACCAGGCCAGAGCGCACCGACGCCCATCGCGCACCTTTCATCGAAATTCTTCGTGACCGCAGGCCTTTTGCACCCCGCCGGCAGGCGGCTTCCAATCGTCAAAGATACTATGATAACATTCTCGGAACGGCCCAGGGAGGGGGAGGCGAGGCGATTGATTAAATTGGGTCAGGACCAGCGTTTTCGGCGGTCGAAGCGATGACAATGCGGGGACTTGTCGGAGAGGTCGTCCAAAAGGTCGGTCTCGACATCGTGTCGGGCCGCCTGAAAGCGGATCAACCATTGCCCAAAGAAGCCGAATGGGCGGCACAGTTCGGCGTGAGCCGCACGGTTTTGCGGGAAGCAACAAAGGTTCTGATCAGCAAAGGATTGGTCAGAACGCGCCCGCGAACGGGCACGAAGGTATTGGCCGACTCGCATTGGAATATGCTCGACCCGGACTTGCTCCGCTGGCGCCTCTCTGCCGCTCCGCGCGCGCAGATCGTTCGCGAGCTCTTTGAGCTGAGGCGGATCTTGGAGCCAGGCGTCGCGGCCCGCGCTGCGGAGAAGGCGTCGAAGCAGGATATCATTGACCTGGCGGCCGCCTATGCGGCGATGGAACGCTCAGCCGACGACGAAGAGAAATTCATCGAGCCAGATTCCGAATTCCACAAGATCATCGTGCGGTCGGTCGAAAACCGAATGGTCGACGCTCTGGGAGCTATCATCGAAGCAGCGCTCTCCTTGAGTCTCAGGCTCTCGCTCAATGCGCCAGGCGGACAACGCCCATCGCTGCCTCTCCACAAGAAGGTGTTTGACGCCATTCGGCGCCACGACCGGGCCGGCGCAGCGCGCGCCATGGAGCTCCTGATAGACAATGCGCAGCAAGACGCGCTGAAAGCGCTCGACGCGGAGCCCGTCGCGTCTCCTAGAAAGCGGCGGAGTGCATGAGCGGAAACGCCAAGAAGCTGCGGTCGCAGGGTTGGTTCGGCGGAACCGGCAAGAACGCGATGATGCACCGCAGTTGGATGAAGAACGAGGGCATGCCTGCGGACGCCTTCGACGGACGACCGGTGATTGGCATCTGCAACACTTGGTCAGAGCTACGCCCTGCAACGCGCATTTTCGCGACCTCGCTGAGCACGTCCGCCGCGGCGTGCTGGAGGCGGGCGGCTTTCCGGTGGAGTTCCCAGTAATGTCGCTGGGAGAATCCAACCTTCGACCGACGGCCATGCTCTTCCGCAATCTCGCGTCGATGGACGTGGAGGAGTCGATCCGCGGCAATCCGATCGACGGTGTCGTACTCCTGGTCGGCTGCGACAAGACTACGCCGGCGCTGCTGATGGGAGCTGCGAGCTGCGGCTTGCCGGCGGTCGCAGTTTCCGGCGGTCCGATGCTGAACGGCCGCTACAGGGACGCGAGGTCGGCTCCGGCACGGACGTTTGGCGCTTCGGCGAGGAGGTGAAGGCCGGGGCGAATGGCGCTAAGGACTTTCTCGACGCGGAAGCTGGGATGGCGCGCTCCGCCGGGCACTGCATGACAATGGGCACAGCCTCCACGATGGCCTCGATGGTCGAAGCGCTCGGGATTGGCATGCCTGGGAACGCCGCCATCCCGGCGGTCGATTCCCCGCCGCAAGGTGCTCGCCCAGCTCGCCGGCCGGCGCATCGTCGACTGGTGCCACGACAGGTCACCATAGACAAGATTTTGACCCGGCCTGCGTTTGAGAACGCCATTCGCGTCAATGCCGCGATCGGCGGCTCGACCAACGCGGTGCTGCACCTGATCGCGCTCGCCGGGCGGCTCGAGTTCCGCTCGGGCTGGAGGATTGGGACCGCCTCGGCCGCGGCGTGCCAACCGTTGTCGACCTCATGCCCTCGGGGCGCTTCCTGATGGAGGACTTTTACTATGCCGGCGGGCTCCCCGTCGTCATCAAGGCGCTGGGCGAGGCGGGTCTCCTCAATCGCGACGCACTGACGGTCTCTGGCCGCACAATTTGGGAGAGCGTCGCCGAGGCGGAGAACTACAACGATCAGGTTATCCGGCCGCTTGACGAAGCGCTGAATGCCGAAGGTGGCGTCATGGTGCTCCGCGGCAACCTGGTACCCAGCGGCGCGGTGCTTAAGCCGTCGGCGGCGACACCTGCGCTCATGCAGCACACCGGGCGCGCCGTCGTCTTCGAGACGATCGAGGACTACCACGCGCGCATCGAGGATCCGGACCTCGACGTCGACGAGAGCTGCGTAATGGTGCTGAAGAATTGCGGCCCGCGCGGCTATCCGGGGATGGCGGAGGTCGGCAACATGGGTCTG
>CAVZVB010000019.1:0-18015 GCA_963778625.1 uncultured Alphaproteobacteria bacterium
AACATTCCGACGATGCCCCAGACGAAGGCCCAGAAGGTCAGCGAGAGGATGATGGCGAGCGGGCTCAAGTTGAGAGAGCGGCCCATCAGCTGCGGCTCTATGAAGTTGCCGACGATAATCTGGACAGCACTGATCCCGATGGCGACGGTAAGAAATGGCCCCGGCCTATCGAACTGCACCAGGGCGACGAGCGACGGTATGATCGTGGCGACGGCGGAGCCGATATTCGGGATGAAGTTCAGGAGAAAGGCGAGGAGCGCCCAGGTCTCGGCGAAATCGAGCCCGACCAGCCTCATTATGCCGTAGGCGGTGCTGGCGGTCAGCGCGCTGACGAACAGCTTGATGACGAAATAGCGCTGAACGCTGCGCGAGATGGAATCGGCGACGGCGCGCACTTGCGCCGCGCGCTCCGGATCGGGGAAGAGGCGCTCGAACTTGGCACGGAAGGCGCGGCTCTCGACGAACATGAAGGCCACGTAAAGCGCGATCAGGGTGATGCTGGTCAGCATCGTGCCCGCCGAGCCGAGGAGCCCCGGAATACGGGCGCCGACGTTGATGTCTGAGAGCGCCCCCCGCAGGTCGTCGGCGAGGTTGCGGCCGAGATATTCGCCCGCCGTGGTGACCAGCGACTGGACGCGAGCCACGTAGTGCGGGCTTGCCGCGACGACCGCGTCGATCTGCGAAGAGAGCACGGAGCTGATCAGAAACGGGAGGTAGACGATCACGGCGAGCCCGATGGCGACCGCCAGCGGCCGCGGGACCGACCAGCCGCCGAGGTGTACCCGGGCGATGTGGTTGATGAGCGCAGTGAGGAGATTGAAGAGAACCAGCGCGACCGCGACCGGGATCAGGAACGGCCGGCCCACCACGAGCAGCACCAGCACGATCGCTCCGGCGACGAGTCCGAGGAACCAGCGGGGGATGATCATTCGGCGCCTGCCTGTCGCAAGGAGCGGACGTCTTTCACCGGAAGGGCGAGCCTATCCCATCAATCCTCGTAAGGCAGTGGCCTCCAACCGAATGCGCGCACGAAGGTCACTGGGTATTCAGAGGAACTCCCGGGGGGAGTGGCCTCACCTTGTCCTCGCGCGCATCGAACGCTTCGCGCGCCGCGTCGACGCGCGCCTGGTTCTGCAGCGCCCAGTCCGCCAAGGCTCCGACGGGGTTGAGCAGATCGCGCCCGAGCGCCGTCAACTGGTACTCGACTTGCGGCGGCGTGGTGGGAAAGACCGTGCGCGTGACGAAGCCGTCGCGCTCAAGGCTGCGTAATGTCGTCGTCAGCATCTTCTGCGAGATGCCGTCGATCTGTCGCCTGATCGCGCTGAAACGCAGCGGTCCGTTGCCAAGACGCGCCACGACGAGCACGCTCCATTTGTCGCCGATCCGCGATAAAAGCGCGCTGATCGTCTGGCATTCCTTGGTATTCGTCGCATCATTTGGTTTCAAGAAAGTGCCTCCTTGCGGCCCCCTGACAGGCACTCATATATCTCTGCTCTCTTTTGGATACCACTGGGAAGATTGGATCATGGCGAAGCCGAAAATCGGGGTGATCGTCGGGAGCACGCGGCCTGGCCGCTTTGCGGACCATCCGGCGAAATGGATCAAGGAGCTGGCGGAAAAGCGCGGAGATATCGAGGTCGAGATGCTCGACCTGCGCGACTGGCCGCTGCCCTTTTTCGAGGAGGAGATGTCTCCGGCCTATGCGCCGTCGAAGAACGAGGTCGCGCTGCGCTGGCAGAAGAAGATCGATTCGCTCGACGGCTTCATCGTCACGGCGGCGGAATATAATCGCGGGCCGACCGCGGTCCTGAAGAACGCGCTCGATTACGGCTACAAGGAGTGGAACAGGAAGCCGATCGCCTTCGTCGGCTACGGCGGCGTCGGCGGCGCCCGCGCCGTTGAGCAGCTCCGGCTGCATGCCGTCGAGCTGCAGATGGCGCCGATCCGCGCCGCCGTGCACATCCAGATCCCCGTCTACCTTGAGGTCATCAAGGGCGAGAAGACGCTCAACGACTTCGAGCCGGTCGTGCAAAGCGCAAAGGACATGCTCAGTCAGCTCGTCTGGTGGACGCATGCGCTCAAGACGGCGCGGGAAGAAAGCTCGGCGCGACAGAACGCGGCGTGACGCCCCGTCGAGCGGCGGATTGAGTTAGGGCAGGAGCCCGAGTTCGCGCCGCGGCCATATCGGCCGCGGCGCTCAACGTGTTCGACTTAGCCGGCCGGCTTGATGTTCTGGTTGGCGCGGAAGAGATTGCTTGGATCGTATTTCCGCTTGATCGTGGCGAGCCGCTTGAAGTTCGGCCCGTAGACCTTCTCGATCCGGTCGACCTCGTCCTCCGGCATGAAGTTCACGTAGGCGCTGCCGAGCGCATACTTGGCTGCGGCGTTGAAGAGATTGCGCGCCCAGCCGATGCAGGCGGCGTCCTGCGAAGCGTCCCGCCAGCGCGTGTGCACGTTCATGATGAAATGCGCTTTGCGCTGCGGATAGGCGGTGGCGTCCGCCGCAACGCGGGCCATTGCCCCGCCGACATGCGCGATGAAGATCTCGCATTCCGGGCCGGGCAAAGTCTTCACCGCTTCGATGAGCAGATCGAGAGCGCTATCGTCGAGACGCTCGAAATCGTGCGTCTTCCAATAGTTCCTGGCGCCCGGCGTGAGCAGTGGATCGAACGCCGCCTGCCAGCCGACGAAGGGATGCGGCGAGACCACGTCGACGATCGGCTTTCCGAGCCCGCGCAGCTCCGCCATCGCCTTCTCGCCGTCCGCCATGTCGCCGGCCCAGATCATCGCCAGGATCAGCACCTCCTTGCCGTGCCACTCGGTGGGGATGAACGGCAGCGGCGGCGCCTGGCGCATGACGGACCAGCAGGTGAGGTCGTCCGGCGCTTTGGCGAGGATCGGCTGGTAGGCGGCGAGGATCTTCTTGGCGTCGGCGAACGGGTGAATGACGAGTCCTGAGAGCACCTGCGGGCCGACCGCGTGGAGCTTGAACTCGAAATTCGTGACGATGCCGAAATTGCCGCCGCCGCCGCGGATCGCCCAGAAGAGATCCGGGTTCTCCGTCTCGCTCGCATGGAGCAGCTTCCCGTCGGCGGTGACCACGTCGGCGGAGACGAGATTGTCGATGGTCATGCCGAACTTGCGCGTGATCCAGCCGAAGCCGCCGCCGACCGTCAGGCCGGCGATGCCGGTGGTCGAATTGATGCCGGTCGGAACTGCGAGCCCAAAGGCCTGCGTTTCACGGTCGACATCGGCGAGCGTCGCGCCGGGTCCGACATTGGCGCGCTTCGCCGCCGGATCGACCCTGACCCAACGCATCGGCGAGAGGTCGATCAGAAGACCGCCTTCGACGACCGCGCTGCCGGCGATGTTGTGGCCGCCGCCGCGCACCGCGACCATCAGGCCGTATTTGCGGGCAAGCCCGACCGCCTGCATGACATCGGCCGCGCCCTGGCAGCGGATGGCGAGCCCCGGCCGGCGGTCGATCATGGCGTTCCAGATGGTGCGCGCCTCGTCGTAGCCGGGCTCGCCCGGGGAGCACGCCGCACCGCGCAGGCTGGCCTTAAGCGCATTCAATTCGTCCGGTGGGACTGCGATCTTCGTCGCGCCGGTCGTCGCGATGCTGAGTTCCGTCATAATATGGATCTCCCGATGTCCTGAGGTTCTGCTACCCGCCCGCCTCTCATTCGAGCGCGTATCCAAATCGGGTGTCGAGGCGTAAGCTAGTCCAGAATCTGGACTTGGCTCGCGCCCCCCGCCGGGCTTTCCTGGCGGCCGGTCGTCGCGAAGGAGGACCCGATGCAAGTTACTCCAAGTTATGGGCAATTTTGTCCGGTGGCGATGGCGGCGGAGGTCATCTGCACGCGCTGGACGCCGCTGATCCTGCGCGAGCTCATCGCCGGCAGCACGCGCTTCAACGATCTCAGGAAGGGCGTGCCGCGCATGTCGCCGACGCTGCTTTCGAAGCGCCTGAAGGAGCTCGAGGCGGCCGGCGTCGTCGAGCGCTCACGCGGCGAGGACGGCGCCTTGCATTACGGGCTAACCTCCGCCGGCCGCGACCTGGAACAAGTGGTGTTCGGCCTTGGCTTCTGGGGCCAACGGTGGCTGGAAGCGCAGACTTCGCTGAAGAATCTCGACCCCTCGCTCTTGATGTGGGACATGCGGCGGAACCTCGATCCGACGCCGATGCCGCCGCGCCGCGCGGTGATACAGATTCAATACCCGGAATTATCCGCCGCGCGCCGGAACTGGTGGCTGATCGTGGAAGGTCGCCAGACCGATCTTTGCTCCGTCGATCCGGGCTTCGAGGTCGATCTCCACGTCGAGACGGATCTGCGCACGATGACCGCGATCTGGATGGGCTTGACGTCCGTCAGGTCGGAGGTTGCCGCAGGACGCATGAAGCTCGACGGCGACGGGCACCTGAAGACATCGATGCAGCAATGGCTGGGTCTCAGCCCGTTCGCATCGGAGAAGAAGCTCGCCGCGGCGTAAGCGGCGGCCGAGGGCGTTGGCGACGGAAAACGGAGCGAGCGTCGACGTCTGAAGTTTGTCATCCCGGAAGCGTCGCGGAACGCGATGCTATCCGGGACCCATGGACATCGTTGCGTGCAGAAAACTCACGCGACCGCGCCGGCTCGCCTCCACCTGCGTTCATGGGTCCCGGACAGGCTCGCAAGCTCGCCTTCCGGGATGACAGCCATGATGGGACGCTGCTCCTCAAACCAAGAGCTTCTCTCTTCCCTGCCGCTCCTGTTGCGGGGAGCGGCCGTAGAGCTCGCGATAGCATTTGGAGAAGTGCGAGGCGGAGACGAAGCCGCAGGCGACCGCCACCTCTACGATTGCGGCATCCGACTGGATCAGGAGATGCCGCGCGCGGTCGAGCCGGATCTCCAGGTAGTAGCGGGCAGGGGAGCGGCCGAGGTTGCGGCGGAAGAGCCGCTCGATCTGCCGCCGCGAGAGCCCGGCGTATTTTGCGATCTCCACCAGCGACAGCGGCTCGGCGATGTTCGCCTCCATCAATTCGATGATGAAGAGGAGCTTGGTGTTCTGTAGCCCGAGGCGGGCGCGGAGCGGCAGCCGCTGGCGGTCGGTCGGCGCGCGCATGCGGTCGGTCAGCGCCTGCTCGCAGACTTTCGTGACGATCTGCTCGTCGAGATGCTCGCCGATCAGATGCAGCATCATGTCGAGCGAAGCGGTGCCGCCGGCGCAGGTGTAGCAATTGCCGTCGACCTCGAAGAGGTCGGCGTAGACCTGCGCCTCTGGGAAGCGCTCGGAGAAGGCGGGGAGCGATTCCCAGTGGATGGCGCAGCGGCGGCCATCGAGAATCCCAGCGTCCGCCAGAACCCAGGCGCCGGTGTCGAGCGCGCCGACTCCGATCTTCTGGCGGTCGAGCGAGGCGATCCAGGAATTGAGATTGCGATCGTGGAAGCGCTCCACGCCGAGCGAGCCGCAGATGAAGACGTGGTCGGGCCGCTCGCCGCCGCGCACGCGCTCGCGTGCTTCCTTGAGCCCCATGTCGACGTTGAGCCGGATGCCGTTCGAGGCGACCGCGGGCTCGCCGTCGAGCGACACGAGCGACCAGCGATAGGCCTGCCTTCCGGCCATGCGGTTGGCGATCCGGAGCGGCTCGATCGCCATGGCGAAGGCGATCATCGTGAAGTTCGGGATCAGGACGAAATAGAAATGCCGCTCGCGCACGGGCTTGGCGGCCGGCGCGGCTGTCCGGTTCGCTTCTTGGCTATGTCGCATCTGGAGCACTTGCGCCATGCGAAAAACGCTAGTCCCTTCGCGGTTCTCTGCCAAGTGGGCTGGCGACAATTGTCGCAGAGGGAACAGATTCAGCGAAAGCCGGGAGGGAGCGCCATGGCGGCGAAGCCAAAGAGCGACATCGAGATTGCACGCGCCGCAAAGAAGCGACCGATCCTAGAGATCGGCGAAAGGCTCGGTATCCCGGCGGAAAGCCTCGAGCCCTACGGCAACGACAAGGCCAAGGTTTCCGCCGACTTCATCGCCTCGCTCAAGGGTCGGCCGGACGGCAAGCTGATCCTCGTCACTGCCATCAATCCGACGCCCGCGGGCGAAGGGAAGACCACGACGACCGTCGGTCTCGGCGACGCCTTGAACCGCATCGGCAAGCGCGCCGCGATCTGCCTGCGCGAGCCCTCGCTCGGTCCGTGCTTCGGCATGAAGGGGGGCGCCGCCGGCGGCGGCTACGCTCAGGTCGTGCCGATGGAGGACATCAACCTCCACTTCACCGGCGATTTCCACGCCATCACCTCGGCGCACAATCTGCTCTCCGCGATGATCGACAACCACCTCTATTGGGGGAACGCGCTCGACCTCGATTCCCGCCGCATCGTCTGGCGGCGCGTCATGGACATGAACGACCGGGCGCTTCGCGAGATCGTCTGCTCGCTCGGCGGCGTCGCGAACGGTTTTCCGCGCGAAGGTGGATTCGACATCACCGTCGCCTCGGAGATCATGGCGATCCTCTGTCTTGCAACGGATATCACCGATCTTCAAAAGCGGATCGGCGACATCGTCATCGGCTACCGCCGCGACAGGAGTGCGGTCACGGCGCGCGACCTGAAGGCCGACAGCGCGATGACCGTGCTCCTGATGAAGGCGATGCAGCCGAACCTCGTGCAGACCTTGGAGAACAATCCCGCCTTCATCCATGGCGGGCCGTTCGCCAACATCGCGCATGGCTGCAACTCGGTGATGGCGACGAAGACGGCGCTGAAGCTCGCCGACTACGTGGTGACGGAGGCCGGCTTCGGCGCCGACCTCGGCGCAGAAAAATTCTTCGACATCAAGTGCCGTGCCGCCGGGTTGAAGCCGTCGGCCGCGGTGATCGTCGCGACCGTGCGCGCGCTGAAGATGCACGGCGGCGTCGCCAAGGACGCGCTGTCGAAGCCGAACGTCGAGGCGCTGAAGAAGGGCTGCGCCAATCTCGGCCGCCACGTCGACAACGTGAAGCAGTTCGGCGTGCCGGTCGTGGTCGCGATCAACAACTTCACCACCGACACGAAAGAGGAGATCGCGGCCGTTCAGGAATTCGCCAAGTCGCACGGCGTCGAGGCGATCCTCTGCGAGCACTGGGCGAACGGCTCGGCGGGCACGGAGGCGCTCGCGAAGGCGGTCGTGAAGCTTGCCGAATCCGGTGCCGCGCAGTTCTCGCCGCTCTATGAAGACGAGCTCTCGCTCTGGGAGAAGATCAACACCGTCGTCACCCGCATCTACCGTGCCGAGGAGGCGGTCGCCGACAAGAAGGTGCGCGACCAGCTCAAGGCTTGGGGCGAGGAGGGTTATGCGAAGTTCCCGATCTGCATGGCAAAGACGCAATATTCCTTTTCAACCGATCCGAATTTGAAGGGCGCGCCGAACAATCACGTCGTGCCGATCCGCGAGGTGCGGCTCTCGGCCGGCGCCGGCTTCGTCGTGGTGATCTGCGGAGAGATCATGACCATGCCGGGATTGCCGAAAGTGCCGGCGGCGGAGTCGATCGGGCTGGACAGAGCGGGTCTCGTGGAGGGGCTGTTCTGATCGTGTCACGTTTCCGTGCGGCCCAACCGGTTTGACGCCCATCAAGGCGCCTGCGCCGTTTGAGCCTAGCGTCGGCTTCCTGATCCTTTGGAGCCTGACGCCATGACCCGCCTCTCTCGCCTTGCCGCCGGTGCGCTTGCCCTTTCCATCCTCGCCGTGCCGGCCGTCGCCGACGCCGCGACAAAAGTGAAGGTCGCGCTCTTCGACATGTCCGCAGCGGCGCCCTTCGGGGCAGGCGGCCCGGGCCAAGGCGGCGGCTTCGGCATGATGGGCCGCGGCGGAATGATGGGCTGGGGTGCCGGAATGATGGGGTGGGGCAACGGGCCTGGAGGCGGCGGGATGATGAACGGCATGATGTCCGTTCGCGCCGACGCTACGACCGTGACGGCGGGCGAAGTGGACTTCGACGTCACCAACTGGTCGCGCAGCATCGTCCACGAGATGCTGGTCGTCGCCGTGGACTTGCCCGATGCGCCGCTTCCCTACGACTACACGAACCAGATCGTCGTGGAGAACCAGATCAAGTCGCTGGGCGAGACCGGCGAACTGTCGCCCAACGCTTCGAAGCAGATCTCGCTCGATCTGCCGGCGGGCAACTATCTCCTGATCTGCAACGTGCCCGGCCACTACGCCGCGGGGATGGCGCTGCCGTTCACCGTCACGCCTTAAGGCGTGCACTTGATGCTGCGCGGTGTCGATGCCACATTTGAAGTGAGACTCGTGGAGGAGCGCCGATGTCCGACTTGCTTGACGAAGTGGTGGCAAAGGTCCGGCAGCTGCCGCGTGAGCGACAGGACGAGGCAGCCGAAATACTTCTTTCCGTCGTAGAGCACGATCCTTCAGACTACCAACTCAGCGCAGAGCAGCGAGCCGAGGTCCGCAGGCGCTTGGCTGGGCCTATGGATCACGCTACGGATGCTGAGGTTGAGGAGGCCTTCAACCGTCTCTCCCGATGAAGGTCGTCTTCTCCAGAGCGTCGATCGCCGATCTGGAAGGTATCTTTGAGTATATCGGGCGTGACAGCAAAACTTCAGCGGGAAGGGTGCTCAGTCGAATTCGGGCGTCGACGCCCGGCTCTCAAGGTTTCCACGTTCTGCAAGGGTCGGGAGCGAGCCGGGGACACGGGAGCTCGTTGTAACCGGGTTGCCCTATATCGTGGTCTACCGCGTGGTCGAGCTGGCTCCGCCCTTCGTGGAGATCATCGGCGTATTCCACTCCGCGCGAAATCGAGATGCCGGTGTGCAGTCTGTCGCGCCGCGAGATCCATCATGATCTGCCCTCAACGCGTCAGCCGAAAAGGTCCGGCTGGCCTCCCACGGCCGCGCCCTCGATGGCGAGCATCTTGAGCTTGGTGTCGACGCCGCCTGGAGCTGAGAACCCGCCGAGCTTGCCGTTCGCGGCGACGACGCGGTGGCAGGGCACGACGATCGGGAAGGGGTTCTTGCCCATCGCCTGGCCGACGTCGCGCGACAGGAGCTTGTCGCCGAGCTTCTCCGCGATTTCGCCGTAGGTCAGCGTCTCGCCCGGCGGAATCTTCCGCGCGATGGCGTAGACCTGTTTCTCGAAGTCGGAGACGCGCGCCAAGTCGAGCGGGATGCCGGAAAGGTCGGCGCGCTCGCAGGAGAGGAGCGCGACGATCTCTTCGATTGCACGCCCGATCACAGGTGGCGGCTGAGCCTCTACCGCGCCCGGCAGGCGGCGGAGAAGCCGCTTTTGCGCCTTCGCGTCGTCCGCCTCGGGAAGCTGCAGCGCGACGACGCCGCGCGGCCCCCAGGCGATCCCGCAGCGGCCGATCGGCGTATCGAACAACGTGAATCCAAGAGCGCTCATGACGGAGAATATCTAGCAGATTTGAGCCACGCCCGCCGCCCGATTCCTGACGCCGGATTCCCCAGAGATGGGATCGGCGGCCGAGATGGCGCATTGTTGTCGACGATGACCGCGCCGCGCATCTCCGGACCTGTCCTCATCACCGGCTGCTCGAGCGGCATCGGGAAGGCGGCGGCGCTCGCCTTCCTTCGCGCCGGCTTTCCGACTTTTGCCACGGCGCGGAACCTTAGCGACATCGAGGACTTGCGCGCCGCCGGCTGCGGGACGCTGCATCTCGACGTGACGGACGAGGAAAGCATGCGCGCCGCGGTCGCTGCGGTCGAAGCGCGCTTTGGCGCGGTCGCGATCCTCGTCAACAATGCCGGCTACCCGGTCTACGGGCCGCTCGAGGAGGTCGACATCGATGCGCTCCGCCGCGAGTTCGAGACCAACGTCTTCGGGCTGATCCGCATGACGCAGCTCGTGCTGCCGGGAATGCGGCGCGCCGGCGGCGGGCGCATCATCAACCTGAGCTCGACGGCGGGGCGCGTGATCATGCCGGGGGCGGGCGCCTATCACGCCTCGAAATTCGCGGTCGAGGCGCTTGCCGCCGCGCTCCGGCCGGAAGTCGCGCCGTTCAACGTCAAGGTCGTGAACATTCTCCCCGGCCCGGTCGCGACGCGATTTCAGGAGAAGATGTTCGCGAGCATTCGCGAAGGGGATGCCGACGGCCCCTATGCGACTTTCAAGCGGAGGCTGAAGCGGCTGATGCGGCGCACGATGACGGCGGAGAGCCGGCTCTCGGTCACCGCAGAGGACGTCGCGAGCGTGATCCTGAAGGCCGCGACTGCTGCAAGGCCGCGCGCCTCTTACGCGCCGGGCCTCGCGGCGAAGGCCGTGCTCCTCTTCGTTCCGTTCATTCCGACACGGCTCTTCGATCGCGCCATGCGACGCATCCTCTGGGGCTGAGCGCCGCCGATCTGCGACATCGCCCCGCCGCTTCGGCGATTGCTCCGGCGCGCCGGCGCCCGTAAACCAGGGCGATGCAGCGCTATAATATCGTCTCGCTTTTCCGCGAAGGGCTTCGCGGCCATCAGGGCTGGCAGCCGGCCTGGCGCTTTCCGGAGCCGAAGGCGAGCTACGACGCAATCATCATCGGCGGGGGAGGGCACGGGCTCGCGACCGCCTATTATCTCGCCAAGCTGCACGGCCTGAAGAACATCGCGGTGATCGAGAAGGGCTGGATCGGCGGCGGCAATTCCGGCCGCAACACCACGGTGATCCGCTCCAACTATTTGAACGACGAGAGCGCCGCGATCTATCAGCACGCGCTCGACCTTTGGAAGACGCTCGGCCGCGAGCTCGACTTCAACATCATGATGAGCCATCGCGGCGTGTTGAACCTCGCGCATGACGAGGGCGAGGCGCGGCAGCTCAAGCGCCGCGTCGAGGCGAACCGGCTGAACGGCATCGACGCGGAGTGGCTCGAGCCCAATGAGGTCAAGGAGTTCTGCCCGCCGATTTCGATCTCGAAGTCCGCCCGCTATCCGGTGCTCGGCGCAACGCTGCAGCGCTCCGGCGGCGTCAACCGCCACGACGCGGTCGTCTGGGGCTATGCGCGCGCCGCCGATTCGATGGGCGTCGACATCATCCAGCAATGCGAGGTGACGGCGATCCTGACCGAAGCGGGCGCGGTCACCGGCGTCGAGACCACGAAAGGCACGATCCGGACGGAGAAAGTCGCCTGCGTCACCGCCGGGCACACGAGCGTCATTGCCAACATGGTCGGGCTGAAGCTGCCGATCGAAAGTCATCCGCTGCAAGCGCTGGTGTCGGAGCCGATCAAGCCGATCCTGCCTTGCGTCGTCATGTCGAACGCCGTGCATGTCTATGTCAGCCAGTCCGACAAGGGCGAGCTCGTGATCGGCGCCGGCATCGACCCTTACGTCAGCTACACGCAGCGCGGCTCGCTCGACATCATCGAGCACCAGATGGCGGCGCTGATCGAGCTTTTCCCGTTCGTGTCGCGGCTTCGGATGATGCGGCAATGGGGCGGCATCGTCGATGTCTGTCCCGACGCGAGCCCGATCATCTCGAAGACGCCGGTCAAGGGTTTTTATATCAACGGCGGCTGGGGCACCGGCGGGTGGAAGGCGACGCCCGGCTCCGGCCATGCCTTCGCCGACCTCGTCGCGAAGGATACGCCGAACGCGATCGCTGCGCCGTTCACGCTGGAGCGCTTCGCGAGCGGCGCGCTCGTCGCCGAGCACGGCGCCGCGGCGGTGGCGCATTAGAGGGGTGGGATGAGGCGGGACACTGAAAGCCGAGCGCGGCGCACCCTCTCCCCCCTTGCGGGGGAGAGATGGAGAGGGGGGAAACAAACAGCCGCTGCCTTCATCCTTCCCCCCTCCCTGGCCCTCCCCCGCAAGGGGGGAGGGAAAGGCAGGTCGCCATGTTCCTGATCCGCTGTCCCTATTGCGGCGAGCGCGACATCTCCGACTTCGCCTATGGCGGCGAGGCGCATATCGCGCGCCCGACGCATTCGGAGGCGATGAGCGACGCGGAATGGGCGGGCTACGTTTTCCTCCGCACCAACACGAAGGGCGTCTTCGCCGAGCGCTGGAACCACCAGGCAGGCTGCCGCCGCTGGTTCAATGCACTCCGCAACACCGCGACCGACGAGATCCTCGCCGTCTACAAGATCGGCGAGCCGCGCCCGGAGGTGAAGTCCGATCTGCCGGCGACGCCGAGCGGCGAGGCGTTCGGATCAGGCAACGACGCGGTGAAGGTCGAGCGGGACGGCCCCGCGGGGCGCTAGCGGCATGGGCAACATTTTCGAGGGCCTGCCCGCCGGCACGGCGGAGGAGGAGTTCACCGGCCTGCTCAGGCGGCCGGGCCTTCGCATCGAGCGGATCGTCTCCAACGGTCAGGCATCGGCGCCGGGGTTTTGGTACGACCAGCCGCATGACGAGTGGGTGATTTTGCTGAAGGGCGCCGCGGGGCTCGCCATCGAGGGCGAGGCGGAGCGGCGGCTAAAGCCCGGCGACTACATCTTCCTGCCGGCGCGCAAGCGCCACCGCGTCACATTTACCGCAGCCGACGAGCCCACGGTCTGGCTTGCGGTGCATATCCGCGAAGGACACGCCGCGGATTAGTGCCGCGAAACGGCGTAGTCGCGAAGCACGTTCGTCTCAAGCTCCAGCTCGTTGATCCGGTAATGCACGATGTCGCCGATCGAGACGATGCCGATCAGCTTGTCCTGCTCGACGACCGGCAGGTGCCGGATGCGCCGCTTCGTCATCACCTTCGAGACATGCGAGATCGTGTCTTCCGGCGCGCAGGTCACGACCGCCTTGGTCATGAGGTCCGCGGCTGTCTTGTCGGTCAGACCGGACGCGCCGTATTCGGCGAGCGCGCGCACGATGTCGCGCTCCGAGATGATGCCGTCGATCGACGCGCCGTCATGGCTGACGATTGCCGCGCCGATCCCCTCAAGCTTCAGCCGCTGCGCCAGATGCTCGATGCTCAGATCGGGCCGGATGGTGACGACCTTCGTTCCCTTGCTCTTCAGGATTTCGGCAACATGCATTGGATGCTCCTTTGCAAGTCGCCAGCCGCTCCGTCGATCAGCGGTCGCGCGTGCGGCCGGCTGGGATCGCCACCCGACGCCTAACGTAAGCAATGTGGCGCGCGCGTCAAACCGACCTAATGTCGCTGCAATCAAGCTTTGTTGCGCTTCAGGTGCTCGTCGAGGCGCGGCATGATCTCCACGAAATTGCAGGGCATGTGGCGGTAGTCGAGCTGCGCTTTCAAGATCCCGTCCCAGGCGTCGCGGCAGGCGCCGGGCGAGCCCGGCAGCACGAAGATGAAGGTCGCGCCGGCAACGCCGGCGGTGGCGCGGCTCTGGATCGTGGAGGTGCCGATCTTGTCGTAGGAGATGCGGTGGAACACCTCCGAGAAGCCGTCCATGCGCTTCTCGAAGAGCGGCTCAAGCGCTTCCGGCGTGACGTCGCGGCCGGTGAAGCCGGTGCCGCCGGTGGTGATGATGACGTCGATGCCCTTGTCGGCGATCCAGTCCTTCACGACGGCGCGGATCTTCTCCACGTCGTCGGTGACGATCTTGCGCGCCGCGAGGATATGGCCGGCGTCGGCGATCCGCGCGGCGAGCGTGTCGCCGGACTTGTCGTCGGCGAGCGAGCGGGTGTCCGAACGGTCAGGACCGCGATACGGACGGGGATGAAATGCGCGCGTCTCGCTGCGGCTTCGGCATTTCTGGGCGTTGGCATCCTAGGGCGCCTTCATACCATAACCCTCATCCTGAGGTGCGGGCCTCCACGGACGGAAGCAAGCCTACTTAGCCGCGGCCGTCGGCTCTTCGTCCAGCGCCGGCACCTCCTCGGCGCGCGGATCGAGCACTGCGGTCTCCGGCGTCATCGCGCGCGAGGCGGGGACGAACTTGAACGCCTCGCGCACGCTCTCCGGGATCGGCGCGCGCTTGAACGTCCGGTAGAAGGCGTAAGCCGCGATCAAAGCATGGCTTGCGGCGGTGACGACGAAAAGACCCTCCGGCCAAAGGCCGGCCATCGCAGCGCCTGCTGCGAGCGGCCCGAACATGGTCCCGGCGCCGTAGAGAAGAAGCAGGCCGCCGGAGACCGCGACGAACTCGCTCGGGTCGGCGTAGTCGTTGGCGTGCGCGACGGCGAGGCCGTAGATCGGATAGTTGGCCGCGCCGTAAAGCGCCGTCAGCGTCAGAATGATGGCAGGCTCGACCGGCTTGAAGAGCGACGATGGCAAGGCCGGAGAGCGCCGCGCACAGCGCCAGCCCGACGATCACGTAGCGGCGGTCGGTCATGTCGGAGACGCGTCCGACCGGCACCTGCGTCAGCGCGCCGGAGACGACCGTGATGCTCGTCATCAGCGCAATCACCGCAGTGGTCAGTCCGATCCTGGTGCCCCAGACGGCGCCGAGCGTGCCGAAGGCGCCGTTCGCAACGCCGATGAGGAGCACGGTCAGAAAAGACACCGGCGAATTCAAGAAGAGCTTTCTGAGGTCGATCGACACGCGCGTCAGCGGGCGCGGCGAGGCGGCGGTCGACAGCGCCGTCGGCAGGATGGCGAGGGCGAAGAGGATGGCGCCGACCATGAACAGCGTCTCCGTCTTCGGGTCGCCGGCGGCGACGCCGAGCTGGCCGGCGGTAATGCCGAGATAGGTGACCATCATGTAGATGGCGAAGATCGTGCCGCGGCTCTCGTTGCTGGCCCGCTCGTTCAGCCAGCTTTCGATGATCATGAAGGCGCCGGCGGTGAAGAATCCGGAGCCGACGCGAAACAGGATCCAGGCGATCGGCACGACGAAGATCCCGGTCCAGGAGGATGATGATCGCGGCGCCCGCGGCGAGCGAGGCGAAGGCGCGGATATGGCCGACGCGGCGCACGACGATCGGGGCGGTCAGGCAGCCGAGGATGAAACCCGTCGCCCAGCCGCTGCCGAGCAGGCCAAGCTGCCCGTCCGAAAAGCCTTCCGCCGCGCCGCGCAGCGGCAGGAGCAGGCTGAGCATGCCGTTCGCCGCGAGCAGGAAAGCGGTCGACAGAAGCAGCGCGAGGACGGGAATGATCTGGCGGGCCAAGGCGTCTTCCGAATCTGATGAGGAGGATAGCGCTCCCCGGCACCCAAAACCCGCCCGCAATGTGACACGGCTCCCGGGGCGACCGATGGCGCTTCAGGCGCGACCCGCCGCGGCGGACGCGCCGGACTATTCGCCGGCGAGCCGCTTTCCTGCCGCGAGAATGGCGGCGTCGGTGCCGAGCGCCGTGGTGACGCTGCCTCCGCGCTCGTCGTAGGGCGCGCCACGGAAGGCCGGGTCCTGCCACGGGCCCGAGGTGATGGTGATGCCGCGGAAGACGAGCCGATCTCCGACGCGCGCGAGCTGCATGCCGCCGGAAGAGGAGCCCGTCGCATCGCAGTCGGTGCGGTAGAAGGAGGTCGGTGCGGTTGAGACCGGCACGCGCTTCACCGCGCAGCCCTGCGCGACCGGGATCGAATTGTCGACCGCCTTCTCCATGCCGGCGGGATGCGCGGTGATGACGATGAGCCGGTCGCCGGCCGCGATTGGCACGCGATCCTCTACGGGAAACGGCATGGCGTCGGGGATCGGCTCCGTCAGAGTGACGATGGCGAAATCGGCATTCGAGCCGGCTTTCGGCGGCACGGCGCCGAACGCCGTGTGGGCGCGATCCGTCAAGAGATCGATCTTCTTTGAATCCTCCGCCTGATTCTTGAAGAAGCAGGCGGAGCGTCGGCGCCCGTCCGGCGTGAAGAAGATGTGCGCGGCACTGATGATCTGCCGGTTGGTGAGGAAGAGCGCGCCGCTCCCGACCGACGGCGTCGGCAGGAAGCAGCCGACATAGCCGGAGACTTTTCGGATGCGCGCGATCTCCTCCGCCGAGAGGCCGAGCGCCGGCCCGATCGCGAGGAGAGAATCGCGATCGTCGACGCCGTCGATGATGTTGACGGAAAAGATGGCGCCGTCTGAGCGATCGCGAGTGGCGTTTGCGTCGCCGCCCGAGAGCATCACGGACACAACGAGCGGCACAACGGCAGCGGACAGAAGCCTCAAATTGCGCTCCGCGTTTCCAGGCACCGTTCGTGGCGCATTACCGCCATATTGCGGGCCAAAATTGGTTTCACTTCGGCGAGACCAATCAACCAAGGGTGTTTTCGATGAAGCGCATTTCGTTGCTTGCCGCCTTCTCGCTACTTCTCGTTGTTGTTGCGCCCGCCATAGCCAGCGCCGCCAACGGGCTCACGACCGCCACGGTCCACATGCGCGCCGGTCCCAGCACGGATTATCCGGTGGTCACCACGATCCCCGCAAACTCGTCCGTGCAGATCTTTGGGTGTGTCAAAGGCGGGTCGTGGTGCGACACGCAGTGGTCGGGGAGCGCGGGTGGATTGCCTCCGCCTACCTGAGCTCGGGCTGGCAACAAGCGCCGATCATCGTCTTCAGCCCCGACATCTACTTCAACCGGTATTATGTCGGCCGGCCGTGGTACAATGCGAGGCCGCGGATCTATATCGGTCCGAACCACAAGTGCTACCGCGGCCGCTTCGTCGTCGGTTGCAGGTAGGCTCCGGCGAAACAGCGTGCGGGCGGACGCTCAGCCGCCCGCGAGTGCTTCCTCCAGGCTCAGGAGATCGCGCCACGCGAGCTTCTTCTGCAGCGGCTGGCGCAAGAGATAGGCGGGGTGGAGGGTCGCCATGGCGCGGATTTTCCGTGCTCCCGTGTCGTAGTCGCGCCACTGGCCGCGAAGGCGCAGGATGCCTTCGTTGGTCTTCAGAAGCTGCTTCGCGGCTGCGCCGCCCAGAATGACGAGGACATCGGGATCGGCGAGCGTGATCTGGCGCTCGATGAAAGGCCGGCAGATCTCCGTCTCCTGCGGCGTCGGCGTGCGGTTGCCGGGCGGCCGCCACGGGACGACGTTGGCGATGTAGGCGGACGATCTGTCGAGCCCGATTGCATGGATCATGCGGTCGAGGAGCTGACCGGAGCGTCCGACGAAGGGCAGCCCCTGCAGATCCTCCTCCATGCCAGGCGCCTCGCCGACGAACATCACGCGCCCCTCCGGGTTGCCGTCGGAGAAGACAAGGTTAGTCGCGGTGAAGCGCAGGTTGCAGCCTTCGAAGCTCTCAAGCGTCGCGCGGAGCGCGTCGAGCGTCTCGGCCGTCGCGGCGGCTTCGCGCGCCGCCATCACGGCGGCTTCGGAGGGAACTGCAAGGGTCGGCGGCTCCGAACGCGCCTGAGGAGGCGGCGCAATCTCGCGCCTCGGCTCGGGGCGCTGCCGCACAACGGTGTCCCGCGCGCGCGCCACGGCTTCGGCCTGCGCGCGCGAAAGCGCGAAGCGGTCGACGGGCTCTTCGGAGAGCGTCACGTCGATCCCCGCCTCGGCGTAGAAGCGCAGGATATCGACGGGATCGGCGCCTTCCGGCGTGGGGCGAGCCATGCGCCTTCTTTCCATAGGAGCAGCGGGGAGGGAAGCCGACCCGCGTATGCGCCGGGCGATCGCTAGCGCCCGTTTCTGGACAGACTAGCCGCTCACGGCTACGTCAACGGGGACTTTGGCGACCAAGACGAGACCGACATTGCCCGAGACCGACGCGCCGCCCGAGCGCGGTTCGCGGCGCCCGCTGCCACCGCTGCTCCCCAAGCAACCGCCCCAGGAGCCGCTGCTCCTACAGCGACCGCCACCGCGGCCCCCATCGTATTGGCCGACAGCCTGGGACACACCACCAGCCTGCCCGCCCCTGCTCAGCGGATCATCTCCCTCTCGCCTGGCAACACCGAGATCCTGTATGCCATCGGCGCCGGTCCCCGGTAGTAGGGCGAGACGCCTATTCCGATTACCCGCCGGAAGCCAAACAGGCGACCGACATCGGCGGCGGCTTCGGCGACCTGAACACCGAGGTCATCCTGGCCCAAAAACCCGACCTGGTGCTGGCAGGCTCGCTCACACCTCCCGAGCAGATCACCGCGTTGGAAGGCCTGGGGCTGACCGTCTTCAGCGTCGCCAACCCCCAGGACTTCCCCAGTCTTTTCGACAACATCCACCAGGTCGCCCGGCTGACCGGACACACCACCCAGGCTGACGAGCCGCTGATTG
>CAVZVB010000020.1:0-197191 GCA_963778625.1 uncultured Alphaproteobacteria bacterium
TGAGGGCGAAGCGTGTTGTTGTAGGTTTTGCGCTGGAATTCTCTTCCGCAAACGGTGCAGCGAAACACGTGGGTAGGCCCACTGTTTGCCATCTTGTATGACATGCGACGGCGTGGGGGCTGCGGATCGGTCACAGAGTCAGCGAGGCTGCTTCTATTGGTTGCCGGTATTGACTGTGGGCCAGACGGTGTCAGCTCGATTGGATAGCGCGGAGTGAAGGTCCGCTGAGTGATCGAGATGCCCATGATGCCATGAACTCGATAGCTGCGTGGCTGGGCGTCAGCTTCGCGCACAGCCATGAGGACATCGCCTGCTTGGGACCGGCGCAGCGAGTAGGCCTCGATTGAGCGTGTGGAGCGCCCGGCCAGACTGATCCCGGTAGTCCAGATCGACGATCAATCGGTTGGCGGCCGCGAAGCGGACCGTCTCGATGTGTGACCGGCCTGCGAAACCGGGTGGAAGAGCGATCGCACGCTCGCGAATGATAGTCTCGCCCGCACCAAGTGGCATCGCAGGCAGAGCGCGTGGCACGGCGGCCCCCTGCAGCCAGTCGAAGATTGCCGGCAGTTCATCCCAGAAGGGTTGCACCGGGAGCAGCGCCGGCAGCTGGTCGGCGAGCATATGCTGCCAGCCCGCTTCAAGCTCTCCGCGATGTGGCGCCAAGTCGGCCAGACTGGGTACCTCGATGCCTTTGAAAGCGCATTTCTCTCGAAGAACCGGCAGCACGCTTTTGGGGTCGGGCCGCGCCTCGGCGTTACGATAGAGGTTCACTACGTCGTAGAGGTCGCGTGGTCGGGTCCGCTCGGCCAATGCCCGCAGCTTCTGAGCAAACGCTTCCCGGTAGTCGTTGGCGAGAACCTCAATTCCGCCAGCGGGGGCATCACCGTACGGATGGAAGATTGGCACGCGGACCGGTGTGAGAACGACGCGCTCGTCGGCGGTCAAGTCGAGTTTGATGCGCGGCAGGTCACGTGATGAAACCGGCCCACGGTAGCTAAGCTTTCCTTGGCACGAAAGATTTCCGCGCGGGTTGCGATAGAACTCGAAGTCTTGCTTGTCGGCGGGAAGCTCCAAGCCGGCCTCGCCATAGATCCATTCGCCCACCTCGGCGAAAACACGCTTTAAGAACGCTTCGTCGAGGTGCGAAGGATCCAGCAGGGTGAAGTCGAGGTCCTCGGAGAAACGGTAGGTCTCAAAGAAGCACTTCTTGAGACAGGTGCCACCCTTGAAGACCCACTTCTCAGAAAGCTCGGAGTGGGCGTAGATGCCCGCGAGCGCCCATCCGAGGGCGTAGTCTTTTTCGACAACATGCGGTGTGAGCGAAAACTGCGCTGCCACGTCGAGGATTTGGCGGCGGTCAATCATGAGCGCTCCTCGCCCAGGTGCGAGGGATGCGTAGCCGCCACCGGGAAACGAGCCGAGGACAGTCAAGCGCGGGGTCGAGCCTGGCGTCGCCCGCTGACAAACGCGCCCTGCAAAGCTCGGGAATGGCTCCCCCTTTCGGATCACGCTCGGTAAGGAAACCCAGGCGCTTGAATACAGCCCGGTTGCCAAGTTGATGGCGTAGTAAATCAGGCGCGCGTCATCGCGGTCGGTGCGCGCGAGATACGCGCCAACACACTCGGAGACATGCTGTATCCCTCCGCCCAACGCAGGGTCATCGAGTATGTCAACAATCGTGCGGTGCACATCTGACACTAGGACCTTGGTGCGCTGGCGCCACACTGGCTTAGTTCCAAATATTTTGTCCTCACGAAGGTGCTTCAGCGTAAAGGCGAAACCATCGCGATCCTGGTGCCGCTGGCGCACCAACCGTGCTGTGACGACGACCACGTCCTTGAATATCTGCTCGGTCAGATCCCGGTACTCCGCCGCCGTCGTGCGGCGACGTAGGCAGGTGAATAGAGCGCTGGGACGAGAACCCAGGGATCGTCAAGGACCTGCACGCTCCCAAGCGCCTCGATTGAGACCGGTATGTAGGCGCCGCGCCCGCACGCCGCAGCCAGCCTTGCTCAGTCCAGCGCGAGAGGCGCTTCACAGCGTCGGAGCGTGAAACGTCAAGCGTTCGCTCAACGTCGGTGATGTGAATGACGTCGCCAGCGGCGAGAATGACTTGGACAAGTTGCTCTCTACCGAGCGGTAGCTGCCGCGGTCGTTTTTCGAAATCTCATGTGCTTTTCTTCTCAAAAAGTGCGAATTAAAGCGTGCGCACTATACATACTGCATATGCTCCAACTCCCGAAAAGAGGGAGTCCTCGCGCATATAGGTCCTGTTCGGCTGTCTACCACCGGCTATCGGTCATCGGTTGAGCGCTCAGGCCCGCTTCACCCCTCGGGCGAAGAAATCCGGCCGAGGCAGGACGCTCGGATCGACCTGGCATTTCTCAGCTCGGTGACGCCTCCCGCCATTAAAACGTGTCATGGATTAAGGGATTCCGGTTAGAAGTCCCCTCGCCTTGTTATTGAATATCCGATAGGCGACGGCGGACTGCCCAGCATATCCTGTCCCACTGCACCGCGCGGGGCTTGCCTCCCGACAATCAAATCGCGCCTTCGGGCCCGTTTGCATGTTACCGGGGGTCCTTCGCGGGCGCCGACTTCAGGCGACGCCGGGCGAATCACGGGAAAGGCAATCCATGGCGGGGCTGAAGGGCAAGGGGCGCGGGACGATCGACAAGGAGCGGCTCGATCTCTCCGAGCGGCAGGCGGTCGAACATTGGATGAAGCGCTGGGGCGTGACGCGCGAGCAGATCGTGACCGCGCATCGAAAAGTGGGCCGGATGGTGAAGGACATCGCCGCCGAGCTCGGCAAGCGACGCTAGAGGCCGCGCGTGCGCGGCGCCTTCCGCCCGCGTCGGCGACGATCTCCGGCGCGCGAGGCGCGCGCATCCGTGAGACCGGCGTGTGAAAGGCCCGCAGCCGGCCGTGAAGGCCGGCCGCATGTTCCGAGCCGGTTGGCTTCAGATACCGCGCGCTTCTAACGCCACATCGAGCGCGAGAGCGAATGCGATCGGCGGCCTCGCGTCAGGCGAAGCAAACGCGCGCGTATCAGGCGCGCGCCGCGTATCAGGCAAGCGTGCGGCTGCAGCTGTTCGCAACCCGCGTTGTAATATCGCTCGGCACCTGCAGATCGGCCATCGCCGCGGTGACCAGCTCGTCGCGCTTGGCGCGATTCTCGTAGCCCTTGAACGTGGTGAGGTCGTTGCCCTCCGCCGTCGCGATCCGTCCCGCCGACGCGGAACAGACGCCCGCCAGCGTGTCGACGCGGGCACTTTGCACCGCATCGGCGCGTGCGCCTGAGGTCGACACCCATCCGGCGCCGAAGGCGATGATCGGCGCGGCGATGAGCCCGAGGACGAAGCCGGTGATGTAGGGTTTGGCCACGCGCGTGCGTTCGTCGAATGTCATAATATCTCTCCCTCTAATCCATTGAATATCGGGATCGATACGGGCCCGTGCTCGATATTCTAGACCAATAGGGATGTCCGACGAAAATACTTTACGCTTTTATTCGGAAAGAGGCAAATAGAAATCAGAATTATGTCTGCGGTGAGATCAATCATATCGCCGCTTCGTCAGCCTCGAAATCTAAAGATGACTGGAGAATAATTCAGATATTCCGGAATCAGGCATCCCGGATTCTTGCAGCACGCGGCTTTAAGAGATTGCGATCTCACGCGTCTCCGCCGCCGGTCGTTTCGCCATCGGCTTCGCCAAGCAGGCGATCGAGGTCGGCAAGAAGGTTGGCGATGAGGGTCTTGCGGCGCGGATCCTGCGCTTCGGAGGTGGCGGCGAAGAGCGAGAGAAGATAGCGCACCTTTTCCGCCGCCTCGGGCCAGCCCGCTGCCGGCGCGGCCACCAGGAACTTCTCCAGCTCGTCCTGGCGCTCTTTGAGCTTCGCCCGGTCTGCGGCGACCTCGCTGACGAGCCGGCGGAGCTCGGTCGCCTTCTGCGCCGCCATGCCCCGGTGCTTGTCGAGATCGACGGTGTGCTGCGTCATGGGTCAGTGCCCGAAGAGTCCGGATGCGTTGATCGCGTCGAGCGCGCCGCTTTGCATCATAAGGATGCCCAGCCCCAGCATAACCGCGAGCATCGTCGCGATCAGTCCATAGGAGCGCGCGCTAGCGGCGCCCACGCGCGGGCGATCATGCGGCATCGGTCAAAGTCTCGCCGTGTATTGAAGCGGTTGCCGCTCGCCGTCGTCGGCCTTGCGCAAGGCGGCGCGCACGAGCGCGGAGTTGATGCGTACGTGCTGATAGGAATTGGCGCCGCCGCCTGGAAGCGGCAGCACGATCGAAGTCGAGACGACGCGGTAGGCGAGGAAGGAAAGCCCCTCGATCAGCTCTTCGACGATCTCGACCTTGTAGGTGCCGGCCGGCTGCTGACAGCCGAGGCCCTCAACGTAGAAGGATTTGGCGAAGGTGACGGTTTCGCGTGCGACGCGCTCGCTCATGGACGGCGGGACGACATTCCGACGTCGTTCAGCCAGATCTCGACGTCGCGTCGCGCCTGCTCGTGCGGAAGGCTGTAACGCTCTTTCACGGCGGCGATCAGGTCGCGCGCCGTCCTCACGCGCTTGTAGTCGGAAGCGGTCAACCGGTCCCATTTCGCCTGCGCGTCATGCAGGCGATGCGTCACGATCTCCAGCCCGCCGGTCCTCAGTCCAAGTACCCTCGTTGCCATTCGATCCTCCAATTGCGTGACCGGCGAGAATTTCTCCGCGCCAGGGGGCGCCGGATCAGATCGTCTTCGGGATATCGAGAGACACTTGGCCAATCGGACCGGAAAGGCGAAGCCTTCGGCGCTTCTCGCGTGACGGGTCGAATCGAGATGCTTGCCGCGCCTTCTGATTCAGATGGATACGCAAGCCGCGCTTTACAAGGAGAAAGGGCGCGTCGATCTTCCAAGCCACTGCCGACCGGCCGGCCGCCGCCGTCAGGCGATTCGCCGCCGCGTCCCCGCCTGCGCCTCCAGCATCTCAACGAGGCGCGCGGCGGGTTGCGGCTTGCCGAAGAGATAGCCCTGCCCTTCGACGCAGCCGAAGAGGCGCAGCATCGCCGCCTGCTCCTCCGTCTCGATCCCCTCCGCGTTGACGGCCATCGAGAGCCCCTGCGCGAGCGTGCACATCGCCCTCACGATCGCCGCGGATTCGCGGTCGTCGGGAAGCCCGCGCACGAAGGACTGGTCGATCTTGATCTTCTCGACCGGGAATTTCCGCACATAAGCGAGCGACGAATAGCCGGTGCCGAAATCGTCGATCGCGAAGCTGACGCCGAGCGCGCGGAGCCGCGCGATGGTCGCGCCGATCGCCTTGTTCTCCTGCAAGAAGAGCGACTCGGTGATCTCCAGATTGAGCCGTCCGGGCGCAAGGCCCGAGCGCGCCAGCGCCGCCTCGACGTTCGCCGCAAGATCGCTCCGCGTGAACTGCAACGGCGAGACGTTGACCGCGACCTTGATCGGTACCGGCCAGCGCGCCGCGTCCTCGCATGCGCGCTCCAGAATCCACAATCCAAGCGGCTCGATCAGCCCGACCGCCTCCGCCACCGGAACGAACTCGCTGGGCAAGACGTAGCCGCGCTCCGGGTGGCGCCAGCGCGCGAGCGCTTCGACGCCGACGATCCGGCGGTCCGCGAGATCGACCTGCGGCTGGTAGAACGCCTCAAGCTCGCCCCGATCGAAGGCGTCCCAGAGCTCGACCTCGAGCTCGCGGCGCGCGCGGATCGCCGCCTCGATGCTCTCGTCGAAGACCCGGAAGGCGCCGCCGCCCGACGCCTTGGCGCGATAGAGCGCGGCGTCGGCGTTCTTCATCAGCGTGCCGACATCGGTCTTGGCGAGCTTCGGCAGCGCGATCCCGACGCTCAAGCCCACGATCAGGCGATGCCCGTCGAGATCGAAAGGTTCGTCGACGGCGTCGATCAGGCGCGCAGCGAGCACGCCCGCCTCCGTCGCGCTGACCGGACCCGCCATCAGCACCGCATATTCGTCGCCGCCGAAGCGGGCGACCATGTCGCCGCCGGGCCGCGAGCGGACGACTTCCGCCAGCCGCCGCGCGACCGCCGTCAGCAGCCGGTCGCCGTATTCGTGGCCGAGCGTGTCGTTGACGGCCTTGAAACGATCGAGGTCGAAGAAGAGGACGGCGCAGCACTCGCCGCTGGCGCGGCAGCGCTCAAGCGCCTCCTCGAGCTTCTCCTCGAAATGATTGCGGTTCGGCAGCCCGGTCAGCGTGTCGAAGCGCGCGAGATAGGCGACCCGCTCTTCCGCCATCTGCCGCTCCGTCACGTCGAGGAAGGTCAGCGTAACGACGAACGCTATCGGGAAGCGCCGCGCCCTCGGTGGTCAACCCGCCGCCAAGCTGCGACGGCGTCACCACGAATTCCAGGACGCGCGGCACGCCGTCGGCGCGCGTGTAGCGAAGCACCTCAAGCCGGCGCAGTGCGGCGCCGTCGGCGCATTCGAACGCGGAGCCGACTGCCGCCGCAAGCGCCGGCGGCACGACGCTCTCCAGCCGCTCCCCCCGAGCTGCCGCTCGCCGAGTCCCAAGATCTGCGACGCGGAGCGGCTCGCGTTGCGGATCGTGCCGTCTGCGCCCGCCACGATGACGCCGGCGAAATTGTCGGCGATCACCTGCTCGAGGATCGGTCCGCACGTTGCGGGTCTCGGTGCGCGAGATGAACAGAAGGATGCGGCGAAAGTCGATCTCGCCGCCGACCGCCACGACCGCAAAGCCGACGAGGCACACCTGCCAGATCGCAGTGTCGAGGTGAATGACACCGCGAGCCTGCGCATAGGCGGCGGCGGCCTCGATGCCGAGCGAAACGACGGCGAACGCGCCGAGGAGAATCGTCCAGCGCGCCCG
Organism: uncultured Alphaproteobacteria bacterium; assembly: GCA_963778625.1. Classification (GTDB taxonomy): domain Bacteria; phylum Pseudomonadota; class Alphaproteobacteria; order Rhizobiales; family Afifellaceae; genus DASWJZ01. Next base: position 6,857 of record CAVZVB010000020.1, read on the forward strand.
GCGAAGCGCGAGCACGGCCAGGATGGCGATCAAGAGAAGGCCGCCATAGCGAAGCGCGTCTCCGCCGCTCGCGACCACGCGGCCCTGCAACAGAGTCTCCGCGCCAAGCGCCTGCAGAAGCGATCCGGACACGCTCCCGTAGACCGGCACCTGGAAGAAATCGCGCAGCTCGATCGCGCTCGCACCGACGACGATCTTCTTTCCCGCGACGCGGCTCTTGTCGACGGCTCCGCGCAGCACGTCGATCGCCGGAATCCGGTCGATCGTGTCGGCGCGGATCGAGAAGTCGATCGGGAACTCGCCGCGTGCAGGCGCCGCGTAATCGGCGAGCGTCGCCGAAAGCGACTGTGTCGGCACGCCCGCGATCGTGGCGCCGTAGCCGAGCTTGCGAACCCAGCCGTCGGAATCGGGAACGACGTTGACGGAGGCCGTCCATGCATTCGCCAGGAAAGGCGCGATGGGGACGTTGTAGACGCGCTCCGGATCGCCGAGCCGTCCGCTTGCCGCCTGAGCGAAGCTCGCCAGCACCACCGTTCCGCCGGCGCGCTTGAGCGCCTCTGCCAGCTTAGCGTCGTCAGCCGCGTCGGAAGCCGTGCTGAAGTCGATGTCGAGGGCGATCTCCGCGGCGCCAAGCGCACTGAGATCGTCGATCAGCGCAGCGTGAATGCTGCGCGGCCAGGGCCACGTCCCGATTTCCTACAGACTGCGGGAATCGATGTCGACGAGCGCGACCGTTCCGCTCGCGGGGCGCTCGCCTACGCGAAAGCGCATGTCGCCGAGCCATCGGTCAAGCGGGTCGAGAACGCCGCCGAACTGGAGGAGAAGTGCCGTGACCGCGACGGCAGCGGCCGCCCATAGACGGCGGGAGCGGTAGAGCTTCGAAAGCTCGGGCACTTGCCGGGCCCCCTGCCGGCCTGCGGGCTGTCGCGACGCCGCCTAGTAGACTACGAGCCTATTCTTCTCGCCCTTGCCGTTACCGTTTCCCCCGGCATTGCTGTTGCCATTGCCGTTGCCGCCGGCGTTGCTTTTGCCATTGCCGCCGGCATTGCTGTTGGCGCTGTTGCCGCCGGCGTTGCTGTTCGAGCTCGCATGCGCGGCGCTGTTGCCGCCCGCGTTGCTGGTGGCGCTGGCGGCGTTCTCCGCCTGTCCTTTGGCCTTTCCATTCGCGCTCGCGTTCGCGTTCCCGCTTTCGCTGCTGCCGCTGCTCCCATTGTCCTCGGCGTTCGCGGACTCCACCATGGCTGCTCGCGGCGCGACGCTCTGAACAGGCGAAAGCGCGCCGGACCCCGAAAGCTGCAAAGCCCCGTCCGCCACTCTCGCCGTCTGGCCGTTCGTCACCTCGACCGCCTGCCCGGCGCCGAGCGCGGTCACCGCGACGCGTCCCCTTGCCACCGAGACCGCGGCATTGCCGGCGAAGGAGGTGACGCTGAAGCGCGTTCCCTTCACCACCGCGGCAAGCAATGGCGTCTCGACCACGAAATGCGGTGCGCCACGCGGCTCGATGTCGAGATCGACCTTGCCCTCCCGCATCAGGACCGTGGTCAGGCCGTGAACGAGGCGCGCCTGCGGCGCCAGCTGCGTGTCCGGTCCGATATTGAGGAGGTCTTCGCCGTGCCGCAGCATGGCACGGCCGTGGTGCATCGTCTCGACCGTTGCGTTGTCGGGCAATACCATCCCGGCCGTCGCGCGCATCGGCTCCATGCCGATCTTGACCACCCAGACCGCTCCGACGACCCGCACGACCTGCCAGTCCGCCGCCATCGACCAGGAGACGGCGCAGAGATTGAAAAGCACCACAAAAACGAACCGCCAAGCCAAACCGGGCATTGCCCTTGTCCTCTCACGCAACCGGAGGGTTGAAAGGTAAGGCGCGAAAGTTCACACGCTTCTAAAAGTCACCGCTAACGCTCTCTTAACCCCCCGCCGAGGCGCGCCCTTTTGGGGTGAGGAAAGGGCACAAGAGCGTCGGTCGCCAAGCGACCCGACCATGTCAGCGTGCCCTCACCCCTCCGGCACGAAGAAATCCGGCTGCAGCGGCACTGACGGATCGACCCGGTATTTCTCCAGGTCCGTCACGCCTTCGCAGATCAGGAACGTGTCGTCGATCAGGAAATTGCCGGAGAATTCGCGCGCCGGCTTGTTGAAGATCAGATACGCCGCGTCGGCGAGGATTTCGGGCTTGCGCGAGGCGCGCATGATCTTTTCGCCGCCGAGCAGGTTCTAGAATCGCCGCGGTCGCGATCGTCGTGCGCGGCCAGAGCGCGTTGACCGCAATGCCGCGCCCGCGGAACTCCTCTGCGAAGCCGAGCACGCAAAGGCTCATGCCGAACTTCGCCATCGTGTAGGCGACATGCGGCGCGAACCAGTGCGCCTTCATGTCGAGCGGCGGGGAGAGCATCAGCACATGCGGGTTCGCCGCCTTCTCCAGATATGGCAGCGCGAGCTTCGTCACCAGGAAGGTGCCGCGCGTGTTGATCTGGTGCATCAGATCGAAGCGCTTCATCTCGATGTCGCGCGTGTTCGCGAGATTGATCGCCGAGGCGTTGTTCACGACGATGTCGATGCCGCCGAATTTCTCCGCGGTCAGGCGAATAGCGTCGGCGACCGCAGCGTCGTCGCGGATGTCGACGGCAAGCGGCAGCGCCTTTCCGCCGGCCGCCTCGATGTCCTTCGCGGCGGTGTAGATCGTGCCTTCGAGCTTCGGGTGCGGCGTCACCGTCTTCGCGGCAATCGCGATGTTGGCGCCGTCCCTCGCGGCGCGAAGCGCAATGGCGAGCCCGATCCCGCGCGACGCGCCGGTGATGAAGAGCGTCTTCCCGGCGAGGCTCATTGGCTTTCCGCGAACATCGCTGCGTCGACGGAGAGCACGGATTCCGCGCCGTCGACGATGGCGCTTTTGAGCGCGGCGGTCTCCGGCAACAGCCGCTCCGCCATGAAGCGCGCGGTGGCGATGCGGAGCTTTCCGCGCGGCGTCGTGTCTTCGAGCGAGGCCAGCGCGCCCTTCGCCAGATAGGCGCCGCCCGCCGCGAGCCCGAAGAGCTTCAGATACGGCGTCGCGCCGGCAAGCGCCTCCGCCTGCCTGCCGGCGGCAAGCAGCGCGAGAAGATGTCCGCTCGCCGCCTCGAGATCGACGAGGCTCGACGCAAGCCGCGCGCCGAGCTGCCCGAAATCCGCGCGGTTCGTGCCGCGCGCCCGCTCCGCGATTTCCTTGAGCTCCTCGATATAGTCGCGCACGACCGCGCCATCCGCCATCGGCAGCTTGCGCGTCACGAGGTCGATCGCCTGGATGCCGTTGGTGCCCTCGTAGATCGGCGCGATGCGCGAATCGCGCAGCGTCTGCGCCGCGCCGGTCTGCTCGATGAAGCCGGCGCCGCCGTGCACCTGCACGCCGAGCGAGGCGACCTCGAAGCCGGCATCGGTGGAGAAGGCCTTGGCGACCGGCGTCAGAAGCTCGCCCGCGCGCCTCGCCAGCGTCGGCAAGGCCGAGGTCGGCTGCCAGCGCGCACGCATAGCAGAGCGCGCGCGAGGCTTCCGTCAGCGCCCGCATCGTCATCAGCATGCGGCTGATATCGGGGTGCTCGGCGATGATGCTCATGCCTTCGCCGGCGCGCGCGCCGGGCGCCCTTCCCTGCTTTCGCTCGTGTGCGTAGGCGGTCGGCCTGCTGCAGCGCCCGCTCCGCCTGCCCGACGCCCTGGATGCCGACGGCAAGCCGCGCGTTGTTCATCATCGTGAACATGCAATGGAGCCCGCGATGCTCCTCGCCGACGAGCCAGCCGACGGCGCCCGGCTCGTCGCCGAAACGGCCGTCGCCGTAGTGCATGGTGCAGGTCGGCGAGCCGTGAATGCCGAGCTTCGCCTCAAGCCCGGCGCAGACGACGTCGTTCCGCGCGCCGATCGCGCCGTCCTCGCCGACGAGGAATTTCGGCACGAGAAAAAGCGATATCCCCTTCGACCCCGGCGGCGCGTCGGGGAGCCGGGCGAGCACGAGGTGGATGATGTTCTCGGCAATATCATGCTCGCCGTAGGTGATGAATATCTTCTGCCCGAAGAGGCGGTAGGTTCCATCGCCGCGCGGCTCTGCCCGCGTCGTGAGCGCACCGAGGTCGGACCCCGCCTGCGGCTCCGTCAGGTTCATGGTCGCGGTCCATGTCGCCGGAGATGAGGCGCGGCAGGTAGAGCGCCTTCAGCGCGTCGCTGCCATGCCGCGTCAGCGCCTCAACCGCACCCGACGTCAGAAGCGGGCAGAGTGCAAAGGCCATGCAGGCGCCGTTCCATATCTCCGAAACGGCGATGGAGAGCGCGAGCGGCAGCCCCTGCCCGCCGAAGTCCTGCGACGCAGCGACGCCGTTCCAGCCGCCGGCGCACCAGTCCTCGTAGGCCCGCCGCCAGCCGCTCGCGGTCGTGACTGCGCCGTCGACGAGCCGCGCTCCCTCGCGGTCGCCGACGCTGTTCAAAGGCGCGAGCTCCTCGGAGGCGAAGCGCCCGGCCTCCGCGACGACGGCGTCGACCAGGTCCTCGCCAAGCTCCGGAAAGGCGCCGGCGGCGAGCGCATCGGAAAGCCCGGCGACGTGTTTCAGCGTGAAGGCGATGTCGGAAACCGGCGCGCGATACATGAGTTCTCTCTCCCACGCTTCTTATAGCAGCGCTTGACGCCCCGTCGCCTGCGGGCGAAAGGCGCGCGTGCGCCATCTTATTCTCAACGACGCGAATTCCTCCGAGGCCGTCGCCGCGGCGGTCGAGGCGCTTCGCGCCGGAACCCTCGTCGCGCTGCCGACCGAGACCGTCTACGGCCTCGCCGCCGACGCCGCCAACGGCGTGGCCGTGGCGCAGATCTTCGAGGCCAAGGGCCGACCGCGCTTCAACCCGCTGATCTGCCACGTGACCGATATCGCGATGGCGCGGCGCTACGGCGTGTTCGACACGCGAGGCGGAGATGCTTGCGGAGAGATTCTGGCCGGGCCCGCTGACCCTCGTCGTGCCGCTCGCGAAAAATGCCCCGGTGCATCCGCTTGTGACCGCGGGGCTTTCGACGATCGCGCTTCGCGCACCGCGTGGGATCGCGCACGCGGTGATCGCGGCCTGCGGCGGCGCGCTTGCCGCGCCCTCCGCCAATCCTTCCGGGCGGCTCAGCCCGACCCGCGCCGAGCACGTCATCAGCGGGCTCGGCGACAAGGTGGCGCTGGTCCTCGACACAGGGCCCTCAGCGGTCGGGCTCGAATCGACGATCGTCTCGCTCGCCGGCGACAAGCCGGTGCTGCTTCGCCCCGGCGGCGTGCCGGCGGAGGCGATCGAGGCCGTGCTCGGCGAGAAGCTTGAGCGCGCCGCCTCCGGCGATCCCATCACCGCGCCGGGGATGCTTTCGAGCCACTACGCGCCGCGCCTGCCGCTCCGGCTCGACGCCGCATCGGTCGCACCGGGCGAGGCGTTGCTCGCTTTCGGCCCGAACCAGGTGCCGGGCGCGGAGCGCGCCGCCGCGCAAAGAAATCTGAGCCCGTCCGGCGATCTCGTCGAGGCTGCGGCAAATCTCTTCGCCTGCCTCGCCGAGCTCGACGTCAGCGGCGCTTCCGCAATCGCCGTCGCGCCGATCCCGCATGAAGGCCTCGGCGAGGCGATCAACGACCGACTGAAACGCGCCGCAGCGCCGCGGGAGGCGGCGCTACCCCTTTCCTAACCCCCCTCCGCGAAGGGGAGCGAACGGGATTGACGGAGCGCGCCGCGAGCGGGCACATGCCCTTGCAAAAGCGCGGCGAATTCCTTTGACCACCCTTCTTCTGCATCACGCGGCCTTTCTTGAGCATCTGACTCCGATCGGACATCCGGAGCGGCCGGATCGCCTGCGCGCCATCCATGCCGCGCTCGACAATCCCGATTTCGCCGCCTTGACGCGCGTCGAGGCGCCGCTCGCCGATCCCGAAACCGCCCTCCTCTGCCACACCGAGCGTTATGTCGAGGCGATCCGCCACGCGATTCCAGCGGAGGGGCTGGCACGGATCGACATGGACACGACCGTCTCCCCCGGATCGTGGGAGGCCGCGATGCGGGCGATCGGTGCGGGGCTCCATTCGGTCGACGCTGTCGTCAACGGCGAAGCGGCGAACGCCTTCTGCGCCGTGCGTCCGCCGGGTCACCACGCCGAGACCGAACGGGCGATGGGCTTCTGCCTCTTCAACAACATTGCCATCGCCGCCCGCCACGCGCAGCAAAAGCACGGCATGGCGAAGGTGGCGATCGTCGACTGGGACGTGCACCACGGCAACGGCACGCAGGAGATATTCTGGTCCGACCCGAGCGTGCTCTACGCCTCGACGCATCAGATGCCGCTCTTTCCCGGAACGGGGGCTCCTTCGGAGAATGGCGTCGGCAACATCTTCAATGCGCCGCTTTCGCCCGGCGACGGAACGGCGGAGTTCAAGGCGGCGTTCCGCGACGTGATCCTGCCGGCGGTGCGCGCGTTCCGCCCGGAGCTTCTATTGATCTCCGCCGGCTTCGACGCGCATCGGCGCGATCCGCTCGCCGAGATCAATCTCGAGGCGGAAGATTTCGCCTGGGCGACCGCGGAATTGATGGAGATCGCCGCCGCCACGGCGAACGGCCGGGTCGTCGCGCTGCTTGAAGGGGGCTATGATCTGAAAGGTCTCGCGGCTTCGGCTGCCGCGCACATCCGCCAGCTGATGGCGGCCTGAGGAGAGAGACTTGGCGGAAGACGCACTGCCCGACGTGAATACGCTTGCCTTCGAGGCGGCGCTGAAGGAGCTCGAAGGGATTGTCGCCAAGCTCGAGCGCGGCGACGTGGCGCTCGAAGAATTGATCGCCATCTACGAGCGCGGCGAGGCCTTGAAGAAGCGCTGCGAGGCGCTGCTTGCTCAGGCCGAGGAGCGGGTGGAGAAGATCCGCGCGCAAGAGGGCAAGGCCGTCGGCACCGAGCCATTCGACGCGAAGTAGGCGCTCACTCCGCCCAAGGCGGCGTGAAGGGCGGCGCGTCGCCGATCCTGGCGCGGCCGCCGATGGGGAGCACGGCGACGGCTTCGAAGGGTGCGTCGTGCGGATTGGAAAGGGCGAAATCCGTGTCTTCGGGCACGATCACCGCGCCGCCGGCCGCAACGTCGAACTCTTCGGTGCCGATTGTGAAGCGCGCCTTCCCGGCGATCGCGACGAAGATCTCCTCGCGCGTCAGGCGATGCGTCATCGGCTCTGTGGCGGGGGCCATGGAGAGCCGCCAAACGGCGGTCTCGCGGGCGCCGCGGCTCGGCGCGGCAAGACCGGTGAAGCGAACGCCGGGAATCTCGAAGCTCGGGGCGTCGGCGGCGGGAATGACTGGCATGACGGTAGCTCCTCTATCGTCTAGACGGCGGGCCGGACAGCCTCGCGTTGCACAAAGCAGTAAGTCAAGTTACTTGACTACACGGGATCGCCGATAATGGTCAAGCCACTTGACAAAAAAATGACGGCCCTGCTCGACCACGCCGGCTGGCGGTTGTGGCGGGCGAGCCGGCAGTGGAAGGGCGCCTTCGACGCGGGTATGCGCGCGCGCGGCTACCCATGGTTCGGCGAGGCGCGCTCCAACGTCATCGGCTTTCTGGAGCGCAACGGCCTCCCACAGAGCGAGCTGGTCAAGCGGATGGGCCTGAGCAAGCAGGCCGTGCAGCAGCTCGTCGACGAGCTGGTTGCAGACGGCGTCGTTGAGCGGCGGGCGAACCCGTTGGACCGACGCGGCAACATTGTCGTCTTCACCCGTGCCGGGCTGTCCATGCTCGCCGAGGCCAATGCCGTGAAATTGGCGATTGAGGAGGGCTACCGGGCGAAGCTCGGGTCCAGGGGATTTCGCGATTTCATGGCGGCACTCCGCAAGCTCGACGACGGGGGCGAGGCCTAGAACCCTCGCGCCGCCTCGCCTGGGCGCAGCACTCTCGGGGGAAACCCAAGAGCGGAAGTCACACCGCGCTTACGGCTTGTCAGCCTTCAGACCGGCAGAGAGCGCCTGCAGCAGGTCGGTCGGAAGCGGCAACACGATGGTGTTGCTGCGATCGCTCGCGATATCATGCAAAGCGCCGAGATAACGCAGCTGCATGGACGCCGGCGCCGTCGCCATGATTTGCGCCGCCTCCACCAGCTTCTGCGCTGCCTGCTGCTCGCCCTCCGCGTTGATGATCTTGGCGCGGCGCACGCGCTCGGCCTCGGCCTGCTTGGCGATCGCCCGGATCATGCTCTCGGAGATGTCGACCTGCTTGATCTCGACATTCGTCACCTTGATGCCCCAGGCCTCGGTCTGCGCGTCGATGATCTCCTGAACGTCGGTATTGAGCTTGTCGCGCTCGGCGAGCATCTCGTCGAGGCTGTGTTTGCCGAGCACCGAACGCAATGTGGTCTGCGCCAGCTGACTTGTCGCCTGCAAGAAATTCTCAACCTGGATGATCGCCTTGTCGGCGTCGACAACACGGAAATAGAGAACGGCGTTGACTTTGACCGACACGTTGTCGCGCGAGATCACGTCCTGGCTCGGCACATCGAGCACGATCACCCTAAGATCGACGCGCACCATCTGCTGAATGTAGGGGAGCATAAGAATCAGCCCCGGGCCCCTCACCCCGGTGAAGCGGCCGAGCGTGAACATGACGCCCCGCTCGTATTCGCGGAACACGCGGATCGCCGATCCCAGGATGGCGATCGCGAGGACCGCAATCACCGCATAGGCCACCAAATTGACCATCATCGTTCCTCCCCGGTGTTTCGCGCCGCGGCGCTCATTTCGGCTCCACCCGCAGGGTCAGACCATCGCGCCCGACGACGCGGACCGATTGGCCGGCCGACAAAGGGCGTTCGGCGCGGGCGCGCCAGCGCTCGCCCGCGGCTTCAACTTCGCCCTCCTCGCCGGCCCAGGCAACGACCTTGGCCTTCGTCCCGGTCAGGGTGGCGTCGCCGCTCGTCACGGGGCGGCGGCGCGCACGCACCAGCATGGACAGCACCAGCAGGAACAGCGCTGCGCTGACCACGGCTGCGCCGATCACGACGGGCCAGGCCAGGCGGTAGCCCGGCGTATCGAATGTCATCAGCGAGCCAAGCACGAAGGCCGTGAGACCGCCGATCCCGAGCGCCCCGAACGACGGCACGAAGGCCTCCGCCGCCATCAGGCCGAGACCGAGCAAAGTGAGCCCGAGGCCGGCCAGGTTGATGGGTATGATGCTGAGCGCCAGGAGCCCGAGCACGAGGCAGATGCTGCCGATCACGCCGGGCGCGAAAATCCCCGGATGCGAGAACTCGAAGATCAAGCCCCAGGCGCCGAGCAGGAGCAGGATGTAGGCGATGTTCGGATCGGTCAGCGTTCCGAGCAGACGGGTGCGCAGGTCGGGTTCGATTGGAACGACCGTTGCCGCGGCAAGGTTCAGCGTCCGCGCTGTGCCCGCCACGCTCACCGAGCGCCCGTCCACCTTTGTCAGAAGGTCGGAGAGATTGTCCGCCACCAAGTCGATGACGTTCAGCTTCAGCGCTTCGTCGTAGGGCAGACTTGCCGCCTCGCGCACCGCGCGCTCGGCCCACTCGGCGTTGCGGCCATGTAATTTCGCAAGGCTCCGGATGTAGGCGACAGCATCGTTTGTGATCTTGGTCATCTCCGCGTCGGGCGGGCGGATCTGGCCGGGCTGGCCCGCACCCGACGGTTCCGGCTTTGCCGGCTCTTGCTGCGGCGAAGGCACTCCGCCGAACAGGCTGACCGGCGTGGCCGCGCCGACATTGGTGCCGGGCGCCATCGCCGCGATCTGGCAGGCGTAAAGGATGTAGGTCCCGGCGCTGGCGGCGCGTGCGCCGCTCGGCGCCACGTAGCCCACCACCGGCACCGGCGAGGAAAGGATGGCGCGAATGATTTCGCGCATCGAGGTGTCCAGCCCGCCCGGCGTATCCATCCGGAGCACGACGACGGCCGCGCCTTCGTCCGCAGCCCGCTGCAGGCCGCGGACGATGTAGTCCGCGCTTACCGGCGCGACGGGGCCATTGAGCTCCAGGAGATAAGCACTCGGCTCCGCGGCCGCACTGAGCGGCGCCGCCAGAATCCAAAGAACCAGGCCAAGAAGTGCCGCGCCCCCTCGCCAGCCAGCATGCATCGCGCCGACCACGTGGCGTTGCCGAGATGCGCCCCCCCGCAAAGGCAGCCCAAAGGCTCGCATGACTCGCTGCCCACAAGCTCCGATCGGAGCTTACGTTATCCCATGCGCCGATCCTCGCAGAGCCGTTCCGCCCGAGGCGCGGCATAGCGAAGGCTTAAGAACGGCTCCTTCTCTTCGGCGCTGCCGCCGGTCTCACAGTTAAGCCGGCAATCTGCAAGCTGGATTCTTCGCCGGGGCTCGCTAGAAGTGCGGGCGATGGAAGTCGCACCCGCCAAAAAGCCCGTCCCGAGCCGCTTCGTCGTCGCCTGGACCTGGTGGCGAGAACACGGTGCTGGAAGAGCGTCCCCTCCCCGCGCCAGGCCCGGGTGAGATGCTGCTCGGCCTTCGCGTCGTCGGCTTCTGCGGCACCGACCTCTTCAAGCTGAAGACCGGCAGCGCAAAGCCCGGCACGGTGCTCGGGCACGAGCTGGTGGGCGACGTGATCGCGCTCGGCGCCGGCGTCACCAAGTTTGCGATCGGCGACCGCGTCGTCGTCCCGCATCACGTGCCTTGCGGGCGCTGCGTCTATTGCCGCCGCGGCAACGAGACCATGTGCGAAACGTTCAAAGAGAATCTCATGGAGCCGGGCGGCTTCGCCGACGCGATCCTGATCCGCCCGCGCGCGGTGGAGTTTGCGGCGCGCAAGGTGCCGGAGGCCCTCTCCGACGCGAGCGCGGTCTTCATGGAGCCCGCCGCCTGCGTGCTCCGCAGCGTCGAGCGCTCAGGGCTCGGTGCGGAGGGAATCGCGGTGGTGCTTGGCGCGGGCAGCATGGGGCTCCTGCATCTTCTCGTGCTGAAGGCCGCTTTCCCCAAGATCGACGTCGTAGTGGTGGACTTCGACGCAGATCGGCTCGCGCTTGCAGTGGAGCTCGGCGCAGCGCGGACGGCGCAGCCCGGCGAAGAAACGATTGCGGCCGTTCGCGCTTTGAGCGACGGCGTCGGCGCAGACGCGGTCTTCGACACGGTCGGCGGGGAGAAGGCACTTGCCGCAGGCATCTCGTTGACGCGCGCCGGCGGCACGATCGTGCTCTTCGCACATGCGCCCGATGGCCAGAACGCGGCCGTGGATCTGAACGCCGTCTTCAAGAGCGAGCGGCGGATCATCGCCGCCTATTCCGGCGCGCTGCATGAGCAGCAGAGAATTTTCGATCTCCTGGTGAGCGGCACGCTCGATCCGACGCCACTCGTGACGCACACGATGCCGCTCGACGATTTCGAAAAAGGCGTCGCGCTGGTCGTGGCGCGGAAGGCGCTGAAGGTGCTCTTCACGCCGTCGCGACGGGGCGGCGCATGAGCAGCAACCTGCCCGAGACGATGCAGGGCGCAATGCTGCTCGGCCCGGAGGAGATCGAAATCCGCGAGGTGCCGGTGCCGCGGCCGGGCGAAGGCGAGATTCTCCTGAAGATCGAGGCGGCGACCACCTGCGGCACCGACGTGAAGGTGTTCCGGCGCGGCGGTCATCCGCGCATGCTGAAGGCGCCGACGCTTTTCGGGCACGAGATGGCGGGCGTCGTCGCGGCGACCGGCGCCGGCGTCACCGCGGTCAAGGAAGGCGACGCGATCGTCGTCGCCAATTCCGCGCCGTGCATGCAATGCGAGCCGTGTCGGCGCGGGCGCGAGAATCTTTGCGAGGACCTGCATTATCTGAACGGCGCCTTCGCCGAATATCTGCTCGTGCCGCGGCGCTTCGTGGAGCGCAACGTGCATCCGATCCCGGCCGGCCTCTCCTTCCAGCGTGCCGCGCTTGCCGAGCCGCTCGCCTGCGTGCTGCACGGCATCGACGCCTGCGAGCTCGACCGCTATGCCGTCGGCGGGCCGGTCGAGATCCTCCTTTTCGGCGGCGGGCCGATCGGGCTTCTCTTCGTGGCGGCGCTCGCGCGCATGGGACAGCACGTCGTGCTCGCCGACCCGAACCCCGGGCGTCTCGAGGTCGGGAAGAAGCTCGGCGCGGCGCGCAGCATCGAGATTTCTCGCGGCGGCGGCCAGGCGGCGCGCGTCCGCGCCGAGACGGATGGCGGCAAGGGCTATTGGATCGCGATCGACGCGACCGGCCAGCCCGGCGTCTGGTCGGACGCGATCGAATCGCTTCGGCCCGGCGGGCTCGTCAACCTCTTCGGCGGCTGCGCGCCGGGCACCTCGATTCCGCTCGACACGCATCTCGTCCACTACAGCGAGCTGACGCTGAAGGGCGTTTACCATCACCGCCCGGAGACGTTTCGCCGTGCCGTCGCGCTTCTCGCCGATCCGGCTTTCAAGGCGGACCTCTTGATCTCAGGCACGCAGCCGATCTCCGGCGTCGTCGACGCGCTTCGAAGCATGATGCGCAAGGAAGCTCTCAAGGTCGTGATCAAGAACGGCGCGTGACGATTGAACGCAGCGCGCGCGGCGATTTGCGCCATCTTGTGACGAGCGCATCGGCGCGAAAATTCGCCGATGAAGATGCGGATCTTGATGCCGGCGTTTTTCGCGGTCGCGTTGACGCTCGTCGCCGGTTTTTATTTCCTGCGCAAGGAGGAGGCCGCGCCGCCGGGTCTGGTGCCGGTCGGCACAAACGAGTCGATGAAATAGCGACGCCGCGGCCCTATATGGTTGCGCAGCGGAAGTGAGAATGAAGAACGTTCGGGTCGCGCTTTGGATTGCTGTCGCCGTCGCGCTTTTCGCGCTCGGCGCGCTCGCCGTGACCGGAACCTCCTTCCTCGGCAACAAGACGGCGAGCTCCGGTGCACCAAAGCCAGGCGCGCCGCTCGGCGGCCCGTTCCAGCTCGTCGACGACAAGGGTGAGCCGGTCACCGAAGCGATCTTTCGCGGCAAGCCGTCGGTGACGCTCTTCGGCTACACGCATTGCCCGGACGTTTGCCCGACGGCGCTGACCGACATGTCGCGCTGGGCCGACGAGCTTGGGGGCGACGCCGACAAGCTCCGCTTCGTCTTCGTCACCGTCGATCCGGAGCGCGACACGCAACAGACGATGCACGACTATATCGGCATCTTCACTGCGCCCATCGTCGGCATCACCGGCCCGCCGGACGCCGTGCACGCGATGACCAAGAACTACAAGATCTTCAGCCGCAAGGTGCCGACCACCGGCGGCGACTACTCGATGGACCACACCGCGTCGATGATCCTGCAGGACGCGAACGGGAATTTCGTCGGCACCATCGACCCGAGCGAATTGCACCAGGCAGGATTGGCCAAGCTCAAGCGTCTTGTGGCAGGATAGAGCCCATGAGGCTCGATCCGATCGCCAAGACGGCGCTCGCCGGCGCCGGACTGCTCTTCTTCCTGGCCGGAGCCGGCTGGGCCTATTGGGGCACCGATATCTTCCTGTCGACGATCATGTCCGGGCTCGCCTATTGCGGGCTTTGACGCGGGATTCTCCGTGAGCGACGGGGCACGCATGCGCCTCGACACGGCGCTGGTGGAGCGCGGCCTCTCACCAAGCCGCGCGCGCGCCCGCGACGCGATTCTGCGCGGCGCTGTCACGGTGGAAGGCGCGCGGGAGACACGGCCGGGGCGGATGGTTGCCTCGGGCGCGGCACTCAGCGTCGACGATCCGGCCAGCGGCTACGTTTCCCGCGCGGCGCTGAAGCTCATCGCGGCGCTCGATCGCATTCGGCTTCGATCCGACGGGGCTGACGGCGCTCGATCTCGGCGTCTCGACCGGCGGCTTCACGCAGGTGCTGCTCGAACGCGGTGCGGCGCACGTCGTTGCGGTCGACGTCGGGCATGGCCAGCTTCACCCGACGCTCGCCGGCGATCCGCGCGTGACGTTGCTCGAAGGCTTGAACGCGCGCGATCTGACGCCCGCGCATCTCGGCGGCAGAAAGATCGGCGCGATCGTCGCGGACTTGAGCTTCATCTCGCTGAAGCTGGCGCTGCCGCCGGCATTGAGCTTGCGGAACGGGGCGCGTTCGGCGTGTTCCTGGTGAAGCCGCAATTCGAGGTCGGGCGCGAAGCGCTCGGCAAGGGCGGCATCGTGCGCGATCCGAAGGTGGCTGACGCACCAGTGCAGGATATCGCCGCGTGGCTTGAGGGTTGGAGCGACCCCTCCCCAACCCCTCCTCACGAGGGGGAGGGGCGCGCGCCGCGCGTTGGGGCGTGGTTGGGACAGTCCCCTCTCCGATCACCGGCGGGTCCGGCAACCGTGAATTCCTGGTCGGGGCGCGGCGTGACTGAGGTCGTCGTCATCGAATCGATCGGGCATCGCGGCGACGGCATCGCCTCGACGCATGACGGGCCGCTCTACGTGCCGTTCACGCTGCCGGGCGAGCGCGTCGACCGTCGAGCGGCAGGGCCACCACAAGGCCGACCGCGCCAGCATCGTCGAAATCGTCGTGCCGAGCCCCGAGCGCGTCGCGCCGCTATGCCGGCACTTCGGAACGTGCGGCGGCTGTGCTCTCCAGATGATGCCGCTCGACGCGACGCGGAGGCTGAAGCGCGAGCTGGTGGCAACGGCGCTGTCGCATCATGGCCTCGGCCCGCATATCGACGCGACGGTCGGCGTCCCCGTCGCCAGCCGGCGCCGCACGGTTCTGACCGCCCTCCGCGTCGGCGGCAAGCTGGTGCTCGGCTATCACGAGCGGCTTTCGGAACGCGCCATCGACATCGCCGAATGCCCGGTGCTGGCCTCGCCGCTGCAAGCGCGGCTCGCCGACATCCGCGCGCTCGTCGAACCGCTGGCGGCGGGGCGGAGGCCGGTTCGGGTGACGGCGCTGATGACGCGCGCCGGGCTCGACATCGACATCGAAGGCACGAAGGTGCCCGACGCGCGCCTCGTCACGCGACTCTCCGCCGCAGCCGCCAAGCGGGGGCTGGCGCGGCTTTCGGTCGGCGGCGAGCCGGTCGTGACCCTCGCCGAGCCAACGATCGACATCGCCGGCGTCATGCTGACGCCGCCGCCCGGCGCCTTCGTGCAAGCCTCCGTCGACGCGGAGGCTGCGATGACGGCGCTCGTCACGGAGCATCTTTCCGGCGCGAAGCGCGTTGCCGACCTCTTCGCCGGAATCGGCACGTTCTCGCTCGCGCTGGCGCGGCACGCCGCCGTCCGCGCCGTAGAGACGAGCGCACCCGCGCTTGAAGCGCTCGCCTTAGCCGTCCGCAGAACCTCCGGGCTGAAGCCGGTCGAGACGGAGCGGCGCGACCTCTTCGCCGATCCGCTCGCGGCGAAGGAGCTGGAGCAATTCGACGGCGTCGTGCTCGACCCGCCTTTTGCCGGCGCCAAGGCGCAGGCGGAAGCGCTCGCCGCGTCGCGTGTGCCGCTTGTCGCCGCGGTGTCGTGCAACCCCGCCACCTTCGCGCGCGACGCGCGTATCCTCGTCGACGGCGGATACATGCTCGAGCGCGTCGTGCCGGTCGACCAGTTCGTCTATTCGGCGGAGACGGAAGTCGTGGGGCTGTTCCGGCGCGGCTGAAGGCGCACTGGACGAAAGGCGAAATCGACACGACCTTAAGCGGCAGGAAGTCACCGATGCCCGAAACCCCGCTCGAACGCCTTGCCAGTCGTGCCGCCTTTGCCGTCAGGCAGACCGGCCGCGTCGCCTGGTACGCCGGCCACGGGGCCCTCATGCGGCGGATGGTGCGGCGGCTCGAGGCGGAGTCCGGCGCGCCGAAGCGAACCCCGGTTAAGCCATCGAAGCCGGTGCCCGGCATGCGCCGGCTGCTTGCCGATGTCGCTGCGTTGCTTGCCCGCGACCTCGCCAACGCCGAAGCCGGATACTATCCCGTGCCGACGGACGAGGACGG
This sequence comes from uncultured Alphaproteobacteria bacterium, assembly GCA_963778625.1. Classification (GTDB taxonomy): domain Bacteria; phylum Pseudomonadota; class Alphaproteobacteria; order Rhizobiales; family Afifellaceae; genus DASWJZ01. Next base: position 22,736 of record CAVZVB010000020.1, read on the forward strand.
CGGGCTCCCCGGCCTCATTGCGCGAAGCCGCGAATTTTTCCGCGACGTGCCGGAGGTCGTGCGCCGGCGCGGGCACGCGCTTTCGCGCGAGGTTCCCACGGAAAGCGGCAAGCGGCCGGACTATTACCTGCAGAATTTCCATTTCCAGTCGGGCGGCTGGCTGACGGAGGAATCGGCGCGCCTCTACGACATGCAGGTGGAGGTGCTCTTCTCCGGTGCCGCCAACGCCATGCGCCGGCAGGCGCTGGTGCCGATGGCGGAAGCGCTGAAGGGCCGCGACCAGCGCCGCCTCGCCTATGCCGACATCGCCTGCGGGACCGGGCTCGTTCCTCTGCCAGGTGCGGCAGGCCTTTCCGCGCCTCCCGGCGTTCGCGATCGATCTGTCGGAGGCTTACGTCGTCGAAACGTTGCGGCGGCTCGGACGGCGGCCAAAAATCCAGCCGGCCGTCGCCAAGGCCGAGGCGCTGCCGCTTGCCGACGCGAGCCTCGATTTCGCCACGTGCATCTTTCTCTTCCACGAGCTGCCGCCGGAGGTGCGCGGCGATGTGGCGCGCGAGATCGGCCGCGTCATGAAGCCCGGCGGGCTCTTCGTCTTCGTGGAATCGCTGCAGCCCGGCGACGCGCCGGACTATGACGGGCTTCTGGAGATCTTCCCGGCGCTCTTCCACGAGCCGTATTTCAAGAGCTACCTCGAGGAGGATTTGGCGGCGCTCTTCGGCGACGCGGGCTTCGCGCTTGAGAGCGCGACCAACGCGTTCTTCGCGAAGGTGGTGGCATTCAGGAAGCGGTGAGCCGCTTCCCGACCTCGCCGTTTGTCATCCCGGTTTGGCCGTCAGGCCAAGACCGGGACCCATGAACGCCGAGGGTCGAAGAGACAGCGCCAAGGCCACTCGCCATCCTTCAGTGTTCATGGGTCCCGCACAGCGTCGCTTCGCGCCGCTTGCGGGATGACAATCTCAGAGGACGGCGCTCACGCTCCGCAATCGCTGCCGCTACTTCGTCCCGTACATCCGGTCGCCGGCGTCGCCGAGGCCGGGCACGATGTAGCCGTGGTCGTTCAGATGGTCGTCGATCGCGGCGGTGAAGACCGGCACGTCGGGATGCGCGGTGCGGAAGCGCTTGATTCCCTCCGGCACGGCGAGCAGGCAGACGAAGCGGATGTCCTTCGCGCCCCTCCCCTTCAGCTTGTCGATCGCCGCGACCGCGGAGTTCGCCGTCGCCAGCATCGGGTCGACGCAGATGACGGTGCGCTCCGAAAGGTCCTCCGGCGCCTTGAAGTAGTATTCGACCGGCTGCAGCGTCTTCGGGTCGCGGTAGAGGCCGATATGCGCGACGCGCGCGGAGGGCACGAGGTCGAGCATGCCTTCGAGCAAGCCGTTGCCGGCGCGGAGGATCGAGGCGAAGACCAGCTTCTTGCCGGCGATCTTGCGGCCCTTCATCGCGGTCAGCGGCGTCTCGATCTCGACTTCCTCGAGCGGCAGGTCGCGCGTCGCCTCGTAGCAGATGAGGCCGGCGATCTCGCGCAGGAGCTGGCGGAAGCCGCGCGTCGACGTCTCCTTGTCGCGCATGATCGTCAGCTTGTGCTCGACCAGCGGGTGGTCGATGACCGTCACGCCTTCGAATTTCTGAGCCATGCCCGCCGCCTCCAGATTTTCGAAAGTTCATACACGGGGGAGCGGAGGGCGCCAACGGCGGAGCGCTAAACCTTCTCCCCATCGAGAGCGAAGGTTTGGCGCCCTCCCTTCACATCATCGGTGTGCCGATCCGCAGCGGCGGGAGCGCGAGGTGGCTGGCGATGGTCTGCGCCACGTCGGCGTAGGTCGGAAGGTGCCCGCCATTGCGGCCGTCGATCTTCGGGCCGAAGCCGAGCACCGGGATGTGCTCGCGCGTGTGGTCGGTGCCCTTGAAGGTCGGATCGTTGCCGTGGTCGGCGGTCAGGATCACGAGGTCGCCGGGCTTCAGCACCGCGATGAGCTCCGGCAGACGCCGGTCGAATTCTTCCAGGCACGCGGCATAGCCGGCAACGTCGCGGCGATGGCCCCAGAGCTGGTCGAAGTCGATGAAGTTGGTGAAGACGAGGTCGCCGTCCTTCGCCTCGCGCAATCGCCTCGAGCGTGCGGTTGAACTGGCTCTCGTTGTCGGGCGCCTTCAGGACCTTGGTCACGCCGCGGCCGGTGAAGATGTCGGAGATCTTGCCGACGCCGAAGACGTCGCGCTTCATCTGACACGCAAAGGTCGAGCAGCGTCTCGCCGGGCGGCGGCACGGCGAAGTCCTTGCGGTGGCCGGTGCGGCGTGAACTCGCCGCGCTTCTCGCCGACGAAGGGGCGCGCGATGACGCGGCCGATCCGCAAGCGGATCGCAGAGCTTTCTGGCGATCTGGCAGACCTCGTAGAGCCGCTCCAGCCCGAAATGCTCCTCGTGCGCGCAGATCTGGAAGACGGAATCCTGCGAGGTGTAGCAGATCGGCTTGCCCGTGCGGATGTGCTCCTCGCCGAGCTCCTCGATGATGTCGGTGCCGGAGGCATGCTTGTTGCCCAAAATGCCGGGGAGCTTCGCCTGCGCGATCAGCGCGTCGGTGAGGTCCTTCGGAAAGGCCGGAACCGTGTTTGGGAAATAGCCCCATTCGAAAGGGACCGGCAGGCCGGCAAGCTCCCAATGGCCGGACTGCGTGTCCTTGCCCTTGGAGACCTCGCTCGCATAGGCCCAGATCGCCTCCGGCTTTTCGATCCGCTCGATGCCCGCCGGATGCTTTCCCGTCGAGGCCTCGGCGGCGCGGCAAAGGCCGAGCCGGTTCATCACCGGAATTTTCAGCGGACCGGAGCGCCCGCCCTTCACATCGGCCTTCCCGGCCGCGCAGGCGGCGGCGATGTGGCCGAGCGTGTCGGCGCCCGCATCGCCGAACTTGTCGGCGTCCTCAGCGCCGCCGATCCCGACGGAATCCATGACCAGGAGCATCGCGCGCGCCATCGTCAGCGAGCCTTGCTGGCAATGCGTTCGTAAATGAGGCGGCGGTCCTGTGGCGGCTCGCCGAGCGTGTAGGCGGCGCGGATCGCGGCGGCGGCCGCCTCCGCCGCGCCGTCGTCACGCGCGTGCACAAGCGCGAGCGGCCGTTCCGGCCCGACCTCGTCGCCGATCCCGACAAGCGCCGTCAGCCCGACCGCATGGTCGATCGAATCCTCCGCGCGCGTGCGCCCGCCGCCGAGCGCCACGACGACGCAAGCCAAGCGCGCGCGTATCGACTGAAGCGACGACGCCCTTTGTTTCAGGCAGCGCCGGCCTCACCACACTGCGCCTGTCGGGAGATGCTTCTTCGGGTTCTCGACGAAATCCGCCGGACCGCCGAGCGCCGCCACCATCTTCTGGAAGATCCCCGCCGCCTGGCCATTCTCCAACGCGGCCTGCGCCAGCGCATGCGCCCAATCGGCGGCGTCGGCCCTTCCGCCGAGCACCAGAAGCTCCGCGGCAAGCGCCAGCGTCACCTCTTCGAGGCGCTTGTCGCGATGCGCGCCGGTCAGGAAATCGACGGCGTTCAGGACCTCGACCGCGTTTCCCGCGGCGGAGGCGAGCGGCTCGTTCATGTCGGTGATGAGCGCGCTCGTCTTCAGCCCCGCGCCGTTCGCGACGGCGACCAGGCTCTCCGCCAGCTCGCGCGCATCCTCCATCTCCGCCATGAACGCGCCGGAGCCGGTCTTCACGTCGAGGACGAGGCCTTCGAGCCCCGCCGCGAGCTTCTTCGACAGGATCGAGGCGGTGATGAGCGGCACGGATTCGACCGTCGCCGTCACGTCGCGGATCGCGTAGAGGCGCTTGTCGGCCGGCGCGAGGTCGCCGGTCTGGCCGATGATGGCGCAGCCGGCCGCGGCGATCGCCTTGCGGAGAGAGCGCCTCGTCGGGCTGCGTCCGGTAGCCGGGGATCGAATCGAGCTTGTCGAGCGTGCCGCCGGTGTGGCCGAGGCCGCGGCCGGAGATCATCGGCACGACGCCGCCGCAGGCGGCGACGATCGGCGCGAGCATCAGCGAGACGTTGTCGCCGACGCCGCCGGTCGAATGCTTGTCGACGACCGGCCCCTCGGCGTTCGGCCAGGCGAGCACGTCGCCGGAATCGCGCATCGCCAGCGTCAGCGCGACGCGCTCGTCCATGCTCATGCCGCGGAAGAAGACGGCCATGGCGAAGGCCGCCACCTGCCCTTCGCTGACGCTGCCGTCGGTCAGCCCCTCGATCAGGAAGGCGATCTCATCCTTGGTGAGCGCGCCGCCGTCGCGCTTCTTGCGGATCGATCTCCTGCGGCAGGAAGCGCATCAGCTCCGGCCATGCGGAGAGCATCCGCCTCAGGATGCGCTGAAGCTTGGCGCCGCCCTGCGGCGCCACTTCCTTCGTCTCGGCGTGCGAGAGCTCCGCGCCGGTCATGCCGGCAGCGTAATTGGTGATCGCCGAGAAAGCGACGACCCGAAGCTGAAGGAAGCGCGCCAGGATCACCTCCGGCACGGTCGACATGCCGACGGCGTCGGCGCCGAGCGTGCGCGCGGCGCGGATCTCCGCCGGCGTCTCGAACGTCGGTCCGGAGAACCACATGTAGACGCCCTCGTGAAGCGCGATCCCCTCCGGATCCGCGGCGGCGAGCGCGGCGGCGCCGAAGCTCCGCGTCATAAGCCTGCGTCAGCCCGACGAAGCGCGCGTCGCTCGTCTCGCCGATCAGCGGGTTGGTGCCGGAGAAGTTGATGTGGTCGGTGATGAGCATGACCGAGCCCGGCGGATGCTCTTCGCGCAGGCTCCCGGCGGCATTGGTCAGCACCAGATCGCCGACGCCGAGCGCCTGCAGCGTTTCGAGCGGCGGCGCGCATCGACGTCGGCGCGGCCGTGCTCGTAATAGTGCGCGCGGCCGGAAAGAACGGCGACGGCCTCGTCGGCGATGCGTCCGACGACGAGCGCGCCGCCGTGGCCCGACACGGATGGCGTCGGAAAACCTTCGAGCTCGCCATAGGGAATGGTGACGGCGTCCGCGATGTTCGCGGTGAAATCGCCGAGGCCGGAGCCGAGCACGATGCCGACGCGCGGAGCAAGCTCACTCCGCGCGCGGATCATCGCCGCGTTGCGTTCCGCCGCGCCGCTCATTTCTTCGGCACGAGCCCGAACGCCTTCGGAAGAAGATCGCCGAGCGTGATCGTCTCGACCACGCCCTTGTCGTCGCAAAGATGGACGAGCGTCTTCTCCGTGCCGAACTCCTTCAAGCGCTGGCGGCAGCCGCCGCAGGGCGTGATGAGCGGCATCTTCTCCGCCACCACCGCCACCTCCGCGATCTTCGTGCCGCCGCCCATCACCATCGCCGCGATCGCCGTCGTCTCCGCGCACCAGCCTTCCGGGTAGCTGGCGTTCTCGATGTTGCAGCCGGCGAAGATCGCGCCGTCCTCGGTCAGAACCGCCGCGCCGACCGGGAACTTCGAATAGGGCGCATGCGCGTTCTGCATCGCGGCACGTGCGGCATCGAAGAGATCGGCGGCAGTGCTCACTGGACGTGTCCCAAAGCGAGCGTCCGCTGACCGACCGGCTGCGGCGACGCCAGGATCAGGGCCCAGTAGTTGCGGTGATCGGAGCCGGTAGGCGTGGCGACGGCGGCGACACCGATCTCTGTTGCGTAGGGGCTGAGAAGGTTTTGCCGATGCCCGGGCGAAGCCTTCCAGCCCTTCATCGCATCGTCGAGCGAGGCGTAGCTCGCCGCGAGATTCTCCGCGACGTAGCCCCAATCGTAGCCGACCGATGAGACGCGCCTCGGGAGCGATGCGCCGAGCCGGTGCCCGATCTGGTCGCGCTCGCCCATGACCTTTGCGTAGCGCGCCGCCGCCTGCATCAGGCGCGCATTGACACGGACCGGCCCAAGCCCGTTCTCCGCGCGATAGGCCGAGATCAGCCGCGCGGTGCGCGCCGCGTCGACGGGGATCGGCGTCACCGGCTGCACGACGCTCGTGGTGCAGCCGGCAAGCCAAGATTCCGAGGCTGAGGGCGGCGGCGCGGAGGGTCGTTGGCGTCATGAAGGCGGGCCGGGACGGTAAGGCGCGGGGGCCTTTTTGTAGCGGCTTTGCCTGCCCCCGTCAGCCCGTCCTGGCGGCAACCGGCAAGGCGAACTGGCCTTGGCGATGACACGCGAAAATGCAAAGCTTCCAGGTAGGCACGCCCCCACTGTAGCCGGCGGTGCTGTGCGACGGGGGAAGCAGTACTTGCCATCCACACAGGAGGTAGCGTTGAGAAACAGAGCCACCACCACGTCTTTTGTCGCGCTTCTGGCTGCCACCGCTTTCGGCGCCATGACGGCTTCGGCATCGGCGTTCACAGCCTGCCAGGTCACCGACCTCGGCGGCGTCGACGACAAGGGCTTCAACCAGACCGCCTGGAAGGGCGTGACGGACGCGGAGAAATCGCTCGGAGTCGACGGCAAGCTGCTCGAATCCAAGGCCGAGACCGACTACGTCCCGAACATCAACTCGTTCGTCGCCGAGAAATGCGACATCATCATCACCGTCGGCTTCCTGCTCGGCGACGCCACCAAGGCGGCGGCGGAAGCCAATCCCGACATCAAGTTCTCGATCGTCGACTACGCCTACGACCCGACCATTCCGAACGTCCTCGGCCAGGTCTATGCCACCGACGAAGCGGCGTTCCTTGCCGGTTATCTCGCCGCGGGCGTCTCGAAGTCCGGCGTCATCGGCACGTTCGGCGGCATCAACATCCCGCCGGTGACGATCTTCATGGACGGCCTCTATTGGGGCGTTCAGTACTACAACAAGCAGATGGGCAAGGACGTCAAGGTGCTCGGCTGGGATCCGATGAAGAAGGAAGGCCTCTTCACCAACAACTTCAACTCGCTCGACGACGGCCGAACCTTCGCCAAGAACCTCGTTGACGAGGGCGCCGACATCGTCGTTCCCGTCGCCGGCCCGGTCGGCCAGGGCTCCGCCGCGCTCGCCGCAGAGATGGGCGCCGACAAGCTCAAGATCATCGGCGTCGACGTCGATCAGTACGACACCGATCCGGAGCACAAGGGCGTGTTCCTGACCTCGATCCTGAAGCGGATGGATTCGACCGTCGTCGAGTCGATCAAGCAGGCCCAGGACGGCAGCTTCAAGGGCGGCGTCATCGTCGGCACGCTGGCCTCGGGCGGCGTCGGCCTCGCCCCCTTCCACGATCTCGACTCCGCGGTCCCCGCCGATCTGAAGGCTGAGCTCGACAAGATCAGCGCCGGTATCAAGGACGGCTCGATCAACGTGAAGGGCATGTAACACCCGACACGTGAAAATGCTCCGCCGCGCGCCTCGCGGTGCGGCGGAGCCCAAAGGGCGCGGGCGGGGCTTCCGGTTTTGGACATCGAGCTACGCGGCATTACCAAGCGCTTTGGCGAGGTGGTCGCAAACTCAAACGTCAATCTGCAAATCCGAGCCGGAGAGATACTGGGCCTGCTCGGCGAGAACGGCGCCGGCAAGACCACGCTCATGAACATCCTCTCCGGGCTCTATCGCCCGGACGAGGGCGAGATTCTGGTCGACGGCAAGCCGACCTATTTCGAGAGCGCCAGGGACGCGATCCATGCCGGCATCGGCATGGTGCACCAGCATTTCATGCTGGTGCCGGTGTTCACCGTGGCCGAGAACGTCGTGCTCGGCGTCGAGCCGACCGGCGCGCTCGACCGGCTCGACCTGCCGAAGGCGCGCGAACAGGTGAGTGCGATCAGCGCCGCGCACGGCCTGCACGTCGACCCGGACGCGATCATCGAGGAGATACCGGTCGGCACGCAGCAGCGGGTCGAGATCCTGAAAGTGCTCTTCCGCTCCGCCGACGTCTTGATCTTCGACGAGCCGACCGCAGTGCTGACGCCGCAGGAGGTCACCGATTTCTTCGGCATCGTGCGCTCGCTCCGCGACGCCGGAAAGGCGCTGGTCTTCATCACCCATAAGCTGCGCGAGGTGCTCGAGGTCTCCGACCGCATCAGCGTGCTGCGCGGCGGCAGGGTTGTCGGCGAAGGCGATCCGAAGACCGCCACCGAGGCCGATCTTGCGGAGATGATGGTCGGGCGGCAGGTGCGCTTCGAAGTCGAGAAGAGGCACGCGCCGCCAGGCGAGCCGCTGCTCGTCGCCAAGGGCCTGAAGGCGCTGAACGAGCGCGACGAGATGGCTCTCGACGGCGTCGATCTGACGGTCCGCGCCGGCGAGATCGTCGGCGTCGCCGGCGTACAGGGCAACGGCCAGACGGAGCTCGTCGAAGCGCTGACCGGATTGCGGCCGCTGGCGGGCGGCACGGTCAGCTTCCTCGGCGAGGACATCACCAAAGCTTCGACCCGCGAGCGGCATCGCCGCGGCATCGCGCACATCCCGGAGGACCGCCAACGCTCCGGCATCGTCGGCACCTTCACGGTCGCCGAGAACGCCGTGCTCGACAGCTATTACGATGATCGCTTCTCGCGCGGCATCAGCATGCACTGGAACGACGTCTATGCGGCGACGGCCAAGATCGTCACCGACTTTCGACGTCCGCACCTCCTCGATCTTCGAGACCGCCGACCACCTCTCCGGCGGCAACCAGCAGAAGCTCGTCGTGGCGCGCGAGCTGTCGCGCGACGTGAAGCTGGTCATCGCCTCGCAGCCGACGCGCGGCGTCGACGTCGGCTCGATCGAATACATCCACGCGCGCATGGTCGAGGAGCGCGATTCCGGCGTCGGGGTGCTCATCGTGTCGACCGAGCTCGACGAGATCATGTCGGTCTCCGACCGCATCCTGGTGATGTTCCGCGGCAAGGTGGTGGCGGCGTTCGACGGCGCCAAGGCCGACGTCAAGGAGATCGGCCTGGCGATGGCGGGAGCCGCGGCATGAGCGACGAAGCCGCCGCCGACAAGCTCGCCAATGCGCTCCTGAAGCGCGCGGTCTCCACCCGCTCCGACATGGGCGAGGTCGTGCTCGTGCCGATCCTCGCCGTGCTGATGGCGCTGATCCTCGGCGCGATCACCATGATCGCGACCGGCGTCAGCTTCAGCGCGATCGGAAAATCCTATATCGCGCTCTTCGACGGCTCGCTCGGCTCGCTTTCGGCCTTCTCCGAGACGCTGACGGCCGCCGCGCCGCTGACGCTCGCGGGGCTCGGCATCGCGCTCGCCTTCCGTGCCGGCCTCTTCAACATCGGCGCCGAAGGCCAGCTCATTCTGGGGGGCATGGCGGCGGTCGTCGTCGGCTTCGCGTTCAAGGGGCTGCCGGCCTTCGTGCATCTGCCGCTCGCGCTTCTCGCCGGCGCGCTCGCCGGCGCGCTGTGGGCGTCGATCGCCGGGTGGCTCCGGGCAGCGACGGGTGCGCACGAGGTCATCACCACGATCATGCTCAACCTGATCGCGCTCCGGCTCACCGACTACCTGCTCAAGAGTCCGCTGGTGCAGAAAGCCGGCCGCAGCGACCCGATCTCCGAATCCGTGCTGCCGTCGGCCATGCTGCCGCGGCTCTGTCGGTCGATCCGAACATCCGCGTACACGCCGGCATCATCCTCGTGGTGCTGGCGGTCGTCTTCATCTGGTGGCTGCTCTTCCGCACCACGATCGGCTTCGAGTTCCGCTCCGCCGGCGCCAATCCCGACGCCGCGCGCTATGCCGGCATGCGCTCCGGGATGATCATCGTGCTCGTCATGGCCTGCGCGGGCGCGCTCGCCGGCCTTGCCGGCGCCAACCAGGTGCTCGGCGTGCTCGGCCGCGCCTCGCCCGGCTTCTCCGGCGGCGCCGGCTTCGACGCGATCGCGGTGGCGCTGCTCGGACGCTCGCATCCGTTCGGCGTGCTCCTTGCAGGGCTGCTCTTCGGCGCGCTGCAGGCCGGCGGCCGGCAGATGCAGATCAACGCCGGGGTCAGCCTCGACCTGATCTCCATCATCCAGGCGCTGATCATCATCTTCATGGCCGCGCCGATGCTGGTGCGCGCCGTCTTCCCCTGGTTCTTCCGCAAGGCAGGGCGCGCGCTAGCGCGTAAGAACGGCGATGGCGGTATCCGATACGGGGGTCGTTGGGCAGACGCGGGACGTTGAGCTGAGCCGCCGCCGGCAGACCCTGATCACGGCCTGGGCGCTGATGATCCTCGCCGTCATCGTCGCCGGCGCCTTCGGCTTCGAAGCGTCCGGCAACGCCTCGTTCCGCCTGACCTTCCCGGGCGATCTTTTCGCGCTCCCCAATCTCGTCGTCCCGGCCGCGCCCTACTGCTATCTGGTCGCCGCGATCCTCGCCTTCTTCGGCGCCCGGCTCTTCATGCGCGGCGGCGCGCGCTGGTCGGCGCTCTTCCTCGGCATCGGCCTCTTCCTGATGGTGACGGCGTTCCTCGTCTGGGCGACCGCCGGCAAATCCTTCTCGCTGACCGGCATGCTGCAGGCGACGCTGGTGCGCGCCATCCCGATCGCGCTCGGCGGCCTCTCCGGCGTGCTTTGCGAGCGCGTGGCGGTGGTCAATATCGGCATCGAGGGGATGCTTCTCTCCGGCGCCTTCACGGGCGCCGTCGTCGGCTCGCTGATCGGCAATATCGGCGGGCTCGTCGCCGCGGTCGGCGTCGGCGGGCTCTTCGGCCTCCTCCTCGCCTTCCTCGTGGTCACGCACCGCGTCGACCAGATCATCGCGGGCGTCGCGATCAATCTCTTCGTGCTCGGGCTCACCTCCTATGTCTCGAGCCAGGTGCTGACCGCGCACCGCAGCCTCAACAATGCGCCGCGTCTTCCGCGCCATCGACATACCGGGGCTGAGCGACCTGCCGCTGATCGGACCGGTGCTCTTCCAGCACAACATCTTCGTCTACGGCGCGCTCATCCTCGTCGCTGTCGCAACTTACTATCTGTTCCACACCAAGCACGGGCTGCGCGCGCGCGCCGTCGGCGAGCACCCGGCCGCGGCCGACACGCTCGGCCTCAACGTCTACCGCATCCGCTACATCAACGTGACGATCGGCGGCATGGTGGCGGGCTTCGGCGGCGCCTGGTTCACGCTCGGCTCGGTCGGGCGATTCGACGACAACATGACCAACGGGCGCGGCTTCATCGGCCTCGCCGCGATGATCTTCGGACGCTGGCATCCGGTCGGCGCGCTGCTCGCCGCACTCGTCTTCGGCTTCGCCGATTCGCTGCAGCAGAAGCTCGCCATCCTGCAGACGCCGATCCCCTCGGAGTTCCTGGCGATGGCGCCCTACGTGGCGACGATCGTGCTCGTCGCCGGGATCGTCGGCCGCGCCCGGCCGCCGGCCGCCGACGGCAAGCCCTACATCAAGGAGTAGCGCCACTCGGCGCCCAATTCGATGCGCGACGCAAGCGACGAGATCACCCTGCCCTTCCCGGTCCTGATCGGGGATATCGGCGGCACCAACGCCCGCTTCGCGATCGTCCCCGACCGCGATGCGCCGGTCGAGCACTTCCACCCCGTGCCGACCGGCGACTTCCCCGACATCGAAGTCGGCGGTCGAGGCATCCGTCTTCGCCCATTCGAAACTCCGACCGCGCTCCGCGCTGATCGACCTCGCCGGGCCGATCGTCGGCGACGCCGTCGATCTCACCAACGCCGCACTGGGTCATCCGCCCGCGCGACATGATCGCGAGTCTCGGGCTCGATCGACGTCGTTCTCCTGAACGACTTCGAGGCGCTGGCGCTGGCGCTGACGGCGCTCGCGCCGGAGGACGTCGTCAAGATCGGCGGCGGCGAGCCTTCGCCGACCGGCGCCAAGGTGGTGATCGGACCGGGGACGGGCCTCGGCGTCGGCGGGCTCGTCCATGCCGGCGGCGTCGACGGGCCGTGGGTGCCGGTGCCGGGCGAAGGCGGGCACGTCGCGTTCGGCCCCGACGCGGCGGACGAGTTCGCGCTCTGGCCGAACATCACGCCGGAGCACGGGCGCATCTCGGCCGAGGTGGTTCTGTCGGGCCGCGGCATCGTCGCGCTCTATCGCGCCGTCGACGAAGACCGAGGGCCAAGCGCCGCGCTACGCGACGCCGGCGGAGGTGACAAAGGCGGCGCTCGACAAATCCGATCCGCTCGCCGTCCGCACGCTGACGCTTTACGCACGCCTTCTCGGGCGGCTCGCCGGCGACATGGCGCTCGTCTTCATGGCGCGCGGCGGCGCCTATGTCGGCGGCGGCATTCCGCCGCGCATCCTCCCCTTCCTGACGAGCGGCGAGTTCCGCCGCGCTTTCGAGGCAAAAGCGCCGCATCGAAGCAGGTGATGGCGGCGATTCCGCTCTACGTCATTGTCGCGACAACCCGGCGCTCAAGGGACTTGCCGCCTTCGCGCGCGCGCCGGAACGTTTCGGCGTGAACCTTTCGGGAAGACGTTGGCTGAAATAAAGGAGGGAACGAAGACCGACCGACGTATAAGCTCGCGTGCCACCATGCCGGACCCTATCGCAAGCGGGCAGAGCGCGTGAGCAGGCGCATCGAGGACTACGGGTTCATCGGGAACCTGCTCTCCTGCGCGCTCGTGGCGAAGGACGGCTCGATCGACTGGCTGTGCCTGCCGCGCTTCGATTCCGACGCCTGCTTCGCCGCGCTCCTCGGCACCGAGGAGAACGGCTATTGGCGGATCGCGCCGGCCGAGCGAGAAGCGTCAAGCGTCACGCGCCGCTATCGCGACGGCTCGACGATCCTGGAGACGACGTTCGAGACGCAAGACGGGATCGTCACGCTCATCGACTTCATGCCGCTCTCGCACGACGAGGAGCATGTCGACCTCTTCCGCGTCGTGCGCGGCGACAGCGGTCGCGTCCCGATGCGCATGGAGTTCGTGCTCCGCTTCGGCTACGGCGCGACCGTGCCGTGGGTGCGCGCGCACCGATTTCGGCCTGCGCGCCGTCGCCGGGCCCGACGCCGTCGAGCTTCACACGCCGGTGGAGCTGAAGCGGCGAGAACTACCGCACCGTTGCGGAGTTCTCCGTCGGCGAAGGCGCCTCGGTTCCCGTTCGCGCTTTGCTGGCACCCTTCGCACCGCGCTCGCGAGACGCGCATCGATCCGGAGGCGCGGCTTGCGGAGACCGACAGCTTGGTGGCGCGAATGGTCGGAGCCGCTGCCGCTTCAGCGACCACGACGCCGCATCACGTGGCGCGACGCGGTCGTGCGCTCGCTCGATCACGCTGAAGGGTCTGAGCTACCACCCGACCGGCGGCATCATCGCCGCGGCGACGACCTCGCTGCCGGAGGAGATCGGCGGCGAGCGCAACTGGGACTACCGCTTCTGCTGGATCCGCGACGCGACGCTGACGCTCTATGCGCTTCTCACCTCCGGCTATCGCGAAGAGGCGCGCGCCTGGCGGCAGTGGATGCTGCGCGCCGCGGCCGGGCATCCCTCGCAGCTGCAGATCATGTACGGCCTTTCCGGCGAGCGGCGGCTGCACGAGACGACGCTCCACTGGCTCTCCGGCTACGAAGGATCGCAGCCGGTGCGGGTCGGCAACGCCGCCTACGACCAGCTGCAGATCGACGTCTATGGCGAGCTGATGGACGCGCTGCATGTCGGGCGCAAGTTCCAGCTCGAGCCGTCGCAGGAAGCGTGGAAATTCCAGCGCGTGCTGCTGGAGAACCTGAAGCGGAAATGGTCGCGCCCCGACAAGGGCATCTGGGAGGTGCGCTCCGGCGCCAAGCACTTCACGCATTCCAAGCTCATGGCGTGGGTCGCCTACGATCGCGGGGTGAAGGGCGTCGAGGATTCGGCCTCTCCGGCCCGGTGGAGGAATGGAAGGCGGAGCGCGACAAGATCCGAAGAGGAGATTCTCGAACACGGCTGGAGCGACAAGCGCAAAAGCTTCGTGCAGACCTACGGCGGCGAGGCGCTCGACGCCGCGCTGCTGATCATGCCGACGCGTCGGCTTCCTGCCGGCGGACGATCCGCGCGTCGTCTCGACGGTCGAGGCGATCCAGCGCGACCTGACCGAGGACGGCCTGCTTCTTCGCTACCGCACCGACGCCGACGGAGGACGGCGTCGCCGGACGAGAGGGCACGTTCCTCGTCTGCACGCTTCTGGCTCGCCGACGCGCTCGCCATGATCGGGCGTCACGACGAGGCGACCGAGCTCTTCGAGCGGCTGCTTTCGCTCAGGAACGATCTCGGGCTGCTCGCCGAGGAATACGATCCGCGCGAGAAGACGCCAGCTCGGCAACTTCCCGCAGGCCTTTTCGCATGTCGGCCTGGTCAACACGGCGAACAACCTCGATCTCGGCCGCGGCCCGGCGCAGCAGCGCGCCGAGGAAGCGCCGCACGAAGAGCAGCAGGCCGCGGCCGCGGGCTGCCGGCGGACGCGCCGAGCTCTACGATAGCTGCCCGCCGGCGGCTTCCGCGTCGGCCGGGTCGTGCGTGACGAGGAGCACCGGCAGCCCGTATTTCCGCGCTTCGGCGAAGACGAGCGCGCGCACCTGTCCGCGCAGCGCCGCGTCGAGGCGCGAGAACGGCTCGTCGAGGACCAGCGCCGCGGGGCGCGCAAGGAGCGTGCGCATCAGCGCCACGCGCGCCGCCTGCCCGCCGGAGAGCGTCGCCGGATCGCGATCGGCAAATCCCTCAAGCCCGACTTCGGCAAGCGCCTCTTCGACCGCGCGTCGCCGCGCCGCGCGCCCCTTGACCGACGGCGTCAGCCCGATCAGGAGATTGCCGGCGACGGAAAGATGCGGAAGCAGCAGCGCATCCTGGAAGAGCAGGCCGATGCCGCGCTTCTCCGGCGGCAGCGCGGTCACGTCGCGGCCGTTCAGGAGGATCCTGCCGCTGGCGCGGAAATCGCGGCCGAGGAAGCCGCCGACGAAGGCGAGCAGCGTCGACTTGCCGACGCCCGAGGGCCCCATCACCGTCAGCACTTCGCCGGGCCTGACGCCGGCGTCGAGCCGCACCAAGCGCTCGCCGTCGAGGTCGATCGAGACGTCGCGGAGCACGAGCCCGCAGTGCAGCCGTCGCCGCTCATGCGGAGACCAGCATGGCGCGCCGGTTGCGGAAGAGGAAGCGCGGGCACGATCGCCGCGATCGCAAAGCCGAGGAACGGCAGCAGCGCCTGCATCAGCGCCGTCGCGCCGATCAGCCGAGGATCGCCGCCGGAAGCGAGCGCCACCGCCTCCGTCGTGACCGTCGGCCAGCGCCCGCCGCCGATGAGAAGCGTCGGCAGATAAAGCGCCACCGAGACGGCAAAGCCCAGCGCCGCGGCGACGAGCACCGGACGCGCCAGCATCGGAAGCCGCACGCGCCAGAAGACCGCGTTCGGCCCATGGCCGAGCGCGCGGATCGCAAGCCCATAACGCGGATCCCAGGCGCTCCACGGATCGGAGAGCGAGAGGAGCACGTAGGGGAAGACGAAGACGAGATGCACCAGCGCCACGGCCACGAACGTGCCGTCGATGCCAGCGAAGGCGAAGAGGATCTGCAGGCCGAAGAGGAAAGCGACCTGCGGCGCGATCAGCGGCACATAGAGCGCGCGAAGCGCCTGCCCCGGCCCTCGCAAGCCGGCGCGCGCAGCGCTTTCGAGCGCGCCGAGCGCAAGCGCCGTCGCGGCAAGGCTCGAAACGCCGGCGAGCGCCAGCGTATCGCGCGAGCGCCATGCCGAAACCCCCGCCAGAGCCGCATCCAGGTGGAAAGCGTCAGCCCTTGCGGAAGCAGCCGGGGGAAGCGCCAGGCGCCGGCGACCGACCAGAGCGCGAGCAGGACGAGGCCGGCGAGCACGATCGCCGCCGAAAGCGCCATCGCGAGATTGCCGATGCGGCGAAGCCAGGCGTCGCGGCGCGCACGCCAGCCGGAGCGCGCGAGCTGCCGGCAAATGGCCGCGCCTACCCGCTCCGCGACAAGCCAGAGAAAAGTGCGCGACGGTGACGCCGACCTGCAGCACGGCGCCGGCGGCGGCGACGAAGTGCCGGGAGAGATCCGGGTCGTGCTGCCAGTCGATGACGCGAACCGCGAGCGGCGCCGGCGTCGTCGGTCCAAGGATCAGCGCCACGTCGACGACCGAGGTGGAGAAGGCGAGCACCGCGAGGACGGGCAGCCGGAGCTGCCGGTAGAGCGACGGCAGCACCGCGTGGACGAAGCCAACGATCCGCCCATAGCCGAGCGACGCGATCATGCGCTCCATCTCCGCCGCGCGCGTCTGCGGCAGGACGGAAAGCGTCATCAGGAAGAGGAACGGGATTTCCTTCACGACGAGGCCGAAGACCATGGCGAGGCCGATGCCCGTCCTGCACGATCAGGAGATCCGGCGGGCGCTCAAAGCCGAGAAGCGGCGCTGCGAGGCGGAAAAGAAAACCGGAGGGCGCGATCAGGAATGCGAGCCCGAAGGCCGCGGCGGCATGCGGCACGCTCAGAAGCGGCGAAACGAGACGCTCGAGCCCGCGGAAAAGCCGCGTGCCGCGCCAGCCGGCGACGAAGAGCATGACCACGGCGAACGCGAGCGCCGTCGCAAGGAGCCCGGTCGAAAGGCTGAGGAGCGCCGAGCGGCAAAGCCCCGGCATCGCGAAGAGCGCGCGGAACGGCGCGAGCGAGAGCTCCTCGCCGCCGAGCGCCGGAAAATAGCCGAAAGCCGGAAGCGCAATTCCGAGAAGGCCGGCCGCCACGGGCACGATCAGGAGAGCGAGCGCGGCCAGGGGAAAGAGCCGCAGCAAGGCGGCCTACTGGTTCACGCCGTAGCGGCGCGCCCATTCGTGCTCGATCATCTCCACCCAGGAGGGATGCGGCTCCGGAAGCGTCGGCCCGAGCTCCTCCGGGCGAAGCGTCGCCGGACCGAGGTCGAGCGCGGCGAAGCGCGCGCGATCTTCCGGCGGCAAGCTTGTCGACGGCAAGCACCGTCGGGTCGCCCCAGACTTTCGGGTCCTGCTTGCGCGCCTGCGCCTCCGGCGACATCAGGAAATTCGCGAGCACCATCGCGCCGGCCGACGCGTTGGCGTTGAAAGGGATCGCCACGAAATGCGTGTTGCCGAGCGTGCCGTCCTCGAAGACGAAGCTCCGCACCGTATCCGGCAGCTCGCCGTTCTCGATCGCGCTTGAGGCATCGGCCGGATTGAAGGCGAAGGCGATGTCGACCTCGCCGTCGGCGAGCAGGCGGCGCAGGCTGCCTGTAGTCGCGCGGGAAGGCGCGCCCGCCGCGCCAGAGATTCGGATGCGCGGCGTCAAGCCAGGCGAAGAGCGGCGCGGTCGCAGCTTTGAAGCGTCGCTTCGGTCGCCGGCTCCTGGAGCACCGCCGGGTCGGGCGCAAGCTCGACGAGCAGCTGCTTCAGGAAGGTCGTGCCGAGGAAATCGGGCGGCTGCGGATAGGTGAAGCGGCCGGGGTTCTTGGCGATCCACTCGCCGAGCGCCGCGGCGGAGTCCGGCGGGTTCTTGAGCCGCGCGCTGTCGTAGAAGAAGACAAGCTTCGCCATCCCCCACGGCGCTTCGAGGCCGTCGACCGGCACCGTGAAATCGCGCGTCACGCTCGGCTCGCGTCGACGTCGACGAAGCGAGTAGTTCGGAAGCTTCGTCGACCAGGCGGCGGGAAGAAGCAGCCCCTGCCGCTTCATGGCGGCGAAGTTCTCGCCGTTGATCCAGACGAGATCGACCGCGCCGCCCCGGTCGCGGCCGGCGGCCTTCTCGGTCAGGACGCGCGAGACGACCTCGGCGGTGTCGCTCACCTTCACGTGGACGACGCGGACGCCGTAGCGCTCCTCCATCATCCGCCCGGCCCAGGCGATGTAGTCGTTGATGCGCGGCTCGCCGCCCCAGGCGTGGAAGTAGACGGTCTCGCCCTTCGCCTCGGCGAGCACCGCGTCCCAATCGGCGGGGTCGGGCATCTCCGCGCGCGCCGCGGCGAGGCGACGCAAGCGCGGCGAAAACGGCGAGCAGGAATCGGACGGCGCGCTTCATCACAGCGAAATGACGAAGCGCGCCGTTCAAACGCAATGAACAGTTCGGTGATGTGGGCGGGAGGTCGACGTTTCATCCCACCTTTGTCGTCATTGCCGGGCTTGACCCGGCAATCCATTCCGTAGCGGTCTCGCTGTTCCGAAAGGTCGACGGAATGGATGCCCGGATCAAGTCCGGGCATGACGACATCTTGGGGCACGTGCAATCCCCTAGACCAACGTCAGCCTTGCCGAGGTTCTCCATCGCGCGCCGCGCCATGACGGCGACGAGGTTGGCGCGGTATTCGGCCGAGCCATGGATGTCGCCCATCATGCCCGAGGCGTCGACCTTGAGCCCCTTCAGCGCATCGGCGGAGAAGCTCTTGGCGAGCGCCTCCTCCGCCGCCTTCCAGCGGAAGACGCCGTTGTTGCCGGCGCCCGTCACCGCCACGCGCACCGAGCCGTCCTTGTGCTTGGCGATGAACACGCCGGCCATCGGATAGAGCGAGGCCGGGTTGCGGAACTTCGCGTAGCCCGACTCGGCCGGCACCTTGAAGGCGACCTTGGTGACGATCTCGCCCTCGTCGAGCGCCGTCGAGAAGAGGCCGGTGAAATAGTCGTCGGCCGCGATCTGCCGCTTGTCGGTGTGGACGGTGCCGGCAAGCGCCATCACCGCGGACGGGATAGTCGGCCGCCGGGTCGTTGTTGGCGACCGAGCCGCCGATCGTGCCGACGTGGCGGACGGCGGATCGCCGATCGAGCCGGCAAGCGCCGGCAAGCGTCGCGATCGCCTTCTTCACGTCGGCGGAGTTCGCCACCTCGAAGTGCGTCGTGGCGCCGCCGATCGTCACCGCGTCGCCGGACACCTGGATGCCCTTCAGCTCCGGCACGTGGCGCAGGTCGATCAGGTTCTTCGGCGCCGCGAGCCGCGCCTTCATCGTCGGCAGCAGCGTGTGGCCGCCGGAGATGTAGGCGGCGTCGCCGGAGCCGGAGAAGAGCTTCGCCGCTTCGGCGAGGCTCTTCGGCCGGTGATAGCTGGTCTGGTACATGTCTTCGTCTCCTTATTCCGCCGCCTGGCGCATCGTCGCTTTCTGCGCGAGCCGCCAGACCTTCTCCGGCGTCGCCGGCATCGTCAGGCTGTTGTCGCCGAGCGCGTCGGTGATGGCGTTGATCACCGCCGGCGGCGAGCCGATGGCGCCCGCCTCGCCGCAACCCTTCACGCCGAGCGGATTGCTCGGGCACGGCGTCACCGTCGTCGACACGACGAAGGACGGCACGTCGTCGGCGCGCGGCATGGTGTAGTCGTTGTAGCTCGCCGGTGACGAGCTGGCCGCTCTCGGGATCGTAGCTGCAGCCTTCGAGCAGCGCCTGGCCGACGCCCTGCGCGATGCCGCCGTGCACCTGCCCTTCCACGATCATCGGGTTGATGATGTTGCCGAAATCGTCGGCGGCGACGAACTGCACGATGTCGGTGTGGCCGGTCGCCGGGTCGATCTCCACCTCGCAGACGTAGCAGCCGGCCGGGAAGGTGAAGTTGGTCGGATCGTAGAACGAGGTCTCCTTCAGGCCCGGCTCCATGCCCTGCGGCAGGTTGTGCGCCGTGTAGGCGGCAAGGCACACCTGGAACCAGGGAAGCTTCTTGTCGGTGCCGGCGACCATGACCTCGCCGTTCTTGATCTCGATGTCGCCCTCCGAGGCCTCCATCAGATGCGCGGCGATCTTCTTCGCCTTGGCCTCGACCTTGTCGAGCGCCTTCACGATCGCCGACATGGAGACCGCCGTGCGCGAGCCGTAGGTGCCCATGCCGAACTGCACCTTGTCGGTGTCGCCATGCACGATCGAGACGCTCTCGAAGGGCACGCCGAAGCGCTCCGACACGATCTGCGCGAAGCTCGTCTCGTGGCCCTGGCCGTGGCTGTGCGCGCCGGTCAGGACCTCGATCGTGCCGATCGGATTGACGCGGACCTCGGCCGATTCCCACAGGCCCACGCCGGCGCCGAGCGAGCCGACCGCCGCCGACGGCGCGATGCCGCAGGCCTCGATGTAGCAGCTCATGCCGATGCCGCGCAGCTTGCCGCGCTTCTCCGCTTCCGCCTTGCGCTTGCCGAAGCCGGCATAGTCGGACGCCTTCATCGCCGCGTCGAGCGACGCTTCGTAGTCGCCGGCGTCGTAGAGCCATGATGACCGGCGTCTGATGCGGGAACTCCCTGATGAAGTTCTTCCGCCGAAGCTCCGCCGGCGACACGCCGAGCTCGCGCGCCGCCGTCTCCATGATGCGCTCGAGCACGAAGGTCGCCTCCGGCCGTCCGGCGCCGCGATAGGCGTCGACCGGCGAGGTGTTGGTGTAGACGGCGCGCACGTTGGCGTGGATCGCCGGGATCGCGTACTGGCCGGAGAGCAGCGTCGCGTAGAGATAGGTCGGCACGCAGCGAGGAGAAGAGCGACATGTAGCCGCCGAAATTGGCGATCGTGTCGACCTTGAGCGCCGATGATCTTGTTGTCGGCGTCGAACGCCATCTCGGCGTGCGTGTGATGGTCGCGGCCGTGCGCGTCGGCGAGGAAGGACTCGGTGCGGTCCGCCGACCCACTTCACCGGCACGCCCGACTTCTTCGACGCCCACAGGCAGACGATCTCCTCCGGATAGATGATAGATCTTGGAGCCGAAGCCGCCGCCGACGTCCGGCGCGATCACGCGGAGCTTGTGCTCCGGCGCGACGTTGTAGAAGGCGGAGAGCACAAGCCGCGCGACGTGCGGGTTCTGGCTCGTCGTGTAGAGCGTGTAGTGCTCCTCGGCCGGGTCGTAGACGCCGAGCGCCGCGCGCGGCTCGATCGCGTTCGGGATGAGGCGGTTGTTGACGATGTCGAGCTTGGTGACGTGCTTGGCCTTGGCGATCGCCGCATCGACCGCGGCGCGTCGTCGCCGAGCTCCCAATCGTAGATCAGGTTGTTCGGCGCCTCGGGGTGAAGCTGCGGCGCGCCCTTCTCGATCGCCTTCGCTGCATCGACGACGGCGGGAAGCTCCTGCCAGTCGACGGCGACTGCGTCGGCGGCGTCGCGCGCCTCGCCGCGCGTCCGCGCCACGACGACGGCGACCGGCTGGCCGACATAGCGCACCGTGTCGGCGGCGAGCGCCGGATAGGCGCCCATCTTCATCGGGCTGCCGTCCTTCGAGGTGATCGCCCAGCCGCAGATCAGGTTGCCGATCCCGTCGGCGGCGAGCTCCGCGCCGGTCAGGACCTTGATCACGCCTGGCATCTTCGCAGCGGCGGATGCGTCGATCTTGCCGATCTTCGCGTGCGCGTGCGGCGAGCGGACGAAGGCCGCGTAGCACATGCCGGGCACGGTCATGTCGTCGGTGTAGCGGCCGCGGCCGGTGATGAAGCGCTTGTCTTCCTTGCGGGCAACGCGTGCGCCAATTCCCTCAACGCCCATCGTCTTCCTCCCTTGAAATTCTATCTTCGAACCCGCTCCGGCTTTGCGGAGCGGACGTCAGCCGATGCGATGCTCTCAGGCCGCTTTCTTCGCTCCGCCCTTCATCTCGCCGGCGGCGGCGAGGATGGCTTTGACGATGTTGTGGTAGCCGGTGCAGCGGCAGATGTTGCCGTCGAGCTCGTGGCGGACGGTCGCCTCGTCGAGGTTCCCGCCGTAGCGGCGGATCATGTCGACCGCGGTCATGATCATGCCCGGCGTGCAGAAGCCGCACTGCAGTCCGTGATGCTCGCGGAACGCCGCCTGCACCGGATGCAGCTCGTCGCCGCTGGCGAGACCCTCGATGGTGGTGACGCGAGGAGCCGTCCGCGGCCGCGGCGAGCACCGTGCACGACTTCACCGCGACGCCGTCCATGTGGACGACGCAGGCGCCGCACTGCGACGTATCGCAGCCGACATGCGTCCCGGTCAGCCCGAGATGGTCGCGCAGGAACTGCACCAGCAGCGTGCGATCCTCGACATCGCGGGTCTCCGCCCGGCCGTTAACGGTGATGGTGACCTTCGACATTTACGTCCTCCCCTTCCCAACTCTCCGGCGGCCGAGCGCCGCGATCACTTGTTGCTATGACATAGACCAGAAGCAACGCCAGGATGACAAGCAGGCCCCAGCCATACGGCCCGCCGAGGAAGCCCACGGCGGCCTTCGCCTCGACCTCCTCCTCGACCTCGCGCGCGACCTCCTCGACCTCGTGCACGGCCTCGTGCATCGCCCGCTCGACGCGGCCGCCGCCTTGGCAGCCGGCGCGCCGGCCTTCTCGGCGAAGCAGGAAAAGAACTGGTCGGCAAGCTTCTTCGCCGTGGAATCGATGAGCCGGGAGCCGAGCTGCGCGAGCTTGCCGCCGACCTGCGCGTTCACGTCGTAGGTCAGGACCGTGTCGCCGCCGTCTTCGGCGAGGTGCACGTCGGCGCCGCCCTTGGCGAAGCCGGCGACCCCGCCCTTTCCCTCGCCCGAGATCGTGTAGCTCTCCGGCGGCTTCACATTCGACAGCTTCACCTCGCCGTTGAAGGTCGCCTTGACCGGCCCGACCTTGGTCGTCACCCGCGCGGCAAAGCCCTCCGCCGGGCTCCCCTCCAAGCGATTCGCAGCCGGGAATGCAGTCTTTGAGGACGGCAGGGTCGTTCAGCATGGCCCAGACGTGCTCGCGCGGCGCCGGGATGCGATACTCGCCCTTCAACTCCATGAACCGACCTCCCGGGGCGGATTGTGCACAGGGGCATATCCGCGGACAACTGAATTTCCAACCCGTGTACCAGTTCGGAAGGCGCCGGCGTTGGCGCCGCCGGCCTGACGGGCTAAGAACGCGTATGCCGATTGCGCCAAGCGCCGACCCGCAACTTCTCCCACTGATCGACGCCGCGCTCGCCGGGGCGCGGGTGGTCATGGCGGTCTACGGCTCCGACTTCTCCGTCGCCCACAAGGCCGACGATTCGCCGGTGAGCGAGGCCGATCTCGGCTCCGAGCGCGCCATCGGCGAGGCCCTAGCCGCGGCTTTGCCGGACGTGCCGGTCGTGGCCGAAGAAGCCGTCTCGAGCGGGGTGGCGCCGAAGCTCGGGCGATCCTTCCTGCTTGTCGATCCGCTCGACGGCACCAAGGAATTCATCAGCCGCAATGGCGAGTTCACCATCAACATCGCGCTGGTCGAGGGCGAGACGCCAGTCTCCGGCGTGGTGCTCGCGCCGGCGCTCGGGCTCGCTTATGCCGGAAGCGGCGACGGCGCGTGGAAGGGAACGATCGCCGCCGATCTCGGCAGCATCGAGGGCTGGACCGCGATCCGCACGCGGCGCGCCGAAGCGCATCCGGTCGCCGTCGTCAGCCGCTCGCACATGAACCCGGCGACCGCGAGCGCGCTCGCGCAGGCCTCCTGCGGCGAGCACCGCTCGATCGGCTCCTCGCTGAAATTCGGCCTCCTCGCCGAAGGCGCGGCCGATTTCTATCCGCGCCTCGGACCGACGATGGAGTGGGACACGGCGGCAGGCGACGCGGTGCTGCGTGCCGCCGGCGGCGCCGTGGTGACGCTCGACGGCGCCCCGCTTCCCTACGGCAAGCGGGACATCGCCGGGATGCGCCCGCTTCGAGAACCCGCATTTCCTCGCCGTCGGCGACAAGACGCTGCTTGCGCGGCTCGACCGCGCTTCGCTCGGATCGCACAACACGAGATGAGCGAGCGGCCGCTCGTCCTGTCGTCGAAGGGGCTGGAGGACTACGCGCTCGTCGATTCCGGCCACGGACGAAAGCTCGAGCGCTTCGGCGCACTGCTCCTCGACCGCCCGGAGGAGCAGGCTATGTGGAGCCCGCGGCTTCGGCGCGAAGAATGGGAGAAAGCGGACGCCGTCTTCACCGGCGATGTCGACGAGGAGGGCGCCGGACGCTGGAAGCGGCGCGCCGGCGTGCCTGAAACCTGGGCCTGCAAGCACGGCGATATCCGCTACGAATGCCGCTTCACGTCGTTCCGCCATGTCGGCGCGTTCCCCGAGCAGGAGGCGCATTTCGCTTATCTGCGCACGCGGCTGAAGAGCGCCGAAGGCGCGCCGACGCTCCTGAACCTCTTCGGCTATACGGGGCTCGCCTCGCTTGTCGCCGCGGAGGCCGGGGCAGAGGTGACGCATGTCGACGCGTCGAAGAAGGCCATCGCCTGGGCGCGCGACAACCAGAAGCTCTCGGGGATGGAAGACCGGCCGATCCGCTGGATCCTCGACGACGCGACGAAATTCGCCGCGCGCGAGGTCAGGCGCGGGCGCCGCTATGACGGCATCCTGCTCGATCCGCCGAAATTCGGCCGCGGGCCGAAGGGCGAGAAGTGGGAGCTCTTCGAGAGCCTGCCGGAGATGCTGCGTCTCTGCCGCGAGATCGTGAAGCCGGATGGCTTCGTGATCCTCACCGCCTACGCGATCCGCGCCTCGTTCCTGTCGCTTCAGCGCCTGGCGGAAGATGCCCTCGGGCCCGGCGTCGAAGCGGGTGAGCTCGCGCTCGTCGATCAGGCCGGCGGCCTGCTTGCCACCTCGCTCTTCGCGCGCTGGAGCGCGACATGATGAGCGAGCGCGCCGCGGGCTCGGAAGCTTCAAGAAGATCACCAGCCTTGCAAATCCGCTGGTGAAGGAAATCCGCGCGCTGCACCAGAAGAAGCACCGCGACGAGACCGGGCTCTTCATCGCCGAGGGGCAGAAGCTCGTGCGCGACGCGCTCGACGGCGGCTGGCGGATCGAGATGCTCGCCTATGCCGCGGCAAGCGCGGCGGAGACCGGGATCGGCGCGATCGCGGCCGAGGCCAAGGCGACGGGCGGAACCGTGCTCGAAGTCTCCGCGGCGGTGCTCGAGAAGATCACGCGGCGCGAAAACCCGCAGAGCGTCGTCGGCGTCTTCAGGCAGCATTTCGCGCCGGAGGCTGCGATCGGGCGCGAGGGCATCTGGGTCGCGCTCGACCGGGTGCGCGATCCCGGCAATCTCGGCACGATCCTCCGCACAGCCGACGCGGCGAGCATCGAAGGCGTGGCGCTGGTCGGCGCCTGCTGCGACCCCTTCGGGCTTGAAGCGGTGCGCGCCACGATGGGCTCGATCTTCCACGTGCCGCTCGCGAAGACCAGCGAGGACGGGCTGATCGCCACCGCGAAGCGGCACGGCGCCCGCCTCGTCGGCACGCATCTTTTCGGCTCTGTCGACTACCGCGAGGCGGACTACCGCCAGCCGCTGATCCTGCTCATGGGAAACGAGCAGCAGGGGCTGACGGAGGCGCTCGCCGCGGCCTGCGATCAGCTCGTGCGCATCCCGATGCGCGGCAGGGCCGATTCCTCGAACCTCGCGGTCTCCGCGGGGCTGATGATCTACGAGGCGTTAAGGACGGATCTGCGCTGATCCGGGCCTATACAGGCTCCCCCGCAGGCTCTAAGAAATCCGCGAATTCTCGAAATCCGCTGGCCCGCGGGAGCCGTTGATGCAAGCGCCTAAATCCTCCGCCAAGCTCGTGACCGTGTTCGGCGGCTCAGGATTCGTCGGCCGCTACGTCGTGCAGGCGCTGGCGCGGCGCGGGCACCGCATCCGGGTCGCCGTCCGCCGCCCCGATCTCGCCGGGCATCTGCAGCCGCTCGGCATGGTCGGGCAGATCAAGGCGATCCAGGCGAACCTCCGCTACCGCTGGTCGGTCGACCGGGCGGTCGAAGGCGTCGACGCCATCGTCAACCTCGTCGGCATCCTGGCGGAGGGCGGGCGGCAGACCTTCGACGCGGTGCAGGCTTTCGGGCCGCGCGCGATCGGCGAGGCGGCGCGCGCGCAAGGCATCGCGAGCGTCGTCCACGTCTCGGCGATCGGCGCCGACCAGCCCTCCACCGTCGGCTACATGCGCTCCAAGGCGGAGGGCGAGGTCGGCATCCGCGAGACGGTGCCGGAGGCCGTGATCGTGCGGCCCTCGATCGTCTTCGGACCGGAGGACCACTTCTTCAACCGCTTCGCGGCGATGGCGCGGCTCTCGCCCGCATTGCCTTTGATCGGCGGCGGCAAGACGCGCTTCCAGCCGGTCTTCGTCGGCGACCTCGGCGAGGCGATTGCGCGCGCCGTCGACGGCGGCGCCGAGCCGGGCGCGATCTACGAGCTCGGCGGGCCTGAGGTGCTGACCTTCCGTCAGTGCATGGAGCGGATGCTGCAAGTCACCAGGAGGAAGCGGCTGCTTCTGCCTCTCCCCTGGTTCGCGGCGCGGATCATGGGCCGCGTCGGCGAATATATGCCCGGGAAGCCGATCACGCTCGACCAGGTCCGCATGCTGATGTTCGACAACGTCGTCTCCGCCGATGCGGAACGCGAGCGGCGAACGCTCGAAGGGCTCGGCATCGACCCGACGGCGCTTGAGATCGTGCTGCCGACCTATCTGAGCCGCTTCCGCGAGTACGGCGAGTTCGCCCAGACTCGCACCGCGCCTTAACGGGTGCGCCTCAAGGAAGAGTCAGCTCCAAAGCCAGAGCCCCAGGAGGCCGGCGACGCCGACGATTGCGCGCCACCAGGCAAAGGGCAGGAAGCCGTGGCGCTGGACGAATCCGACCAGCGTCTTCACCACGAAGAGCGCCGCCACGAACGCGACGACGAAGCCGATCGCGATCAAGCCGAGGTCGCCGCCCGAAAGCGCGGCGCGGTTCTTGTAGAAGTCGAGCACGAACGCGCCGAGCATCGTCGGTATCGCCAGGAAGAACGAGAACTCCGCCGCCGACTTCTTGTCGCACTTCATCAGGAGCGCGCCGGCGATGGTCGCGCCTGAGCGCGACACGCCCGGTACGATGGCGAGGCACTGGAAGAGGCCGATCACGAAGGCAAGCCGGAGCGGGAAATGCATGGCGTCTTCGTGGTGAGTTTCGGTATCCAACCAGTCGAGCGCGGCGAGCGCCACGCCGCCGACGATCAGAACGATGCAGATCAGCGCCGGCGAGTTGAAGAGCACGTTCTTGATGAAATCGTGGAGCAGCAGCCCGACGACCGCCGACGGGATGAAGGCGACGACGATCGACACGACGAAGCGGCGCGCGGCCGGGTCGCTCGGCAGCGCCAGAAGAACGCCCCAAAGCCGCCCGAAATAGGCGTAGACCACGGCAAGGATTGCGCCGAGCTGGATCAGGACGTTGAAGGTGTCCCAGAAGGCCTTGTTGTCGGCACCGATGCCGAAAAGCTCAGTCGACAAAAGGAGATGCGCGGTGGAGGAGACCGGGATGAACTCGGTGATCCCCTCGATCACCCCGAGAATGGCGGCATCGAATATGGACTGGAGACTCATCCCGCGCTACCCCGGCCGAATCGCTCGTCGACGCGCCGACTTAGCATCTTCGCGGCGCAAAATCCGCCGGTCGCTCTGAGGCAACCACACGGTTTTCGCATGATCACGCTCTTCCACCACGCTCTCTCGGTTCCCTCGCGTTTCGTCAGGCTCGTGCTCGGCGAATGCGAGGAGACGCCCGAACTGGTCGAGGAGCGTGTCTGGGAGCGGCGGGAAGAGTTCCTTTTGCTCAACCCGGCCGGCACCCTGCCGGTCTTGATCGAGAACGACGACCCGCCGATCGCCGGCGTCTGGGCGGTCTCCGAATACCTCGACGAGACGCGCGGCTTCGCACTGAACGAGCGGCGGCTCCTGCCGGCAAACGCCAACCAGCGCGCCGAGGTGCGGCGGCTTTGCGAGTGGTTCCTCTACAAGTTCGACGAGGAGGTGACGTTCTATCTGGTGGAGGAGAAGGTGGTGAAGCGCGAGCGCGCGAAGCTCGGCGGCAACGGCGGCGCCCCGGATTCCACGCTGCTGCGGGCAGCGCGCACGAACATCCGCACGCATCTTCACTATATCGAGCATCTGATCTCGGCGAAGAACTGGCTCGCGGGGGACGGGATGAGCTATGCCGATCTGGCGGCGGCCGCCGCCCTCTCGGTCGCCGACTATCTGGGCGAGGTTCCATGGCAGGACGCCGCCGAGGCGAAGGATTGGTACATGCGGCTGAAGTCGCGCCCGGCGTTCAGACCGCTCCGGGCCGATCAGGTGCGCGGGCACGTGCCTCCGGCGCACTACGCGAACCTCGACTTCTGACGCCGACGGCGCTGCGCGATCTGGTCGAGGCGCTGGCGCGCAAGGAAGGCTTCGAGCTCGTTGGCGTCGCCGCACCCGACGCCATTCCCGAAGCGGCGGCGCGGCTTCGCCAGGCGGTCGCCGACGGCCATCACGGCACGATGCGCTGGCTCGCCGACACGGCGGCGCGGCGCGGCAGCCCCAAAACGCTGTGGCCGGATGCGCGCTCCGTCATCATGCTCGGCATGAACTACGGGCCGGACGGCGACCCGCTCGCTTCGCTCGCCGATCGCGAAGCCGGCACCATCTCCGTCTATGCCCGGAACCGCGACTATCACGATCTGATCAAGGGCGCACTGAAGCGGATCGCGTCGACGTTCGCTGCACACGCCGGCGCTGAGGTGAAGGTCTTCGTCGACACCGCGCCCGTAATGGAGAAGCCGCTCGCCGAAGCCGCCGGGCTTGGCTGGCAGGGCAAGCACACCAACCTCGTCAGCCGCGACTACGGCTCCTGGCTCTTTCTCGGCGCGATCTTCACGAATGCGGCGCTGAAGCCCGACGCGGCGGAGATCGACCATTGCGGCAATTGCCGCGCCTGCCTCGACATCTGCCCGACAGATGCGTTCCCCGCGGCCTACCGGCTCGATGCGCGCCGCTGCATCTCGTATCTCACGATCGAGCACGACGGCCCGATCCCGCGCGATCTTCGCCCGCTGATCGGCAACCGCATTTTCGGATGCGACGACTGTCTCGCCGTCTGCCCGTGGAACAAGTTCGCCGAGAAGGGACGCCAGGCGAAGCTTGCCGCGCGCGACGACTTGAATGCGCCGCGGCTGAAGGATCTCGCGCGGCTCGACGATCCTGCATTCAGAAAACGCTTCGCCGGCTCGCCGGTGAAGCGGATCGGGCGCAACCGCTTCATCCGCAACGTATTGATTGCAATCGGGAATTCCGGAGCGCGCGACCTCGCCGGGGAAGCCGAGCGGCTGATCGGCGACCCAGCGCCGCAGGTGCGCGGTGCGGCGATCTGGGCACTGAAACGCCTTGCCCCTGACCGCGTTGCGTCACTGGCGGCTATCCACGCTGCACGCGAGTTTGAGCCAGACGTGCGGGACGAGTGGTTCGCGGAAACGAGTGAGGTTCGAAAATGACCAGGCATTGGAAGATCGACGAGCGGCATCTGCACCTCCCCTCCCTCCCCGATCGCGCGAGCCTTCACCGGCATCGCCGCGGCCGCGAGGTCGCGATCGGGCGCGCGGCTGTCGGGGTGGGAAGCGTGGGAGCCGTCGCACTCGGAGCGCTTGCCATCGGGGCGTTGGCAATCGGCGCACTCGCGATCGGCCGGCTTGCGATCAAGCGCGCGCGGATCGAACGGCTCTCGGTCGGCACGCTCGAGGTCGACAGGTTGATCGTGCACGAGCGCGAGTCCGACATCACTAGAGACGGGACGCCGCGCGATGACGGAACCGACCTTCTTCAAGTCCGCCGCCGCGTGGCGGCGCTGGCTGGAGAAGAACCACGACAAGGCAACGGAGAAGGTTGTCGGGTTCCACAAGGTCGGCTCTGAAAAGTCCGGTATCTCCTACAAGGAGGCGCTCGACGAAGCGCTCTGCTTTGGTTGGATCGATGCAGTCCGCCGCGGCGGCGACGCGACGTGGCAGATCCGCTTCACGCCGCGCCGGCCAAAAAGCATCTGGAGCACCGTCAACATCAAGCGCATCGAAGAGCTGAAGGCCGCCGGTCTCATGCATGCCGCCGGCCTCGCCGCCTACGAAGGCCGCCACCCGGCGCGGCAGAAGCGCTATTCGTTCGAGAATCAGGACGCAGCGTTCTCGCCCGCCGAGGAGAAGGCCTTCCGTGCCGACAAGAGAGCCTGGGAGTACTTCTCCACCATGCCGCGCTCCTATCGCCTGCCCGCGACCTGGTGGGTGATAAGCGCGAAGCGTGACGAGACGCGGGAGCGGCGGCTGAAGACGCTCATCGCGGACTCCGCTGCCGGCCGCAAGATCAAGCCGCTCACTCCGGCGACGCGAAAGCCGTGACAAAGCTCTTCGTCTTCGGGTTCGGCTATTCGGCACGCGCGGTCGTGGCGCGCATGCGGCCGAGTCTCAGTGGTGTCTGGGGCACGACGCGCGATCCGGAGAAGCTTCAAGAGATCGCCGCGCTTGGGGTGACACCGCTTCTCTTCGATGACGCCACCTCTTCACTCTCCCCCGCAAGGGGGGAGGGGGCGCTCCTCTCCAACGCCGACAACATCCTCGTCTCCATCGCGCCGGGCGACGACGGCGATCCGGTGCTCCGGCATTTTGCGGACGACATCGCGGCAGCGAAACCGAAAGCGCTCGTCTATCTCTCCACCGTCGGCGTCTATGGCGACCATGGCGGCGCGTGGGTCGACGAGACGAGCGAATGCCGGCCGGTCTCGAAGCGCTCGCGCGAGCGTATCGCGGCGGAAGACGCCTGGCGGCACTTTGCGGCAGAGACCGGCGCGCCGCTCGCCGTCATCCGCCTCGCCGGAATCTACGGGCCGGGGCGCGGACCGTTCGAGAAGATAAGGCGCGGCACGGCGCGCCGCATCGTGAAGCCTGGCCAGGTGTTCAACCGCATCCACGTCGACGACATTGCGCAAATCGTCGAAGCAGCGTTCGCGCAGCGCGCCGACGGCATCTTCAACGGCACGGACGACGAGCCGGCGCCGCCCCAAAACGTGATCGCCCACGCCGCAGGGCTTCTCGGCCTTCCCCCGCCGCCGGAGGTGGCGTTCGAGACGGCGGAGCTTTCGGCAATGGCGCGGAGCTTCTACGGCGAGTCGAAGCGGGTCCGAAACGACAAGATCAAGCGCGAGCTCGGCATCCGCCTCGCCTACCCGTCATACCGCGAAGGGCTGAAGGCCGTGCTCGAAGCAGGCGGCTAAACCGCCGCAGGCTCTGTCATATTCCTGTCGGCTAGATGGACCAGACAGGCGCGATGGTCGATTTTGTCCGATTCGTCGAGGCGTTTTGCGTCGTAACCGCTATCCTCCATTGGACGAGCATCCTTGTCGTCGGAGTGCGGGCGCTGGTGACCCGCAGGTCGAAGCCGGCGCCGGCGGATGCGCCCGGTGTCACCATCGTGCGCCCGGTCTGCGGGCTTGAGAACAACATCGAGGCGACGCTCAGCACCGCGTTCGCGCTGACCTATCCCCGTCACGAGATCCTCTTCTGCGTCGCCTCGGAGCGCGATCCGGTCGTGCCCCTCGTCCGTGCCCTGATCGCCGCCCATCGCCATGTTGCAGCGCGCCTTCTCGTCGGCGACGACCGGGTGAGCGTCAACCCGAAGCTCAACAACGTCGTCAAGGGATGGGAGGCCGCGTCCTACGACTGGATCGCGATGACCGACAGCAACGTGCTGATGCCGCGCGACTACATCGAGCAGCTTCTCGCCCGCACCGACAGCGAGACGGCGATCGCCAGCGCGCCGCCGGTCGGAAGCGATCCTGCCGGCATCTGGGCGGAGCTCGAATGCGCCTTCCTGAACACCTACCAGGCGCGTTGGCAACTTGCCGCCGACGCCGTCGGGCTCGGCTTCGCGCACGGCAAGAACATGCTCTGGCGGCGCGACGTTCTGGAACAAGCCGGCGGCATCCGCGCGCTTGCCGCGGAACCCGCGGAGGACGCCGCCGGCACCAAGATCGTGCGCGCGCGCGGGATGAAGGTGCACCTCGTTACGCGCCCGTTCCCGCAGCCGCTCGGCCACCGGAGCATTGGCGAAGTGTGGAAGCGCCAGCTTCGCTGGGCGCGGCTGCGACGCGCCTCGTTCAAGGGGTTCTTCCTGCCGGAAATCCTGTCGGGCGGCTTTCTGCCCCTCCTCGGCCTCCTGTTTCTGGCAACGGCGGGCGCCGGTGCCGCTTCTGCCTGCGCTCGCGTGCGTCGGAACCTGGTACGGCGCCGAGTGCGCGCTTGCCTTGGCGCTCGGCTGGCCGCTGTCATGGCGGGCGCCCTTCCTCGCCGTCGTCCGCGACGCGATGCTGCCGTGCCTGTGGACGGTGGCGATGTGCGGCAACGAGTTCGTGTGGCGCGGCACGGCGATGGACGTCGGAACGCCGGCGGCGGAGCCCGAGGGCTCGCTGCAGCTCGCCGAGGAATAGCCGGTCGTTTCGGGCCGCTCAGAGCCGGTTTCGGAACAGCATCTTGCGGCCGAGCGTGGCGCTCGGACGGATCGCGATGATGAAGACGCCGGCAAGCGCCGAGGCCGTGCCGATCGCCATGCGCAGGTCGAAATGGTCGCCGGTCAGCCAGATTCCGAACCCGATCGTGAAGAGCGGACCCATGAGCGTCAGCGGGGCGATCAGATTCGCCTCGTAGCGCTGGATCAGCCCGTAGTACTGGGTGTGCGCGAACACCGAGACAAGCAGCGACGAGTAAAGGACGGCGGCGATGAGCGGCCAACCGGCATGGAAAGCGGCGGAGAGCTGGTCGCTCCTCGAAAACCGGCGACGCGGCGAGGAGAACGACCGTCGAGGAGAACCCGACCCAAGCCTGGAACCGGAGCGGGCGGATGCCTTCCATCTGCTTCATCATGATCGCGCCGAGCGCGCCGCCGCAGGACGAGGCCGACGACGAAAAGCAGACCTGACGAGAGATCGAAGTTGCCCGGGTTCCACATGACGACGAAGACGCCGGCCAACGGCAGCGCGATGCCGAGCCCACGCCGCCAGCGGATGCGCTCGCCAAGCACGACGACCGAGAGCAGCGTCACCATGGGCACGCCGAGCTGGCTGACGACCGCAGCGGCGGAGGGGCTCGCCGTCTTGAGGCCCACGAATATAGCGCGAAGCCCCCGCCGCCCATCAGGACACCGACCACCACGACCCGCCAGTGCGGCCGCGGCATCGGCAAGAGCCAGGGCGAGACCGCAAGCGCGATCGCGGCCGAGCGCAGCACGCCGAAGAAGAGCGGCGGCACCTGCATCTCGCTGACGACGACCTTCGCGACGATCGCGTTCAAGGCCCAGATGACGCAGATCAGCACGAAGAGAGAGAAATCGCGGAGGGACATTGCGCTGGGCTATAGGCCCGTTGAAACGGGTCCGACATGCGGCATCGACGCGTTCCGTGGCTGGGTGAAGGGTTGCCCTGCCCCTCCCCTAACCCCTCCCCGCAAGGGGGAGGGGAATGCCCACCCTTACCCGCTCCAGTCGAGCACGACCTTGCCGCTTTCGCCTTTCGCCATGATCTCGAAGGCGTGGCCGAAATCGGCCGCTGGGAAGCGGTGGGTGATGATGCGGCGGATGTCGAGGCCCGACTGCAGCATGGCGATCATCTTGTGCCAGGTCTCGAACATCTCGCGTCCGTAGATGCCCTTGATCGTCAGCATATGGAAGACGATCTTCGTCCAGTCGACCGGGAACGGACGCGCGGGGATGCCGAGCATGGCGATCTTGCCGCCCATGATGATGGTATCGAGCATCTGGTTCAGCGCCGCCTCCGCTCCGCTCATCTCAAGCCCGACGTCGAAGCCCTCGCGCATGCCGAGGCGCTGCATGACGGCTCGCAGGTCTTCCTTCGCAACGTTGACCGGCACCACGTCGGCGACCTTGCCGGCGAGATCGAGCCGATATTGATTGACGTCGGTGATGACGACGTGGCGCGCGCCGACATGGCGGGCGATGGCAGCGGCCATGATGCCGATCGGCCCGGCGCCGGTGACGAGCACGTCCTCGCCGACGAGATCGAAGGAGAGCGCCGTGTGCACGGCGTTGCCGAGCGGGTCGAGGATAGCGCCGAGCTCGTCGTCGACGTCGTCGGGGAGCGGCACGGCGTTGAAGGCGGGGATCTTCACGTAGTTTGCAAAGGCGCCAGGGATGTTCACGCCGATGCCGCGCGTCTCCGGGTCGAGGTGATAGCGCCCGCCGCGCGAGGCGCGACTGTGCATGCCGATCACGTGCCCCTCGCCCGACACGCGCTGGCCGATCTTGAGGCCGCGCACGGAGGAGCCGACCTCGACGATCTCACCGGCATATTCGTGGCCGATGATCATCGGCACGGGAATGGTCTTTTGGGCCCACTCGTCCCAGTTCCAGATGTGGATGTCGGTGCCGCAGATGCCGGTCTTCGCCACCTTCACCAGGACCTCGTCCGGGCCGATCTCCGGTACCGGCTCGTCCTGCAGCCAGAGGCCCGGCTCGGCCTTGGCCTTGACCAGCGCCTTCATGTCATTGCGCATCAGACGATCCCCAATTCCTTCCCCGCATCCTTGAACGCCTGGATGGCGAAATCGACGTCGGCCTCGGAGAGCGCGGCGGAAATCTGCGTGCGGATGCGCGCCTTGCCCTTCGGCACCACGGGGAAGAAGAAGCCGGCGACATAGACGCCGCGCTGGTCGAGCGCCGCCGCCATCTCCTGCGCGCGGCGCGCCTCGTGCAGCATCACCGGAATGATCGGAGTCCTTCCCGGCAGGCATTCGAAACCAGCCGCCTCAAGCCCTTCGCGGAAGCGCGCGACGAGCTTCATCAGATGCGCGCGGCGGTCGTCGGCCTTCTCGGCAATGTCGATGGCTTTCAGCGATCCGGCGGCGACCGGCGGCGCGAGCGAGTTGGAGAAGAGATACGGCCGCGCGCGCTGGCGCAGCATGTCGATCACGACCTGCGGTGCGGCGACGAAGCCGCCCATGCCGCCGCCGAGCGTCTTGCCGAGCGTGCCGGTGACGATCTCGACGCGCGCGCCCGCGCCGGTCAGCGCCGGCGAGCCGCGCCCGCCTTCGCCGAGATGCCCGTGCGCATGACAATCGTCGACCATGACGAAGGCGCCGTAGCGCTCCGCGAGGTCGCAGATCTCCGGAAGCTTCGCCACGTAGCCGTCCATCGAGAAGACGCCGTCGGTGGCGATCAGCTTGAAGCGCGCGCCGTCCGCCTCGGCCTGCTTCAGCTGCGCTTCGAGATCGTCCATGTCGGAATTGGCGAAGCGATAGCGCTTCGCCTTGCAGAGCCGGATGCCGTCGATGATGGAAGCGTGATTGAGGCTGTCCGAGATCACCGCGTCCTCGGCCGAAAGCAGCGGCTCGAACACGCCGCCATTCGCGTCGAAGCAGGCGGCGAAGAGGATCGCGTCGTCCTTGCCGAGCCAGCGCGCGATGCGCTCCTCAAGCTGACGATGCAGCGTCTGCGCACCGCAGATGAAGCGCACCGAAGCCATGCCGAAGCCGAATTCGTCGAGCGCCGCGCGCGCTGCCTCGATGACATCGGGGTGGTCGGCGAGGCCGAGATAGTTGTTGGCGCAGAGATTGAGCATCTCGCGCTCGCCGCCCTGCGCCCGCGGGTCCTTGATGCGGATATGCGCGGATTGCGGCGTGGTGATCAGCCGCTCGCGCTTCAAGAGCCCGTCGGCTTCGATCGTCGAAAGCTCGGCGGAAAGATGCGCGATAAAGGGATGCGTCACGGCAGAGCCTCCGGAACCGGCGGGTAGAGATGAACGCGGCCGCGCGAGTCCTCGACCGCTTGGCCGCCGTCTTTCGCAGTCGAAACATGTTCCGGGCCGACCGGAACCTTGCCGTGGCCGCCGGGGATGTCGAGCACGTAGGTCGGCTGGCAGAGGCCGGAGATCACGCCGCGGAGTGCGCGCACAAGCGCGCGACCGTCGTCGAGGGACGTGCGGAAATGCGCGGTGCCCGGCGCGAGGTCTCCGTGGTGGAGATAGTAGGGCTTCACGCGGTTCTCGACGAACGCGCGCATCAATGCGGCAAGCGTTTTCGGATCGTCGTTGACGCCTTTCAGAAGCACGCTCTGGCTGACCATCGGAATGCCGGCGCCGGCGATCCGCGCAAGCGCGGCGCATCCCGCGGCGGTGAATTCCTTCGGGTGGTTCGCGTGGACCGCGAGCCACGTCGTCGCGCCTTCGGGCTTGAGGGCAGCGATCAAGGCGGCGTCGACCCGCTCCGGCGCAACGAGCGGCACACGGCTGTGCCAGCGCAGCACCTTGACGTGCGGGATCGCGGCGATCCTTTCCGAGACCACCGCGAGGCGTCTCGCGCTCAGAACCAGCGGGTCGCCGCCGCTGACGATCACCTCCCAGATTTCCGGATGGGCGGCGACGTAAGCAAGCGCAGCGTCGATCGCCTCTTCGGATAGATGCGCGGGGTTGCCCGGGCCGACCGTCTCGCGGCGGAAACAGAAGCGGCAATAGACGGCGCAGATATTCGCAAGTTTTAGGAGAACGCGGTCGGGGTAGCGGTGAACGAGCCCGGGCGTGACCTCGTACACGTCGTCGCCGATCGGATCGGCGCGCTCCTCCGGCTGCCAATCGAGCTCCGCCGCATCGGGCAGGAACTGCCGGGCGACCGGGTCATGCGGATCGGCAGCGTCGATCAGCTCCGCCATCGCCGGCGTGATCGCCACGGCATAGCGCGCGGCAACGCGCTCAAGGTCGTCAAGGCGTGCAAGGCCGGAGGCATCGGCGGGGAGAAGCTCCGCGTCGACGATGTCGGCCGCGCTTCGCAGCGTTCGAACCATGCTCATGACGAAGCGTCCTCCTCCGGCATCGGCGTCCAGATCACGTCTTCAATGCGTTCCGCTCCGCTCGCGAGCATCACGAGCCGGTCAAGGCCGAGCGCGGCGCCGCTTGCAGGCGGCATCACGGCAAGCGCGGCGAGAAAATCCTCGTCGATCGGGTAGCGCTCGCCGTAGATGCGCTCCTTCTCCGCCATGCCGTCTTCGAACCGGCGGCGCTGCTCGTCAGGATCGGTCAGCTCGCCGAAGGCGTTCGCGAGCTCCACGCCGCAGGCATAGAGCTCGAAGCGCTCGGCAAGGCGCGGATCCGACGGCTTGCGCCGGGCGAGCGCGGCCTCGCTTGCGGGATAATCGGTGAGGATCGTCGCGCGCCCGAGACCGAGCTGCGGCTCGATCCGCTCGGTGAGAATCTTGCTGAAGATGTCGGACCAGGTGTCGTCTGCGGCGACGCGGATGCCCGCGGCTTGTGCTTCGAGTGCCAGCCGATCGTGGCGCGGCTGGGTCTTTGGATCAGCGGGCAGCGTCGCCATCAGCTCGATACCGGCAAAGCGGGCGAAGGCTTCGGCGACGGTGATCCGCTCCGGCTCGGCGAAGGGATCCGCCTCGCGCCCGCGAAAGCGCAGCGTTTTCGCGCCTGCAGCCCGTGCTGCCTCGGCAAGGATTGCGGCGCAGTCCACCATCAACCGCTCATACGTCTCGTGCGCGCGATACCATTCAACCAGCGTGAACTCGGGGTGGTGCAGCGCGCTCCGCTCGCGGTTCCGGAAGACGCGCGCGAAATCGACGATGCGTTCCTCGCCTGCCGCGAGGAGCTTCTTCATGGCGAATTCCGGCGAGGTATGGAGATAGAGCCGGGTTCGCTCGCCATCGGTCCCGACGAGGTCGGTGGCGAAGCCGTGAAGGTGCGTCTCGTTGCCAGGCGATATCTGCAAGGCGCCGGCCTCGATCTCGAAAAATCCCTCCGCCTCGAACCAGCGCCGCAGCGCCGCAACGATTCCCCCCGGGCCGCGAGATAGGGGCGGCGCGCGGCATGCGCGTCCGGCGACCACCAGGAGCGGGTGGGGATGGAGTGCGGCGCTTTCGCGAGAAGGCTGTTCATTGCCACACAGATCAGCTAGCTGCGCAGGCGAAAAGCGGCAAGGCCGCAGCAATCGCCGGATGAGGTTTAGACGTGAAGGTCATCGCAAGCTCGGTGCGCAAGGGCAATATCCTCGAAGTCGACGGGCAGCTCTACAGCGTGCTTTCCGCCGAGAGCTTTTTCCCGGGCAAGGGCACGCCGACGACGCAGGTGGAGATGCGCCGGCTTTCCGATGGCGTGAAGACCGTGCAGCGCTACAAGACCACCGAGCAGGTCGAACGTGCTTACGTGGAAGATCGCGAGCACACCTACCTCTATCAGGACGGCGACAGCTACGTCTTCATGAACCCGGAAAGCTACGAGCAGGTCCCCGTTCCCGCCGACGTGATCGGCGACCAGGCCGCCTTTCTGCAAGAAGGCATGCCCTGCATGATCTCGCTTTTTGAGGGAAATGCCGTCTCGATCGAGCTACCGCAGAAGGTGGCGCTTGAAGTGACCGAGACCGAGCCGACGGTGAAAGGGCAGACCGCCTCGTCCTCCTACAAGCCGGCGATTTTCTCCAACGGCGCGCGCACGATGGTCCCGCCGCACATCGCGGTCGGCACGAGGATCGTGGTGATGACGGCGGAC
This sequence comes from uncultured Alphaproteobacteria bacterium, assembly GCA_963778625.1. GTDB lineage: Bacteria > Pseudomonadota > Alphaproteobacteria > Rhizobiales > Afifellaceae > DASWJZ01. The sequence continues at coordinate 60,752 of CAVZVB010000020.1, forward strand.
GGAAGCTACGTGGAGCGCGCGAAGGACTGAGCGTGGCCGTTTGGACGCGGAATCGGCTCAGTCCGCAGCCTTCCATGCGCTCGGAGCCTTGCCCGTCACGCGCGTGAACTCGCGATTGAAGTTGGACTTCGTGTTGAAGCCGCTGGCGAGCATGGCGGCGGTCACGTTGTCGCCGGCTCGCAAGCGCTCGCACGCATGCGCGATCCGGAAATTGTTGATGAAGCGGGAGATGTTCTCTCCCGTTCGCCGATTGATCGTCGCCGAAAGCGTCTTGATAGGGACATGCAGGCGACGAGCCAGGCGCGCCAGCGTCAGGTCCGGGTCGAGATAGAGCTGGTCCCCGCGCACCAGCTTGTCGAGCCGCTGCATCAGCACCTCATCCTCAGCGCTGTCGACGGCCGGAAACGGTGCGGCGTCTAAGGCGGCCGGCTCGGCCTCGCCGATCAGATCGTTCGATACGGCGAGCAGGCCGATGCTGAGCAGCGCCAACGACGAGAAGATGCTGAGGATCCACGGCCTGAGCGGGCCGAGATCGTAGGCGAGCGCCACGGCGATCAGGCCATCGCCAATTGCGGAGAGGATGAGCGCCAGCGCAATCGCGCACCAGATCAGGCCCGGTATGCGGCCGCTCTCCAGCCGCATGAGCGGTAGGCCGCCGGCGCTCCGCCCGAGCGTGACCAGGATCGCCACGCCGTAGCCGACAAAGATGCCCGACACCACGACATCGAGCGCGATTGGCGCAAACGCCACGCAGAAGGCGGTGAAGGCCGGGGCCGCGAGATGCAGCAGGTCACGCCGCAGGTCGAGCGGCCGCACGGCGCTCGTCAGGAAGGCGAGCCAGGCGAGCGGCGGGATGATCGTCGCGGTGACAGGCTGCAGCGCAAACAGCGCCGTCACGCCGTAATACTGGATGAGCGAGACCACTACGCCCTGGAAGGCGCATGAGAAGAGCAGTGCGGAGAAGAGCTTCGGATAGCCGCCCGCCAGCAGCGTGCGCACGAACAGAAAGACCAGCACCAGAGCCACGATCATCGATATCGGCAGGGCGAGCATCACGCGGATCCTTCTGCGTCTCCCGGTCGAAAAGCTCCGACATCCGGTTTGGCGCGACCTGAAACCGGTTCGAGGACGCGCAAAGCCGCGCCCTGCCCGAGGACGAGGCCGCATCCCCATAGAACGGAGCTGACAGATGAGACAGATGCTTCTTGCCGCCGCCCTCGTGACCATGCTCGGCACGGCCGCAGCCGCCGAGCCGATCGCCGGATACGACCGGTTGACCGTAACCGCCGCGCACCGGCCGGCGCCGCTCGCAGCCTCGATCTGGTATCCGGTCGGTACCCCCACGTATCGCGGGCTGATCGGCGACAATGCCGTTTTCAAAGGCACGCCCGCTTATGTCGGGGCGGCGGTCGCCGACGGGCGCTTCCCGCTTTTCCTGCTGTCGCACGGCTCGGGCGGCAATATGGACACGATCTCCTGGCTGTCGTCGCAGCTGGCGCTGAATGGCGCGATGGTTCTGGCGGTCAATCACCCCGGCAGCACGTCGGGCGATTCCTCGCCGCGGCGCTCCGTCATCCTGGACGAGCGGGCGAAGGATCTCTCCGCGGCGCTCGACACGCTCCTCGCCGATCCGGCCTTCGGGCCACATGTCGACCTGTCGCGCATCATCGCGATCGGATTCTCGCTCGGCGGTGCAACGGCGCTTAATCTGGCGGGACTGCGGTTCGATCGGCAAGCTTATGCCGACTATTGCGCCAAGTTCCGCGACACCGCCCAGGACTGCATTTTCCTCGCCAAGGGCGGCGTGGATTTCGACCACCTGCCGGACGGCTTCGCCGCCGACTTGCGCGACCCGCGGATCGACGCAGCCGTCGCCATCGACCCCGGCTTCACCTATGTGGCGAACGCAGCGAGCGTCGCGGCGACGACGATGCCTGTGCTCCTGATCAATCTCGGCAACGAGACGCGCTGGAAGGCCGTCAACGTCGGCGCCGGGGGCAGCAACCTCGTGGGGCGCCTGCCGAACGCGCGCTACGCCGTGGTGGCGCCCGGGCACCACTTCACGTTCCTGGCCGAATGCAAGCCGGCGGGCCACGACCTCCTCATCGAGGAGGCCGACGATCCGGTCTGCGACGATCCCAAGGGCACGGATCGCGCGCGGGCGCACGCAGCGATCTTCGAAGCGATCGAGGACTTCTTGCAGCATCTTTGAGAAACGCGAAGCGATCCGCTGCGTCGGCGGATGCATGCGCTCGAAGATGCACAGCCCGATCAAGCAAAAGGCCCGCGGCACGACCGCGGGCCTTGAATCGTTTCGACGAAGGTGGAAGCGTCTATTCCTCCACCTTCTCCTCCTCGCTCTCCGGCTCCGCCTGCTCTTCCTCGCCTTCGTCCCCGTCGGTCTGCTGCTTCTTCAAGGCCGCGCCGAGGATATCGCCGAGCGACGCGCCTGAATCGGTCGAGCCGTACTGCGCGACCGCCTCCTTCTCCTCGGCGATCTCGAGCGCCTTGATCGACAGCGAGATCTTGCGGCTCTTCTTGTCGATGTTGGTGACGCGCGCGTCGACCTTCTCGCCGGGGGCGAAGCGGTCGGGCCGCTGCTCGGAGCGCTCGCGCGAGAGCTCCGCGCGGCGGATGAAGGCGGTCATGTCGGAATCGGCGATCTTCACCTCGATGCCGGAATCCATGACCTGCGTCACCTCGCCGGTGACGATGGCGCCCTTCTTGAGGCCGGTGACGGCCTCCATCGGGTCGCCGCCGACCTGCTTGATGCCAAGCGAGATGCGCTCCTTCTCGATGTCGACGTCGAGCACCTTGGCTTGGACCATGTCGCCCTTCTTGTAGTCCTCCATCGCCTCCTCGCCGGAGCGGTTCCAGTCGAGGTCGGAGAGGTGGACCATGCCGTCGACGTCGTTCTCGAGCCCGAGGAAAAGGCCGAACTCGGTCTTGTTCTTGACCTCGCCCTCGATGACGGAGCCGACCGGATGCTTCTCGGCGAACTCCTCCCACGGATTGCGCATGGTCTGCTTCAAGCCGAGCGAGACGCGGCGCTTGGCTGCGTCGACCTCCAGGATCACGACCTCAACCTCCTGCGAGGTGGAGACGATCTTGCCCGGATGGACGTTCTTCTTGGTCCAGCTCATCTCGGAGACGTGGATCAGGCCCTCGATACCCGGCTCCAGCTCCACGAAGGCGCCGTAGTCGGTGATGTTGGTGACGCGGCCGGTGAAGCGCGCGCCGATCGGGTACTTCGCCTCGATACCCTCCCACGGATCCGCCTCAAGCTGCTTCATGCCGAGCGAGATGCGGAAAGTCTCCGGGTTGATGCGGACGATCTGCACCTTCACCGTCTCGCCGATGTTCAGAATCTCCGAAGGATGGTTGACGCGCCGCCACGCCATGTCGGTGACGTGGAGCAGGCCGTCGATGCCGCCGAGATCGACGAACGCACCGTATTCGGTGATGTTCTTGACGACGCCTTCGACCACCTGGCCTTCGTGCAGCCGCTGCACCAGCTCCGAGCGCTGCTCTGCGAGCGTGTCTTCAAGCACCGAGCGGCGCGAGACGACGATGTTGCCGCGCCGCTTGTCCATCTTGAGGATGCGGAAAGGCTGCGGCGAATTCATCAACGGACCGACATCGCGCACCGGGCGCACGTCCACCTGGCTGCGCGGCAGGAAGGCCACGGCGCCGTCGAGATCGACGGTGAAGCCGCCCTTCACCTGATTGAAGATCTGACCGGTGACGGTCTCGTTCTTCTCAAAGCTCACTTCGAGCCTGACCCAGCTTTCCTCGCGGCGCGCCTTCTCGCGGGAGAGCATCGCCTCGCCGAGCGCGTTCTCAACGCGCTCCAGATAGACTTCGACCTCGTCGCCGGGCTTCAGCTCGCCGTCGCGTCCGCGGACGCCGAATTCCTTGAGCGGCACCCGCCCCTCGACCTTCAGGCCGACGTCGATGATGGCGACGTCCTTCTCGATCGCGATGACCTTGCCTTTGACGACGGTCCCTTCGGCAAGATCGCTCGTGGCGAAGGACTCTTCCAGAAGAGCGGCAAAATCCTCCCTGCTGGGTTGCATCTCGGCTATTTGCATCAAAACTCCTGACAGCGGGGACGCGGCGGTCCCCTGCCCTGCGCCGGGCGTTAGCGTTGCGTTTGTCGCCCTCTGCCTCCCCCTCGTCGAGAGGGCCGGCGCACCGTGAGGCCGAAAGCGACGATCTTGGTTCCGGGAAGCGGCGTAGCCGGCGAATGAAAGAGAAGCGCACCCAAAAGGGCGCGCCCTTCATCCTCTCGCGATCTTGCGGCCCACGAAATCGACGGCCGCCCGGAACGCGGCTTCTATATCCAAATCGGTTGTGTCGAGCAAGTAAGCGTCCGGGGCGGGTCTGAGCGGCGAGTCCGTGCGCGCCATGTCGCGCTGGTCGCGCCGCCTGAGGTCCGCAAGAACCTCCGCTTCCAAGATATCGGCGCCCGCCTGGCGCATTTCAAGCGCGCGGCGGCGCGCGCGCGTCTCCGGCGAGGCGGTGACGTAGAGCTTCGCCGGCGCATCCGGAAAAACCACCGTCCCGATGTCGCGCCCGTCGAGCACGGCGCCGGGCGGCGTCGCGGCGAAAGCCCGCTGCTTCTCGCGCAGCGCGGTCCGCAGCCGCGGCATGACCGCGACCCGCGAGGCCGCCTCGCCAATGGCGTGGCTTGCCAGCCGCTTGGCATCGAGCGTGTCGAGATCGAGCGCCGCGGCCGCGGCTACGGCGGCGTCCTCGTCGTCAAGATCGGCAGCGGTCGAGAGAAGCCGGTCGGCGACCGCGCGGTAGGTCAGGCCGGTGTCGAGATGGCGGAGCCCGAAATGGCGCGCAAGCCGGCGCGCGAGCGTGCCCTTGCCGCTCGCCGCCGGACCGTCGATCGCAACGACGGGAACGCCTGTCACGCCGCTTCCGCGCCGTCGGCGAAGCCGGCGCCGAGCCGCTTCAGTAGCTCCACAAAGCTCGGGAAGGAGGTGGCGATCGTCGCGCTGTCGTCGACGGTGACGGGGCGCTCGGCGGCAAGCCCCATGACGAGGAAGCTCATGGCGATGCGATGGTCGAGATGCGTCGGCACCGTGCCGCCGCCCTTCACGCGCCCGCCTTCGACGACGAGGCTCGCTTTGCCCTCGCGGCATTGGACGCCGTTCGCCTCAAGCCCACGCGCGACCGCGGCCAGGCGATCGGACTCTTTTACGCGCAGCTCTTCCAGGCCGTCCATCACCGTGTGCCCATCGGCGAAGGACGCGGCGACTGCGAGCACCGGATATTCGTCGATCATCGACGGCGCGCGCTCCGCCGGCACGGCGACGCCCTTGAGCTTCGAGGCGCGCACGTGCACGTCGCCGATCGTCTCGCCGCCGGAGAGCCGCTCGTTCTCGATCTGAAGGTCGGCGCCCATCTCCTTCAGCGTGGCGATGAGGCCGGTGCGGGCGGGGTTGAGCAGCACATTCTCGATCGTAACATCCGAGCCGTCGACGAGAAGCCCGGCGACGATCAGGAAGGCGGCGGAGCTCGGATCGGCGGGGACCGTGACCGCCTGCGGCTTGAGGTCGGGCCGGCCGACGAGGCGGATGGTCGTCGCGCCGTCCTTGCCGCGCGTGGTCGTGACGTCGGCGCCGAAGCCCTTCAGCATGCGCTCGGTGTGATCGCGCGTCGCGACGGGCTCGATCACCGTCGTCACGCCTTCGATGTTGAGCCCGGCGAGGAGCACCGCCGACTTCACCTGCGCGGACGGCACCGGCACGCGATATTCGATCGGCGTCATCTTTGCGCCCGCCTTGATGGAAAGCGGCAGCCGATCGCCGGTGCGCGCGACGACCTCCGCGCCCATCTTGCGCAGCGGCTCGAGCACGCGGCCCATCGGCCGCTTCGACAGCGACGGGTCGCCGACGAAAGTGGAGGCGAAGGGATGCGCGCCGGCGATCCCGATCGTGAGCCGCACGCCGGTTCCGGCATTGCCGAAATCGATCACGCTCTCCGGCTCCTTGAGCCGTCCGGTGCCGAGCCCCGCGACGCGCCAGGTTCCGTCGCGACCCTTCTCGACGGTCGCGCCGTAGGCGCGCATGGCGGCGGCCGTCGCCATCACGTCCTCCGATTCAAGCAGGCCGGAGACCTTGGTCTCGCCTTCGGCAAGCGCGCCGAACATCAGCGCACGGTGCGAGATCGACTTGTCGCCGGGGACGGCGACGCGGCCGCGGAGCGGCCCGGAGGGCAGCGCGCTCAAGGGTTTTTTGAAAGCGTGCGTCATCTCTTCGGCATGAAAGTTGCGGGCCTGGCCAGGCGAGGGCCTTAGAAACGGCGGGTTGGTAGCACAGCCCCCATGCGAGGTCACCATTTCCGCGGGCGGCGGAGCCGGCCTCCGGCAGGCGAAAGAAGGTGTTTGACAGGGGTATGACCCGTCGCTAGGCACGCGGCGCGTTCAACGAAGAGGCTGAAGAGACGTGGCGAAACCAGAACTCGGCACGAAGCGCACCTGTCCCTCCTGCGGCATCAAATACTACGACCTGAACCGTAGCCCGATCATTTGCCCAAGTTGCGGCACCGTTTTCGAGGTGGCGGCCCCGACGCGCGCCGCGGAGCGCAAGCCCGAACCGGCGCCCAAGGCGGAGGCGGCGCCGGTCGCCGAGGTCGTGCGCGAAGCGGACGTCGTCTCGCTCGAAGAGGCGGAGGAGGAGGTCGCGCCCGATCGGCCCGGACGCCGACGAGGAAGAAGAAGTGGCGGATATCCCCGACGCCGAAATCGAGGTCGAGGCCGACGAGACCGTGCCCGATCCCTTCCTGGAGGAAGAGGAGGAGGAGGGCGACGACGTCGCCGGTCTTCTCGATGTCGACGAAGAGGACGAAGAGGAGCGGTAGAGCGCTCACCAACGTGCCGGGAAGACGTGCCATGCGGCTCGGCGCGGGCCTTGCAATTCGAGCGACCGCCGCCTAGTTAGCCCGATCCGCGGGAACCCAAGCCCGCGGCAGTCTTGGACGGGGCCGTAGCTCAGTTGGGAGAGCGCGTGAATGGCATTCACGAGGTCAGCGGTTCGATCCCGCTCGGCTCCACCACGCAACCTCTGAAATCATCAGAAATCAAAGCGCTCAACCACGCCAAAAGGCTGCCGCGTTCGCGCCTTGAAGCGCCTTGGCGTGTTCCCCATATTTCTTCCGAACCGAGCGGACGCCGCTTCTTGGGTCCGGTCGGGCGAAGTCGCTTCAAGACGAGGGCTTTGCATCAGATGACGCGTACGCTTGCTTTTTCGAGTCCCCTCCTCCTCGGGTTCGAGGACATCGAACGCCTCTTGGACCGCGTGTCGAAGACGGCCGACGGTTACCCGCCTTACAATATCGAGCGGATCGCCGCGGACGGCGCCGCGCCGGCCCGCATCGTCATCACGCTCGCGGTCGCCGGCTTCGATCCTAACGATATTGAAGTGACTGTGGAGGACAATGAGCTTAGCGTCGGTGGACGGCAGTCGGACAGCGACGACCGCGACTATCTGCATCGAGGCATCGCGGCGCGGCAATTCCGGCGCACGTTCGTTCTTGCCGACGGTATCGAAGTGAAGGGCGCGGAGCTGAAGGACGGGTTGTTATCGATCGAATTGGTGCGGCCTGAGGCAGCGCGCACCGTGAAGCGTATCCAGATCACGTCCCGCGGCTGAAGGATGGAGAGAGAGATGATGACCAGCAACGAGACCGCCAAGACGATGCCGCAGGATGCATTCGCCGCGCTCGGCGGCGGCCAGATCGCCTATCTCAGGCCGGTGCGCTCCGAAGAGGTCAAGAACCTCTTCCCGCAGGCGCCCGAGCTTGCGCCGGGCCTCAATCTTTGGGCGCTTCTCTCCGCCGCCGGCCAGCCGATCATGCTGACCGACTCCAAAGCGGCCGCGATCGCCAGCGCCCACGAAAACGACCTCGAGACGGTGAGCGTGCACTAGCGCGAGCGCGAAATCGATCGAGAGCGGGGCCCTTGCGGCCCCGTTTTCATTTGGCGCGCACCACCGGCCATTGAGATGCCGTCCCTCGCGGGGACAACGCGACATGGAAGCCTCCCAACTCCCTCATGCTGAGGTGCGACCCCGGACTTGATCCGGGGGAGCCTCGAAGCACGCACCACGCTGGTCCGAGCGCGTTGTGCCCGCCCTTCGAGGCAACTGACGTCGGCATCGCACCTCAGGATGAGGGCTTCACAGAGCGCCGGCTTGTGTTTCAGGCAGCGTGCGAGGCGGTGGCGGGCGTTGCCAGGATCGCGTAGATGGCGTCGGCGTTTTCCGCGCCGCGGAGCTTCTCCGCGATCTCCGGGTCGCGCAGCACGCGCGCCACGCGCGCCAGCGCCTTCAGATGGTCGGCGCCGGCGCTTTCCGGCGCGAGCAGCACGAAGACGAGATCGACCGGCTGATCGTCGACGGAATCGAACTCGACCGGTCGCGCAAGCCGCGCGAAGACGCCGAAGAGCCGGTTAAGCGCCGCGGACTTCCCGTGCGGGATGGCGACGCCCTGCCCCACTCCGGTCGAGCCGAGGCGCTCGCGCTGCAAAAGGGTGTCGAAGATCGCGCGCTCCGGCAGCCCGGTCAGACGCGCGGCGATGGCGGAGACTTCCTGCAGGACCTGTTTCTTCGATTGAACGTGCAGCGAGGGCAGCACGGCTTCAGAGGTCAGGAGATCGCTGAGATCCATCACACTTCCCTAGAAATCACGTCGGGCGCACGAAGCGCACGCGCCGCCTCAATGGTCCTTGAGTTCGACGCTTGTAGCGCCGGAGCCGCTTGGCGAGCCGCTCCGCCGCCTGGTCAAAGCTCAGATGCGCGTCCGGATCGGACCCGTGGACCTCCAATATCACGCCGGTGTCGAGATGCAGCGCGAGCTCGGTTTCAAATACGTGCCCGCTCTTCGATATCGTGATCTGCCCGGAATAGCCGCGGTCGAAATACTTCTGCACGGTGCCGGTCACGGTCTCGTCAATGCGGGAACGAAGCGCCTGTCCAATATCGAAGTTCTTGCCGGCAATCCTTAAATTCATCGCGTGCTTCCGACGGCCGGATCGTTTAGCGCGGCGGACCTGTACGCGCCTCCTTCGGTTGAGTTAAACCGAATTGGATTGCACGCGCGCGGACGGCGCGATCGGCGGACGCGAGGCCCTTCAGGATGCCTGCTTGAGCCGGCGCTCGCGGCGGCGCTCGACCGAGGAGCCGATGCGCATGATCTCGCGGTACTTGGCGACCGTGCGGCGCGCGATGTCGACTCCCTCGCGCGACAGGATCGCAACGATGGCATCGTCGGAGAGCACGGCATCGGGCGACTCCTCCAAAATCAGCTTGCGGATCCGATGCTTCACGGCCTCCGCCGAGTGGGCCTCGCTTCCGGAGGTGGCGGCGATCGCACCGGTGAAGAAATAGCGGAACTCGAAAATGCCGCGCGGCGTCGCGATGGTCTTGTTCGCCGCCGCACGGCTGACCGTCGATTTGTGGATGCCGAGCGCGTCGGCGACCATGCGCAGATTGAGCGGCTTCAGATAGGCGACGCCGTCCTTCAGAAAGCCTTCCTGGCGCCGCACGATCTCGGTCGCAACCTTGAGCACCGTGCGGGCGCGCTGATCGAGACTCTTCTCAAGCCAGCTCGCCTTCTGCAGGCAGTCGGTCAGATACTTCTTCTCCGCATCGCCGCAAAGCTGCCCGGCGACCTTCGCATAGTAGGTGCGATTGACGAGAAGCCGCGGCAGCACCTCGTCGTTCAGCTCCACGATCCAGCCGCCGCTTGGCGCGGAGCGCACAAAGACGTCGGGCACGAGCGTACGGACCGGCTCATGCGTGAAGGCGAGGCCGGGCTTCGGATCGAGCGTACGCAACTCGCCGATGAGCGCGTCGATGCCGTCGCGGCCTACTCCGCAAAGCGCCGCAAGTGCCGCACGGTCGCCCGCCGCCAAGCGGTCGAGGTTTGCAAGAAGCGTCCGCATCGCCGGCGACAGACGGTTGCGCTCGACCAGCTGCAGCTCGAGGCATTCGGCGAGAGAGCGGGCGAACGTACCGGTCGGCGCGAAATCCTGGCAGACACGAAGCACGCGCTCGACAGCGTCCGGCGCGGCGCCGAGGCGCAAGGCTGCCGTCTCAAGCGCAACCGTCAGATAGCCGGCCGCGTCGAGCGTGGCGAGAAGCGCAAGCGCAATCGCCCGGTCGGGGGGAGCGTGAGCAAACACTGCGTCGATGGTGCGGGACAGCAACGCCTCGAGGCTTTCCGTGGCGGCCACGTTCTGGTCGATTCCAAGCTCGTTGAAGCCCGCGCCGCCCGACGCGCCGCGCCCGGAGAAAGACGAACCGAGGCTGTTCGAAGGTCCGGCTTCCTCCGGAAAGACGTCGGCCGGCTCGGCATCGACATCGCCGGTGATCTCCTCCGGCGCGCTGGCGGTCTCGGCGGCAGGGCTTTCCGCGTCATCGAGGGCCACCGGCCCTTCGCTCTCGCCCGATTCCAGGAGTGGGTTCTGCTCAAGCTCGCCGGCGACGAAACGTTCAAGCTCCAGCCCCGACATCTGCAGGAGCCGAATCGCCTGCATCAGCTGCGGCGTAATGACGAGCGATTGGGTCTGCCGAAGATGAAGCTTGGCCGAAAGAGCCATCAACGCTGCCCCGCCTGACGGCTCCGAGGCTCCCCGGCCTCTTCACGGCACCGTCATATTGCAGTGCAACTTACCGCGACCCGAGCAGGAGTTAAAGCCTGAAGCGTTCGCCAAGATAAACGCGCCTCACCTCGGGGTTGCTGACGACTTCCTCCGGCGTCCCCTCACTCATCACGCGCCCGGCGTGGAGGATATAGGCACGGTCGATCAGCCCGAGCGTTTCGCGCACGTTGTGGTCGGTAATGAGGACGCCGATACCGCGCCGCTTCAGGTGGCGGACGAGGCCCTGGATGTCGGCGACGGCGATCGGGTCGATGCCGGCGAGCGGCTCGTCGAGCAGCATGAAGACCGGGCGGGAGGCAAGCGCGCGGGCGATTTCGCAGCGCCGCCGCTCGCCGCCGGAAAGCGAGATCGAGGGCGCCTTCCGCAGGTGCATGATGTGGAATTCCTCAAGCAGCGCGTCGAGGTCGGCTTCCCTGAGCGCACGATCCGGCTCCACGATCTCAAGCACGGCGCGGATGTTGTCCTCGACCGACAGGCCACGGAAGATCGAAGCTTCCTGCGGCAGATATCCAACGCCGAGACGGGCGCGCTGGTACATCGGCAAATGCGTGATGTCGAAGCCGTCGAGCTCGATGCGCCCGCCTTCGGCGCGGATCAGCCCGGTGATCATGTAGAAGACCGTGGTCTTGCCGGCGCCGTTCGGGCCGAGAAGACCGACAACCTCACCGCGACACAGCGCGAGCGATACGTCGTCGACAACAAGGCGCCCCTTGAACGAGCGCCTGAGCCCGCGTGCGACGAGCCAACCCTCGCCGGGATTGACGGCGGCCTGCGGCTCTTGAAGATCGCCTGCTTCGTGCTTGTTCAAGAAGCGATCCTTTGCGCGGGCGCCGTCATTTCGTGGCCGGGGTGCCGCTGGAGGGCGTTATCAAGGTCTGCACTCGACCGCCTTCGACGCGTCCCTCCTTGGTCGCCAAATTCACCACCAGCCGCGCGCCATGGACAACGTTGTCCCCCTGCGTCAGCAGCACGTTGCCGGTCATCGTGACGAGATCCTGAGCCACGTTGAAGACGGCCCGGTCGGCGCTCGCCACCTGGTCGCCCGTATGCACGGTAACGCCGGGCCCCGCTTCGATGCGCGACACCTGCGAGCCCGCGACGCTGGTACCGGCCGCCGTCGCGCCGCTGTTGGTCGTCGCCTCGCCCTTATAGAAGACGCGCAGTTCGGGCGCCTCCAACAGCGTCTCGCCTTGCAGCACGCGCACGTGGCCGCTGTAAATCGCAAGCTTATCGGCATCGTGCACTTCGAGCCGGTCAGCCTCGATCTGTATCGGCGTGCTTGAGTCGCTGTTGAAGCCGGCAAACGCGGCGCCGAAATTCTGCGCGCTTGTCGTGCGCGCCGCGAGCACGCACACGAGCGCTACTGCGAGCCGGGTCCCGATCCGCATCGCGCTAACCTACTCCGCTTCGGGCGCAGCCGCGTCGGGCGTGCGCTTTGGCGGCAGCAGCACTGTGCGCACATCGCCCTCGATCACGATCACCTTGCCGCCGTCGCTGGAGGAGAAGCGTTTGCCTGTCACGCGGCTGCCACCGTACTCGATGGTGACCGGATTTTCGGTGACCAGGGTGCCCGCCGAAAGGTCTACGTCCGCGTCGGTCAAATGCACGGAGTAGCCGCTGGGCGTGTCGGCCGTTATCGCGCCGAGGAGCTTGATCACCCCGTTGCTGTGATCGTAGTCGGCGGCTTCAGCGTTGATGGTCGTGGTCGTCCCGTTCGCCGTCTCGATCTTCGCTTCGATATCCTCGAGACGCACCTGGTTTGGGTTCAGCAGGGGCTGAATGGCACGGCTCGCGACGATCGAATATTCGCGGTGATGATGATCGAAACCCGTCAGATGCGGGCGGTCCATGATGATGGAATTGCGGGTGACGCTGAGGCGCAGCGCGTCGAGATCGAGCGCCGCCGGAAAGCCGAGCCGCGTGATCACGACAAAGCCGGCGACCGCCCCGACGGCAAGGAGAGGCAGCAGCGCGCGCAGCACGCGCACCAGGCGGCTGTGCCGCCGCGCCGCGACAAACGCCTTCGCGCGCGCCGTGCGATCGACGGTCGCTGCCTGCCAGGGCGCCGAAAGGGCCATATTCAATTCCGTCATACAAATACGGTTTGGGCGCGAGAGTGTGGTGATTTGCGGGCGCCCGCAAGCCCGGCGCCCGGCGCGGGGTCACGAATGGGAGAAAATATCCTCGCTCTCCCATCCAAGGAGGTCGAGCTCGGCGCGAACCGGCACGAAGCGGAAGCAGGATTCGGCGAGTTCCAGCCGCCCTTCACGAACGAGTCGCGCCTCCAGCGCCGCCTTGATCGCGTGGAGATGCAGCACGTCGGAGGCCGCATATTCGAGCTGCGCCTCCGTCAGCGCCTCCGCGCCCCAGTCGGAAGACTGCTGCTGCTTGGAAATCTCCAATCCGAGGATCTCGCGCACCAGCTCTTTCAGCCCATGCCGGTCAGTATAGGTGCGCACCAGCCGCGAAGCGATCTTGGTGCACCAAACCGGCGTCACCGCAATGTCCAGCGATTGCTTCAGCATCGCCACGTCGAAGCGCGCGAAGTGGAAGATCTTGACGATCGCGGGGTCGGTGAAAAGCCGGCCGAGATTAGGAGCGCTCGTCTGGCCTTTGGCGATGTGCACCACGTCGACGCTGCCGTCGCCCGGCGACAGCTGCACCACGCATAGCCGGTCGCGCCCGGGCTTCAGCCCCATCGCCTCGGTGTCGACCGCGACCGCATCGCGATAAGCGGAGAGGTCGGGCAGGTCGCCGTCGTGCACACGGATATTGGTCAGCGGGACTCCTCCTCGATCAACCCGCTCCGGAACTGCCGGACAACGCCCGGCCGCGGGCGGCGGCGAGTAACGATACGCCTTTGATTCCAAATCGGTTATCAGGCGCGCCAATCCTTCGCAAGAGAAGCGGTGCGAGCGCAGTCGAGAGCCGCGAGGACAGGTCGCTCGGTCGGTCGATGCCTCGCCCGCCGCCGCGACAGGTGAGACTCCGCATCGCCCATTGCATCTGGCGTAGCGAACGACCATGAAACGCTCTGCCTGAGGGTTGGGGCATACTGCCGATGTTCAAAGACCGCCGTGGCCCGGTTGACGACGGAGCTGCGAAGGAAGGTCGGTTCAAGTCCGCGTCCTGGCGCATGCGATGGCGCTCCGATCCCTATCACGGTGAAGAACGCTACCTGCCTTTCGTTGACGGACTGAGAGCGATCGCAATCATCGGCGTTGTTGCTTTCCACGTCGGTGTACCGGGTTTCTCGGGCGGCTTCGTCGGGGTGGACGTCTTCTTTGTCATCTCCGGATTTCTGATCATCGGGCAGATTTTCCGCGCGACGCGCACGTCTCGCTTCTCCTTCCTGGATTTCTATGCGCGTCGATCGCTGCGCATCCTGCCGCCGTTCTTCATCGTCCTCTTGGCGACCTCATTTGGGGCCGTATTCTTCCTGGTGACCCCACGCGAGTTGGGTGAGTTCGGCTGGTCCGAGCTCTTCTCATCGATCATGCTCGGGAACCATTATTTTCTACGCACGGGCGGCTATTTTGCGATCGAGGCCCATCTCAAACCATTGCTGCACTTTTGGACGCTTTCGGTCGAGGAGCAGTTTTATCTGGTCACCCCAGTTCTGATTTGGGGAATCATCCACCTTCACTCTCGACGGGTCCGCGGCTCACCCAAGGCCCCACTGCTGGTGCCGGGTATTTGCATATTCGCCTTGTCGCTCTTCGGCTGCATCATTTGGTCCACCGGCAAGAATCCTGCGTTTTTCCTCATGCCGTTGCGCGGTTGGGAGTTCATTGCCGGCGGGATGCTCAGCGATCTCGTCGCCCCGACGCGTCGGCTTGGGCGACCGGTGATCGAAGGCGCAGCCCTAGGCGGCGCGATGCTTGTGGCCGGGTCCATGGCGCTCCTTGACGCCGCCTCGCCGTTTCCCTCCGGCTACGCCCTGTTGCCGGTCGCCGGCGCCGCCGCGATGCTTTTAGCGGGCGCAGCCGAACCGCGGAATTTTGTTGCGCGCGCGCTCTCGTCTCGACCGATGATCGCCATCGGCTTGGTGTCTTATTCCTGGTATCTGTGGCATTGGCCGCTCATCGCCTTTGCGCACGCTGCGCAGTTCGGCCGCTCTCGCTTTTCAGTCGACCTCGCGGCAGCTCTCCTTGGGCTTTTGCTCGCGCTAGCGACCTACTTCTTTGTGGAGCGGCGCATCAGGATTCGTCGTGGAGACATTCTTCGGCGCTTCGGCTCCAAGCGGGTTGTTTGGAGTGCGCTCATCGGATGCGTCTTGTTTGGCATTGCCGGAGGAGTTCTGGCGAGGGCCGCACCGGTCCTCTTCCTGCGCTATTCAGGATTGGATACAACGTCGCTCTCCGCCCTCCCCCCTGGAGGCTGTGCGCCGCACGCTTTCAATCCAGAGGGAAGCACCTGCCTCAAAGCCCTTTCCGCCGGCCCGCTCGGCGTCTTGCTCGGCGATTCGTTTGCGAACGTACCTGTACCCAGCCATTTTTGCGCGAGGCCAGTCGGCCGGCATTGACACGATCCGCCTCGGCGAGCCCGGCTGCCTTCCAGTGATCGGCGAAACGAGTGACCGGTGTCCCGACATTGGAAGAATGCTCGATCGTCTCGGCCGCGCCGTCCCCGGGAAGCTCCGCTATGCGATCATTGAAGCCGCCTGGCCGCATGTCATTGCCCCCGATTTTCAGGCACGCTTTGAGAACACGCTCTCTGCCCTTCGTGAGCTCGGCGCCGGGAGAATCCTCGTCGTGGCGCCCATCCCTGATTTTCCCCTGACAGCTCCGGATTGCGTCGTCAGGTCGGACCGCTGGGGTATCGATCGCAGTCGATGCGTCAAGCCACGTGCCACGGCCGAGTCGCAACGGGAGCCCTCTTTGGAAGCTCTCATTTCTGCGGCGGCGCGAATGAGCGATGTCCGCTTGATCGATCCGTTCGACCTCTTCTGCGATCAGAGCACCTGCCGCCCCTTCGAGGGCGACGTGCTGTTCTACCGAGACAACTCCCACCTGAGCGGGCCAGGCGCGCAGCGCGTTGTCGACGCGTTTGACGCCGACTTGCGATGGGTATTTGGGGCGCCGCGGTAGCTGTCCGTCTTGACGATTTCGGCTGGAGCAAAGCCGCTCAATCGAAAAGGCTCGACACGGATTTCTCAAGCGCTGTGCGGCTCACCGCTTCGCCGAGGAGCGACGCAATCGAGACGATGCGGATGTTGCGCGCCGAGAGCACCGCGCTAGTCGGCTCGATCGAATCGGTGATCACAAGTTCCGTCAGCTTCGACGCCGTTATGCGGGCGACCGCGCCGCCGGACAGCACGCCGTGCGTGATATAGGCGGCGACCGAGGTGGCGCCCTGATTGAGAAGTTCCTCGGCGGCGTTGCAGAGCGTTCCGCCGGAATCGACGATGTCGTCGACGAGCAGGCAGGCGCGGCCTTCCACGTCGCCGATGATGTTCATCACCTCCGAATCGCCTGGCCGCTCGCGGCGCTTGTCGACGATGGCAAGCGGCGCGTCGATGCGTTTGGCGACGATGCGGGCGCGCACCACGCCGCCGACGTCGGGCGAGACCACCATCAGGTGGTTGTTGTCGTAGCGCTCGGCGATGTCGCGCGTGAAGACCGGCGCGGCGAAGAGGTTGTCGGTCGGGATGTCGAAGAAGCCCTGGATCTGGCCGGCATGCAGGTCAACGGTGAGCACCCGGTCGGCGCCGGCCGTGGTGATCATGTTGGCGACGAGCTTGGCGGAGATCGGCGTCCGCGCCAGCGATTTCCGGTCCTGTCGCGCGTAGCCGTAATAGGGAACGACCGCCGTGATCCGGCGTGCCGAGGCACGGTGGAGCGCGTCGATGATGATCAACAGCTCCATCAGATTGTCGTTTGCCGGGAAGCTCGTCGACTGCACGACGAAGACGTCCTCGCCGCGCACGTTCTCCTGAATCTCGACGAAGACCTCCTGGTCGGCGAAGCGGCGGACGGCGGCCTGCGCGAGATCGATGTTGAGATAGTGGGCGATCGCCCGGGCGAGGGTCTCGTTGGAGTTCCCGGCGACGATCTTCATGTCTTAGGACAATCCCCGCGGGGGCGCCCGGCCGGCCCCTTGTCGGAGCGCCCTCGACTGCATGGGGCGCGCGCGGGCCTTTTAGCAACGGCACAAAAGCTTCACAACCGGGCGGAACGGCAATCCTCAACAGCAGCTTAGCTTTTCGCTAGCGCAGCGGAATCTCCGTGCCGTGCCGCGAGAGCGGCTCCGGGGCGTCCCCGGTGGTGATGTAGGTGCGGCCGAGGCACATGGCCGCCCCGGCGTCGGAATCCATCAGGATCATGTGGGCGAAAAGCACCATGCCCGGCTGAACGACCGCCGGATTGCCGCGAAAGAACATCGGCCAGTCCATCCATGAGGGCGCGTAACGGGCGCCGAGCGAATAGCCGCAGGCGTTCAGGCGATGGCGCGTCATGCCGTGCGCCTCCATCACCGCGGCATGGGCGTCGAACACTTCGCCGAACGTGCGTCCCGGCCGCATCGCCTCCTCGCAGGCTCGAAGCGCCTCGACGCAGGCCGCGTGCAGCTCAAGGTGGCGCGGGCTCGGGCTCCCGACGACCACCGTGCGCATCAGCGCCACGTGATAGAGCCGAAAGGTCGCGGCGAATTCGAGCGTGAGCTGGTCGCTCGCGTCGAGCTTCCGCCGGCCGCTCTTGATGCGGCAAAGAAGGGCGTCCCCGCCGGAGCCGATGATGAAGGGGTTCGCCGGATAGTCGCCTCCGCCCTTGAAGACAGCGCCCTGCATGGCGGCGAGGATGTCGCCCTCGTCGGCGCCCGGGCGGATCAGCGAAAGCGCGGCGTCGAGCGCATCGTCGGCAAGCTCCGCCGCACGGCGGACATAGGCGAGCTCCGCATCGCTCTTTACCGCGCGAAGCGCGGGAACAAGGTCGGAGGCGTCCTCGAGCGTGCCAAAGCTCCGCAGCGCCTCGTCGAGCGCGCGGCCGTTTGCAGCGGTCAGCCCGTGTGTGTCGTATTCGACGCCGATCCTCTTTCCGAGGAGGCCCAAGTCGTTCAGGAGATCGCGGAGCTGAACGGCCGGGCCGGCGCCCGCCTCGTCGGTCCACACGACGATGTTCTCGATCAGCGAAGTGTGGCGCGCCTGGCGAAGATCGGCGGAGCGGGTCAGGAGGGTGAAGGCGCCTTCGCGCGTGAAGACGAGGCACTGGAAGAAGCAGTAGCCGAACGTGTCATAGCCGGTCAGCCAGTAGTGGCTTTCCGGTGCGAACATGAGGAGCACGTCGAGCCGGCGCCGCGCCATGTCCTCCATGACGCGCGTGCGCCGCGCCTCGAACTCCACCGCCTCGAAATGCAGCGCCACCTCAATCCCCGGCGAGCGTGATGGCGGAAAGCAGCCGCCCGTAATCCGGCTCGCCGCGATGCGTGGCGCGGCGGAAGGAGTAGAAGCGCGCCTCGTCGGCGTAGGTGCAAAGACCGAGATTACCGACCGCTGAGAGCCCTGCCGCTTCGAGCCGCGCGACGATGTAGGCAGGAAGGTCGAACATCGAATGACCGGCACGCGACGAAGGACGGAAGAAGCGCTCGTTCCCGGCGTCTGCCGCGATGAAGCGCGCGGAAAATTCCGGTCCGATCTCATAAGCATCAGCGGAGATCGTCGGTCCGAGCACGGCGACGATCTTTTCGCGCGACGCACCGAGGCGCTCCATCGCCGCGATCGTCGATTCGAGAATGCCGATGAATGCGCCCTTCCACCCGGCATGCGCCGCCGCGACGACGCGCGCCTGCGGTTCGGCGAAGAGCACCGGCCCGCAATCCGCCGCCCCGACGCCGACGGCGATCCCCGGGCGGTTGGTCACGACGGCGTCGGCCTTCGGCCCGTGGCCGGAAGTCCAGACGGCCTCGACGACGACCGCGTCGGCACTGTGCACCTGATGCGGTGTCGCCAGATTCTCCGGCGCGGCTCCGATGTGGCGCGCCGCGCGGGCGCGATTCTCCAGCACCGCTTCGCGTGAATCGTTTGAGCCGATGCCGGTATTGAGGCCGCGATAGATCCCGGTCGAGACGCCGCCCTCGCGCGTGAAGAAGGCATGCGCGACGCCGGGAAGCCTGAGCGGCGCGGCTTCGATCGGCTTTAGTTCCAGCGCGGTTCCGTGCATCGGCGCGAGCTACGCCGCGCCCCCCATCAAGTCAAATGGCGAAGTGAAACCGCGAAGTCAGTGCGCTGCCGGAAATGGCGGCGGCGCAACACCGGGCCGTGTCAGCGAAAACGCCTTGAACAGGGTCCCCATCGCAGCCGGACCGGCGAGCCGTTCGACTGCCGCGTCAAGCGCGGCACGCCCCGCCGAGTCGGCGTTCGCCCCGAGCCTCTCGGCGCGCGCAAGAAGACCGAGCGCCGTCAGGAATTCGCCCTGCGGCATCGGCCCGTGCACGGCAGCGCCCTCGGCCGCCGCGCTTCGCCCGAGCGCGGCGAAATCGACATGCGCCGTCAGATCGGCCGCACCCGGCGCGGCGAGCGGATCGGCGAAGCGATGCCCGCGGACGGCCTGCAAGGTGTCGCCTGCCGCCGTTTCGGCATGGCCGTAGTCGAAGATCAAAGCGGCGCCGTTTGACTCAACAATGCGGCGGGCGATCTCTGCGGCGGTCGCCTCGGCTGCCGGTCGAACCTCGAAGATCGCGCCTTCCGGCGCATCCGGAGGGGAATCGAGCGTGCCTGTGCCGATGCCGAAGACAAGCTTTCCGGAATCGTCGAGGCCGACGACACGCTCGCGCCAGGCGTTGTCGCTGCCCACGAACTGCCGGATCGGCAAGGCGTCGAAGAATTCGTTGGCGATGAGCAAGAACGGCCCCGCCGGCACGTCGACAAATGAATCGTGCCAGGTGACGCGAATGTCGGCGCCTGCCAGCGTCGCGGCCTGGCGCGCCTTCAGGACCGGGCTCGTCTCGACCAGATGCACGGCGACGGCATCGTGGAAATTGCGTGCCTTCGCCGCCACGCGAAGAATGTCGGCCATCAGCGTGCCGCGGCCGGGGCCGAGCTCGACGAGCCGCACCCGCGCCGGCGCGCCGATCATCCGCCACATATGCACGAGCCAGGCGCCGACGATCTCGCCGAACATCTGGCTCACCTCCGGCGCGGTCACGAAGTCGCCTTCCGCGCCGAACGGATCGCGCGTCGCGTAGTAGCCGTGCTTGGGATCGCTAAGACAGAGCGCCATGTAGTCGGCGACGCGCATCGGGCCGTTCGCCTCGATGAGAAGCCTGATCTTTCGAGCGAGCGGCGTATCGCTCACGCTTTGCGTCGCAAGGCGAAGACGATCGCGCCCACGCCGACCAGAACCATCGGGATCGACAAGATCATGCCCATGGTCAGGCCGCCGGCGAAGAAGCCGAGCTGCGCATCGGGCTCGCGCACATTCTCGACCGCAATCCGCGCGAGGCCGTAGCCGGCGATGAAGGCGCCGCCGGTCAGTCCGGGCCGCTTAAGGCTCAAGAACCGGTGCGTCAGGACGCGAAGCACGATGAAGAGGAGAATGCCCTCGAGCCCCGCCTCATAAAGCTGGCTCGGATGGCGCGGAAGCGGTCCCCCGGTTGGAAAGACCATCGCCCAGGGAAGGTCCGTCGTGCGCCCCCAGAGTTCGCCATTGATGAAGTTCGCGATCCGCCCGAAAAAGAGCCCGAAGGTCACCGAGGCCGCGGCAACGTCGAAAAGCGAGAGCATCGGGATCTTTCGCCGGAGCGCGAAGAGCGTCATGGCGAGGATCGTGCCGGCAAGCCCGCCGTGGAACGACATCCCCCCTTCCCACAGCCGGAAGAAGCCGATCGGATCGTCGAGGAAGTGGCCCGGCTGATAGAAGAGCGCGTAGCCGATGCGGCCGCCGGCTACGATGCCGACGACGAGCCAGAGTAGAAAATCGTCGATGTCGGCGAGCGTCATCGGAGCCGGCCGCCCGCCCCAAAGCCGCTCGTTGGCGACCAGGCTGCGGGCATACCACCAGCCGAGCAGGATGCCGGCGAAATAGGCGAGCCCATACCAGCGGATCGCAAACGGTCCGATCGCGATCGCGACCGGGTCGATCTGCGGATAGGGGATGACGAGCATGGCGCGGTTCAAGCGGGAATGGGCGCGGGCGGAGGCGGCGGACCTTCGCCCCCAAGGCACGGCCGGGTCAACCCGCCGTCTTGCGCCCCCCGCAGCGAAGCATATATGCCATGAAGCAATGTTAGTGTTCGGCCCGCGCGGCCCTCAATTCCGCCTGTATTTCGCCCCGCAAGGGAAGGCAGGCGCTCCGGAGGAGGTGACATGACGCAGACCTCAAGCCGGCTCCTCGACGAATTCGCCAAGCTGATGACCGATATGGCCGGCGTCGCCCAAGGCGTGCGCCGCGAAGTGGAGACGGCGGTGAAAAGTCAGGCCGAACGCTTCGTCGGCGAGATGGAGCTCGTGCAGCGCGAGGAGTTCGAGGCGGTGCGCGAGATGGCAGTCAAGGCGCGCGAGGAGAACGAGGCGCTGAAGAAGCGGGTTGCCGCGCTCGAGGCGCATCTGAACCGCTCTCCACCGACGGCCGAGGACGAACCGGTGAAACGCGGCGCGCGCAAGCGGACAGGCGAGTCCGCTGCGGAAAGCGAAAACTGATCGCCGCCCTGTTTCCCCGTGGAAAAGCCATGTCCGACTCTGGCGGCGCTTCCAGAGCGGATTCGCATACTTATAGTGAGGGCGAAGAGATTCGGTCCTGCTCCGACACTCCAACGCATAAGGGAAGGCGCTCCGGGCGGTCAGGTTTGAGGTGCCCGGCGACCCTCCCGATTCACGCGGGCGGCGTCGCGTCAGAGTCGTGTGTATTTCCCTTGGGTAACGACGCGAGGATATGAGCCATGAGTCTGGTCGACATAGAACTCCCCGCCGCCGCCAACCCGGTTGACCTGATCGAACAGATTGCTGCGTCGCATGACTGGGCGTTCGATCGCTCAGGCGACGACGAGATCACAATCTCCGTCACCGGCGCTTTCTGCGACTACAACCTTTCAATGTCTTGGATGGGCGCGCTTGAGGCGCTGCACCTCGCCTGCGCCTTCGACTTCAAGATCAACGAGCGCCGCAAGAACGAGGTGATGCGGCTCCTGGCGCTCGTCAACGAGCAGCTCTGGCTCGGCCATTTCGACCTGTGGCAGGCCGAAGGCGTCATCATGTATCGCAACGCCCTGCTCCTGACCGAAGGGATGGAGGCCGGCGCCGGGCAGCTGGAAGCCATGCTCGCCGCCGCGGTCGAGGCTTGCGAGCGCTATTATCAGGCGTTCCAGTTCGTGATCTGGGCCGGCAAGACGCCGGAAGACGCGCTTGCGGTTGTGCTCTTCGAGACGCACGGCGAAGCCTGACCTCGATGATTCCAGGAGCCCAGCCGCTGCTGCTTGTCGGCGCCGGCAAGATGGGCGGCGCCATGCTGGAACGCTGGCTCGCGAACCGGCTCGACGCCGCGGACGTCACGATCCTCGACCCCTATCTTGAAGGCGACCGCTGGTCGGAGCTTGCCAGGAAGGGCACGGCGACCGCGACCAGCATCGCCGGGGCAAGCGACCGCGCCTACAGGATCATAGTGCTTGCGGTGAAGCCGCAAGCGATGACGGAAGCGCTGTCCGAAGTGTGCGTGCTCGCCGCGCCCGACACGACGATCCTCTCGATTGCCGCCGGGGTGCGGATCGAGACGCTAGAGGCCGCGTTTCCGCCCGGGCAGGCGATCGTCCGCGCCATGCCCAATACCCCGGCGCAGGTCGGCATGAGCATGACGGTCGCCGTCCCTAACCCGCACGTCACCGAGATCGAGCGCGGCGCCGTCGACGCACTGCTTGCCGCGATCGGCGAGATCGCCTGGATCGACGACGAGACATTGCTTGACGCCGTGACCGCCGTCTCCGGTTCCGGCCCCGCCTACGTGTTCCTTCTTGCCGAAAGTCTCGCGGAGGCGGCGCGGCAAGCGGGTCTTCCGAAGGACCTCGCGGCGCGCCTTGCGCGCCAGACGGTGGCGGGCGCCGGCGCCCTGCTTGGCGAGAGCCCGCTTCCACCCGATGTGCTTCGCAAGAACGTCACCTCACCCGGCGGAACGACCGAAGCCGCGCTCAAGGTGCTGATGGGCGAGGACGGCCTCGCTCCGCTGCTTGTAGCGCGCGGTCGCGGCAGCGAAGGCGCGCTCGATCGAGCTTGGCTGAGTTCCCCGCTTAACCGAGGTCGATATCGTCGGGGCCGCGCGGCTTGCTTCCGCCCGCGATCTCCTTCGCCGTCTTGAGGAGCAAGCTCGGCGATGCGGCGCTGCTCCTCCACCGACGAGTCGAGCTTCGCAGCGAGCGCCGCCTTGATCGCACGCCGCGCCGCATTCAGCTCCGGAACGACCTCGGGGATGTCGCGGTCGCGCGGCTCCTCCCCGCGCTCGAAGAAGCTCCGCGCCTGCGCAAAGCGGGCACCGATCCATTCGATGCGCGAGAGGATCGCGTCGGCCTGAACGCGGTTCTCCTCGAGATAGGCGCGGCCGGCGTCGGTGATGGCAAAGACCTTCTTGTTGCCGTCGGCCGAGGAAACGGCGTGCCCCGCCTCTTCGAGGAAGGTGAGCGTCGGATAGATGACGCCGGGGCTCGGGCTGTAGAAGCCGCCTGAGCGCTCCTCCAGCGCCTTGATGATCTCGTAGCCGTGCCGCGGGCTCTCCGCGACGAGGCTCAAGACGATCAGGCGAAGCTCGCCGTCGCCGACGAAGCGCCCGAAGGGAAAACCGCCGCCGCGGCCGCCCATACCACCGTGGCGGAAGTGCCCGAAACCGCGGTGCCCCCCGCGATGTTGCCGACCGGCGAAGTAATGTTCGTGACCGCCGTGATGGCAGGAATTATGGTGCATTTATGTCTCCAAAGGTATCGTAAGATATATCTCGCTTAAAGCATTTTCACCTATATCGCAAGCTATATCTTACGATACCTTCTATAGGCCCCCGTCAGCTGCGATTCGCTTCGCGCCTCGCCGCTCATTATTCTGATCGGGGGATTGGCCGAACGGAGCTTCTGTTGCCCAAGCCAAAGACACGCGACCGCATCGTCGACGCCCTGCTGGCGCTCGCCGCCGAGGGCTCCTGGGAAGACGTCACGCTGGCAGCGATTTCGGCGCGTGCCGGCGTCCCGCTGGCCGAGCTCCGTGCGCAATTCGACGGGCGGCTCGCGATCCTCGCCGACTACATCCGCCGGATCGACGAACAGGTGCTGAAGGGAGTCGATTCGGAGCTTGCCGACGAGGCGCCGCGCGAGCGGCTCTTCGACATCCTCT
This sequence comes from uncultured Alphaproteobacteria bacterium, assembly GCA_963778625.1. GTDB lineage: Bacteria > Pseudomonadota > Alphaproteobacteria > Rhizobiales > Afifellaceae > DASWJZ01. The sequence goes on from CAVZVB010000020.1 coordinate 84,724, forward strand.
TCGCCCGCTTCGAGGCGCACGCGCCGCACAAGGGGGCGCTCCGCACCATTGCGAGAGCCGCGCTCGCCGATCCGCTCCTGGCGCTCGCACTGAACCGCCTCGTCACGCAGTCGATGGCGTGGATGCTTGCGGCGGCGGGAATTCCCGCAACCGGGCGACGCGGACTGCTACGGGCGCAGGCGCTCGCGCTCGTCTGGGCGCGGGTGATGCGCACCTATCTCGACGACGACGATCCCGGCCTCGCCCGCACCATGGCGGCGCTCGACAAGCGGCTCCGCGAAGCGGAGCGCGTCGCGATGCGTCTCGACTGGCTCGATCGCATCGTGAGCAGGCGAGGCCGGTCCGCTCAGCGGCGCGACGAGCCCGCGCCCGACGACCTTTCCGAAGGTCACCCGACGTGAGCGCGGCGGCAGAGCCGATCGCGTTCGACGATTTTCTGAAGGTGGACATCCGGGTCGGGCGGATCGTCGAAGCTTCACCCTTCCCGGAAGCGCGCAAGCCGGCGCTGAAGCTCGTCATCGACTTCGGGCCCGAGCTCGGCCGCAAGAAATCCTCCGCGCAGATCACCAAGCATTACGAGCCCGCTTCGTTGGTCGGCCGGCTCGTGCTCGCGGTGGTGAATTTCCCGCCGCGGCAGATCGGACCGTTCATGTCGGAGGTGCTGACGCTCGGCGTGCCCGACGCTGCGGGCGAGGTGGTGCTCATCCGCCCAACGCTGGACGTGCCGCTCGGCGGGCGGATGTTCTAAGCCCTGGAAATCGTGGAATCGTGACACGAAAGATTGTCATCCTCGGGCGAGCGGCAGCGAGACCCGAGGACCCAGGTTGCCGCGGTTCTCTGGGTTCTCGGGTCTCCGCTTCGCTCCGCCCGAGAATGACGCCAACGGGGGCCAACTCACCGATTTGCGAAGACGGCCGTCGTTGCAGGCCTACGCCGGGATCATCAGCACCGCGCGCACGCCGCCGAGCGGGCTTTCCGCGAGGATCACGTCGCCGCCGTGGCTCATGGCGATGTCGCGGGTGATGGCAAGACCGAGGCCGCTGCCGCCAGTGTCGACATTGCGGCCGGAATCGAGCCTGTAGAAGGGGCGGAAGACCGCCTCGCGCTCCTCCGGCGGGATGCCGGGGCCATTGTCGTCGATGGTCACGGTCAGCCAACCGTCGGCATGGCGCGCCTTCAAGACGACGTGGTCGCCGTGCTTGCCGGCGTTTCTGACGAGGTTGCCGACGCAGCGGCGGAACCCGAGCGCGCGGAGCAGCGCGCGCGGCTCGCCTTCGAAATTCGTCTCGACCGCGTCGCCGTCGCGCCGCGCCGTTTCCGCGATCTCTTCAAGCACCGTGGCGATGTCGACCATCTCCGTCGTCTCGCCGGCGTCGCCCTGGGCGAAGGCGAGATAGTCCTCAAGCATGCGGCTCATCTCGTCGACGTCGGCGCGCAGCGCCTCCGTGTCGGGCGTATCGCCGAGCATGGCGAGTTCGAGCTTGAAGCGGGTGAGCACGGTTCGAAGATCGTGGCTCACCCCCGACAGCATCGTGGTGCGCTGCTCGACCTGCCGCTCGATCCGCTCGCGCATGTCGATGAAGGCCTGCGCCGCCTGCCTCACCTCGCGCGCGCCGCGGGGACGGAATTCGGCGGCCGGGCGGCCTTTGCCGAATTGCTCCGCCGCCTGCGCGAGGTTCAGGATCGGCTTGATCTGGTTCCTGAGGAATAGCAGCGCGATCGTCAGCAGCACGAGCGACGTGCCGACCATCCAGAACAGAAAGATCTGCGAGTTCGACGCGTAAGCCTGGCTGCGCGGCGCGAAGACGCGAAGCACGTGATCCCCGAGGTCGATGCGGATCTCCACCATGTCGGAATTGCCGAGCGTGTCGATCCAGAACGGATGGTCGATGCGCCGTCCGATCTCGCGCGTCAGTGTCGAATCGAGCAGCGAGAAGAATGGCCGCGGGCCGGGTTCCGGCAGCGCCGCCGGCGGCAGGACCGAGATGGTGAGGCCATAGGTCTCGGCCGCGATGCGGGTGATGTCGGAGAAGCGCGCGTCCTGCGGATAGGTATCGATCACGTCGATGACCGCCGCGATGTCGCGAACGACGGCGCTCGACAGCCGGCGCGTCACCGTCTGCCAATGCCGCTCCATGAAGACATAGGCGACGACCGCCTGCAGGATCAGGATCGGCAGCACGACGATCAGGATCGAGCGGACGTAGAGGCCTTTCGGCATGCGGCCGCGAATCGCGAACCCGAGCCTCGCAAGACCGAGCCGCCGCCAGTGTTCGGCCGCAACGAGCGCCCAGCCTTTCACAAGCTCGCCGAAATGGCGAAGCGGCTGCGGCAGGCGGAGACGCGCGCCGATGTCGCCGATCAAGGCCATGGCTGCATCCTTCCGACGCGGAGCCTAGTCCACCAGCAGCCGGTAGCCAATTCCGCGCGCCGTCTGCAGGTGGACAGGGTTCGACGGGTCGTCCTCGATCTTGCGGCGCAGGCGGTTGATCTGCACGTCGACTGCCCGCTCGCCGCCGCCGTTCGAGACCTTCAGGAACTCGTGGCGCTTCACGGTTTCGCCCGGACGCGCCGCGAAGATGCGCAAAAGGTCGCGCTCGCGATCGGTGATGCGCACGACATCGCTTCCACGCTTCAATTCCCCGCGCTCGATATTGAAGGTGAACGGGCCGAACCGGATCGCCTCGATCGGGGCGCGCTCTGGCTTGGCGCCGCGCCGCAGGATGCTGTTGATCCGAAGCAGCAACTCGCGCGGCTCGAACGGCTTCGCCAGATAATCGTCGGCGCCAACCTCAAGCCCGCGGATGCGGCTCGGCACTTCCGTGCGCGCCGTCAGGATCAGGATCGGTACCGACGAGCCTTGCCTCAGCGCCTCGGTGAATTCGAGACCCGTCTCGCCCGGCATCATCACGTCGACGACGAGGAGATCGAAGGCGATGTTGGCGATCTGGCGGCGCGCCTCCGCGGCGGACGCGGCGGCGCTGACACGAAAGCCATTGGCGCCGAGAAAGCGCGTCAGAAGCGTCCTGATCCGCATGTCGTCGTCGACGACGAGGAGATGCGGAGCGTCGTCGGAGGGATGCGGTCCGTTGGGATGCGAAGGCGCCTTCACCGCTCGGCCTCCTTGTCGACAAGCCGCGCCGCCTTGGCGCGCTCCGGCGCGTCGATCATCCCAAACAGGAAGGCGGTCACCGTGGCGCGGGCGTCGGGCCCGAGGCCGGCAAGCGCCGCCTTGATGCGATGCTCCTGCGGTGCGGAGAGGCTGGCGGAAAGCGCCTGACCCGCGGGCGTCGCGTAGAGCAGCCGCTGGCGGCGATCCTCCAGTCCGGTGCGCTGTTCGATGAAGCCGGAATCGACCAGCTCCTTCAGAACGCGCGCCAGGCTCTGCTTGGTGATCTTCAAAATGTCGAGCAGGTCGGCGACCGTCAGGCCCGGGTTGCGGTCAACGAAATGCAGGACACGGTGGTGCGCGCGGCCGAAATCGGACCGCGCCAGGATTGCGTCCGGATCGGAGATGAAATCGCGGTAGGCGAAGAACAGAAGCTCGATCAGGTCCACGACCAACTCGTCGGCCGGAGCCGGAGCCCGCCGCGCGGCGAGCGAGCGATTTATGTCAGCCATATTGACATATCTTGCGGTCTTGCTATCCTTTGACGGTAGGCTCAGACGAGGCGCGGCCGTCGTCTCCGACTTGTGCAAGAATTGCACGAATGGCGCAATCGTGCCGCATCGGGAAGGCATATCAAGTCAGACGGCGCAGTCAGCGTCGCAGCCCTGGAGGACAAGATTATGGCGGGCGTTCCCTTTGATCAGATGACCGGCAAGATCTGGTTCAACGGCGCTTTCGTCGATTGGGCAGAGGCGAAGGTTCACGTGCTGACACACGGCCTGCACTACGCGAGCTGCGTGTTTGAGGGCGAGCGCGCCTATGGCGGCGAGATCTTCAAGCTGCGCGAGCACACCGAACGCCTGTTCAACAGCGCACGGCTGCTCGACTTCACGATCCCCTATTCGGTGGATGAGATCGACGCGGTGTGCCGCGAGCTTCTCGTCCTGAACAATCTTTCCGACGCCTACGTGCGCCCGGCCGCCTGGCGCGGCAGCGAGATGATGGGCGTGTCGGCGCAGAAGAACCGCATCAACGTCGCGATCGCCGTGTGGGACTGGCCGTCCTATTTCAGCCCGGCTGAGCGCCTGAAGGGCATCCGCCTCGACATCTCCGAGTGGCGGCGTCCCGATCCGCGCACCATTCCCGCAAAGTCGAAGGCAGCCGGCCTCTACATGATCTGCACGCTCTCCAAGCACGCGGCGGAGCGCAAGGGCTATGCCGATGCGCTGATGTTCGACTGGCGCGGCCGCGTCGCCGAGGCGACCGGCGCCAACATCTTCTTCGTCAAGGACGGCAAGCTCCACACACCCGATCCGGATGCCTTCCTGGACGGCATCACCCGGCAGACGGTGATCGGGCTCGCCCGCGCGCGTGGCATCGAGGTGATCGAGCGCGCCATCCAGCCGGATGAGATGGCGTCCTTCGAGCAGTGCTTCCTGACCGGAACCGCAGCCGAAGTGACGCCCGTCTCCGAGATCGGCCCTTACAAATTCGCCGTCGGCGAAATCACCAAAGCGCTGATGGAAGACTACATGGCAGCCGTCCACCCGGCCGCTCCGGTCGCCGCCAAGAAGGTTGCGGCGCGCTGAGCCTCCGGCCCGGCCCCGCTTAGATGCGGGGCCTTCCCTCTTTTGAGCACGATCTGACCCGAAAACCGGTTTCCACTTTTCGGGATCATGCGCTAAGCGGAAGCGCATGAGCACGATCATCGAAGACAAGGACGCACTTCGGCACGTCTACAAGCCCGCGCAACCGCGCGCGCTCGCCAAGGCAATCAGCCGGCTCGACCGCCATTGCCGACGTTTTGTGGAGCTTTCGCCGCTCCTCGTGCTCGCTACCTCAGGCGCAGGCGGCGGCGATGTCTCGCCGCGCGGCGGGCCAGCGGGCTTCGTCAAGATGCTCGACGACGCAACGCTCGTCATCCCGGATTTCCCCGGCAACAACCGGCTCAACTCGCTTGAGAACATTCTCGAGAACGGCCGCGTCGGGCTGCTCTTCTTGGTGCCCGGCGTCGATGAGACGCTGCGCGTCAATGGGCGCGCGTCGATCGACACGGATTCGGAGCTTCGCGCTCTTGGGACAGTCGACGGAAAGCTTCCGATCGCCGTCATCCGCGTCGCCGTCGAGCAGGCTTATCTGCATTGCGGCAAGGCGCTGATGCGCTCGGCGCTATGGGACCCGACAAAGCACGTCGACCGCGCGACGTTTCCCTCGATCGGCGAGATGATCCGCGACCAGGTCAACTGGGCGACGGCGGAGACGCAGGCGGAGATGCTCGTGGTCTACAAGGAGACGCTTTACTAGCGGTCGGCGAGGTTGGCTGAGACGATCGAAATCCGCAGCTCGCCTGCGAAGCTCCTCGGGGTAATCGCTGGAGCTATCGTCCTGACGTTCGTCTCCGCCCTTATCGCGGCGCGGATTCTGCCCGGTGTCGTGCCTGGCAGCTACCAGGAATTCATCGGCTATTGCGGGCTGGTCTTTTTCGGATTTTGCACGCTGGCAGGAATCTGGATGCTTTTCACCGCGCGCGGCGCGATTGTGACCATCACCTCCGAGGGCATCCGCGACACGCGCATCACAAGCGACCTCATTCCGTGGAATGCCGTGCAAAAAATCTCGACCTGGCAGCTTCAGCGACAAAAGGCGATGGTGCTGGCGATCGATCCGGCGGTCGAAGAGCGGCTCAATCTGTCGCGGATGGTGCGCATGATCCGCAAGGCCAATATCGCGCTTGGCGCCGACGGCCTCTGCGTGACCGCTCAGGGCATCAAGATCGACTACGACACGCTTCTGTCGACGAGCCTCAGATACTGGAAGGCCGCCACGGGAGGATGAGGGCCGCCGTTTACCGGTCCAGCGCCATTTCTCGGTCGGGCTGCGCGCCGCAGCCTCGCTGCTTCATGCCGGGCGGCCGGCCCGCGCAAGCCCATGCGCCACCAGGCGGTCGATGATCTCCGCATAGCCGACGCCGCTTGCCGCCATCGCCTTGGAATACATGCTGATATCGGTGAAGCCGGGAATGGTGTTGAGCTCGTTGACGAGGACGCGCATGTCCGGCGTCACGAAGAAGTCGACCCGCGCCATGCCGTCACAGCCGACCGTGCGGAAGGCCCTTGCCGCCGTCTCGCGGAGCCTGTCTTCGACTGCCTGGGGCAGCTCTGCGGGAACGTTCAGCGCCGCGCCGTTCTCGTCGATATACTTGGCGTCGTAGGTGTAGAAGCCGTGACTTTCCGCCGGCACGATCTCGCCGGGACGGGAGACGAAGAGACCGCCCTCGGCATCCTCCAGCACACTGCATTCGACTTCGCGGCCGCGGATGAATTCCTCCGCCAGCAGCTTGCGGTCGTGTGCGAAGCCTTGGGCGAGAGCCGCCTCGTAGTCCCGTTCGGTTGCCACCTTGCTGACGCCGACGGACGAGCCCTGCCGGGCCGGCTTGATGAAGAGCGAAAGCCCGAGCGCGCGCTGCACGTCCGCGAACGCTGGCGCGGCGCCTTGGCGGATCGTGACGGACCTCGCGGTCGGTATGCCCGCCTCGTTCAGCAGCCGCTTGGCGATATCCTTGTCGAGCGCCGCCGCGGAACCGAGGATGCCGCAGCCGGCGAGCGGCACGCGCGCCACCTCCGCAAGCCCCTGCACGGAGCCGTCCTCGCCGTGCAGGCCGTGCAGGACGGGAAACAGGATGTCGATCTTCGGCAGCTCGTAGGGCGCGCCATCGGTCGGGATCGCCAACATGCGTCCCAATCCCCCCGGCACCAGGCAGACTTCGGTGCCGGCGGCAGGTTTGGTGAGCGCGCCATCCTTGAAGCTGCCCAGCAGCCAGCGTCCTTCGCGCGTGATGAAGACTGCGACCGCATCGAACTTCGCCGGCTCCAGCGCGCGCATGACGTTGGTGGCCGAAAGCACCGAAACGTCATGCTCGGCCGAGCGCCCGCCGAAGAGCACGGCAATGCGCAGCCTGTTCGACGAGGGGGACATGACGGTCTCCGAAATGGTCCTGTGTGAAGATGCCTGGAGGCCGGTGGCGATGTCAGTTGTGGCCCCTCAGGAGTGTCCGCGCCATAGGCGCACCGGGGAGGCTCAGGCCCGGAACGCTACCCCGGCGACCCGTCCTATAGAAGAGGCTTGGCCTGAACGGGTCACGAGCCTGCGGATGTCCACTTTTCCGCCGCGGTGTCGTCCTTGTCCTTGGCCGCGACCCAGTCGCCTTCCGTGCCGTCAGCGTGGTGCTCCTTCTTCCAGAAAGGCGCGCGCGTCTTCAGGAAATCCATCAGGAACGAGGCGGCCTCAAACGCGCTCTGACGATGCTCCGAAGCCGCGAGCACCAGCACGATCGGCTCCCCCGGCGCGATCTTTCCGGTGCGGTGCACGATGGTAAGCCCGAGGAGCGGCCAGCGGTTCGTCGCCTGGCGCGCGATGCGGGATATCTCCTCCTCCGCCATGCCCGGGTAGTGCTCAAGCTCAAGTGCCGCGAGCGTCTCGCCCTCGTCACGGCAATAGCCGGTGAAAGCGACAACCGCGCCGATATCGGTACGGCCTGCGCTCAGCCGGCGCGATTCCTCCGCGAGATCGAAGCTCTCGCGCTGCACGCGGATGTTCGGGTTCCAGGGCTTCATCAAACGCCCTTCGGGCGCTCAGCCGCCCGTCATCGGCGGGAAGAAGGCGACCTCGCGCGCGCCATTGAGCGGCGTGTCGTGCTCCACGTGTTCCTGATCGATCGCCGCGCGGATGACCGTCGGCTCCGCGAAGGCGGCGGCGTAACCCTCGTCGCGCCCAGACAGCCAGGCGATCAGATCGGCGACGCTTGCCACCTCCGCCGGCGGATCGATCTCCTCCTCCGCGTGGCCGACGCGCTCGCGCACCCAGGCGAAATAACGAACCTTCATGTCATGGGCTCACGAGATGCTTCAGGCCGGCGCGGAAGTAGTCGTAGCCAGTATAGAGCGTCACGATCGCCGTCGCCCAGAAGAAGGTGAGCCCGAGATTGATGACGACGCCCTGTTTGCCGCCGACGATGACGGGGGCGATCAGGAGCGCGGCGATGGCGACGAGCTGCATCGTCGTCTTCCATTTGGCGAGGCGGCTGACCGGGACGCTGACTCTGAGCTCGGCCAAAAACTCGCGCAGCCCCGACACGAAAATCTCGCGCATCAACACAATGATCGCCGCCCAGATCGACCAGCCGTCGAGAACGCCGTCGGCGACGAGGATCAGGATGGCGACGGAGACGAGGAGCTTGTCGGCGATCGGATCGAGCATGCGGCCGAGCGCCGACTGCTGCTGCCAGATGCGCGCCAGATAGCCGTCGAAATAGTCGGTAATGCTTGCCGCGACGAAGATCGAGAAGGCGATCCAAGGCCCCCAATGGTAGGGGATGTAGTAGGTGAGGCCGACGAGCGGCGCGGCCGCAATCCGACCGTAGGTCAGGATGTTGGGTAGATTGAGCGCCCCGAGCTCGATCGGCCGCCGGATTCCCTCGCCCGTCTGGACCGTCATGTCGCCACCTTGGAATTCCGCGGTGATCGCGTCAATTGGCCGGCTTTGCAAGCCCTTGGCCCAAAGACTGCTTAAGACCGATTTGAGACGAAAGCACGACGCGCGGCCGCCTTTTTTCCATGCAAGTCACGGAACTTGCTCGTGGAAATGGTCGTAGATCGTCTCCGCCACCGCCCGCGAGACGCCCTCGACCGCCATCAGATCCTCAACTCCTGCGCGACTGACCGCCTTCGCGGTGCCGAAATGGCGAAGCAGAGCGCGCTTCCGGCTCGGCCCGATTCCCGCAATCTCGTCGAGCGGGTTCTGGTGCATCTCCTTGCGGCGCCGGGCGCGATGCGAGCCGATGGCGAAACGGTGCGCCTCGTCGCGGAGCCGCTCCACGAAATAGAGAACCGGATCGCGGTGCGGCAGCATGAAGGGCTCGCGGCCGGCCGTGAAGAATGTCTCGCGGCCGGCGTCGCGGTCGCGGCCCTTGGCGATCGAAACGATCGGAACGTCGTCGATGCCGACCTCCGCAAGCACGGCAGCGGCGGCACTGAGCTGCGCCTTGCCGCCGTCGACGAGGACGAGATCGGGCCAAGGCCCGAGCGAATCGCTCTCCGCGCTCGCCTCGCCGCGCGGCCCGGCTTCCTTCAAGAGGCGCGAGAAGCGGCGGCGCATCACCTCGCGCATCATGCCCGTGTCGTCTCCCGGCGTGATGTCGTCGGCGCGGATGTTGAACTTGCGATAATGGTTCTTGGCGAACCCTTCCGGCCCGGCGACGATCATGGCGCCGACCGCGTTCGTCCCCATGACGTGGCTGTTGTCGTAGACCTCCAGCCGCCGTGGCGGCGCCGGCAACCCGAACGCATCGGCGAGGCCGGCGAGAAGCCGCGCCTGACTCGCCGTGTCGGCGATCCTGCGCGCCAGCGCCTCACGCGCATTGGCCGCCGCGTGCTCGACGAGCTCGCGCTTCTCGCCGCGCTGCGGCACCAGAATCGCTATCTTATGGCCGGCGCGCTCGGAGAGCGCCGCTTCAAGCAGCGCGCGTTCCGGAAAGTCGTGCGAGACGAGCACCAGCTTCGGCGTCGGCTTGTCGTCGTAGAACTGCGCCAGGAAAGCTTCGAGAACGGCGCCGGCGTCGAGGCTCTTGTCGGCCTTCGGGAAATAGGCACGGTTCCCCCAGTTCTGCCCGGTGCGGAAGAAGAAGACCTGGATCGACCAGTAACCGCCTTCCTGATGGACGGCGACGACGTCGGCTTCCTCCACGCCGTGCGGGTTGATGCCCTGGTGGGACTGGATGTGGGAGAGCGCAGCGAGCCGGTCGCGGTAGAGCGCGGCGCTCTCGAAATCGAGCGCCGTCGACGCCGTCTCCATCGCTTCCGCAAGCTCCGCGCGTACCTGCCGGCTCTCGCCGGAGAGGAACGCCTTCGCCTCGGCAACGAGCCGGCGATAGTCGTCGAGCGCGATTTCGCCGGTGCACGGAGCCGAGCAGCGCTTGATCTGATAAAGCAGGCACGGCCGCGTGCGGCTTGCATAGACCGCGTCCGAGCACGTGCGGATCAGGAACGCCCGCTGCAACGTGTTGACAGTCCGCCCGACGGCGCCGGCAGAGGCGAATGGACCGAAATAGCTTCCCTTCCGCCGCCGCGCGCCGCGATGCTTCATGATCGCCGGCGCGTCGTGGTCCTCGGCGATCAGGATGTAGGGAAACGATTTATCGTCGCGGAAGTTGACGTTGAAGCGCGGGCGCAGGCGCTTGATCAGGTTCGCTTCGAGAAGCAGCGCCTCGATTTCCGTGCGCGTGCGCACGAAGTCCATCGTGACCGTCGCGCGGATCATGCGGGCGATGCGGCTCGACTGGCCCAGGAGCCGCGTATAGCTCACCACGCGCTTCTTCAGGCTGCGCGCCTTGCCAACGTAGAGAACGCCGCCCTTCTCGTCGATCATGCGATACACGCCGGGCGCGTTCGGCAGGTTCTTCACCGCCGCCGCGATCACCTCGTGGCCGGGCGCCGCCGGGGCCGCCGCCTCCCAGTCGAGGTCGAGCCGCGGCGCCGCCTCGGGACCGACGTCTTCAGCGAGCGGCGGGATGTCGGGCGCGGAAGTGCGGGGTCCGTCCTCCGGCGCTCCGCCGGCCTCGGGTGGAGAATTCGCGTTCAGGGCTTTCTCTCTTGCATGGTGACGCCGACCGAATCGACGTCGGGATAGATGTCGGGCTTGCGCACGGACACTTTGGCGCGGAGCACTTGCGGACGCGCCATCACGCCGTTCAGAATCGCCCGGCAGAGCGTCTCCTGCAAATTGAAATGGCCGCTCCGGGCGATCGCCGCAACGTCCCTCCGCACAGCGTCATAGTCGGGGACGGAGGCCGCATAGTCGAGGACGGAGGCCTCGTCGTCGTCGAGCTCGACCGGTATCTCGCAATCGTATTCGAGGTCGATCAGGACGCGCTGCGGGGCGGCCTTTTCCACCGCAAGCAGGCCAATGCTCACCTGCTCCGAGATGCCGCGAAAGAAGTAGGTCGTAATCTTGCTCATCTGAGCGTCCTCACCGCGGCGCTTTGCCGACGATTTCAGGCGTCTCCCATCCGATGTGCTGGCCCGAATCGAGAAGAAGCAGCTGGCCGGTAATCGATGGCGTCTCGACCAAGAAGCGGATGGCGCGGCCAAAATCGGCCGGATCCACGGGACGCCTGAGCGGGATGCCGCCGATCTCCTTGGTCATGCCCTGGTCGGTGGCGTAGGGGTTTGCGAAGGTGGGGCCGGGCCCGATGCCGTTCACGCGGATGCGCGGTGCGAGCGCCTGTGCAAGCGTCTGCGTCGCCGCCCAAAGCGCCGCTTTGGTCAGCGTGTAGGAAGGCATTTCAGGCGTAAGCTTCAGCACGCGTTGGTCGATCATGTTGACGATGTTGCCGTCCGATCCCTCCGGAAGCTGCGCGGCAAAGGCTTCGGCGAGGAAGACCGGAGCGCGGAGATTGATGTCGAATTGGGTCCGCCAGATGCCGATGTCGAGCCCCCCGTAGCGGTCTTTCAGAAAGACCGAGGCATTGTTGACGAGGAGCGTCAGCGGTCCGAGCGCGGCGCGCGCGGCAGGCACGAGGCGGGCGACAGCGTCGGCGTCGGAGAGATCGCCGTGAACGACGGCCGCGCGCCCTCCCGCCGCCTCGATCTCGCCGGCGAGTGCATTCGCTTCATCGACGGATCTGTTGCTGTGGATGGCGACTGCGAAGCCGTGCGCCGCAAGATCGCGCACGATCGCCGCGCCGATCCGCTTGGCGCTTCCGGTCACAAGTGCGGTGCGGGGCTGGCTCATGCTCGAATCATCAGGCCCTAGATGCGAAGGCTAGTTTCGCACGCCGCCAGGGTTTGCGGCAGGGAGCGGCGGGCCGCCGGTTAGCCCGGAAACGGCCTCACCGCCACCACGGCGTTGGTTCCGCCGAAGGCAAAGGCATTGCTGATCGCCGCACGGATCGGGCGCTCGCGCGCCGCCCCCGGCGTCACATCGAGGTCGCACTCGGGATCGAGCTCCTCGATGTTGACGGTGGGCGGGACAATACCGGCGCGGATCGCCTCGACGACGGCGATCAGCTCCAGAGCACCGCTCGCGCCGAGCGCATGCCCGTGCATCGATTTCGTCGACGAGATCGAGAGCCTCTTGGCGTGATCCCCGAAGACCGACTTAATGACCTTGATCTCGGTGATGTCGTTGGCAACAGTGCCGGTGCCGTGCGCGTTCACGTAGTCGATCGCATCGGGCGAGAGCCCGGCGTCCGCGAGGCAGGCGCGGATCGCGGCCGACGGACCTTCGACGTTCGGCGCCACCAGGTCGGCCGCGTCGGCGCTCATACCCACCCCGGCCACCTCCGCCAGGATTTCGGCGCCGCGCGCCTTGGCGTGGTCGGCGCTTTCGAGCACGGCAATGCCTGCCGCCTCAGCGAGCACGAGACCTTTGCGATTGCGGTCGAACGGCCGGCACGTATCGGGCGCCAGCACGCGAAGCGCATCCCACGCCTTCAGAATACCGTAGACGAGCGGCGCTTCCGTGCCCCCGGCGAGCGCAACGTCGACGGCGCCGCTGCGGATCAGCGAGACGGCACTTGCGATCGCGTGGTTAGAAGAAGAGCAGGCGGAGGAGACGCCGAAGACCGGCCCGCGGACTCCATACGCCATGCTGATCTGGCTCGCCGGCGCACCCGGCATAACGCGCGGGACAGTGAAGACATTGGTGCGCTTCGCGCCCTCCAGGAAGACGCGGCGATAGCTGTCCTCGATCGCCTCCCAGCCCGCAACTCCGACACCGACGACGCAGGCGGTTCGGTCCCCCACCGCACCGCCAAGATCGAGCCCGGCCTGGGCAAGCGCTTGGCCCGCCGCGACCAGCGCCAGCACGCTGAACCGGTCGAGCATCGCCAGCCGGCGCGAATCGACGAGCGTCGACGGATCCGGCGGCGGGATCGCTCCGCCGATCGAGACTTTCAGATCAAAAGGCGCGGAAACGTCGATCGGTCCGATGCCGCAGCGGCCCGCCTTCAAAGCCGCCCAGAAGGCGTCGACGGAGTGGCCGAGGGCCGAGATGCAACCAAGGCCGGTGACGACAACACGGCGGTCGGCGGTCACGCGGCGTCGAGGCCCAGCTTCTGCCCGAGAGCCACAATATCGCCGACGGTCTTGATGGACTGCGAAGCCTCGTTGGCGTCGAGCGGTATCGTGATGTCGTATTCGTCCTCGATGGTCATGATGATCTCGACGAGGTCGAGCGAGCTGACACCAAGCTCGTCGAGCGTCGCCTCCATCCGCACCGCCGATCGATCGATCTTCGCCTGTTTCGCGATCGCCTCCGTGACAACCGCCTCAACCGAACCCGCCATCACCACCTCGGTCAAAAGTCTTTGCGCCCGGACACGGGCGGGCGATCGCCGGTATCAGCGGGCCGCTTCTTGGCCAACCCCTGCGCGTCGAGGAATTTCCGCAGGCGGCGCATGAGCTTCAGGTTCTCCATCGCCTCCTCGCGCGGCACCGCGGGAATGCCGAGATAGACGGCGCCGGCGGGCACGTTCGAGCCGACCGCGGAGCCGCCGCCGAGCACGGCACCGGCCCCGATTGTCAGATGGTCCGCCACCGCGACGCGGCCGCCAAGCACCGCCCGGTCGCCGACGATGACGCTGCCGGCGAGCGCCACCTGTCCGCAGAGCATGCAGTCCATGCCTATTTGCACGTTATGTCCGATCATGACGAGATCGTCGATCTTCGTGCCCGAACCGATCCGCGTCGGCCTGAGCGTCCCGCGGTCGATCGAGGTCAGCGCCCCGATCTCCACATCGTCATCGATCTCCACGCCCGCCAGCGAATGGATCTTGAGAAGCGGATTGCGGGTCCCTGCCGGTGCCCCGCCGTTCGAGTAGCCGCGTGCCGCCTCCACCCCGCCCGGTTCGGTCGGGATGAAGCCGAATCCGTCTGCGCCGATCGAGGCATTGTTGTGGATCACCGCGCGGTCGCCGACGCGGCAGCGCATGCCGATCCGCACGCCCGGATAGATCAGGCAATCCTCGCCGACGACGGCGCCGTCCGCGATGGTCGCCTGCGAGAGCAGAACCGTGCGCGCACCGATCGATGCTCCCGGCCCGACGACGGTGAAGGGGCCGATCGAGACGTCGGCGCCGATCGCCGCGTCGGGCGCGACGACGGAGGTCGGATGGATGCCCGGGCTCGACGCCTGGTCTTCGCTGGAAGACCTGCGTTGCCTCGGCGAACGCCGTTCGCGAGATCGGAGCAAACAAGACGGTGCGGAAACGCCCCTCGGGAATAGCGGCTTCCCTCCGCGGCCAGCACCAGCTCTGCCCGCGTGTCGGCCAAGGTGCGCGAGCACATCCTGCGTCAGCGCCACGGCGAGATCGCCATCATCGCGCGCCTCCGGCAGGATGGACTGCGCGCGTCACGTCCGCATCGGCGTCTCCAACAATGCGGGCGGCCAGGGCCGCTGCGACGGCGCTTGCTTTCAAAAGGGGCTCCGATCGGAAGGGTCCGCATTAGTGGAGCAAGCCGCCCGCCGCAACGAGAATCGCCCGCCGGTGAAGGGAATGGGCCGGCCAGCGGCGCGCCGTTGCCTCGCTGGAACGGCGGTCCACCACGCGCCTTCGCGCTCCATTAAGCATTGTGGCGCAAGTGCGGGCCTTTTCAGCGAAAATTCTTTGTTTTTCCAAGATTTTGGCCCGTCGATACCAAACTGCGGACCGATCTCGCGTCGATGGAACTGTACGTGAGCAAATCGCGTTTTTCCTGACCGCAACAGAGGGGCCACATCTGGAGGTCTGTGATGCGTCTTAGTGTCCTGCTCGGAACGGCGGCGGCCGCGCTTTTGTCGGCTCCGGCTCTTGCGGCCGATCTCACCTCGCCGGAGTCGCTGCCGATCCCGCAATTGGTCGAAGCGGCACCAGCCAACAATTGGACCGGCTTCTACCTCGGCGCGCTCGGCGGTTTCGGCTGGGGGAGCGACGCCACATCCACGGCCGGCCGCATCAACGCCGACGGCTTCGACGTCGGCGGCTATGCCGGCGCCAACTGGCAGTGGGGGAATTTCGTGGTCGGCGGCGAAGGCGACATCGTGGCTCCCTGGCGCGACGGTTCGAGCGGCGGCGTTTCGGTGGATCAGGGCCTGAACGGGTCGCTGCGCGCCCGCGCCGGCATAGCGCTCGACCGCTTCCTCCTTTACGGAACCGCCGGCGCGGCGATGACCGATCTGAAGCTTTCGGGCGGCGGGGTCAGCGACGACCAGACGCTCTTGGGCTGGACGGCCGGCGCCGGCGTTGAGGGCATGCTGACCAACAACCTCACCGCCCGCTTCGAGTATCGCTTCACCGATTACCAGGACAAGACGTTCGCCATCGGCGGCGGACCGACAAACAGCGATTTCACGACGCACACGATCCACGGCGGCATCGGCCTGAAGTTCTGAAGCCGCCGCAATTCACGATTTTGGCCGGAGCCCGGGCGTCCGCGCCCGGGCTTCTTTCTCAGCGACGGACGAGCGCTTTGCGGAAATGGACGGCGCGCTCGACTTCGTCAAATCCAAGCGCTGCGTGTGCCTCGGCGCTGACGCAATTATCGATCTGCACGTCTGACGCGATCTCGGTGGACCGCCCGCGGTTCCCCAGGCTTCTGCCGCGGCGAACAACGCCCGCCCGACGCCTTGGCGACGCGCCGCCGGCACGACGTACCAGCCCTCGACATAGGGGACGGGCGAAGAGCTGCAGCCATCCGCGTGCGATCGCAACGAAAGCTCCACGAAGCCGACAAGATCGCCGTCCGGCGCCTCGGCCACGAACACGGCGTCGATCAAATACGGCCGAGTGAAGAATGCGGCGGCTTCGCGCGCGAGCTCCGCCGCATCCGCCTCGGGCCACAATGCGCTGCGCATCGCAGCCCAAGCCTCGATGTCGCGTGTTTCAAGCGCCCGAATGCGCATTCCTCAGGCCGCGTCGCGCATTTTTGACTTGTAGCGGGGCTGCGGTTCGGCCGCGCCGTCGGAGCCGGTGATGAGGCGGGTGCCGCGCTCGAAGGTCAGATAGCTCCACGCCCAGCTCAGCGCCACGACGAGGCGGCTCCTGAAGCCGATCAGGAAATAGATGTGCGCAACCGACCAGAGTAGCCAGGCGAGAAGCCCGGTGAGCTTCAGCCCTTCGATCTGCGCCACCGCACGGCTTCGGCCGATCGTCGCCAGCGAGCCCGGGTCGCTATAGTGGAACGGCGGAACGACGTTGCCGCGCGTTCTTAATTCGAGCAGCTTCGCGACATATTTTCCTTGCTGCTTGGCGACCGTCGCAACGCCCGGCAACGGCCCGCCGTTCTCGTCCTTCACGTGCGCGGTGTCGCCGATCACGAAGACGTTCGGATAGCCGGGAACGGAAAGGTCCGGATTCACGATCACGCGGCCGGCGCGGTCGGTCTCCGCGCCGAGCCAACTCCCGGCCGGAGAGGCGCGCACGCCTGCCGCCCAGATCATCGTGCGGCTTTCGATCCACTCGTCGCCCAGTAGAATGCCGTGCGCGTCGCATTCGGTCACCGCGCGGTTCAAGATGACTTCCACGCCGAGCGATTCCAGCGCCTTCTTCGCGTAGTCGGAAAGCGACGGATCGAAGCTCGCGAGAAGCCGCGGCCCGGCTTCGACGAGCACGATGCGTGCGTCGCGCGGATCGATCGAGCGGAAGTCCGCGGCGAGCGCCTTCTTGGAAAGCTCGGCGATGGCGCCGGCCATCTCAACGCCGGTCGCGCCGCCGCCGACGATGGCGAAAGTCAGGAGCCGCCGCCGCTCCGCTTCGTCGGTCTCCGTCTCGGCGCGCTCAAACGCGATCAGGATGCGGCGACGGATCTCGGTCGCGTCTTCGATCTTCTTCAAGCCCGGCGCCGCGTCTCTCCCACTCGTCATGCCCGAAATAAGCGTGGCGCGCGCCGGTCGCGATGATCAGATGGTCGTAGGGAAGCGTGCCGCGGTCGGTCATCACCGTCTGCTCTTTCGGGTCGATGCCGGTGACCTTGGCGAGATGCACGCTGATATTGTTGCCGCGCAGGATGCCGCGGATGGGCGCGGCGATGTCGGCGGGCGAGAGCCCGGCCGTCGCGACCTGGTAGAGGAGCGGCTGGAACAGATGATAATTGTGGCGGTCGACGACCGTCACACCGAAGGGCGCGCTGGAAAGCGCCTTCGCCGCGGTGAGGCCACCAAATCCCGCTCCGACGATAACGACGCGCGGAAGCAATGGCAGTGCAGGCGAAAGGGACATGCTCGTGCTCCACCGAATTCGAGTGGCTCATCTTTTCCGAAACGCGCCCCGTTCAGAAATATAGTTTGCGTATCGGGTCGATGCGAGGGGCCTATGCCGCCTATTTCATGTCGAACGCCGTGGTTCCGGCCCAATCCGCCGGCGGCGCCTCGCGGCAGAAGCGCTCGCAGCGCTCCGCCATGAGCTGGGCTGCCTTGTCGCCGGGACGAAGCGCAAGCACCTCTCGAAAGAGCTCCTCGGCGCGTCCGAACGCGCGCGCGCGGTACTCGCCGAGGGCCGTCTCGTAGAGCTTCGCCCAGGCCGGCGCCGGCCCCTCCTCCGCCAGGCCGATCAGCTCGAAAATGGCGATGCCTTCGGCGCGGCCGTAGACGGCGATCTTGTCGAGCTCGCGCACGACAATGCTGTCGCCGGCCGCGCGCCGCGTCGCCTCGCCGATGATGATCGTCGTGCCGAAAATCTTGCTGGCGCTCTCAAGCCGGCTCGCGATGTTCACCGTATCGCCGATCGCCGTGTAGTTCAGCCGGTTGTCGGAGCCGATATTGCCGACCAGCGCGCGTCCCGAATTGATGCCGATCCGCATTCTGAGCGGCCGCCCGTGATCGTCGAAGATACGCGCGGCGGTGAGCGCGCGCTCGCAGGCGAGCGCGGCGCGGCAGGCGGCGGCGGCGTGCTCCGGGTTCTCCCGCGGCGCGCCCCAGAACGCCATCACCGCATCGCCGATGAACTTGTCGACCGTGCCGCGATGCTCGCCGATCGTGCGCGACAAAAGATCGAGGTAGCTGCCGAGCAAGCGGCACGATCTTGTCGCCGAGCCGCTCGGAAAGCCCGGTGAAGCCGGCGATGTCGGCGAAGAGGACGGAGATGTCGCGGTTGGCGCCGCCCGGCCGCGCCTCCACGCCTTCGGCAACGAGGATGCGCACGAGGTCGTTCGGCAGATATTTGCGCGAAGGCGGAAAGCCCCGACGCCATGCGCGACGATCGCGTCCGACAGCGCGTTGATCTCGGCGAGCCGCGAGGGATGCCTCTTCACCTGTGAAAGCTCGAAGCGCTCCACGTGCTGAAGCTCGCCGGCGACCCGCGCAAGCGGCGCGGCGATCATCTGCCGCGCCAGCCAGACCGATAGCGCGGCGAAGGCGAGAAGCGCCACGCCGAGCCCGATCGCCAGCCGTCGCGTCGTCGCCTCGATCGGGCCGAGGAACTCCTCCTCCGGCAACACGGTCGCCAGCACCCAGTCGGAGAAGGCAAGCGGCGTCAGCGTCACCGCGTAGGCCTTGTTGTCGACCACGTGGCGCATGGAGGTCGTCGCGTTGACCGCCATGTCGGGTCCTTCGAGCGCGTGCTTGAGCGCGCCCTGGGCGATCGGCAGGAGCGGCTGATTGGCGAGGCTGATCGGCGTCGCCTCGTCGGCCTTGGCGTCGGGCACGGCGATGATGCCCTCCTTGCCGCTTAGGATAAAGGCGGAGCCGGTGCGGCCGACCGCGAGCCCGGAGAGGAATGCGCGACAGGCGCTCGTGCTCGATCATGATCGCGAGCACGCCGACCTTCGTCACGTAGACCTGCACGGGGCCGGAGTAAGCGAGCGCCGGGTGCATCTCCGTCCGGATGCACGGTGATGTAGGTCCAGCGCGGCAGCTCGAGGTCGAAGCCGAACTTGTACCAGGGCTGATCGGTGGCGACGAAATCGGACGGCTCGAACGTCCGCTCCTCGAACTCGATGTCGCCGATCACCACCTTGTAGCGGTCGATCCGCCGCTGCCGCTTGCCGTCCATGACGGAGACTTCCGACATCTCGATCTCTTCGTCGCCGAGCTTGCGGGCGGAGAAGAAGTCGCCGTTCGGCCAGCCGAACACGATGCGCGACAGCGAGCCTTGCGATTGCAGCTCGGAGAGGAAGACGAACTCGCGCTTGTCGGCTTCGCGGCTGTCGAGGACGTTCTGGTAGAAGAGCGTGCGGATGGCGGCATGGGCGGCGCGCGCCTGGGCGGCGATCTGCTCGATCTCCTTCTCCACCGTGCTCACGATCTGCGAGTTGATGGTGTCGACCAGCGCCCGGCTGTTGGCCTCCGCCGTGCGCGACCAAAGCGCGTGCACGGAAACGGCCGCGACGACGATCGCGCCGAGCACGAAGAGCGAGAGGGCGAGGCGGATGCCGATGCGCAAGCGATAGTCTCCAAGTGCGAGGCGATCATCGTCCGGGCGCGCCCGCCATGCCAGCGGAAACGCAATAGCCGAGCGCTATCAGATCGATGGATCACCGGCATTTCAACAATCGGCGCGCTCATGGTGATGTCGTGCCCACGCCGGCCGGATCCGGCGCAGAATTTTGGGAGAAGCAGATGTCGCCGATCGCGCTCTTGGACAGCGGCCGCGCTCTTGCCGAGCGCATTCCGCAGAGCTTTCTTTCACTCCTCGCCCGCGTGGCGGTCGCGAACGTCTTCTGGACGTCCGGCCAGACCAAGGTCGACGGCTTCCTGCATATCTCCGACTCGACCTTCTATCTCTTCCGCGAGGAGTACAAGGTTCCACTGCTCCCGCCCGACCTTGCCGCCTACATGTCGACGATCGCCGAGCACGTCTTCCCGGTGCTTCTGATCATCGGACTTGCCTCGCGGCTCTCGGCGCTGGCGCTCCTCGGCATGACGCTCGTCATCCAGACCTTCGTCTATCCGAGCGGCTGGCCGGAGCACATTTTCTGGGCGACGGCGCTGCTCATGATCATCGCGCGCGGACCGGGCGTCGTCTCGCTCGACCACCTGATCTGGCGCAAGAGCGGCCAAAGCCTAGCCTACGCCCAGTAGAGAAATCAGGTCGCGGCAGCTACCACGCGGAGATAGCGATGCTGCCCGCGACCAAGCCGATCACGACCACCCACGGAGCTGCCTTCCACACCGTGAGGAGCGCGAACCCGATCGCGGCCAGCGCAAAATCCCGGGCGTCGATGATCGCGCCGACCCAAACCGGATCGTAGAGCGCTGCACCGAGAACGCCGACCACCGCGGCGTTCGTGCCCCGCATCGCCGCCTGCGCCATCGGACTTGTGCGCAGCCTGTCCCAGAACGGCACCGCACCGGTCACGAGCAGAAGTCCCGGCAGGAAGATCGCGACAAGGCAGAGCACGGCGCCGAGCGATGCCGTTTGGCTCGGGCCTCATCGCAGCGCCAAGATAAGCGCTGAACGTGAAGAGCGGCCCTGGCACCGCCTGCGCTGCGCCATAGCCGGCGAGAAACTCAGCTGCGCCGATCCATCCTCGCGGCACCACCTCCGCCTGCAATAGCGGCAGCACCACATGCCCGCCGCCAAAGACGAGCGCGCCTGAGCGGTAAAAGGAATCGAAGAGCATCAGTCCATGGGCGCCGGACGCGACCGCAATTGCGAGCGGACCACCGATCAGCACCACAAGGAAGACAGCGAGCAGGATCGCACCCGTCTTCCTCGACGACCGGAAAGCCAAGGTTCCGACGATTGGGGCCTCGCGCCGCGACAGGCCAAAGGCCAATCAGCGCCGCCGGCCGCTATGGCTGCGACCTGGCCAGCGGCCCCGCCGAGGAGCGTCACGATCAGAACCGCGCCGACCGCGATAGCTGCGCGCGACCGATCGGGGGCAAGGCTTCGCGCCATGCCGAAGACCGCCTGCGCGACAACGGCGACCGCGACGACCTTCAGGCCATGGATCGCGCCTGCGGCTAGCGGACCCGAAAGCGAGGGCTGCAGCCGTTGCGAACAGGACAAGGAGCAGAGCTGAGGGCAGCGTGAACGCACACCAGGCGGCCAGCGCGCCAAGATAGCCGCCGCGCAGCAGGCCGAGCGAGAACCCTACCTGGCTGCTCGCCGGACCCGGCAGGAACTGGCAGAGCGCGACGAGGTCGGCATAGTCGGCCTCCTCGATCCACCGCCGCCGCACCACGAACTCTTCGCGAAAATAACCGAGATGTGCGATCGGCCCGCCAAAGGAGGTCAGGCCGAGCTTCAGGAACGCGCCGAACACCTCACGCGCCGATGCGCCCGGCGGCCGGGCTTGGAGAGGCTCCGTCTTCTGCGTTCTGGCTGTCGGATCGTCGCGCATGCGTGCCGCCTGAGCCTATGACAGGCTCCGGCTTCGTCCCAGCGCCCGCGCTATTTGCGTTTTCCCGCGCCCTCCCCTATAAGCCGCCCCGGCGCCGGCACCCTTGGAGGCGGCGCCGGAGCGTGGCCGCGATTGACGCGGCCTTTTCGCTTTTTCGAGAAAGATCAGGAGTGCGACTTATGGCTCAGACGAGCGTTCTGAAGGCCGAGGCGCGCGACCGGGTCGGCAAGGGGGCCGCCCGTGCTGTGCGCCGCGAGGACAAGGTTCCGGCCGTCATCTACGGCGACAAGAAGCCGCCGATACCGATCATCCTCAATCAGCGCGAGATGACGCACCGGCTCCATGCCGGCGGCTTTCTCACCCACCTCGTGGAGATCGAGGTCGGCGGCGAGAAGATCCGCGCCATCCCCAAGGACTACCAGCTCGATCCGGTGCGCGACTTCCTGATCCACGTGGATTTCCTCCGCGTCGGCGAAGGCGCGCGGCTGACGCTCGACGTCCCGGTGCACTTCATCAACCACGCGGATTCGCCCGGCCTGAAGCGCGGCGGCGTGTTGAACGTCGTCCGCCACGCGGTCGAGCTGATCGTGCCGGCCGACGCCATCCCCGAGTTCCTCGACCGTCGATCTCGCCGGACTCGATATCGGCGATTCCGTCCACATCTCGGCGATCGCGCTGCCGGAAGGCGTGACGCCGACCATCCGCGGCCGCGACTTCACCGTCGCCACCATCGCCGGCGCTGCCGCGGCGATCGCGGAGGTCGAGGAAGGCGCGGCGCCTGTTGTTGCGGAAGGTGCTGAGGGCGAAGTCAAGGCCGAGGGTGAGGT
This sequence comes from uncultured Alphaproteobacteria bacterium, assembly GCA_963778625.1. Classification (GTDB taxonomy): domain Bacteria; phylum Pseudomonadota; class Alphaproteobacteria; order Rhizobiales; family Afifellaceae; genus DASWJZ01. Next base: position 106,974 of record CAVZVB010000020.1, read on the forward strand.
CAAGGCCGAAGGCGATGCCGCCGCGAAGCCAGGCGCGCCAAAGGCGAAGGCCGAGGACGAAGGCAAGGGCAAGGGCCGCGGCTGAGCCCGCCCCTCATCTTGAGCCGCGCGGCCTGATCCAAGCTCGCGGCACGCGGACCGCGGGGATTGTCGGATGCTTCTGATCGCGGGTCTTGGCAATCCCGGCCGCCGCTACGGCGGCAACCGCCACAACATCGGGTTCATGGCGGTGGACGAAATCCACCGCCTGCACCGCTTCGCCCCCTGGCGCGCGCGCTTCGAAGGCGAGGTATCGGAAGGCGCTGCTCGGCGGCCAGAAGACGCTGGTGCTGAAGCCGGCCACCTACATGAACGAATCCGGCCGCTCGGTTTCGCAGGCGATGCGCTTCTACAAGCTCACGCCGGCCGACGTCGTCGTCATCTACGACGAGCTCGACCTGCCGCCCGGCAAGCTCCGCATGAAGCAGGGCGGCAGCGCCGCGGGTCACAAGGGCCTGAAGTCGATCGAGGCGCATATCGGTGCAGGCTTCCGCCGCATGCGGATCGGCATCGGGCATCCCGGTGCAAAGGAGCTGGTGAACGGCTACGTGCTGCATGATTTCGCCCGCGCCGACCGCGATTGGATCGATCCGCTGCTTGCGGCGGTCGCCGAAAACGCCGTGCTGCTCGTCGCCGGCGACGACTCGACCTTCATGAACCGCGTGCACCTCGCGACGGCGGGCGAGGAGGAGGCGTCGGCGTCCGATCCTGCATCGCCGCAGCGCGAGCCGATCGCCGAGGGCGCGATCGCCACGCGGCCGGTAAGCAGGGCCGGCGGCGCCTTCGCTGGGCTGAAGAAGCTTTTCGGCCGCGAGCACTGAATGGGTTTCCGCTGCGGCATCGTCGGCCTGCCGAACGTGGGCAAGTCGACCCTTTTTAATGCGCTGACCAGGACGGCGGCCGCGCAGGCGGCAAATTACCCCTTCTGCACGATCGAGCCGAATACCGGCGAGGTGGCGGTGCCCGACCCGCGTCTCGACAAGCTCGCGGTGCTCGGGAAATCAGCGTCCATCGTGCCGACGCGGCTCTCCTTCGTCGATATTGCCGGGCTGGTGCGCGGCGCCTCGAAGGGCGAAGGGCTCGGCAACCAGTTCCTCGCCAACATCCGCGAGGTGGACGCCATCGCGCACGTCGTCCGCTGCTTCGAGGACCCCGACGTCACCCACGTGGCGGGCGCGATCGATCCGCTCGCCGACATCGAGACCGTCGAGACGGAACTGATGCTCGCCGACCTGGAGAGCCTGGAGCGGCGCATCGAGCCCTTGCGCAAGAAGGCGACCGGCAAGGACAAGGAGGCGCTCGCCGTCCTCCCTGTCATGGAGACGGCGCTCGAACTCCTGCGTGAGGGTAAGCCCGCGCGGCTCGCCTGGGTCGCCGATACCGACAAGGCGGCGCTGAAGGCGCTCAACCTGCTCACCTCCAAGCGCATGCTCTATGTCTGCAATGTCGACGAGGCTTCCGCCGCCGCCGGCAACGATTATTCGCGGCGCGTCGAGGCAATGGTGGCGGAGCAGGCCAAGGATCACGGACCGCCGCCGGAGCACGCCACTGCGGCTGCGGGCGCCTGGCCGAAGCCGCCGGGCGTGGTCGTCATCTCCGCCGCGATCGAGGCGGAGATCGCGCAGCTCCCGGAGGCCGAGCAGCGCGAATATCTGGAAGCGATGGGGCTGGAGGAGCCCGGCCTCGACCGCCTGATCCGCGCCGGCTACGACGCTTCTCGACCTCGTCACCTTCTTCACCGTCGGCCCGAAGGAAGCGCGCGCCTGGACGGTAACGCGCGGCACACAGGGCGCCGCAGGCCGCCGGCGTCGATCCACACCGACTTCGAGAAGGGCTTCATCCGCGCGCAGACGATCGCCTACGAGGATTTCGTCGCGAACGGCGGCGAGGTCGGCGCCAAAGAGGCCGGCAAGGCCCGCGACGAGGGCAAAGACTACATCGTCCAGGACGGCGACGTGATGCTCTTCAAGTTCAATGTCTGAGCCGGAGAGCCGCGGGTTTTCCGAATGCTTGCAAAGGCGCGCCGCCGACGCCTATCTGTCGGCCCGAAAAGTCGGGTGAGGCTATGCCGCATCGCTATTTCGAGGATTTCGCTGCGGGCCAAGAATATCCGTTCGGCCCGCACACGGTGACGCGGGCGGAGATCGTGGCGTTTGCCGCCGAGTACGATCCGCAGCCCTTCCATCTCGACGAGCGCGCGGCGGCCGACACGATGCTCGGAGGGCTCGCGGCTTCCGGCTGGCACACCTGCGCGCTCTTCATGCGCATGGTGGCGCTCGGCTGGCTGAACGACAGCGCTTCGATGGGATCGCCCGGGATCGACAGCTTGAAATGGCGACGTCCGGTCCGGCCCGGCGACGTGCTCTCAGGCCGCTCGATCGTCCTCGCCACGCGCACATCGAGCAGCAAGCCGGATCGCGGCTTCGTGCAGATGCGCCACGAAGTGATGAACGACCGCAGCGAGATCGTGATGCTGATCGAGCACTCGATCATGATGGGTCGGCGAGGCTAGAAATGCATTTCTTCGAGGATTTGGAAGTCGGCGCCCGCGACGAGATCGGCGCGCATACTTTCACCGCCGAGGAGATCAAGCGCTTCGCCGAAGCCTTCGATCCACAGCCTTTCCACCTCGATGAAGAGGCCGCCGCGAGGAGCCACTTCGGCGGGCTCCTTGCCTCCGGCTGGCATACGCAGGCGGTCTGGATGAAGCTCAACGTGCGCCATTGGCAGAGACAACGGAGCGTGCGCGAGGCCGCCGGTCTGCCGATCGCCCGCGTCGGCCCCTCCCCCGGCTTCGACGAGCTGAAATGGCTGAGGCCCGTCTACGCCGGCGACACCATCACCTTCGTCAACGAGGTGGTCGCCAAGAAGCTCAGCCGCTCGATGCCCGGCTGGGGCCTTGTCACTTTCAAGATGACCGGGCGCAACCAGTCGGGCGCGGAGGCGATCTCCTTCGTCGGCCACGTCTTCGTGGAAAGCCGCGATAAGGCGGCGGCCGAAGACAACTGAGCGCGACGCGAAAGGCGAATGTCCAAGCGTCTGCTGGGTTGTCGGGTCTCCGCTTCGCCCGAGGATGACCGCAACTCTCTTCGCCACACTCCCGTCGACAGCGCGCTCAGGAATGGTCCGCTTACTGTGCGGGCGGGCCCTTCCAGGCCGGCAGCGCGTCGATCTTCAGCTTCCGCCGCTCGTCCGGCGACTTCTTGTAGTCGCCCATGAACGGCGCCGACTCGAACGAGCCGTATTCGGGGTTGGCGATGAAGATCCAATCGTGGCCGACATGCGCCATGTTCTTGTCAAGCGAGGCCAGCCGATCGGCTTCCGAGCCGGCATAGTCGTCGCTGAAGTCGCCGTAATTGTCGCCGATGTTAAGCAGGATACGGTAGTCCTTGGCGATGAAGGCGCGGCGCGTGCCCTTCTTCGAGGTCCAGTCTTCCTTCTCCTTCGACATCAGGAAGGTGTCGACGTTGCCGCCCATCGGAAAGCCGAGCGCTTCCATGTTCTTGCGTGTCGCATCTTCCTGATCGGCGGTTCGATTGGTCACGTAGAACACCTTCACGCCCTTCGAAGTCGGCGTATCTAGTGAACTCGACCGCGCCCGGCACGGCCCTCGCCTCGGCGTCGCTCACCCACGCGCCCCACGTCTTGCCGCTGAAGCTCTTGTCGGCGATGACGAGCCAGGATTCGTAGCCGCCGTTGTCGATCGCAGTCTCGTCGGCGTCGAGGATGACCGCCGGCGGCAAATCCTGGTAAGCGCCGGTCTGCTCGCTCGCCGCGGTCCAGTTCTTGTCGGCGAGCGCCTCGTCGAGCCGCATTTTCGCGAGCTGATAGAGGGCGAGCGTATTGGCCTTGTATTCGACCGAGTTCGACACCCAAAGGGTAGCGTTCAGGTCATCGTTCTGCGGCACCGATTCCTGCGCAAGCGCGGACGGCGCCGCAAAGATCGAGAGCCCCGCGGAGAGCACGGCGGCGAACATCAATCCACGCGATTTCATCTGACGGCCTCCGTTCCATATGACACTTCAGCGACGCTATCTCTCGCCCGCGCGCCTGTCACGCGCCGATCGGGCGCACGCGATCCTGGCGGCGCCGCAGTCGTCGCGAGGCGGGATTCAGTGCCCGGGAAACTCGACCAGCGCACGGACGGGAACGCCGAGCGCCTCGATCTTCTTCTTACCGCCAAGATCGGGCAGGTCGATGACAAAGACCGCGGCCACGACGTCGGCGCCGATCTCCTTCAACAGCTTCACTGCCGCCTCGGCGGTGCCGCCGGTGGCGATCAAATCATCGACCAGGATCGTCTTCTCGCCCGGGCGGATGCTGTCGCGGTGCATCTCCATCTCGTCGAGGCCGTATTCCAGCGAATAGGCGATCCTGACCGTCTCATGCGGAAGCTTGCCGCGCTTGCGGATCGGCACGAAGCCGGCGGAGAGCTGGTGCGCCACCGCCCCGCCGATGATGAAACCGCGCGCCTCGATGCCGGCCACCTTGTCGATTTTCGAGCCCGCCCAAGGGTGCACCAGCTCGTCGACGGCACGGCGGAAAGCGCGCGGATCGCCGAGCAGCGTAGTAATATCGCGGAAGAGGATTCCCGGCTTCGGATAGTCGGGGATGGTGCGGATCGCCGCTTGCAGATCCATGGCCGCAGATGCCATCGCCGAGAACCCTCCCTTACGCCGCGCCGGCCGTATTCGTGAAATTCCTAGCGTGTGGTGGGTCGGCCGCAAAGCGGCGCGTGCGATCGCATCACCGGTTGAGTTCGGACATCCCTTGCAGTCCGGAAACCGGCCCGACATGGGCATAGCCGAGGACCGTCACCACGGCGATGAGCACGACCACGAAGACCAGCCCCGCGACGATGCCGGCCGGGATTTGCCGATACCAGCGGATCGAATCCTCCACTTTGCGCGCCGCCTGCTCGAAGCGCTCGGTGACTGCGCCTTTCTCGATCAGCGGCTTTTCGGCGTCGGAGACCGTCTTCGCGTAAGCGTCGATCATGTCGCGGGCGGCGGTGCGGTAGCGCAGCTGCTGCCCGAGCGTCAGCACCGAGGCGGTGAACGCCTTGACGTGATCGCTCTGCGGCGGGCTGCCGTGCTGCTCCAGCCAGCCGATGTAGAAGTCGCGCTTGTCCTTCTTGTAGAGCGCGTAGGCGATCAGGCCGATCAGATCCTCGTCGCCGGAAACGAGCTGTTCGTAGGCGCGATTGACCTCACCGGTCTCGGAGACAAAGTTCATAGGTGCCGCTTCCGTTCAGAATGATAGAGCCGCAGCGCCTTGCGGGCCAATTCAAGCGCCTTCAGGTGGATGTCGTTGCGCACGACCACGCGCGGGTTCTCATCGCCCGTGCCGTTGAGCGCGGCGAGGAAGACACTGTCGGCCGACGCTGCCCGGCGCGTCTTCTCGCGCTGCCGCTCGCGGCCAAGTGTGTTGCTGCCAGCCATCGATCCCCGCCCGTTTGTCCGGACCGTTGATCATAGGCCGGCGTGCGGGGTCCGCCTAGCCCCGTCAGCGCCGCAGAATGCGCCCGGCCACAGCGTCGAGTTTCTTCAAAAGCGCCGGATCCCGGGCTTCCGGAGCGGTCATGACCGCGAATTCGAGCGCCGTGTCGGAGCCGATCGGGCAGCTCTCGTGCTCGCGCGGGAAGTCGCGGACGAGCCGGAGCAGGAGTTGCTGCACGCGCGTCTGGTTCGCGTGCATGACGCGGATCACCTCCTTGACGTCGACCGGCGCATGCTCGTGATGCCAGCTGTCGAAGTCGGTCACCATGGCGATCGTCGCGTAGGAAATCTCCGCCTCGCGCGCGAGCTTCGCCTCCGGCATGTTGGTCATGCCGATCACGTCGCAGCCCCAGGAACGATAGAGCCTGCTCTCGGCGAGGGTAGAGAATTGCGGGCCCTCCATGACGATGTAGGTGCCGCCGCGGTGGCAGGCGATCCGCTCCACCTCGGCGGCGAGCGCAATCCGCTCGGCAAGCAGCGGGCTCACCGGCTGCGCCATGGAGACATGCGCGACAACGCCCTCGCCGAAGAAGCTCTTCTCGCGCGCAAAGGTCCGATCGATGAACTGATCGACGATCACGAACTCGCCGGGGGCGAAATCCTCGCGCAGCGACCCGACCGCCGAGACCGACACGATGTCGGTGACGCCGGCGCGCTTCAGCGCGTCGATATTGGCGCGGTAGTTGATGCGCGTCGGCGAAAGCCGATGGCCGCGGCCGTGGCGCGGCAGGAAGCGGAGTTTCAGCCCGCCGAGCTCGGCGAACAGGATTTCGTCTGAAGCGGAGCCCCAGGGCCCTTCAACGCGCCGCCATTCGGAGCGCTCCAAACCCGGCAGGTCGTAGAGCCCCGACCCTCCGATGATACCCAACACCGCTTCCATCGAGCCCTCGAACGCTCAAGCGTTTATCGCGCGATGCTAACGGGGGTGCGGAGGAGCGCCAAGCAACTTAAAGGCTGCAAGCCACAAATTGGTGCCGCGTGTGTCCTGCTCACAATGACGACGCAGCCGAGCCTGCCGGCCGCATGAGGTTCGCCAACTAAGCGACTTGGCGTGCACGAATTTTTCCAGTGACGGATTGGAGCGGGATCGGAAATCCGCCGACGCGCTCGATCGGCGCGGCAGGCCGCGGGCCAGCAGTATCCGGATAAGTTCGACGACCCGCCGGTTGCGGCCGTACAAATTCCCGTCTGGCCGAGACTGCGCGTTCCGTTCGAGCAACTCGCGGGGCGCGCTAGTGCTCGACGTCCGCCCAGACCTTCTTCTTCGTGTAGTAGACAAGGCCGGCGAAGATGACGAGGAAGATCATCACGCTGAGGCCCATCGCCTTGCGCTCGACGAGGTGCGGCTCCGCCGCCCACATCAAGAACGCCGCGACGTCCTTGGCGTATTGGTCGACCGTCTCCGGCACGTCGTTCTCCGCGCTCTCGTCCTTGTTCTGGGCATAGGATATCTGCCCGTCGGAGAGCGGCGGCGGCATGGCAAGCGTCGCCCCGGAGATGAAGTAGGGATTGTAGTAGCTGCCGTCCGGCACCTTGAAGCCCGGGGGTGCGTCCTCGAAGCCGGTCAGGAGCGAGTGGATGTAGTCCGCACCGGCCGATTCCTCGGTACTGCGTGAAGAAATCGAAGATGAAGGTCGGAAATCCGCGCTCGACCGCCCGCGCCTTGGCGACAAGCGAAAGGTCCGGCGGATTGGCGCCCGGGAAGGGCGGCGCCGGCGGAAAGACGTCGGACGGGCGGCCCGGTCGCGCGCCGGATTCGACCGATGCATCCGGGATCGTCGCCTCGGCGGCAAGCGCCTTCACCTCATCCTCGGTGAAATGCGGTCCGGTCTCCGATGCGAGCGTGCGGAAGGCCACCATGCTGAGCGAATGGCAGCTCGAGCAGACCTCGTGATAGACCTGAAATCCACGCTGCAATTGCTGCGCATCGTATTTGCCGAACGGCCCCGAGAAACTCCATTCGACGTAGCGCGGATCCTTGAGCGGAAAGTGCGGCGTGGCGTTGGCTTGGCCCTCCTGCGCGCGCACCGGCAGGGCGAACGCAAGCGTCACAGCCACGGCTGCGGCGAGACGGGTGATCGCGGTCTTCATTGGCCTTGCCCCCCGCCCACTAGCCGCGCGTCTCAGGCGCGGCGGCGCTCGCCGCCGGTTGCCCGCCGCCGCCCTCGGCCGGCGGCAGCACCGCCTCGGCGATCGATGCCGGGCGCGGACGCGGCGTCTCGAACAGGCCGAGCAGCGGCATCAGCACCAGGAAATGGATGAAGTAGTAGGCGGTCAGGATGCGCGCCGCGATCACATAGCCGCCCTCCGGCGGCTGCGAGCCGAGGTAGCCGAGCCCGATCGCCACCGCGACCAGTATCCAGAAGAACTGCTTGTAGAGCGGCCGATAGACGGCGGAGCGCACGCGCGATGTGTCGAGCCACGGCACCAGGAAGAGTACCGCGATCGAGCCGAACATCGTGACGACGCCGAGGAGCTTGTTCGGGATGCCCCTGAGGATCGCGTAGAACGGCAACAGGTACCATTCCGGCACGATATGCGGCGGCGTCGCGAGCGGGTTCGCCTTCGTGTAGTTGTCGAAATGCCCGAGATAGTTCGGGATATAGAACACGATGTAGGCGAAGAGGATGATGAAGAGCACCATTGAGAAGGCGTCCTTCATCGTCGCGTGCGGCGTGAACGGAACCACGTCCTGCTTCGACTTGACCTCCACGCCCGTCGGATTCGTCTGCCCGGTAACGTGCAGCGCCCAAACATGGAGGACCACCACACCCGCGATCATGAACGGCAGCAGATAGTGGAGCGAGAAGAATCGGTTCAGCGTCGCATCGCCGACGGCGAAGCCGCCCCACAGCCACCTCGTGATCGACTCGCCGACGAGCGGGATGGCGGAGAACAGGTTGGTGATGACCGTGGCGCCCCAGAAGCTCATCTGCCCCCAGGGCAGCACGTAGCCCATGAAAGCCGTCGCCATCATGAGGAGCAGAATGATCACGCCGAGGATCCACAGCACCTCGCGCGGCGCCTTGTAGGAGCCGTAATAGAGCCCGCGGAAAATGTGGACGTAGGCGGCGAGGAAGAACATCGAGGCGCCGTTCGAGTGGATGTAGCGCAAAAGCCACCCGTAGTTCACGTCGCGCATGATCTTCTCGACCGACTCAAACGCCATGTCGGCGCTCGCGACGTAGTGCATGGCAAGCACCACGCCGGTGACGATCTGCACCGCGAGCATGAAAGCGAGGATGCCGCCGAACGTGTACCAGTAGTTCAGGTTACGCGGGATCGGGTAGGCGACGAAGCTGTCGTACATGAGCCGTGTCGCCGGCAGCCGGTCGTCGAGCCACTTTCCGAATCCGGACTTCGGCTCATAGCGGGGAAAGTAGTCGTGCATTGCAGGCCTCGCTCAAGCCTCAGCCGATGCGGACGATCGTATCGGTCGTAAATGTGTACTGCGGGATGTACATGTTCTCAGGCGCAGGCCCGCGGCGGATGCGGCCGGCCGTGTCGTACTGCGAGCCGTGACACGGGCAGAACCAGCCGCCGTATTCGCCCTGCTCGCCGAGCGGAATGCATCCGAGATGGGTGCAGACCTTGATCATCACCATCCAGGCCTCTTTGCCCGGAACGGTCCGGTTGGCGTCGGTCGCCGGCGCGTCGGGGGGGAGATTGGCGTTGCGCGCGATCGGGTCCTTCAGCTCGTCGAGCGAAACCGCCTGAGCCTCCTGCATCTCCTTGTCGGTCCGGTAGCGGATCACGACGGGCCTGCCGCGCCAGCTCACGGTGATCGCCTGGCCCTGCTCGATGGCGGAGGTGTCGACTTCGATTGAGCCAAGCGCGAGCGCGGCGGCATCGGGGTTCATCTGGTCGATGAAAGGCCAAATCGTAGCCGCCGTGCCGACAGCGGCGAATGCGCCGGTTGCAATCAGCAGGAAATCGCGCCGCGCGACACCGTCGGACTCGCCGTGTCCGGCTGCGGGCGCCGCGCTGGAATGGGTCGTGTCAGCCAAATCGTGCCTCTCGCATTGGGACGGCGTGACAGCCCACGGCCGCCCGCCTCACTAAAGCAGCACGGCAGCCCGGCCGTCACCCCCGGAATCCAGCCAATCGGGCCGACCGCCTTTTGTCATCGTCCTTTGAGAGTGTCCAGTCAGGCGCCCCGGCGACGGCAACTTGTCGCAAGGCCGCCGCAATCGCGGACCGCCGGCTTCCCGGGCGAGTTCGGGCAAAGGCGGCGTCGCGGTCGGCGGTGCCGGGGCGCCACACCTTTCCGCGGCTGCGTGAGAAACGTATCATCGGATGTGTCGTTTCAGGGCGGAAGTCGGCGCCCGGGAGGCATTTGCCGATGAACAAGCAGGCCATCGACGCTCTGGCTCGCTGGATCGCTGAATGGGTCCGTCCGGTCCCGAGCGACTCTATCCGGAAAGAGGCGGAGCGCCTCGCAACCGAGTTCGCCGCCTATGCGGCGGACGCCGGCATCGATCTCGACCGTCTCGAAGAGGAGATCGGCGAGGACATCGTAAGCCGGATGGAGGACGCGCTGGAGGAAGCGGCCGGCGCGGACGACCTGCTGCGCGACACCGAATGAGCCTGCTCCCGGCTCAGGCGATCTTCAGCGTGCGATCCTGCGCGGCGAGGAAGCCGCCCGACTGACGCTCCCACAGCCGATGATAGAGGCCGCGGGTGCGCAACAGCGTCTCGTGCGTCCCCTCCTCCACGATGCGGCCCTCGTCCATCACGATCAGGCGGTCGAGCGCAGCGATCGTGGAGAGCCGGTGGGCGATCGCGATCACCGTCTTGCCGCCCATCAGGTCCTTGAGACTCTCCTGGATTGCCGCCTCCACCTCCGAATCGAGCGCCGCCGTGGCCTCGTCGAGGACGAGGATCGGCGCATCCTTGAGGATTACGCGGGCTATGGCGATGCGCTGCCGCTGGCCGCCGGAAAGCTTGACGCCGCGCTCGCCGACATGGGCGGCGTAGTCGGTCCGCCCGCGCGGGTCGACAAGGCTCGCGATGAAACCGTCGGCGCGCGCCACGGCCGCCGCCTCGCGCATCGCCGCCTCGTCGGCGTCGGGACGCCCGTAGCGGATGTTGTCGCTGACCGAGCGGTGCAGAAGCGAAGTATCCTGCGTGACCATGCCGATCGCAGCGCGCAGCGAATCCTGCGTCACGCCGGCGATATCCTGTCCGTCAATCAGGATGCGGCCGTCGGGAAGCGGATAGAAGCGCAAGAGCAGATTGACGAGCGTCGACTTGCCGGCGCCCGAAGGCCCGACCAGCCCGACCCTCTCGCCTGGACGGATGAAGAGCGAGAGGTCGCGGATAACGTGCGAGCCCTCGCCGTAGCGGAAATTGATGTCCTCGAAGGCGATGGCCCCCTTCGTCACGATAAGCGGCATAGCCCCCGGCGGATCGATCAGCGTGTTCGCGCGGGCGATCGTCTCCATGCCGTTCTCGATCGTGCCGGTGTTCTCGAAGAGCGAGGTGATGGAGCGCAGCACCCAGCCCGACATCTGGTTCAGCCTGAGCGTCAGCGCGTTCGCCGCGGTGACCGCCCCAAGCGTGATGTCGCCCCGCGTCCACAGCCAGATGGAAAGCGCCGCGGCGGCGAAAATGAAGACGGAGTTCAGGCTGGTCAAAGTGGCGGCGAGCGTGGTGATCGCCCGGTTCATGGAACGCGCCGCGCCGAGTTGGCGCTCGAACGCCACCCGGCCGAACGCCTCTTCGCGCTCCGCATGCGCGAAGAGCTTCACCGACATGATGTTGGTGAAGCCGTCGACGACGCGGCCGGTGAGGCCGGAATTCGCCTCCGACATGGCACGCGAACGCACGCGGACCGGCGGGACGAGGGTGACGACGACGACGGCGTAGGCGGCAAGCCAGGCGACCAGCGGCAGCATCAGCCGCCAGTCGAAGCCCGCGAACAGCGCCACGGTGCCGAGCAGATAGACGATCAGGTACCAGATGCCGTCGATGACGTTCACGACGCTCTCGCGCAGTGCCATGCCCGTCTGCATCACCTTCTGGCTGATGCGGCCGGCATAGTCGTTCTGGAAGAAACCGAGGCTCTGCCTGAGCACGTAGCGATAGCTGCGCCAGCGCACGAGCGCGGAAAGGCTCGGCCCGATCGACAGGTTGACGAGCCCGCGCGACCACACGACGAAGAGCGGCCGCGCCACCAGCACCACGAAGCCCATCGCCGCGAGGAGCCACAGATTGTCGGAAACGAACCGGTCCCGCCCGGAGGCCGCCATGCGGTCGACCAGCGAGCCGAGGAAGCCGAACATCAGAAGCTCGGTCACCGAGGCGAAGAACGAGATGACGAGCGTCGTCAGAATGAGCCCGCGCGCCGGCTTTAGGAAATAGCGATAGGTGGCAATGAGCGCGTCCGGCGGCTGCTCGACCGGCACCGACTCGAGCGGGTCGATCCACCGCTCCAGCCCTCCGTAGCTCAGAAATCGCCTTAGAATCGCTGCCAACACTTGCTCCCGGCACTTCATTCGCGCGAGCCGGCAAGGCGGGCGACGAGTCGGTGGTGTCTCCCCCATCATCTAGCAATCGCCGGCACGTTTTTCGAGGCGGGCATGACTTCGCCCGCCGGGAGCAGGCGCAGATGCCACCGATTTGGCCCGTCAACCGCGCTATGGGCGGCCGTTCGGCACCGGCAGCTGCGCCTGGCAGCGCCGCGGAGACCCGCAAGAACAGGGATGACGCCGCGCCGACATCGTGCCAGTTAAGCCGCCGGCTTGCTGGTGCCCGCGGGCGCGCTGGCGTCACGGGGCTGGAGTATGACCGAAGAGAAGGGGCCCACCCTTTCGGTGGTGGTGCCGGTGCGAAATGAAGCAGGTAACGTCACCCCTCTCGTCGCGGAGATCGTCGCGGCGCTGGAGGGCCGGTGGGACTTCGAGGCGATCTTCGTGAACGACGGGTCGACCGACACGACCGCTGAGGAGCTCCGCGGCCTGATGAAGGAGCGGCCGTGGCTGCGCCAGCTCTCGCACGACCGCGCGTGCGGCCAGTCCGCCGCGGTGCGCACGGGCGTCGCCGGCGCGCGCGGCGTCATCGTCGCGACGCTCGACGGCGACGGCCAGAACGACCCGGTCTTCATCCCGAAGCTTGTGGAAACGCTTGAAGCCGGCGCGCCGCGGCTCGGGCTTGTCGCGGGACAGCGGCTCGGACGCACCGACGGCGGAGTGAAGCGTCTCGCTTCGCGCGCCGCCAACCGCCTCCTGAACGCGGTGCTCGGCACAGCGACGCGCGACACCGGCTGCAGCCTCAAGGCGTTTCGCCGCGATGTCTTCCTGGCGCTTCCCTATTTCGACGGCCTGCACCGGTTCATGCCCCCGCTCATGCGCCGCGAGGGCCTTGAGATCGCTTATGTCGATGTCGTCGACCGGCCGCGCCGCTTCGGCAAATCGCACTATCGCATTTGGGACCGGCTCTGGGTCATCATCGCCGATCTCTTCGGCGTGCTCTGGCTGATCAATCGCCGGAAACGCGTGCCAATTGTCTCGGAGGACGGAGCGAATGCTCGTTGATTTGTCGCGCGCCGTGGGCGGCTACCTTCTCGACATCCTGCATCACATGGATTGGTGGGTTATTGTAGGCTTCCTCGCGCAGATCCTGTTCGGCGCTCGTTTCTTCGTGCAGTGGGTGGCGTCCGAACGCGCCGGCAAGAGCGTCATCCCCGTCGCCTTCTGGCTGTTCTCGATCAGCGGGGGCGTGCTTCTCTTCACCTACGCGCTCTACCGCCGCGACCCGGTGTTCATCGCCGGGCAGGGCTTCGGCCTCTTCGTCTACGTGCGCAACCTGCATCTCATCATGCGCGAGCAGCGGACGGTCGCGACGCCTACGCCTTGACCGCGACCGCCGCCGCGGTGAACGCAACCCGGCGGCGGCGCGAACTTCGTCGGCAAGTCCTCAGGCTACGCGCCGAAAAGCAACCGCTGCGCCCAGCCAAGACGACCCGGCGATGATCAGATCGACGCCGAGGAAGATGCCGAGCACGTAGAGGCTCGAGACCGGCCAATGCAGAATGACGACGATGCCGAGAAGCGTCGTGATCATCCCGGAGACGAGCACCCAGCCCCACGGCGAGGCGCTCCGCATCTGCATGGCGAGCATGATCCGCGCCACCCCGGCGAAGATCAGGACGATGCCGACGACAAGCGTCAGCGCGACGGACGCGAGCAGCGGGTTCCAAACGATCAGGAGCCCGGCGATCACGTAGAACGCCCCGATCAGCACCCACATGAAGAAACGGCTCCATTGCTTCATCTGGAAGCCGTGGACGATCTCCACGATCCCGGACAAGATCATCATCGTGCCGACGATCAGAACGCTGACGACCGTCGCCATGACGACGCTCATCAGCGCGATGAAGCCGGCAACGATCATGATGACGCCGAGCGCCGCGAACCACCCCCAGCGGCTGTGAAGCGCTTCGGTTTGAGGCAAGGCATCAGAGGCAAGGACCATGGCACACCTCCTTCCAAGTGCGGGAACGCGGGTCGTTTGCGATAGCTTCCCGGCTAACGAACGGCTTCCCGCTCCCGGCGCGATGGTCTAAGCGCCGATTATGACGAACGACGATCCGCCGAAGGCAACAATAACCGACCTCGAGGAGCGGAAGTCCACAGCTGCAGGTTGGTTTGCTGCGCTGCGTGATGAGATTTGCACCGCTTTCGAGGCCTTGGAGGACGCGCTCCCCGAAACCGCGCCGCTTGCCGACCGCGCGCCCGGCCGCTTTGTGAGAACGCCTTGGAAGCGCAGTGACCAAAGCGGCGCCCCCGGCGGCGGAGGCGTGATGGCGCTCATGCATGGACGCGTGTTCGAGAAGGTCGGCGTCCACGTCTCGACAGTCTTCGGCGAATTCTCCGCCGAGTTCCGCGCGCAGATTCCCGGCGCGGAAGAGGACCCGCGCTTCTGGGCCTCAGGCATCTCGCTGATCGCGCATCCGCAGAACCCGAACGTGCCGGCCGCGCACATGAACACGCGCATGGTGGTCACGACGAAAGCATGGTTCGGCGGCGGCGGCGACCTGACGCCCGTGCTCGACCGCAGGCGCACGCAGGAAGATCCCGACTCGATCGCCTTCCACGCCGCGATGCGCGAAGCGTGCGAGAAGCACCGCCACATCGACTACGAGCGCTACAAGGCGTGGTGCGACGAATATTTCTGGCTGAAGCACCGCAACGAGCCGCGCGGCATCGGCGGCATCTTCTACGATTATCTCGATTCCGGCGACTGGGACGCCGACTTCGCCTTCACCAAGGACGTCGGGCGCGCCTTCCGCGACATCTATCCGACGCTCGTCCGCGACAACTTCGCGAGCGCGTGGAGCAACACAGATCGCGACGAGCAGCTCATCCGCCGCGGCCGCTACGTCGAATACAATCTCCTCTACGACCGCGGCACCATCTTCGGGCTGAGGACCGGCGGAAACGTCGACGCGATCCTCTCCTCAATGCCGCCCGTCGTGAAGTGGCCGTGAGACGCCGGGCGCGCTCCGCCTTTGCACTGACGCAGTGGTGCCGAAGACGTAGTCCCAGAACCCTGACGTGACGCCGAAATTGGCGGACTCGTCGAAATGGTGGTGAAGCGCATGCTGGCGCTTCAGCCGGAACGAGTAACCGTGGTTCGGCAGCCGCCAGTGATGCAGGATGTGGTGCACGCTGATGTACCACCAGTAGCCGAGTGTCAGGCCCATCGTCAGCGCCGTCCCCGCCTCAAGACCGAGGGCCCCGACCAGGCCGAGGCCCACGACTGCCAGCAGCGGCAGGCTTATCCAAGCCGGCGTGCCGACGAGTTCGTCGTGATTCTCGATGGTGTTGCTCGTGCATGTCCCGGACGAAGGGCACACGGTGGAACACAAATCGATGCATCAGATATTCAAGGAGCGTCCATCCGCCGATGCCCGCAATGGCGATCAGCGCCCAATCCAGCCACGCCGAGGCGGGAATACGGGTCACAACCCAGGCAGCTAAGATCGCCGCAAACGCGGGACAAAGAAAGAATTCGCAATAATAGCCAAACTTACCCAGCCGCATCGCAACCTTCCAAGACCGTCCCACCGCTCCGGCCAGCGGAAGTCATTCCCCGCCGAAGCGGAAACTCCAGCCTGCATGACTTTGCACTCAAGCGCCAGAGCTATGCAACCATCTGCGGTCGAGAGCCGCAGGTGGCCGCCCTGCGGACACCGAGGCACTTTCGCGCTCCACGACAAGGACGCTGCGGTGCGTCAGAAGCTAAACTTCACTCCGAACGCCGCGCCGATGGCCCCCTGGTAGCCGATGACGCCGCGGCTCTGCTCTCCCGTCTCGCCGGAGCGGAAAACCGTAACGTCGTTGATGCGGCGTTCGGCGGAGACGCCGGCGTAGAAACTCACCGGCATGTTTTCCGGGTGCACTTCGACGCCGAGACGAACTCCGGCGCCCAGACCGCCGCCCGATCCATCGAGGCCGACCTGCTGATTGTCGTTAGCGGCGCCGCTGATTTTGAAGCGATCCGTGCCGGAGAAACCAAGGCGGTCCAGATAAATGGTCGGGGTCGCATCAGTACTCGAACTCAAGGGAGCCGAGCCTGTAGTCGGGCGTGTAGGCGAATTCCGCCGAGAGGACGGCGCCGATCCGATCGCTGTGAATATCGGTGTGGTAGCTAAACGTCGTTGCAATACTTTGGATGTCGCCGGAGAACCCGGTGGTCTGATCGATCCGCGTCCACTGGAGGCCGATCGACGGCGAGATTGAGAAACGCGGCGAAAGCGGCAGTTCCGTCCCGACCGAGAACGTCGCTCCGGTCGCGTCCGAATCGAAGGACGCCTGCATGTCGGTCACGGTGTTCGGCGGACCGACCGAGAAGCCTGCCGGAGAGGCGCTGCCCGGATCTCCGGTCCCCGGTATCCCGAGCCCGCCCCGGCGGGATCAAGCGTGCCGAGCGACTGTCTGTCGGAGTAGGAGCTGTTGAAGAAACTGAACGCAAAGAAGATCCGATCGCGCGGCGTAGGAGATTGGTCGTCGGCAAAACCGAGCCGACCGCCCGCTTCGAACCCGGTCTCGGTTCCGTCCGGTTGATACTGCACCGCGCCAAGCCTCAGCATGCCGCCGACGTCCAGCGCCAGGAAACTGTGCGACGCGCCGCTGGCGTGCCCCGCCGTGCCGTTGGCGGCGAACTCGAAGTCGATGTTCGGAGGCAGAAACGCGATCTTGTGGCCGACGTTTTCGCCGAACTTGACAGCCGGCGCGCCCGGCGACCCGGAGGCACCAGACGGATAGCTGACCGGCTGCGGCTGGCCCGGCTTGGGCGGCGTGAATAGAAAGCCGTGCTTGGGAGGTTCCGGCGGCTGCGGCTGTGCCGGCTGCTGAGGTTCAGGGCACGGCACGAATTTGATCGCAGAAACTCGCGCCTTTTCGTCGGCCGAGAGATTCCAGATACTTCTCAAGCTGCTTTGCCACCGTCGGATCGACCTTCGGCGGAAAGATGTGCCACTGCACGTAAGATGCCTGTTCGTCGAGATACAGAATGAGCGCTTGCTTCTGCTTCTCAAACTCGGCGCGGTCGCACGTCCGCGCTTCCTCGAAGGCCTCATCGGCTTCCTTGTAGAAGAAACCAAAATCGCCGGGCGTCATGGCCTTTATGGTAGCGGCACCGAGCGGGAATGATGGCGCTGTCGGGAAGCTGCGCGCAGGGCTTGTACTCGAGCGCGCGTATCTTGGTAATCTCGGCTCGAAGAATAGCTGCCTCGGCCCGCAACGACGACGTGATTGCGGCGGCAGCCGTACCGGTACCGGAGGCGCGCTCAAAGGCCTGAGCGAATTGCTCCAGGTGTTCAAGCGTGCCGGCCTTCGTTTGCGCAAAAAAGAGCGGGTTGCAAGAGATTCTGCGCCGTGGAGAGGGTTTTCTCCGACTGCTCGATGAGAAGCTGCTCCAATCCGATCAGGTGCTCCACCGCGCGAGGGTCTGAAAAGGTCTCCGGCATCTGCGCGTTCGCAGCCGAGCCCGCCAGCAATCCGACGATTGCGACAAGCAGCGACACGAACCGAACGACGGACTGCACAGCGCCCCCACCGCACGCAGGCTTCGGACCGACCACGTGGCGAACGGAAATGGTCGCCAGCTTCCTGGTCGCCGGCCTGCGCGGAACGCCAACGCTAGCGCTCGGACCATCCGTCCGCGTCACCAGTACTGGTGACGACACGACCACGCAAGATTCGACTGAGGCTTTCCTGCAACACGCAAGCGCGCTTGTACGCGCGGGCGGTCACGCGCTATGCTCGTTCGGGGGAACGCCGACAGAGGCCGGCCCATCATCCTCTCTGGGGGGAGGGATGGCGGAAAGCGACTTGTTCCTGCAGACGGTGGAGTTGATCCGTGCAGCGGGTCTGAGCGGCGGCGGCTGGTCCGATGCGCTGGCTGCGACGGCGCGCCTGTTCGGCGCGGTCGGCGCCACGCTGGAGGTCTTCCAGAAGCGCCCGATGCAGCCTCACCGATTTCCATGTGACGGGCTCCCGGAAAAAGCGGAGACCGAATACCTCGACCACTACGCGAAGCACAATCCGCGCGCCGCCTTCGCGTTCCAGCATCTCTCCGAAACGACGCTCTGCGACTACCAGCTGATCGACGAGAGCGCGATGAACCGCGAGGCCTACTACGCGAAGTATCTGACTTCGATCGACCTCCGTTACTTCCTCTCCGGCCAGATCATGAACACGCGCGAGATGCAGGGCGTCGTCACCATTCAGCGCTCGCGGCGGCAAGGCCACGTCGAGCGGCGCGACGTCGATCGCATGCTGCGGCTGCTGCCGCACGTTCAGCAGGCTTATGACGTGGCGACGCGGCTGAAGCGCGTCGGCGCGGCGCACCGATCCCTCGAGGCGGCACTCGATTGGCTTGCCGACGGCGTCGCGCTCCTCGGCGCCGACGGCCGCGTCCTTCACGCCAACGAGGCGTTCTGGATAGTCGCCGGGCGCGGCGACGGCATCCGCGTGGTCAGAAGGCAGATCGAGTTTGCCGCCGCCGACGCGCGCAGCCGCTTCGCGCAGCGCCTTCGCGGCCGCGGCGCACCTCGACGGCGCGCAGTCGACGCCACCGACTTCGCCGCCGCGCGCGAAGCACCGGCGCCGCCCTACCTTGTTTCGTTGCGTTGGGCCGCGCATGCGCCGAGCCCAGCGCCGACCGAGCCAGGACGCCGCCGCCATACTCTTTGTGCACGACCCGCTGTCGCGCGAGGCGTCATCGGCGCAGCGCGCTGCGACTGGCGTTCGGCCTGACCGAGGCGGAGGCCGGCCTGGCCAAGGCGCTTCTTTCCGGCCTCTCTCCTGCCGACTATGCGCGCAAGCGGTCGCTGAGCCGCAACACCGTCTACACGCATCTGCGCCGGATCAGGGAGAAGACGCGCTGCGCGCGCCTCCCGGAGCTGATCCGCAAGCTCAACGACGCTTATCCGGCCGTGCGCGAGAACTGAGGCGCGTCTGGTACCGTCAGGCGCCGAGCAGAGCCTCGCGGCTGAGGCTGAAGCCGCTTTCGACCCAGCGCGCCTCAAGCTCGCGCAGGCGCTTGCCGACATCGGGCCCGGGCGGAATTCCGGCGGCGACGAGGTCGCTTCCGCTCAAAGGAAAGACCGGCGGCCGCCAGCTTTCGAGGAATGCCGCCTGCGCGCGGAGCAAGGTGACGGCCTCGGCGTTGCCGGCATCGCTTTCGCGCGCCAGAGCATGGCGAATGCGATCCTCCACGCCCTGCCGGCCCGACCGGTAGAGCGTCTGCGCCAGACGCGCCTCCGGCAGCGCCGGATCGGCCTCCGGCGCATCGGCCCAGGCGTGCAGCCGCGCCGCCTCGGCACGGCTGAGCCGGAGCCGCTCGGCAAGCGCGTCGATGCGCGCGCGATGCGGCGGCAGAATCGCTTCCAGGCGGAACAGCGGATCGGGCGCCCAGCCGTCTTCGCGCTCCGCTTTCACGACGCGGTGGATGGCGTCGATCCCCCAGCTCTCCGGCAGCACCTTCTGAAGAATCTCGGTGGTGCGCATCCAAAGCAGCGCGCGCGCCGGATCGGGTGCCTTGAGGAGCCGCTTCAACTCCGCCCAGACGCGCTCCGCCGAAAGCGTCGCCAGCCCCGACTTCAGCTTGGCGCACGCTTTGAGGGCGTCGGGGTCGGGGCGGCCGCGCCCGTACCAGGCGAAGAAGCGGAAGAAGCGCAGGATGCGGAGATAGTCCTCGCGGATGCGATCTTCCGCCCGGCCGACGAAGCGCACATGGCCGCCCTCCAAGTCGGCGACGCCGCCGAGCGGGTCGAGCACCGCTCCAGCGACGTCGCAGTAAAGCGCATTCATGGTGAAGTCGCGCCGCGCCGCATCTTCCTTCCAATCCGTTGTGAAGCGCACGACGGCATGGCGGCCGTCCGTCTCCACGTCGCGGCGAAGCGTCGTGACCTCGAACGGCTTGCCCTCGACGATCACGGTGACGGTGCCGTGCTCGATACCGGTCGGCACGGTCTTCATGCCGGCTGCCTCGGCGCGCGCGATCACTTCCGCCGGCACGAAGATCGTCGCAAGGTCGGCGTCCTGGACGACACGGCCGAGCAGCGCGTCACGCACCGCGCCGCCGACGATCCGCGTTGCGCGCGACTCCCCATCGAGCGCGGCGAGGATCGCCACGACATGCGGCTCCTTGAGAAGCGGCCAGTCGGCGAGCGCCACGCTCACGCCGCCTCTCCCTTGTCGCCGTCGGCGTAGAGGCGCTCGTAGAGAACGCGCACCATCCCCGCCGTGATCCCCCAGATGTGATGACCTTGATACGGCATCTCGAAGAAGCTCCGCCGCGCACCCTTCCACACCCGGCTCCCGATCCGATGGTTGGCGGGGTCCATCAGGAAGGAAAGCGGCACCTCGAAAACGTCCGGCGACCTCTTGCGGATTGAGCTTCAGCTCGAAGCCGGGACTGACGACCGCGATCACGAGTGCGACGTGGTAGCCGGAACCCGTCAGATAGTCAGGCCCGCGGCCGACCGTCTCGATGAACTGAGGCCGAAGCCCGATCTCCTCTTCTGCTTCGCGCAGCGCCGCTGCCTCCGCTCCGGCGTCCTCCGGATCGATACGCCCGCCGGGGAACGCGATCTGGCCGGCATGCGAGCGAAGGCTTGCTGTCCGCTCTGTGAAGAGCAGCGTCGCCTCCGGTTCGCGATGGATGACGGGTACCAGCACCGCAGCCGGCCGCCGCTCGATGTTCAAGAGGTCGTCGGCGATCTCCGGATTGAAGACATGGTCGCCGACATGCGGCTCAGGCTCGCGCGAAAGCCGCTCGGCGACGCGGCGGCGAAAATCCTCCGCCGAGAAGGGAAGCGGCTCAGCCACGTCCGGAGCCGGGGAAGGCAAAGAACGTGTCGCCAGACCAAACGCCGAGTTGCCCGGCACGCTCCTCGGAGAGCGCGACGAGCTCGAGCGCGACGGCGCGCGTGGCAAGCGCCTCGAGACCCCCGCGCACATTGAGATAAGGCTTCAGCCCGTCGGTCGCCGCTTCCTGCGCGAAGCGCAGCGCATGCTCCGCTCCCGCGGCGACGATGTCGCCGACATTGGTGCGAAAGGTGAGCAGCTGCCCGGCACCCTCTCCTTCCGCCATGACTTCGACCGCCATGAACGGCGCGTCCTCGACGGCGATGCCGACCTTTTCAACAGGGGTCACAAGCACGTGACGCCCGTCCGGCTCGCGCCTCAAAATCGAGGCAAAGAGACGCACCAGCGCCTCGCGATGAATGGGGCTGCCGCGATAGAACCAGCTTCCGTCCGAAGCGACGCGCAGATCGATCTCGCCGCAATAGGGCGGATCCCAGCGCTCGACCGGGCGGGCCTTCGCCTGTTTCCCGGCCTCGGCGACAAGCTGCGCCAAGCCGGGCGGAAAGCCGCTCGGCTTTTGGTTGGGATAGTCTCGCTCCTCCACCATGCGCAATCCTTCGGGAGGCGATGCTTTACCTATTTTCCTTCCGCCCGGCGGCTGACACAATTCGGACAGGGTAGCGAATCATCTTCCTATCCCCAGTTACGGACGCCGCGCCATGACCGCAATGAGCCCCGCCTCCCTCAATCCGGAGAGCATCGTCAAAGAGGCCGAGGCCGTCGCCGGCAAGCTCGCCGATGCGCGTGCTGCGATCGCCGATGTCATCTTCGGACAGGAGACGGTTGTCGAGCTCGCGCTGGCCACGGTGCTTTCCGGCGGTCACGGACTGCTCGTCGGCGTGCCCGGTCTTGCGAAGACGAAGCTCGTCGACACGATGGGTGCGGTGCTCGGTCTGACCGACAACCGCATCCAGTTCACCCCCGACCTGATGCCCTCCGATATCCTCGGTTCGGAAATTCTCGATGAGAGCGCCGATCATCATCGCAGCTTTCGCTTCGTCAGGGGACCGGTCTTCGCGCAGCTCTTGATGGCCGACGAGATCAATCGCGCCAGCCCGCGCACGCAGTCGGCGCTGCTGCAAGCGATGCAGGAGCACTTCGTCACGATCGCGGGACAGCGGCACGACCTGCCGCAGCCGTTCCACGTCCTCGCCACGCAGAACCCGATCGAGCAGGAGGGCACCTATCCCCTCCCCGAGGCGCAGCTCGACCGCTTCCTCATGCAGATCGACGTGCTCTATCCCGATCTCAACGCCGAACGCCGCATGCTCTTCGAGACGACTGGCGACACGGACGCGAAGGCGCGCGGCGTGCTCACCGCGGGCGAGCTGATGGAGACGCAGAGGCTGGTGCGACGCATGCCGGTCGGCGAGGCGGTGGTGGAGGCGATCCTGAAGCTCGTGCGCGCGCTCCGGCCGGGCGAGGCGGCGCGCGAGATCGGCGAGCAGATCTCCTGGGGACCGGGTCCGCGCGCGAGCCAGGCGCTGATGCTGACCGTGCGCGCCCGTGCGCTTCTCGACAGGCGCTACGCGCCTTCCCTCGATGACGTGGAGGCGCTCGCAATTCCAGTGCTTCAGCACCGCATGGCGGTCACCTTCGCCGCGCGCGCCGATGGCGTCGGCGTCCGCGACCTGATCCAACGCGCGACGAGGGCCGTCCTCTAGCTCAATGCAAGACACCCGTCCGGCAGCCGTCCGCACCCGCGTCGAAACTGCGCGAGCGCTGGCTGCGCGACTGCCTGATCTCCTGGTCGCCGCCCGGAGAATTGCTTCCAACGTCCTGCTCGGCCTGCACGGCCGCCGGCATCCGGGTCCGGGCGAAACCTTCTGGCAATTCCGCCCCTACGTCGTCGGTGAATTGGCGCGGCAAATCGACTGGCGTCGCTCGGCGCGCGACGATCACCTGTTCATCCGCGAACGCGAATGGGAAGCCTCGCAGACGGTGTGGCTGTGGACCGACCTCTCGCCGTCGATGGATTTCCGCTCGCGCCTGTCGGAAACCACCAAGCTCGACCGCGCCGTCATCCTGATGCTGGCACTCGCCGACATGCTCGGCCGCGGCGGCGAGCGCGTCGGCATTCCGGGGCTTGCCGAACCGCGCATCGGGCGCGACGCAGCGGAGCGGCTGGCGGAAGTATTGGCGCATGCGAGCCTCGACGTGGACTGGCCGCGAGTCGACCGCGTCGGCCGCTTCGCCGATGTCGTCGTGCTCTCCGATTTCCTTGCCGAAGCGGAGGTGACGCGCGAGCGTCTTCGCGCGCTTGCCGGCCGCGGTGCGAGCATGCACATCCTGCAGATCCTCGACCCCGCCGAAGAGGCGTTCCCCTACGAGGGCCGCCTGGAATTCCGCGATCCGGAGACCGGCATGACCTGGCTCACGGAACGCGCCGGAGGCATTCGCGAAGAGTATCGCGCGCGCCTTGAAGCCCACCGCGAGCTGATCCGCGGCTTTGCGCGTCAAGGCGCCTCGTCCTTTGCCGTGCATCACACCGACCGGCCTGCCGCCGAAGGCCTTCTCTTCCTGCAGGCGCGGCTCACAGGGGGCACCGCGAAGGGCGCGACAATGATGGGGCGGCCGGCGGCATGATCGGCTCCCTCGGCTTCCTGGCACCGTGGATGCTGGTCGCACTCGCCGCCCTGCCCTTGATCTGGCTGATCCTGAGGCTGACGCCGCCGCGCCCGCGGCTCGTCGCCTTCCCGCCGACGCGACTCCTCTTCGAGCTGAAAGAGCGCGAGCGGACGCCGGCGCGCACACCCTGGTGGCTGACCCTTATTCGCCTTCTCCTCGTGGCTTTCGTGATCCTGGCGCTCGCCGAGCCGGTGCTGAGACCGGACGTGAAGATGACGACCGGATCGGGGCCGCTTCTCGTCGTTCTCGATAACGGCTGGGACACGGCGCCCGACTTCGCCGCCCGCGTCACCGCCGCCGAGGCAGTGATCGAAGAAGCGAACCGCGACGGCCGCCCCGTCTCCTTCGTCGCCGCTGCCGAGCCGCGTGCGGAGAGCCTCGCGGCCGAGACCGCCGACGCCGCCAAGCGCCAGCTCGACGCGGTCGTCCCGCGGCCTTACCTGCCCGACCGCCGTGCTTTGGCCGAGAGGATCACCGAGGCATTCGCCCCGGGCTCCGTCGAAGCGGTATGGGTCGCCGGCGCCCTCGACGACGGCGACGGCGCAGCCTTTGCCTCGACGCTTTCGAAGATCGCCGGCAGCGGAACCATGCTCCAATCGGCGCGCCCGCTGACCGTGATGCGGCCGCCGGAAAACCGCGCCGACGGCGTCCACGTCCCGATCAACCGCTTCGGCGGCAGCGGGACCGCCGCGGTCGCCGGCTTCGACCAGGAAGGCCGCCGCATCCTCGAGGGCACCGCCGATCTCGACAAAGACGGCATTGGCGTTGCCAAGATCGCGCTTCCAGCCGAGATCCGGAACGCGCTTGTCCGCTTCACCGTCACCGGCGAATCGAGCGCCGGTGCAGTGCAGCTTCTCGACGGGCGCTGGCAGCGAAAGGCGGTCGGGCTCGTCGCCGGCGAAGGCACGGCTGCGTCGCAGCCGCTGCTTGAACCGCTCACCTACGTTGAGCGCGCGCTCGCGCCGACCTCAGACATTCTCCCCTCCGACGCGCCGAGCACGAGCGAGGCGGTGACGGGGCTGATCGACCGCGGCGCTTCGGTCATCGTCTTGACCGAGACGGGCACGCTGGCGCCGGAGACTTCGGACGCGCTTTTGAAGTGGGTCGAAAATGGCGGCACGCTTGTCCGCTTCGCCAGCCCGAACCTCGCCGCCACCACCGTCGACGCGCTCCTGCCCGTGCGGCTCAGGCAGGGCGAGCGCGCGCTCGGCGGCTCGCTCTCATGGGAGGAGCCGCAGGCGGTCGGAAGCTTCCCGGCGAACGGCCCGTTCGCGCATATCCAAGTCCCCTCCGACGTGGTCGTGAACCGGCAGGTGCTCGCCGACCCCGAGGCGCTCCGAAGCGCCGAGGTGTGGGCGGAGCTTCGCGACGGCACGCCGCTTGTCACCGCCGCGACGCGCGGCAAGGGACGTATCGTGCTCTTCCACGTGACCGCCGATCCGCGCTGGTCGAACCTGCCGCTCTCCGGCGCCTTCGTGGACATGCTGAACGCGATCGTCGACATGGCCGGCACGGTGGCGAAGCCGACGCCCGACGCTGCCGAAGCAGCGGCGACGCCGAAGGCGGCTGCGCCGTGGCAGCCGGTCGACGTGCTCGACGGATACGGCGACCTCGGTCCGCCGCCGCCCGGCGCGACGCTCGTCGCCGACATCGCCGACGCCAGCCCGAGCCCCGAGACACCGCCGGGCCTCTACGGCCGCAACGGTACCGTGCAGGCGCTGAACGCGGTCGACACGAAGTCCGCGCTTGCGCCGCTTCTTCCGCAATCGATCGGCTGGCGCGGCGCTACCAAATCGCTTGAGCCGCAACCGTCGACGCCGATCTGGCCCTGGCTGCTTGTCGCCGCGGCGGTGCTTGCGATCCTCGACGGGCTCGCCGTGCTTCTCCTCTCCGGCCGTCTGACGCGCCGCTTCGCGACAGTGGCCGGCGCCGCGTTTGCCTTCGCGCTCCTGCTTCCTGCCGCCGACCACGCGCGCGCCCAAGACGACGCCATGGCCAAAGCGCTCGCCGCGACCACGAAGACGCAGCTCGCCTACGTCGAGACCGGCAATTCGGAGCTCGACGCGACAAGTCGCGCCGGCCTGACCGGGCTCTCGAAATACCTTGCCGACCGCACGGCGCTTGAGCCCGGCGACCCCGCCGCCGTCGACATCGCAAAAGACGAGCTTGCCTTCTACGCGCTTCTCTATTGGCCGATCGATCCCGATCAGCCGACGCCTTCCGCCGAGACCATGGCGAAGGTCGACACCTTCATGAAGAACGGCGGCACCATCCTCTTCGACACGCGCGACGCCGGCGGCTTCAGCACCACCGGCGCCGATACGCCGGAAGCTCTGAAGCTCCGCGACATCCTCTCCTTCGTCGACGTGCCGCCGCTCGAGCCGGTGCCGCCCGACCATGTGCTGACCAAGGCGTTCTATCTCCTGACGGAATTCCCCGGGCGCTGGGCGAACTCCGAGCTTTGGGTGGAGAGCCTCTCCGACGAGCCGCAACGACAAGAACCGCCCGGCGCGCGGCGGCGACGGCGTGTCGCCGATCCTGATCACCGGCAACGACCTGGCCGCAGCCTGGGCGATCGACGACAACGGGCTCTGGCTCTATCCGACGGTGCCGTCCGACCCGCGTCAGCGCGAGCTTGCCTTCCGCGCCGGCGTCAACATCGTGATGTACACGCTGACCGGCAACTACAAGGCCGACCAGGTGCACGTCCCGGCGCTGCTCGAGCGGCTCGGGCAGTGAGGCGGCGGAAGACATGACCCGGCTCGCCCTCGCCTTCGATCCACTGCTGCCGCTGCCGCTCATCGCAACGCTCGGTGCCGTCCTCGTCATCGTGCTCGCGCTCCTCGCCTGGCAGCGGGTGCGCGGCGCGTGGCTGCGCGCGCTCGCCTCCGCGCTCCTCGTCCTGGCGCTCGTCAATCCGGTCTTGAAGCGTGAGGAACGCGATCCGCTGCCGGGCATCGTCGCGCTCGTCGTCGACGACAGCGCCAGCCAGACGCCTCGGCAATCGCGCCGCGCAGACGCAAGCCGCCGTCGCCGCCTTGAAGGCGCGGCTCGACGCACTCGGCGGCTTCGAAGTGCGCGAGGTGCATGCCGCCGACCGCCCCGACGGCGACGGAACCGCGCTCTTCTCCGAGCTGACCAAGCTCGTCGACGACGTGCCGCCTTCGCAGATCGCCGGCGCGGTGCTCGTCACCGACGGCATCGTCAACGACGTGCCGCAGAGCGCCGACGCGCTCGGCTTCAACGCGCCGATCCATGCGCTCATCACCGGTGAGAACCGGCGAGCACGACCGCCGCGTCGTGCTCGATCGCGCGCCGCGCTTCGCCATCCTCGGCGAGCCGCAGAGCATCCAGTATCGCGTGCTCGACCCCGACCTTCAGCCGGGAACCCCCGTCACCGTGCATCTCAGCGTCGACGGCACCGAGGTGGCGAGCGACTCCGTCACCGTCGGCGACCAGCACGTGATCGACCTGCCGCTCAGTCACGCCGGCCGCACCATCGTCGAGCTTGGAGGTGGAGCCGGGCAAGAACGAGCTGGCGCTCGAGAACAACGTCGCGGTCGCGGAGATCGACGTGGTGCGCGAGCACCTGCGCGTGCTCCTCGTCTCCGGCGAGCCGCATGCCGGCGAGCGCACCTGGCGCAACGTGCTGAAATCGGACGCCGCCGTCGACCTCGTGCATTTCACGATTCTGCGGCCGCCGGAGAAGCAGGACGGCACGCCGATCAACGAGCTGTCGCTGATCGCCTTCCCGACGCGCGAGCTGTTCGAGGAGAAGATCAAGCAGTTCGACCTGATCATCTTCGACCGCTACCAAAGCCGCGGCGTGCTGCCGATCGTCTACTACGACAACCTCGCCCGCTATGTGCGCGAGGGCGGCGCGGTGCTCGTCGCCGCCGGCCCCGACTACGCCGCCTCCGGCAGCCTCTACCGCACGCCGCTCGGGCCGGTGCTGCCGGCCGTCCCGACCGGCCAGATCATCGAAGAGCCCTATCGCGCCAAGATCAGCCCGGTCGGCATGCGCCATCCCGTCACCCGCGACCTGCCCGGCGCGGCGAGCGATCCGCCCGCCTGGAGCGAGTGGTTCCGCCTGGTCGACACCGACGCGATCGCCGGCGACATCACCATGACGGGGCCCGGCGACCGGCCGCTCCTGGTGCTCGCCGCACGAGGGCGAAGGCCGCGTCGCGATGCTGCTTTCCGACCACGCGTGGCTGTGGGCACGCGGCTACCAGGGCGGCGGCCCGCACGCGGCGCTGCTTCGCCGCCTGCTGCATTGGCTGATGCGCGAGCCGGAGCTCGAGGAAGAGGCGCTGACCGCCCACTCGGAAGGGCCGCAACCTCGTCGTCGAGCGGCAGACCCTGTCGGAGGCCGAGCCGCACGTCACCGTCACAATCGCCGACCGGCGAGACGAGCCGCTGACGCTGAAGCAGGCCGAGCCGGGGCTCTGGCGCGGCGTGATCGAGAACGCGCCGCTCGGCCTGCACCGCGCCGAGGACGGGACGCTGACCGCGCTCGCCCATATCGGCCCCGCCAATCCGGCGGAGTTCCAGGACGTGATCTCGACCACGGAGCGACTTGCAGCCGATCGCCGACGCGACCGGCGGCTCGGTGCGCCGCATCGGAAGCGGAGCCGGCGCCGGCGTCTCCATCCCGCGCATCTCCGCCGTGTCGTCGCGCGCGCCGGCTGCCGGGCGCGACTGGATCGGGCTGCGCCGCTCCGAAGCGACGGTGCTTCGAAGAGCATCGACCAGCTGCCGCTCTTCGGCGGGCTGCTCGGGCTCGCGCTGCTCGTCGGCGGCTTCGCCGCGCTCTGGTATCGCGAGGCGCGTTAGCGCGCTTTCAGCCGATGCGCACCGAGAGCTCCTGCTTCGCCGGCAGAGCCGCGTGCTTCGCAACGCCCTTCACCATGCCTTCGAGCCCCTCCGCCGCGCCCGGAATGAGCTCGGCGACGAGGAAGCGCGCCGGATCGACCGGACCCGGCATCGCGACACGACCAGGCGGCAACGGGCGAAAGCCGAAGGGCCAGTAATAGGGCTGGTCGCCGACGAGGATCACGAACGGCCAGCCGGCCTTGCGCGCCTCCTCCATCACGTGCCGCATCAAGGCCTTGCCGTAGCCCTGGCCTTTGTGCGGCGGATCGACGACGAGCGGGCCGAGGAGCAGCCCCATCGCCTCGCCGACGCGGATCGGCGTCATGCGCACCGAGCCGATCAGCGCGCCGTCAGACTCCGTCAGGAAGGAAAGCGTCGGATCGTGCGGCGCCTCTTCGCGCACGCGGAAAGCGGCGCGCGCATAGGCGCCGGGGCCGAAGGCGTCGTGCTGCAGGGCATCGATGGCGGCGGCGTCGCTTGGCCGCTCCAGGCGGGTGATCGTGTTCGGGTTCATGGCGGGTCCGCGGAGATTTCTTGAAAGAAGCCGCGGAGCGCAGGAAGAAAGCGCGTCAGCGCGGCGTGATCGGCGCGCGCCTCGTCGGGCGCGCCATCATCGGCCGTCGTCGCAAGAATCTGCTCACGCTTCTCGTCATGGCGGGCGCGCCTATCACGGCGGAAATCCTGAGGCAAGCAAGAAGGTTTCCAAAGGCCGTCCGCCGGTATGCATCGCAAGCCTTGTGCTGCCGGCCCCAAGAGGGCATCTCAGTGCGTTCGAGGCGCGCTAGTTAGGATATCTCGCATGGGCAGGCTCGTCGACGGCAAATGGGACCCGCGCATGGACCGGCGCAGTGCCGGCGCGCGCTTCGCGCATCCGCCGACCCAGTTCCGCAACTGGGTCACGGCGGACGGCGCGCCCGGGCCGACCGGCGAAGGCGGCTTCAAGGCAGAGCCCGGGCGCTATCACCTCTACGTCTCGCTCGCCTGCCCGTGGGCGCATCGCACGCATCATCTTCCGCAAGCTGAAGAAGCTCACCGAGGCGATCAGCATCTCAAGCGTCGAGCCACACGTGCTGCGCGAAGGGTGGGAGTTCAATGAGACATGGCCCGACCACCTCTATGGCAAGGAAGCGGCTCTACGAGCTCTATATCGCCGCCAACCCGACCTATAGCGGCCGCGCCTCCGTTCCCGATCCTCTGGGACAAGCAGCGCGAGACGATCGTTTCGAACGAATCGGCCGACATCATCCGCATGCTGAACAGCGCGTTCGACGCGTTCGCGGACACGTCACTCGATTTCTACCCCGAGCCGCTTCGCCTGGAGATCGACGCGGTCAACGCCGTCGTCTTCGAAAACGTCAACGAGGGCGTCTACAAGGCCGGCTTCGCGCCGAGCCAGGAGGCTTACGAAGAGGCCTTCCGCGCCCTCTTCAACACGCTCGACGAGCTCGACCAGCGCCTCGACGGGCAGCGCTTCCTGCTCGGCGATCCGCTGACCGAGGCAGACTGGCGGCTCTTCACCACGCTGATCCGCTTCGACGCCGTTTATTACGTGACACTTCAAGTGCAACCGCCGACGGATCGCCGATTACCCGAACCTTTCCGGCTACTTCGCGACCTCTTCCAGATGCCGGGGGTGAAGGAGACGGTCGATATCGAGCACATCAAGCAGCACTATTATTACAGCCACGAGCGCATCAACCCGACCCGCATCGTGCCGCTCGGCCCGCTCATGATCATCGATGCCCCGCACGACCGCGACCGCTTCCGCGGCACGAACCTCCCTGTGCGCTGAGGCCTACCAATCCGCGGTAGGAGGCGCTGCCGCCGAGCACCTCGCGGAGCCGTGCCGCCGTCCCGGTGCTCATGTCGCGGCGGCAGGCGGTCGACGGGAAACGATTCGCAGGCGACGATTTCGTTGTTCGGAAGCGCCTGCGCAGCCGCGTCGCGGGTCGAAGTCGCGGCACACGAAGAGCGCGACGTGGTCGCGGGCATCGGCATGGGCGTTGCGGTAGATACCGAAAAGCGTGGCAGGCGCCGTGAGCCTCGGCGCCTGTCTCCTCGCGTATCTCGCGGTGAAGCGCGTCGATGACGCTCTCCCCCGCCTCCACGCCGCCGCCCGGAAAATACCAGCCGGGGACGTAAGAGTGCTTCACCAGCAAGACGGCGCCGTCCTTGACGAGCACGGCGCGGACGCCGAGCGTCATGCCGCGCACGAGTCGGCCGAAAGCGAGATACCCGCGCTGCCAAAAACGATGATGCGGCTTGAGTGCCATTTCCGAAGCGGACTACCACGCCGCAGGTGCGGCCGGAACCAAAGCGCAGACGATCGCCTGCCGCAGCCGCGACGCTGAGCCGATGCCATGTTCCGCCTAGGCCATCTTTCCGACCTCCACCTCGGCGGCGTCCCGAGCCTCCGCCTGAAGGACTTCGTCTCGAAGCGCGTCGTCGGTTACGCGAATTGGCGCCGCAGCCGCGCGCATGCGCTGACGTCAGGAACGCTCGACCGCCTGGTCGCCGACCTGAAAGCGCAGAAGCCCGACCATATCGCCGTCACCGGCGACCTCACCAACATCGCGCGGCGCGAGGAGTTCGAGAACGCCAGAGCCTGGCTGGAAGAGCTCGGGCCTCCCGACAAGGTGACCGCCGTTCCCGGCAACCACGACGCCTACGTGCCCGGCGCGCATCGCCGCTACCGCGAGCTCTGGGCGCCATGGATGCTCGCCGACGATGCGGAGTTCGTCGGCCACGCCCTCTTCCCCTTCATGCGCCGCAAGGACGGCGTCGCGCTGATCGGCGTCTCGTCGGCGGTCGCCTCCGCGCCCTTCATGGCGATCGGGCGCGTCGGCGGCGAGCAGACGAAGCGGCTCCGCCAACTGCTCGACGAAGCGCGCGTCGAAGGGCTTTTCCGCGTGATCCTGATCCACCACCCGCCGAAGCTCATCGACGCGCGCAATCAATTGCGGAAGCTCACCGACGGCCGCCGCTTCCGCCGCGCCATCGAGCGCTCCGGCGCCGAGCTGATCCTGCATGGGCACGACCACATGCGCACGATGACGGCGATCAAGGGCGCGAACGGGATGGTGCCGGTCGTGGGCGTGCCGGCGGCGGGCGCCGCGCCGAGCGCCGGCGCACGCGCGCGGCGGTTACGCGATCCACGAAATCGCCGCGGACGGCCCCGGCTACGCGCTGACCGTGATCCACCGCGGCTACACTGAAGAGGGCGAGATCGTCGAGACGGCGCGCGTCGACTATTCGATCAATCGACCATGACCCAGGCATAGGCGACGATCAGGAACATGCCGGCGATCATGCCGAGACCGAAGCCGCAGAGCACCCAGATGAGCGAGATGCTGTCCCCCGAGGATCGCCGCGGCGCGGCGAGAAAACCTCGCCGCGAGCGGACCGCATTCGCCAGCCAGTCGCCCTCGATCGCCTGCTCGCGCTCCACGATCCGCTCCGCGACGATAGCGCGTCACTGCGTCGGCGATCGTCTCGACATTGGCGCTTTCCGCAAGCGTCGCACGGCCGAGCCTGGAATCCTTCTGGAACAAATATTGCCGCTTGTCGCGGCCCATCACGACGAAGCTCGTGGCGTCCACCCAGAAACGCGGCGGCTGTCCGGGCAGGATGCCGACGAGAAACTGGTCGCTGTCCGCCGGCAGGTCGGCGACGACGCCTTCGAGCGCCTCGCCGAGCAGCTCAAGGCGGGCGATCTCGGCCTCGCGGAGCTCGACAACCACGTCGTTCCGCTCGGAATGCGCAATGCGCACCTCGCGGATCGCGCGCCTAAGCTCTCCCGATCGCCTGGGCCTACCCTCGACCATGACGCCCCTGCTCTTTCGCCCTCGCGAAATTGAGACTAGCAGGTTCAGCGGGCCCGCCGCGAGGGCCCTTTCGTCCCAGGGGTTCGGGGGAAAGGAATGGCGGAACGCGTAGAAGCACAGACCGGGTGCGGGATGCTGCTGCTGCAGTAGGCCTTGCCATCGAGATCCGCGAAATGCCGCAGAGCACGCGCACCGCCGCGGAGGCGGCGGCGGCCTGCGGCACCTCCGTCGCGCAGATCGTGAAGTCCCTGATCTTCCAGAAGGCGGAGAGCGGCGAACCGGTGCTGATCCTCGTCTCCGGCCAGAACCGGGTGGACGAAAAGGCGATGAAGGCAGTCGTCGGCGAGGCGCTGAAGCGGATCGATGCGGATCAGGTGCGCGCGCTGACCGGGTTTGCGATCGGCGGCGTCGCGCCGCTCGGATCGCTTTCGCCGCTCGCGACATTCATGGACACCGACCTCATGGCCTTCGAGACCGTCTGGGCGGCAGCCGGCGCACCGCAGGCGGTGTTCGAGGTCGACCCGAAAGCGCTTGCGGCTGCGACCGGCGCCGCGATCGTGCGCGTTCGCTAGCTGCTCAGCGCCGCGATCGATCGAGCGATCGTGTCCGGCGCCTCTAACGGGAGCATGTGGCCGACGCCTTCGAGTAAATGGATTTCGAAGCCGTCGGGCAGTTCCTTGGCCTGGCGCGCGGGGAGCACTTGGTCCTCTTCGCCCCAAAGTATGGTCTTCGGCATTGCAAGGCGCGCGAGATCGGAGATCGGGAGGCGCTTCTGCGTCGCTCCATCGAAGAACGTCTCGACAATCGCGACGAGGGCATCGGTCGCGCCTGCAACGCGGCGCTCCTTGGCGATCGACGCGGCAAGCCCAGCCGGTGGCCGATGCCCATCCGCGAAGAAGGGGGGAAGCAGCGCCGCGATCTCAGCTTCCTCGATCGCGACCGCGTAGCGGCGGAGCAGCGACCCGTTGATCTCGGCGCCGAAGCCCCCGGGCGAAAGCAGTGTCAACGAGGCCGTTCGCGCAGGCTCGCGCAGCGCGACCAGCGCCGCGACCGCGCCGCCCATCGAGTGGCCGACGAGATGCGCCCGCGCGATTTTTCGGCGCTCCAGCTCAGCGAGCACGGACTTCGCGGCGACGGCGGCACTTCCGTGCGGCACGCCGAGCGACCCGGCATGGCCGGGAAGGTCGAAGGCGATCAGATGACGCGCGGGATCGATCCGCCCGAGGACATCGGCCCAGGCCCGATGACTGAGCCCGAAGCCGTGCAGAAACACGACCGGGGTGCCGCCCGCCCCGCGCTCAAATCCAAAGAGTTCCGCCACGCCGCCGCCGTTTCCGCTCGCGCCCCGGGTTGCACCCGGCGGCGCCGGGTGTTCAGTTGACGACGACGATCCGCGTGTTTTGCGCGCCGTGCTCCTGCACCAGCCTGAAGAGGATGCGCGCGTTGTCGGGATGCAATCGCACGCAACCATGCGAGGCCGGCCGCCCGAGATTGCGCACATAGCGTGGGTGCCGTGGATCGCATAACCGCCGGTGAAGAAGATCGAATATGGCATCGGCGACATGTGGTATTTGTGCGAATACCACATCTTGTGCATGCGGATCGGCCTGTAGCTCCCGCGCGGCGTACGGTAGCCGCTGCGCGCGGTCGAGACCGCCCACGAATAGAGCACGTTGCCGTCCTCGACGACCGTCATTGTCTGCTTAGAAATATCGATGCGGGCGACCACCCCCGCCGATGCGCCCGTCGTCGCCAGCACGAAGACGAGCGCGGCCAATGCAATTGAACGCATGACGCAACTCCCAGCCCAGGCCGGAAGTATGTCACATCAATCCTTCACGACAATTACCGAAGATCGCGCAATTGCCCTTAAGGTCCGATGTTCTCGCGAAAACGTGACGCGCGAGCAAACGCCCGCTCTGAGCCTGCGTACACGAACAGGGCTCTTGCCTTACATCGACAGGTGGATGTCGTTCAGATCGTCTCCGATCTTGTGGAAGATGTCGCTCAGCTCCTGGCTGTCCGGTGCGTTGAAGTAGAGCTTCGTACCGTCCGTATCCGCTGAAGCACAGTCGCGCATCAAGTTCTCGGCGGTGGTGTCGATCGGCCCGAACGTGATCGTGTAAAGTCGGATCCCGGCGCTCTTCGCGTTGGTGCAGAGTGTCGAAGTCTTGCTGTTGAGGACTTCAGTTGCCCGGGAGTCGGTTGGGATGGAATCGACGTTCACGTTTTGCAGGCGATAGTAGTAGTGCTGCCCGCTCACCACATGGTTGCCGCGCAGCGCCGGATATCCGAAGGCTGAGTAAGTCGATTTATTGTCGTCCCCCGGATAGTTGCTGTTCGTAACCGAGATCGACGGGGAGTTGGCGCCGTCGGAGAGCAGGATCAGCGCTTTCACCGTCTTGTCGTAATACTGGTCGCTGGAGCCGACTCCTTCGGTGAACGGCTCATCATGCGAGAGCACGCTCCAACCCCACGCCAGGCCGGCAGGAATAAACGTTCCGGTCGCGCCCTGCGGCTGCATGGCGCTGATCGCGTTGCTGATGGTCGTCTTGCTTGTCGTCAACGGGGTGATCGGGCGCGGGCAGCCGCGGTTCGGACCGTAGGTGTACTGATATGAGGTGTCCTTTTTGCCGTATTGCCATGACACCTGCGAAGAACTGGACTTGTTGTATTTGGCGAGGCTCTTTTGCCGCGCGGAGAAGCTGCCCGTCACTCCATCGTTCAGGTAGTTGTTCCAGTCATTGGTCGAGTTCCGGCTCGTCGGGCCAGAACATCGGCACCCACAGCGTGTCGGGGTTGCTCGTGTCGGGAACCGTATCGAGCGTATCGTATGGCTCGGCACGCATCTCCACGCAGCCTGCCCAGGAGATGCCGAGCTTGCCGTACATCCACTTGGGGCCGATATATTTGCAGCTCGACCCCGACGTGCAGCCCGAGGTGTTGTTCGAGAAGTTGAACTTCTCGAAATTCAGGCCGGCGTAGAAGGCGTTCCCCTGGTTCGACCAGTCAATCCACGAAGGCGGGTTCGACGTGTCGACGCCGACGTTCACAGCACCTTCGAAGGGCACGAGCGCAATCTTCAGCTGCGGATCGCCGGTCGTGTTCATCTGGTCCATCAGGTAGTTGACCAACGTCGTGGCAGCGCACTTCAGCCCGGCCATTCGATCACTGCCGGACGCACAAGGATTTGAGCCCGCATAGTCGGTCATCGAGCCGGTGTTATCGAAGGCCAGCGCCAGCTCCACTCGGTTGGAAGCGTTCACGACTTCGGCAACGATGTCGGTGGCTATTGTAGAGAGACCACCACCCGACTTCGTGAGCCTGCCGAGCGGCAGGAAAACCGTCTTCATGGTGCCGTTGGCGGAAACGTGGAAGCCGTTGGTGATCTTGGTGACGGTTACGTTCGAAACGGTGAACTGATCGTCGGTGACTTTGAAGGCCGCGAGGTAGTCGGTGACGAAGGTGGTCGCCTGCCCTGCGGTGTAGTCGTCGTGCTCCTTGGCGAGCGCCAATGCCGCCGAGTCGACGGCGTTCGAAAGCTCCGTCTTGTACCGCGTGTAGCGCGCGAAATCGACCGCGCCACCCATCATAAGCAGGAGGGGTATGGCCGAGGCCCCAAAAAGGACGAAGACGTTCCCCCGCTCATCGCGCCTCAACCGGCGTAAAGCATCGCAGAGAAAACGGAACATAGGGCGGCCTCGGGCAAACTTGCACCCCGAGCACATAAGAACCAAAGTTGAACTTTATGCTTTACGAAGATGGTTAACAGTTTAAAGGCTAAAGAATTCTCTAACGGCTCTTAGTCAGAACGAAAGCCGGTAATCTCGCATTCTGATCCTTTTCCACCGCCGGCTCCGCCCTTTGCGGAATTAACAAAATGACGCTGCCGAGAATGTCGCAAGCGGCTGACCTGAAACTGCCCGAGCCCGCGCCAGAGCCCCAGCGAAGCGCCGGGCCGACCGCCAGTTGATCGGAGTCGGAAAGCCGGGCAAAGCTCCGCCTCCCGTCATCCTGCCGAAAAAGCTCTTCCGGGAAGCGAATGGGTGATCTTTCCGCCGTCCGTCGCGCGCGCTTTGCCGTGGCCGCCGTCTTTCTCGCGAACGGCATCATCATGGGCACCTGGGCGGCACACATTCCGCTCGTGGAGGAGCGCCTGGCGATCAGCCATTCGACGCTGGGTCTTGCGCTCTTCGCCATGGCGCTCGGCGC
This sequence comes from uncultured Alphaproteobacteria bacterium, assembly GCA_963778625.1. Lineage (GTDB taxonomy): Bacteria > Pseudomonadota > Alphaproteobacteria > Rhizobiales > Afifellaceae > DASWJZ01. The sequence goes on from CAVZVB010000020.1 coordinate 143,430, forward strand.
GCTGATGGCGATGCCGCTGACCGGCCCGACCGTCGCCCGCTTCGGCAGCGCGCTCGTCACGCGCGTCGCGACGATGGCGCTCTTCGCCGCGTTCCTGCTGCCGATCCTGGCGCCCGATCCGCTGACGCTGACGGCCGCACTTTTCGTGTTCGGTGCGGCGAACGGCATCATGGATGTGGCGATGAACGCGCACGCCGTGGCGGTCGAACGGCGGCTCAAGCGGCCGGTCATGTCATCCTTCCACGGCATGTGGAGTCTCGGCGGGCTCGTCGGCTCGGGCGTCGCCGCGCTCCTTCTTCCGGCGCTCCCGCCGCTTGCCGAGGCGGGAACGACTGTTGCCGTGGGGATTGCGCTTGCCGCGGTCGCTCTTTTCTTCCTGCTGCCGGCCGGGGCCGACGGCGGCGTCCAGGGCACGGCGCTCGCCTGGCCGAGCCGTGCGACGCTCGGGCTCGGCATCCTCTGCTTCCTCACCATGACGAGCGAAGGCGCGATCATCGACTGGGCGGCGCTGCATCTGAAGGGCAGCCTCAAGCTCGGCGCCGGGCTCGCCGCCACGGGCTTCGCCGCCTATGCGGCTGCGATGGCGGCGAGCCGTTTCTCCGGCGATTGGCTACGCGGCCGCTTCGGCGCGACCGAACTGGTGCGCGCAAGCGCGCTTCTCGCCGCCGCCGGGCTGGTCGTTGCGCTGGTCTCGCCCTTTCCTCTCCTCGCGATCGCCGGCTTCGCGCTGGTCGGGATAGGCTTGGCGAACCTCGTCCCGGTCTTCTTCGGTGCCGCCGGGCGCATTCCGGGGCAGAGCGCGGCCGCCAACATCGCTGCCGTCGCGACCATCGGTTATTCGGGCTTCGTAGTCGGCCCGCCCTTCATCGGCTTCGTGGCAGACCTTACGAGCTTGCAGCTGGCGCTTGGGCTGATCGTGCTGGCCTGCCTCGCCGTCGCGCTGTGGGCATCCGTCGTCGAGCCGCCGCCACGCGGCGTTACGGCACCGGGCACGTAGCGGTCAGCCACTCGGGCGTCAGGCGCGCTGGTAGGCGTCGTCGTAGCGGACGATGTCGTCTTCACCGAGGTAGTCGCCGAACTGCACCTCGATCAGCTCGACGTCGCGTGCGCCGAAATTCTCCAGGCGGTGGCGCTCGCCGAGCCGGATGTCGACGGACTGCCCGCGGGTCAACGTCGCGACCCGGTCGCCGACCGTCACGGTCGCTTCCCCCGAGACGATCGTCCAATGTTCTGCCCGATGCTTGTGGCTCTGCAGCGACAGCCGCCCCTGCGGCTTCACCACGATGCGCTTCACTTTGAAGCCCGGCCCTTCCTCGAGCACGAAGAAAGCGCCCCAAGGTCGCGTCTCCGTCGGGGCGCGCGCGCTGTCGGTCATCGATTGTCGGATTCGCCGCCCCGTCGGAACCGCGTCGCCCGGATTTCCCGAACCCGTGCTACTCCGCGGCTGCCGCCCGCTTGTCGCCGCGACGTTCCGCGGGCTCAACCTCGCGCCCAGCGAGACCCTTCAGCGGCGGCAGCTTGTTGACGCCGCTCGAATCGTAGGTGGTGAGCGCGATTTCGTCCTCCGCCGCCCTGAGGGCATTCAGGAAGGCGTGAAGCTCCAAGAGCGTCATCCGGAGATAGGCTTCCGACGCCTGCCGCTTCTTGCTATCGTCAAGCACGGACAGCGAGAATCCCATGCGTTCGAGGTCGAAATCCCGAATCTCGATCCCGAGATTGAGGTTGCTCATATTGCAGTCTCCCTGGCGCCGATCGCGTGAATTCAGTCCCCATCCGCCGCCCGCAATCATCACTCGACCGACAATGCGGCACAAGTGGGATTGTGTGTCGCGCCGCGGCTGAGTGGCGCCGAGCCAAGCCGGCGAACCGATCGCAAGCGCGCGCATCCGATGTTAGCTATGGGCGAAAGAAGTCGGTAGAATGACGGCTCCCCGGGGCGAGACAAAAATGCAATTCCGGTTGGTGCTGCTTACTCTTGTGGTCTTCACCAGCCTCGCTTCGCCGGGACTGGCGTCGTTGTTCTCCGAAGCCGCCGAACAACTCGACGGGGAATGGCGAGGCGACGATTTCGTGCTGCGCGTCGACGCAAGGCGGGCACAGGCAAGCGTCGACGCGGCCCGACCCTTCGCCTGGGATCGCTTCCTCGTGAAGGAGGTGACGGACGCGGAGGTGGTCTTCACGATCGGCGCCGATCTCTACCAGGCAACGTTCGACAACGACACGCTGACGCTGACCGGCACGAGCTTCCGCGGCGAGCGCGTGCTCTCGCGCGAGCCAAGGAACGCCGGCGCGGCGCCAAACTAGGCCGGCGCATGCGTTTGTGGCTCTGAGCATCGTCACTTGAGCAAGATGCTCGGCCGCGCCATGGTGGGCCCCGATCACGAAACGGGAGGAAGAACGAGCATGGCGAGCAGAGCGCCATTTCGCGCCGACGAGGTCGGAAGCCTGTTGCGTCCGGCCGAGCTCAAGGAGGCGCGCGTTGCGCGCGCGGAGGGAAGGATCGGCGCGTCGGAGCTTCGCGCCGTCGAGGATCGCCTGATCCGCGAGGTGGTCGCAAAACAAGAGGCCGTCGGGCTCAAGGCCGTCACCGACGGCGAGTTCCGCCGCTCCTGGTGGCACTTCGACTTTCTCGGCGCGCTCGACGGCGTCGATGTCGTGGAGGCGGACCACGGCATCCAGTTCCAGGGCGTGCAGACCAAAGCGCAGACGCTGAAAGTGAACGGCAAGGTCGGCTTTCCATCCGACCACCCGATGCTGGAGCATTTCCGCTTTCTGAAATCGGTCGCGAAGGTCGTGCCGAAGATGACGATCCCCTCCCCCTCGGTCCTGCATTTTCGCGGCGGAAGGCAGGCGATCGACAAAAGCGTCTACCCGGACATGGAGTCGTTCTACGCCGACACGGCGGAGGCTTACCGGAAGGCGATCCTGGCATTCTACGAGGCCGGCTGCCGCTACCTTCAACTGGATGACACGGTGTGGGCCTACCTCTGCTCGGAGAAGGAGCGGCAGAGCGTGCGCGACCGCGGCGAGGACCCCGACACGCTCCCTGCCGCCTATCGCGACATGATCAACCACGCCATCAAGGGTCGGCCCGCCGACCTGACGGTCACGACACACGTCTGCCGCGGCAATTTCCGCTCTACCTGGATTTCCGAAGGCGGCTACGAGCCGGTGGCTGAGCTTCTGCTCGGCGACACCGACTACAACGGCTATTTCCTCGAATACGACACCGACCGCGCCGGCGGCTTCGAGCCGCTCCGCTTCCTCCCGAAGGGCGAGAAGCGCGTGGTCTTGGGACTTGTCACCTCCAAGACCGGCGATCTTGAGGACAAGGCAGCCATCGAGCGCCGGATCGAGGAGGCGAGCGCGTTTGCGCCGCTCGATCAGTTCTGTTTGAGCCCGCAATGCGGCTTTGCCTCGACGGAAGAAGGCAACGTGCTGACCGAGGCGGCGCAATGGAAAAAGCTCGAGCTTATCGTTACCATCGCCAAGGAGGTGTGGGGCGAGATCTAGAGGCCTCGCGGCGCGGAAAGACGTCCGTCCCCGCGAGCTCTGCTTGCCCAGGTGCGGTGCGCGTGAGTGCGGCGCGCGACCGTTGTGCTTTGTGGATGGTTGTGGAAAACCGGTGTGAGGACAAGGAGCCGAGATGTCGCGGGAGGCGCTCTCGCTTGAGATTTCCCAGGTCGTTTCGCGCGTCGTGAGCGGCGAGCCGATCGACACGGCGGAGCGTGGGCTGATGCTTGCACTAAAATATCCAGAGCTTGGTATGTCTGGGGAAATGATCGGCGCGGCGATCGTGCGCGCAGCCAACATGGTGGGCATGATCAAGAGCGCCCCGATGCCGGCCGCTTGGCCCGATGATCGCGGCACCGCCGGCCGCAATCGGCGCCGAGCCCGTCAACGGCGCGAACGGCGAGCACGCCGAGCCGCCACCGGTCCTCGCGCAGTCGGTCGAAGACGATCTCGCATTCGCCATCGACGCCGAGATCGGCAACCTTCTGTCGGAGAGAGCCGCCGCGCATCCCGTCGACGACGCCGAAGATCGGGCCCCTGCCCCGACGGCACGCGGCGCCGCCAGAACGCGGCGCTCCGGTCCGCTCGCCGCGCTCCGCCGCGCTTTCTTCCGGCACTGAGTTCCCGAAAAGCCAGGTTGCCTGGGCTGCGCATCCGGGCGATAGAACCCGCGCCGGGGCAGCGGGGGAATTTGATATGCTCGACGATATTGCCGGAAAGCGCGTCCTCATCACCGGAGCGAGCACGGGAATAGGCGCCGCCGCGGCCAAGGCGTTCGCGGCCGCCGGCGCCGCAGTCGCCCTCCACTACAATCAAAGCAAGGCCGACGCTGAGAGCATCGCCGGAGCTATCCGCGCGGCAGGCGGCACTTGCCATCTGATCAAGGGCGACCTCACGCGCAAAGGCGAAGCAAAGCGCGTCGTTGAGGAAGCGGCGAAAGCGCTCGGCGGGCTCGACGTGCTCGTCAACAATGCCGGGTCGCTTCTCAAGCGCACGCCGTTCGAGGAGCTTTCCGACGACCTGATCGACAAGGTCTTCGACCTGAACGTCCGCTCCGTGATCGAGGCCAGCCAGGCGGCGCTCCCGCACCTCGAGCAGGCGGGCGGCGGATCGATCATCAATGTCGGTTCGATTGCGGGCGTCGTCGGCGGCGGGCCCGGCGCTTCGGTCTATGGCGCCTCCAAGGCCTTCGTCCACAATCTGACCAAGCACCTCGCCGGGCTCTTTGCGGCGAAGAAGATACGCGTCAACGCCGTTGCCCCCGGCGTCATCGATACGCCGTTCCATGCGGCGACGCCGCCGGAGCGGAAGGAGGCGATGCGCCAGACGATCCCGATGGGCCGCCTCGGCGTCGCCGAGGATTGCGCCGGCACATTCCTATACCTCGCCTCCGACGCGATGAGCGGCTACGTCACCGGCCAGACGATCCACGTAAACGGCGGGCAGTTCATGGTGTGACGCAGCCCGGAGCTCGCCCGTCCGAAGCACCCGATGAGAAGTTGAATTATATCGGCAGGATTTCCGGCAAAATCCCGCCGCGCTATGGTTAATTTATCACTCTTGCGTGCGCTGCCGTCGGGGGTCCATAGTTGCCAACTCGGGGCGTGCAGACGGGCACAAAGAGCGCCCGCCGTCGGCGCGATAGTTTTCGCGCGGGGCCCCTAACAAGCCGGCAGAAGACCGGCGGTAGCGTGGGGGTTGCGGATGCAGCGTATCTGCAAGCGTCTCTTAGATTCTGCCGCGGCGACGGCGCTCGCCGCAGTGCTCGCCGGTTGCAGCAGCACCATCCATAAGCAATCGCGGATCGACGGTATCGATACCCTGAGCATCGATGCAAAGCAGCGCTTGGTGCTGTTCGGAAAGGATCGTTACACGGGGCACCCAGTCGTTTGCGCTGAGCCTAGCCCTGATGCGCTGGTGGCGATTTCCGCCTCGCTGGCGGGCTCGGGCTCCGGCACGCCTCAGGGCGGAAGCCAAATCCAAGCGGCGATTGCGGGGGCGAGTTCGGAGAGCGCGGCTTCCATCGGGCTTCGCACCGCGACGATCCAGGCGCTGCGGGACGGCTATTATCGCCTCTGCGAAGGCTACATCAATGGCGTCTTCACCCAGCAGGACTACGAAGCTGTGCTTCACGCCGTTGACGCACAGATGGCCGCGATGATGGCGATGGATGCGTTGAGCGGAATGCACAGCGCGCCGGGTGTTGCGATAAGCGCTGGCGGTACGTCGGCGAGTACCGGCACAACCACGGTTGCAAACACGACGCCCCCCGCAGGAGCGGCGGTCGACGCCAACGGCAAGACTGTCGCCGGCGGTAACATACTTTTGGCCGCGACCGATCATCAAGGCACCGCTTACCAAGCCGTAGCCGTGAGCAACGTCTTCAACCGACTGATGGACTACAAGGAGCGTGCGCAAAGGATCCGCGGTTGGCCTAGAGGTGGCGACACGGCATCGCAGCCAATTCTGGTCCTGAAGTCGTGCCCCGACGGAGACAACACCTGCAAGTAGCCTAGCCGTAGCGAGACCCGAAAAACTCGCTCTCGATGGCGGGTGTGTTTAGCCCTCATTCAGGAACGTAGCGCGAGGCCGCCCCTTCGCCGCCTATTTGAGCCTCGCCGCGTTTCGTGCATTTGTTGCGCCCCACCCAAACCGGAGGCGCTTTCCAGACATGAGCACATCTTTGTTCGACCTCAGCGGAAAGGTCGCACTGGTGACCGGCTCGACTTCCGGCCTCGGCCAGGCGATCGCCGGCGGACTTGCCGACGCCGGTGCAACGGTCGTCGTCAATGGCCGCAACAAGGAGCGGCTCGACGCAACGGTGGCGGCGTTCAAAGCACGCGGTCTGAATGCGGTCGGCCGCGGCTTCGACGTGACCGACGAGCCGGCCGTGGTCGAAGGCGTGGCCGGGATCGAGCGCGATGTCGGCCCGATCGACATTCTCGTCAACAATGCCGGCATCCAGTGGCGGCAGCCGCTGCTTGAGGTGAGCGAGGAGAACTTCGAGAAGGTGATCAGGACCAACCTGACCAGCCTCTTCATCGTCGGACGCGCGGTCGGCGCGCAGGATGGTGGAACGCAAGCGCGGCAAGATCATCAACATCGCCTCGCTCGCGAGCGAGCTGGCGCGGCCCACGATCGGCCCCTACACCGCCGCGAAGGGCGGCGTGCGCCAGCTGACCAAGACGATGTGCGTCGAATGGGCCGAGCACAACATCCAGGCGAACGCGATCGGTCCCGGCTACTTCCGCACCGAGCTGAACCGCGCGCTTTGGACGGACGAAAAGTTCAACGAATGGGTGGCGGCGCGCACGCCGGCCTCGCGCTGGGGCGAGCCGGCGGAGCTCATCGGCGCGGCGGTCTTCCTTTCCTCCGCCGCCTCCGATTTCATGAATGGGCAGACGATCTACGTGGACGGCGGCCTTCTGGCGTCGATGTGAATCGGCTGCCGCAGCGTCATTCGGCGAGCGGCGGGCTTAGCGTGCGGGGGGCGCGGTGCTCACCAGCCGGCGCATTTCGTTGCGGGGGCACGAAATCTGCTTCCGGCCGCGCCACGCGTCGACCGAATCGCGCATCGTCGCGCTCCGTCTTCGCAGCCTCCACCGATTCTCCGCGGGCTCGGCGTCGCCCAAGACCAAACAAGCTTGCAAGCCGCATCGCCGCACCTTCTCCATACGTAGATCCCGAGACGGGACGACAGGAACAACTCATAGGTTGAAACAGATGAATTCTGCCAAATCCCGACACTATCGATTAAAATTCTCCAAAATCCTGGTGAACCGTTGGTTAGCGCTCCCGAACGGCGCGGCGTCAAAGGCGGCTCGCGGTACTCTGGGATCGAAATGACGGCAACGGCGTCGGTGCGCATCGGCACGCGCGGCAGCCGGCTGGCGCTTTGGCAAGCGAACGCCGTGCGCGACGCCTTGCTTGCCGCGCACCGGCTCCCCCCGGACTCCGTCGAGATCGTGACCATCAAGACCTCGGGCGACGTGATCAGGGACCGCCCGCTCGCCGAGGCGGGCGGCAAGGGGCTTTTCACCAAGGAGATCGAGGCGGCGCTCCTCTCCGAAAGCATTTCAATCGCCGTCCATTCGGCAAAGGATATGGAGACGGTTCTACCCGACCGATTGATCGTCGGCGCCACGCTGCCGCGCGAGGACGTGCGCGACGCGTTGATTGCAAGGGATGCGGGCTCGCTCGACACTTTGCCCAAAGGAGCGCGCGTCGGAACGGCATCGCTGCGCCGCTCGGCGCTTCTGAAGCGCGCGCGGCCAGACATCGAGACCGCGCTTCTTCGCGGCAACGTGCCGACGCGCCTGCGTCGCGTCGCGGCGGGCGATTTCGATGCGACACTGCTTGCCGCCGCCGGGCTGAACCGGCTCGGTCTCGCAAGCGCAATCACGGAGCTTCTGCCGCTGGAGACCTTTCCGCCGGCCTGCGGCCAGGGAATCATCGCGATCGAATGCCGAGCCGCCGACGCGAAAATCCGCGACCTCCTCGCTGCGATCGACGATCCGAGCGGCGAGGACGACGCTCACCTGCGAGCGTGCCTTCCTCGCCGCGCTTGACGGGTCCTGCCGCACGCCGATCGCCGGCCATGCGCAGATCGAGGGAGGACGGCTCGTCTTCGACGGCGTTATCCTCGCCGAAGACGGCGCGGAATTCTACGAAGCCGGCGGTGCGGGCGATCCGGCCAATGCCGAGGCGATCGGCCGCGACGCTGGCGCAGAGATTCGCCGTCACGCGCCAGCTGCCTTCCTGAAGCGTCTCGGAATCGGCTGAGAAACAACGAGCCTCGCTCCACCCCGGGCGGCGGCCTGCAGCTCAGCGATGCGACCAGATAGTGTTGCGGGGCCCTTTGATGCGGTCGTAAAGCTGCCTAAGGCGCCCATCGGCGGCGTCGTAAGCGATCGTTTTGATCCAGGTCACGGTTTCTCCCTGCGGTTCGGGCAATTTTGGTGGAAATGCGGGATGATTTCAGGAAGGCGCCGATGTCGATAGTCCGCGACATGACCCCGAGGGTCGACATGACCCGGCACAAGGGCGTCGGCCCGGCGCGGGAGCGGCGGCCGGTCTATGTGGACCTGCTTCCGCCCTGCAATGCCGCCTGCCCCGCGGGCGAGAACATCCAGGCGTGGCTGGCGCTGGCCCAGGCGGGGAAATTCCGCGCCGCCTGGGAGACGCTTGATCGCGGACAATCCGATGCCGGCCGTGCATGGCCGCGTCTGCTATCACCCCTGCGAATCGAGCTGCAATCGCAAGGACTTGGACAGCTCGGTCGGCATCCATGCGGTTGAGCGCTTCCTCGGCGACATGGCGGCGCGTGAGGGCTGGGCGAGCCCGAAGCCTGCGGCGGCGAGCGGCAAGCGCGTGCTCATCGTCGGCGCCGGCCCGAGCGGACTTTCCGCCGCGTGGCATCTGACTCGGCTCGGCCACCAGGTCGAGATCCACGAGGCCGGGCCACTTCCCGGCGGCATGCTGCATTTCGGCATCCCCGCCTACCGCCTGCCGCGCGAAGACCTGATGAAGGAAATGCGCCGGATCGAGGCGATGGGCGTCAAGATCGTCCTCAACCATCGCGTCGACGATGTCCTCGCCGAACAGCAGGAAGGCGGTTTCGACGCCGTCTTCATCGCCATCGGCGCGCACGTCTCGAAGCACGTCGACATCCCGGCGCGCGACGCGGTGAAGGTGCTCGACGCGGTGAAGCTCTTGCGCGACGTGGAATCGGGCGAGGCGCCGCTGCTCGGCCGCCGCGTGCTCGTCTATGGCGGCGGCAACACCGCGATGGACGCGGCCCGCACCGCCCGCCGCCTCGGCGCCGAGGAGGCGATGATCGTCTATCGCCGCGACCGCGCGCATATGCCGGCGCACGAGTTCGAGGCCGACGAGGCGCTCGCCGAAGGCGTGAAGATCAAGTGGCTGACCTCGATCAAGGAGATCGACGGCGGCGACTTCACGGTCGAGCGCATGACGATCGGCGAGGACGGGCGCGCCAAGCCGACCGGCGAGTTCGAGACGCTGAAGGCCGACGCCGTGGTGCTCGCGCTCGGCCAGGAGGCGGAGTCCGGCTTCCTGCGCTCCGTTCCCGAGATCGAATTCAAGGACGACGGCACGGTCGTCGTCGGGCCCGACATGATGACCGGCCGGCCCGGCATCTTCGCCGGCGGCGACATGGTGCCGGCGGAGCGCTCGGTCACCATCGCCACCGGCCACGGCAAGAAGGCCGCGCGCTACATCGACGCCTGGCTGCGCGGCTCGAGCTACGAGCGGCCGGAAAAGCATCCGGTCATCGATTTCGCCGGCTTGAACCTGCCGATCTATTCCGACGCCATGCCGTCCGCCGAACAGGCACCTCCCGGTCGCAGACGCGCGGCACGAGATTCGACGAGATCGTCGCCGGCCTGAGCGAGGCGGAGGCGCTGCACGAGGCGCGGCGCTGCCTCTCCTGCGGCAATTGCTTCGAATGCGACAATTGCTTCGCCGCCTGCCCGGAGGACGCCATCGAGAAGCTCGGGCCCGGCCGCCGCTACCGCATCCACTACGAGCTCTGCACCGGCTGCGCGGTCTGCGTCGAGCAGTGCCCCTGCCACGCCATGGAGATGATCGCCGAGCCGGCCTGAGGCCGCGGCGTCCAGGGAGAGATCACGCAGAATGGGCACGATCACCACGATGGACGGCAACACCGCCGTCGCCCACGTCGCCTATCGGGTGAACGAGGTCTGCGCGATCTATCCGATCACGCCGTCCTCCACGATGGCGGAGCTCGCCGACCAGTGGGCGGCGGAAGGCGTCAAGAACATCTGGGGCAACCTGCCCGTCGTGCAGGAGATGCAGAGCGAGGGGGGCGCCGCCGGCGCGGTGCACGGCTCGCTGCAATCCGGCGCGATGACGACGACCTTCACCGCGTCGCAGGGGCTCATGCTGATGATCCCCAACATGTTCAAGATCGCCGGCGAGCTGACCGCGACGGTCTTCCACGTCGCGGCGCGCTCGGTCGCCACCTCGGCGCTCTCGATCTTCGGCGAGCATTCCGACGTGATGGCGGCGCGCACCACCGGCTTCGCCATGCTTGCCTCCGGCAGCGTGCAGGAAGCGCACGACATGGCGCTGATCGCGCAGGCGGCGACCCTGAAGTCGCGCGTGCCGTTCGTGCATTTCTTCGACGGCTTCCGCACCTCGCACGAGCTGAACACCTTCTCGCTGCTCGGCGACGACGACATCCGCGCCATGATCGACGACGATCTGGTGCGCGCCCATCGCGCCCGCGCGCTCGATCCCGAGCATCCCTTCGTGCGCGGCACGGCGCACAATCCCGACACCTTCTTCCAGACGCGCGAGGCGGTGAACCCGTTACTACGCCGCGACGCCCGGCAATCGTCGCTCGAGGCCATGGAGCGCTTCGAGAAGATCGTCGGGCCGCCGCTATCGCCTGTTCGAATATGAAGGCGCGCCGGACGCCGAGCGCGTCTTGATCCTGATGGGCTCCGGCGCCGAGACGGCGCGCGAGACGGTGAAGGCGCTTGCCGCGAAGGGCGAGAAGGTCGGCGTGGTGCAGGTGCGCCTCTACCGGCCGTTCTCTGCCGCGCATCTTCTTGCTGCGCTTCCCGAGAGCGTCGTCGCGATCGCCGTTCTCGACCGCACCAAGGAGCCCGGCGCGCCGGGCGAGCCGCTCTATCTCGATGTCGTCGCGACGCTCGCCGACGGCCGTGGCGCGAGGGCGCGCGGCCGTCTCATGCCGCGCGTGGTCGGCGGCCGCTACGGCCTCTCCTCCAAGGATTTCACGCCGGCGATGGCGAAGGCGGTGCTCGACGGACTGAAACGGCAGGACGGAAAGAACGCCATCGGCCTCAGAACGGCTTCACGGTCGGCATCAACGACGACGTGAGCGGCACGAGCATCGCGATCGACCGCAGCTTCTCGGTCGAGCCGGAGAGCGTGACCCGCGCCGTCTTCTACGGGCTCGGCGCCGACGGCACGGTCGGCGCCAACAAGAACAGCGTGAAGATCATCGCCGAGGACGCCGGCCGCTTCGCGCAAGGCTACTTCGTCTACGATTCGCACAAATCCGGCGCGCAGACCGTCTCGCATCTCCGCTTCGGGCCGGAGCCGATCAAGGCGCCCTACCTGATCGAGCAGGCGGGCTTCGTCGCCTGCCACCAGTTCGCGTTCCTGGCGCGGCAGGACGTGCTGGCGCTTGCAGCGCCCGGCGGCGTCTTCCTCCTGAACAGCCCCTACGGGCCGGACGAGGTCTTCGACCATCTGCCGCTTTCGGTGCAGCGGCAGATCATCGACAAGCGCCTGCGCTTCTACGTGATCGACGCCTCGAAGGTCGCGCGCGAGGTGGGGCTTGGCGTCCGCACCAACACGGTGCTGCAGACCTGCTTCTTCGCCATCTCCGGCGTGCTGCCGCGCGAGGCGGCGATCGAGCACATCAAGCAGTCGATCAAGAAGACCTACGGCCGCAAGGGCGAGGCGGTGGTGCAGAAGAACTTCGCCGCCGTCGACGGCACGCTTGCGCGCCTCTCCGAGGTGAAGGTGCCGAAGGACGCTGACGGCGACGGCGGATCGCCCGCCGGTCGTGCCGGATACGGCGCCGGATTTCGTCAGGCGCGTCACCGGCCCGATGCTCGCCGGCCGCGGCGACGAAATCCCGGTCAGCCTGATGCCGGCGGACGGAACGTTCCCTTCCGGCACCAGCGCCTTCGAGAAGCGCAACGTCTCCGACATCGTGCCGGTCTGGCGTGAAGACCTTTGCATCCAGTGCGGCCAATGCAGCTTCGTCTGCCCGCACTCCGTCATCCGCTCGCGCTATTACAACGAGGACGCGCTTGCCGGCGCGCCGGAGACCTTCAAGTCGGCGCCGGTCAACGCGCGCGGCTATCCGGAAGCGCGCTTCACGCTGCAATTCTATGTCGAGGATTGCACCGGCTGCGCGCTCTGCATCGAGGCCTGCCCGTCGGTCAGCCCGCGCGAGCCGGGCGTGAAGGCGATCAACCTCGCCGACAAGGCGCCGCTCGTCGCCGGCGAGCGCGAGAACATCGCCTTCTTCGAGAAGCTTCCGGTCAACGACCGCGCCCGCGTCGATTTCGCCAATGTGCGCGGCGTGCAGTTCCTGGAGCCGCTTTTCGAGTTCTCCGGGGCGTGCGCGGGATGCGGCGAGACGCCATACCTGAAGCTCCTCTCGCAGCTCTTCGGCGACCGCGCGATGGTCGCCAACGCCACCGGCTGCTCGTCGATCTATGGCGGCAATCTGCCGGTGACGCCGTGGACGCAAGGACCGCGAGGGGCGCGGGCCGGCCTGGTCGAACTCGCTGTTCGAGGACAATGCCGAGTTCGGCCTCGGCTTCCGGCTCGCCGCCGACAAGCATCTCGACCTGGCCGCGCGCGCTGCTTGAGAAGCTGGCGCCGACGGTCGGCGCGAAGACTCGCCGCAGGACGATCCTCGACGCGCCGCAGATCCAGGAATCGGAGATCCGCGCGCAGCGCGAGCGCGTGGCGGAGCTGAAGGTCGCGCTCCTGAAGCTCGACAGCGAGGACGCGCGCAATCTGCTCTCCGTCGTCGACCATCTCGTCCGCCGCTCCATCTGGATCGTCGGCGGCGACGGCTGGGCCTACGACATCGGCTATGGCGGGCTCGACCACGTGCTTGCGAGCGGCCGCGACGTGAACATCCTGGTGCTCGACACCGAGGTCTATTCCAACACCGGCGGGCAATCGTCGAAGGCGACGCCGCTCGGCGCGGTGGCGAAGTTCGCCGCCTCCGGCAAGCGCGTGCAGCGCAAGGACCTGGCGCTGCAGGCGATCGCCTACGGCAACGTCTACGTCGCGCAGGTGGCGATGGGCGCCAACCCGCAGCAGACGCTCGACGCCTTCCGCGAGGCGGAGGCCTATCCCGGCACCTCCCTCATCCTCGCCTACAGCCATTGCATCGCGCACGGCATCGACATGCGCTTCGGCATGAAGCAGCAGGACCTCGCGGTGGCGAGCGGCTACTGGCCGCTGATCCGCTACAATCCGGCGATGCGGGCGATCGGCGAGAACCCGTTCCGCCTCGATTCGCCGCGGCCGACCATTCCGCTCAAGACCTACGCCTATAACGAGATCCGCTATTCGTCGCTCGCCACGACACGCCCCGAAGAGGCGGCGGACCTGCTCGCCCAGGCGCAGCGGGCGGTCGCCGCGAAGTATCTGCAATACGAGGATATGGCCGCGCTCGACGGCAGCCATTTCCGTCAGGACGCGCCGGCGGCGGGGAGGACATGATGGACCTTTCGACGCGCTATATGGGGCTCACGCTCAAGAACCCGCTCGTGGCTTCCGCCTCGCCGCTCAACACCGACATCGGCAATCTGCGTCGGCTCGAAGATGCCGGCGCCGGCGCCGTGGTGCTGCCGTCGCTCTTCGAGGAGCAGATCGAGGCCGAGGCCGCCCGCCAGGAGCACCTGACTTCGGTCGTCGAAGAGAGCTTCCCGGAAGCGCTGAGCTATTTCCCGGAATCCGCCGAATATCGCGTCGGGCCGGAACAATATCTCGATCTCGTCGCCCGCGCGCGGCGAGGCGGTGGACATCCCGATCATCGCGAGCCTGAACGGCACGACCGACGAAGGCTGGATTTCCTACGCGCGCTCGATCGAGGAGGCCGGCGCCAAGGGACTTGAGCTCAACATCTATTTCATCCCCGCCGACATTTCGATGAGCGGCCGCGACGTCGAGAAGCGCTACCTCGACATCGTCAAGGACGGTGCGCAAGACCGTGAAGATCCCGGTCGCGGTGAAGCTCAGCCCCTATTTCAGCTCGATCGGCCACATGGCGAAGGCGGTGGAAAAGGCCGGCGCCGACGCGCTGGTGCTCTTCAACCGCTTCTATCAGCCGGACCTCGATCTGGCCGAACTCAAGGTCGTTCCCGATCTGAAGCTCTCAACGCCAGACGAGATCAGGCTGCCGCTTCTTTGGCTCGCCGTGCTGCATGGGCGCGTAAAGGCGTCGCTTGCCGCGACGACGGGCGTCGATCTCCGCCGACGAGGTGGCGAAGTATCTGCTGGCCGGCGCCGACGTCGTGATGTCGACCTCCGCGCTTCTTCGCCACGGCGTGGGTTACATGGAGACGCTGGTCCTCGGACTGGAGCGTTGGCTGACGGCACGGGAGTTCGCCTCGCTTAACGACGTGCGCGGGCTGATGAGCCAGCAGAAGGTGGGCAACCCGCAGGCCTTCGAACGCGCCAACTACATCAAGATCCTGCAGGGCTACGGGGCCGCGCATGCGTAGAAGCGTCACACGCGCCGCATGGCCGGCGCACGATTCCGTTGCGCTCGCCAGACTTTCCTTTGACGGCGCCGCGCGGAACGCTATTCAAGCGCATCAAGGCGCCCGGACCGGCTCCCCGCTCTACCGAGCGCCGATCAGACGCGGCACCCAACCGAGACATGGCGCGATGCAGGCAGACCAACCCGTCATATTGACCGTCGACGGGCTCGCCGCCCTGCTCAGCGCGCTGAAAGATGCGAGGCTATCGGGTGCTCGGCCCGACGCTGCGCGATCAGGCGGTCGTCTACGACGATATCGACTACGGTCGCCGACCTGCCGAAGGGGCTGGACCGACGAACAGGACGGCGGGCGTTACCGGGTCACGAAGCGCGACGACGACGCGCTCTTCGGTTACGCCGTCGGCCCGCATTCCTGGAAGAAGTTCCTGCACCCGCCGATCCAGCGGCTGTGGCAGCGCCAAGCGCGACGGCGCGGATGTACGCGTCGAGCCGGAGCCGGATCGCGATGAGCGCTTCGCCTTCATCGGCGTTCGCTCCTGCGAGATCGCCGCCATCGCCATCCAGGACCGCGTGCTGATCGGCGACGCCTATGTCGACCCGCACTACAAGGCGCGGCGCGCAGGACAATTTCATCGTCGCGGTGAATTGCGGCAAGGCCGGCGGCACCTGCTTCTGCGTCTCGATGCAGACCGGCCCGAAGGCGAAGGCTGGCTTCGACCTTGCGCTGACGGAATTGATCGGCGACGAGCATCGCTTCGTCGTCGAGAGTCGGATCGGACGCAGGCCGCGAAGTGCTGTCGGCGCTTCCGCATCGCGCCGCGACGGCCGCGGAAGTCGGCGCCGCCGAGGCGGTCGTCGCGCGGACCGCCGAAAGCATGGGCCGCGAGATGCGCGCCGACGACCTGCACGATCTCCTTATGCGCAATCTCTCGCATCCGCGCTGGGACGACGTCGCCGCGCGTTGCCTCTCCTGCGCAAATTGCACGATGGTCTGCCCGACCTGCTTCTGCACCTCGGTGGAGGATTCCAGCGACCTCACCGGCACGGAAACCTCGCGCTCGCGGCGCTGGGATTCCTGCTTCACCATGGATTTCTCTTACATCCACGGGGGCAGCGTGCGCTCGAGCACGAAGTCACGCTATCGCCAATGGATGACCCACAAGCTCGCCACCTGGGTCGATCAGTTCGGCTCGTCCGGCTGCGTCGGTTGCGGTCGCTGCATCACCTGGTGCCCGGTCGGCATCGACATCACCGAAGAGGTGCGCGCCATCCGGGACAGCGAGCCGGGCTGAGGGAGCAAGAGATGGAAACAACAGGCCTTGAGCGCATCATCCGCGAGCATCCGTTCTTCGCCGGACTGGACAAGGCATTCGTCGAGCTGGTCGTCGGCTGCGCCAAGAACGTACGTTTCGATGCGGGGCAGTATCTCTTCCACGAGGGCGGCTCGGCCGACCTGCTCTATCTGATCCGCCACGGCCGCGTGGCGCTCGAGGTATCGGCGCCTGGACGCGGCGCGCTGACGATCCAGACGCTGAGCGAAGGCGAGATCGTCGGCGTCTCCGCGCTGATCCCGCCGTATCGCTGGACCTCCGACGCGAGGGCGCTCGACCTCGTCCGCGCCATCTCGATGGATGCCACATGCTTGCGCAACAAATGCGAGGCCGACCACAGTCTCGGCTACGATGTGATGAAACGTTTCGTGCCGGTGCTTGTATCGCGCCTGCAGACAACGCGGCTGCAAATGCTCGACCTCTATGGCACCAAGAGCTGAGCGCGTGGTGACGCCGGCCCTCGACCCGATGCTGCCGCGGGTTGCGCACGTGCGCCGCCGTCGACGCGACACGTCCGACGTCTGGACGCTCGACGTCGAGCCTGAAGACGGCGCAGCGGATTTCCTGGCCGGGCAATTCAACATGCTGACCGTGTTCGGCGTCGGCGAGGTTCCGATCTCGATGAGCGGCGATCCCGGCGTAGCGCAACCTTTCGTCCATACGATCCGCGCGGTCGGCCCCGTATCGACGGCGCTTGCCAATCTGAAGCCCGGCGCAGCGCTCGGGCTGCGCGGGCCTTTCGGCGCCGGCTGGCCGGTCGAGGAAGCAGCCGGGCACGATGTCGTCTTCGTCGCCGGCGGGCTGGGCTTGGCACCGCTTCGCCCGGCATTCTACCGCGTGCTTGCGACGCGCGAGCGCTACGGCAACGTCGTGCTCCTCTACGGCACACGCAGCCCCGACGACATCCTCTTCCGGCGCGAGATCGAATCCTGGCGGCGGCGCCTCGACCTTGAAGTGCAGGTGACGGTCGACCACGCGCTCGCCGGCTGGCACGGACATGTCGGCGTGGTGACTGCGTTGATCCCGCGCGCCGATTTCGATCCGCTGCACACGATCGCCTTCGTCTGCGGCCCGGAGGTGATGATGCGCTTTGCCATCGCCGCGCTCGGTGACGCCGGCGTCGCGGAGGAAGCGATCTATCTTTCCATGGAGCGCAACATGAAATGCGCCGTCGGGCTTTGCGGGCACTGCCAGTTCGGGCCGACCTTCGTCTGCCGCGACGGGCCGGTATTCCGCTACGACCGGCTGCGTGGCATCCTCAATCTGAAGGAGATTTGAAGTGGCGGCGAAGAAGCCCAGGCTCGCGGTCTGGAAGTTCGCATCCTGCGACGGCTGCCAGCTGAGCCTCCTCGACTGCGAGGACGAACTCCTCGCTGTCGCCGACGCGGTGGAGATCGCCTATTTCATGGAGGCGACGCGCGGCGAGATCGGCGGACGCTACGACGTGTCGCTGGTCGAAGGCTCGATCACCACGTCGCACGACGCGGAGCGCATCCACGAGGTACGCCGCCGCTCCGGCGCTTTGATCACGATCGGCGCGTGCGCGACGGCCGGCGGCATCCAGGCGCTCAGGAATTTCGCCGACGTGAAGGAATACACCTCCGTCGTCTACGCCCGCCCCGACTACATCTCGACGCTTGCGACCTCCACCCCGATCGCCGAGCACGTGAAGGTCGATTTCGAGCTGCGCGGCTGCCCGATCAACAAGCGCCAGCTGCTCGAAGTCGTCTCCGCCTTCCTGGCCGGTCGCCGGCCGGTCACGCCGGCGCATTCCTGCTGCGTCGAATGCAAGCTCAAGGGCAACGTTTGCGTGATGGTGGCGCACGGAACGCCCTGCCTCGGCCCGGTGACGCATGCCGGCTGCGGCGCGATCTGCCCCTCCTACGATCGCGGCTGCTACGGCTGCTTCGGCCCGAAGGAAACGCCGAACCCGGCATCGCTCAGCCATTGGCTGAAGGACCTCGGCATGGACGAGCGCGCGCTGAAGCGCGTCTACTCGACCTTCAACGTGAACGCCCCGGAATTCCGCGAGGAGCGCGAGCGCCATGGCGACGTAAGACGATCAAGGTCGACTATCTGGCCCGCGTCGAAGGCGAAGGCGCGTTCAAGGTCGTCGTGCGCGACGGCAAGGTGAAATCGGCCGAGCTCTCGATCTTCGAGCCGCCGCGCTTCTTCGAGGCGTTCCTGCGCGGCCGCGCCTTCACCGAGGCGCCGGACTTCATGGCGCGCATCTGCGGCATCTGCCCGGTCGCCTACCAGATGAGCTCCGTGCATGCGATGGAGAACGCGCTCGGCGTCTCGGTCACCGGGCCGCTGCGCGAGCTGAGGCGGCTGCTCTATTGCGGCGAATGGATCGAGAGCCACATGCTGCACGTCCACATGCTGCACGCGCCCGATTTCCTCGGCTACGAGGGCGCGATCGACATGGCGCGCGACCACGGCGACGCCGTGCGCCGCGGGCTCCAGGTGAAGAAAGCCGGCAACGACATCGTGAACTTCATCGGCGGGCGCGAGATCCATCCGATCAACGTCTGCGTCGGCGGCTTCTATCGCGTGCCGAGGAAGCGCGAATTCGCGGAGCTCGACCGAAAAGCTCAAATGGGGACGCGACGCCGCGCGCGACGTGGTCCGCTGGGTCGCCGGCTTCGACTTCCCCGACCGCGAGCGCGATTACACCTTCGTCTCGCTCAGGCATCCGGACGAATATCCGTTCAGCGAAGGCCACATCGTCTCGAACCGCGGGCTCGACATCGACGTGGCCGACTACGACGAGCATTTCGAGGAGATGCACGTCGCGCGCTCGACCGCGCTGCAGTCGCGCTTGAAGCAGACCGGCGAGCCTATCTGGTCGGGCCGCTCGCCCGCTATGCGCTTGAACTTCGACAGGCTCTCGCCGCTCGCACAGGAGGCGGCGCGAGAAGCCGGCCTCGGGCCGACCTGCACCAATCCCTACAAGAGCATCGTCGTCCGCGCCGTCGAGACGCTTTACGCCTTCGACGAGGCGCTTCGCATCATCGAGAGCTACGAAGAGCCGGAGCGCCCCTTCGTGCCGCTCGAGCCGCGCGCGGCGACCGGCTACGGCGCGACCGAGGCGCCGCGCGGCCTGCTCTATCACCGCTACCAGCTGGAGGCGGACGGGACGATCGCGACGGCGCAGATCGTGCCGCCGACCTCGCAGAACCAGGCGAGCGTCGAGGCCGACCTGACGAATTTCGTCGAGGGCTTCCTCGACCTTCCCGACAAGGAATTGCAGCACCGCTGCGAGCAGACGGTCAGGAACTACGATCCCTGCATCTCCTGCGCCACGCACTTCCTGAAGCTCGATATCGACCGGGGGTGAGGCCAAGTGCCGCGCGACCGGCCGCGCACCGTCGTTGTCGGCATCGGCAATCCGGATCGCGGCGACGACGCGGCCGGCCGCTTGGTCGCCGCGCGGCTCCGCGGCACGCTGTCCGCCCGATATCGAGGTCGCCGAGCTTGACGGCGAAGCGACCGCCCTCCTCGCGTTTCTCGACGGCGCTGATTGCGCCATTCTTATCGACGCCTGCGTCTCCGGCTCTGAGCCGGGAACAGTGCACCGCTTCGATGCCGGCGCGGGCCCCCTGCCCGAGGCGAAGTTCAACCTTTCCACGCATGGGCTCGGACTTGCCGAGGCTGTGGAACTGGCGCGTGCGCTCGGCCAGCTCCCCCCGCGCACGATCGTCTATGCGATCGAAGCGGACGCATTCGACGCGGGCGCGCCACTCTCGCCGGCAGTCGCCGCTGCGATCGATGCGGCGAGCGGGCGCATCCGCGCCGAATTCGCCGCCGACAGCTCATGAGCTATCCGGCAGGCCGATCTCTTGCGCATGCTGAATCGATTGCGCTGGATCGTTGCCTGCCGCGCCGGAGGGCTATTTCTCCGGTTCCGCTGCAGGTTTTGGAAAGCGGGCCGACATTTCGAGATCGTTGAGGTCCAGATGATTTCGCATGTAGCGTTCCGACGCCTTCTGCAGCGGCTGGAAATCCCACGGGAAATAGCTTCCGTTGCGCAGCGCCGCATAGACGACGTGCCGCCGCGCCTGGCTTGACAACACATCGGCGTTGAACGCGCTGAGGTTCCAGCGATCGGTCACGGCGGCGCGGAAGCGTTCGACGCGATCTGCGTGGCCTGCTTCAGGCGCGAGGTTGAGCTGCTCCAACGGATCGTCGGCGAGATCGAAAAGGAGCGGCGGGTCGGATTCGCAATGGATGTATTTGTAGGCGCCCTCGCGGATCATGACGATCGGTGCGACGGCAGCCTCCGCGGCGTATTCGGCAACAACGCGGTGCCCCGATCCGCCCGCGCCGGAGGCGCGCGAAACAAGGCTGAGCCCGTCAAGCGGCGTGGGGATTTCGGCGAGCGAACCGCCGGCAAGCTCCACCAAGGTTGGCAGCACATCGAGGAGGCTGGTCGGCTCGGCGACGCTGCGCGCTTCGAATCCGGGGCCGGCCATCATCAAGGGCACCCGCGCGCTCCCCTCGAAGAAGTTCATCTTGAACCACAGGCCGCGCTCCCCGAGCATATCACCGTGATCGGAGGTGAACAGAACCACCGTGTCGTCGGCAAAGCCGCAGGTCTTCAACGTTTCCAGAAGAGTGCCGATCGTCTCGTCGAGGTAGGAGATGGCGGCGAAGTAGGCGCGGCGTGCAGCGCGCACTTGCGCCTCCCCGATCGCGAAGCGCCGCCAGTCGCAAGAGTCCAAGATGCGGCGTGAATGCGCGTCCTGCTCCTCGTAGGGGATCGCCGCGCCGGGCATCGGAAGATCGACGCCCTCGTAGAGGTTCCAGTATTTCCTTCGCATGACGTAGGGATCGTGCGGATGCGTGAAGCTGACGGTCAGGCAGAAGGGGCGGCCGTCGGCATGCCGCGCGAAATCGAAAATCCGCTGCCTGGCGAAATGCGCAACCTCGTCGTCATATTCGAGCTGGTTGGTCATCTCCGCCACGCCGGCCTCGATGACGGAGGACAGATTGTGGTACCACCAGTCGATCCGCTCTCCAGGCTTCGTCCAGTCTGGCGTCCAGCCGAAGTCCGCCGGGTAGATGTCGGTCGTCAGCCGCTCCTCAAAGCCGTGCAGCTGGTCGGGACCGACGAAATGCATCTTGCCCGAAAGCGCGGTGCGGTAACCGAGCCGGCGCAGATGGTGCGCGAAGGTCGGGATCGCGGAAGGAAATTCGGCGGCGTTGTCGTAGACGCCGGTGCGCGAGGGAAGCTGCCCCGACATGAAGGCCGCGCGCGAGGGCGCGCAAAGCGGGCTCGCGCAGTAATTTGTATTGAAACGGACCGAGCGCTCGGCGAGGCGCGCGAGATTGGGGGCATTGAGAAACGGCGCCGGACCATCGGGAAAGAGGGTCCCGTTCAACTGGTCGACCATGAGGATCAGGATATTCGGCTGCACGGCGCACGCTCCTCGCGTCAGATCGGCTTGGTGCCCGGACCCCCGGCCGGCGTCCTGCTGCATCGCGCTTTAGTGGCCAGCGCTTTCCATGCGTCGATGCTCTAGAACCTTCTCCAGCCAGCCGATCTCCATCTCCGGAACCGAGGACAACAGGAGGTCCGTATAGTCGTCGAAGGGGGGCGAGAGAACTTTGTCCTTCGGCCCAAATCGAACGAGGCCGCCGCGATACATGACGGCAATGGAATCGGCGATCGCCCTGACCGTCGCGATGTCGTGCGTTATGAAGAGATACGAAACCTCGGTTTCGGCCTGCAGCTTCATCAAGAGCTTCAAGAATCCCGTTGGCAACGAGCGGATCGAGCGCCGAGGTCGGTTCGTCGCAGATAATCAGCCTGGGTTTCGCGGCGAGCGCGCGGGCGATGCAGACGCGCTGCTTCTGACCGCCGGAGAGCTCCGCCGGATAGCGATCGATCAGATCGCGCTCGAGCTCGATATGGTCGAGAAGCTCCTCGACGCGTCGCGTCTTCTCCGCCCCGCGTATGCCGAAATAGAACTGCAGCGGCCGGCCGATAATCTGCCGGATCGTCTGCCGCGGATTCATGGCGACGTCCGCCATCTGGTAGATCATCTGCAGCGCCCGCAGCTCCTCGCGGCTGCGATCCTTGAGAGCCGGCGCCAGCGCCTTGCCATCGAAGACGACCGAGCCGCGGCTCGGCGGCAAGAGACCCGTCACCACACGCGCGAGCGTCGACTTGCCCGATCCGGACTCCCCGACCACGGCGAGCGTCTGCCCCGGCGGCACGTGCAGCGTCACGTCGTGCAGGACCTTCATCGTGGCGTAGGAAGCGTCCACGTGTTCGACCTTGAGGAGCGCAGCCGACTGATCCGTCGCCGCCTCTTTCAGCGTCTTGCGGATCGAAACGAGCCGCGTCGTGTAGTCCTCCTTTGGCGCCTCGATGATCTGCTGCACGGAGCCGTATTCCACGGCCTTGCCGTAGCGCAGCACCATGATGTCATCGGAGACCTGCGCGACGACGGCGAGGTCGTGCGTGATGTAGAGCGCCGCCGTGCCGGTCTCTTCGATCGCGCGCTTGATGGCGGCGAGCACGTCGATCTGCGTGGTCACGTCGAGCGCCGTCGTCGGCTCATCGAAAACGATCAAGTCGGGTTTCGGACAGAGCGCCATCGCGGTCATGGCCCGTTGCAGCTGGCCGCCGGAGACCTGATGCGGATAGCGGCTGCCGAATGTCTCGGGCGACGGAAGCCCAAGGACGCGGAAAAGCTCGATGCCACGGCGATGCGCCTCGCCGCGGGCCATCAAGCCATGTCGCACGGCCGCCTCGACCACCTGGTCCCCGATCGTGCCCGCCGGGTTGAAGGCGGCCGCGGCCGACTGCGCCACATAGGAGACGCGGTCGCCGCGAATGTCGCGAACGTCGGCCCGGCTGAGCTTCAGGATATCGATCCCGTCGAGACGCACTTCGCCGCCGACGATGCGGCAGCCGCCGCGCCCATATGCCAGTGCGGCGAGGCCAATTGTCGACTTGCCGGCGCCGGACTTGCCGATCAGACCGAGCACGCGTCCCTTGCCGAGCGTGAAGGAGACGCCGTCGACGATGGTCACGTCTCGCGAGGGTTCGCCGGGCGGATGGATCGTTGCTTCGATCTTGAGGTCGCGGACATCGAGGATCGGATCAGACATCGCCGCGGCCCCCCTTCAGGCTCGACGTACGGTTCAGCACCCAGTCGACCACCAGGTTGACACAGATCGCGAGCGTCGCGATCGCACCACCCGGAATGAGCGCGGCGGAAATGCCGAAGACGATCCCGTCCTTGTTCTCCTTGACCATCGAGCCCCAGTCGGCTGCGGGCGGCTGTACGCCGAGCCCGAGGAACGAGAGGGCCGACAGGAAGAGCACCGCGAACGCAAAGCGCAGGCCGAGCTCCGCCAAGAGCGGCGAAAGCGCATTGGGCAAGATCTCGCGCGACATGATCCAGCCCCAGCCTTCGCCCCTGAGCCGCGCCGCCTCCACGAAATCCATGACGGCGATGTCGACCGCGACGGCCCGGCTGATGCGGAAGACGCGCGTGGAATTGAGCACCGCCATCACCAGGATGAGCACATAGAGGTCGGTCGGCAGCACGGAGAGCACGACGAGCGCGAAGATGAGCGTCGGGATCGCCATCAAGAGGTCGATCAGACGCGACAGAACCTGGTCGATCCAGCCGCGCATGATCGCTGCGAAGAAGCCGAGCGTCACGCCGATCCCGAAGGAGAGAATGGTCGCCGCGGCGGCGATGAAGATCGTGATCTGCGCGCCCCAGATGAGCCGCGAGAGAAGATCGCGGCCGATATTGTCGGTTCCGAGCGGGAACGCCCAGGAGGGCGGCTGCCAGACCTTCCCCACCACCTCGAAGACCGGATGCGGCGCGATCAATGGGGCGAAGATCGCCATGAACAGATAGAGGCCGACCCCGAAGAGCCCGACCATCGCCGAAAGAGGCATGCGGCGAAACATCGTCTACCTCGGATGCCTGAGCCGCGGATTGGCAAGGACCGCGGCGAGATCGGCGATGAGGTTCAAAATGATATAGACCGACGCGAAGACCATCCCGCAGGCCTGCACCACCGGCACGTCGCGCTTGGCGACATGGTCCACCATGTACTGACCCATGCCGGGATAGACAAAGATGACCTCCACCACGACGACGCCGACGACCAGATAGGCGAGATTCAGCGCCACGACGTTGACGATCGGCGCGAGCGCATTTGGTAGCGCGTGCTTCCAGATGATGCGCGAGGGCGAGATGCCCTTCAGCTCCGCCGTCTCGATATAGGCGGAGGAGAGCACATTGAGCACGGCCGCGCGCGTCATGCGCATCATGTAGCCGACCACGACGAGGACGAGCGTGAGCGTCGGCAGCGCGATCGCGTGGAGTTGCTGGCCGAAGCTCATGGTGTCGCGGATCGTCGCGGTGCTTGGAAGCCAGCGGAGCTTCACCGCGAAGAGGACGATGAGCAGATAGCCTGCGAAGAATTCCGGCAGCGAAACCGCCGAGAGGGTCACGATGGAGAGGAAGCGGTCGAAAAACGTGTTTCTATAGCGGACCGCCAGAATGCCGAGCAGGATGGCGAGCGGCACGGAGATCGCGGCGGCGGCGGAGGCTAGGAACAAGGTGTTGCCCAGCCGCTTGCCGATGCTTTTGGCGATGTCCTGGTGGTTCGTGTAGCTCTTGCCGAAATCGCCCCGCACGGCGTGGCCGAGCCAGTCGAAGTAGCGCACGACGGCGGGCCGGTTGAGGCCGAGCTCGTTGCGGATGTTGGCAACGGCCTCCGGCGTCGCCTGCTGGCCGAGCATGGCGGTTGCCACGTCGCCGGGCAGGATTTGGGTGCCGGCGAAGATGACCGCCGACACCGCCCAGAGCAGGAGAACGCCCAGCGCAATGCGCTGAGCGATCATCTTGAGAAGCGGCCCCCCCATCGCCCTCCTCCTTCGCCGCCGCTTACGCGGCGAGCCAGACGCGGATCGGCGCGGAGAGGTTCGAGGTCTCCTGGTTGGGGTCGACCACCCAGCCCATCACCTGCTCCGAATGCGCATCGATGAAGTCGTTGAACATGGGCAGGATCAGCCCGCCCGTGTCGCGCACCAGCACCGCCATGTCGTGGTAGATCTGCGCCCGCTTGGCGTCGTCGAGCTCGCCGCGCGCCGCGAGCAGCATCTTGTCGAAGTCCGGATTGAAGAAGCGCGTGTCGTTCCAATCGGCCTTCGAATAATAGGCGGTCGAATACATGGAATCCTGCGTCGGCCTTCCGCCCCAGTAGGAAGCGCAGAAGGGCTGCTTGTTCCACACGTTGTCCCAGTAGCCATCGCCCGGCTCGCGCTGCACCTCGAGCTGGATGCCGGCCTTCGCCGCCTGCTGCTGATAGAGCGTCGCTGCGTCGACCGCGCCCGGGAAAGCCACCTCCGAGGTCCTGAGCAGGATCGACCCGGAATGGCCGGACTTCTGATAGTAGTGCTTGGCCTCCTCCGGATCGTAGGGGCGCTGCTCGATGTCGGCCGGGAAGTAGGGATACGACTTGGAGATCGGGAAGTCGTTCCCGATCGTCGCGTAGCCCTGCAGGATGGTCTGGATCATCGCCTCGCGGTCGATGGAGAGCTTCAGCGCCATCCGGAGATCGTTGTTGTCGAAGGGCGGCGTGTTGCAATGCATGATGAACACGTAGTGCCCCTTCGACGGCACGCGCTCGATGACGACGCCGCCGGCGCCTTCGAGCAGTGACACCGTCTTCGGCTCGACGCGGTTCACGATGTGGACTTGGCCGGACTGCAGCGCCGACATGCGCGCCGTGTTGTCGTTCATGACCAGGATCTCGACGGAGTCGACGAAGCCGACCTTGTCGTTCCAATGGTCGGCGTATTTGGTCGCGAAGTGGCGGACGCCCGGATCGTTGTCCTTCACGATGTACGGCCCGGTGCCGATGCCGGCGTCCGGCGCGTCGCGGCCGCCGTCAGGCTGGATCACTAGGTGATAGTCGCTGAGGAGAAGCGGCAGGTCGGCGTTGGCGTTGGCCAAAGTGAGCACGACGTTGTCGCCGTCCGCCTTCATCTCCGTGATGTCCTTCACCACGCCGAGGGCGCCGGACTTCGCGTCGGGATCGGAGTGCCGCTTCAACGTCGCCACGACGTCGTCGGGCGTGAGCGCCTTGCCGTTGTGGAACGTCACGCCCTTGCGAATCTTGAAGGTCCACTGCTTCACGTCGTCGGACGCTTCCCAGGATTCCGCCAGCATCCCCTTCGGTGAGCCATCCTCCGGCGCCGCGTAGACGAGCGTTTCACCCCAGCATTTTCCGAAAATCTGCGGGACCTGGCTGAGCCACGTCGCCGGATCGAGGCTGTTCGTCGATTCACCGCCGACCAGCCCGCAGACGAGGTTGCCGCCTTTCACCGGGCTCTGCGCGAGAGCCGTGGACGAAAGAAGCTTCGATGCGACAGGAAGCGCGACGCCAAGCGCGGCTGCCCGGCCGAGGAACGCGCGCCGGCTGATGCGACCGCGGATGGCTTCAATTGCAAGATGGTCAAGCTCTCGAGACATGATCCCCTCCGTGTTTGCGTTCGGCCACCTCCACGTTCCGGCGACCTTCAAGTCCCTGCCGACAGGCTACCCGCCTACGCGCAGGACACCCGTGTGATTGCGACCATCCGCGGCGTGAGCGGAGCAAGCGCGCGCAAGCTCATCGCCCTTTCCACGTTGGATCGCGTTTCTCAGCGAAGGCTCGTGCTCCCTCCTTTTGATCCTCGCTGCCGTAGAGAACATCGACCGTCGGAAATTGCCGGCGGGCGATTCTGTTCATGATTGCCTGGAAGTCCCCCGCTTCGGCGGCGCGGGCGACCTCCTTGATTGCCGCAAAGACGAGCGGCGGACCGCTTGCAAGCTGACGCCCGATCTCGAATGCGCGATCGAGGAGCCGGCCCGCTGGAAGCACCTCGTTGACCAGCCCCCATCCGTGCGCTTCCGCGGCGTCCATCCAGCGGCCGGTCATCAGGAGATCCATCGCCACGTGATAGGGCATGCGCTTCGGCAGTTTCGCGGTCGCGGCGTCGGCGAGCGTTCCGGCGCGGATTTCAGGCAGCGCAAAGCGCGCGTGCTCGGCCGCCAGAATCAGGTCCGCTGACAGCGCCAGCTCGAAACCGCCGCCGACCGCCATGCCGTTCACCGCGGCGAGGACCGGCTTGTTGAGATCGCGCAGTTCCTGAATGCCGCCGAAGCCGCCGACGCCATACCAGCCGTCGACCGGGTCGCCGGCCGCCGCGGCCTTCAAATCCCAACCGGCGGAGAAGAATTTCTCGCCGGCGCCGGTCACGATCGCGACGCGCAGATCGGGATCGTCGCGGAATGCTTGGAACACTTCGCCCATCGCCCGGCTCGTCGCATAGTCGATGGCGTTCGCCGGCGGACGGTTGAGCGTCACCAGCAGGATGCCGCCGTCGCGGCGGGTCTCAATGACGGCGCTCATGCGTCTCTCACCCGGATCAATGCGTCCGCCGCCACGGCCCCTCTCCCCTGCGGAAGAACCATGAGAGGATTGACGTCGAGCTCTTCGAGCGTTGCGGCGTTTGCCTCCGCGAAGCGGGCGACCGCGACGGCCGCCGCGACCGCGGCGTCGATGTCGCCCGCCGGCCGGCCACGAAAGCCACCGAGCAGCTCGGCGGCCTTCAGCGACAGGATCGCCTCGCGCATGTCTTCCTCGCTCGCAGGCAGGAGGAACGTGACCGCGTCGCAGAAGAGCTCCGTCAGCACACCGCCGGCGGCAATCGTCATCAAGAGCCCGAACTGCCCATCGCGCACGACGCCGAGAAGCAGCTCGGCAACGGCATCCCTGACCATCGCTTCGACGAGCAGGCCCGCGCCCAGCCCGGAGAGCGCTTCGGCGGCGGCTTTCACCTCGTCACCGGATTTGAGATTGAGCCGGACCGCGCCGGTCTCGCTCTTGTGGGAGACGCCGAGCGCCTTGACCGCGACCGGATAGCCGATCGTTTCGCCCGCCGCGACGGCGCACCCGCAATCGCGCACGACGCGGCCGACCGGAGTGCTCAGTCCGAACGCTGCGAGCGCCGCCTTCGCCTCGGCCTCGAACATGGTCCGACACGGCGCGTTCGCTGCTTGAGCAGCGAGCACCGGTTGCGGCAATGGCTTCCGCCAGCTTTCGCCGACGGAGGCGGCGGCATCGAAGGCGGCGATCGCTTCGTCGATCCCGCAAAGCGGGGCAATACCGGCCGCCATGAATTCGGCCGCCCGCGCCTCCGGCATGTTTTCGGGGAGCGTCGCGACAACCGCGACGGGCCGATCGGTCCTCCGCGCTGCCACGAGAATGGCCCGCGTAGCGGCTTCGTAGTCGGCGTCCTCGCAGCGATCGGCGCGCGGAAAATCGAGCACGAGCATGGAGAGATCGAAGCCGCAGCCGATCATCGCCGAGAACGTCTCCGCCATCGCGTCTTCGCGTCCCCAGACGAAGGTGTGATAGTCGAGCGGGTTCTCGATCGCGACGAGGTCGCTAAGCGTCGCCTTGACCCGTTCCTTCTCCTCGGCGCCAAGCGGCCGAAACCGCACGGCGCGGCCGACGACGGCATCCGCCATCAGCGCCGCATCGCCGCCGGAGCAGCTCATCGAACAGAGATCGCGTCCCGCCGACACGCCGTGGACGTGCAAGAGCTTCAGCGCCTCCAGCAATTCCGGGAGGGATCCGAGGCGCGGTATCGCGAGTCTCGACGAAAAACGCCGCGGTGGCGGCGTCCGACGATGTGATCGACGCCGTGTGCGAAAACGCGGCGCGGCGCCCCTCGTCCGACCTGCCGGCGGTCACCGCCACGACGGGCTTGCCGAGGCTGCGGGCGCGGCGCGCCATCGCCTCGAAATGGGTGACATCCGCGACCCCTTCGACATGCAGACCGACTGCGGTCACGCGCTCGTCTTCAAGGAACGCGGCGGCGATCTCCGCGACGCTCGTCTGCGCCTGGTTGCCCGCGGACGCCACGTAGGCGATCGGCAGACCGCGGCGCTGCATCGTCATGTTGAGAGCGATGTTGGAGGACTGCGTGACAATTGCGACGCCTTTATCCACCGGCGTCCCGCCGTGGTGATCGGGCCAGAGCGGCACGCAATCGAGGTAGTTGATAAGACCGTAGCAGTTCGGACCGACGATCGGCATGTCGCCGGCGGCAAGAACGAGCGCCCGCTGCAGTGCCGCGCCGCTTTCCGCCTCACGAAAGCCGGACGCATAGCAGATGGCCCCACCGGCACCGCGCGCTGACAAAGCGCGCACGATCTCGACGCTCAATTCCCGGTTCACCCCGATGAACGCGGCATCGGGCGCCGCCGGAAGAGCGTCGACCGAACGGAAGCACCGGCGTCCGCCCATCTCCTCCCGCGACGGATGCACGGGCCAGATTTCGCCGGAGAAACCCATCCGATCGCATTCCCGCATGACGCGCTCTGCCTCACGGCCGCCGAACACCGCAATCGACTTCGGACGCAAAAGGCGCTCAAGGCTCCGCATCATGCGCCGACCCGCCGCAAGAGATCGCGGCTGATAATGTGACGGTGGATTTCCGACGTTCCGTCCCAGATGCGCTCGACGCGCGCATCGCGCCAGAAGCGCTCGAGCGGCAGGTCGGACATCAGGCCCATCCCGCCGTGGATTTGGATCGCCTCGTCGGTCACCCGGGCGAGCATCTCGCTCGCGTAGAGCTTGGCGGAGGAGATTTCCCGCGTGGCCTCGAGCCCCTGGTCGAGGCGCCAGGCGGCGGCGAGCGTCAGCCAGTCAGCGGCGTCGATCTCGGTCACCATGTCGGCGAGCTTGAAGGAGACGCCCTGGAAGCGGCCGATCGGCTGGCCGAATTGCTTTCGCGTCGCGGCATATTGCAGTGAGAGATCAAAGGCACGGCGGGCACGACCGACGCACATCGCCGCGACCGTCGAGCCGCGTGCCGGCGAGCCATTCGTTCATCGCGTCGAGGCCGCGGTCGACTTCGCCGAGCACCTGCGACGCGGGGAGCCGGCATTCGTCGAACGTGAGTACGGAATTGTGGTAACCCCGGTGCGAGACGGCGGCGTAGCCCGGCCGGATCTCAAACCCGGGCGTCTCGCGATCGACCAGAAAGCAGGTGATGCGCTTCTTGGTGCCGCGCTCCGTCCGCTCCTCGCCTGTCGCGGCGAACACGATGACGAAGTCCGCGACGTCGGCGTGGCTGATGAAGTGCTTGGTGCCGTTCAGCACGAAGTCGGCTCCCTCGCGCCGGGCACTACACTTCATCGAACGGATATCGGAGCCGGCTTCCGGCTCGGTCATGGCAAGCGCGTCGATCTTCTCGCCGCGAATGCACGGAAGCAGGTACTTTTCGCGCTGCTCGCCGACGCACGCGAGCAGGATCTTCGAGGGCCGGGCCCAGTAATTGGCGAGCGCCAGGGAAGCGCGCCCAAGCTCGCGCTCAAGCAGCGTCAGGGTGAGCGTGTCGAGTCCGCCGCCGCCGAGCTCGGCCGGCATGTTCGGCGCATAGAACCCAAGCGCCATGACTTTGTCCTGGATCGCGCGCCCGATCTCGCGCGGCACTTCATTGCAGCGCTCGACTTCCGCCTCGAGCGGGAAAAGCTCGGTCTCGACAAAGCCGCGGACGGTGGCGACCACCATCTCCTGCTCGGGCGTGAGACCGAAATGCATCGCGGGGGCCCCTATTGCCTTTGCCCGACGGCGCGTCCGGCCGTCGGCGGTCGTTCGAGGACAGCATGTCTGGCGGCGAGGCCGTGCAGCCGCTCAAGCACGGCCGGCTCGGCCGGAGCGGCCTTCTTGGCCTGCAGTATCGACGTGGAGCAGCATCTGCTCGGCCGTGGCGAGCACGTCTCCGGTCGTGGAGTGAACCATCGTCTGGAAATGATGCAGCCGCTTGTCGTCGGCGGCGAGGATTTGTGTCGTCGTGTGGATCGGCTCGAGCGCCTTCACTTCCTTTCGGTGCATGAGGTGCGTCTCGACGGTGAAGTAGCTTCCGCGCCGCCGGTGATAGGCCTCATCGATGCCGAGGTAGAGAAGCAGCGCGTCGGAGCTGTCGGCAAAGACCTGCAGATAGCGGCTTTCCGTCATGTGTCCGTTGTAGTCGATCCATTCGGGCGCGACGCGCGTTTCGAACAAGCGGAGCGGCTCGCTGGTGTCGTGATTGCGGGTGGCGGCGTCGCGATGCGCGCTTTCAAGCAGGCGCTCCTCGTGCTGCTTCAGCAGCGCACCCGCGCCCCAGCCCCGCCCGCCATCCTGCGCGCGCAGCGCCTGCATGATGGCGATCAGATTGTCGTCGCGGATGCGCTCCAACTCGCGGATCGAGTAGCCGTTCGCCTGTGCGTCCGACTGCGCCACGATCTTGTCGACGAGCGCACCGTTGAACTCCGGCACGTCCATGAGCTTGGTCCACGGCCATTTCAGCGCCGGGCCGAACTGGTTCATGAAATGACGCATCCCCGCTTCGCCGCCGGCGATGCGGTAGGTCATGAAGGTGCCCATCTGCGCCCAGCGCAGGCCGAAGGAGTAACGGATGACGTCGTCGATCTCCTCGGCGGTGGCGACGTCGTCATGCACCAGCCACAACGCTTCGCGCCAAAGCGCCTCAAGCAGCCGATCGCCGATGAAGGCGTCGATCTCCTTGCGCACGACAAGCGGCTTCATGCCGATTGCGGCGTAGAAGGCGGCAGCGCGCGCAACGCTCGCGGGCGCCGTCCTTTGCCCGGCAACGATCTCCACCAAGGGGAGCAGGTAGACGGGATTGAACGGATGCGCGATGACGAGCCGCTCCGGTCGCTGCATCGACGCCTGCAGGTCGGTCGGGAGCAGCCCCGAGGTCGATGAAGCGATGAGGGTGTCGGACGGCGCGTGACGATCGATCTCGGCCAGGAGCTTCTGCTTCAGCTCAATCCTTTCGGGGGCGCTCTCTTGCACATAGTCAACG
Source organism: uncultured Alphaproteobacteria bacterium (assembly GCA_963778625.1). Lineage (GTDB taxonomy): Bacteria > Pseudomonadota > Alphaproteobacteria > Rhizobiales > Afifellaceae > DASWJZ01. Next base: position 175,450 of record CAVZVB010000020.1, read on the forward strand.
CCACGAACTGCCGCCTCGATTGAATTGACAAAACGGAGCTCGCCCCGCTTCCCCGGAGGCGCATAAGTGAGCTTGGCAAAGGCCCTGTCGGCGTTGGCGACAACCTCGCCGACCTTGCGCTCCGTTTCCGGGTCCGGGTCGTAGACGGCGACGTCGATGCCGTTCTGCAGGAGGCGCGCGGCCCAGCCGGCGCCGATCACGCCGCCACCTACGACCGCTGCCTGCCGGATCTCAGCCGCCATTTCCGCCCCGTTTGACGAGACCGAGCTTCGTCCTGACCTCGTCGGCCGAAAGCACGCGTGCGCCCATGCCGGTCGCGATCTGCGCAGCCCGCTCGACGAGTGCGCCGTTCGTCGCGAGCTCCCCTTTGCCGAGCCAAAGATTGTCTTCCAGCCCGACGCGGACGTTGCCGCCGGCGAGCACCGCCATCGCCACATAGGGAAGCTGGTTTCGCCCGATCGAGAAGGCCGAGAAGATCCAGCCTTTCGGCAGGCCGCCGACTAGCGCCATCAACGTGGCGATATCGTCGGGCGCGCCCCAGGGAATTCCCATGCAGAGCTGCAGGAGCACCGGCTCCTCGATCAGGCCCTGCTCGAACAGCCACTTCGCCAACACCAGCTGGCCGGTGTCGAAGATTTCGATCTCCGGCCGGACGCCGAGCGTTTTGATGCGGCCCGCCATCGCCTTCAGCATGGCGGGCGTGTTCGTCATCACGTAGTCGCCCTCGCCGAAATTCATCGTGCCGCAATCGAGCGTGCAGATCTCCGGCAGGAGCTCGCTCACATGCGCGAGCCGTTCGCTCGCGCCCGCCATGTCGGTCGGGCCGGCGGCGAGCGGCAGCGGCGCTTCGGCGGAGCCGAGCACCAGGTCGCCGCCCATGCCGGCGGTGAGGTTGATCACGACGTCGGTGCCGGACGAGCGGATGCGGTCCACCACCTCGCGATAAAGCTTTGGATCGCGAGCGCCTTTGCCCGTCTTCGGATCGCGCACATGGATATGGGCGACGGCGGCGCCGGCCTTTGCCGCTTCGATCGCGGCATCGGCAATCTCCGTCGGTGTGATCGGAACCTTGTCGGAACGCCCGGTCGTATCGCCGGCGCCGGTGACGGCGCAGGTGATGAACACCTCGCGCGCCATGGACAGAGCCACGGTCCCCTCCAGCGTTCTCCCTCAAAGAAGAGTGCGCCCGGATGTCGCAGTATGTGATACATTTTTCGCAGCAATCGATACTGAAACCGCAATGGCTACGATCTTTTCACCCGCCTCGGAGCCGCTCGACGTCGACTTTCTGGTGCTGCCGGATGTGTCGCTTCTGTCTCTCGCTTCAACGATCGAGCCGCTTCGCGCCGCCAACCGTGCGTCCGGCCGCGATCTCTATCGGCGACGGCTTCTCAGTCCCGACGGAAAGCCCGTCACGACTTCCGGCGGCCTGCCGGTTCCCGTCGAAGCGCCGTTCGATCCCGACGACGTGCGCGGCGCGCTCATCGTCGTCGCAGCCTTCAACATTCCCACACACGCGCAGCCTCGGCTTCTTGCCGCGCTCCGCCGCGTTGCACGCCGCGGCATTCCGATTGGCGGCATCGAGTCGGGATCGCTGCTGCTCGCAATGGCCGGCCTCCTGAACGGGCGCCGAGCGACCACGCATTGGGAGGATCTCGAGGAGTTCGCCGCCCGCTTCCCGGAGATCGACGTCCGATCGGATCGTTACGTCATCGACGGAGAGCGCTTCACCACGGGGGGCGCCTCGCCGGCACTCGACATGATGCTTCACCTGATCCGCGCGCGCCAGGGACATGCGCTGGCGCTCGATGTGGCGAGCATCTTCATCTACGACGAGCTCAGAGCCGCCGGCGATCCGCAACCGATGGTCTCGCTCGGCAGGCTCGGCTGGGACGAGCCGCGCGTCGCAGCCGCGATCCGCCTTATGGAAGAACGCGTCGAGCGTCCGATGCCGATCCCGCAACTCGCGCGCAAAGCAGGCATCGGGCAGCGGATGCTGGAGACGCTCTTTATGCGCGCAGTCGGCATGCCGCCGCGAGACTACTATGGGGCGCTGCGGCTCAATGCCGGCCGCAGGCTTGTTCTCGACAGTCATCGAAGCGTGACCGAGATCGCGGCGCAGACCGGATTCAGCTCTGCCTCCGCGTTCGCGCGAAGCTTCCGAGCGCGCTACGGAGAAAGCCCGCGCGACGCCCGCAAGCGCCGAAGCGCAGGCGCGATCGGCCAACAGAGCTGAGCGGATTAGCCTTGGCGCTGCGGCTCAGCGCAAGCCGGTGCTTCCGCAGTGCTATGTGCAAGCAAACGTCTCAGTCACCCGCAATCAAGCCGGCGCCGAGACCAGCCGCATGACGGCTGCCATGTCGGTGACCTTGTCGAGCGCACCGACGATGTCTTCCAGCTCCTGCGCCTTGGCCTTGCCGGCAAACTCGGTGGCGGCGGCGGCGAAGCGGTCGCGTATCAATTCGGCGCTGGCGGGAATGACGTCGCGGAGCGATCGCGAAAGCGCCCGCCCATCCTTCAGCGTCACCGTGATTGCAGCTCCTTGAGCAGCCGGGAACGCGGCCGTCATGTCGTCGTCGGGCTCCACTTCGATCAGCCCGGCAAGGCGCAGCAGCCCCGGATCGTCGAGCGCGCGGTAGGAGCTTTCATCGACCGCGCCCCTGAGCAGCGCGCTCGCCACCGCATAGTGGATGCTCATCTTGGCCTGCAGCACGCGCTCGAACGGCCCCGCATGATCGCAGCCTGGATAGGCGCGCGCGGCCTCCGTCACGCGCAGCCGCACGGAGCTGATCGAATCCGGGTCGAGACGCTCCGCGCGCGCAAGCTCCAATGCCGCCTGGCAAGGCGTCTGCGCGAAATTGCAGACCGGCGCAGCCTTGAAGTAGACGGACATGATCTCCGGTTCGGCGCCGTCGAAAAGCGTCACCTCAGGAACGCTGCGGTCCGGACGGTAGGCCCGCAGCAAGCCCGCATCGCCGTCGAGCGCGAGCGCCGCGCCGCGCGCCCCCGACATCGCAAGGCGAACCGCCCGTATGCCGCTTGAGGCGGCGTGACCGGGATGAAAGAACATTTCGTCAGAGCCGGTGTACGGCCATTGATTGAGGCCGCCGGTCATGTTCGCCGCAAAGGCGATCGCGCTCGCGATCTCGGCCTCGTCAAGGTGGAGCAGCGTGCCGAGCGCCGCCGCCGCCGCGATCGGACCGGTGAAGCCCGTCGGCCGGAACAGCTTGGTGAAAGTGGGATTTACGATCGCGCGTCCGATCCGCGCGCCGACCTCATATCCAACGACCGCCGCCTTGGCGAATGCAGTCCCGGAAATCGCGCGGTCCTCCGCCACCGCCAAAAGCGCCGGCAACACGACGACGCCGAGGTGGCTGACCGCGCCTGCGTGCATGTCCTCACGCACGAGGCCGTGGCCTGCGACGGCGTTCGCGAAGGCCGCGTCGCCGGCAAAGGCGCGCCGCGGCGTGCCGATGATCGTAGAGCGCCCCTCGCCTTCCGCCAGAGCGGCGGCCTGACGCGCCCACGGCAAGCCGCGGGATTCCAACGCGCAGGAGAGGAAATCGAGCAGGCAAAGCCGCAGCTTCTCCTGGACCTTCGACGACAGGGGAGCCTGTCGGTTCGCCTGTACAGCCTGGGCGATCCGCAATGCGAGCGGAACGCTGGACTCGCCGAAGTCAGCCTGTTTTGCAGCGATCGTCATGATCTTGGTTCCCTTGCACGGACTTCGCGGACGCATGTTCTGCGGCGAGCGGAAAAGCGGACCGCGCCTGCTCCCTGATCATGCGACTTACAACGCGCGTCGCGACGCTCATCGGGCGCTGCGTCGACGTCGCCAGGATCAGCTGACGCGGAATGACCGGGTCGACGATCGGCCATGAGCGTATCCGCCCGGTTCCCAAGAGATGCTGGGCGGCAGTCTCGGACAGTATCGTGTAGCCGGCCCCCTGCTCGACAAGACTCAAGGTGGCCGTCATGGCCTCGACCTCGAGCTCGAGCTTCGGGGTGATACCGAGCTTCGCCAGAACCTCGTCGACGAGAACGCGCAGGCCATGCGGCTGCGCCGGGAGGATCAACGGAATCTCTCCGAGCCGCGCGGCTGCGACAGGCAGGTCGCCGACATTCGCGGGGTCGCTCGTAGGACCGAGCAGGACAAGCTCGTCGGCAAACAGCGGCTCGGCCGCAAGTGTCGGGCGGCGCGGCGCATCGTAGACGATCCCGATGTCGATGCGGCCGGTCGACAGCCACTCCGCGACATGGCCGCTGAACCCCTCCATCATGTGCAGATGAATGTCGGGATATTCCATCCGGCAGCGGCGGACGAGCGCCGTCGTCAAGACCCATCCGATCGAAGGAGGCATGGCGATGACCACGGTGCCGCGCGGCGTGGAGCGCGTCGCCGCGATCTCCGAGCGCGCCTGCTGCAGCGAATCCATCGCGGAGCGCGCGTGAACGGCGAGCCGCTTGCCTTCCTCCGACAGCACCGTGCCACGGCCATTCCGATAAAAGAGCTCGACGCCCAGCTCGGCTTCGAGGCGCTTGATCTGGCGGCTGATCACCGGCTGGGCGACCGACATCAGGACGGCAGCCTTGGAGAGGCTGCCCACGTCGGCAACCGAAAGGAAATAAGAGAGCTGCTTCAGGGTCATGGCGCTCTTTGCGACGCGACAAACCGCCCGACCGCTGCGGCCGTTACCGTTATCATTTGGAGACAGTATGCCTGCTTTCCGCCCTGCTCAAGGGCTAGGCAGAATCGCCAGTAATGCTCGCGGATCGCGCTAGCGCTGGACGAACGGGTCGGCGACTTTGCCGATCGTGTCGATCCACACGCTCTTCTCCTGCAGGTATTCGCGGATCGCGCTCAGGCCGTTTTCGCGGCCGATTCCGGAGCGTTTGTAGCCGCCGAACGGGGACATGTAGCTGACGGCGCGATAGGAATTGACCCAGACCGTGCCGGCCTCAAGCCGCTCCGCCATCGGGAACGCGGTTCCGATGTTCTGCGTCCATACGCCGGCCGCGAGCCCATATTGCGTGTCGTTGGCGATCGCCACCGCTTCGTCGGCATCGCTGAATGGAATGACGGAGAGAACCGGCCCGAAGACCTCTTCGCGCGCGATGCGCATCTCGGGCTTTACGTCCGTGAAGATTGTCGGCTCGACGAACCATCCGCTGCCGCATTCAGGCCGCGTCGCTGCGGCGCCGCCGAGCACACAGATCGCGCCCTCGCCCTTCGCGATACCGATATAGTCGAGCACCTTCGCAAGCTGCGGCTGCGTAGTGACCGGCCCCACCTGCGTCTCATCAAGCGACGGATCGCCCATGCGCGCCGTTGCCGCGAGCGAAACCAGCTTGTCGACAAATTCGTTGTGGAGCGAGCGCTCGACAAGCACGCGCGAGCCGGCGATGCAGGTCTGGCCCGTCGCCGCGAATATGCCGGCGACGGCGCCTCTCACCGCATCGTCGAGCGATGCGTCCGCAAAGACGACGTTGGCGGACTTGCCGCCAAGCTCCAGCGTCGTCGGCTTGATGCTTCGCGCGGCGGTCTCGAAGACGCCCTGCCCGGTGCGGTCGCCACCGGTGAAGGCGACCTTCGCGACCTTTGGATGAGAGACGAGATGCTCGCCGATCTCGGAGCCGAAGCCGGTGACGATATTGACGACGCCCGGCGGAAATCCCGCCTCTTCGAAAAGCGGCGCGAGCTCGAGCGCCGAGACGGAGGAGAATTCGGATGGCTTCCAGACGACCGTGTTGCCCGCCGCGAGAGCGGGCGCGAGCTTCCATGCGGCAAGCATCAGCGGGGAATTCCACGGCGTGATCGCGGCGACGACGCCAAGCGGCTCCTCGCGGGTGAAGTTGAACATCCCCGCCTTGTCGATCGGGATGACCCGCCCCTCGATTTTGTCCGCGAGCCCGCCGAAATAATAGAACCACTGCGGTATGTAGCGCAGCTGCGTGCGCATTTCCTTGATCAGCTTGCCGTTGTCGCGCGTCTCGACCAGAGCGAGACGATCGGCCTCCCGGCGATCAGATCGCCGAGCCGCCTGAGCAGCGCCCCGCGCGCCGAGGCGCTGATCCCGCGCCAGTCCGGATGACGAAACGCCGCGTGAGCAGTCGACACGGCGTGATCGACGTCGGCGGTCCCGGCCCTCGGCAGCAGCGCCCATGGTCCTCCAAGATAGGGATTGTCGGTTTGAAAGGTGTCGCCGTCGGCAGCATCGCACCACTTGCCGCCGATCAGCATCTTGTAGCTCTGCACCCGTCCATCCCGCCCTCAAGCGGCTGCGGCGAACGAAGCGAGCCCGGTGGCTGGTCACTTTCTCGCCGCGTCGACTTCGGCGAGCGCCTCGCGCACAATCCGGAACGAATCCACGCCCGCCGGCACGCCGCAATAGATCGCCACCTGCAGCAGGATCTCGCGGATCTCTTCCCGCGTGACGCCGTTCTTCATCGCGCCTTTCGTGTGCATCTTCAATTCATGCGGACGGTTGAGCGCGCTGAGCATCGCAATGTTCAGCATGCTTCGCGTCTTGCGCGCCAACCCCTCGCGCCCCCAGACGGCGCCCCAGCAATATTCGGTCACGAGCTCCTGCATCGGGCGATTGAAATCGTCTGCCGCAGCGAAGGATTTCTCCACGAACTCTGCGCCGAGCACGCTCTTGCGGATCTCAAACCCGCGATCGAAAACCTCTTTGCTCATGGCAGCCTCCTGGATAAGCCCGGTGAATATTGCGCGGGGTGAATGGTATCGGGCGTCGCCGAGTTCATCCCTTGATTTCTACGCCGGCCCATTCCTCCACGACCCGCGCGATCGACGTGAAATCGGAGCTCGCCCCGAATTTCGCGTTGGTGACCGCAAGCATCTGGCGGACGGCCGACCCGGCGACCATGGGCACGCCCATGGCCTCGGCTTCGTCAATGCACAGGCGAACATCCTTATAAGAAAGACCCGTCGCGAAGCCGAAATCGAACGTGCGCCCGAGGACGGAGCGCGGAAACTTGTCCTGCGTCGCGCTGTTGCGCCCGCTTGAGGCATTGATGATGTCGAGAAGCACCTTGGGATCGATCCCCGCCTTGACGCCCATGACCATCGCCTCCGAGGTCACGACGAGGGCGGATGCCGCGAGAAGATTGTTTGCGAGCTTCGCCACCTGCGCCAAGCCGGCTTTCTCGCCGACGAAGAACAGCCGACCGAAATTCGCGAGCAACGGCTCCGCCGCTTCCACGCTCGGCTTCGGCCCGGAGACCATCACCGCCAGCTTGCCGTCGCGCGCGCCGGCAAAGCCGCCGCTGACCGGCGCGTCGATCCACGCAATCCCGCGCCCTTCGAGGCCCTTCGCGACGCGTGTCGCCATGCCCGGCCCGGTCGTCGACAGATCGATGACGGTTTTGACGCGCCCGCCTTGCCCGAGTCCCTCAGCTCCGAGAACGACTTCATGAACGATATCGGGCGTCGGTAAGCTGATGAGGACCGTCTCAGCGCCGTCACCGACATCTTTGGACGACGACGCAGCTTCCGCGCCGAGCTTGACGAGCTCGTCCATCGCCGCCGCATGCGTGTCGAACACTTTGAGCTTGTGACCGGCGGCAACGAGCCGAGCGGACATGAGCTTGCCCATGCGGCCAATGCCGATGAAGCCGACAACGGATCCTGACATGCTTCGTGTCCTGGAGGTCGAGTTGCCTGAGATGCGGGCAGAGCTGCCTGAGCCATCACTAGTGCGGCCGTTTTCAAGCCACACCATTCATTTCGGCTATATCAGAAATAGCTCCATCTGCTCTCCGTCCTGCCTAGACGAAGCTCATATGCTTGGGGACATAGCGATAGGACTCATGCTTCTCGCGCGTGATGTGGCCGATGCCCGGAAAGGGGAAATGATAGCCGAGAAGCGTCATCTTCTCCGTCTCTGCCATGTCGAACACCTTAGGCGCGACTCGACCGCCTGCTTGGAGTCGGTGTCGTAGAGGTACTCCCAACGCGGATTGGGAAACAGCAGCGCATAGTGGTGGCAGATATCGCCGAGGTTGAGGAAGGTCTCGCCGCCCAACTCGATGATGAAGGTCGTGTGGCCAACGGTATGGCCCGGCGTCCACATCGAAGAGATGCCGGGTAGAACCTCCCCGTCCTCCTCGATGAAATGCAGCCGCTCCCTGTAGGGAAGGATGTTCTTGCGCGCGCCTTTGACGAAGGCGCCCGCCGTTTTCGTCGGAGAGCTTGCTCTCGTCCGTCCAGAAATCGAAATCGCGCTTCGAGATGAACAGGTCGGCGTTCGGATAGACCTTGTTTCCCTCAATGTCGATGAGACCCCATGCAGTGATCGGGATGCGCATGGGTCAGGATGACGACATCGATCTCTTCGGGGCGAATTCCCGCCGCCGCCATATTCTTCTGAAGCTGACCGGAATCCTTGCCGAACATCGGCACTGGGCCGAAGCCCGTATCGAAGAGCACCAGCTTGTCGCCGGTGTCGAGAACCAGGCAATTCTCCTGGAGCACCATCGGGGCGTTCGGCAGGAACTCGCGGTCGAGCGTCCGAAGCACCTCGTCTTCGGGCGCCGCCGGAAACTCCCCGGTCGCGCTCTCGAAGGTCAGCTCGCCGTCGGAAACGACCGCGGCGACGAAATCGCCAATCTTGAACCTGTACCACGCAGCCGGCTTTTTGAGAGGCATGCGCTTGCTTGCCATCGCTATCTTTCCTCCATGTCCGCCGCGGCCACGTCGAGCCCCTCGGCGACGGCCGCCCGCGGCGCTGCCTTTCTCGATCCTGCTTCGCCCTGCAGACGGCCAAATATGAAGGATTTGCGGTCCGACATTTGGCTATATCAGAAATAGCCGCAGAGCACCGAAGCTGACCGGGCTGCGCGCGCCCTAGACCCCTCCCCAGGCCGCAAAACCAGCGGAAATCCGCCTCCGGCCGCGCCTTGATAGCCATACCAGAATTCGGCTCGTTCTGGAAACCAGCGCCGCTGCAGAAAATTGTCGTATCAACGGGCACATCGCTATATTCCCCAATCTCTACAGACAATTACGGGAAACGGATCGGGAAGTGGCCGAGCCGCGCGCCGCCGGCCCACTCCAGGTATCGGTAACATCCCCTATTGCAAGGGATCGGCGCTCCGTGGGAAGAACAACGACAACGACAACACTGCCCAAGCAGGCAGTCGAACCGCATCGCGTTCATCAGAATTTGGGGAGGGAGATCGATGAAGACCGTTCTTACCGGCGCCATTGCTACGACGCTTCTTTCGCTCGTTTCCGCGCCGAGTCTGGCGCAGGACCAGCTTCTCATCGGCTTGATCGCCGGCACCACCGGCGCCTACGGCTCGACCGGGGTCGCCGTGGTCAACGGCGCGCAGATGGCCGTCGACGAGCTCAACGCCAAGGGCGGCGTGCTTGGCCGTCAGATCAAGCTCGATGCCCATAACGACAACGCCGACGCCACCCTCTCCGGTCAGCTCTTTGCGAAGATGGTGAGCGACGGTGCGGTCGCCATTGCCGGGTCTCCGGACACCGGGCCGGTCACAGCCGAACTCGCCATTCGCCACAAGATACCGAACATCGGCGTCGTCGATGACGGCGGCCTCACCATCTACAAGGACGGACCGGAGGCTCCGCCCAATCCGTGGTCCTTCAGCTTCGGCCTGAATACATTCGCCTGGGGTGAGAAGATCGGCGACTACGCCTTGGCGCACTGCCCGGACGGTCTCGCGGTGCTGCACGATCCCTCGACCTACGGCGAAGGCGGCTTCTTCGGAATCAAGCTCGCCTACGATCATGCCGGCAAGGAGATCGCGGTCAACGAGACGATCACCGAGAACTGGTCGACCGGCGCGACCGCCGGCCTGATGCCACAGGTCACCGCGCTTAAGGAGAAGGGGATCAAGTGCGTCGACGTGTGGCTGACCCCGCAGGACCAGGCGGCCTTCGTGCAGGATCTGCATGCCGCGAACTATGAGATGACCGTCTTCGGCAATGACGAGACCAATGCCGACGACACTTTCTCCAAACTGGCCGGCGACTTGGCCAACGGCGTGGTCACCGCCACCTTGACCTCCGGCCTGCACCCGAGCCCCGAGCTGGTTGCGTTCCGCGAGGCCTACAAGAAGCAGTTCGACGTTGAATCCACGCCGTTCGCGGAAACCAGCTACGACAGCATCATGATGTTCGCCCAGGTGCTCGAGGCCGCTCCGTCGACTGAGCATGACGCTGTTCGGATGCAGCTGGAGAAGACCCAGGGCTTCAAGGGCATCACCGGAACGCTGGGCTTCAGCGAAAAGGACCACATCACCATCACCAAGGATCAGATTTCGCTCGTCAAATACGACGCGGCATCCGGCCAGTGGGTTGAGGTGATGGAATAAGGACATTCGGCCCGACTGGGCGATGTCTGCGGCGTGCGGGCGGGTGAACCGTCCGCACGTCGAGTTCGAAGACGAGGCTTTCGTCTTTGAGAAGAAGGGGTGTTGCGCGCTCACTCAAGGAAAGGCTTGACTGCGGCTTCTTGCGGCCGGTTAGCTGATCGTCGCGCGCACCCGGCAGCGGTCGGCGAGCTCGGCGGCAAGTATTCCGCGCCCCGACCTTGTCATGCCGTTCGGCTGTAAGTCTGCGCCGGCGGCGATGCGTGAGGGAAGGCTTCGTTGCTTCAATTCATTCTAAGCGGATTGGCAATCGGCTCGATTTACGGGCTGATCGGGATGGCGCTGGCCATCTCCTTCTATGTGACGCGCGTCATCAACTTCGCTCAGGGCCAGATGATGATGACGGCGATCATGATAACGGCTGCCATCTTTGCCGCCGGCTATTCGCCTTGGCTCGCCGTCCCCGCCGGGCTCGTCGCCGCTTGTGCGCTCGCGGCTCTCTCCTACCTGATCGCCGTCCGTCCCATCCTTGCCTTCGATCGCTTCAGCTTCGGCTGGCTCGTCAGCACGCTGGGCTTCGCCGTGGCCGTGGAGAATGCGGCGGCCTACATCTGGGGCCCGACGTCGCGCGCGTTTCCACAGCTTCTGAACAACACGAGCGTCTCGTTTTTCCACGCGGTTCTGACTGAACAGCAGATCCTGGCGATCGTGATTGCAGCGCTCTTCACCGCCGCCTTCGAGATCGTGCGCAGGCACACCCTGTTCGGAAAGCTCGGCATGGCCATCGCAGCGGACCCTGAGATGGCCTCCGCGATCGGAGCGAACACGACCGTCTTCGCCATCGTGGCTTTCGCGATATCCGGGCTCTTCGCCGGAGTCGCCGGGGTGCTGATCGGGCCAAACACCTTCGCCAACCCCTATCTCGGAAGCACCTATGGCATCTTCGGCTTCATCGCCATGATGATCGGCGGCGGCACCGAGAGGCCGTCGGCGGCGATGTTCGGCGGATTGCTTCTCGGCATCCTGTCGGAAGGCGCCAACACGCTGATCAATTCGCAGGCTTCCGACTGGTTTCCGTTCCTGGTGCTGGTCATCATCCTGATCGTCACACCGCGAGGTCTGTTCAGTTCGGGAAGCCCGTTGTTCCGCATCCCCGGCCTGTCGCGCAGCGCCGAGTGACCTGATGTCGGGCAAGGCCGTCGCACAACGATCCGGCTCCGGCCTCGCCTCCGGCAATCTGTGGCGGATGCGAAGCCTCGCCTTCGTCGTGGTCTACCTCGCGTTCACCCTCTTCATCGCCCGCTCGTCCCTGACCGTGCAGAGCCTGGTGCTTGTCGCCGCCGTCTTCGGCGTCTTGGCGATCAGCCTCGACCTGGTGGCGGGAATGCTCGGGCTCTACTCGCTCGGACAGGGCGGCTTCTTCGGGATCGGGGCCTATCTGACGACGCTTGTGGCGGCGAAATACGACGTGAACGTCTTCTATCTGCTGCCGGCCGTTCTTGTCGCGGCCGGGCTCACCGGTGCGGTCGTCGGTGCCACGTCGCTTCGTGTCGGCGGTCTCTATTTTGCCATCACGACCTTCGTCTTCACGCTGGTGCTGACTGTGATGGCGATCGATTTTCCGAACGTCACGGGAGGGACTCAGGGCGTCCTTGGGCCAATGTTCCCGGATTTGCCTCGCGCCGCGGAGCCGCTCGGCGCATCCGTTGCGTGGTGCATCATGCTGGCGCTCCTGCTCGCTATCGCGCTCGCCTGGAACATCCGCAACTCGCCACTCTACCCGGTATTGCTCTCCATCCGCGACGCGGAGCCGTTTGCCGAGGCGGCCGGGATAAGGACCTCCAGCATCAAGGTCGGGATATTCGCTCTGTCGGCCGCAATGGCGGGGGGCGCCGGCTGGCTGTTCTCGTTTCTGGGCGTGGTCTCGCCCAGCCAATTCAACTGGGCGGTGTCGCTGAACATCCTCGTCATGGTGCTTGTCGGCGGGATCAACACCACGCTCGGACCGGTGATCGGCGCGGTGTTCGTCTCCATGTTCCCCGCCGTCGTCAACATCAATCCGTGGCTGCAGGAGATTCTCTACGGCGCCTTCTCCATCCTCGCCATCACGACCTTCCCCGAAGGACTTGCGGGCTTGGCCAGGCGTCTTGAGTTCTCATCCAGGCGATCGGCCGAAGATGCCGACGGGACCGAGCCGGCTGCTTCGCTTGACGACGTGGGCGAGAGACAATCGGCGGCGGCAAGCGAGGGAAGGCCGCGCGAGACGACTTCGGCCGACGTGGAGGTGATCGTCGAATGCCGCGGCATCGAGTTCGGTTATGGAGTGGGGCCGAAGGTGCTGCGCAACGTGGATCTCGCGGTGAAGCGCGGTCACATTCATGGCCTGATTGGCCCGAACGGCTCGGGCAAGACCACGCTCGCCAACATCATTGCCGGCCGCCTCCATCCGCAGGCCGGAACCACGATCCTCAAAGGAAAGCCGGTGGACGGGCTTGCGCCGAGCGCGCGGGCGCGGCTCGGGTTACGCCGGACGTTTCAGGCGGCGCAGCTCGTGCGCGAGCTGACGACGAACTCGGAACGTCATGGTGGGTCTGTTCGATCGTGTGCCGGGGATCGTTCGACGAGCTGCCTTCTGGCCGCTGCTTCCGTCGGGCCGACGCGACGGCGTTCAGATGCAAAACCGCGCGGAGCAAGAGCTTCGCGCGGTCGGTGCGGGAGACTGGACCAATCGCCGCGTCGCCGACATTCCGCATGGGATCGAGCAACTGACGCAATTGGCGTCGGTCAGCATCGCGGAGCCGGACGTCATCATCCTCGATGAGCCCGCGACCGGATTGTCGATGTCGGAGGTCGATCATCTGGCGCGCGTCCTTGCGAGGTTCAAAGCGCAGGGCGTCACCATGATCATCATCGAGCACCAGACCCGCTTTCTGTTTCCGCTCTGCGACCGCGTGACCGTTCTCAACGCCGGCGAGGTGATCCTGACCGGCTCGGCCGACGAGGTTCGCGCCGACCCGCTGGTCAGACAGGTGTATTTGGGCGAATGACGAGCACGGCGACCCCGCACTGGAGATTTCCGCGCTGTTCGCCGGCTACGGACGCTTCGATGTCGTTCGCGACATCGCGCTGCGGGTGGACCGAGGCGAGGCCATCGGCCTTCTGGGGCCGAACGGCGCCGGCAAGACCACCATCCTGCGTGCCATCATGGGACTCATTCGGCATCGTCGCGGCACGATCCGAGTCGGCGACACCGATGTCTCCGCACTTCCGCCGCATCGGATCGCAAGAGGGCTTGCCGCGATCTCTCCCGAGGGACGCAGACTGTTCGTTGATCAGGCGGTGGAGGACAATCTGATTCTCGGCGCGTTGCATCTGCGCCGCGACAAGCAGCGGGTGCAGGCTTTGCTGGATTCCGTCTACAGCTTGTTCCCCGCACTGAAGGGCTATCGCCGCAAGCGTGCCTCGCTCTTGTCCGGCGGGGAGCAGCAGATGGTCTCCATCGGCCGCATGCTGATGAGCGACCCGGAGCTGATGCTGCTCGACGAGCCTTCGGACGCGCTGGCGCCCGTCGCGGTCGACGCGTGGTGAAGGCGCTGCTGGAACTGCGCAAGCGCGGCGCGTCGCTTCTGCTCGTGGAGCAGCGCGTCGACGTGGCGGTCCGGGTCTGCGACCGGCTCTACATCATGACGCACGGCGAGATCGTCGAAGAGATGAGCCCCGACGCGGTGCAGGGGCGGAGGCGTCGGCATACTCAGGAAGTATCTCGGCTGAGCGCGCCCTTGCGATCTTCTCGATGAGCGCGCGCCTCAGGTGCTCTCGCGCTGGACGATATCAAATCCGAGATTGACCGAGATGCTCTTGGCTGCTCCTGCCGCTGATCCGATCGAGCAGGCATTCCGCGCTGCGGCGGCCGATTTCATAGCGCGGCAGGCGGATGGTGGTGACCGAAGGGTCGACATGGCGCAAGCAGATCGACATCGTCGAAACTGGCGATGCCGATCCGCTGCGGCACGGCCCAGCCGCGGCGGTGGCATTCGAAGACGGCGCCGATGGCGAGCACGTCGCCGGCAAAGAACACCGCATCGATTTCCGGCACGCTGCCGACAAGCTGCACCACGGCATCGGCGCCGGCGGCGAGCCCGGAAGGCTGCTCAAGGATCAGACGCTGATCGACGGGCCTGCCGAGCGCCTGCATCGCCGCGAGATAGCCTCGCCGGCGCTCGCTCGCCCGCTCATTGTCCTGCACTGAAAGGCTGACGAAGCCGATGGTCTGGTAGCCAAGCCGGGCCAGATGGGTCGTCATCGTCCGCGACGCTTCGAAGTTCGAATAGCTGACCACGGAATCGAGCGGCTTATCCGTGAGGTTGCCGTTTTCGATGACCGGAATCTTGGCCTTGCGGATCATCTCGGCCGCATGCCGAGTGTGGCTGGTATTATGCAGAACCAGACCGGCGACGCGCTGCGCCAGGAACGCACCGATCAGCTCATCCTCGTCTGCCAGGCTGTGACCGCTGTCGGCGATCATGAGCTGAAAATCCTCTTCGGCGAGAACGTCGGAGATGCCCTGTATGGTCTCCGCGAAAAGCGAATTGCGAAGGCTGGGGACGACGAGGCCGACCACATCGGAGCGCTGCGAGGACAGACTGCGGGCAAGACGGTTGTGGACGTAGCCGGTCTCCTCGACCGCCGACTGCACGCGGCGGCGCATCTTCTCCGACACGCGCTCCGGGTCGTTAAGCGCGCGCGATACCGTCATGACGGAGACGCCAGCCTTCCGCGCAACGTCGCGCATGCGCGTTCCGGGAGCCCCACGCCGAGGTCCGTTTCCGTTCAGAACGTGCCATGCTTCGAACCCCCGGTTGTCAGCCGCACGCTTGTTACTGGTAACGCAGAAGCTCCAGCCCTCGCCAAGAGCAGCAATAACGCTGAAATCCGACGATTTGAGACAGCCGCCCGCGGCGCCCGCGAACCGGAGGGAGCATCGGTTGATACTCTATACCAAGTTTTCCGCCGCGAAATACCCACCATCGCGAGCATCAGCCCGGCGCGCGCCTCATTGCAGGCGACGAATGTGGCGTCCCCAATGCCGTTCGACGATTTCGTATGGGTGGATTTCAAAGGTCCGCGCGAGCCGCCCTGACGGCGCGCCGCCGGGCAGCCGATCAGTCGGCCGAGTCGATGCCGGCGAGGTGCTCCACGCTCTTCATCATCGAGGTGAAGTCGGAATCGCTTCCGAACATCGAAGCCGTCATCACCAGCATCTGGCGCGTCGCGCTTCCGACCACCATGGACACGCCGAGGCCCTCCGCCTCTTCCAGGCAGAGGCGCACGTCCTTGTAGGAGAGGCCGGTCGTGAAGCCGAAATCGTAGGTGCGCGGCAGGATCGCCCGCGGGAACTTGTCGTCGGTCGCGCTGCTGCGGCCGCTGCTCACATTGAGCACCTCGATCATCGTCTTCAGATCGAGCCCGGCCTTCTCGCCCATGACCGCGGCCTCGCAGGTGACCGCGAGCGATGTCGCCGCGATGAGGTTGTTGGCGAGCTTCATCGTCTGGCCCATGCCGGCTTTCTCGCCGATGAAGAAGAGCCGCCCGAAGACCTTGAGCAGCCCTTCGATCGCCGCGAAAGCCTTGCTTGGCCCCGACACCATGACCGTCAACGAGCCTTTGCGCGCGCCGGTCACGCCGCCGCTGACCGGGGCGTCAAAGGCAGCGATATTGTTCTTCGCCAGCCGATCGGCGACTAGCGTGGCGGTTCTCGGTCCCGTCGTGGAGAGATCGACGAAGGTGCGAAGCTTCGAGCCGTGAACGAGTCCGCGCTCGCCGATGGCGACTTCGCGCACGATGTCGGGCGCCGGCAGGCTGACGAAGACGGTCTCGGCGAGATCCGCGGCTTCCCTCGGCGAGCCGACTTTCGTCGCCCCGCGCTCGACCAGAGGCGCCATCGCTTCCTCGCGCGTATCGAAGACGACGAGCGAATGACCTGCCTCGATCAGGCGGGAAGACATCGGTTCCCCATGGTGCCCAAGCCTATGAATGCGATGAGCGGGTTCGACATCACGTTTCCTCTTGCGCGCTGGGCGGTCTCACCGTTCTCAGCCGCGACCCGCCTGCTGCAGCTGTAAAGAAGACTGCGGGGGTTCAGGCTGCGCTTCCTGCCGTCTGCCCGGCCTATTTGTTATCGGTATCATAGCGCATCGGCGAGCGGCCACAAGGCCTTGCGAGGCCGCGGCCCTCTGCCAATTTGCCGCTGACACCCACGATCAGGCCGCCGGCGTTGCGAGCCGCATCAGCGCGCTCGCATCCTCCTCTTCGTCGAGCGCCCAGACGAGATCGATCAACGCTTCCGTCTGTCTGCACTCCGGCGCACCGAAGGCCGCCAGCCTGCGGCACTTCTCCTCGAGGTCCGCATCGGAGAGAGGCCGCGCATCGGTGCCAAGCGCGTGCTCAACGACCACCATCTCCTGTGTCCCGTCGCTTCGTTCCGCGACCACACGAATGCCTTCCACCGCAACGTCGGGCGCGTCGACGATGCTGACCTTCTTGCGCAGCGCTTGAATGCGCGCGTCCGACGCAGCCGCGTCGCTGAACTCTTCAAGGCCGGCGTGGCCGCGGATCAGGCAGACGGCGACGGCATGCTGCGCGCTGACCTGCGCCTCCCGGCCCGTCGTTACGTTGGGTCTGTCGGTCCTTTGGGCGAGCAGCGGGTGCCCGTAAAGCGTGACCGACTTCAGATCGTCCGCCGACGCGCCGAGCAGGCCGCGGAGCTCAAGGCTGCCGTCGATCACCGCGTTCAGCACGATTCCGCAAGGGTACGGCTTGTGGATGTTCTTCATCATTTCCCAGCGGCTGCCGAGCCCTTCGGTGATCTCGGTCATGTCCGCCTCATCCGACATCACATTGAAAAAGCCGTAGCGCCCCTCAAGCGGTCGCTCCGAACCGCCAAATCCCTGTTGCCCCAACAACGCCGACAGGAGGCCGTTCTTCGCCGCGTTTCCGACCCCGAGGCTTTTCGCCATGAAGCCGAGCGTCTCCACGAGGCCCGACGATTGCGCCGACGCATTGCCGAGCGCGGCGATCATCTGATCGAGATCGAGCTTGAGCGCCTTCCCCGCGGCAAGTGCTGCGCCGAAGATCCCGCATGTCGCCGTGATGTGCCAGCCGCGCCGATAGTGCCCTGGCGAAATCGCGTTCCCGATCCGGCACTCGACTTCCATGCCGAGCGCCAGGGCATGGAGAAGCTCTTGCCCTGAAAGGCGCTGCCGCTCGCTCAGTGCCAGCAGCCCCGGCGCGACCGGAGCGGTCGGATGAATCACCGTCCGAATATGCGTGTCGTCGAAATCCTGCACGTTCGCAGCGAACGCGTTCAGGAAGGACGCCGTCATCGCATCGGAGCGCTCGGCGCGGCCGATGATCGTCGCCGCTTCCTTGCTCGCGAATTCCGACAGAACGCCAAGCGCGATCTCCACCGCCTGATCTCGGCATCCCGCAAAGGCGACCGCAAAGAAGTTGAGCAGCGACCGCTTGGCTTGGTGGCGCACCTCCGGCGGCAGATCACGCCAGTCGGACTGGACGACAAAGGCTGCCAGCGTCTTCGACACATCCTCGCCAGCCATCCGAGATTCCGCCGATCTTATTTAGGAGGTGCCGAACACGCGGCGGAGCTCTTCGACCTGATCCGCGCTGAGCATTCGGGTGGCGTGCGGCCGCAGCAAGATCAGCAGCTTCGCCGTTTCCTCAAGCTCTTCCGCCGCATAGACGGCGGAGACGAGGTCTTTGCCGGCGACGACGGGTCCGTGATTGGCAAGGAGGACCGCGGCGTATGCGCCGCCGAGTTGCCGGATCAGGTCGCCTGATCTTGGATCGCCGGGGCGGACATAGGGAACAAGCTTCACCTTGCCCACCCGCATGACGACGTAAGGCGTGAGCGGCGGGATGCAATCGTCCGGATCAAGCTCCGCAAGACAGGACAAAGCCGTCGCATAGGTCGAGTGAAGGTGCACGACCGCCCTCGTTTGGGCGCGCGTCTCATAGAACGCGCGGTGCAGGAACACCTCTTTCGAAGGTGGGTCTCCGCTAACGTGGCGGCCCTCCCGGTCGAGCTTCGCGATGCGCGCAGGATCGAGGAAGCCGAGGCAGGAATTTGTCGGCGTGATCAGCAAACCGTCCTCGACGGCGGCGCTGATATTGCCCGCGGAGCCGACCGAGAAGCCGCGCTCGAAAAGCGAGCGCGAGAGCCGCGCGATCTCCTCCCGCAGCTTGGTCTCGCTCATGGCTCGCCTGCCAGTCTGCGGAGCGCCTTGGCAAAGAAATCCGGCGCGCCGAAATTTCCCGATTTGAGCGCGAGCGCCAGCGGCTCTTCAGCAGTCCCGACCAGCACCGGCACACCGGGATCGATCTCCGGACCGATCGACAAGGCGCCGAGGTCGAGCGCCGAGACGACGGCGCCGGAAGTCTCTCCGCCGGCGACGACGAGGCGGCGAACGCCATCCGCCACAAGTGTGCGTGCGGTCGCCGCGAAGAGTGTGTCGAGCGTTTCGGCGATCCTCCCGCTTCCGTATCTCTCCTGTAGCTGAGCCACCCGGGTCGGCTCGGCCGAGGAATAGACGAGCGGAGCTCTGCCGCGATTTCGGATGACAAAGTCCACGAGTGTCGTGGGATTCAGCTCGCCGCGCATGGCGGCCTCCACGTCGATCTCGAGCACGGGATGGCTCTTCGCATGAACATCGATCTGCTGACGCGTCGCACTGGAGCAGCTGCCGGCGAGGATCGCCTCAGGGCCGGCGACGCCTGCGAACGACTGAACCGCGCCGGAAGCAAGACCTGCTTCGATGAAATTCCGAGGCAGGCCGATGGCAATGCCCGACCCCCCGGTAAGAAATGGCGCGGCTTTGCAGGCGACCCCGATCGCGACGAGGTCTTCATCGCAGAGCGCATCCACGATCACGAGCGTTTCGCCACGCGCGCCTGCCGCAGCTAGCGCGTCGCGGATCGCGTCGGGGCCCGAAAGCACGACCGGCCACGGAACAAGGCCGACAGGGGTCCGCGTCTGACGGGCGAGCCACCGCCGGATATCCGGATCGGACATCGGGTTGAGCGGGTGGTTCTGCATGCCCAATTCGCTGAGGAGCCGATCGTTCACGAAGAGATGCCCCTGATAGACGGTGCGGCCGGCGCCGGGAAAGGCCGGGCAGACCGCAACACCTGTCGCGCCGAGTTCACGGGCCAGAGCCTCGCCAACCGGACCGATGTTGCCCGCCGGCGTGGAGTCGAAGGTGGAGCAATATTTGAATACGAATTGCCGGCAGCCCTGCGCTTTCAGCCAGGCCGCCGCGGCGAGCGACTGGGCGACCGCCTCCCCGCTCGCAATGGAGCGGCTCTTCAGAGCCAAAACGCCTGCCTCGATATCGGCCGGGGCGCGTTCCCTCGGAATTCCGAGGAACTGAGCGGTGCGCAGGCCCCCCTGCCCCGGCAGGCCTTTCGCAAGCGTGTTCGCGATATCGCTCGCGCCTGTGAAGTCGTCCGCAATGACCCCGAGAAGCATCGCTAGCCTATCCGCGTTCTTGCACTCTCAGGCATCAGAGGCTTTTTTCATCGTTTCTGCGAGCGCAAATCCGCCGCTTCACCATCGGCCAAAGCGCTATCGAGATCGGCCGGCGTCATTGCAAGCGGGAGCGCGTCCTCGTTCTGCCGCCTAGGCGACAGGAGGGGCGTCGAGCCGGGCGACGATCCCTTCAAGACCCGGTCCGGCGGCCGGATAGCGGCTCAAGACAAGCGGATCGTGCCCGGGAATGATGTGCTGCGGCGACGAGGCCAGCTCGTACAGAGTCCGGTATCCTTCCAGCATCTCGATCGCGCTCGCCAATACCGGGAACGGTCTGTTCTGCTCGAAATTCGCATAGAAGTGAGAGGCATCCGACGCGAGCACCACGTAGCCGCGCTCGGTGCGCACGCGCACGGCTTGCAGGCCGCTCGAATGGCCGCCGATATGATGCACGGTAATCCCCGGTGCAATTTCGCTCGTCCCGCGATGGAAGAGCGCGCGCCCCTCGAATATCCGACGCACCATGTCGACGACATGCTCCGCCTCGAAAGCGTGACGCAGATATGCGTGACACATGCAGCGCCCGGTGCAGGTACCTCATCTCCTTGTCCTGGATATGGAAGCGGGCATTCGGGAACAGCCCGAGGTTACCGGCGTGGTCGAAATGCATATGTGAGAGGATGACGTCCTCGACCTTGTCCGCGTCAATCCCGACCGCCTTCAGTCCCTCGCCCGGCGAGCGGATGAAGTCCCGATTGCGCTTCGCTCCCATCTCGGGCGTAAAGCCAGTATCGAGCACGAAGGTGCGCGATGCGCTCTTGATCGCCCAGACGAAGTAGTCGAGCGGCATCGGAACGTCGTGCAAATCGCCGTCGATGAAATTGAGTGGCGAGTTACGGTGGTGATGCGCGTACTTGACCGCATAGATAGCGTAGCATTCGTCTTCCGCCATTCTGCAAGCTCCGGAGCTCAGCGCGTATCGGCCAGTGTAGCCGCTGTATCTTGATCTGTTACTGGTAACAGAGAGGCGGGTGACGGCGCAGGCGCGCGTCCGCCTGAGTGTATGGCAATCATCGAGGCGTTGTTGAGCCTCTATGCCGATCCGTCTCCGGCGGGGTCAGCCAAGGCGAACCGCACGCGCGCGTTGAGGCGCACTCTGGGGTATCGCAAGGCGGATCAGAACAATCGCCGCCGCCCGAGCCAGAGTTCTAGGGCCTGCCCTAGCACCGCGGGTCTGGCTTTGTGAGCGGTAACATAATATTCTGTTCCGGTTGTCGTATGGGTGCATGGGTCGATGGCTTCGTTTTCCGAGCGTTTGTCCGACCGGGCGTCGTCCGTCCGGTTCGGCAATCTCCCTGAAATTCTGCTTCGCAACACCGAGCCGAGCGTCCTTGCCCCAGGGCGGCCGTCGGCCGCCGGATTGAGCGCTGCACCCGGGCGCACAGTTCCTTCGATCCCCGTGGGACCGCGTCCATGCTGAAGGCGCTCGGCGGAAGGAAAGCGCTGGTGACCGGCTCCACGAACAGGTCTCGGCTTTGAGATCGTGCGGGGTCTTGCCCGTGCGGGATGCGAAATAGTCATGAACGGCCTTGAACCCGCCGAGGAGGTCGAAGCCGAGCGCCAGGCGCTTGCGGCAGCGCACGAGGTGAACGTGCACTACTGCCAAGCCGACGTATCAAAGGAAGCAGAGATCGTCGGCCTGATCGATTTGGCGAATGAGCGGATGTCGGGGATCGACATTCTGGTGAACAATGCCGTGGTTCGCCACTTCGCGACAATCGAGACTTTTCCGGTGGAGCGGTGGAACCAGGCCGTAGCCGTCAACCTTTCCGCCGCCTTTCACAC
>CAVZVB010000021.1:0-61037 GCA_963778625.1 uncultured Alphaproteobacteria bacterium
AGTCCTTGGTCGGCGAACTGTCGTCGGTCTCTGGGCGAAACACGGCGCGCGAAATTGCGTCGGTGTCGGCGCTGGCCTTTTCGAGGATGTCCGCGGTACGGTCGATGACGGCTTCGAGAAGGGCGACGAAGATGTCGTCGCAATCCCGAAAGTCGGAGTCGGCCTTCTGCGTCTGATTGACGAAGATGCGAAAAACTCCGGGTTCGGCGTAGCGCACGGTAACGAGGCGCCCTTGGCGAGAATGAAGGTGACGGGCGAGGCCTCGGGCATGCCGTATTCTGCACCGGTGAGCACGCTCGCCGGTCATGTAGAAGGCGTCGTTCTCCTTGTAGAGCCGGGACGAGATTTCGATCTCGGCTATTTCCTCGCGCGATGGAATTCCAATGGCCAGAAGCCGTTCGACCTTGGCCTCTTCCTCTCTGCCGGGATTGAGGAGATCGATCCAGGCGGCATCCGCCAAATCCCCACCGGGACTGGCCGCGACGAGACGCTTCTCCCTGATTGCGTAGCTGGCGAGCATGACAACCCGCTAGTCCAAAGCCCACCGCCACGCAACGCGGATCACGAGAGCGGATCGTCTCAGTCTCACGATCAAGTGACCGCGGTCTCAGGCCGAGCCGAGAACTTTTCGCCGACGCGCCCCCGTAGCGGCCCATGCACCCAATCTGGGAAAGCGGGAGATCAATATGCAAAAGAGCTTCTTGAAGTTCGCGCGCGTCTCTCACGAGCGCGGCGATCCTCGGCCTTGGCCTCGCCGTCGCACCGTCGTTTGCGGCGGGACCCGTGATGGTCGGCGGCGCACCGATGTATGCGGAGAAGAACATCATCGAGAACGCGGTCAATTCCAAGGATCACACCACGCTCGTCGCCGCGGTGAAGGCCGCGGGCCTGGTCGACACGCTTTCCGGGCCGGGGCCGTTCACGGTCTTCGCGCCGGTCAACGCCGCCTTCGACGCGCTGCCCGCCGGCACGGTCGACAACCTGCTGAAGCCGGAGAACAAGGACACGCTCGTCCACATCCTCACCTACCACGTCGTCGCCGGCGACATGTCCGCCGCGGACATCATGGCGAAGGCGAAGTCGATGGGCGGCAAGGTGAACCTGACGACCGTCTCGGGCGACACCATCACCGTCGAGGTGAAGGGCGACAATCTTCTGGATCTACGACGAAGCCGGCAACGCGGCGAAGGTGACGATCGCCGACGTGAACCAGTCGAACGGCGTGATCCACGTGATCGACAAGGTGCTGATGCCGAAGATGAAAGTCGTCGATCCGGTCCTTCTCCGGCCTGCCTCCTCGGCCGGGAAGCGAGAGCGGCCCGTTTCGACGGGCCGCTCTTTCGTGTCGCCGCTGCCCAGGGGCCGCGACCTTGCGATGCCTGGGGGCAGCGGCTATATCCGCCCGCCTTGGCGGAGCGTAGCGCAGCTTGGTAGCGCACCTGCTTCGGGAGCAGGGGGTCGCAGGTTCAAATCCTGCCGCTCCGACCATCCGCCAAGGTGCTTTGCCGCTACCGACCGCGTCGAGGCGGCGGCGCCGCCGAAGTCCCGTCGTTCGGCATTGGGGCGTAGCCAAGCGGTAAGGCAGCGGGTTTTGGTCCCGCCACCCCAGGTTCGAATCCTGGCGCCCCAGCCAAATCCGCCGCGGATTCCCCGCGCTAACTTGGCGCGTCTTCAACCCCTTTTCCTCCGCCTCGCGACGGGCGAAACTTGCCTCACGAGTTCCCGAAGGAGCCGCGGCAGATGGCCGACGAGGCCGAATTCGTAACACTGATCGAAGACGAGGTCCTGCCGCCCGCCGCCGGAGCTGCCGCGCTGGAAGGTGGCGATCGTCGACGACGACCAGGGCGTCCACACCGGCACGCGCTTCGTCCTGCAGGATTTCACGCTGCACGGGCGCGGGCTGGAGCTTCTCTCGGCCCGCTCCGCGGCGGAGGCGCGCTAGCTCTTCCGCGCCACATCCGGACATGGCGGTCATCCTGCTCGACGTCGTCATGGAGACGGAGGGGGCGGGGCTGGAGCTCGTCCAGTTCGTGCGCGAGGAGCTGAAGAACGAGACGGTCCGCATCATCTTGCGCACCGGCCAGCCCGGCCAGGCGCCGGAGCGAAGCGTCGTCGTCGACTACGACATCAACGACTACAAGGCCAAGACGGAGCTGACCGCCGACAAGCTCTTCACCACGCTGACGGCGGCGCTGCAGAAGCTACGAGCAGCTCCTGAAGCTGGTGCAGACGCGGCGCGGGCTGGAGATCATCATCGACGCCGCCGCGACGCTTTTCGACCAGCGCTCGCTGCAGCGCCTCGCCGAGGGCGTGCTGACGCAGCTCTCCTCGCTGATGGCGGTCGACTGCGCCGGCATCCTGGTGTTGCGCGAGGCCGACAGCGCCGACGGGCTTGCGGTGCTCGCCGGCTCGGGCAGCTACCGCGACTACGCCGCTCCGGAAGGCCGCCGTGCCGCTCGAGAGGGACTGGCGAGCCTTATCCACGCCGCCTTCGAAAGCCGCTGCCACGATTTCTCGCGCGGCCGCTATCTCCTCTACATGGGCACCGGCAGCGGCCGCGAGCTGGTGGCGCTGATGGATGCCGACAAGGAGCTGTCCGACACCGACAAAGCGCTGGTCGAGGTGTTCTGCAGCCGGCTTGCCGCCGCTTTCGACAACGTCACGCTCTACGAGCGGCTCGAGCGCGCCAACCTTCGCCTTGAGGAGAAGGTGGCGAAGCGAACCGCGCAGCTGCTCGCTGCCAAGGAGCGGCTTGAGAACCAGAGCGAGCGGCTGAAGCGCGCCAATTCCTTCAAGGGCGAGGTGCTTGGCACCGTCGCGCACGATTTGAAGAACCCGCTCGGCGTCATCCTCGGCCGCGCCGAGATTCTCGACGGAGCTGTTGGCGAATTCGTCGGTTCCGGAGAAACCGGCGCAGCGACCAGATCGAGCATATCCGGCAATCGGCGCGTCGTCTGACCGCGATGGTGGAGGATCTGATCGCCGACGCGCGGGCCGACGCGGTCGACATTTCCGTCCGCTCCTACACGCTCGACCTCGGCGTGCTCGTCACGGAGGTCTCCGAGCACAACCGCAAGCTCGCGCTCGGCAAGGAGCAGGAGCTTGGACGTTGCCGTCGAGCCGGGGATCTCGTCCGCGGCGACACGGAAAGACTGCGCGAGGCGGTCGACAATCTGATCAGCAATGCCGTCAAATACAGCCCGCTCGGCGGCCGCATCGAGGTGAGCCTGACACGGGACGACGATGAGGCGCTGATCAAAGTCGCAGACGGCGGGCCCGGCCTGTCGCCGGAGGATAAGGGCCGCGTCTTCGGCCGCTTCCAGCGGCTTTCCGCCAAGCCGACCGCCGGGGAGAGCTCGACCGGGCTCGGCTTGTCCATTGCCAAGCGCATCATCGACCTTCACAACGGCCGCATCTTCGTGGAGAGTCGCGGTGCGTCCGGTGGCGGCGGTGTTTGCTATCGCGCTGCCATTGCTTGACGAAATGGATGCGGAATGAGCCAGCAGCAGAACGTCTTCGTTGTCGACGACGAGCCCGCCGCCCGCGACATGATCGGCGACTATTTGAAGATGCACGGCTTCGACGTGACGCTGTGCGACGGCGGGCCGTCGCTCCGCGCGGCCGTCGGCAAGGCGCGGCCGGACCTCGTCGTGCTCGACTTGAACATGCCGGAGGAGGACGGCCTGTCGCTCGTCCGCTTCCTGAAGCAGCAGGGCAATGTGCCGGTCATCATGCTGACCGCGACCGCAAGCCCGATCGACCGGGTCGTGGGGCTTGAGCTTGGCGCCGACGACTACCTCGCCAAGCCCTGCGAAATGCGCGAGCTCCTGGCGCGCGTGCGCTCGGTGCTGCGCCGCAGCACCGCGGCCCCGCCGGGCGCAGCCGGCACGCCGAACCGCACCGTCAAGATGGGCACCAAGTGGCTCGACCTCGACGCCCGCGTACGCTCCGCGACGAGGAGGGGAACGAGCATCCGCTGACGGCTTCGGAGTTCGGGCTCCTGAAAGCTTTCGCCGAGAATCCGAAGCGCGTCTTGACCCGCGAGCGGCTGCTCGACCTCGCCCAGGCGCGCGATTCGGAAGCCTTCGACCGGGCGATCGACGTCAGAATCACCCGCATCCGCCGCAAGATCGAGCCGGACCCCGCGCATCCGCGCGTCATCAAGACCGTGCGCGGCGCCGGCTATGTCTTCTCGCCGGATGGGGGCGGGGACAGCGCCTGATCCGCGAGTCGCTGCGGTTTTCGTCCTGCTTTTAGCAGCAACGGCCCAGATTGTTTCTTCCCAGCCCGCCGGGGCGAAACAATCGGAGCGCCGACGAAACACGTTTCCGCGTCCCGCGAAAACAGCGTGAAAAGGCTGGCCGCTAAACCCTCTCGCCATAGGGGGAGCCGAGGGCTCCGGAGGGTTCTGAGATGATCGAGTCACGCAAATTCGTCGCCGCCGCGATCCTGGCCGGCCTCGCTTTGATCCTGGCGGGGATCGTGATCTCCCCGGTGAGCAGCGGCGCACATGCCGCTTCCAACAGCTCCGACGCCAGCATCGCCGCAGCGCGGATCGGCGGAGCCTTCGCAACCATTTCCGATCAGGCCGCCGATCCGGCGATCACCGCTGCCGCGACCCGCGCCGTCGAAAGGCGACCTCGCCCGCGCAGCCGATTGCGCCACCGCGACCTGGCCGAACATCGACGCTTCGTGCCTGGTTACCGCCGATGGCAAGCCGGCGCCGCGCGTCCGCACCATCACCGTCGGCTACCAGGCCGGCCAGTCGACCACTGTCCTCCTGCGCATCCCCTCCGCCGAGGTCGCGCAACGTTAACCACCAACCCTGCGACGGCACGCAAATGAAAGCGCGCGCCGCAGCAACCGACCCCCCGCCCGGTGCTTCGACCGCATCTCGCCCCCCTCCGCCCCCCTCTGGTAAGATCGGTGGGCGCCGGGCGTGGGGACCGGGTCGGGGTGGTGGAATGCGGATCACCTACAAGGTCTTTCTGGTCGGAGGCATTCCGATCACAATCGCGGCGGCCATAGCGCTCGCCGCTTTCGTGCTTTTGAATGAGGCCGACCGCGCCCGCTCCGGCGCCGTCCTTGCCGGCACGATCTACCGAAACCTCCTTTCAGCAAGCGCCTCGCGCGACGATTTCCTGGAGACGAAGGCGTGGCGAGCGCACGAGCCACTACGAGCTCTTCCTGACCTACGCGGAGCAGGCGCGGTTCGACCTCATCCGGCTTGCCGGCGTTGTCCGCGACAGCGCCAGCGTCGATGCGACGCAAGAGGCGATGGACGCGCTGCAGCGCTACCGCGAGAACATGCGCCGCCTGGTCGACGTCACCGTGCGCAACGACGGGCTGGTGGCGGATATGGGTGAGCGTGCCAACACGCTCGTCAAGCTCACCGACGAGGCGCGCGAGCGGCAGCACAAATCGAACTCCGATATCGTCGCATCGCTCGCCGACAGCGACCGCAAGCTCCGCTTCGAGCGCGACATCGTCGACAGCGGCTACGAGTTGAACGCCGCCATCGCGGCCGTGGCGCTGGTCGGCGCGCGGCCCGAAGCCGCAGAGTCGCGGCACGCCGGGTTCCGGCGACGCGATGACCTTCGAGGCCGGCCGCCTGAAAGGGGCGGCTGACCGCCTGAAGGCGGCGCTCGACGCTGCGGACCTGAAGGACCAGGCGCAGGAGTTCTCGCAACTCATCGCGGCTTACGAGAGCGGGCTTCCGAATCGCGGCGAGCGACGATCCGCGCGGTGCTCTGCTCAGCGTGGATCGAGCGGCTGCTCAAGGTCCATTCCACCGAGATGGGCGCGCTGCACGACCAGGTCGCGGAGCTTCTGACCTATTCGGTGCAGTCGGCGGAGACGGAGCGGGCGACGCAGGACATCGCGATCGAGACGCTGAAGCTCTCCAATCGCACCGCCACGGCGCTGGCGACCCGCGACACCGCCGCGATCGCGCAGATCCACGACGCGAGCGTCGGCCTCAGCCAGACGATGTCGTCGATGCCGATCTCGCCGCTCATCCAGTCTGAGATGATCGACGCGCTCGACCAGTGGCGTCAGGGGCTTGCCACGGCGCATCGACGGCCTCGACGAGCAGAGCCACATTCTCGACGAGATGGACGCGACCACCCGGCGCATGATCGACCGGGCGCGGCTGTTGAACGAGAGCCTGACGCAGAAACGCCGAGCAGATCGGCGCGCTCGTGCGCAATATCCTCATCTTCGGCGCCGCCATCGGCCTCTTGCTCGGCTCCGTGACCGGGGTCGCGGTCGCCCGCTCGATCACCCGGCCTCTGCGGCTCCTGCAGACACGCATGGCGGAGCTTGCGGAGAACGCCCGCGCCGGCCCGATCGCCGATTTCAATCGCCGCGACGAGCTTGGCGACATGGCGCGCGCCACCAACGTGTTCATCACCGAGATCGGCCGCCGCGAGCAGGCGCTCAGGAAGTCGAAGGATCGCGCCGACGCCGCGCTCGCCGAGCTCCGGAAGACGCAGACGGATCTGATCCAGGCGGAGAAGCTCGCCTCGCTCGGCCAGCTCGTCGCCGGCGTCGCCCACGAGATCAACACGCCGCTCGGCATCGCGCTGACCACCGCGACGCTTCTCGGCGACGAGGCCAAGCGGTTCGGCGAGACGGCCGCGAGCGGCAGGCTGCAGCGGTCGGTGCTGGAGACGTTTCGTGGAGCGCATGCGGGAGGGGACGCAGCTCCTCTTCGGCAATCTTGAGCCGCGCCGCCGACCTCGTCCACAGCTTCAAGCAGGTAGCGGCCGACCAGGCGAGCGGCGAGCGCCGACCGTTCCTGATGGACGCATGGCTGCAGGACTTGCTGACCAGCCTCCGCCCGATCCTGCGCAAGACCAAGCACGAGGTGCAGATCGAATGCCCGCCCGGCGTGATGGTCGACACCTATCCCGGCGCGCTCGGTCAGGTTCTGACCAACCTCATCACCAATGCGGTCGCTCACGCTTATGCGCCGGATCAGGGCGGGCGCCTCTCGATCCGAGTCAGCGAGCCGCGACCGGACACGGTGCGCATCGTCTTCGCCGACGACGGCAAGGGCATCCCGCCGGAGAACATCGGAAAGGTCTTCGACCCCTTCTTCACGACCGGGCGGAGCACCGGCAACACCGGCCTCGGGCTCCACATCGTCTACAACCTCGTGACCAGCCGCCTGCAGGGCCACATCAACCTCTACAGCAAGGTCGGCCAGGGGACGCGCTTCACCATCGACATCCCGAAGGTCGTCGGCGACGCGGCACTGGAAGCCGCGCCCGAGCGACGATTCCAGCTCGAGGGAGCTTAAGGCACATGCGAATTGCGATTGCCGCCGCCTTGGCGTCGGCCTTGGCGGTTTCGGCGGGCGGGGCGTCGGCCAAGACGCTTGGTCTTCTGTTCGGAAGGCAATCCGGAATCGCTCAATCCGCAGATCGTGACGACGACGACCGGCATCAGTGCCGGGCGGCCCTTCTTCAACAATCTCGTCGAGTTTCCGCCCGGCTCGACCGAGCCCGCGCCTGCGCTTGCGGAATCCTGGACGATCTCCGACGACGGCCTTGAATACGTCTTCCACCTTCGCCACGGGGTGAAGTTCCATTCCAACGAAAGCTTCACGCCGACCCGCGAGATGAACGCCGACGACGTGCTCTTCTCGCTCGAGCGGCAGTGGAAGGAAGACCATCCGTACCACGACGTCGGCGGCAGCAACTACGACTACTTCAAGGACATGGGCATGCCGGAGCTTCTGAAGTCGATCGAGAAGCTCGACGACTACACGGTGCGCTTTCGCCTGAACCGCCCGGAGGCGCCGTTCCTCGCCGACCTCGCCATGCCCTTCAACATCGTGCAGTCGGCCGAATACGGCGATCGCGCTGCTCAAGGCCGGAACGCCGGAGAAGATCGACCAGGAGCCGATCGGGACCGGCCCGTTCGAATTCGTCGGCTTTCAGCCTGACATCGCCGTCCGCTACCGCGCCTTCGCCGATTATTGGGGCGGCAGGCAGCCGATCGACACGATGGTATTCTCGATCACGCCGAACGCGGCGGTGCGGCTGACCAAGCTGAAGGCCGGCGAGTGTCACGTGATCGCCTTTCCGAACCCCGGCGACGTCGCGGCGAATCGAGGCCGATCCCAACTTGAAGCTCCTCCAGCAGGAGGGCTTCAACATCGGCTATCTCGCGATGAACACCACCAAGCCGCCCTTCAACGACGTGCGGGTCCGCCGGGCGATCAACATGGCGATCGACAAGGCGGCGATCATCGAGGCCGTCTATCAAGGCGCCGGCGTCGTGGCGAAGAACCCGATCCCGCCGACGCTTTGGTCCTATAACGACGACATCAAGGACTATCCCTACGATCCGGCCGCGGCGCAGAAGCTGATGATCGAGGCGGGGCTTGCCGAGGGCTTCGATACCGATCTTTGGTACATCCCGGTCAGCCGCCCCTACAATCCGAACGGCAAGCGCGTCGCCGAGCTCATCCAATACGACCTCGCCAAGATCGGCATTCGGGCGACTCTGAAATCAGAGGAATGGGGCGCCTATCGCACCAGGCTGCAGAACGGCGACATGTCGATGGCGCTCTACGGCTGGACCGGCGACAACGGCGACCCCGATAATTTCCTCGACGTGCTTCTCGGCTGCACCTCGGCGCGGGTCGGCGGCAACAACATCGCCAAATGGTGCAACCCGGATTACGATCGGATCGTCACCGAGGCGAAGCGCATCTCGGACCGCGCCGAGCGCGCGAAGCTCTATCGCCAGGCGCAGGTGATCTTCCACGAGGACGCACCGTGGGTGCCGATCGCCCATTCGGTGGTGTTCATGGCGACGCGTGCAAACGTCACCGGCTTCAAGATGGATCCGCTCGGCCGCGACGCTTTCGAGGGCGTGGATATCGCCGAATAGACCGCGGCTCTTCGCAGCCGGGCTCCGCGCCCGCCGCTGCTCAGCGCACCGCGTTTACCGTCCGGCGGCGCGAGTAGAATTCGCGCTTTGCCTTGTACATCTCGGCGTCGGCGCGTCTCGCGACGTTTTCAAGCCGCTCGCCCGGCATGCAGGTCGCCGCGCCGAGCGAGATGTTGATCGGCGCAGCCGAATAAAATTGGTTGTTGAGCTCGACGAGGTTCTGGATGGTTTCCATCAGCGTCGCCGCCTGGCGCTCGTCGGTTGCCGGCAAAAGTACGGCAAACTCGTCGCCGCCGATCCGCGCCGCGGTGCGTGGCTTGTCGACCGCCTTGTTCAGGACTTCGCCGACGCGGCGCAGGAGCGCGTCGCCGGCCGCGTGGCCGAGGCTGTCGTTCGTGGCCTTGAGGCCGTTCAGGTCCACCATGACGATCGTGACGGGGTAGGGCGTCTGACGCTCCAGCCGGTTCAACTCGTCGACATAGAAGGAACGGTTGTAGAGCTTGGTCAGCACGTCGTGCTTGCCGAGATATTCGAGGTAGGCCTCGGCTTTCTTGCGCGCCGTGATGTCGGTCAGCGCCACCTGGACCAGCGACCAGTCGTTCTCGTAGCCGGGAAGCACGGAGAACTGCAGGTGGACGTGAAGCTCGCTTCCGTCGAGCGCGTAGTTGACGACCTCACGCAGCTGGAAGAACTTGCCCTCCCAAAGATCGATGAGCTGCTCCTTGAAATGCTGATGCATGTTGTCGCGGAACACCTCGTTCAAGCGATTGAACAGCGTGTCCCGGTCCGGAGCGGCGAACATCTTGAGCGTATGCTGGTTCACGTCGAGGACGCGAATTTCGCTCATGCAGCGCTGCACGAATTCCGGGTGCACGTCGGTGAAGACGCGAAAGTCGGAAATGCCGATCGTGCGCAGCTCATCGAGCAGCCGCTTGATGCTCGAGAAATCCTCCACCCACAGCGACACCGGCGAATGCTGGAAGAGGCCGCGCGCGTAAGTCTCGCTGGCGGCAAGGCGACGGCGCGCCGTCTCGCGCTCCGTAGCGTCCTCGACCGCAAGCAGGATGCGGCCCCAATCCGTCTCGTAGCCTGGAAGGATGCTGCCCTTGATCTGCACGTCGAGCCGCCGGCCCGAGAGCGAATAGTTGACGGTGTGGCTGACGAATTCGGTGGCGCCGTCCCAAAGCTGCGCCAGCTCCTCGATGTGCTGCTCCAGCATCTCGTCGCGAAACACGCTGTCGATGTTCTCGACGAGATGCGGCAGGTCGCGCGCCTCGAAGAGCGCCAACGTCTCGCGGTTCACTTTGACGATGCGGATCAGACTTGAGCAGACTTTGACGCGGGAAGGATCGGCGCGAAGATGCTCGCGCAGCGACGTCATCCCGGCTTTCCGCCAAGCCTCGAGCAGCTTCTTGACGGCGCTGAAATCCTCAAGCCACAGCGACACCGGCGCGAGATGGAACATCTCGGCGTCGTCGCGAAGGTCGCTTTTGAGGCGGTCGATCGCCTCCTCGTAGTCGTCGGCGGGCTGCGCTTGCGCCATGGCGATCCCTGGAGCGAACGGAGGAGACATCGCAAAGGCGGGTTAAGAATGAGCCAACGAAACGCGGCGCGCGGCCCGGTTCACCGGCGCATTCCAAGGCTTGCCGGAGCCCGTGTTCGCGGCTTAGCTGTGCGCCGATCGATGAAGAATTTCCGCAATGAAACGCACTAATTCCATCTATACCGGCCTGCCGACGACCATCTTCGAGGAGATGAGCCGCCTCGCGATTGCGCATAAGGCGGTCAATCTCGGGCAGGGCTTTCCCGACGTAGACGGCCCGGAGGACATCCGCCAAAAGGCCGCCGAAGCGCTGATCGAAGGGCCCAACCAGTACCCGCCGATGATGGGGGTGATGGCGCTGCGTGAGGCGGTCGCGGCGAACTGGCGGCGCTTTCATGGGCTCGCCGTCGACCCGGCGCGCGAGGTGCTGGTCACCTCAGGCGCGACCGAGGCGCTCTCCGACGCGATCAACGCCATCGTCGAGCCGGGCGACGAGGTCGTGCTGATCGAGCCGCTCTACGATTGCTACTTGCCGCTGGTGAAACGGGCGGGGGGCGTTCCGAAACTGGTTCGCGTGACGCCGCCGGATTGGAAGCTCGACGGGGACGCTCTTGCCGCAGCATTCTCGCAGAAGACCAAGGCGGTGCTCCTCAACAACCCGCAGAACCCGGCGGCAAAAGTCTATTCAAAGGACGAGCTCAAGCTGATCGCGGACCTCTGCATCCGCCACGACGCCTACGTCATTGCCGACGAGGTCTACGAGCACATCGTCTTCGACCGCCGCCGTCACGTTTCCATGCTCTCGCTTGAAGGGATGCGCGAGCGCACGGTCGCAATCGGCTCCGCCGGTAAGAGCTTTTCGCTGACCGGCTGGAAGGTCGGCTACGTGACCGCCGCTCCGGCTTTGCTCGATCCGATCGTCAAGGCGCATCAGTTCACGACCTTCACCACGCCGCCTGATTTGCAGCAGGCGGTCGCCTACGGGCTCGGCAAGGACGAGAGCTATTTCAACGGCTTGGCGGACGAGCTTGAGAAGAAGCGCGACCGCCTGGCGAAGGCCTGCGCGGAGCTCGGCGTCGGTGTCATCGCGTGCGAGGGCACCTATTTCCTGACGCTCGACATGGCGCCGCTTGGTGTCGAAATGGACGATGCGGCGCTGGCGAAGCGGCTGACGGTCGAGGCCGGGGTCGCTTCCGTCCCGGTCTCAGCTTTCTATGTGACGGACGCGCCGAAGAGCTTCCTGCGCCTGTGTTTTTCCAAGCGCGATGAAGTGCTCGACGAAGCGGTTGAGCGCATGCGAAAGTGGCTCGGCGCGGCAGGGGGCGTTTTGCCGTTTTCCCTTGCCCGGCAGTACAGATAGTCGCACTGAATTCGCGAGGAAAGCGCGCCGGGCGTCGGATTCGGCGGAGGGAGGACAGCATGCCGATCCGGGCTCTCGTGTGGAACGAGAACATCCACGAGCGCGGAGCGCGGCGCCGCGTTTGCGGCGACTACCCGTTGAGCGGCGGCCGGACGACGTAGGGACGAAAGTCAAGCTTGGTTCGCTCGTTGATCTGCGATGCCACGCTTTCGGCTTGGCTCAACGTGAAATCGCCGCCGACGAAATAGAAGTTCTGGAAGTTGCCGGGCGCGGTCTCAATCGTCGCATGGCATATGGTCGGCGTACCCTTCTCCGAGATCGGTTCGGCGCCGGCCGGACAGTCCCATTTGGCGGTCTCGTCTTCGTTGAGCGCCCCCCTGAAGCGCTCAGCGTATGAGGGATCGAGCTCGCCGTTCTCGACGCCCAGCAGCACCCGGTAATCGTGATTGGCGAATGTCCGCAAGGCGGTGTCGAACGTTTGCGGCGTCGATCTCTCCGCTGCGTCCGGCTGGCTCAGGTGCCTGACGGCGTCGAGGAGATCGGCACCGAGCTGCACCGGATTATAGAACTCCTTGATCGGACAGCGGTTGGTCGGCGTGTCCATGAGCTGGACGGTGACGCAGTTGCCTTCGGTATCCGGGTCGCGGAGGAACTTGTAGACATAGATATGGTCGAGCGGCCGGTTCGCGTCGAACCAATTCGCCTCGTCGTTCCGCTTCGCATCGATCAGCTCGCTTTGAATAAGCGCTTCGGCGCGATCCAGCTTGTCGGCGAGCACGTAATCCATGACGCGCAGAAAGACGAAGTCGTTGTAGAGGTAGTAGTCGGCATTTGCCGGCGATGACTGCGCCTCCTTGATCCCATTCAGGAAACGGTCGGTCTGCTGGCTCGCATCCCGCAGATAGACACAGGCGAGGTTCTCCGGGGCGCAACTCTCCGTTTCGCCGAGCTCGGCCCAGAACCTCGCAAACGGCGTGTCGAAGCCGAGATGCCAGAAGACGGCTTCCTGCCGCTTGTCGGCCAGCGACACGTCGACGAGATGCTGGTAGCCAGTCCCGTCAAACGCCTTGGTACTCAGAATCTGCTCCAGGCTCACGATCGTCGCGTCCATGTCGGCGGCGCTTGAGTGTTCCTTGCGCAGCAGCGGCGTGAGCTGGCCGTCGGCGCGCTGGATCGCCGCCGTGGCTTCCTTGTCGAGGTCGATCCGCGCGTCGTCCGAGCGCTGCGCGAGCGCCTTCATAGCCTCCGCGATCTGGGCAACGTCGGTTTCGGTGTCGCAGCTGCGCCAAATCGGCAGGTTGGAGAGCACGGTCAGCGCGGTCTGGAACGGCGCGGAGCGGGGCTTGTCGCCATTCAGCGCTGCGAACGCGCCGGCAAGCAGATCACTGACGAACTGCTTCGATATCGAGCGAAAGACCGGAAGGTCGCGGTTCGATGCCACCAGGTAAAGATCGTAGATCTGCGCAGGGTCGCCCTCCGCGATCGTTGCGCGCATCTTCTCCAGGAACGCGGTGACTCCCTGCGGCGCGTCCGCAAACAGCGAAGCAGGGCACTCGGACGCCGCGGCCATCGTCGGCGTGCCGAATGCGATCATTGCCGCGCCGACGAGGTTCGTGAGCTGCGCCCGCATCTCAGTTGTTGCTGGCGCTGTTGAGCGTGGAGTTACCCTGCTCGGGGCAGACGCGGCCGATCTCGTCGAGGAAGATCGTGGCCTCCAGAATCTCCGGCTCCCATTCGAGCGAGAAGTGGCCGCCCCCCGGCGCGGCCTTCGGACGAACGAACAGCCGCATGACGGTGTGGTAGTCGCTGCCGTTGGATTGAAGATCGCGACCGTTCCTCGGAAGCGGCGCCGTGACGGCGTCCTCCGCACTCATGATTCTCTCCGGTGCCTTGTATTCGGCCAGAACCTCGTTTTGAACGTCGAGCAGGGTCGGCAGGAGCAGCTTGTTGCCGGCTCCTGGAACCATCGGCAGATAGTAGTCGCGCGCATCCTTGCGGATTTTCGAGTAGGAAGCGCTGTCGGAGCTCTTCAGGTCGGCAATCGCAGAGGCGGTTGTTCGGAATTGCTGATGATCAAGCTCCAACAGCCCCGCGTCCATGTCCTTTGCCTGGTCCAAAGTGAGTTCGGGCCTGACATGCAGGCGCAAATCGCCCTGCGGCGGCGTGGAATTGGAGCAGAGGAAGCTGATAGTCGCGTAGCGGAAGGCAGGCGGCTCGGCGATCGTCTTCCAACCCGCGAACATGAGACCGGCAACGCCGAGCGTGCTGCCGACGCTTACGCCAAAATAGGTGAACGTGTAGCGCTCGGTGAAACCCTCGGCCAGAATCAGACCCGTGCCGACGGCCATAATTCCGAAGCCGAGAAAGAACAGAGCATTCTGCGCGGCCGACGAACCCACCCCGACATCCGAAGGGTAGAAATGCCCGACCACGAGGATGCCGTGCTTCGTCGCCGCTGGAAGCGCCGAGATCGCAAGCACCAGGCCGACGGCCACGAAGACCAGCCCGATCAGAAGCGCGACGACTGCAGCGACGTCGATTCGGCGTTTCTTGCCCGACTCAGGCGACGGCGATGATTTTGCGGTGTCGCTCACTCTCGGGAGCTGCCATCACCAGCATCTGCAGGTGGTCCAACAGCCCCACTGGCCGCAGCAATAGCCGGTGGTGCAATTCTGGGCGACCTGCTGTGTGCCGGCGGGGTTGGAGCAACGCATTTTGGCGGCCGCGAAACCGCCCGCGCCAAGGGCAGCCAAAGCGACAACCAGGGCAAGGCGCACCTTCCTGCTACGCATCTGACGCCTCGATGTTGCGGCTATTGATTGTGACTCAGGCACTGTCCGCCTGCAACCATGAATATCAGGCGACGCTTCGCGGCAATAGCAAAGGCGATGCCTGGGCCTCCGCCCGGCAACCCCTCGATGCGGCGGTAACGGCATCGCCACGGTCTGCAAATCTCCATGCGATTTTGCGATAAAAGCTTCCCTGGCGGCTTGCCCGCAGCCCGGCCGCCTGCTCGAAGCTTTGCCCGAAGCGCTGAACAAAAGTGTGAGGACAGCATGCCGATCCGGGCTCTCGTGTGGAACGAGAACATCCACGAGCGCGAAAACGCGAGCGTGCGTGAAATCTATCCGGACGGCATGCACAACACGATCGCCGCAGCGCTGCGGCAGGACCCGAACATCGCGGCGGAAACCGCGACGTTGGAGCAGCCGGAGCATGGACTGCCGGAGGCGCGGCTGGACAAGACGGACGTGCTCCTCTGGTGGGGCCACAAGGCCCACGGTGACGTGGCGGATGCGTGCGTTGAGCGCGTCGCGCAGCGGGTGTGGGAGGGGATGGGGCTGATCGTGCTCCACTCCGCCCACTTCTCGAAAATCTTCAAGCGCGTGATGGGAACGCCGTGCAGCCTGAAATGGCGCGAGGCGGGCGAGCGCGAGCGGCTCTGGGTCATCAACCGCAACCATCCGATCGCGGCGGGCCTCGGCGAATGCGTCGAGGTGCCGATGACGGAGATGTACGGCGAGCCCTTCACCGTGCCTGAGCCGGACGAGACCGTTTTCATCTCCTGGTATCAGGGCGGCGAGGTGTTCCGCTCCGGGATGACCTGGCGGCGCGGCGGGGGCCGCGTCTTCTATCTCTCGCCCGGCCACGAGACCTATCCGATCTACCATCAGCCGGAGATCGGCAGGATTCTCAGGAACGCGGTCGCCTGGGCGCACAACCCGCTGCCGCGCTGGAGGAACATCGACGCGGCGCCGAACGTGCCGACCGAGAAGGCGCCGGAGAAGATCGAGAGCCGCGGCCCGCATCTGCATGCGCCGGGCGAGAAGGGTTTCAGATGAGCGATCTGAAAATCTCAACGTTCCTCATGCTGAGGTGCGATCTCATATGCGGCGATCCAACATGAGCCCCGTGCCCGTCCGCCTCCTCCTGCTCGGCACCGGCGCGATGGCCGAGCGCCACGTGCACTTCTTCAATCTGATTCCAGGCTGCACGATCGTCGCCGGCGTCGATATCTCCGAGGCGCGGCTGAAGGCGTTTTGCGAGCTCCATCGCATCCCGAGATATTTCACCGATCTGGAAGAAGCGATCGCTTGGGGTGAGTTCGACGCGGTCACCAACGTGACGCCCGACGCGGTGCACTATTCGACCACGATGCGCCTGATCGCGGCCGGTGTTCCGATGCTTTGCGAGAAGCCGCTGGCGCCGACCTATCCGGAGGCGCTGGCGATGACGGAGGCGGCGGGGCAGGCGGGCGTCGTCGCCATGGTCAATCTGCGCTATCGCGGCCTGCCGGTGATACAGAAGGCGCGCGCGCTGGTCGAGGACGGCACGATCGGCGCCGTCCGCCACATCGACGCCGCCTATCTGCACTCCTGGCTCGTCGGCAATCACTGGGGCGACTGGCGCACCAAGGAGACGTGGCTGTGGCGGCTTTCGAGCGCGCATGGGTCGAAGGGCGTGCTCGGCGACCTCGGCATCCACATCCTCGACTTCGCCGCCTACGTCGCCGGAGAGATGCCGGCCTCGGTCCATTGCCGGCTGAAGACGTTCCCCAAGGCCGAGGGCGAGCGCATCGGCGCCTACGGCCTCGACGCCAACGACAGCTTCATCATGTCGATCGAGTTCGACGGCGGCGCG
Organism: uncultured Alphaproteobacteria bacterium; assembly: GCA_963778625.1. GTDB lineage: Bacteria > Pseudomonadota > Alphaproteobacteria > Rhizobiales > Afifellaceae > DASWJZ01. The sequence continues at coordinate 16,449 of CAVZVB010000021.1, forward strand.
CTCGGCGTCGTGCACGCTTCGCGCTGGATGCCGGGCTATGCGAACGCACAGAAGGTCGGCGTCTACGGCACCAAGGGCAGCATCGAGATATGGTTCGAAAGCGAGAAGATGGGGTTACGAAGTTTGCGCCGGCGAGGATGTGCATACGCAGACTTGGCGCGAGGTCGAATGCCCGCCGGTGCCGACGACCTACGAGACCTTCATCGAGGCCGTGCGCCGTGGCGAGACGCTTGAGCCGAGCTTCCGCCGCGCCGCCGAGCTGCAGCATGTGCTTGATTTGGCGTTTGAGTCGGATCGGCTGGGGGCGTCGCTGCCGGTGAAGCCGGCGGAGGCGAAGGTGGCGGCAGAGTAGGAGGGCAGTCTAGCGGTGGTCGTGCGCCTCCGTGCCGTTCACCTAATGCACCAGTTCAACAAAGGTCGGGACGGAGTCCTGAGCAGCACGGATCGGTGAGAGTAGAGCTTTTGAGCGGGTGGGGCACGTCCCCCGAACGATGCCCGCGTTCGACCCGTGATCTTATCGGCTCTTTGATCCCGCAGGGTAGATGAAGCTCACTTGGGTACTTGAGCGGGAACCAGAGTCCGCTGTTGGCGCATTTCGGGAAGTGCCGCTCGCGGCGAGTGACGGCCGCTTACGGGTCAACAATGGTCCCCGGCGACCCGCCCAACCGGCCGTTCAGTTCACGGCTTGGTTGCGCGGACCGGGCAAAACGATCGAAGACTAGTGTTTTGTCGCGTGAATAATTATCGACCCTGCGGAAACTTTCGGAGCATCCATGCTGATGTTTCCTGCATTCTTGGAGACCCACTCCTTCGCAACACGGCCACTCTCGTCAGTGCCGGCTGTGTCCTGGCAGACAGTCATCGATAAGCCGCCGTCGCCGTCACTATTGCGGGCCAGGGTGTAGCTTTCAAATCCCTTGACCGAGCGCATAGCCTTTTCAACGTCTGCCTTATGCGTCTCCAGCAATGAAAACAGCTCTTTTGAGCCCTTACCTGAATAAGTTCTAAAAACGACATTCATAGTGGATGTCCAATTCTGTGTACGCGTTCGTCAGCTGGACGCGTATTTTGGAGAGCATCGATCCGAGCCAACGGCTCCGGTCCTGCTGACCAATATTCTTAACATGGTGCGCCCACCGACCGAATACGAAGTAATAATCACCGGCCTCCAAAGGATCGAACAAAACACCGAGACTCCGGCTGCGAAGGCCGCTCAAACCAGAAACGGACACGAACGCGCACGCCGGGCCATGCCGGTTCTATGAGGAAAACAGCAGGTCTCTTTGGCGTTTTTGACTGACTATTATTTCGACAAGGGGAATACGGATCGCGGAATTCCTGGAAGAATACGTTGCGCTGAGCGCCGACCGGCGATGTTGTCTTCCAATAACATAAGTTGAATCTCTCAGGTCGATGCTTATGTATGGAAGGGCACGCAGGATCTTGCCGACATGACGATCAATTTCCCCAATCAAAGTCGCAGCTATGATCCTCGGCAGCATGGTGTTCGCTTCTGGGGGCATGACGACGCGTGCGAGGTGTCATTCCTCGTCGAGGGCGACGCTCTCAGCCTGATCGATCGGACGGCGCCGCAGACCGAGGATGGGTTTCTCGTTGCATTCGACGGTAATCGCGAGCGCATCATTGCAGCGGCGCGCAAGGCGTATTCGCGGCGAGGCAGCGGTTTCTACATATTGGCCGCGTCGAGCTTCTGACAGAATCGTCCGGTGGCGCGCTTGATCCTCTGATCAGAAAAAAAACGGCAGCGGTCCAACGCTGCCGAATGAGTTTAAGTCTGAAGGTCACAAAATACTGGTACTTCGATGCAGGGACGAAGACTGTGCAGAATTGCTCACGCACAGATCGCGGCCCGCCCGAAAACTCCGCACCATCTCAATCCGGCGAATATTGGATCGCGCAATGCTGCGCCAGCTCCTTGAGCAGAGCGTCGTTGTCGAGCGGTTTGCGCAGAATCGCCGCCGCGCCTGAATGGCCGTTCAATTCCCGATCATACGGGCTATCGGGCCCACGCTCGACGTGCTGGTCGGTGATCATGATGACCGGGATGTGCTTGGTCACTTCCGTGCTCTTCAGGCGCCACAGGAGATAGTGGCCGCCGCCTTCCGGCATCACGTAATCGGCGATGATCGCGTCCGGCCTTTCCCGCATTGCCACATGGTAGGCTTCAATCCCGTTTGAAGCGGTCAGCGTCTCCGCCCCGCATTTTTTGAGACGTCGCGCCAGCCCGCGTATCAGGTCGGCGTCGTCATCGACGATCAATATCTTGTTGCGCTTCCCCTGGTCCAGTTCGTGTATGGCAATGCCCGACCGCGCGCCGACCGCACTGAGCGCCCCGTCGTCAATATCAAAAATAGTCGCCAGGATCGCGCTGATCGCTTCCCACGTGTCCTTGTCTTTCCGCACGTAGAAGGCACCGAACGAATGGCTACGGCTAAGCGCATCGGCGTCATTGGAACCGGTAAGGATGATTATGTCGAGCGGCGGTCGCTTCGCATCGAGCAACCATTCGCAGACCCTGAAGCCGTCAGCCTCCGGCATCTTGATATCGAGGATGATAAGGCGAGGCGGGTTCCGCTGCGCTTTGAGAATGGCCTGCAGCCCGTTCACCGCGGTCTCGACTTCAAGGCCGAGCTTCTTGCAGCGCACAGAGAGCGCCCTGACCACGCCAGGATCGTCGTCGGCGATCAGCACCCTTCGATTGGGTTCGACTTCGATCTCGCTCGCGCTCGGCACGGTGTGCTGCGGCCGTTCGATCGTGGGCGCCGCAATCTGTGAACGTTTCACCGCGGCATTCAGCGCTCCGATCAGATCTTCGGGCGTGTAGGGTTTCTCGATGAAAAAGGCAGCGCCGCCGCGCATGGCTTGCAGTCGCGCCCGGTCCGCGGAATCAGCGGAAAGGATGATTGCCGGTATGTTCGCCGTGAGGACGGAGTTCTGCAGCCGCTCGAGCATCGTGAACCCGTCCATGACCGGCATGCGCAGATCCATGAGAATGACGTCCGGCCGGCTGCGCTGGGCCATCTCGAGTCCCTGCTGCCCATCGAACGCCGCGGTGGTCTCAAACCCGGAATTTCGCAGGCGGAGTTCGACCGCCCGAACCATTTCTCTGTCATCGTCGACAACCAGGACTTCTACCGGTGACATGATCGCTATTCCTCTTGCGCCGGAATCACGCCTGATCGGGCGCGACAACAACATCCGCCGGCGCCGCGGCGCGGTTGCGGATGGCCCGCCGCAGGTTCTCCGAATGGATCGTTGACGTTCATCAGTCGCTCTCGTTGCAGGCGACGCATGGAAGCGGCGGTGGCGGACTTGCCCGCGGTCGCGCGCCCTTTTGTCGCCCTTTGCCTACGCTTGCGATCGACGCGCTACGGGGATCGGCTGTGTGGCTCCGTTGCCCTCATGCCCAACCACCGATTGGTTTGCGTCCAGCAAGCCCGCTAGGGCACCTTCCAATCCCGATCGACGAAACGGCTTTTTCAGAAGATGCGAGCCTCGATAGGCGTCGGGCAGATCTCCTTCGGTGTAGCCGGTGGAGAACATGAACGGAATGCCGCGGTCGATGAGCTCGTCCGCGACGGGATAGCTCATCTCCCCGTCGAGATTGATGTCCAGGATGGCGGCGTCGATGCCTCCGCCGCCGATCATCTCGATTGCCTCGTCCACATTGCTGGCCGTGTCGACGACTGCATAGCCGAGATCCGTGAGCATGCGTTCCACCATGCCCGCCACCATCATCTCGTCCTCGACCAAGAGGACACGACGGTCTGCATTCGGGCTAGCCATGCGTGCTTTCCTTCCTATCCTGAGGCGGATAAGGCATGCGGATCTGGCAAACGACGCCTTTGGCTTCGTAGTCGAGGCGAACCTCGCCTTTCAGCTCTTTTGCCAACCCACCCTCGATCAGTTGAGACCCGAAGCCCTCGCGACTGGGCGGGCTCACGGGCGGTCCGCCGCTTTCGACCCAGCGCAGCCGCAAGCGTTCGCCCCGCGCGCCCGGCTCACCCCGCCAGGAGATATCAACATGGCCGGCGCCGTCGATGAGCGATCCGTATTTCGCGGCGTTGGTGGCCAGCTCCTGGAACACCATTGCGAAGGTCAACGCCGTTTTGGGCAGCAGGAAAACGTCTTCGCCTGTTATCGAGAAGCGATCGCGGCGCCCGTCATTGAGGCCAAAGGGCTCCAGGATCGCGGAGATCACCTCTCGCAGACCCGCTCCCTCCCAGTTCTCGTTTCCCAGCAGCCTATGGGCCTCTGAAAGCGCCAGAATGCGGGCCTCAAAGGCCTCAACCGCGTGATCGTCGGCCACCCCGTGCAAGGTCTGGAGGGCGATCGCCTGGACGGTGGCGAGCGTGTTCTGCGTTCGGTGATTGAGCTCGTGTAGGAGCAGCCGAAGATGCCGCTCCTCCTCTCTGCGGCCGGTGACGTCGAGAAACGATACGAAGTGGTGTGTGACATTGCCGGGCGCGTCCAGCACTGGGCCATTGAAGACGATGGCCCAGAATGTGCTTCGGTTCTTGCGGTAGTAGCAAATCTCCGCATGGCCGTCGTAGAAGCCGCCGCCGAACGATGCTTCGATCTGCGCCCGCGCGTCCGGATCGGTTTCGGGACCCATCAGGAAATAGCAATCCTGGCCGAGGACTTCCTCCCGCTCGTAGCCGGTCAGCGAAAGGAAACTCTCGTTGGCGTAGATAATCGGATTGCCCGGAAGGTTAGGGTCCGAAAACAGCATGGGCATTCGTGTCCGGTCGGCGGCGGTGACAAACGGCCCACCTGCCTCCCGAACGGAGGTGATGTGATTTTCCGCCGCCCTCTGCCCGATCGATTTGGTGCCTGTGTTTTGCATGTCCTCAACTCAGGATCAGAAGAACTCGCACTACCGGCGAGCAGCTTCGGGGGGCGCCTCCGCGAACACAATTACCCGTAATTACAATGACATCGCCATTGTTCGTTGTCTGATCAATATTGCTCACCCCTGCGTTGAACCCGCTGTATTCGGCCGATTGGCGGGCGCCTTTCATCCCAGGATAGTCTCGCGCTCGCGCCAAACCTTCGCGGAACTTGGGAGAAGGCTGCTATCGCGTGCAACCAAGGGCTTTCGAACGAGCCGGTCGCCTGATATTCTTATTGCGACGGTTAGGCCGCTTTCTCGGAAGAAATGGAGGTCAAGGAGGGCCGGCACCATGGCGCGCAGATCAAAGGCGTTCGATCTGAAAGCCTTGCTCGCCAAGGCGAATGGCGGCGATTCCGTTCAACATTACGGCACGAACCAGGTCATCTTCACACAAGGCGATCCTGCGGATGCCGCCTTCTACATCAGAAGTGGCAAGGTGAAGGTCACCGTCATTTCCGCGCAGGGCAAGGAAGCCGTCGTCGCGATACTGGGACCGGATGAATTCTGCGGCGAAAGCTGCCTGAACGGGCAGCCGCTGCGCATGGCAACAGCAACGGCAATAGCCGATTGTGAGATTTTGCGTGTAGAGAAGCGCGCCATGATTCGCGTTCTCCACGACGAGCCAGAATTCTCAGACATGTTCATTGCGCATCTCTTGCACCGTACCGCCCGTGTGGAAGCGGACTTGGTCGACCAGCTCTTCAATTCGAGTGAAAAGCGGTTGGCGCGAGCCCTCCTGCTACTGGCAAATTTCGGCAAGGAAGGCAGACCCGAGCCAGTCATCCCGAAAGTCAGTCAGGAAATGCTCGCAGATATGATCGGCACCACGCGTTCGCGTGTGAGCCATTTCATGAACAAGTTCCGGAAATTGGGTTTCATCGACTACAACGGCACTTTGGAGGTCCACAGCTCGTTGCTGAACGTCGTTCTGCACGATGAGCCACATCTGCAACGGGATGAATAGACGAGCAAGAAAGGTTCCGGCCCACTCGAAGAAACGCGCGGTGCGATCGCGTCGCCCGAGCCGAAAGTCACGTACCGGTAGTTAGGCCTCCACCTCCCCAGCGTGTTCCGCTCGCGCCCTCAAATACACCTCCCGCGCCGCATCGGCGTTGAGCGCCGCAATCCCGAGCCCCACGATCAAATCCGGCCAGAGCGAGAGCGTCGCCGCCGTCACCAGACCGGCCGCTATGATCGCGACGTTGGCGAGCGCGTCGTTGCGGGCGGAGAGGAAGGCGGCGCGCGTCAGGCTGCCGGCGTGATGGCGGAAGCGCGCGAGAATGAAGGCGCAGGTCAGGTTGACGATCAGCGCGCCGCCGCCGGTCAGCGTCAGCGGCACGGCCGCCGGCGCCACGGGGGCTGAGAATTTCTGCACCGCCGTCCACACCGCCGCCAATCCGGGAACGAGGATGATTGCGGCAAGCCCCATGGCGAGCCGCGCGCGGTTCTTCGCGTTCCAGCCGAGCGCCACGAGGATCAGGAGGTTGACCGACGTGTCTTCGAGGAAATCGACGCCGTCGGCGAAAAGCGAGACGGAGCCGATCTTGAGCGCGACGGAAAACTCGACGCCGAAATAGGCGAGGTTCAGAAGCGCTACGACGAGAACGGCGCGGCGCAGCGTCCGTGTGTGTTCGTCGGCCACCGGCAATCTATGCCGCCGAAGGCCTTCTGGAGAAACCCGCGGGCTCAGGCCGACTTCAGAAGCACCGGCTCGTAGTCGGCGAAATATTGCGTCGGCGCTGGCTCCGCCGCCATCTCGGCGTAGGTGACCGTCGCGACGAAATATTGGCGCTCCTCACTGACGCGGATGCTCTTGATCTCGAGCGGCCCGTGATCCTTGAAGTTCCTGAGCCAGTCGGAGGCCGCCGTGCGCGCCTCACCGGCCGTGTAACCCGCGAACGATTTGCGCTTCTTCGCCATCTCGCGCCTCGCTTGCGAAAGCGATCGGCAACGGCCGATCGAGCCCCTTCGACGCGGGAATCATCGGAGAGAACCGTTTATCTTTTGTTAAGGACGCAGACGCGCACTCCGAACGGGTTCGTCCGCGGCTAGATCAGCCGCTCCCTCAGGTGCCAGGCCGCGGATTCCGCGTAGGTCGGGTCGATCTCGATGCCGATGCCCCTATTGCCGAGCCGCTGCGCGGCAAGGAGCGTCGCGCCGACGCCGAGGAACGGGTCGAGCACCACCGCGTCGCGCTTCCCGTGCAGCTTGATGCAGCGCTCCGGCAGCGCCACGGGGAAGGGGCTCGGATGGTGGTCGCGGTCCGATTTCGAGCGGATCGTCTCGTAGGGGATGAACCACACGTCGCCGGCGCAGCGCCGGTCGTTGTCGTGGTGCCAGCGCGCGATGTTGGACTTGTCCTTGAACGGCACGCCGATAGCGAGCCGGTCGAGCGGCGTCCTTCCATCCTTGGTGAAGTGGAAGACGTGCTCGTGCGTGTGGTTTAGATAACGCGGCGAGTTCACCGGCTTGAAATGGCCGAACGTGTCGTCGCCGATCGACAGCGATTTCACCCAGACGATGGCGTTCTGCAGGCGAAAGAGATCGCGCATCGCGTTCGCCGCGTCGGGCGCGATCCACGGATCGGAGCAGGTGCCGGCGACGTTCAGGAAGAACGAGGCGTCGTCCTTCATCACGCGATTGAGGAGCCGCCCGATCTCGGCGAGCCAGGCGAGATAGGCGCCGCGGTCGCCGCCGTCGTCATAGGACCGGTAGTTCAACCCGATGTTGTAGGGCGGCGACGTGACAACTACGTCGATGGATTGCTCGGGGAGACCGGCGAGTGCCTCGACGCAATCGCCGACGATGACCGTCTGACCGCCGATCTCGATCACGCGCTCCTTGGCGCGCGTTCGCAGCTCAGCTTCGGCCTGCGCGGCATCGACCCGGTCAAGCAAGGGCGTGCCTCCGCGCCCGGTTCCGTTCGCTGCAATCTGCCGCATTCATGTGGCCGCCGCACGCACGCTCACGCACTAATCCAGTGGAATCTCCACCGGTGTGCGCACTATCCCCACTATTCGTGCCCTATTCGTGGCGAAGCGCCTCGATCGGATCGAGATGCGCGGCGCGGCGCGCGGGGAAATAGCCGAAGCCCACGCCGACCACGGCGGAGAACACGAAGGCGAGCGTCACGATCTTCGGGTCAAGCACGAAGGGCACGCCGAGGCCGAGCGAGGCGGCGCCTGAAAGCCCGAGGCCGAGCGCGACGCCGATCAGCCCGCCGAAGAGCGAGAGCACTATCGCTTCAACGAGAAATTGCATCAGCACCTGGCCTTCTTCCGCGCCGATGGCGAGCCGGATGCCGATCTCGCGCGTGCGCTCCGTGACCGACACGAGCATGATGTTCATGATGCCGATGCCGCCGACGAGGAGGCTCACGGCGGCGACGGCGGCGAGGAGCCCGGTCAGCACCTTCGTGGTCGAGGTCATGGTGGCGACCATCTCGGCCATGTCGTTGACGCGGAAATTGTCGTCCTCGTTGGCCGTAATGTGGCGCCGCTCGCGCATCAGGAAGGTGACGTCGCGCTTGATATTCGCCGTGTCGGCGCCGTCCTCCGCCGAGAGGTAGATCGAGTTGACGTCGGTTTTGCCGGCGAAGCGTCGTTGCACCGCGCGGATCGGCATCAGCACCGTGTCGTCCTGGTCCTGGCCGAAGCTCGATTGGCCTTTCTCCGAAAGCACGCCGATCACCTGGCAGGAGACGGAGCCGAGCCGGATCTTCTCGCCGATCGGATCGCTGCCCCCGAAGAGCTCCTTCTTCACCGTCTGACCGATGATGCAGACGGCCTGGCCAGCGCGCATCTCGCTTTCAAGGAAGCTCCGCCCTTCGGCGAGCGGCCAGTCGCGGGCGACGAGGAAATCGTCGGAGGTGCCGGTGATCGAGGTGTTCCAATTCTGATTGCCGTAGACGGCATTGGCGCTTGCGCCGGTCGTCGGGGCGACGGCCTGGAGCCCGCCGATCTGGCGCTCGATCGCATTGGCGTCGGCGAGCGTGAAGCTCGGCGCGTCGCCCTGGCGCGGGCCGAAGCCCTGGCCGGGCCGCACGAAAAGGAGGTTCGTGCCGAGCGCCGATATCTCCGACTTCACCTGTGCGGTCGTGCCGTTGCCGATCGTCACCATGGCGATCACCGCGCCGACGCCGATCACAACGCCGAGCACGGTCAGGAACGAACGCAGCGCGTTGCGGAAGATCGCCTGGAATGCGAGCCGCACCGTTTCGAAGATCATCACGCCGCCTCGCGTCGCCGCTCGTCGGATTCCACGTGCCCGTCGAGGAAATGGACGACGCGCGACGCGTATCCGGCCATCTCCGCCTCGTGCGTGACCATGACGACGGTGATCCCGTAGCGCTGGTTGAGGCTCGTCAGGAGCCGCATGATCTCGTTGCTCATCGCAGTGTCGAGATTGCCGGTCGGCTCGTCGGCGAGGAGCAGCGACGGCTTGGTGACGATCGCGCGAGCGATCGCGACGCGCTGTTGCTGGCCGCCGGAGAGCTGGCTCGGGTCGTGATGCTCCCACCCTTTCAGGCCGACCTCGTCGAGCGCCGCAAGCGCCATCACGCGGCGTTCGCGCGCCGGCGTTCCACGGTAGATCAGCGGCAGCTCGACGTTTTCGAGCGCCGTCGTGCGCGCCAGGAGATTGAAGCCCTGGAATACGAAGCCGAGATAATTTCGCCGCAGCAGAGCCCGCTGTCGACGGGTGAGCGCGCCGACCTCGACGCCACGGAAATAATAGGTTCCCTCGGTCGGTGTATCGAGGCATCCGATGATGTTCATCGCCGTCGATTTCCCCGAGCCGCTCGGTCCCATGATCGCAACGAAGTCACCCTGATCGACGCGAAGGTCCACGCCGGCGAGCGCGTTCACCGTCGCGTCGCCCTGTCCGTAGACGCGGCTGACGCCGACGAAGGCCACGAGCGGAAGCGCGTCGGCGCGGATCTCCTCCATCGCCGTCTTCACTTCGCCGTCTCGGAGCCCGTGATCACCGGAGCGCCGGCTTCGAGCGGGCCGTCGAGCACCTCGGTCCAGGCGCCGTCGGTCGCCCCGACATGCACGATGACTTTCTGTGGCGCGCCGTCCTTGAGCACGTAGATGGATCGGCCGCCGCTGGCCGTCTCCTCGACCTTGGCGACTCCGGTGTTGCGCGGCGCTCGCGGCAAGAGCATGCGGAGCAGCCCGCCGCCGCTGCTGCTGGTCGTCGCGGTCGCCGGCGGCGCGAAGCGGAGCGCTGCGTTCGGCACGAGGAGCGCATCGTCGACCTTCTTCACCACGATCTCCGCGGTCGCGGTCATGCCGGGTCGAAGCAGCCGGTCGGAATTGTCGAGGCTGAGCACGCCCGTATAGGTGACGACGTTGTTGATCGTCACCGGCGCGACGCGCACCTCGCTGACTTCGGCCGGGAACGTCCGATCGCGGAACGCCTCAACGGTGAAGGTAGCGGGCTGGCCCTTCTGCACCTGGCCGACATCGGCTTCGTCAATGTCGACCTCGACCTGCATGGAGGCGAGGTTCTCCGCGATGGTGAAAAGCACGGGTGCCTGCAGCGAGGCGGCGACCGTCTGGCCCGGCTCCACCGTGCGGCTCATCACTACGCCGTTGATCGGCGAGCGGATTGTCGCCTTCTTCAGGTTCGTCTCGGCGGTCAAGAGGTCCGCGTCGGCCACCTCGACATTGGCCTTCGCCACGGCGACGCCCGCCTGTGCGCGCTGATAGTCGGCATCGGCCTGGTCGCGCGACGCCGCAGATGCGAAATCCTTCTCGGTCAGCTTGAGCGCGCGGTCGTAGCTCTGCTTGGATTCGGCGAGCGTTGCTTCGGCGTCCTGTACCTGGGCGTTGCGCATCGCAAGCGTCGCGCGCGCATGCGCCACGTCCGCCGCAACTTTGTCGGTGTCGAGGACGGCGAGCAACTCGCCCGCGGTCACCTGATCGTTGTAGTCGACGAGGACTTCCTTCACGGTGCCGGAGAGCTCGCTCGATATCTCGACCTGGTTGGTCGGTTCGACCGTTCCCGTCGCCGTCACGGTTTCGGTGAGCGCGCCGCGCTTCGCCGCCTCTGTCACGTAACGGACCGAACTCCCCGAGCCGCCGGTGCCGAAGACGATGAGATAGAGCACGACGAGCGCCGCGACAGCGAGCCCGCCGAGGATAAGGTTCCGTCGCGACAGCCAGCCGCGCGCGGGGGATCTCCCAAGCTCAAGCGTCTCGGCCACATCGGCGGGCGGCGTGATCTTCTGCTGAACGTTCATGTGCCGCCCTGTTACATGGAAATGTCTCAAAAGTTTGCCAGTGCCCGAGGCTGGCTCCGTTGACGCACGTCAACCTCGGCGGACTTGCCTTCCGGAGCGGGGGAGGGCCTAGTTCGGCGTCTTCGGGCGCATTTCGGTGAGAAAATGGTGAATCCCGTCCTGGTCGAGGTGACCCGCAGCGGCCGCGTCGAGAGCCGCCATCGTGGCGCGGTCGCGATCGTGGACGCGGACGGCGAGTCGGTCTTCGTGCTCGGCGACGTCGGCGAGCCGGTCTATCCGCGCTCCGCAGTGAAGGCCATCCAGGCGCTGCCGCTCGTCGAAAGCGGTGCGGCGGACGCCTTCGGCTTCGGCGAGCGCGAGCTCGCGCTGGCGCAGGCGTCGCACGGCGGCGAGCCGGAGCATGTGGCCGGCGTCGCGGCGATGCTTGCGGCGATCGGGCTCGACGAGGCGGCGCTCGAATGCGGCACGCACGCGCCGTCGCACTCTCGGTCTGCGGCCGCGCTGATCCGGCGCGGGGAGAAGCCCGGGCCGCTCCACAACAATTGCTCGGGAAAGCATGCGAATTTCCTGGCGCTGGCGCGGCATCTCGGCGTCGATCACCGCGGCTACGTGGCGCCCGATCACCCGGTGCAGCGCGCGGTCGGCGAAGCGCTTGCGAGCCTGACCGGCGCGCCGCACGCGACGGAGAATTGCGGCGTCGACGGCTGCTCGATCCCGACCTATGCCGTGCCGCTCGCAAGCCTCGCGCGCGGCTTCGCGCGTTTTGCGACCGGGACGGGGATGCCGGAGGCACGCGCGAACGCCGCGCGCCGTCTTTATCGCGCCGCGATCGCCCAACCTTTCTACGTCGCGGGGACCGGGCGCTTCTGTACCGAGGTGATGACGCTTCTGAAGGGCGCGGCCTTGGTGAAGACCGGCGCGGAAGGCGTATTCTGCGCCGCACTCGGCGATCGCGGGCTCGGAGTTGCGCTCAAGGCCGACGACGGCGCCACCCGCGCGGCTGAGGCAATGATGGCTGCCGTGCTTGCGCGCCTTCTGCCGGAGCAGGCAGAGGCGCTCTCCCACCGAACCAGCGTGCCGGTCGTGACGCGGCGCGGCGTCAAGGTCGGTGAGGTGCGCGCGGTGTCGGAGGCGTTCGAGGGGTGTCGCTAGCCGGCCGGCTTGGTTGACATGCCCCGGCCCGGACGGGAAAAGTGCCGGCGGGCCGTTGCGGCGGGTGTTTGCCGACGTATTCCCGGGGGAAGATGAACATGCGGAAAGTTCTTGCCAGCGCCTTTGCTGTTTCGGTCGTGGCGCTCGCACCGCTGATGACCACTGCCCATGCCCAGACCACGAAGAGCGAGACCCGCTTTGAGGACTGGGTCGTCGCCTGCGACGATTCGAGCGGCGCCAAGCGCTGCAGCCTGTCGCAGACCTTCACCAAGTCGGGCACCGGCGAAGTGGTGCTCGCCTGGATCCTGGCAAAGGACAACGACGGCAAGCTGAAGGCGGTAGTCTACACGCCGACGCAGGTGCTTCTTGCGCCCGGCCTTCTCATCAATGAAAGCGGTCTTGACGCGATCACCGCGGCTTATCGCTATTGCGCGCCGCAGGCCTGCGTGGCGGAGTTCCCGTTCGAAGACAATTGGCTCGCGGCGTTTCGCAAGAACACCGAGTATTCGGTGACGTTCGAGCCGGTCAACCAGAAGCCGGCAACGGTGAAAGGCAGCCTGAAGGGCTTCAGCGCCGCCTACGACTTTTTCCTGAAGCAGTAGCACGCGCGCGGGATGCTCCCGCGCGACGGGGCCCTCACGCCTTCCGATTTCCTTCCAGGCTGATTCCAGGGACCGCCACGGTCCCGTCGACCAGCTCTTCCGTCGCGACCTCGTCCCAGCGCATGCCGAGGATTGCCCCGCGCTCCGCCTCGGCGATCAGGTTGTTTGCGATCAAGGCCGGGCCGGCGCCTTCCGCCACCGAGACGGCGATGCCGATCTTGCGTGCGGCGCAGGACATTTCCCGTCGCCGTGACATCGCGGAGATAGGGCCCCCAGCCGAGCTGCAGGCCCCAGATCGCGTCTTCGACCGTGTTGCCGGTGATCGCGACGTCGGCCTCCGCGCTGATCCCCGCGCCGGTCTGCAAGTTGCCGTCCGGGTAAGGGGGACCGCCGCGGATATGCCGGACGAGATTTCCCGAGCACGTTCCGAGCCTGCCGCCATGCTCGGCGAAGTTGGTGAAGGAGATGCCGCCGTTCGCGCCGTCGATCAGATTGTTGGCGACGATCGCGCCCTCGAAGGCGAACTCGACGTAGAGCGCCATCTCGCCGGAATTCGTGGCGACGTTGCCGGTGACGGCGATGTCGTCGGACGAGAAGCAGCGGATCGCGGAGAAGGCGCATTGATCGACGCGGTTGTCGGCGATGACGACGCCGTTCGCCTTGTCGAGATTGATGCCGTTGCCGTTCTGCCCGGTGCCGCCGGAATCGGCGCGTATCTGGGACACGCGGTTGCCGCGCACGATCGTGCCGTCGTCGCTCTCCTCGTCGCGCGCGACGAGGATGCCCGTGTCGCCGCAATTGGTGACGGCGTTGCTGCTCACCGTCATCCCGTTCGATTGGCGGAGGTAAATGCCGACAGTGGCAGAATTGTCGAAGCGGGAGTTCTCCACCCGTCCACTTGCGGCGCGAAGCTTCACGCCGGCGCCGCCGCTGGCAACGAAGTCGCAGTCGTCGATGGCAAGTTCGGCGACGTCGTCCGCGTCGAGAAGCGCAGGCGCGGAAAGGGGGAGGGCGCCGCCGTCAAGCGTGACGCCGTCAAGACGCAGGCGCGCAACGTGCTCGGCGCGCAGCATGAAGGCGCCGCCGGCGAAGACGAGCCGGCTTTCGCCCGGCACGCCGATCAGATGCACGCGGTCGGGAAGCACCACTTTGGAAACGCGGTAGCGACCCGGCGGCAGAAACAGCGGCTGGCCCGTCGCCGACGCCTGAACGAGCGCCTTGGCGAGCGCTTCGCCCTGATCCTCTGCGGCACCGGGCCTGAGCCCGGCCGCGGTCGCATCGAGCGCTCCCGATGCACCGGAGAGCAAGGACGCAGCTTGAGCGCGCGGCCGCATAAGCGCGGTCGGCATAAGCAGCGCGCCGAGCGCCGCGCGGGAGAACGCACGCCGGGTCGGTCGGCAAAACGCTTCGCGCTGTGGCGACGACATCGTCTTCCTCTTCTGGCCGACCGCACGGATCGACTGGAAGACGGTCTTCTAGGGGCAAGGTGCATACCGCAGCGTTAAGAGAGGGCGCGGGTGCTACTCCGCTGCGGCGCGCTGGGCGTAGCCGAGCTTGCGGTTGAGCGCCTCAAGCAGCTTCTCCGCCGCCTCGGTCACGGCGGTGCCGGGCGGGAAGATGACCGCGGCGCCTGCCTCTTGGAGCGCGCCATAATCCTGCGGCGGCACGACGCCGCCGACCACGATCACGATGTCCTCGCGTCCGGCGGCGTCGAGCGCTCGGCGGAGTTCCGGCACGTGCGTCAGATGCCCGGCGGCGAGCGTGGAGACCCCGACCACGTGCACGTCATGCGCGACGGCGCGGCGCGCCGCCTCCTCTGGCGTGGCGAAGAGCGGGCCGATGTCGACGTCGAAGCCGAGATCGGCGAAGCCCGATGCGATCACCTTCTGGCCGCGGTCGTGGCCGTCCTGGCCCATCTTGGCGACCAGGATCTTCGGCCGCCGCCCTTCGTTTCTGGCGAACTCGGCGGTCATGGCGACGACGCGCCGGACGGCTTCGTTGTCGGGATCGATCTCGCGCTTGTAGACGCCGGCGGGCGCCCGCGCCTCCGCCACATGCCGGCCGAAGACGCGCTCGAGCGCGGCGCTCATCTCGCCGACGCTGGCGCCGGCGCGCGCCGCGTCGACCGCGGCGGCGAGCAGGTTCGCGTCTCCTTCCGCCGCCTCCGACAACGCCGCAAGCGCGTCTTGCGTCTTGGCTTCGTCGCGCTCGCGCCTGAGCTTTTCGAGCTTGGCGATCTGCTCGGCACGGACGGCGGCGTTGTCGACCTTGCGCACCTCGAGCTCCGCGTCGTCGCGACTCCGGTAGCGGTTGACGCCGACGATCACCTCCCGGCCGCTATCGATCCACGCCTGCACTTTGGCTGCGGACTCCTCGATCCGCTCTTGTGGCAGGCCCGTTTCGATTGCGCGCGCCATGCCGCCGAGCGCCTCCACCTCTTCGATATGCACGCGGGCGCGCGCCGCGAGGTCTGCCGTCAGCCGCTCGAGAAAGAACGAGCCGCCCCACGGATCGATGACGCGCGTCATGCCGGATTCGAGCGCGAGAACGAGCTGCGTGTTCCGCGCGATGCGGGCTGAAGCGTCCGTCGGCAGCGCCAGCGCCTCGTCGAGCGCGTTGGTGTGGAGCGACTGCGTGCCGCCGAACGTCGCGGCCATCGCCTCGATCATAGTGCGCCCGACATTGTTGAAGACGTCCTGCGCGGTCAGCGACCAGCCGGAAGTCTGACAGTGCGTCCTGAGCATCGCCGAGCGCGGATCGGAGGGCGAGAATTTCTCCGCGATGAGCTCCGCCCAGAGGAGGCGCGCGGCGCGAAGCTTCGCGACCTCCATGAAAAAGCTCATGCCGATGCCGAAGAAGAAAGAGAGGCGCGGCGCGAAGCGGTCGATGGGCAAGCCCGCGGCGAGTCCGGCGCGCACATAGTCGAGGCCGTCGGCGAGCGTATAGGCAAGTTCGAGGTCCGCCGTCGCGCCCGCTTCCTGCATGTGATAGCCGGAGACGGAGATCGGGTTGAAGCGCGGCATCTTCTCCGCGGCATACGAAAAGATGTCGGCGACGATCCGCATCGAGGGCCGCGGCGGATAGATGTAGGTGTTGCGGACCAGGAACTCCTTCAGGATGTCGTTCTGGATGGTGCCCGCGAGCGCCTCCGGCTTCACACCCTGCCGCTCGGCGGCGACGATATAGAGCGCCATGATCGGCAGCACGGCGCCGTTCATCGTCATCGATACGGTCATCTCGCCAAGCGGGATGCCGGCGAAGAGCTCCTCCATGTCGAGAATGGAATCGATCGCGACGCCGGCCATGCCGACATCGCCGGCAACGCGCGGATCGTCGGAATCGTAGCCGCGGTGCGTAGGAAGGTCGAAGGCGACCGAAAGCCCCTTCTGTCCGGCGGCGAGATTGCGGCGATAGAAGGCGTTTGAAATCGCGCGCGGTGGAGAAGCCGGCATATTGCCGGATCGTCCACGGCCGCTCGACATACATGGTCGGATAGGGGCCGCGGAGATAAGGCGGAAGACCCGGCACGCCGTCGATTGCCGGGAGGCCGTCGATGTCTTCTGCGGCGTAGGCGGACTTGATGGCGATCCCCTCCGGCGACATCCAGCTTTCGCCGGCGGCCGGCTCGGCCGCGGGGGCAGGCGGCTGCCACGCCTGACGGGTGAAATCGGGGATGCCCATCACGCCGCCTTCGCCGATGCTTCAAGGCTGACGGTATCGAGGCCGAAAAGCGCCGTTGGATGCTCTGCGGACTGATCGGCTGTCGGTGCCGGCTCTTCTGTTGGATGGACGGTCGCTCCGACAAGCGGACAAAAGCCGCTGGCGACGGCGTTGACGAGCGCCGTGCGCGCCTTTGCGATCCGCGCCTGTAATGCGCCGGCGCGAAGGCTCTCCACGATTCCGCCTTCGCGTTCGATCGCCTGGAACTCCGTCCAGGCGTGCGCAGCGAGCGCCTCGCTCAGAGCTTCGAGCGCACCCGCGCCGGCGGTCGGATCCGTCACGACATGAAGATGGGCTTCTTCGACGAGAAGGTGCTGGATGTTGCGGGCAAGTGCGCGAGCGCTCCGGTCTGCAAACCCGATCGCGGCTGTGTGAGGGACGACGGTGAGCGCGTCGGCACCACCGACGGCGGCGGCGAATGCGGCCATGGTGTTGCGCAAGAGGTTGGTCGAAACGTCGGCGCGGGTCAGCATTCGCCGGCTTGTTTCGGCGTGCACGGAAAGCGGTGTTCTCGGCACGCCGCAGAGCTCCTGAAGCCGCGCCCAGAGCACCCGAAGCGCGCGGAGCTTCGCGATCGACAGGAGCAGGTCGCGATCCGTCGCAACCGATGCGCTGAAGAATGGCAAGGCATCGGCCGGCGCCGCGCCGACATCGGCGAGCGCGCGAAGCCACCAGGCCGCCGCGGCAAGAAGGCCGCCGAGCTCCTGCGCTTCGCTTGCCCCGGCCTCGTGATAGGGGCGCGCATCGAGGACGACGAGCGCGGTTGTGAAGCGCGCGGCACGAAGCGCCTCGAAGCAGGCCGCGAATTGCCGAGGGTCGGTTGACGGTGGCTCGCCTGCCGTAATCGCCGCCGCCGGGTCGAGCCCGAAGGTGATCGCCGTCAGCTCCGGCGCGACGCCGCTCTTTGCGACAAGCGCCGCAAGCCACGCTGCCGATTGCAGGGAGCCGGCATGCGGCTCGAGCCTCAGTCGAACCTTGGCGAGGTCAACACCGTCAAGCGCCGTGGCAAGCGCTTCGTCCGTCGCCGGCATTCCGAAACCGGCGGCCGACGGCGAGCCGGCAAAGCGGAGGGAAAGGCCGTTCGCGCCTCCGACGATATCCTCCAGCGCCTGCGCGTTGGCGCGATCGGGGTCGGGATCATCGACCGCCTGCACGATGGTCCAGGGCTTTCCACCCCGTCCCGGCAGAGGCAGCGTGTCGCGCCGCCGCTCGTAGAGCGGCTCGATTGCGATCCCGTCGCGTGTGCGCGAGCGCAACGTCTCGGGATTGCGCCCCTTCAGCGCGGTCTCGACGAGTTTGCGCCAGTCCTCGATGCCGGACGTCGCGCCGGCCGCCGATTGGGGTTCAGCATCGGCCATGGAGCCGCTTGTATGTCCGCCCGCCCAATGCGGCAAGGCGGGCAATCGCCCTAATAATCCATGCCGGGGGAAAGCTTCTTGGCCGTCTCGATCCAGCGCGCGACGCGTTTTTCGGTTGGAAGCACGCGCACGCGCGGCTTGCGGCGGTTGATCTCCGCCATCCGCGCGACGAGGTTGCCGGCGTTGCGCCGGCTCAGATCCTTGACCGTGTCGACGCCCGCGGCGACGAGCAACTC
Source organism: uncultured Alphaproteobacteria bacterium (assembly GCA_963778625.1). Lineage (GTDB taxonomy): Bacteria > Pseudomonadota > Alphaproteobacteria > Rhizobiales > Afifellaceae > DASWJZ01. Next base: position 34,676 of record CAVZVB010000021.1, read on the forward strand.
GGCGTATTCGAGTGCGATGCCGGAGACACGCGTCAGGTCGGCAATATTCGCCCAGTCGAGGATCAGTCGCGTCGGAATATCGGTGGATTCAGAAAGCGCCCGGCGCAAGCTCGGCGTGGCGGCGCGTTGCAACAGCTTGGTCGTCGACTTGATCCCCGCAGCCTTCAATTTACCTGCGTAGAACGGCGGAATCGTACGCACCTCGGCGATCGAATAGGACGCCATTGCCGCCGCCTCCAGACCCGAACTCCTTTCCTAGGACAGACGCCGACGTGCGGCTAGACGGCCTCGGTCTCGCGGCGCCGAGCGTGGCAAAAATGCCGCTTCAGACGAACTGACTGAGGCCCGGGATCGAGGCGACGATGTCGTTGATGACGGCGTCACCGGCCTTTTCGCGGGCGAAGTCGACGGTCGCCTGCGTGACCCCTTGTATCTGTCCCATGCCGAGCCCGAGCGCTTGCAGCTTGCCGAGGACCTCCATCGTGGCACCGCCCATCAGCCCGCCGAGCGTCGCGGCGGAACCCTCGTCGCCCGCTTCGATGTATTCGGCGGAGCCGGGAATCTTTGCGGCAAGCTCGGCGACCTTCCCGCTGTCGCCCTGCTGGTAGAGGAACGTGAGTATGATGCGGACGGCGGCGCGCGCCGTGTTTTCGTCGACGCCGGCCTTTGCAATGATCCGCGAGATCAGCTCTTCCATCGGGCTCTCCTCTTCGAATGCGCCTAACTGGGCGGAGTTCATCGGAAAGGCAAGAGCGACCGGCGCGGGCCGATTGTCGGCCGGGAACCCCGCCACTATAAGGGCCGCTTCATGCGCGGAGAGGACCGTTGCTCAAGGACGGCGCCATTTATCTTGGGACGAGCCGGCAGGCTGACGACAGCCTCGGCGAACCGCAATACCTGGAGCTGAAATTCGCCAACCGGCACGGCCTTGTCACCGGCGCGACCGGCACCGGCAAGACCGTCTCCCTGCAGGTTCTCGCCGAAGGGTTCTCCGCCGCCGGCGTTCCCGTCTTCACAGCGGACGTGAAGGGCGACCTTTCCGGCATCGCGGCAACCGGCGAAGCGAAGGATTTCCTGCAGAAGCGCGCCGCCGAGATCGGATTTTCCGACGAATACAAGCTCGTCGCCACGCCGGCGATCTTCTGGGACCTCTTCGGCGAAAAGGGGCACCGCATCCGCGCCACGGTGTCGGAGATGGGGCCGCTCCTCCTCTCCCGGCTCATGGACCTGAACCCAACGCAGGAGGGCGTGCTCAATATCGCCTTCAAGCTCGCCGACGAAGAGCACCTTCTCCTCCTCGACCTGAAGGACTTGCAGGCGCTTCTCGCCAACATGGCCGAGCGCGCGCAAGAGCTTTCCGGCGAATACGGCAATGTGACGAAGGCCTCCGTGGGCGCCATCCAGCGCCAGCTTTTGGTGCTCGAGCAGCAAGGCGGGATGGAGTTCTTCGGCGAGCCGGCGCTCGAAATCCCCGACATCATGCGCGTCAATTCCGACGGACGCGGCGTCGTGAGCGTTCTTGCCGCCGACCGCCTCATGCAGTCGCCGCAACTCTACGCGACCTTCCTGCTGTGGCTCATGTCGGAGCTCTTCGAGGTCCTGCCCGAGGTCGGCGACCCGGAGAAGCCCAAGCTCGTCTTCTTCTTCGACGAGGCGCACCTCCTCTTCGCCGAAGCGCCGAAGGCACTGATCGAAAAAGTCGAGCAGGTCGTGAAGCTGATCCGCTCCAAGGGCGTCGGCGTCTATCTTGTGACGCAAAATCCGATGGACATTCCCGAAAGCGTGCTCGCCCAACTCGGCAACCGTGTGCAGCACGCGCTTCGCGCTTATACGCCGCGCGAGCAGCGCGCGGTCGAGACCGCCGCCGACACATTCCGCCCGAACCCGGCGTTCAAGGTTTCCGAGGCGATCACCAAGCTCGGCGTCGGCGAGGCGCTTGTCTCGACGCTCGGCTCGGGCGGCGTGCCGAGCATCGTGGAGCGCACGCTGATCCGCCCCCCGTCGTCGCGGCTCGGGCCGATCGCCGATACGGAGCGGCGGTCGGTGATCGCGGCAAGCCCCGTCGGGATCAAGTATGACAACGGGCTCGACCGCGAGTCCGCCTATCGAGATCCTGAAGAAGCGCGCGGCGCCGAGCGCGCCCGCCGTCGCCCGCGCTCGCGAGGAGGAAGCGGAGCCGGAGCGCCGGGCGCCATCTTCGCGCCGATCCTCAGAGCGGGCACACCAGCCGGAGAACAGTGGCGGCGGCTTGCTTGGCGCGATCCTCGGCGGTGGCAATTCCCGGCGGCAGAGCGTCGCGGAGGCTGCGGTGAAATCGGTGGTCCGCTCGGTCGGTAGCTCGTTAGGCCGCGAGCTGGTACGCGGCATCCTTGGCTCTTTGAGACGGTAGACACATGGCTCAGACGGAAGAGATTCTCGCGCGCATCGACAAGGACAGCGACAAGAGCCTCGAACGGCTCTTTGCGCTCCTTCGCATCAAGTCGATCTCAACCGACCCGCATTACAAGAAGGATTGTCGCGAAGGGGCGGAATTCTGCGCACGCATGCTGAACGAGATCGGCATTCCGGCGAAGGTGCGCGACACGATCGGCCATCCGATGGTGGTCGGGCACTATGACGGCGCCGGCAAGAGCGCGCCGCACGTGCTCTTCTACGGCCACTACGATGTGCAGCCGGTCGACCCGCTGTCGCTGTGGGCGCGCGATCCGTTCGATCCCGCGGTCGTGGACGTCGACGGCGAGAAGCAGATCGTCGGGCGCGGCGCCGAGGACGACAAGGGCCAGCTGATGACCTTTGTGGAGGCGGCACGCGCCTGGATGGCGGTCGCCGGCAAGCTCCCGGTGAACCTCACCGTGCTCTTCGAGGGCGAGGAGGAATCGGCGAGCCCGAGCATGGTGCCGTTCCTGAACGAGAACGCGGCGGAGCTTAAAGCGGACATCGCGCTCGTCTGCGACACCAATATGTGGAACCGCACGACGCCGGCGGTCACGACGATGCTGCGCGGGCTCCTCTACGAGGAGGTCATCGTCGACGCGGCAAGCCGTGATCTCCACTCGGGCTATTACGGCAGCGCCGCGCGCAACCCGATCCACGTGCTCGTGCACATCCTCGATGCTCTGCACGACGACAACGGCCGCGTCACGATCCCGGGATTCTACGACGGCGTTCCGGAAGTCTCGGCGGCGCAGAAGGCCGAGTGGGCCACGCTGAACTTCGACGAGAAGGCTTTCCTCGGCGATATCGGGCTGAAAATTCCGGCCGGCGAGAAGAGCTATTCCACGCTCGAGCAAGTCTGGTCGCGCCCGACGGCTGAAGTAAACGGCATCGTCGGCGGCTACACGGGCGAGGGCGCCAAGACCGTGATACCGGCAAAGGCTTCGGCGAAAGTGTCCTTCCGCCTCGTCGGTGACCAGGACCCCGACGCGATCCGCAAGAATTTCCGCGCCTTCGTGCAGGCGCGCCTTCCCGCCGATTGCAAGGCGAGCTTCCTCAATCACGGAGGCGACCGCGCGGTCTCGCAGCCGAACGACAGCCCCTGGGTCAGGAAGGCGCAGCGCGCGCTCTCCGACGAATGGGGGCGCAAGGCCGTCGAGATCGCGATGGGCGGCTCGATCCCGATCGTCACGCAATTCAAGCGCATCCTCGGCATGGATAGCGTCATGGTCGGCTTCGGGCTCGAAGACGACCGCATCCATTCGCCGAACGAGAAATACAATCTGACGAGCTTCCAGCGCGGGACGCGCTCCTGGGCGCGTATCCTTGCGGCAATCGCGGAGTAGGACTTATGCACATCGCGCAGATGAACGTCGGGACCGCGCTCTACGAGACGAGCGACCCGCGCATGGCGGATTTCATGAACAACCTCGACCGTGTGAATGCGTTCGCCGACGTGTCGCCCGGCTTCATCTGGCGGCTCACCGGCGAGGGCAACAATGCGACCGACATTCGGCCGGTCGAGGATCCGCTCTTTCTCGTCAATATGAGCGTATGGGCCTCGGTCGCCGCGCTCTTCGACTTCGTCTATCGCTCCGATCATCGCAGCTTCATGGTCAGGCGGCGCGAGTGGTTTGCGAAGCCCGAGGGGCCGTACCAAGTGCTCTGGTGGGTGCCGGAGGGGCACGTTCCGACGGTGGAGGAGGGGCTCGCGCGGCTCCGCCATCTCGCCGAGCACGGGCCGACGCCGCACGCCTTCACCTTCAAGACGGTGTTTCCTGAAACCGCGAACGCGCCGATCGATCTCGAGCCCGAGCCCTATTGCGTCGGCTGGGCGTGACGCGCGCATGCGGACCGTCTGCGTCTTCTGCGGCTCGAACAGCGGCGCGAAGAGCCTCTACGTTGAGGCAGCGCAGGCGGTCGGCAGCGCCATCGCCGGGCGCGGACTGAGGCTCGTCTACGGCGGCGCGTCGGTAGGGCTCATGGGCGCGCTCGCCGACGCCGCGATCGCGGCGGGCGGCGAGGTGATCGGCGTGATGCCGCGAGCGCTTATCGAGCGCGAGATCGCGCATGACGGTCTCGCCGAGCTCCACGAGGTCGCGTCGATGCATGAGCGGAAGGCCTTGATGTCGGATCTTTCCGACGCCTTCCTCGCGCTTCCGGGCGGCGCCGGGACGCTGGAGGAGCTCTTCGAGATATGGACCTGGGCCCAGCTCGGCCACCACCAGAAGCCCGTCGGGCTTCTGAACGCCGGCGGCTACTTCGACCTCCTGATCGCCTTTCTTGACCACCAGCAGCGCGAAAAATTCGTGCGCCCCGAGCATCGCGACATGCTGGTCGTGGAAAGCCGGCCGGAGCCGATGCTCGACCGCTTCGATCGCTACGAACCGCCGGCGGTGGCGAAATGGATCGCCGGCGGCGAACGCTAGCTCAGCCGAGCCTGATCAGCCCTTCGAGCGAGGGAAGCACCGCGGCCGGCGCCATGTCCGGATATTCGTCGGGCGCGCCCGAGCGGTTGATCCAGACGGCACGAAAGCCGTAGGCCGCGCCGCCGGCAACGTCCCAGCGGTTCGACGACTGGAAGGAAACCGCCTCCGGATAGACGCGGAAATGCGTGGTCACCAGATCGTAGACGCGCTTGTCGGTCTTATAGAGGCGCACCGGGTCGACGGAGAGGATCGCGTCGAACGACCCTTCGAGCCCCGCCGCCGCAACCGCGGCCTGAAGCATCTCGGGCGTGCCGTTCGAGAGGATGGCGACCTGCCGGCCCTCGCGCCGCAAGCGCGCGGATCAGCTCCGGCACTTCCGGGTAGCAGTCGAGCCGGCGATAGGCCTCGAGCAGCTTCGGCCGGAGTGCACGGTCGGCGGAAGGAAACGCCGCGAAGCAGAAATCGAGCGCCTCCTCCGTCAGCGACCAGAAGTCGCGGTAGCGGCCGGCGAGCGACCTGACCCAGGTGTATTCGAGCTGCTTGGACCTCCACGTCTCGGAGAAACGTGTCGCATCCGGCCCGAGCGCTGCCGCGTGCCGGCGCACTGCGGCGTGCACGTCAAAGAGCGTGCCGTAGGCATCGAATGCGTAGACCGAGTGGTTCAAGGCGCGAAGACTCCCGGCTCTTCCGTCCGTAATGCGAAACCGCTCATGCGATCCTCAGACCATCCAGCTCTGCGGATTCGGGACGGGCGTGCCCGCCGCCGCCCACTGCAGCCCCCTGACGCAGCGGACGATCCCCCAGATCGCCACCGCGATGATCAAAAGGAACCCGATGCCGACGATCATCAGCACGACCGATATGCACGAATAGAGGAGGCCGATCCAGAACGTGCGTATCTGGTAGGTGTAGTGGCTTTCCGCCCAGGTTCCGGCCGCCTGGCCGCGGTTGATGTAGGCGACGACCAGCCCGATCAGGATGGTGATGCCGACGATCGCGCTCACCAAATAGAGGATATAGACGAGCTTCACATTGTCGCCGCCCGGCGCGAGGTAGCGCGCCACCGTATCGGAGCTGGATTCCCGATTGTCGCTCATCGCGTCGTCTCCCACGTGGACTCCTTCGCGGCGAAATCCTATCAGAAGCGCCAAGGCAAGGAGACAGACAATGGCGGAATGGTCCCGCACCTGGACCTATCTCGACGGCGACTGGCACGAGGGCAACATCCCGATCATGGGGCCCCGCACGCACGCGGCCTGGCTCGGCTCCAGCGTCTTCGACGGAGCGCGGGCTTTCGAGGGCGTCACGCCCGACCTCGACCGGCACTTGCGCCCGAGTCAACGCCTCGGCCTCGACACTCGGGCTGAAGCCTGACGTCACGGTCGACACGATGCTCGGGCTCGTGCGCGACGGGATGAAGAAGTTCCCGGCCGATGCGGCGCTTTACATCCGGCCCATGTATTGGGCGGAGCAGGGCGGCTACCTTTCGGTGCCGGCCGATCCGGAATCGACCCGCTTCCTGCTCAGCCTCTACGAGACGCCGATGCCGCCGCCGACCGGCTTCTCGGTCTCTGTTTCGCCTTATCGGCGCCCGACGATCGAATCGATGCCGACCGACGCCAAGTCCGGCTGCCTCTATCCGAACAATGGCCGCGCCATCATGGAGGCGCGCGCCCGCGGCTTCGACAACGCGCTCGTCCGCGACATGCTCGGCAACGTCGCGGAGACCGGCACTTCGAACATCTTCATGGCGAAGGACGGCGTGGTGAAGACGCCCGCCCCGAACCGGTCATTTTTGAACGGCATAACGCGGCAGCGCGTGGTCCGGCTGCTGCGCGACGCGGGCGTGGACGTTGCAGGAGACGGTTCTGACCGTTGAGGATTTCCTCGATGCCGATGAGATATTCTCGAGCGGCAACTATTCCAAGGTCGTGCCGATCACGCGGATCGAGGATCGCGCGCTGCAGCCCGGCCCTTTGCACGCGAAAGCGCGGCAGCTCTACTGGGAATGGGCGCACCAGTGACGGCGCGTCGCCCGCCGCACGCACGGAGCTCCTTCGATGCTTAGAACATTCGTTTCCGCCTTTGCCGTTGTCGCCCTGACCGGGGCAAGCGCCGCCGATCCGTTCAGCGAGCTTCTTCAACTATGAGGCGCCGAAGGCTGCCGGTGGGCGGCGACTGCGCGGCAATCGCCGCAGAGATCGGGCCGCAATCGACATGGTATGGCGAGTTCGCCGGGAATCGCCTCGACAATCTCAACGACAGACTCTACGCCGTTCTCCGCCCGCGGCTGCTTCAGGAGCGAGTTCGACTGCCGCGTCTGGCATCAGGTCGCGATCACCTATCTCGCGGCGGGGCGATCGTCTTCGCGCGCTGCGAGAGAGGCGCGCCGGTCTTCTGAGCGCCGGCCCGACGACGATCACGCTTCTTTGCCGGGACTGCGTTCGGGAGCGGCGGAACGGCCTTCAGATAGGCTGCGATCGCTTCAAGGTCGGCGTCGGGAAGATGCGCGAGGTTCTCCTGCACCTCGCCCATGCTTGCGCCGAGCGTGTCGAAATCGGGCTTGAAGCCGGTTTTGAACGCGTCGACGATCTCGTCCTCTGACCAGGTGAGCCCGCCCGGCCCGGGGGTGATGTTCGGGATGGTGCCGCGGCCCTCCGGGTTGCGCGCGCCGGCAAGCCAGAGCGCTTTCTTCAGCCCGCCCATGAAGTCGCGCGACGTGTGGCACTCGCCGCAATGGCCGGGCCCCTCGACCAGGTATTGGCCGCGGCGGACGCGACTCGTCGGCGCCGGCGAGATCAAGCATCGGCGCGGCCGACAGATAGAGCCGCTTCCACAGCCCGACGCCGCGGCGGATGTTGTAGGGGAAGCGGAGCGAGTGCCCGGCGACCGTGTTCGACACCGGCGGCAGCGTGTCCATGAAAGCCTTGAGGTCGATCACGTCCTCCACGCGCATCCGCGTGTAGGAGGGGTAGGGGAAGGCCGGATAGAGGTGCTTGCCGTTAGGCGAGACGCCGCGCATCACCGCGTTGACGAAGTCGAGCGTCGACCAGCCGCCGATGCCGGTCTTCGGATCGGGCGAGATGTTCGGCACGCGGAACGTGCCGAAGTCCGTCTTGAGCTCAAGGCCTCCGGCGAGCTTCAGCTTCTCTTCGCCGTTCGCGCCCGGCGCCGCGTGGCACGAGGTGCAGCCGCCGGCGTAGAAGATGCGCTCGCCGTTTCCCAGGTCCGGGCTATGGTCCGGGAGCGACGACGCCTGCAAAGGCTGCGGCGCGGTCAGAAACCAGAGCGAGAGCGACTGCAGATGACGACAAGGATCGCGGCTGCCAGAACCCTCTTCAGCATCTCTTGGAGTAATCTTCAGCTCTGGCGATACGCCTTGTGGCATTGGCCACATAGCTCGAATACCGGACCGACAGCGGCCTTCAGAGAGTCGAGCATCCGTCGGAGCCGCGGAAAACGCCGCAACGCTTCGCTCCTTGAACTTCGCTACGATGGCATCGAAGCCCGTGCGGTCCTCCCAGATCTTCGGACTTGCACAGGTGTGCTCTCCGGTTTCGGAGCCTTCGGGAAAGTAATCGCCGATGGTGGCGGCAGCCGCCTGCAGCGAAGCCAGAGCTGCGCCGGCGGAGCGTTCATCGAAATCCGCCTTGCCGTTCAGTCATGCGGAACAAGAGCCCGCCGGATTTTCCGACGGAGGTCATGATCTTCTGCCGCACGTCGATAGGATCGTCGGCGCCGAAGCGTTGCGGTCGCAACGACACTCAAGAGCAACGGCGATCGTACCTCCGAACAGCAATCCGACGCATATTCCATCTCCTGTTTTCCGCGCATGCGCCGCGTCAGCGAGAATCGACGCCGCCCACCAAATATCAAACGGCAAGGGGCGGCGTCATCGGCGCAAAGCCTGACGGAGCGGACACGAACAAACACGATTGCGCGAGGCAACGAACGTGCGCTGCCAAGCGGCTCGCGTCCCGAGGCTCGGGGGTCTCGCTAGGCGCCGTAGAGCTCGGCGACGTAGTCCCAGTTGACCAGGTTGTCGAACCAGGTCTCCAGGTATTTCGGCCTGAGGTTGCGGTAGTCGATGTAGTAGGAGTGCTCCCATACGTCGACGCCGAGAAGCGGCGTCGCGCCGCGAACGAGCGGGTTCTCGCCGTTCGGAGTCTGCATCACCTCAAGCTTGCCGTCCTTCAGCGCCAGCCACGCCCAGCCGGAGCCGAACTGCGTCGTGCCGGCCTGGATGAAGGCCGTGCGGAAGGCGTCGAAAGATGCCGAGGTCCTTGTCGATCTGCGCGGCCAGCTTGCCCGGCAGCTTCTTTCCGCCGCCGTTCGGCTTCATCCACTTCCAGAAATGGACGTGGTTGTAGAACTGGCCGGCCTGGTTGAAGAGCTTGGGATTCTCCTTGAAGCTCTTCTTGCAGATGTCCTCAAGCGACATCGACTCGTAGGGCGTGTCTTTGATCATGCCCGTCATCGCGGCGAGGTAGGCGTTGTGGTGCTTGTCGTGGTGGAACTCCAGCGTCTCCTTCGACATATGCGGCGCGAGCGCATCGTAGGCGTAGGGGAGGTCCGGGAGCGTGAAGGCCATGTTCGTCTCCTCATCTTGAGAATTCGCTTCAGGAACGAATGCGCGCGTGGCGCTGTTCCTCGGCGCCTCTTTCTAGCCGACTTGCTCGCCGGGGCAACCGAAGAACGCGCGCAATTTTCGCGGGGAGTCCGGGAATGTTGTTGCGTAAGACAGCCGTCGCCGACCGGCGCTAGTCGACCTTGCCCATGACTTTCAGCGCAAATGCGATCTCGATCGCCGTCTCCTTCAGCGCGTCGAAGCGGCCCGCGGCGCCGCCGTGTCCGGCCTCCATGTTGGTGCGCAGCATCAGCAGGTTGTCGTCGGTCTTGAGCGCGCGCAGCCGCGCCACCCATTTCGCCGGCTCCCAATAGGTGACGCGCGGATCGGTCAGCCCGGCGAGGACGAGGATCGGCGGGTAGGGCTTCGCCCTGACGTTTTCGTAGGGCGAATAGGCAAGCATCGTCTGATAGTCCGCCGCCTCGGCGATCGGGATTGCCCCATTCCGGCCATTCGGGAGGCGTCAGCGGCAGCGTGTCGTCGAGCATCGTGTTCAAGACGTCGACGAAGGGCACGTTGGCGACGAATCCGCCGAAGAGGTCCGTCGACATATTGGCGACGGCGCCGATCAGCATGCCGCCTGCCGAGCCGCCCTGCGCGACGATCCTGCCGCGCGAAGTGAAGCGCTCGGCGGCAAGGAATTCGCCCGCCGCGATGAAATCGGTGAAGGTGTTGGCCTTCGCCGCGCGGCGGCCGATCCTCGTACCAAGCATAGCCCTTGTCCTTGCCGCCGCGGATATGGGCGATGGCGTAGACGAAGCCGCGGTCGACGAGCGAGAGCCGGGTGATCGAGAATCCCGCCGGCATGGTGATGCCATAGGCGCCGTAACCGTAGAGGAGGGCGGGCGCGGAGCCGTCGAGCGGCGTGTCCTTGCGGTAGAGGAGCGAGATCGGTATCGTCTCGCCGTCCGGCGCCGGCGCCATGACGCGGCGCGTCACATAGAGCGACTGGGTCGTGGCCGGACGGGACTTCCTGCTCCTTGCGAAGCACGCGCGCGCGGCTCTCCATGTCGTAGTCGTAGACGCGCGACGGCGTCGCCATCGACGAATAGGTGAAGCGCAGCGCGTCGGTGTCGAACTCGTAGCCGCCCATGAGGCCGAGCGAATAGGCCTCCTCCTCGAAGGCGATGACGTGCTCCGCGCCGTCGGCGAGCCGGCGGACCACGATGCGCGGCAGCCCCTCGAACCGCTCCAGCCGCACGAGGTGCCGCGCCGTGACGTCGTGCGCCGATGATCAGCCGGCCGGGCTTCATGCGGGACGAGATCGGCCCAGTTCTCGCGTCCCGCCGCCTCGACCGGCGCGGTGACGATGCGAAAATCCTTGGCCGCTTCGCCGTTCGTTCCGGCATTGGTCAGGATGAAGAACGTGCCGTTCGCCTCGTCGACATTGTATTCGACCGCGGCCTCGCGCGGCGCGATCAGGCGCGGCGCTTCCTCCGGGGCGTCGGCGGGGATCGTCGCGCACCTCCGACGTCTGGTGGTCGTGCGCGTGGATCAGAACGAAGCGGCGCGACTTGGTCTTGCCGACACTGACGAAGAAGCCGGGGTCGGCCTCTTCGTAGACGAGCACGTCGGCCTCGGGGCTCGTGCCGAGCTTGTGGCGGAAGACGCGCGACGGACGGTGGTTCGCATCGAGCCGGACGTAGAAGAGGAAGCGGCCGTCGGCGGACCAGACGGCGCCGCCGCTCGTGTCGGTGATCACGTCGGCGAGTTCGCTGCCGTCCTCAAGATCGCGCACCGAAAGCATGAAGAATTCCGAGCCGGCATCGTCGTGCGACCAGGCGAGGAGCCGGTGGTCGGGCGAATGCGAGGCGCCGCCGATCCTGAAATAGGCGCGTCCCTCGGCGAGCGCGTTGCCGTCGAGCATGATCTCTTCGCCGCCGCCCCGCACGCCTTTCTCGCACGTAGAGCGGGTGCTGCCCGCCCTCAACGAAGCGCATGGCATAGGCCCACGGCCCGTCGGGGAGCGGCACGGAGGAATCGTCCTCCTTGATACGCCCGCGCATCTCCTTGAAGAGCGTCTCCTGCAGCGCCTCGGTGTCGGCCATCGCCGCGGCGAAATAGGCGTTCTCCGCGTCGAGATATCCGCGGATATCATCGGCCAGCGCGGCGGGATTGCGCATGACCTCCTGCCAGTTGTCGGCGCGCAGCCAGGAATACTCGTCGCTGCGTGTGTGGCCGTGATGGGTGACGGTAGCCGGCCGCCGCTCGGCGCGGGGAGGGAGAAGGGGTTTGTTCATCGTTCGCGGAAGTAGGGGGGATCGGGAGTGGTGGCAAGCCGCAGGGCGGATCGCAGCGAGGGGGTTGTATTTGCGCCAGCCTCGTGCCCTACGAAACGAGCCGCTTTTTCGCAGGACTCCGATGCCGAGACGACTGCCCGTCGCTGCGATCGCCCTCCTTTTTCTATTTCGTCAGTGCGCACGGCGCTTCCGCTGCGGAGCTTGACGGTGCCTCGATGGGAATCGTCTGGGCGCTGCCTTTCGTCGCGGTGCTTCTGACGATCGCGACCGGGCCGCTGATCTTCCCGAAGATCTGGCACAGCCACTACGGCAAGATCGGCGCCGGCTTTGCGGCGGCGGCACTCCTCGCGCTCGCAATCGGCTTCGGCGTGCACGCTGCGTTCGCGGCCTTCGTCCACGCGATCGTCGGCGAATATCTCTCCTTCATCGTGCTTCTCTTCGCGCTCTACACCGTGGCAGGCGGCGTCCTCGTCACCGGCAGCGTGCACGGCACGCCGGCGACGAACACGGCGATGCTCGCGCTCGGCACGCTGATTGCAAGCGTGGTCGGGACGACCGGCGCCGCGATGATCCTGATCCGCCCGCTCCTGCGCGCCAACGACGAGCGCCCGCACAAGGTTCACGTCGTCGTCTTCTTCATCTTCCTGGTCGCCAACATCGGCGGGGCGCTGACGCCGCTCGGCGATCCGCCACTCTTCGTCGGGTTCCTGCGCGGGGTCGACTTCTTCTGGACGACGCGCCATCTCGCATCGGAAACGGCACTCGCTGCCTGCCTGTTGCTCGCAGCGTTCTTTCTGCTCGACAGCTGGTTCGCCCGGCGCGAAGGCGCCTACAGCCGACAGCGCGACCCCACTCCGCCCGCGCCGATCCGCGTGCGCGGCCTCATCAATCTGGTGCTGATTGCCGCCATCGTCGCCGCGATCATGATTTCCGCCACCTGGCGGCCGGGGATATCGTTCGATGTGTTCGGCACCGAGGTCGAACTGCAGAACCTCCTGCGCGACGCGTTCCTAGCGCTTTCCGCGCTCCTCTCGCTCTGGTGGACGCGCGACGAACATCGCGCCGCGAACGGCTTCACCTGGGAGCCGATCATGGAGGTCGCGAAGCTGTTCGCCGCGATCTTCGTCACCATCATCCCGGTGCTCGCCATGCTGCGCGCCGGGGAAGCCGGCGCCTTCGCGCCGCTTCTCGACGCCGTCACCATGCACGACGGAGCGCCGCACCCGGTCGCTTATTTCTGGCTGACCGGGCTGCTTTCGGCGTTCCTCGACAATGCGCCGACCTACCTCGTGTTCTTCGAGCTTGCCGGCGGCGACGCCAACGCGCTCATGGGTCAGATGGCGTCGACGCTCGCCGCGATCTCGATGGGCGCGGTCTATATGGGCGCGCTCACCTATATCGGGAACGCGCCGAACCTGATGGTCTACGCCATCGCGGTCGAGCGCGGCGTGAAGATGCCGAGTTTCTTCGCCTTCTTTGGATGGGCGCTTCTGTGTCTCGGGCCGGTCCTCCTCATCGTAACAGTGGTTTCGATCGTTCCATCGTGAACCTCCGGCGAGGCCGGAGGCTTCGGCCGCCGCCCGCCTTGACTTGCCTGGCCAATTCCTGAAGCGTGACGCGGCATCTTTGGGGACGTGAATCGGGAGCGCCGCGGCGCGGTACGGATTGCCCCTTGGCGCGAGGGGGAAGAACGCATGGAGGGGCACGCCGCCTCGCACGTCCTGTTCGGTTGGAACCCTTTGTGGGTGTCGACCTGCGTGCTTCTGATCACTTATTCGGTGGTCATCTCGGAACGCGTGAACCGCTCGATCGTGGCGCTGGTCGGCGCCGGCTTGATGATCGTCGTCGGCGTCCTCGACCAGAAGGAAGCGCTCGCGGGCGTCGACTGGAACACGATCGGCCTTCTGACCGGGATGATGATCCTGGTCTCCGTCTCGCGGCGCTCAGGCGTGTTCCAATATCTGGCCATCTGGTCGTCGCGGCTGGCGCGCGCGAGCCCGGCCGGCATCCTGTTCATGCTGCAGATCACGACCGCGGTTCTCTCGGCTTTCCTCGACAACGTCACGACCGTGCTCCTCATCGTGCCGGTCACGCTCGCCATCACCAAGGAGCTCGAGGTCCCGCCCTATCCCTTCCTCTTCGCTGAGATATTCGCCTCCAATATCGGCGGCACTGCTACGCTCATCGGCGACCCGCCGAACATCCTGATCGGCTCGCAGGTGGGGCTCAACTTCAACGCCTTCGTGGAGAACCTTCTCCCGATCGTCTTGGTGCTCCTGCTTGTCCAAGCCGCGATGATCCACGTCTTCTGGGGGCGCAGTCTTCACGCGACGCCGGAGGCGAAGGCCCGCGTGATGGACATGATCCCGCGCGAGGCGATCATGGACACGTTGCTTCTGAAGCAATCCCTCACCATTCTTGGCGCGGTGATGCTGGCGTTCGTTTTCGCGCATCCGCTGAACCTCGAACCGGCGACGATTGCGATAATCGGAGCGGGCGTGCTGATGCTGCTCGATAATTGGGCGCACCAGAGCGAGAAGGCAGCGCACAACATCCACCAGACCTACGGCGACGTTGAGTGGATCACGATCTTCTTCTTCATCGGGCTCTTCATCGTGGTGCACGGCGTGGAAGTTGGCGGGCTCCTCGGCATCCTCGGCAGCGAACTGGTCAAGGCGACGGGCGGGAATCTGACGGCCGCCGGTTTCGCCATTCTCTGGGCCTCAGCGGTATTTTCGGCGATCGTCGACAACATCCCCTTCGTGGCGACGATGATCCCGCTGATCAAGACGACGGCGCCCGCTTTCGGCGGCGAGCCGGCGATCGATCCGCTTTGGTGGTGCCTGTCGCTCGGCGCGTGCCTTGGCGGCAACGGAACCCTCGTCGGCGCGTCGGCGAATCTGATCGTCGCCGGCATCGGCGACCGCAATGGCGTGCCCTTCCGCTTCGCGCTTTTCACGCTCTACGCGTTCCCGATGATGCTTGTCTCGATCGCCATTGCGAACGTCTACATCTGGCTGCGCTATTTCTGATCCCGCTGCGTGAGACGGGCGCGGGCTCCGCGGCTCGGTCGAGGACCGAGAGCGGTTATGGCGAGTTTCGTCGCAGATAAGCGTGGGGCGCCGGACTGCGTGAACTTGCGTGAAGGCCGTCCTAACTCTTCGGATGATTTGCCCTTTTCACGAAATCGACGCCGTATGAAGCTTGCAATTGCAAAAACTCTAGATTGTTACTAAAGCTCCACGGCGCGGCGCCGCGTGCGGGCCGCCTGAAGCGGACCACGAGGAGTCAATGGCCGGTATCATGGAAAAGGACAATCTCATCGAGCTGACGGCGGAGATCGTGTCCGCTTACGTGAGCAGCAACAGCGTCGCCCTCTGGACCTCACGAGCCTGATCAGGGAAGTCCACGCCGCGCTGCACCGCACGGCGACGGGTACGGTCACGCCGGCGACAGAGCCGTTGAAGCCTGCGGTTCCGGTGCGCAAGTCCGTGAACCCCGACTACATCGTGTGCCTGGAGGATGGGCAGAAATTCAAGTCGCTGAAGCGCCATTTACGCACGCATTACGATCTGACGCCGGAAGAGTACCGCGAGAAGTGGGGGCTTCCCGCCGACTATCCGATGGTCGCGCCGAATTACGCCAAGGCGCGCTCCGCGCTCGCCAAGCAGATGGGGCTTGGCCAGAAGCGCTAGCGCCGCTCAGCGCCGTCCGCCTCGAAGCGCAAGAGCCGCTCCGTCTCCGCCCGATGCGCTTGGCGGAGCGCGATGTGCCGGTTGAGATCGTAGGTCCAATGGCCTGAGCGCGCGCGGTTGCGCTCCGCCCTCAGCGCGCGGGCAAGCCGCGCAACGATTGCCTCGACGTGTTCCGCCGTGTCCGCGAGCCCCGCGAGCGGGTCGATGCGGGCGAGCTTCGGCAAGTCGCGCATGCGGTCATACGCCTCTGCGCCGGCCCTTATCGTTTCACCGAGCGCGCGGGCGGCCGCGCTCCCAATCCGCTTCCCTGATCTCCGTATCGCTTCGATGCTTTGCGTCCGCCATCGTGCCGCGTCCTTCCTCTGCGCGGCATCCTGTTCGCGTCGGAAGCGGCCGGGGATTTCATTTTTGATGTCCCCGCCGGCCTGTGACCTTGAGACTTATCCCCGTCCTCCTGTGCTGGATTATAGGAAAACAATCCTGGTTTGCGGGAGGCAACAATGGCAAGCAGAGGTTGCGAGAGAACGCGGCCCGGGCGGGAAGCAGGGGGGCGCGGCGAGGGAGGCGTGCGTCGGGACGACTGGGAAAGCGCCTGCCGCTTCATCGAGGCGCTTGTTTGCGGGGCGCTCGGCATTTCTCTCGCCGAGCTGCGTGCCGAAAAGCGCGGGCGCGCCTCGGCAGCCTTCGCGCGGCAGACGGCGATGTATCTTGCGCACGTCCATCTCGGCCTTAGCCTGTCGCAGGTTGGCCTCAGCTTCGGGCGCGACCGCACCACGGTGGCGCATGCCTGCGCCTGCGTGGAGGACAGCCGCGACGATCCAAAATTCGAGTACGTGTTGTCCTGCCTCGAGGCTGCGCTTGACCGCTGGCACCAATGCTTCGCTGTGCTGGAGGCGGCCTGATGGCGAAGAGGGCGGATGCCGCAAGCGCTACGCTGCTCGCGGCGCTTTGCGGCGACCGAGCTTTGCGGCTCGTCGCGGCCGACGATGGCACCTACCGCATTTCCGGCTCAACCGCCCGCGTGGGCGATGTCTCCGCGATCACGGTGCGGCGGCATCTCGCCGCCGGACTTTTGGCCGAGGTCGAACCCGGCGCATTCGCAGCTACACCCGCGGCGTCCGCTTGGCTGAAACGGCGCGCGAACGGCGAAAGGCCTTTTCGCGCGCAGCACGGTACGCTCGTCGAGAAGAAGCCCGGCGGCGGCGGAGCACGGGTGATCGTCGAGCTCGACGAGAGCCCCGTCGCCACGCTCGCCCGCCGCATCGGCAAGGGCGGCGAGCCCTGGCTGAAGCCGCATGCGGCCGAGGCGGCCGAGCGGCTGCGGCGCGACTTCGAGCTCGGCCGGCTACAGCCGCGCGTGACGGCGAACTGGTCAGCGAGCGTCAGCACCGGCCGCCGTTCCGATGGCGCGGGGGTTGCCGAGCTGACCGACATGGCGCTCGCCGCGCGCCTCCGCTTCGACCGCGCCATGCGTGCCGTCGGTCCGGAGCTCTCGGGCGTGCTCGTCGACGTCTGCTGCTTCCTGAAGGGTCTTGAGGCGGTGGAACGAGAGCGGCGATGGCCGGCCCGCTCGGCGAAACTCGCGCTTCGCATCGCGCTCGAAGCGCTCGCGCGGCACTACGGGCTCGCGGCGAGCGCGACCGGAAGACCGGGCTCCGGCAAGCTGCGCCACTGGGGCACGGAGGATTATCGTCCGGAGATCGCCTGAACGCCGGAGAGCGCAGCCTTGGCATCGGCGCGGATGCGCGCGACCATCGAGGAAAGGCCGTTCGATCGCTGCGACGTCAGATGCTCGCGAAGGCCGATCTGCGCGAAGATGGCCTCCGTGTCCATGTCGACGATCTCGCGCGCGGTGCGGCCCGAATAGATCGCAAGCAGGATCGCGATCAGTCCGCGCACGATATGGGCGTCGCTGTCGCCGCGGAAGGTGAGCCGCACTTCGCCGTTGCGGACAATTCTGCTGACGAGCCACACCTGGCTCGCGCAGCCCCGCACCTTGTTTGCGTCGCTATGTTCCGCCTCCGAAAGCGCCGGCAGCGTCTTGCCGAGCTCGATCACGTAGCGATAGCGGTCCTCCCAATCGTCGAGGAAGGTGAAGTTGTCGACGAGGTCGTCGATCGAGGATATCGAGGATTCTGCAGCATCCATGCCGCCACTTTAGCACAGATGGCGGGGTCAATAGTCCGACGCGGAGAATTGTCGCGGTGGCGGCCGGCCTTCAGCGGGCCGTTCGCGCAGCTATTTTGCCGGCGTGGCGTCTGCCATCGACCAGGCGGGATCGAGGTCCGCGGCGGTCAGCGTGCCGTGGTCGATCTTCGCCTCGCTTTGTCCCTGGCTGGCAGCGATACCGGCCGTGACGATGCCGGCGCCGGTCTCAAGCTTTCGCGTCAAAAGCACCAGCGCTTGGCGGCTGGCGGCGCAAGCGTCGGGATTGCGCTCGCAGATGCCGGAGACGTCCTGCAGGAGCGTCCGTGCCGCGTAGGCGGTGTGCAGAAGGCTCACGCGCGGCGCCGGCTCCTTTCCGTCCGGAGACGCAGGAAGGAGCAGCACGACGGTCGACAGCCAGAAAAGCGAACGCAGAACAAACATGCCTTTCCCTGCAGGCTTCGTCTTCTTCTACCGGCAAACATGCAAGCACCTTGACGTGAACACCCGGTTCCCAAGCGAGGTCGCATTTCAGGTGTTTTTCGCGAACGCACTTAATGCTTTCTAAGCAACGACGCGGCGCGCTTGTTCCACGCAAGCATCCCTTAACCCTGACGCGAGCTTTCGTCCGGTTCGCTGCGGTTCCGAGGCGCTCGTCGCAGGCGTTTCAACCTTCCTTAAAAGCGGTTCTTGAATGTGCGAGGCGAAGTTTACGCCGGGCAAAGGCTACCGAATGCCTTCGATCGCAGCGTTGTCGCCGATGGACGCGCTCCGCTTCAGTTTTCGCACGCTTGTCTTCGCCGCGGTTCCACCTCTCCGCGCGCCGATGGGAGACACGCTTGCGGCGCGCGCGATGGCAAGCGCCGGGGTGGCGGCTGTGCTTGGACTGCCGATCCTTCTGCTTGCCTCGCTCGCCCTCGACGCACCGCTCGCGGTTCCCGCCGCGATTGCCTCCGGTTACCTGGCGATTTCGCATGCGCTCGCGTCGAACCGTCCACGACGCGCGGCTTTCATCAGCGGCATCGTGTTCTCGGGCCTTGTCGGCTGGTTGATTTTCTATCTTGTTGAAGGCGAGGAGCCGCTCTCGCGCACGGGCTTGGCGGCCGCTCTGATGGCGCCGCTCTTCTCCGCGGCACCGGCCTTTGCACGCTCGCTGATCGCGCCTCGTGCCGCTTCTGTCGCGAGCCTCATTCCCTTGTCGCTCGCGGCAGCGCTGGAGCGCGTCGCTTGCCTTGAAAAACTGGCGCCATCCGAGCCGGTCCTTATCGCAGACCACGAAGGATGCGTGCTCGCAGCGACGCGCACGGCGCGGCAGCGGTTGCGTCTCCTTCCCGACGCGTTCGAGCAGCCCGTCGCCGGCCTCTTCGAGCCGGCAGACATGACGGCCGTCGCGGATGCGCTTCGCCGGTGCAGAACGCGCGGCGAACCGGTCGAGATCGCACTCAAGGCAGTTGGCGGCGGCGGAGAAAATGCGCGCGCGACGTGGATCTTCTCGCCCTACCGCGGCGGTGCCGTATCGCTGCGGCTCTTGGACGCTGAGGGCGTAGAGCCGCCCGCGCCGAAAATTGAGGCGGTGGGTGAGGGCGCCGCACCGACGACTCCGACCGATCGAGTTGCAGCGCTGCCGCTATTCGCTTGCGACATTGGGGAAGCGGTGGCGTTTGCCCTCCGCCGCGCGCGCCCGCGTGCGGAGGCTCAAGGGATCGCGCTCGCCGCCGCATGCGATCGCGGCTTGGACGTCGCCTGCGATCGACAGCACGGCCGCCGCATTGCACGCCTTGCGATCGATGGCGCGCTCGCGACACGCCGAACTGGCGGGACGATCCGCGTTGACGCGCGTAAACTGAAGGGTATCGTCCTCCTGCGTGTTGCAGTCGAGCTCGCGCTCGATGACGCCGCAATCGAAGCGAGGGATCCGATCGAGTTTGCGACTCTGCGTGCGCTGATCGACGGCGTGGGCGGAACTCTGGTGGTGGATCGAAGAGGCGAGAGCTTGGTGTTGAGTATGCGGCTTGCGCTTGCGAATGGCGCGATGGCGAACGGGCGGACGAGGGATCGTGCTGAAGCTGCCTGAGATTGGCGCAGTCGTCTTCGCGCAACTGAAACGGCCCGAGGCGATCGCCTGCACGGCGTTTCTTGCGCTGGGCGCGGCGATTGCGACGAACGCGCTCTTCCTTCAGCCTCGGCCGCATCCGGCGCCGCTCTTTGCCACGCGCGGGCCTTCTCAGCGCCAGACGGAAAACGGCGACCCGTTGGTGCGCGAAATCCAGGAGGCGCTCTCCGGCTCGGGTAGCTACTCCGGCGCGATCGACGGGATTGCCGGGCCGCAGACGGAGGCGGCGATCCGGTCCTTCGAAGAGGCGGCTGGTTTGCCGCCGACCGGAGAAGCGAGCGCCGGCCTTCTGGCAACGATCAAGAGCGCGTCGGAAGCGCCCCGAGACGAGCCGCCGGCCAGCGACCCGCTCGTCGCGTCCGTGCAGAGCGCGTTAGCGCTCGCCGCCTACGGACCGCTCATCGCCGACGGCGTTGCCGGTCCGGAAACGCGCGCCGCGATCATGCGCTTTCAGCGCGACCACAATCTGCCGGTCACCGGTGAGATCAGCGACGGATTGATCGTCGAGCTCAGGGCGGTCGGCGCCATGCACGACGGGTGATGAGCCCGCGTCTGCGCACGGATTTCTGGGTGGCGGCGTTGCGGCGCCGGGCCGAGGCGGCGGGCGCCTTCGTCTCGATTGCGCGGCGCGGCGCCGAAGAGGCGGGAGCCGTGTTCATCGTGGTGGATCGGCTCGACGGCGCATTTGACCTCTACGCGCCGGCACCGCAGAGCGTGTTCGACGACGAGCGCCCAAGCGACCGGCTGTTCTCCTTGGTCGGCAAAGCCCTGTCGGACGAAGCGGCCCGCATGCGCATGCAACAGGAGATGCGGTTCGACTCCGATCTTTGGCAGGTCGACATCGAGGACCGGCAGGGGCGCGCCTTCATCGATCTCGCCGAAGAGCCGGCCAGTCGCGAATTCACCAGCCGTTAACCATGATGCTGCCAGATCAAGCGATCGGGCAAACACGGAAACGACATGGCTGAGATCTTACCGTTTGCCATCAGCGCATCGAAACGGGCGCCGCGTCACCGCGCGGGCACCGGAGAGGTCGTCATCTTCCCCGGCATTCGCGTGGAGTACCACGACAGCCTGCCGACACCGCCGACGAAACGGCGGTCGCGGCGCGGCAAGCGCGGATCGGCGAAAGACGCGTTATCCGCCTGACGGGGCAGGCGACATGACGGATGGAGCGGGTAGGCACTCCGAGTCCGCGAGGATCTGACGCGCGTCCGCGCGTGCCGTCGGTGTCGGCGCGAAGAGCCGAAGCAGCGCGATGAGGTCGTCCGACGCGCTCTCCGCCACGATCGTTTCTTCGATTTCAACTGTCGGCGATTTCTTGATCTCGGCGTTCTGCGCCGGATTGACGACGAGCATGTCGAGCTTGCCTTCAACCGCCGTGCGGTCGTTCAGGCTGAACACGATGACGCCCTTCGGGTCGTAGAGCGCCACCGACCAGAACCGGTCGCTGGCGTCGACGGTAATTCCGACCGGCGCGTCGCCGAGGCGGATCCGGCAGGCGCCGTTGACGAAGAGCGGATCGAGGCCGGCGACGCCCGCCCTACCTGACGTGCCGGCGTCCGGTATCTCGGCGAATTGGTCTTCGCCGGCATAGGGGGCGAGCCGCGACCAGCCATCCTCCTTCGCCAACACCGGCACCAGCAGGATCGTGCAGATATGGATGGAGCCGGCCAGAAGCAGCGTGCCGGTCGCGAACGCGATGAGACCGCCGAAGCGGATGCGCGGCAGGTACCAGCCTTGTGGCAGAGCGAGCCCGCTCATGTGCAGTGATCTCGCGCAATGCCCGGCATGAAGAGCGTGGTGAGCTGCAGTGCCGGTGCGCGCCGTCGTGTCGTAGAGGCGAACGACGACGCGGAAGCGCTCCGCGCCCTTGGTGGAGATCCAGTTCCCCGCTTGCGGCAGCGCAGAAAGCACGATCTCGAAGGAGCCGTCGGGGGCGCGAAGAAGCGTGTCGCTGGCAAGCGCCGCAGAGCCGCCCACTCCGTCGACGACGCGGCCGTCGGTGTCTTCAAGCGCGACCGTCCAAAGCCGTGCCGGCGGCGTCTGCCCGACGATGCGATAGTCGCAGGCCTGCGTGAGCGGCGCGCCGGAATCGTCCGTGAGTGCGAGCAGCGTCAGCCCTTCGCCCGAGCCGAGCGGAATTTCGCCGGTCCTTGCGAGCCGCGCGCGCGAATAGGGATCGGCGTCCGCCGTGCCGGCGTTCGGCCAAGCCTGCCAGGCGCCGAGCTCAATCGTGTCGATCGGTGCGGGCGAGCGGACGGCAAGCCATGCGCTCCAAAGTCCAAGCCCGACCGCGCATGCGATCCCAGCCAGGAAAACGGCGACCGCTTTCACGCGCGCCTACGGATTGACCGGCTCGCCTTCGCCGAGCGCGGCCTGGCGGATCGGCGCCTCTGCGGGACCTTGGCGAAGCTGAAGCGATGCCGCGCGCTCCGGCGTTTCCGCCGCCTTCTTGAAGCGCTCCTCGATCCGCCCGAGCGTGGCGGAGGTGGCCGAGCTCAGCCGGCCGGAGGCGCCGGCATCGAGCAGGCTCTGCCCGTCGCCTGAATCGGCGACAAGCTTCTCGCCGGTGTCCGGCGGCGGCGGCAGGCCGGGGAGCGGGATCGGCGTCTCGTAGGCCATGGCGACGCGCATGTATTTCGCCCACGTCGCCGCCGGCAGCACGCCGCCGGTCAGACGGTTGGTCGGCTGGTAGTTGTCGTTGCCGAGCCACACGGCGGTCGTGAAGTTGCCGGTGTAGCCGACGAACCAGGCGTCGCGATAGGCGTTGGTGGTGCCGGTCTTGCCGGCAACGTTGATGCCGGGAAGGCGCGCGCGCCTGCCGGTGCCGCTCTCCACCACCGTGTGCATCATGTCGATCATGCCGAGCACGGTCGATTCCTTCAGCACGCGCTGTTTCGGCGGTGGATTGGCGAGCGCGTCGTAGACCACCTTGCCGGACGGCGTCCTGACGTCGATCAGGCCGCGCGGGTAGATGCGATAGCCGCCGTTGGCGAAGACGGAATAGCCGGTCGCCTGATCGAGCACGGTGAGCTCCGACGACCCAAGCGCCATGGAGCGGGTGACGCGGAGCGGCGTGGAGACCCCCATCTTCGCGGCGAGATCGGCGATCGGCTGGCGTCCCGTCGCGACCGAGAGCCGCACCGCGACCGTGTTCAGCGACTGCCTGAGCGCGTTGCGCAGCGTCAGCCAGCCTTTATAGGAGCGCCCGTAATTCTGCGGCGACCAGTTGCCGATCGAGATCGGCCCGTCGAGCACCATCGTGTCGGGCGTGAAGGCGCCGCTTTCAAGCGCGGTTGCATAGACGTAGGGCTTGAAGGAGGAGCCCGGCTGGCGCAGCGCATTGACCGCGCGGTTGAAGGTGGAGACGCCGTAGTCGCGCCCGCCGACCATGGCGCGGATCGCCCCGTCGTCGGGCTCGAGCGAGACCAGCGCACCCTGGTGCACGTTGTACTGGTCGCCGGATTCGCGCAGCGTCAACTCCAGCGCCGCCTCGGCCGCCTTCTGCAGGCGCATGTCGAGCGTGGTGCGGGCGATCAGCACCTTGTCCTTGCCGTCGACGTGCGCCTTCACCTGATCGAAGGCCCAGTCGAGGAAATAGTCGGCGGAGGCGACTTGCGAGCGCTCCACCGCGGTCGCCGGATGGCGGCGCGCGCCGATCACCTGGCCCTCGGTCATGAAGCCCGCCTGCACCATGTTGGTCAGCACCTCGTTGGCGCGGGCGCGGGCGGCGGGAAGGTTGATGTGCGGCGCGTAGCGCGTCGGCGCCTTGAAAAGGCCGGCGAGCATGGCGCATTCGGCAAGGTCGAGGTCCTGCACCTTCTTGCCGAAATAGAACTCCGCCGCGGCGCCGACCCCGAAGGTGCCGCCGCCCATATAGGCGCGGTCGAGATAAAGCTTCAGGATTTCGCGCTTGGTGAGGTTGGCCTCAAGCCAGAGCGCCAGATAGGCCTCCTTGATCTTGCGCTGCAGCGTGCGCTCGTTCGAGAGGAAGAGGTTCTTGGCGAGCTGCTGCGTGATGGAGGAGCCGCCCTGCACGACGCCGCCGGCGCGCGCGTTCTCGACGAGGGCGCGGAAGGTGCCCATGACGTCGATGCCGAAATGCTGGAAGAAGCGGCGGTCCTCGGTGGCGATCACCGCTTTCACGAGGTTGTCGGGCAGGTCCTCGAGCTCGATCGTGTCGTCCTGCAGGATGCCGCGCTTGCCGATGACGTTGCCGTAGCGGTCGAGGAAGGTGACGGCGAAGTCCGCCTGCTGGCGCCAGTCGGTGTGGATCTCGTCGAAGGCGGGGACGGCGAAGGCGAGCAGGACGAGGGCGCCGAGGACGCCGAGCGAATAGCCTTCCGAGAGGAACTCGAAGAACCAGCGGCGCAGGCCGTCGGCCTTGAAGCGGTGCATGAAATTGCACAGCCGCTCGTAGCCGTCGATCAGGCCGTGGCCGGCCTCGTGCAGCGAGGAATCGATCCATGAATCGAGCCCGAGGAGGCGCTGGCGCCAGTTGGTGCGCTCGCCACCCGAGAAGGGGTCGTTCATCCAGGCCACCTTTTCCCGCCCTCCTTTCCCGAGAATGGAGATTCGGTCAATCCTTTACTCGGCGCAAGCAAAAGCCGCGTGTCGATTCGCGGGAAGTGTGGCGGAAGGGTGTTGAGGCGGGGTGAAGGGGGAGGTTGCCGCAAGCCAACCTCCCGCCTAGGAAACTGATGGCGATTGTGTAGTTTGCAAACGCGGCGGACACCTCTATGATTGCGGGATGGACCTATCTAGCGCCGACGATTGGAAGGCGGCCGTGAGCGTTGTGTGGAACGCTACGCAAGTTGTCGTCCCGCTTTTGATCGTCTTCGCGGGCGGCGGCTATTGGCTAGGGTCCAAGTTGGCTGGTGCCGGCAAACAGGCGCTGAACGATACGATCACTGCCCATAAGGCTCAGCTTGATCTCGCGAGAGAGAAAAGGGAGGCCATTGAAAGCAAACTAAATGATGCCCGCGAGAGAATTTCATCATAGAAGGAAAAGCTAGCGGCACTTCCGCCTAGCCCTGAAGTCGCCGCCATCAAAGAGGTTGGTACACAGGCAGCGCAAGAGGTAATCACTTCGGCGCAGAGCGATACCGGAGATTTGCAAGAAATCCTCGCGGAGTTCGGTATAAAAAGTTCCAAGGTCTTGAGGGACGATCTCTCAATGTATTCTGGCAAGGTTCGCTTTCACGATACCAAGCCCAAACGTTGAAGAAAAGCCACGTTCTCTGCGGCCCCATGGCCGTCGAGATCGGTGATGATTTTAGGCTGCCTTCGACAAACTCTGCCAGATTTCGATCATTCGAAAGGCGGCCTCGACGGAGCAGGCCTTTCCAAGGACGTTAATCCCCTTCGATTTCGGTAAGTCGTCGGCCTCGAAGAGAAAATACCCACTAAACCCAAGGTGTTCAGCATCGGCGTCTATAATCGTTTGACGGGAAAGCGATCCGATATGGATACTCCGTCCATCCGATAAATTCGCGCTTGCGAGGATTTGGTCCATGGCCATTCAGCCAGAAGCGAAGCCGCCGCGCATCTCGGCAAACGACTTAGCGCTTTTCATGAAGTCATCCGACACAGCTCGCTTGGGCATAATCCGGCCGCGCTAAAGAATGTTCCAAGAAGCCGCCAATAATTCGTTACAAGGACGTTCGACAGCCGCTTTGCTCGTATTTAACAGACGGTGATGGGCGGCGTTACAGCACTGGTTAACACGGAGATGCTGGCGCAGCGCTCTGTCTGACCCACAGCAAAGCATGCTCAGGCAAGACGACGCGAAGCAGTCAATCGAGGTCCTGCATGCCATCCAAGGCATGCGCAATTTGCTCGGTCCATACGACTTCCAACTCGCACCTCACAAGCAATCGCCTTTGGCCATGTCCGGTGTGACGGTGTCGGTACCCGGGCCGACTTGCTCGTTTATGGAGTGACACGCGGTCGTGACCAGATCGGCGCTGCACTCTTACGAATAATTCAGGACGATGCCGACACTGAGACTGCGATGGCGAGACGCAAGCGCATCGGGTTGTGGGTTGCTACACTTGCGCGGCTTCACCTTGCCAAAATATCCGACAAACCGGGAGGTCGCCAACAAGCTGTGTATGTCCATCAACGTACAACACGGCGACCTGTTCATCTGCCAGAACTCTCTCGCTCGCCGCTCTTCAGATCTATCGAGCGCGTGTCGGTTTATCGCTGCGCTTTGGTCGGGCATCTGACTTCCCGTCCTTTTGAGCGGCGACCTTCCGTAGCGCCCAGTCGAAATCCTCTTCCGACACGTCCGCTCCAAGCTCACGGGCGGCTTCGATGAAGCGCCTACGGTAGACTCGTCTTCTGGTTGTCGGCTTCTTTCGCGCCATGTCATGCCATCCGCGTATTCGCCGCCCGACTTTCGATACATAGCCTATGTGGATCGAACCACGGCGACCCCGGCACTCGGCGTGTTGCTCCTTTGGATACACGGGGAGCTAGCGAATGGTTTGCCATGGGGGCCGTCGTTATCGACAAGGCGCGCGAGCCAGAGGTTGTGCACTGGGTTCGCGAGGCGCGGCAAATCATAGGTCAACATCAGAAGCCAGATTTGCACTACGCCGATCTAACTGCCCAAAAGAAATTGAGCGTAGCTCGCCACTTTGCCTCGAAACCACTTCGAGCCTTCGCTGTGG